>NZ_JAATEJ010000001.1 GCF_012034175.1 Actinacidiphila epipremni
AAATATTGGGAGCCCTGGCTCCGGGAGAAATCTCGGAGCCAGGGCTCTTTTGCGTTGCCCGGCTCACCTTCTCCCGCACGCTTCCCCGTCTCCTGCACATCCCACCCGGGCGTACAGGAGACGGGGAAAGGGGAAAAGGGAGCGGGAGAAGGCCGCCCTCAGCGGATGTCGGCCGGGGTGGCCGTCGTGTATCCGGGGACCTTCGCCGCGCGGGCGAGGTCCAGGTCGAGGGCTTCGCGGCGGATACGCTGGTCGATGTACAGCAGGGAGACGGCGCCCGCGCTGACCGGCAGGGTCAGGGTGGAGGCGATGACGGCGCCGATGCCCGAAATGATGACCGTGGGCCAGTCGGCATGGGTTCCGGAGAAGAGCCCGCCGCCTCCGTTGCCGACGCCGTCGGCGATCGCCGAGAACGGCAGCTCGATGACGACGGACGCGAAAGCAGTGACGAGCAGGGCGAGCAGCTGCACGCCGAGGACGCGCCACCACGAGCCCATGACGAGCTTCGTCGAGCGCTTCACCGCCTCCTTGACGCCCTGCTTCTCGAGCATCAGGGCCGGCGCCGCCAGGCTCCAGAGGTTCCACTGCCATACGGCCACGACCGTCCCCACCAGCACGCCGAGGGAGGCGAGCGAGGCGCCGGCGGACTCGCCGCCGGCCAGGGCGATCAGCACACCGGGGAGCGCGGGGACCGCGACGATCGCGAGCAGCCCGAACGGGAGCAGCACCGCGAGTCCGCCGAGGCGGGCCAGCCGGGGGCGGACGTCGCGCCAGGCGTCCCGCAGCGGGGCGGGGCGGCCGAGGACGGCGCGGCTGATGAGCACGGTCAGCAGGCCGGAGGCGAGGACGATGCCGATCAGGCTGGTGACGAGCACGAGCAGGGACGCCGCGGCGCTGCTGCCGAGCGCGTGGAGGATGTCGCTCACGCTCGGGTCGGACTCGCGGTTGAGGTCGTCGATGCCGGAGTCGTCGATGAGGAATCCGCTGACGATCGCGTTGACGGTCTCGGTGACCAGCGCGACGCCGAACGACAGCGCCACAGCGGTGCGCCAGTGCAGCCGCAGGGTGGCGAAGGCGCCGCTGAGGATCTGCCCGACGTCCAGGGGACGCAGCGGGACGACGCCGGGCTGCGGTGCGGACGGACCGGGGCCGTAACCGGGCGCCGGCGCGCCGTACGGGGCGCTCGGGCCCCAGCGCGGGCCGCCGCCCTGCTGCGGGGGCGGCGGCGGGGCCCACTGCCGGCCCCAGCCGCCGGCGGGCGGGTGCGGGGCCTGGGGGGCCTGGTCCGGTTCCGCCGTCGTCGGCGCGGTCGGCGCGGCCGGCTGCTCCGGGGTGGGCGCGGCGGGCGGGGACGCCTGGTGCCATGGCCCGGGCGGGGGCTGCCGCTGCGACCACGCACCGCCGGGCGGCGGCGTGGGGCTGCTGCCCGCGTCGCTGCCCGCGTTGTCGCCGGAGGCGGTGGCGGAGGCGTCGGTGTCCGCCGCGGGGGGCGTGCTGTCGGGGCTGTCGCCGCTGCCCGGTTCCGGGGAGCCGGAGGATCCGGGCGTTGCCCAGCCCGGAGTGTTGGTCATCGGAGGCTGCCCTTTCGTATGTCCTGTGTGCTGCGTGTGCTCTGCTGCTACTCGCGCCATCGTGTCACGGGCTGCCGCTGGTCGGGCGGGGCAGGGCAGACTGGACGGATGGATGATCACCTCGTGCAAACCGGTCAGGCCGCCGTTCCCGCGCTGCGGTGGGAGGAGCCGCCGGACGGCCCGGTCCTGGTGCTCCTCGACCAGACGCGGCTGCCGCGGGAGGAGGTCGAGCTGGCCTGTACGGACGTTCCGGCGCTGGTCGCGGCGATACGCTCGCTCGCCGTGCGCGGGGCTCCGCTGCTGGGGCTGGCGGGCGCGTACGGCGTCGCCCTGGCGGCTGCGCGGGGCTACGACGTGGAGGACGCGGCGGATCTGCTGGCACACGCGCGCCCCACGGCGGTGAATCTGGGCTACGGGGTGCGGCGGGCGCTGGCCGCCTACCGTGCCGCGGAGCCGGGCGGTGCCGCGGCTGCGGCGCTTGCCGAGGCACGGGCCCTGCACGCCGAGGACGCGGCGGCGAGCGCGGCCATGGCGCGGCACGGCGTGCAGCTGCTCGCGGAGCTGGCGCCCGGCGGCAGCTACCGTCTCCTGACGCACTGCAACACCGGCGCCCTGGTGTCCGGCGGCAACGGGACGGCGCTGGGCGTGGCGTTCGCGCTGCATGGCTCCGGGCAGCTGCGGCGGCTGTGGGTGGACGAGACGCGTCCGCTGCTCCAGGGCTCGCGCCTGACGGCGTACGAGGCGGCGCGCGCGGGGATGCCGTACACGCTGCTCGCGGACAACGCGGCGGGGTCGCTCTTCGCGGCGGGGAAGGTGGACGCGGTGCTGGTCGGGGCGGACCGGATCGCCGCGGACGGTTCGACGGCGAACAAGGTGGGGAGTTACCCGCTGGCGGTGCTCGCCCGCTATCACCATGTGCCGTTCGTGGTGGTGGCGCCGTCGACGACGGTCGATCCGGCGACGCCGGACGGGGCCGGGATCGAGGTGGAGCAGCGCCCGGGGAGCGAGGTGACGGATCTGGCGCCGTCACCACTGGGCGCTCGGGCCTATAATCCGGCTTTCGATGTCACACCGCCCGAACTGATCACCGCGATCGTCACCGAGTACGGCGTGGCGTCACCCGTGACGGCCGACAGTCTCGCGTCGGTGTGTGTACAGCAGTCCACTCGGTGACGCTCCGCGCATCGTTGATCGCGGAGCGGGCCGTTCGTTATCCACAGGCTGCAATGGGGGGCAGCGCAACCAGGTACGAACCGGGGACAATGGTCGCATACCGTGACCTTGGTCACCAAAGGTCACCAATATCGATATGCAAATGGGATGATGGTCGGTATGAAGGGACGTGTCCTGGTCGTCGACGACGACACCGCGCTGTCAGAGATGCTCGGCATCGTGCTGCGTGGAGAGGGTTTCGAGCCGTCGTTCTGTGCTGACGGCGACAAGGCGCTGGCTGCTTTCCGGGAGGCCAAGCCGGATCTCGTGCTGCTCGACCTGATGCTGCCGGGTCGGGACGGCATCGACGTGTGCCGGCAGATCCGGGCGGAGTCCGGTGTCCCGATCGTGATGCTCACGGCCAAGAGCGACACCGTGGACGTGGTGGTCGGGCTGGAGTCCGGTGCCGATGACTACGTCATCAAGCCGTTCAAGCCCAAGGAGCTGGTGGCGCGGGTCAGGGCCCGGCTGCGCAGGGCCGAGGAGCCGACGCCGGAGCAGCTGACGATCGGCGATCTGGTGATCGACGTGGCGGGCCACTCCGTCAAGCGCGACGGGCAGCCGATCGCGCTCACGCCGCTGGAGTTCGACCTGCTGGTCGCGCTCGCCCGCAAGCCCTGGCAGGTCTTCACCCGTGAGGTGCTGCTGGAGCAGGTGTGGGGTTACCGCCACGCGGCGGACACCCGCCTGGTGAACGTGCATGTGCAGCGGCTGCGCTCCAAGGTCGAGCAGGACCCGGAGCGCCCGGAGATCGTCGTGACCGTCCGCGGTGTCGGTTACAAGGCGGGGCCGGGCTGAGATGTTCGCGTCGTACGAGCGCGGGCGGCTGGAGAGCCGGCTCGGGGACCCGTTGCGGGGCCTCGTGCCGGTCATCCGGTCGTGCGTGCGCTGGGCACGGCGGCCCCTGCAGCCGGCGTCCCGGCTGTGGCGGCGCAATCTCCAGCTCCGGGTGGTCGCCTTCACGCTGCTGATGTCGGTCGGCGTGGTCCTGCTGCTCGGCTTCGTCGTGATCGGCCAGGTGCGCAACGGGCTGCTGGACGCCAAGGAGAAGGCGTCGGAGAAGCAGGCCGGCAGCGGGTTCTCCATCGCCCAGCAGATGGCGGTCCAGTCCGGGCAGGCGCAGGGGAGCCAGGACGGGCCGGACGCCACGCAGCCGACCCAGTCGGGCGGCTGGCTGACCGATCTGGTCAACCAGCTCAGCAGCGGCGGCAAGGACGTCTTCTGGGTCTTCACGCTCAGCCCCGGAGCCGAGTCGTCGAGCACGCTCGGCAGCGGCGACGACAATCCGCACGGGCCCCGCACGTCGGCCCACGGGGAGCCCGCGACGACCATCTCCAAGGCGCTCAGCGACGCCCTGGAGACGCATGTCGGCGCCCTCAAGCAGTACACCAAGCTCCACACCGACAACGCCCCGCCGCGTGACGCGCTCGCGGTCGGCAAGCGGCTGACGGACCCGAACGGCAATGCGTACCAGCTCTACTACGTCTTCCCCTTCGACCAGGAGGAGAAGACTCTCGGACTGGTCAAGGGCACTTTGGCGACGGCCGGGATATTCGTGGTGGTGCTGCTCGGCGCCAT
Organism: Actinacidiphila epipremni; assembly: GCF_012034175.1. Classification (GTDB taxonomy): domain Bacteria; phylum Actinomycetota; class Actinomycetes; order Streptomycetales; family Streptomycetaceae; genus Actinacidiphila; species Actinacidiphila epipremni. The sequence continues at coordinate 4,362 of NZ_JAATEJ010000001.1, forward strand.
CGCGTGGCTGGTGACGCGCCAGGTGGTCACGCCGGTGCGGATGGCGGCCGGGATCGCCGAGCGGCTCGCGTCGGGCCGGCTCCAGGAGCGTATGCAGGTCACCGGCGAGGACGACATCGCGCGGCTCGGTGAGTCGTTCAACAAGATGGCGCAGAGTCTGCAGGTCAAGATCCAGCAGTTGGAGGACCTGTCGCGGATGCAGCGGCGTTTCGTCTCCGACGTGTCGCACGAGCTGCGCACGCCGCTGACGACGGTGCGGATGGCGGCGGACGTCATCCATGACGCGCGCGAGGACTTCGACCCGGTGACGGCCCGGTCGGCCGAGCTGCTGCAGAACCAGCTGGACCGCTTCGAGTCGCTGCTGTCGGACCTGCTGGAGATCAGCAGGTTCGACGCGGGCGCGGCGGAGCTGGCGGCCGAGCCGATAGACCTGCGCGACGTCGTACGGCGGGTGGTGGACGCCGCGGAGCCGCTGGCCGAGCGCAAGGGCAGCAATGTGCTGATCCGCGGCGACGCCCAGCCGGTGATCGCCGAGGCCGATCCGCGCCGGGTCGAGCGGGTGCTGCGCAATCTGGTGGTCAACGCGATCGAGCACGGCGACGGCCGTGACGTGGTGGTGCACCTGGCGACGGCGGACGGCGCGGTCGCGGTCGCGGTGCGCGACTACGGCGTCGGGCTCAAGCCCGGCGAGGCGACCCGGGTGTTCAACCGGTTCTGGCGCGCCGACCCGGCGCGGGCGCGCACCACGGGCGGCACCGGCCTCGGCCTGTCGATCGCGGTGGAGGACGCCCGGCTGCACGGCGGCTGGCTCCAGGCATGGGGTGAGCCGGGTGGCGGCTCGCAGTTCCGTATGACGCTGCCGCGGACCGCCGGCGAGAGCCTGCGCGGGTCACCGATCCCGCTGGAGCCGGAGGACTCGCGCCGCAACCGCGCCCGCGCCGCGTCCGGGGCCAAGGGGGCGCGCGGGTCGGGGACCGTGCCCGTACCGCGGGCAGGGGCTGCCGGTGACGGGCACAGCAGGGACGCGGGGCCGCGCCGGCCGCCGCTGATACCGCCGATGCCCAGTGCCGCGCCGGCCCGGCCGCCGACGGCCGATCCGGCCGCGCTGCCGGGCAGCGGGTCGCGGGTGGTCGAGCGCAAGGAAGCCGTGCGGGAGGAAGACGTCTGATGGCAGGCATGGGGGGCCGGACGGGCCGGAAGGGCCGGATGGTCAGGGGCGGGACGCTGGGCGCGTGCGCCGTGCTGCTGCTGGCCGGCTGCGCCTCGATGCCCAGCTCCGGGGAGGTCCGCAAGGTCGACAACGGCCAGCAGGCGGACGGCGACACGCAGGTGCAGGTCTTCGGCATCCCCCCGCACCCGGGCGACAGCCCCTCGGAGATCGTCAACGGCTTCCTGGAGGCCACCACCAGCGGTGAGGCCAACTTCGCCACCGCCAAGAAGTACCTGGCGACCGGCCTGCAGAAGAGCTGGGACCCGCTGGCCGGCATCACCGTGCTCTCCGGCGGCCCGACGAGCAAGGCGGATCTCGACCTCGATCCCAAGGCGGTCCGCACCCAGGTCGCGCTGTCGGGAGCCAAGGCGGCGTCGGTGGACGCCCGGCATGCCTACACTCCCGCGCCCGGCAGTTTCGACATCAACATCGGCCTGGTCAAGCAGGGCACCGAGTGGCGGATCTCCGACCTGCCGCCCGGACTGATCCTGACCGCGGCGGACTTCCGGCGCATATACCACTCGGTGAACATGTACTACTTCGCCCGGGCCGGTGCGGACGAGCGCCGCTCGGGCGCCCGGCAGGAGGCACTGGTCGCCGACCCGGTGTACCTGCGCCAGCAGCAGCCGGACGCGCTGGCCAGCGCGTTGCAGGCGCTGTTGGAGGGGCCGTCGGCATGGCTGGCGCCGGTGGTCACGTCGGCCGCGCCTCCCGGAATCGGTCTTGCCGGGAGTGCCGCGTCGGCCGTGACCATGGAGGACTCGCAGCATGTGCGGGTGCAGCTGAACAAGAGCGCGGACGCGCTCACCGGCGACCGCTGCCGGCGGCTGGCGGCGCAGGTCTTCGCCACCGCCCAGAGCCAGGCGTCGGCCAAGCTACTGGCGGTGAACCTGGTGCGGGCCGACGGGTCGCCTGCCTGCGCGCTGAACGCCGACGACGCGCAGGAGTACACGAGCGGCGGCCTTTCCGGCTCCTCAGCCGGGGAGTACTACATCGGCTCCGACCAGCACCAGCTGATGCAGCTCACGCCGGGCGGCACCACGGCCCATCCGGTGCCCGGGCCGTTCGGCGCGGCCAAGGCCGACCTGAGGTCGGTGGCCGTGCGGCGCGACGGAGGGATGGCCGCCGGCGTGAAGACCGACGGGCGGCAGCTGGTCGTGGCCCCGTTGTCCGGTGCCGGGACGGCGGAGGCGGCGCCGCTCACCAGCGCTGCGCAGGACCCCAAGAATGGCCTGAGCGCGCCGAGTTGGGACGGCTTCGGCGATCTGTGGGTCGCCGACCGCAATCCGGCGGTCTCCCGGCTGTACGTGCTGCCGGACGGCACCGGGCAGCCCGCCCAGGTGACCGTGCCCGAGCTGGACGGGCGGATCGAGTCGCTGCGGGTGTCCTCCGACGGGGTGCGGATCGCGCTGGTGGTGGCCGAGGGCGGCATCGACCGGCTCAAGCTGGGCTTGATCGACCGGGCCGGAACCGCCGCGCGGCCGGAGTTCGCCGTGCACGGCCTGCGCGACCTGACGCCGGCGGGCGAGAGCGTCGGCTCGGTGTCGTGGGCGGGCGCGAGCCGGCTGGTGGTGCTCGGCAGCGACCAGGGCGGCGGCGGGCAGCAGATCCAGTACGTCAACACCGACGGCTCCGCGGCCCCCGCGCTGGAGAGCATCGGCGAGGCGGTGTCGGTGGCGGCCTCCGAGGACCCGACGAACCCGCTGCTGGCCTCCTACAACGGCAGCGTCTACTGGCTGCCGGACGACTCGAACTGGAAGAAGGTCACTCCGAAGGGCGACAGCCCCGTCTACCCCGGCTGACCGCCCCCGCCAGGGCCCCGGGCCGACCGCGGGCCGCCCCGGACCTGCGGCCTCGCCACCGCTGCGGGGTTATCCACAGCCTCGAACGAGTGACTGGCAGCGCCCCGCCCGCGACCGCCACAGTGGAGGCATGCGGGGTTGGTGGCAGGAGATCACCGGGCTGGTGCTGCCGGTGGACTGCGCGGGCTGCGGCCTGCCCCGGACGGAGCTGTGCGCGCGGTGCCGGGGGCTGCTGGGCGGGCCGGCCTCGGCGCGGCGGGTGCGCCCGGCGACCGAGCCGCCCGGACTGCCACCGGTCTACGCCGCCGGGCGGTATGGGGACGAGGTGCGGGCCGTGCTCCTGGCGCACAAGGAGCGGGGCGCGCTGGGGCTGGCCCGGCCGCTGGGAATGGCCCTTGCCGGGGCTGTGACGGCGCTGGGCGGCGCCGGGAGCCTGCTGCTGGTGCCAGTGCCCTCGGCGCGGCGGGCAGTGGCCCGGCGGGGCCATGACGCGACCGCGCGGATGGCCCGTGCCGCGGCGGCGGCGCTGCGCGGGCAGGGCGTCGCGGCCCGGTCGGCGGCCGTGCTGCGGCACCGGCGGCTGGTCGCCGACCAGTCGCGGCTCGACGCGCCGGGCAGGCTCGCGAACCTGTCGGGCGCGGTGGAGGCGGTGGGCGGCGCGGCGGCGCTGCTCGCGGCGGCGCCGGTGGTGCTGGTGGACGACCTGATGACCACCGGGACGTCACTGAGCGTGGCCGCACATGCGGTCAGGGCGGCGGGAGGGAGGGTGAAAGGGGCGGCGGTGGTGGCGGGACCCGAGGCCCGCTGAATCCACCCCGACGAGTGTCCTCGCAGGTGACAGCGGTGGGCATTCACCCGAATGGAGGTATCAAGTCGCTGAGGATGCCGACTTCTGCACTCCGGGACTATGTTCGGGGTAGAGGGAAGACAGCGCCACGGGTGATGATCTTCCTCGTGGGGCAGGAGGAGGTGAAAGCCGCAGCTTCGCGGTCCCCGGTCGGCCGGGGAGGCGGAGCGGCAGCCTACGCAGTGCCGGACGGGACTGGTCCCGGGCCGGTTTGGCGAAAGGGACCGCGGCCGAGGTGTCGGCGCGGTCCGGGAACGGAGTTCTGCGTGGACATCGTCGTCAAGGGCCGCAAGACCGAGGTGCCCGAGCGGTTCCGGAAGCACGTGGCCGAGAAGCTTGACAAGATCCAGAAGCTCGACGGCAAGGTGATCAGCCTCGACGTCGAGGTGTCCAAGGAGCTCAACCCGCGGCAGGCGGATCGTTCCGACCGAGTGGAGATCACGCTCAACTCCCGGGGGCCGGTGGTGCGCGCGGAAGCCGCCGCGGCCGACCCGTATGCCGCGCTGGACGTGGCGGTGACGAAGCTGGAGGCGCGGCTGCGCAAGGCCGCGAGCAAGCGCCACACGCGCCGCGGAGCGGGCCGGATCCCCGCCGCGGAGGTGCCCGACGTGGTGTCGGGAGCAGCGCACCTCAACGGGGACGGTGAGCTGGTGGGCGGTCCGTCCGAGCCGGAGGGGGTGCCGACCAAGCGGGTGGGCACGCTCGAAGTGCGCGGCGACGGGCCCCTGGTGGTCCGGGAGAAGACCCACGCCGCGGCCCCGATGGCGCTGGACCAGGCGCTGTACGAGATGGAGCTCGTCGGGCACGACTTCTACCTGTTCGTCGACATCGACACCAAGCAGCCGAGCGTGGTCTACCGCAGGCACGGCTACGACTACGGCGTCATCCATCTCAACTCCGACGCGGCGGTGGCGCAGGCCCCGGCGGGCGCCGGCGGCGGACTGCACCGCTGACGCGGCTGCCTGACGCGCCGTGACGCCGTGACGCGGCGGCAAGACGGTAAGGCCGGCGCGGCGGTGCCCCCGGGTTCGTCCCGGGGGCACCGCCGCGCCGGGACGTGCAATGCTGGACCAGCAGTGGCGAACTGCGGTCTGAGGGGGAGGATCAGATGCCGGACTTCGCGCACCGGGCCGCCGGCGAGGGCGACCGCGACCCCGGTGACGGACCGGAGCCCGACGAGCCGATCCGGGTGCTGGTGGTCGACGACCACGCGTTGTTCCGCCGCGGGCTGGAGATCGTGCTCGCGCAGGAGGAGGACATCCAGGTCGTCGGCGAGGCCGGGGACGGCGCGGAGGCGGTGGAGAAGGCCGCCGACCTGCTGCCCGACATCGTGCTGATGGATGTGCGGATGCCGCGCCGCGGCGGCATCGAGGCATGCACCTCGATCAAGGAGGTGGCCCCCAGCGCCAAGATCATCATGCTGACGATAAGCGACGAGGAAGCCGACCTCTACGAGGCGATCAAGGCCGGCGCGACCGGCTACCTGCTCAAGGAGATCTCCACCGACGAGGTCGCCACCGCGATCCGCGCGGTCGCCGACGGGCAGTCGCAGATCAGCCCGTCGATGGCGTCCAAGCTGCTCACCGAGTTCAAGTCGATGATCCAGCGCACCGACGAGCGGCGGCTGCTGCCGGCCCCCAGGCTCACCGACCGGGAGCTGGAGGTGCTCAAGCTGGTGGCGACCGGGCTGAACAACCGCGACATCGCCAAGGAGCTCTTCATCAGCGAGAACACCGTGAAGAACCATGTGCGCAACATCCTGGAGAAGCTGCAGCTGCACTCCCGGATGGAGGCCGTGGTCTACGCGATGCGGGAGAAGATCCTGGAGATCCGCTGACCCGTGCGCGCAGGGCCCGCCCCGGACCGGGCGGGCCCGTACGGCGGCCGGCCGGTCAGCGGCGGTCGTGGGTGAGCTTGACGGCGCCGACCAGCGCCTCGCGCAGCGTCTCCGGCACCACCCGCTCCACCCGGGCCTCGACGCAGCCCACCCAGCCCGCCGCCTCGGCGAGGGCGTCGGCCGCGGGCTGCACCGCCTTCGGCCCGTCCAGCGTCACCTGCCGGGCGATCAGCGTCCTGCCCTCCCGCGCCGGGTCGACCCGGCCCACCAACCGCCCGCCGGCCAGCAGCGGCATCGCGAAGTAGCCGTGCACCCGCTTGGCCTTGGGGGTGTACGCCTCCAGCCGGTGGGTGAAGCCGAAGATCCGCTCGGTGCGCGGCCGGTCCCACACCAGCGAGTCGAACGGCGACAGCAGGGTCGTACGGTGCCGGCCGCGCACCGGGGCGGCCAGCGCCGCCGGATCGGCCCACGCGGGCTTGCCCCAGCCCTCGACCTCGACCGGCACCAGGCCCGTGTCGTCGATGACCGCGGCGACCTCCTCGCCCTTGAGTCGGTGGTAGTCCGCGAGGTCCGCCCGGGTCGCCACCCCCATCGCGGCCCCGGCCTGCGCGACGAGCCGCCGGATGCACTCGGTGTCGTCGAGGTCGTCGTGCAGCAGCTCGCCGGGGACGGCGCGCTCGGCCAGGTTGTAGACCCGCTTCCAGCCGCGCCGGGTGGTGCACACGACCTCGCCGGTGTCCAGCAGCCACTCCACGGCGATCTTCGTCTCCGACCAGTCCCACCACGGGCCGCCGTTCTTCGCGCCGCCCAGCTCCGTGGACGTCAGCGGCCCGTCCGCCTTCAGCCGGTCCAGGACCGCGGCGCACGACCGCTCGGCGTCGGCCAGCACGTGCCAGCGGTGGCCGCGCGCCCGCCGCGCCCGGCGGCGGAAGGCGAAGTGCGGCCACTCCTCGACGGGCAGGATGCACGCGGCGTGCGACCAGTACTCGAAGGAGTGGCCGTCCGACCAGTACGCCTGCTCCACCGCCTGCCGGCCGACCGCGCCGAGCCGCGCGTAAGGGATCAGCTCGTGCGAGCGGGCGAGCACCGAGATGGTGTCCAGCTGCACCGCGCCCAGCGCGCGCAGCACTCCGCGGACGCCGGCCCGCCGGTCGGGGGCGCCGACGAACCCCTGGGCGCGCAGCGCGATCCTGCGGGCCTCGTCGGCGGAGAGGGAGAGCTGGGGCGGTGGCAGCACTGTCATGGCGGCAAGGCTAGAACCCGCCACTGACAATCACCCCTGACCTGCGCGGACTCCACCGTCCACCGGGCCGTACGACCCGCTCAGGCCGCCGCCCGCGCGGGGTCGTACGGCAGATAGGGGGCGGCCTGCCCGAGGCCGAGGTCGCCGGGCAGCAGCGAGCCGGACCAGGCGTCGCGGCGCGTGCCGTTGTGCACGACCTTGGCGCGTACCGTCCCCTCCATCACGAAGCCGATCTTCCGCGCGACCGCCCGCGACCCCTCGTTGCCGGCCTCGGCGTACCACTCCAGCCGCTCCACGCCGAGCTGCTCGAAGGCCCAGCGGCACACCGCGAGGCCCGCCTCGGCGGTGTAGCCCCTGCCGCGCTGCTCCTTGACCGTCCAGTAGCCCAGCTCCGCCTGCCGCGTCGGCGCGGCCAGCTGCCCGAGCCGGACCAGTCCCATGGAGCTGACGAGCGCGCCGCCGTCGCGGGTGAAGACGCCGAAGTTGTACAGGCTGTCCTCGCGCCACCCCTGCGGGGAGATCCGCTCCACGAACTCCACTGCGTGCTCGCGTGTGTACGGAGCGGGTACGCTGGTCCAGCGCGGGATCTCCGGGTCCTGGCACGCGGCATGGACGGCGTCCACGTCGCGGGGTGCCAGCGGGCGCAGCAGCAGTCGCTCGGTCGTCAGCGTCACGGGCTCCATGGAGTGGCGCACCTTTCCACGAGGGGAAATTCCGGGGTCGAAGGACCTCCGGCCGAGTATCGCGGGCCTCAGGAGCCCCGGAAAACCGTTTTGCCGCCGCCGGGCCTCCCGGCCCGCTGGTCTCCTCGCTTACGATGGCCGTTGCAGCAGGGCCCGGCAGACAAACCCCGCTGTGCCGCGCGCGGCAACCGCGCCAGGCCCGACCGGCAAGGAGCCAGCCTACGTGTCCGTCATCACCAAGATCATGCGTGCAGGCGAAGGCAAGATCCTGCGCAAGCTGCACCGCATCGCGGACCAGGTCAATTCCATCGAAGAGGACTTCGAGAACCTTTCCGATGCCGAGCTGCGGGCGCTCACCGACGAGTACAAAGAGCGGTACGAGAACGGCGAGAGCCTGGACGACCTGCTTCCCGAGGCGTTCGCGACCGTACGCGAAGCGGCCCGGCGCGTTCTGGGCCAGCGGCACTACGACGTGCAGTTGATGGGTGGCGCCGCCCTGCACCTGGGGTACGTCGCCGAGATGCGCACCGGCGAGGGCAAGACGCTGGTCGGCACCCTGCCCGCGTACCTGAACGCGCTGTCCGGCAAGGGCGTGCACCTGATCACCGTCAACGACTACCTCGCCGAGCGCGACTCGGAGTGGATGGGCCGGGTGCACCGCTTCCTCGGCCTGGAGGTCGGCTGCATCCTGGCCAACCAGTCGCCCGCCGAGCGCCGGGTGCAGTACGCCTGCGACATCACCTACGGCACCAACAACGAGTTCGGCTTCGACTACCTCCGGGACAACATGGCCTGGTCGAAGGACGAACTGGTCCAGCGCGGCCACAACTTCGCCATCGTCGACGAGGTCGACTCGATCCTGGTGGACGAGGCCCGTACCCCGCTGATCATCTCCGGCCCCGCCGACCAGGCCACCAAGTGGTACAGCGACTTCGCGCGCCTGGTGCGCCGGCTGGACCGCGGCGAGGCCGGCGGCATCGGCAAGGAGGAGACCGGCGACTACGACGTCGACGAGAAGAAGCGCACCGTCGCCATCCACGAGTCGGGTGTCGCCAAGGTCGAGGACTGGCTGGGCATCGACAACCTCTACGAGTCGGTCAACACCCCGCTCGTCGGTTATCTGAACAACGCCATCAAGGCCAAGGAGCTCTACAAGAACGACAAGGACTACGTCGTCATCGACGGCGAGGTCATGATCGTCGACGAGCACACCGGCCGTATCCTCGCCGGCCGCCGCTACAACGAGGGCATGCACCAGGCCATCGAGGCGAAGGAGGGCGTCGACATCAAGGACGAGAACCAGACGCTCGCCACGATCACCCTGCAGAACTTCTTCCGGCTGTACGACAAGCTGTCCGGCATGACCGGTACGGCCATGACCGAGGCCGCCGAGTTCCACCAGATCTACAAGCTCGGCGTGGTGCCGATCCCGACGCACCGCGCGGTGGCCCGGCTGGACCGCCCGGACCTGATCTACCGCACCGAGGAAGCGAAGTTCGCGGCCGTCGTCGAGGACATCGTGGAGAAGCACGAGAAGGGCCAGCCGGTGCTGGTCGGCACCGTGTCGGTGGAGAAGTCGGAGTACCTGTCGGCGCAGCTGTCCAAGCGCGGTGTGCCGCACGAGGTGCTCAACGCCAAGCAGCACGACCGTGAGGCGTCGATCGTCGCGCAGGCCGGCCGCAAGGGCGCGGTCACCGTCGCCACCAACATGGCCGGCCGCGGCACCGACATCAAGCTCGGCGGCAACCCCGACGACCTCGCCGAGGCCGAGCTGCGGCAGCGCGGCCTGGACCCGGTCGAGCACGTCGAGGAGTGGGCCGCGGCCCTCCCGGCGGCCCTGGAGCGCGCCGAGGAGGCCGTCAAGGCCGAGCACGAAGAGGTCAAGGACCTCGGCGGGCTGTACGTGCTGGGCACCGAGCGGCACGAGTCGCGGCGGATCGACAACCAGCTGCGCGGCCGTTCCGGCCGGCAGGGCGACCCGGGCGAGTCCCGGTTCTACCTCTCGCTCGGCGACGACCTGATGCGGCTGTTCAAGGCGCAGATGGTCGAGCGCGTGATGTCCATGGCCAATGTGCCCGACGACGTGCCGATCGAGAACAAGATGGTCACCCGCGCGATCGCGTCGGCCCAGTCGCAGGTCGAGCAGCAGAACTTCGAGATCCGCAAGAACGTCCTGAAGTACGACGAGGTCCTCAACCGGCAGCGCGAGGTCATCTACGGCGAGCGCCGCCGCGTCCTGGAGGGCGAGGACCTGCACGAGCAGGTGCAGCACTTCATGGACGACACGATCGACGCCTACATCGACGCCGAGACGCGCGAGGGCTTCGCCGAGGACTGGGACCTGGACCGGCTCTGGGGCGCGTTCAAGCAGCTCTACCCGGTGAAGGTCACCGTCGACGAGCTGGAGGAGGAGGCCGGCGACCGCGCCGGGCTCACCGCCGAGTTCATCGCGGAGGCCGTCAAGGAGGACATCCACGAGCAGTACGCCGAGCGGGAGAAGCAGCTCGGCGAGGAGATCATGCGCGAGCTGGAGCGGCGCGTGGTCCTGTCGGTGCTGGACCGCAAGTGGCGCGAGCACCTGTACGAGATGGACTACCTCCAGGAGGGCATCGGCCTGCGGGCCATGGCGCAGCGCGACCCGCTGGTGGAGTACCAGCGCGAGGGCTTCGACATGTTCACCGCCATGATGGACGGCATCAAGGAGGAGTCCGTCGGCTACCTGTTCAACCTGGAGGTCCAGGTCGAGCAGCAGGTCGAGGAGGTCCCGGTGGCCGCCGAGGCCGAGGTCGAGGACGCGGTGCCGTCGCTGGTCAAGGAGCGCCCGGAGATCCGCGCCAAGGGCCTGGACGCCCCCAAGCGGGCCGACCGGCTGCACTTCTCCGCGCCGTCGGTGGACGGCGAGGGCGGGGTCGTCGAGGGCGAGTTCGCGGGCGCCCCGGCCGACGCCGCGCCGGCCGCGGCCGAGGACGGCTCGACGCGCGCCGAGCGGCGCAAGGCCGCCAAGGGCGGGCGGCGCCGCAAGAAGTAGGCAGCGCCGCCGCCGGTGCGCGGCGGCAGGGCACACCGGCCGGGGGCCGGACCGCGCGGCAGCGGTCCGGCCCCCCGGCCGCGTCATGCGGCCTCCACGGCCGTGCAGTGCCAGCGCTCGGGCCCGTAGCCGGAGGTGGCGTGCGGCCCGCCGGCCTCCAGCCGGAAGGCCAGCGCCCGGAAGACGTCGTGGTCCAGGCACACCACCGCGCACACCTCCAGCGCCCCGGCGGACGCCCGGAAGGGGTAGACGCGGTAGACGAAAGGGGTACGGCCCCGGTTGCCGCGCGGGCGCCAGTCCGACCGCCGGGTGTGCAGCTCCCACAGCTGCTGGTACGCCTCGTCCCTGACCTTGCCCGCGAGCGTCGTCAGCGGCTGCCGCCCGGTCAGGACGTCCAGCAGGCGGCCGGCGAACCAGGCGTGCGCCGACTGCGGTCGCGGCGCCCCTGACGGTACGCGCCCGGCCGGTGGGCGGCCCGCGGGCCTGCGGCCGTCCCGGCGGGTGGGCGGTGCGGCTCCGGCGCCTCCGGCGGGGCGGCGCTGCGGTACGGCGGCGGGCTTCCTGGTCGGGGTGGGCCTACGTGCGGGTGCGGGTGTGGGCCCGGGCGCGGGGTCGGGGGTGGACGCGGCGGGCTGGTGCGGTGGCTGCACGGCGGTGGCTCCCAAGATCGTTACCGGCTGGTAGTCCGGTTCTAGGGGCCGCCAGTGTGGCGAGGCAAACCCGGCAGGGGCTGTTCGAATACGCCGCGGAATTCACCTGTGAGGATGGTTGCGCACGTATGCTTCACGCCATGCGCGTCTATATTCCGACGACTCTCACTGGACTGGCCGAGGCGTACAAGGCGGGTGACGTGGGGCCGGCGCCGATCGACGCCTACGCCGTGACGCCGAGCCTGCGCGAGTGGTACGTCTCGGACGACATAGAGGAACTGGAGTACGCGGCGCTGACCAGGGCCGCCCAGGCGTCCTTGCGGCTGTTGGCCGTGCACCCGGACGTGCCGCGCCGGCGGGCCGTCATCGCGGTGGACGTGCCCGACAACGCCGTGCGCTTTGACCCCGACCGCGGGCTGGACCCGGCGGCGCTCGGCGAGGTGCGGCTCTCCCGGCCGGTGCCGCTGTCGGACGCCGCGGCCGTCCACCTCGACGCGGACGACGCCGAGCCCGACGTGGCCGCGGCGGCGGACGCCCTGGGGGCGGCGGACGCCGGGGACGACGACGCGCAGTTCACCGTGGACGGCGCCGAGGACCATGAACTGCTCTGGTACGCCACCCAGGAGATCCCCAACCTGATCGGGTGACAGGTCGGTCCTTCGTTCGGCCTCTCATTCGTATGTGCGTATCCGTCCGATCATCCGACCGCGGTCAAAGTTATCCACAGGTCGCGAGACGGGGTCGCGGTTCACGCGAGTACGGTTTTTCCCATGAGCACGCATCTCGTGTGGGACTGGAACGGAACCCTCTTCCACGACATCGACGCGGTGATCGAGGCCACCAACGCCTCCTTCGCCGAACTCGGACTGCCCCCGATCACCCTCGACCGCTACCGCGAGCTGTACTGCGTGCCCGTGCCCAGGTTCTACGAGCGGCTCATCGGCCGGCTGCCCTCGGACGCGGAGTGGGAGGTCATGGATGCCTCCTTCCACCGCCACTACTGGACGCTGGCCGAGACCTGCGGGCTCGCCGAGGGCGCCGCCGAGCTGCTGGCCGCCCGGCGCGCGGCCGGGCTCACCCAGTCGCTGTGCTCGCTCGCGCCGCACGCGCAGCTGCTGCCGATCGTCGCCTCGCACGGCATCAGCGACCACTTCCTGCGGGTCGACGGCCGCACCGGCTCCTCCACCGCGGGCAAGTCCGAGCAGATGCTGCACCACCTGCGCGCGCTCGGCGCCCTCGACCCCCGCCGGGTCGTGGTGATCGGCGACGCGCTGGACGACGCGGCAGCCGCCGCCCACGTCGGCGCCCACGCCGTGCTCTACACCGGGGGATCGCACAGCAAGGCGGCCCTGGAGACCGCGGGGGTGCCGGTGGTCGACAGCCTCGCCGAAGCGGTCGAGCAAGCTGAGCGAATAGCGGCCTGACGGCAGGGCAGGCGGATCACCGCTGGTCGCGGCGGTGTCCGGGCCGGTTTCTGTCCACAGGGGCCAAAGACCGAGGGCGCATTTGTACGAAGGCGTCGCCTGACAGGGGCCCCGGACAGGGCGATAGCCTGGACGGCGTGATCTTTGATGATCCGTTTCCCCGGGGCCGGTCCGTGCCGATCGGCACACCGGACCCGGCATCCGGCATAGCGTCGTCCCGTAGCGGAAACCCCGCGTCGCGGTACGTCGTGCCATCCACCGACGTCACGCAATGGCGCGCGACAGGAGTCAGAAGAGATGCAGACCAAGCTGGACGAAACCAAGGCTGAGCGGCTGGAACAGGCGGCGCGGGTCGGTGAGCACAGCCAGAAGGGGAGACTGCCGGGTCAGGGTCTCGACGCTGAGGCCACGACCGCGTTCCTCCAGCGCTACTACCTGCACAGTGCACCCGAGGACGTGGTCGACCGCGATCCGGACGACATCTTCGGTGCGGCGCTGTCCCACTACCGCCTCGCCGAGGTACGCCCGCAGGGCACCGCGAACGTGCGGGTGCACACCCCGACGGTCGAGGAGAGCGGCTGGCAGTGCAGCCACACCGTCGTGGAGGTCGTCACCGACGACATGCCCTTCCTCGTCGACTCGGTGACCAACGCCCTGACGCAGGCCAACCGGGCGATCCACGTCGTGGTCCACCCGCAGTTCACCGTCCGCCGGGACCTGACGGGCAAGCTGCTGGAGGTCCTGACCGGCGACCCGCAGGCCGACGGCAAGGACCTGCCGCACGACGCGCTGGTGGAGTCCTGGATCCATGTCGAGATCGACCGGGAGACCGACCGGGCCGATCTGAAGGAGATCACCGCCGATCTGCGCCGGGTGCTGTCCGACGTACGGGAGTCCGTCGAGGACTGGGCCAAGATGCGGCAGGCCGCGCAGTCCATCGCCGACGAGCTGGCCGCGAGCCCGCCGCCGCTGCCCGAGCAGGAGATCGGCGAGGCGCTGGAGCTGCTGCGCTGGCTCGACGGCGACCACTTCACCTACCTCGGCTACCGCGAGTACGAGCTCATCACCGAGACCACCGAGGACGGCGGGACCGAGGACGTGCTGGCCGCCGTCCCCGGCACGGGCCTGGGCATCCTGCGCTCCGACCCGCAGCACCCGCAGGCCGACAGCACCCACCCCGGTCACCCCGGCCACCCCAACTCCCCGGCGTTCAGCCGGCTGCCGGCCGACGCGCGGGCCAAGGCCAGGGAGCACAAGCTGCTCATCCTGACCAAGGCCAACAGCCGCTCCACGGTGCACCGGCCGTCGTATCTGGACTACGTCGGGGTGAAGAAGTTCGACGCGGACGGCAATGTGACCGGTGAGCGGCGCTTCCTCGGGCTGTTCTCGTCGGCCGCCTACACCGAGTCGGTACGCCGGGTCCCGGTGGTGCGCCGCAAGGTCGAGGAGGTGCTGGCCGGCGCCGGCTTCTCCGCCGAGTCCCACGACGGGCGCGACCTGCTGCAGATCCTGGAGACCTACCCGCGCGACGAGCTGTTCCAGACCCCCGCCGACGAGCTGCGGTCCATCGCCACCAGCGTGCTCTACCTCCAAGAGCGCCGCAAACTGCGGCTGTTCCTGCGGCAGGACGAGTACGGACGCTACTTCTCCGCGCTGGTCTACCTGCCGCGGGACCGCTACACCACCGCCGTGCGGCTGCGGCTGACCAACATCCTCCAGGAGGAACTGGGCGGGCGCAGCGTCGACTTCACCGCCTGGAACACCGAGTCGGTGCTCTCCCGGCTGCACTTCGTGATCCGGATCGACCCCGGCGACTCGCTGCGGGAGCTGACCGACGCCGATGTCGAGCGCATCGAGAGCCGGCTGTCGGAGGCCACCCGGTCCTGGGCCGACGGGTTCGCCGAGGCGCTGACCGCCGAGTGCGGCGAGGAGCGCGCCGCCGAGCTGCTGCGCCGCTACGGGCACGCCTTCCCCGACGGCTACCGCGCCGACTTCCCGCCCCGGGTCGCCGTCGCCGACCTCCAGCACTTCGAGCACCTGGGGGAGGACGACTTCACCCTCAGCCTCTACGAGCCGGTGGGCGCCGCGCCCGAGGAGCGGCGGTTCAAGATCTACCGCACGGGCGCGCCGGTGTCGCTGTCGGCGGTGCTGCCGGTGCTCCAGCGGCTCGGCGTCGAGGTGGTCGACGAGCGCCCCTACGAGCTGCGCCGCTCCGACGACGCGCGGGTGTGGGTCTACGACTTCGGGCTGCGCCTGGACCCGGCGCTGGGAGACCTGGGCGACGACGCGCGGGAGCGTTTCCAGGAGGCGTTCGCCGCGACGTGGACCGACCGCGCGGAGAACGACGGCTTCAACTCCCTGGTGCTGCGGGCCGGCCTGGACTGGCGGCAGGCGATGGTGCTGCGCGCCTACGCCAAGTACCTGCGGCAGGCCGGCTCGACCTTCAGCCAGGACTACATGGAGGACACCCTCCGCACCAACGTCCACACCACCCGGCTGCTGGTCAACCTCTTCCAGGCCCGGCTCTCGCCCGACCACCAGCGGGCCGGCAGCGAGCTGACCGACGGCATCCTGGAGGAGCTGGACGGCGCGCTGGACCAGGTCGCCAGCCTCGACGAGGACCGCATCCTGCGGTCCTTCCTCAGCCTGATCAAGGCGACGCTGCGCACCAACTACTTCCAGCGCTCCGACGACGGGCAGCCGCACCGCTACCTGTCGATGAAGTTCGACCCGCAGGCGATCCCCGAACTGCCGGCGCCGCGGCCGGCGTACGAGATCTGGGTGTACTCCCCGCGGGTGGAGGGCGTGCACCTGCGGTTCGGCAAGGTCGCCCGCGGCGGCCTGCGCTGGTCCGACCGCCGGGAGGACTTCCGCACCGAGGTGCTGGGCCTGGTCAAGGCGCAGATGGTGAAGAACACGGTGATCGTGCCGGTCGGCGCCAAGGGCGGCTTCGTCGGCAAGCGGCTGCCCGACCCGGCCGCGGACCGGGACGCATGGCTCGCCGAGGGCATCGCCTGCTACAAGACCTTCATCTCCGGGCTGCTGGACATCACCGACAACCTGGTGGGCGGGGACGTCGTGCCGCCGGCCGACGTGGTGCGGCACGACGGTGACGACACCTACCTGGTGGTCGCCGCGGACAAGGGCACCGCGTCGTTCTCCGACATCGCCAACGAGGTCGCCGTCTCCTACGGCTTCTGGCTCGGTGACGCCTTTGCCTCCGGCGGCTCGGTCGGCTACGACCACAAGAAGATGGCCATCACGTCCTCCGGGGCGTGGGAGTCGGTCAAGCGGCACTTCCGCGATATGGGCCACAACACCCAGGAAGAGGACTTCACGGTCGTCGGCATCGGCGACATGTCCGGTGACGTGTTCGGCAACGGCATGCTGCTGTCCGAGCACATCCGGCTGGTCGCCGCCTTCGACCACCGGCACATCTTCCTGGACCCCGCGCCGGACGCCGCGACCTCCTACGCCGAGCGGCGCCGGCTGTTCGAGCTGCCGCGCAGCAGCTGGGCCGACTACAACAGCTCGCTGATCTCGCACGGCGGCGGGATCTACCCGCGCTCGGCGAAGTCGATCCCGGTCAGCGCGCAGGTGCGGGCGGCCCTGGGCATCGGCCCGGGCCCGGCGAAGGTCACCCCCGCCGAGATGATGAAGGCGATCCTCCAGGCCCCGGTGGACCTGCTGTGGAACGGCGGCATCGGCACCTACGTCAAGGCGTCCACGGAGTCGCAGTCGGACGTCGGGGACAAGGCCAACGACGCGATCCGCATCGACGGCGCGCAGTTGCGGGTCAAGGTCGTCGGCGAGGGCGGCAACCTGGGCTTCACGCAGCTGGGCCGGATCGAGTTCGCCCGCTCCGGCGGACCGGAGGGCACCGGCGGCCGGATCAACACCGACGCGATCGACAACAGCGCCGGCGTGGACGCCTCCGACCACGAGGTCAACATCAAGATCCTGCTCAACAGCGTGGTGGCCGACGGCGACCTGACGGTCAAGCAGCGCAACGCGCTGCTCGCCGAGATGACCCACGAGGTCGGCGACCTGGTGCTGCGCAACAACTACGCGCAGAATGTGGCGCTCGGCAACAGCATGGCGCAGGCCGCCAGCCTGCTGCCGGCCCACCAGCGGTTCATCCGCCGGCTGGTGCGGGACGGCCACCTGGACCGGGCGCTGGAGTTCCTGCCCACCGACCGGCAGATCCGCGAGCGGCTGAGCGCCGGGCAGGGCCTGAGCCAGCCGGAGATGGCGGTGATCCTCGCCTACGCCAAGATCACCACCGCCGAGGAGCTGATCAGGACCGGGCTGCCCGACGACCCCTATCTGCGCGGGCTGCTGCACGCGTACTTCCCCGTGCCGCTGCGCGAGCGGTTCGCGGCGCAGATCGACGCCCACGCGCTGCACCGCGAGATCATCACCACGCTGCTGGTCAACGACACGATCAACACCGCCGGCACGACGTTCCTGCACCGCTTCCGGGAGGAGATCGGCGCGACGACCGAGGAGATCGTGCGGGCGCACACCGCGGCACGGTCGATCTTCGGGCTCAGCGCGATCTGGGACGATGTCGAGGCGCTGGACAACACGGTGGCCGCCGACCTGCAGACCAGGATCCGGCTGCACTCGCGGCGGCTGGTCGAGCGCGCGACCCGCTGGCTGCTCAACAACCGGCTGCAGCCGCTGCAGATCGCCGAGACCATCGACGACTTCAGCGACGGGGTCGCCGCGGTGTGGTCGCAGCTGCCGAAACTGCTGCGCGGGGCGGACCTGGAGTGGTTCGAGTCGCTGCACGACGAGCTGACGGCGGGCGGGGTGCCGCAGGAGCTGGCCACCCGGGTCGCCGGCTTCTCGTCGGCCTTCCCGACGCTGGACATCGTGGAGGTCGCCCACCGCAGCGGCAAGGAGCCGCTGGACGTCGCGGAGGTCTACTTCGACCTCGCCGACCGGCTGGGCATCACCCGGCTGCTGGACCGGATCATCCTGCTGCCGCGGTCCGACCGCTGGCAGTCGATGGCCCGGGCGGCGATCCGCGAGGACCTGTTCGCGGCGCACGCGGCACTGACCGCCGACGTGCTCGCCGCCGGCGGCGACCTGGCGACACCCGAGCAGCGCTACCACGCCTGGGAGGAGCAGAATTCCGGCCTGGTCGGCCGGGCCCGCACGACGCTGGAGGAGATCCAGGGCGCCGAGGAGTTCGACCTGGCGAGCCTGTCGGTGGCGATGCGGACCTTCCGCACGCTGCTGCGCACGCACCGCTAGTCCGCTCGGCCGGCAAGGGGCGGCGGCGGTGCGGACGCGCCGCCGCCCCACCCGAGGGCCGGCCCCGAGGTCAGCGCGAGGGCAGGCGGAAGAGGCGTTCGCCGGTGGTGGGGGAGGTGGTGATCAGGACCGTGCCGGTGGGGGCGCGGGTTGCCGGGGGGAGGAGGAGCCAGGTCGCGCCGTAGTGGTGGGCCAGGGCGGTGCGGGTGGTGTCGGGGGTGCCGCGGGTGAAGTACGTCGTGAGGTCGGACCAGCGGCGGGCCCGGTCGGCCGCGGGCGTGGAGGGGTCGGGCCAGGTCGGGGCGACGAGGAAGAGGCCGTACGCGGGCAGGACGTGCTGCGGTACGGAGGCGCCGGTCAGGACGACCGCGCCGGGCGGGACGCGGTCGGCGACCCAGCGGTAGTCCGGCCAGCGCGCGGGGTGCGGGGTCACGGCGGGCAGCAGCCGCTGCGGCACCACCGCGCCGGCCTGCGCGACCAGCGCGAAGGCCAGCGCCACCGCCGAGAGCCCCGCGAGCGCCCGGCGCAGCCGGGTCCACGGCGGCGCCGAGGCCAGCTCCACGGCGAGGGCGAACTGGAGCGGCACGAGCAGCAGTCCCAGGACCCGGCCGTAGGTGTAGTGGCCGCTCAGCCAGCCGTAGCCGGCGATCAGGCAGTACGCGGCGAACATCCGGGCCAGCGGGTCCCGGGCGTGGGCGCGCAGGCGCCGGGCGAGCGCCGGGGCGCCGACGAGCGCGAGGCCGTACCACTGCCACGGGTGGGCGTAGAGCCGCCGGTGCACATGGTCCACCGTGGTGTCGCCGGCCAGCGAGAAGACGTCGAAGTACGGCCACACCGCAGCGACCGCGACCCCCGTCGCGCAGGCCAGGCCCCAGCGCAGCAGCACCGCGCGGGACCGGCCCGGCTGCCGTCCGAGGACGGTGGCCGCGATGCCGACGGCCGCGCCCAGCGCGGTGATGGGGTGGACGAGCAGCAGCACGCCGGCCGCCGCGCCGAGCCCCGCGTACTGCGCCGGCGGGCCGCCACGCCGGGCGAGCCGGTCGGTCCACGCCCACAGCAGGAAGGTCAGGCCCACCGCGAAGGTGCTCGGGTAGGACGCGCCGCGGGTCAGCGACCACAGCCCGCAAAAGCCGCTCCACTCCTTGCTCCGCACCCCCCACAGCAGCGTGAACGCCGCGAGCGCGTACACCGGCGCGAGCCGGCGGGCGCTCAGCGTCCTGGCGTAGACCCCGACCCCGGCGACCAGCACCGCCAGGTTCAGCGGGCCGGCCCACCGCACCATCTGCCACCCGGCGGCGCCGGTCAGCCGGGCCAGCAGGCCGAGCGCGACGACGTACGGCGAGTAGTACGGCGAGCCGGTGCCGGGCTCGTTCAGCAGCGGGTTCGCCGGGTGCAGCGGGCTGTCGCGGATCCGCTGGACGGCCGAGGCGTGCTGCCCGAAGTCCGACATGATCGGCGTGTGCCACGCCACGACCGCGACCAGCAGCCAGAACCCGCCGCCCACGACGGCGTACGGCGCAGGCCGCCACGCAGGCCGCCACGACCGCCGCCACGCCGGGCCCCGCCGGGAAGCGCCGCCGGCCTCCCGGGGCGGGCGCGGAGCCGTGGCGGCGTCGTGCACCGCCCCGCGCGGCCCGACCACCGTGCCGCGCACCTCACTGGCCATGTCCTGCCCCCGCGCCCGCGTCACGCCGCCGCCTGCGACCGCCGCGAGGCCGCCCCGCGGCGCGCCGGCCGGCGGTCGGCCGGCTCACCCGGCGGCCGGTCGGCGGGGTGCGCGGCGGACAGCAGCGGCACCGCCAGGAAGCCCAGCAGCACCGGCGCCGCCATGTAGCGGAACAGCCCGGCCGGCGTCGCGACCAGCACCGCCACCTGGAGCCCCGCCGTCGTCGCGGCCAGCGCCAGCGCCGCCCGCAGCGGCCGGCGCCGCATCACCCGGGCCACGATCAGATACGTGGCGTAGCTCCACAGCGAGCCCGTCCACAGCAGCCAGGTCAGCTCCGGCGCCCGCGCCGCGGTGTACGCCCACACGCCCGCCTTGTGCAGCGTCGGGGACGGCGCGGCGGTCCGCAGCGCGGGCAGCCACCTGCTGTGGGCCATGGGGTGGCCGGGCAGGGCATAGCCGAAGCGGTCGGCGGGGATGACCGGCGGCTGCACGTAGATGTCGGTCGTGGTGTGCGGCAGCGCCCAGCCGATCCGCGCCCGGCACAGATGGGCCGACAGCATCAGGTCGGGCCGGCTCTTGAGCACGTCCTTCCACACGCCCAGCAGCCTGCCGTTGAGCCGTTCGGCGGCCGGCCGGTCGAACGGCGGGGCCATCAGCGGGTCCACCCAGGCGCAGTTCGCGCCGCCCCCGGACCAGTGGGACAGCGGCGCGACCCGCGCCATCACCGCGAGGTCCGAGGCGCGGAAGGACTGCGGCGCCCGGTGGTAGGCCACCGCGATGTCGGCGTAGTTGAAGGCGTAGTACGAGCTGGTGCGCGGCTTGGCGATGCCGAGCGCCGGGTAGACCGCGAAGTTCAGGCCGAGCGCCAGCACCGTCGGCAGCAGCGTCACCGCGGCGATCCGGCGCCAGTACCGCCGCGGCAGCGCGACCAGCAGCACCAGCCCGGCGACGATCACCGCGGGGTAGGCGTTGTTGCGGAAGAGCGACAGGCCGGTCGTTCCGGCGGCCAGCAGCCACCAGTGCACGGCCGCCCGCTGCCGCAGCACCAGGTGCACACACGCCCCGAAGGCCAGCACGGCGGCGATGGCGTACGCGCTGTCCTTCCACACGAAGACCGCGAAGGTCCCGGTGGACGGCACCACCACGACCGCGAGCGGCGCCAGCGCCGCCCACCGGCCGCGTACGCCCAGCGCGCGCAGCCCGTGGCAGACATAGCCCAGGCAGGCCGCCAGCGCCACCGTCTGCAGGAACGTCAGCGCCCCGAGCCCGCCGGTGAGCTGGAGCGACAGCCACACCAGCACGTCGTAGACGACCGAGTGGTCGCTGCGCCAGTGACCGGTCGTCACCTGCCAGACGTAGGTGACGGTGTCGAAGCTCATCAGCCCCGGGTAGAAGGCCAGCCACCACCCGAACAGCACCAGCTGGCACACCAGCGCGACCGCGACCGGCAGCCGGGTGTGCGGCGGCAGCCGGTCCGCGGCGCGCAGCAGCGCGGCGACCGGCGGCGAGGAGCGCAGTGAGCGGGCGCGCTCGCCCGCCCCCAGGGGTACGTTCGCGGTCACCGGACTCCCCGGACTCCCGCACCCCGCCGCCCCCGCACCCCGCCGGCCGCCCTCACGCGAGCCCCCCGGCAAGACCCCCGGGAAGACGCCCGGCAAGACCCCCGGCCGGCACGGTCGCGACGAGCACGAACTCGTTGTGCGTGAAGAGCCGCCCGGCCGACCGCGGCAGCGGGAAGGAGTACGTGCGCCGCACCTCAAGACCGGCCGCCCGCGCCTCCCGCACCAGATCGGCGAAGCCCACGAACCGCACATGCGTGGCGTCGCTGGCGAAGCCCGCCTCCTGCGGCGTGATCAGCACCGCCTGCCCGCCCGGCCGGACGTAGGGAAGATACGTGGCCAGCAGCCGCGCACCCGTCGCGGCGTCCAGGTGCTCCAGGACGTGCGCGCACAGCAGGCTGTCGAAGTGGCCGTGCGCGAGGCCGGCGGCGGTGAATTCGTGCGGGGTGTACGCGGTCAGGCCGCGCTCGCGCGCCGCCGCCACGGAGTGCTCGTTGTGGTCGACGCCGACGCTGCCCTGCGCGCGGTGCCGCAGGTGCCGGCCGACCCCGCAGCCGATGTCCAGCGTCCGGCCCAGCCGCAGCCGGCGCAGGTTCCACCGGTAGGGCGCCTGGGTCGGCAGCAGCCGGCGGGACAGCAGCCGGGTGGTGTAGTCGCGGGTCCTGGTGTCGCCGGGGGAGGCGGGCCCCGCCGCGGCCTCACCGGTCGAGGTGCCGGCCGGGGCGGATGAGGTGTCAGGTGTGGTGCCGGACATCGGTCCCTTTCACGGGTGGTTCGGGTCGTACGGTCGCCGGGACGGCCCCGGCCCCCGGCGCGGGCAGCGGCACCCGGCGCGGGGCGAAGGCGTGCCGCAGCAGGGCCGCCGCGGCGGGGCGGGAGGACGCGGCGGCGGGCAGCAGCGTCAGGGCGTGCAGCCGCGACGACCAGTGCCGGCGGGCGGCGCGGGCGGCCCGCGGCCAGCCGTGCGCGGCAAGCCGGCCGGCGGTGGACAGGAAGAAGCCGCGCGCCTCGTCGAACCGGGCGCCGGTCGCGGCCTGCGCGGCCGACGCGCTCACCGCGTGCCGCCGGTAGCGGAAGCAGACCTCCGGGTCGGTCGCCAGCCGCCCGCCCTCCAGCAGCAGCTCGACCACGACCGCCAGGTCCTGGATCACGCCGAGGTCGGCGCGGAAGGGATGCCGGCGCAGCGCCTCGGTGCGCCAGCACACCGAGGGGAAATACAGCCAGTTGCCGCGCAGCAGCCCCGCCGCCAGCTCCTCGCCGCCCAGCAGCGTCGCGGCGGTGCGGACCCGGGCCGGCGCGTACAGCCACCGCTTCGCGGTGTCGGTGAGCGTCGTGCACGGCCGCCCCTCGGCGTCGACGACCTGCACGCCCGGCTGCACCATGACCGCGCCCGGCGAGCGGCGCAGCGCCCGCCGCACGGTGTGCAGATAGCCGGGCAGCATCAGGTCGTCGCAGCCCATCAGCACCATGTGCGGCGCCCGGGCCAGCTCCACGCAGCGGTTGAAGTTGCCGGTCACGCCGAGGTTGTGCGGGTTGCGCAGATAGCCGACCCGCGGGTCGCCGAGCCCGGCGAACCACTCCGGCACACCCGGCTCGCGCCCGTCGTCCACGACGGTCAGCCGCCAGTCGTCGCCGTCCTGCGCCTGGACGCTGCGCACGGCCGCCTGGAGCAGGGCGGCGTCGCCGTAGTAGGGGATCATCACGTCGAAGCGGACACCGCTCATCCGGCGCCCCCGGTGGTCTGCGGCATCCGCGGCAGCTCGGAGCGGGCCGGCGCCGGCACCCGGCGGGTGAGCGCCAGCAGCAGCACCAGGGCGGTGCGGGCGAGGTAGAGCAGCGCGCGGGCCGCGGACTGGCTGGGCGCCCCGGTGGCGCGCGGGCGCATCGCCACCGGCACCTGGCACACGTGGTAGCCGCGGCGCAGCGCGCCGACCATGCTCTCGACGGTGTCGCCCAGATACTCCGCCGGGTACCAGCGGGCGAAGAAGGCGATCATGTCGCCGTTGCAGGCGCGGAAGCCCGAGGTGGAGTCGGTGAGCCTGGTGCCGGCGAGCTTGGACAGCACGAGCGAGAGCAGCCGCATCGTCCAGCGCCGGGGCCCGCGCACCCGGTAGTCGCCGACGCCCGCGAAGCGCGCCCCCACCACGAGGTCGGCGCCGTCGAGGGCGGCCAGCAGCGCGGGCACGAAGCCGGGGTCGTGCTGGCCGTCGGCGTCGACCTGCACGGCGGCGTCGTAGCCGTGGTCGAGGGCGTAGCGGTAGCCGGTGCGCATGGCGCCGCCGACACCGAGGTTGTACGGCAGCCGGGCCACCCGGGCGCCGGCGGCCTTGGCGGTCTCGGCGGTCAGGTCGGTGGAGCCG
Source organism: Actinacidiphila epipremni (assembly GCF_012034175.1). Lineage (GTDB taxonomy): Bacteria > Actinomycetota > Actinomycetes > Streptomycetales > Streptomycetaceae > Actinacidiphila > Actinacidiphila epipremni. The sequence continues at coordinate 27,933 of NZ_JAATEJ010000001.1, forward strand.
TCGTCGACGACCAGGATGTCCGCCCACGGCACCGTCGTGCGCAGCTCCTTCAGGACCGGGGCGAGGCCGTCCGCCTCGTTCCAGGCCGGCACGATGACCAGCACCCGGCGCCCCGCGGGCCAGGGCCCGGCGCCCGCGTCGATTCCCGTGCCCGACCTCATCCGGAACGCTCCGGACGGCTCACCGGGGCTGGAGCTGGAGCAGGAGCAGGCGCGGGACCAGGAGCCGGCGCCGGGGCGGGCGCGGGCGCAGGGCCAGCACCAGCACCGGGACCAGGCCCGGGCCCTGGACCCTCAGCGGGCGGCGGAGCCGGAGCGGCCGGCCCGCTCACCGCGTCCAGCTCCGTCCTGAGCAGCGCGATCTGCTCCGCCAGCGTCCTGGTCTCCTCCTCCAGCCGGCTGGACTCCCAGCTCAGGTGCAGGCACACCAGGAGCAGCAGCACGATCCCGGCGAACAGCACCAGGCTCACGCCCGACTTGATGCCGACGCTGCCGGCGACCGAGTCCAGCCCCTGCGGGAACATCCCGAGCGGCACCACCGCCGAGCCCACCGCCAGCCACAGCGCGGCGTACTTCTCCTTCAGCTGGTGGCGGCGCAGCAGCTCCAGGATGCAGGCCAGCAGGACCAGTCCGGTGAGCGAGGTGATCACGGACAGCTGCACGGTGATGGCCTCCAGGGATGCCGAGGGTGCCAGGAGCGCCGGACTTGCCGGGAGCGCCCGGGGTTGCGTCCGTTCCGCCTCATCAGATCCGCGGCCCGCGCAGAATCAGATCCGCCACGCGGGAGGCGGCACCGCCGTCGTCCAGATGGCAGAAGGCGGCGCGGAAGGCGTCGTACGCGGCCCCGTACGGCCCGACGGCCGCCGCCGGGTCGCGCAGCGCGGCGATCAGCTCACCGGTGTCCGCGAGCAGCGGGCCGGGCGCCTGCGCCTCGAAGTCGAAGGTGAAGCCGCGCAGCGTGTCGCGCACGTGCCGCAGGTCCGGCGTCTGGAGCAGGATCGGCCGGCCGGTCACGGCGAAGTCCGCGAGCAGCGAGGAGTAGTCGGTGACCAGCACGTCCGCGGCGAGCAGCAGTTCGGCGAGGTCGCCGTGGCCGGACACGTCCCGTACGAAGCCGGTCGCGGGCACGGTGTCGGCGACCCGGGGGTGGGCGCGCAGCAGCAGGACGTGCGTGGCGGCGAGTTCGGCCTCCAGGGCGGCGAGGTCGGCGGTCAGGTGCAGCCGCTGGTGGCCGGCGTCGTACGCCTCGTCGTCGCGCACCGTCGGGGCGTAGAGGACGACGGTGCGGCCGGGCGGCAGGCCGAGCCGGGCGCGTACCTCGTCGGCGATCTTGGCGCGGTCCTCGCCGCTGAGCAGGTCGGTACGGGGCAGGCCGGTCTCGGCGGTCTCGCCGTGGAAGTCCAGGGCCCGGCGCAGCACCGGGGTGCTCTGCGCGTCGGGGGACAGCAGCAGCGTCCACTGCTCGCCGCGGCGCGGCTGCGGCCACATGTGGGTGAGGTCGGCGCACAGGGTGCCCGCGAGGTCCAGGCCGAAGCGCTTGACCGGGGTGCCGTGCCAGGTCTGCACGACGTGCTGGCCGTCGCGGCGGCGGAAGAAGGCCGGCAGATGGGAGTTGGTGACCACGCATCGGCTGCGGGCCAGCGCCTCGTACCAGGCGTGGCTGCCGGTCACCACGGCCCGCGCGGACGCCGGCACCGGGACCGTACGGTCGGCGACGGCCCATACGTGCTCCATCGCGACGCCGCGGCGCACCAGTTCGTCGTGCACCGCGCGCGGGGAGTCGTCGCAGCGGCGGCCGTCGAAGCTGCTGTAGAGCACGGTCTCGGTCAGCCGGCGGCGCAGCAGCACCGGGTAGCGCCGCTCGCGCAGCATCCGCTGCCGGTACGGGCCCCGGTCCGCGGCGGGCACGGCGGAGCCGGCGGCGAGGAAGAGGTGGTCGTGGAAGCGGCGGTCCAGCGTGACCGGCCGCGCGCCCTCCGCCTCCGGCAGGGTGAGCGGCAGCTCCGGCATGGCGCGCGGGGCGATCCGCACCGGGGTGCTGGGCGCGCCGGAGCCGGTCTCCAGGTGCAGATACCAGCGCCCGGCGTGCGGCAGCGCCCCGACGTCCACGGACGCCGAGAACCGGTCGGTGCCGCCGCCCGGCTCCCGCTCGACCCCGGCGCCCGTCCAGGCGCTGTACGTGCCGTGCCGCAGCAGCAGCCGCAGCGGCTCGGCGGCTCCCCGCGGCAGCTCACCGGCGACCAGCAGCCGCCCGTCCGGCGTGAGCGCCACCTTGTCCGCGACGGCCTGCGGCACCCGGTCCCGCACCACCAGGTTCCCGGCGGCGGTCCCCTCCACGCTCAACTCCCGCGCCCCGCCGCCCGGAGCGGCGCCCCCCGCCGCCTCACCCCCGGCCTGCGCGCCCGGCCCCTGCTCACCCGCCGCGGACCCGGCCGCCTGCGCGCCCTCCCGCCCCCGCGTGTCGTCCGGCAGGGGGTAGCGGCCCGGCGGCAGGTCGCGGTCCAGGCTCACCCGGGCGGTGCCGGAGTCCGGGAAGACGACCTCGGCGGTCCAGGTCGCCGTCGTCTCCGGGGCGACCTCCTTCGGCAGCCCCGTCAGCGGCGGCCGGGCGGCGGCCAGTTCGGCGAGCGGCACCACGGCCGCCAGCGGCGTCCAGCCGCCCGCCGCCTCGCCCGCCTCCAGCGGCGCCTCCAGCACCGCGCCCGTCGCCGCCTGCGTCAGCCGCAGCGCGACCGGCAGCGTACGGTCGCGTACGTCCAGCTCCAGGCGCAGCCGCCGGTCGCCGTCCGGGCGGTGGGCGGTCAGCCGGCGGGTCACGGGCTCGACGGACAGGTACAGCCGGCCGTCGTTGTACCAGGGCACCAGGCGGATGTCGTCGGCCAGCGGGAAGGGCACGGGGGAGGAGCCCGCGCCGGTCTCGGCGGCCCGCAGCGCCGCCGGGCGCACCCCGGCCGACCCCGTGAGGACCACCCCGAGCCGCCATTGCGCCGGCTTCCACTGCCCGTCGGCGCGCAGCCGCGCCGGGTCCACGGTGATCTCGAAGCCGGACCAGTCGTAGCAGTGCCGCTCCTGCGGCAGCTCGTCGGTGACCTCCGGCATCCGCACCGCCCGCACCGGCAGCACCAGCCGGCGCCGCCCGCAGGTCGCGACCGCCGTGGTCAGCTGCGAACGCCGGCTCCTGACGTCGGCGTTGCGCACATACGCGTAGCCGGTGAGGACCAGCTTGCCGTCCCGCCACCGCAGGTCCCGCACCCGGGCCACCACCGGCAGGTCGCCGCGGCCGACCGCGGTCGCGGCCCGCGACAGCGGCACCGGCGTGCCGTCAGGACGCACCACCGCGGCCCGCCTGAGCAGCGGCGGCCCGGTCAGGTCGAACACGGTCCGCCCGCCGTGCCGCTCGTGCGCCAGCACGTCCAGCAGGTCGTCCAGCCGGCCCTCCCGGATGAGCTCCCAGCGCAGCCGCAGCTCGACCGGCAGCGTCGGGTAGAGCGTCGGGTCCACCCGGCTGAGGAAGTCGCCGGCGCGGTCCATGAAGACCCGCCGGTAGTCGGGGCCGGCCATCGGCAGCGCCTCGATGAAATACAGCAGGTCGTCGGTGAGGACGGAGCGGTCGTAGTCCCGCTTGTGCCGGGCGAAGCGCGCCTGCGCCGGGTCGGCGAGGAAGCGCGAGACGCCGTCCACGGCCGCGATGCGGTCGGTGACGCCCTTGACGTCGGTGCGCCGCCGGGTGATCGAGCCCTCCCGGATCCGCCAGTAGTAGACGTGCTCGTGCAGGACGTCCACCGCGTCCGCCAGGAAGTGCGCGGGGATCGTCACCGGCGTGTCCTCGTACAGCACGCCCTCGGGGAAGGCCAGCTCGTGCTTGTCCCAGAAGTCGCGGCGGAAGACCTTGTTCCAGGCCACCCGGTCCGACAGCAGGGCGAGGTCGCGGGTGATGTGGGTGCGGCTGACGGTCTTCGTCATGTCGCGGTGCTGCCACGCCTGGCTGCGGCCCGCGGTGGTCAGCCGGTAGACGTTGCCGGTCGCGAAGTCCGAGCCGGAGCGGTCCAGCAGGCCGGTGAGCTGCTCGTACGCGCGCGGCGGCAGCACGTCGTCGCTGTCGGCGAAGGCCAGGTACGCCGTCGCCGGGTCGGCGTGCCGCGCGCCGGTGTTGCGGGCGTGGCCGAGGCCGCCGTTGTCCTGCCCGACCAGCCGGAAGCGGGGGTCCCGCGCGGCGAACGCCCGCGCGATGTCCGCACTGGCGTCCGTGGACCCGTCGTCGACCATCACCACGTCGAGGGCGTCCAGCGTCTGCGCGGCGATCGACCGCAGGCACTCCTCCAGATACTGCTCGACGTTGTGGACGGGGACGACCACGGTCAGGCGGGGCGGCGTCATGGGTCGGCAACGCTCCTTTCTCGGCGGCGGCGGCAGACCATGCCGTGTGTCCAACTCCGCCCGCCGGGAGCGGTCACCGAAGGTAGGCCGAACGAGCGACACGGCCGCGCAAATCGACACACGGTGCCCGGCTGATTACCCTCGGACGTTATCCCGTTCCGGTTACCGCCGATCTGTCCAGGATGGTCATGCCACGTTTCAGCGTCGTCGTCCCCGCCCACCGCGTGCAGGGCTTCCTGCGCCCCTGCCTGGAGTCCGTCCTCGGACAGTCCTTCGGCGACCTTGAGGTGATCGCGGTCGACGACGCCTCACCCGACGCGACCGGCGCGGTCGTCGCCGACCTCGCCGCCGCGGACCCGCGCGTCGTCCCGGTGCGCATGGACCGCAACGCCGGGACCGGACCCGCGCGGGACGCCGGCGCCGCCACCGCCACCGGCGACTACCTGCTCTTCCTCGACGCCGACGACCTCATGGCGCCCGGCGCGCTCGCCGCGATCGACGCGAGGCTCACCCGCACCGGCGACCCCGACGTGCTGCTGTTCGACCACGAGCGCTTCACCGTGTGGGAGAACGTCCTGGAAAGCGGCGACGCCGGCATCCTGGCCGCGGTCGGCCCGGACGTCTTCACCGCCGCGGACCGGCCGGACTGCCTGGGCCTCTTCCCCGCCGTGTGGAACCGCGCGGTGCGCCGCGACCACTGGGCCGCGCGCGGCCTGGCCTTCGGCGACGCCCCCTACGCCGACCTCGCCCTGGCCACCCGGGAGCTGACGGGCGCGCAGCGCATCGCGTGCCTGGACCGGGTGTGTGTGCGGTGGCGCAAACGCCGCTCCGGGAGCCTGAGCACCACGCCCGGGCCGCACCACCTGGCCGTCCTGGACGCCTACGAGGAGCTGTTCGCCGAGGTCACCGAGCCGGCCCAGCGGGCGGCGCTGTACGGGCAGATGGCCGCGGTGCTCATGGCCGTGGGCGAGGACCGGCTCACGGCGGGCGGCGAGGCCGCCTTCGTCCGCCGGGCCGGCAAGCTGCTCACCGCGCACCGCCCGGCCGGCTGGTCGGCGCCCGAGGCGAAGGAGGCGCTGTGGGTACGGGCCGCGGGCACCGGCTCCTACCCGCGCTACCGCGCCGCGATGGGCCTGCGGGCACTCGCCGCGGGCGCCGTCAAGCGGCTGCGGGCGCAGCGGCACGGGCTGGCCCGCGCGGTCTACCAGCGCTACTACCGGATGCGGCTGCGCCGGCCGGTCGACCCCCACCTGGTGGTCTACGCGGCCTACTGGAACCGCGGCGTCGCGTGCAACCCCGCGGCGATCTACCGCAAGGCGCAGGAGATCGCCCCGCACCTGCACGGCGTGTGGGTCGTCGGCAGGCGCGACCGGGAGGCGCTGCCGCCCGGCGTGGACCACGTCGTGGTCAACACCCGCCGCTACTGGGACGTGCTGGCCCGCGCCCGCTACCTGGTCAACAACGCGAACTTCACCGGGAACGTCGTCAAGCGCCCCGAGCAGACGTACGTCCAGACGCACCACGGCACGCCGCTCAAGCACATGGGCATGGACCTGCGGGCCCGGCCCGCGGTCGGCAAGGGCATGAGCTTCGGACGGCTGCTGGACCACGCCGACCAGTGGGACTACTCGCTGGTCGCCAACCAGCACTCCGCGGAGGTCTTCGACCGGGTCTACCCCAGCGGCTACGCCACGCTCCCCTCGGGCTACCCGCGCAACGACGTCTTCTACACCGCGGGGCCGGACGAGGTCCGGCGGGCCCGGCAGGCGCTCGGGCTCGCCGACGGCACGACGGCGATCCTCTACGCGCCGACGCACCGCGACTACCAGCGCGAGTTCGTGCTGCCGCTGGACCTGGAACGGCTCGCGCGGGAGCTCGGCCCGGGGTACACCCTGCTCGTGCGGGCGCACTACTTCTACGGCGCGAGCCCCGAACTGGAGGCGCTGCACGCGGCCGGGGCGGTCGTGGACGTCTCCGGCCACCCGAGCGTGGAGGAGCTGTGCCTGGCCTCGGACGCGCTCGTCACGGACTTCTCGTCGCTGATGTTCGACTACGCCAACCTCGACCGGCCGATCCTGGTCCACGCGGCGGACTGGGCGGCGTACTCCGCCGCGCGGGGCGTCTACTTCGACCTGCTGTCCGGCCGGCCGGGCGAGACACCGGGCGTCGTCGCGCACGACGAGTCCGCGCTGGCCCGGGCGTTCCACTCCGGGGAGTGGGCGGACGAGCCCGCGAATGCCCTGCGGGCCGCGTTCAGGTTGCGCTTCTGCTCCTACGACGACGGCCTGGCGGCCGAGCGCGTCGTGCGCCGCGTCTTCCTGTCGGAGGACCAGCTCCTGCCCTACCGCCCCCTGCCGGACCGTCACCCGGCGCCCGCGCCGGCCTCGTCGGACCCGTCCCCCGCGACGGTCCCGGCGCCCTGACCCCCCAGGCTGCCCCTGTCCCTCATCGCGGGACCTTCCCCGGTGGTGGGTTGCGCGCGCCGTTCCCCGCGCCCCTGAAAAACGCACCCGGCGCGGTTGATGCCCGCGCCTACGGCGCAGGGCGACCACCAGGGGCAGCCCGCAGGGTCGGGGGCTCAGTGGGGTTGGCGGTCCGCTGCGGGGGTGAGGGGAGCCGGGGTGGGGAGAGGCGCGGGGAGGCCGGCCTCCTCGGAGAGAAAGACCCTGCGGACGACGCGTTCGGCGGCGTGGCCGTCGTCGTAGGGGCAGAAGCGGTGGCGGAAGGCGGCCCGCAGGGCGGTGGCGCGGGGGCTCGACCAGGAGCCGGTCGCGAAGATGTCGGTGAGCTCCTCCTGCGTGCGGGCCACCGGGCCCGGCGGTGCGGCGGTGACGTCGAAGTAGACGCCGCGGGTCGCGCGGTAGGTCTCCCAGTCGGGGACGTACAGGACGATCGGCCGGTCGAGGCCCGCGTAGTCGAACATCAGCGACGAGTAGTCGGTGATGAGCCCGTCGGAGGCCAGGCACACCTCCTCCGCCGAGGGGTGCGCGGAGACGTCGATGATGCGCGGGTGCCCGGCGGCGCCGATCGTGCCGGGCGGGTGGAAGTAGTGCGCCCGCAGCAGCAGCGTGACGCCGGGGCCCAGCTCCTCGGCGAGCCGGGGCAGGTCCAGGGCGGGGCGGAAGCCCGGGTCGTAGTCGCGGTGCGTGGGGGCGTAGAGGAGCGCCGTGGAGGTGCGGGGGATGCCGAGCGCGTCACGCAGGGCGAGGACCTCCTGCGGGCCGGCCCGGTGGAAGACGTCGGTGCGCGGCTGGCCGTATTCGAGGCAGGTGAAGGCCGCGGGGTAGGCGCGCTCCCACACCAGGCTGGAGTGCCGGCTCGCCGAGACGCTGTAGTCCCAGCGGTCGACGTGCCGCAGCAGCCGCTCGAAGTCCGTGCCGTGCGCGGCGGCGGGGTGCTGGAGCAGGTCGATGCCCATGTGCTTGAGCGGCGTGCCGTGGTGGGTCTGCACATTCACCTGCCCGGGCCGCTTGGCGTACCGGTGGTGGAAGTTGACATTGCTGACCAGGTACGACGCCCGCGCCATCGCCTTCCAGCAGGCCGCCGAGCCCGGCTCCAGCCGGCGCACGCCGGCCGGCAGCGTGTGCGCGTACTCCTGCGTCGTGATCCACGCGGTGCGCATGTGCGGGGCCAGCCGGCGCAGCGTCGCCTCGATCGCGGCGGGGTTGCAGGCGTAACCGCGGTTCCAGTAGGCGGAGAAGACCGCGAGGTCCGGGTCGAGCGGGCGGCGCCGCTGGAAGAGGTAGTACGCGTGCAGCGCCGCCGTGCGCAGCCGCCCCCGCGCGCTGCGGGCCCGGCGCAGCACCCGCAGCCGCAGCCGGTGCAGCCCGCCGAGGGCCTGGAAGGTGCGCCGGGCGCCCAGCGCGATGAGCAGGTAGCGCACCCCGCTGCGCCGGCCGGGCGCGAGCGGGAAGTCCGCCGGCCGCAGCTTGCGGTACTGCGCCCGGCAGCGGCGGAAGAACTCCGGGCGCGAGGAGCGCGGCAGCCGGTCGGGCAGCGTGAAGATCGTCGAGAGGTGGTCCAGCATCCGCCGGAAGAGCACCGTGCGCCACCGCTCCAGCTCGGGGTGCGCGTCCAGGAAGGCGAACAGCAGGTCGTACTGCCGGAAGATCTCGAAGTGCCGGCGGCTGGTGGTGCGCAGGATGCCGCGTCTGCGCCGCTGCCGGTAGTGCACGCACACCTGGTCCAGCAGCGCGATGGTCTGCGCGGTCATCAGCGCCGGGTACGTCCAGGGGGTGTCCTCGTAGTAGCCGGCCGGGAAGGCCAGCCCGGTGCGGGCGAGGAAGTCGCGGCGGTAGGCCTTGTTCCAGGCGACCATGATCAGCCGCAGCAGCTCGGGCCGGTCGGCGAGCGGGAAGACCTGCGGGTCGCGCTGCGCCAGCAGCGCCGCGAACTGGTTGCGCTCGGCGCGGCCGTTCCAGTACGTGCGGTCGTAGTCGAAGATCAGCAGGTCGGGGCGGCCGGTGGCGTCGATGCGGGCGGCGATGGAGCGCAGCGCGTCCGGCGCGTACGTGTCGTCGCTGTCGAGGAAGAGCACGTACTCGCCGGTGGCGCGGGCGAGCCCGGCGTTGCGCGCGGGACCGAGCCCGGCGTTCTCGGTCAGGTGCAGCACGCTCACCCGCGGGTCGCGGGCCGCGTACGCGTCGGCGATCTCCCCGCTGCCGTCCGGCGAGCAGTCGTCCACCACGATGACCTCGACGTCGCCGAAGGACTGGTCGAGGACGGAGTCCAGGCACGCGTGCAGATACGCCTGCACGCCGTAGACGGGCACGATGACGCTGAAGCGGGGCACAGCAGCACATCCAGGTTCGCGGGGGGGGGTACGGGACGGCACGACCACATCCGCGGTGAAATGCGGTGTGTGATGGTGTATATCCTGCGAACGCGCGGCTGCCCCGCTGGTTACGCCTGGTGGCGCAGCGCCGTACGAAGCCTTACGAAGCCTTTGGACACGAACGGCGGCAGCACGTTCAGCGCGAACCGCCGCAGCGGCGAGCGGCGCCGTACGGCGGCCGGCGCGGGCGGCGCCTGCGCCGGTACGGGCGGCTGCTCGGGCACGGCCTCGGGCGCCGGCTCCTCGGGAAGGTGCCGGGAGACCGGGTGCGGCGGCGTGGTGACCGCGCCCTTCGGCTTGATCCGCACCAGCTGCCCGCCGGCCACCGCCTCCACGCCGTGCCACAGGTCCTCGCGCCCGGCCAGGAACTCCAGCAGCGCCTCGCGCACCGGCCCCGGATCACCCCATGTCCCGTACAGCTTGGTGCCGGTCACGCACACCGGGTTGAGGCCGCCGGTGGCCACCGCCGCCCACACCGCGGCGGCCACCCCCGGGCAGTGCTCGGAGCGGTAGTCGTCGAGCGCCACGATGCCGTGCGGGTGCAGCAGCGCCCGGGCGCTGTCGATGTCGCCGCGCACATGCTCGTACAGATGCGAGCCGTCGATGTGCGCGAAGCGGACGCTGGAGGCCGCGACCCGGTCCGGCACCAGCGAGGACAGCCCCTGCACGACGGCCGGCAGCTCGTCGTGGAAGGACAGGTAATTTGCCTCGAACGAGCGACGGGTGAGCGTCGAATAGGAGTAGCGCATCTCCGCGGAGTTCGCGTCGTCCTGCGCCGGCGAATCGAACAGGTCGCATACGGTGAAGGTCTCGCCCGGCCGCAGGTACCCGCCCGCGAAGATGGCGCTCTTGCCCATGTACGCGCCGATCTCCAGCAGGTCGCCCGGCTCGGTCAGCTCCTGCTGGCGGCCCAGGAACCAGTCGAAGAGCACCTGGTCGACGGGGAAGAACCAGCCCTTGACGTCGTCCAGGCAGGTGGGCGCGGGAAGCCGCTCGCCGGCCGGATCGGCGGCGGTGGGGGAGAGCGTCATACGGGGATCCGTTCGAACGGGTGGGAGCCGCCCGCAAGGGGCGGCTCCCGGCTGCGGGGGCGTCAGTGTAGACGCCCCCGCAGGCCGTTCCGTCCTCCTACGTCACCGTGCCGTCACCCGGGGCGACCGGCCCGGCGCACCGGATCACTTGACCGCGCCGGCCATCACACCGGACACGAACTGCCGCTGGAAGGCGAAGAAGACCACCAGCGGGACGATCATCGACACGAACGCGCCCGGCGCGAGGATGTCGATGTTGTTGCCGAACTGCCGCACCTGCTGCTGCAGCGCCACCGTGATGGGCTGCGAACCGCTGTCGGCGAAGATCAGCGCCACCAGCATGTCGTTCCACACCCACAGGAACTGGAAGATCCCCAGCGACGCGATCGCCGGGCCGCCCAGCGGCAGCACCACCCGGGCGAACAGCCGCAGCTCCCCGGCGCCGTCCAGCCGCGCCGCCTCCAGCAGCTCGCGCGGGATCTCCGCGAAGAAGTTGCGCAGCAGGAAGATCGCGAACGGCAGCCCGAAGGCGGTGTGGAAGAGCACCACCCCGGAGATGTCACCGAAGATCCCGATGTCGCCGAAGAGCTTGGCCACCGGGATGAGCGCCACCTGCACCGGCACCACCAGCATCGCCACCACCGCGATGAACCACCAGTCGCGGCCAGGGAAGTCCATCCACGCGAACGCGTAGCCGGCCAGCGCCCCGATCACCACGACCAGCAGCGTGGCCGGCACGGTGATCAGCGCGGTGTTCACCAGCGAGTCGGTGATGGCGTGGTTGTCCAGCAGCGAGCGGTAGTTCGTCACCGTCAGCTGCGAGGGCGAGGTGAAGACCTTCCACCAGCCGCTCGCCGAGATGTCCGCCGGGGTACGCAGGCTCGACAGCAGCAGGCCCACCGTCGGCAGCAGCCAGAACAGGCCCACCACCAGCAGCACGACCCGCACCACACCGCCGCCGGCCAGCTCCGCGAGCCGCGCCCCCAGCCGCCGCCGGGGCCGCACGGCCACCGGCCGCTCCTCGCCCCGCACCGGCTCCACCGCGGACCCCGCGGTCGCGTCCGCGCTCATCGCCGTCCCTCCTTGCGCAGCCGCCGGATGTTGAAGACCATCACCGGCAGCACCAGCAGCAGCAGGATCACGCCGATCGCACTGCCCACGCCCTGGTCGTCACCGCCGCCGAACGAGGACAGATACAGCTGGAGCGCCAGCACATTGGCGTCCTGCTGCGTGTTGCCCGGCGCGATGATGTAGACGAGGTCGAAGATCTTCAGCACGTTGATCATCAGCGTGACGGTCACCACCACCAGCACCGGCGCCAGCAGCGGCACCGTGATCCGGCGGAAGACCTGCCACTCGTTGGCGCCGTCCACCCGCGCCTGCTCCATCAGCTCCCGCGGCACGCCCGCCAGGCCCGCCGCGATGAGCACCATCGCGAAGCCCGCCCACATCCACACGTACGACACGATGATCGACGGGGTGACCAGCGTCGGGCCCAGCCAGTTGATGCCCTCGTACTTCCCGGAGAAGTTCGAGCCCGGCAGTCGCAGCTGGGCACCCACCGCCTTCGCGGGCAGGCTGTACGTGCCGTCCTTGCCGGACTTCGCCGACGCGACGACCTTGCCGTCCTTGACCGCCTGGACCTTCACCCCCGACAGCGCCTTCTCACCCGGGTCGATGACCCCGGGCTTGCCGGTGCCGCCGGGCCGGAAGTCCAGCCACACCGTGCCGGTGACCTTGCCCGGCTCGGGCGCCGCCGGCTTGGCGTCGGCCGCGCCCTTGGGCACCTTGTTCGCCGGGATGCCCACCAGCGGCAGATCGGCCGCAGTGCCGCTCGCCGCCGCGGACGCGGAGGTGAACGAGCCGCCGGCGGTCGGTTTCAGGTCGCTGTTGGGGCGGGGTCTTGCGCCCGGGTAGGCCGCGTTGTCGGTGAAGGTGTCGTGCACCGCCACCACCACCGCGTTCGCCACGCCCTGCGACGGGTCCTGCTCGTACACCAGCCGGAAGATGATCCCCGCGGCCAGCATCGAGATCGCCATCGGCATGAAGACGACCAGCTTGAACGCCGTGCCCCAGCGCACCCGCTCGGTCAGCACCGCGAACACCAGGCCGAGCGCGGTCGCCACCGCGGGTGCGACCACCACCCAGATGACGTTGTTGCGGACCGCGGTGAGGATGCCGTGGTCGGAGAAGACCGTGCCGAAGTTCTTCAGCCCGACGAAGCCGCTGCCGTCCGCGTCGTACAGGCTCCGCTTGACCGTGTAGATGATCGGGTACGCCACCAGCGCGCCCAGCAGGATCAGCGCGGGCAGCAGGAACAGCGCCGCCACCCAGGGGCGGGTGGCGGTGATGCCGCGCCGCGGCCGGGGCCTGCCGGAACCCGGCGGGGACGGGACCGCGGCGCTGCCGCCGCCGCCCGCCCCCGCGGTGGCGTCCGCCACCGATGCCGGGGCCACCCTCAGCCTCCGTAGGCCTTGGCGGCGTCCGCCTCCAGCTTGGCCTGCGCGCCCGCGACGTCGGAGGGCTTGGCGAGGAAGTCCTGCAGGTCCTTCCACTCGCCCTCGCCCTTCGTCCCGCCGAACGCGGCCGGAGCCTGGTCCGACATGTCGAAGCGGAAGTCGTCGCCCGCCCCGATCAGCGACTGGGCGATGCTGCGCTGCACGTCGTCGGGGTAGGCCGCGAAGTCCAGGCTCTTGTTCGGCGAGAGGTAACCGCCGCCCTGCGCCCAGATCTTGGCCGCGTCCGTCGACGCGATGAACGTCAGCAGCGCCTGCGCCGCCGGGGTGTCCTTCAGCGCCACCGCCACGTCACCGCCGCTGACCACCGGCGCCTTGCCGGAGCCGACCGCCGGGAACGCGAACTCCTTGGCGTCCGTGCCGACCTTCGCCTTGGTGTTCGCCGAGATGAAGGCCGAGACGAAGTCCGCCTCGTAGACCATGGCCGCGGCCGGCGGGTTGCCGGTGAAGGTCTGCGTCACCGACTTGGGGAAGTCGGTGCCGAGCGCGCCCTTCGTGCCGCCCGCGATCAGGTCGGTCTTGCTGAACAGCTGGCCGAGCGTGGTGAGCGCGTCCTTCACGGACGGGTCCGTCCACTTGATCTTGTGCGCGGCGAGCTGGTCGTACTTCTCCGGACCGGCCTGCGAGAGGTAGATGTTCTCGAACCAGTCGGTGAGCGTCCAGCCGTCCGCGCCGCCGATCGACACCGGGGCCGTACCGGAGTCGAAGACGGTCTCGGCCGTCTTCAGGAAGTCGTCCCAGGTCTTCGGCTCCGTCGCGCCCGCGTTGCTGAACGCGGCGGTGTTGTACCAGATCATGGACTTGTTGGACACCTTGGCGTAAATGCCGTACTGCTTGCCCTTCCAGGCGCCCAGGTCCTGCCAGCCCTTGGAGAAGTTCTTCTGCAACTCCGCCTGCGCGGCCGGGCCCAGGGGCTTGATCCAGCCCTTGTCGGCGAACTGGTGCAGCACGCCGTTCTGCGCCAGGAACGCGACGTCCGGCGGGGCGCCGCCCTGGATCTTGGTGCCGAGGAAGGTCGACTGGCTGTCGCCGGTCGGCACGAAGGTGCTCTTCGCGCCGGTCCGCTTGTCGAACTCGTCCAGCACCTTCTGGAAGTTCTTCTGCTCGGGCCCGGTCCAGACCGCGGCCACTTCGAGCTTCTGGCCGTGCAGATCGGGCAGTTGCAGATTCTCCCCGCCGCCGGCGGCACTGCCGGACGCCGATGCGGTGGGGCTGGAGGTCTTCTTGTCCTTGCCGTTGTCGTCGCTTCCGCCGCCCCCGCAGGCGGAAGCGCTCAGCACGAGCGCGGATGCCGCTGCCGCGGCGAGTGCTATGCGCGTAGCCCGGCGGTGCGACGCGCCACCGGCGGTTGCTGTGAACGGCTTGCCCTTTAACCTGTGCATCTCGCATCCCCTCAGTCCCGTGGCGTCCTGTCCTACGCCCGGTGAACTTCCCCCGGCAAGGGCGAGAACCGTCCATACGGCCCGATGTGATAACTCCGTGATCTTGGCTCAAACCTTGCCCTTGTCCTGAGGGGTTTTTCAGGGGGCGGACAGGGGTTGCCGTCGCGATCATGAGGGGTGGGCGGGGGCTGCGCCGGACACCGCTAGGACGGCAGCGGGGTGGCCTCCGCCGCGCGCTGCAGGGCGCTCGCCAGCAGGGCCAGGTCCGTCGGGCCGTTGCCGAGTTCGCGGACCTGGCGGCGGGCCGGCGGGTCGCCCATCCGGTCCCACTCCAGGGCCACCACGGTCGGGCGGAGCGTCGCGGTACGGGGGATGCGTCCGCTGACCCGGCCCGCCTGGAAGGCCGTCACCGCGCCGCCGGGGCGCCGCAGATAGCCCCGCCCGGGGACCGCCTCGTCCAGCCCCGCCGGGTCCTCGACATGGACCAGGAGCGCCGCGGACTCCGGATCCGGCATGCGCAGCGCTATCCGCAGCGGGGAGCGCTCGTCGGCCTCCGTGCCGGCCGTCCGCTCGGGCCGGCCCGTCGCCGCGACCAGGTGCACGCCGAGCCGTTCGCCCTCCCGCGCCACCGCCTCCACCGCCCGTACGACGCTGCCGGCGGCGGGCCGGCCGGGCGCGCCGAGGGCGGGGGCGACCAGTGCGTCGAGGTCGTCCACGAGGACGACGAGCCGCGCCATGCCTGACGCCTCCACGCCGCCGGTTTCTCCACCGGGGCCTGACCCGAGCCGTGCGCCCGAACCCGCGCCCTGCGTTGGGCCTGCGCCCATCCCTGCGCCCTGACCCGATGCCGGACCCGTGCCCTGGCCCGGAGCCGGCCTTCCGCCCGGAGCTGCGCCCTGCGTTGGGCCCGGGCCCGGGGCGGGCGTTGTGGTTGCGGCGCGTTGGTGGGGCACGGTCGCCGCGACCAGGTGGTCGGCGTGCCATGCCGCGAACGTGCGGCCCGCCAGCACCGCGTCACGCCGCTTCAGCTCGGCGCCGAGGGCCTGCGCGAAGTCCCGCATACGTACCGGGTCGGAGGCCACCAGATGCTCCGTCACATGCGGGAGGTCCGCGCAGGCCGCGAGCCCTTCGCCGCGGCCCTGGCCCGCCCCGTCCACCAGGATCAGCGCGAGCCGGCCGGGCCGCTCACCCGCGGCGAGCGCCGCCGCCACCGAGCGCAGCAGCTCCGTCTTGCCCGCGCCCGGCGCCCCGCCCACCAGCAGATGGGGGCCCTCCGCGACGAGGTCCACCGCGACCCGGCCGCCCGCGCCGGCCCCGGCGCCCAGCACCGCGGTCGCGGCCGGCGCCGCCGGATGCGCGGCGGCCCAGCGCGCGGCGATCTTCGCCGGCGTGGCCAGCGCCAGGTCCAGCTCGTCCAGCAGCCGTACCGACACCGGCAGCGCGTGCCGCAGCCCGGCGCCCGGCGCCTCCGCGTCGGCCTCCCGCAGCGGCGCGAGCGCCCGGGCGAAATGCTCGGCCCAGGCCGCCGACACCGCGTCCAGCACGATCTCGTCACCGCCACCGTTGCCGCCCGCCGGGGCCGGCGGCGCGCCCGCGGGCTCGACCCGCAGCGTCGTCGCCACGTCCCCCGACAGCCGGGCGACGACCCCGGTCTCCACCGCCGGCCGCTCGCCCGGCTCGGCCAGGCACAGCACATGCACGCCGGCCGCCGGCCCCGCCGCGGCGATCCGGGCCACGCTCTCGCGCAGCCCGGGCGAGCCCGGGTCACCGTCCACGACCAGCAGCGCGTACGGGCCGCCGGGCACCGGCCCGTCCTCGATCCGGCGGACCAGCTCCGCGGTACGGGCCTGCGCCTGCTCGCGGTCGAAGGCCAGCAGCAGCCGGCAGTCCTGGCCGTGCGCGGGCCGGACGTGCGGCAGCCAGTTCAGCCACGACCACTCCTCGGCCCGCTGGTCGGCGGGCCGGGCCCGGTCGGCACTGAGCAGCACCACCTCCAGGGCGCCCGGCGAGTGCAGCGCGCACAGCTGCGCCAGCACCGCGCGGGCCAGCCCCGCGAGCCGGGGCCGCGGCCCGGCCAGCGTCAGGGCGGCGGTGCGCGGGTCGCGCAGGTCCACCGTGAAGGGCACGCCGACCGGCCGCCGGGCGCCCTGCTCGGCGGGCGGTTCTGCGGTGCCGAGCCGTACCGTCAGCGCGTCCGGGTGCCCGGGCCCGCGCTCCCACAGCCGCCGCCCCGGGCCCAGCGCCGTGAGCAGCACCGCGGCCGGATCCGGCCACCGCTCCCGCAGCGCCTCCGCCTCGGCCCCGGCGTACGCCTCCTCGCCCTCGGCCCGCCCGGGGCCCGCGAGCCGCCGCCTGGCCCAGGCGCCTATCGACCCGACGACCCCGCCGCGCCCGCCCGCGCCGGCGCCGGGACGGCGGGCCTGGCCCGTGTCGCGCCGCTCGCCGGGGCGGGCCGCCGGGCGGTGGGGCTGCGCGCCGCCCGGGTCGCCCTCGGGGTACGCGCCGGCCGGGCCAGGCCCGGAGTCCGTACCGGGGCGCGGGGTGCGCGCGGCGTCCGGGCGCGTACCGCCGGCGGCGTCCGCGCCTTGGCCGTACGGGGCTTGGCCGTACGGGGCTTGGCCGTACGGCGCCTGCGGGCCCGGGCCCGCAGGCGCCTGCTGCGGCTGCGCGCCGCCCGCGGTCGGGACGCCGGCGTCCCCGGCGTCCCCGGCGCCCGTGCCGTCCGGCTGCGCTGGGGTCTGCGCCTGCGTCTGCGCCGGCCAGGGGGAATCCCGCAGCGACACCCGAAGGTGCCCGTCCGCGTCCGGCTCGGCCGCCAGCGGGGGAGGGGCCGGGGTGCCCGGGGCCTCCAGGCGGAGCGTGGACTCGCCCAGCTGGAGCAGCGCGCCCGCCGGGAAGGGCACCGGCTGCTCGCCGACCGGCCGGCCGGCCAGCAGCGTGCCGTTCGTGGAGCCGAGGTCGGCGACGGTGAGCGTGCCGTCCGCCCCGAAGACCACCTCGCAGTGCAGCCGCGACACATCCGGGTCGTCCAGCGGTACGTCCGCCTCCGCGGACCGGCCGATCACGGCCCGCCCGCCCGGCAGCAGGTGCACCCCGCCCGCGTCGGGCCCGCCGACGACCAGCAGCCGCGGCACATCCGCGGCGGGGCGCCCGTACGGTCCCGCGTCGCCGTACCGCCCGAAGCTGCCGTACGGCCCGTGGTCGTGCGGCTCGGCGGGGGCGTGCAGCGCCAGCACCGCGCCGTCCACGAGCGGCGGCAGCCCCAGCACCGCGGTCGGCGGGACGCGCTCGGGACCGGCGTAGAGGGCCACCGAGGACCCGGCGGAGCGGCCCGGCTGCCCGGAGCCCGCCGCGGAGGCGAGCGCACCGGCGACCGAGCCCAGCACCGTGCCCGCAGGGGCGGTGACGAGCACGTCGGCGCCGCGGGTCGCCCGGCCGCCGCGCGGCCCGAGGACGGTCAGCCGGATCTGCATCTCGTCCGCGGTCCCTTCTGCCCGGGCACGCGGCGGAGATCCCCCCGGCCGCGCACGGGCGCGTTGACACTGACACCTTCGGCCGCGAACCGGAACCGGTGACTCCGGTCGGCAGGCGGGCACGAGCGGCAGGGCCGCCCCCGCGTGCCCCCACCGGACCGTACGGGTGCATCCTCCCACCCGCCACCGACATCCCGCCCCCGGCACCACCCCGCCATGATCTTGCCCGCCCCACGGACCGCACCCCCCCCCGCCCCACCCTCCCCGGGGCACCCGCCCCCGGCGCCTTGACGCACCCCCGGCCGGCCAGCCCTGCGCGCGGCCGGGCGGCCTTGCGCCCGACCTTTCCCCGCCCCTCCCGGGCCTGGCGCACCGGGACCGGCAGTCCTGGGCCCGGCGTCCCCGCACGCGGCCGGGCGGCCCCGCGTCCGAGGCACCTGCACTCGGGAAGGCCACCCGCCCCCCGGAGCCTGACCCGCCTGGCCGGGCGGCCCTGCGCCTTGCGTCCCCGTACGCGGCCGGGCGGCCTTGCGCCCGACCTCCCCCCGCGCCTCACGCACTGCACCTGGCCGGCCAGGCTCGCGCCCGCCGCCCGCTGGACGCCCCGGGATGGCGTAACCGCGAGCTCCCGGTGGCGCGCTCGGGCGTAGCGGCAGCGCTCCGTGGCCGTACTCGTACGCTTTCCGTGCGGTCGCGGACCGCTTCCGGCCCGGCCGCGCCCCCCTCGTACCCCTTTCGCGACCGTTTCCGCGCCGGTGCGCGCCCCGCCCCGCACGCCCGCCCCACCTCGCCCGGGCGCAGCCCGTCGTGCGGGTGCGTACGCAACCGGGTACCGGCGCGGCGCGTCCTACCCGGGAAATCCCGGCGCCGCCGCCCGGCCCACCGGTCGCCGTGCGGCACTACGCTTGGCCGGAATCGGGCACCGCGAGGGCCGGGCCACTACGGAGCAGGGAGCGCATGACGTGCGGCCGGTAGGCAGCAAATACCTCCTGGAGGAGCCGCTCGGGCGCGGCGCCACAGGCACCGTCTGGCGTGCCCGGGTGCGGGACGACGCGGGCGGCGCCGGCGGCGGCGCGGCCGAGGGCGTGCCCGGCGGCGTCGTGGCGGTCGGCGGCACCGTCGCCGTCAAGGTGCTCAAGGAGGAGCTCGCCGGCGACCCGGACGTGGTGATGCGCTTCCTGCGCGAGCGCTCCGTCCTGCTGCGGCTGCGCCACCCGCACATCGTGCGGGTCCGCGACCTGGTCGTCGAGGGCGACCTGCTCGCCCTGGTCATGGACCTCGTCGACGGCCCCGACCTCCAGCGCTACCTGCGCGAGAACGGCCCCTTCTCGCCGGTCGCCGCCTCCCTGCTCACCGCCACCATCGCCGACGCGCTCGCCGCCAGCCACGCCGACGGCGTCGTCCACCGCGACCTGAAGCCCGCGAACGTCCTGCTCGCGACCCTCACCGACGCCGAGGGCAACGAGCAGATGCACCCCATGCTCACCGACTTCGGCATCGCCCGGCTCGCCGACTCACCCGGCGTCACCCGCACCCACGAGTTCGTCGGCACCCCCGCCTACGTGGCCCCCGAATCCGCCCAGGGCCGCCCGCAGACCTCCGCCGTCGACGTCTACGGCGCCGGGATCATGCTGTACGAGCTGGTCACCGGCCGCACCCCCTTCCAGGGCGAGAACGCCATCGAGGTGCTCCAGGCGCACCTGAACCAGCAGCCGCGCCGCCCCGGCAATGTGCCCGAGCCGCTGTGGACGGTCATCGAGCGCTGCCTGCGCAAGGAGCCCGCGCAGCGTCCGAGCGCCGACAGCCTGGCCCGCGCGCTGCGGGTCGTCGCGGCGGGCGTCGGCGTGCACGCCAGCCCGGCCGCCGCGGAGGCCGCGCTCGGGGTGGCCGCGCTGCTCGCGCCGGACGAGACGCCGACGCTGGTGCCGGGGACGGGCGCGGGGGCGGGCGCCGGTGCCGGTTCCGCCGGCGACTCCGACCCGACGCAGGTGCTGCCCTCGGGCCAGGGCGGCGGCGGCCCGCGCTACGACCCGGCCGCCGCGACGAGCGTGCTGCCGGCCGAGGGCGCAGGCCGCCCCGCCGCCGACGGCACCCGCGTCATGCCGCCCATGGGCGACGAGGGCCCGCCGCAGGCGCAGGGCCCGCACCCGTGGGAGTCGCAGCTCAACGCCGCCCGCAACCGCAACGAGCAGACCGAGGCGCACTACCTGCCCCCGGAGATGGACCCGCTCTTCCGCCGCCCGCGCCGCCAGCCGGCCCGCCCGGCACAGGGCCAGGCGTACGGCCAGGGCGCCCCGCAGCAGGGCCAGGGCTACGGCTACCCGCAGCAGGGCGGCGCCCAGGGCTACGGCTACCCCCAGCACCAGCAGCCGCAGCAGCAACCGCCGCAGCACCAGCAGCCCTACTCGCAGCAGCCCCAGGCCCGCCGGCCCGCCCCGCCGCCGCAGTCGTACGAGCCCCGGCAGCAGCCCCAGCCGCAGCGCTACGAGCCGCAGCCGCGCCCGCAGGCCCCCGCGCCCGAGCCGCCCCGCGGCCACGAGCCGCGCCGGCGCAGCGCCAACCCGGTCAAGATCCCGGGCCTGGGCTGCCTCAAGGGCTGCCTGACGGTGATCCTCGTCCTCGTCGTCCTCTTCGTCGTCGTCTGGTACACCACCCCGCTGCCGCACTGGGTCGACAGCACCCGCAACCTGTGGGACGCGACGTCGAGTTGGGCGCATTCGGCCTGGGACAAGATCTCCTCGATCACCGGCGACTCCGGCGGCGGCCAGGGCACCGACAACCCGGGCCTGGGCAACACCCCGGGCATCGACGGCCAGGGCCTGCCCTCCGCCCTGCCGTCCGGCCTCGACCCGGGCGGCCTGAAGGACCTCGGCAAGAACCTCACCGGCAACCACTGACCGCGCACCCGGCAACCACGGACCGCACGCCGGGCGCGGAGCCGCTCGTACGCCCATCCGGCCGACCACTGTGGGGATTTGTCGACTTCCGAAGGGTGATTTCTCGTGCAGAACCCCCACTCACCGGCTTCCCGTATCCCGAACGGCCCCCGACCCGCGTAGCTTTGTCGGCAACGCTTGGTCGCCCACGCGACGGACCGCCGCAGGAGTCGGAGCACGCATTGGCCAGGAAGATCGGCAGCCGCTACACCGCCCACCAGGTGCTCGGGCGGGGATCCGCGGGCACGGTGTGGCTCGGTGACGGCCCCGAGGGACCGGTCGCCATCAAGCTGCTGCGCGAGGACCTGGCCTCCGACCAGGACCTCGTCGGCCGCTTCGTGCAGGAACGCACCGCCCTGCTGTCGCTCGACCACCCGCATATCGTCGGCATCCGCGACCTCGTCGTGGACGGCAGCGACCTCGCCCTGGTCATGGACCTGGTCCGCGGCACCGACCTGCGCTCCCGGCTGGAGCGCGAGCGGCGGCTGGCCCCCGAGGCCGCGGTCGCGATCGCCGCGGACGTCGCCGACGGCCTGGCCGCCGCGCACGCCGCCGGCGTCGTCCACCGCGACGTCAAGCCGGAGAACGTGCTGCTCGACTCCGCCGCCCCGACCGGCCCCGGCGGCGCCCCGCCCGCGCTGCTCACCGACTTCGGCATCGCCCGGCTCGTCGACACCCCGCGCCGCACCCGCGCGACCCGCATCATCGGCACCCCCGACTACCTCGCCCCCGAGATCATCGAGGGCCTGCCGCCGCGCGCCTCCGTCGACATCTACGCGCTGGCCACCGTGCTGTACGAACTCCTCGCCGGCTTCACGCCGTTCGGCGGCGGCCACCCCGGGGCGGTGCTGCGCCGGCACGTGACCGAGGCCGTCACGCCGCTGCCGGGCCTGCCCGCGGAGCTGGACCGCATCCTCAGCGCGTGCCTGGCCAAGGCGCCGGCCTCCCGGCTCACCGCCGCCGAGCTGGGCGCGAACCTGCGCGACCTGCTGCCGCGGCTGGCCGGCCTGCCCGCGCTGGACGTCGCGGGCCCCGGCGAGCACGACGACGAGGGCGGGTACGGCGAGGCGGACCTCGAACCGCCCCTCGCGCCGCCCGCCCCCGCCCCCGCGACCCCGCCCGGCGGCGACCGCAAGCGCGGCGCCGTGCCCCTGGTGCGGGCCGCCGCGCCCGACTCCAGCCGGGACACCCACACCAGCATCAAGCTGCCCACCGCCGAGGAGCTGGCCGGCTTCGGCGCGGCCTCGCGCGGCGCCGGCCGCAGCAGGGCCTCCGCGCCCGGGCGGCCCGCGAGCCCGCGGCACCGCTCCGTCTCCGACGCCATACGGCAGCGCCGCATCCGCTTCGCCGCCGCAGCCGCCGCGGCGCTCGCCGTCGCCGGGCTCGGCGGCTGGGGCATCGCCTCGGCAGGCTCGTCCGGCTCGGGGACCGGCTCCGGCGGCGACTCGCGCGGCGACACCCCGCCCACCACCGACCCGGCCACGACCACGCCCGCCGCCGGCACCCCCGCCGCCCCGACCGCCGCCTCCGCCGACGCGCCGCAGAGCCGCACCGGGCGGCCCGTCGCGCTGCCGCAGTGGTCGGCCTTCCAGGGCGTGCCCGCCGCCGGCGTCCCGCTCACCGGCGGCCCGCGCGCCCTCGTCCTCGACGGCGCCACATACGTCTTCGCCCGGGGCCAGGACAAGAACGTCTGGTACGTGGTGCGCGACGCCTCCGGTTACGGGCGGTGGCACAAGCTCACCGGGATAAACGTCGACGACGACCCGGCGGTGGTCTCCGCGCGGCAGGGCCGTATCGACCTGTTCGCGCTCGGCACGGACGGCCTGCTCTACCGCAGGACGATGACGGCGGCCGGCGGCTCCGCGGGTGCCGGCGGGTCCGGCGGTTCCGCCGGCCACTGGAACGCCTGGTCGCAGGTCGACGAGCGCACCCACTTCGACGCGGCGCCCGCCGCCGCGTCCTCCGAGCCCGGCCGGATCGACCTGGTGGGCCGGGTCGGCGGCGACCTGGTCACCGCCTCGCTGGTCGGCGACCGGTGGAACGCCTGGGCCGTCGTGCCCACCGCGGGCCGGATCACCGCCGCGCCCGCGCTGGTCTCCCGGGCCCGCGGCAGCCTCGACGCCTTCGTCGTCCGCAAGGCCGACGGCGCGGTGCTCCAGCTCCCGTACTCGGGCGGCGCCTGGCGGCCCGCATGCGTCATCGAGGGCCTGGACGCCACGTCCCGCCCCGACGCGGTCGCCGCGGGGGGCCGGCTGTACGCCTTCGCCTCCGGCGGGCAGGCCGCTGCCTCGCAGGACGCCGACTGGTCGGCCGCGCCGCTGCCCGGCACGGACGCGGACCGGGCGCTGGGCGCGGTGGCGGCGTCGCCGCACACGCTGGAGATCTTCACCCGGACCCCGGGCGGCACGCTCAGCAGGGCGACGGCGTCGGTATGAGGCCCCCTGGCCCCCCTTGGTAGGAAGGGCCGCGGTCGGGGCGCCGTCGTCAGGTCCGACGGGCTCGGCAAGTTTCGGCCAGCCGGTAGGCTGGACCCGTGGCAATCGTCGATGTATCCGAAGAACTGAAATCCCTGTCCTCGACCATGGGGTCGATCGAGGCTGTCCTCGACCTGGACCGGATGCGGGCCGACATCGCCGCGCTCGAGGAGCAGGCGGCGGTGCCCACGCTGTGGGACGACCCGGACAGCGCGCAGAAGATCACCAGCCGGCTCTCGCACCTCCAGGCGGAGCTGCGCAAGGTCGAGGCGCTGCGCGGCAGGATCGACGACCTCGCGGTGCTCTTCGAGCTCGCCGACGCCGAGGACGACGCGGACACCCGCGCCGAGGCCGAGGCCGAGCTGGAGGAGGTCCGCAAGGCGCTGGACGAGATGGAGGTCAGGACGCTGCTGTCGGGCGAGTACGACGCCCGCGAGGCCCTGGTCAACATCCGCGCCGAGGCCGGCGGCGTCGACGCGGCCGACTTCGCCGAGCAGCTCCAGCGCATGTACCTGCGGTGGGCCGAGCGGCACGGCTACCCCACCGAGGTCTACGAGACCTCCTTCGCGGAGGAGGCCGGCATCAAGTCGACCACCTTCGTCGTCAAGGCGCCCTACGCGTACGGCACCCTGTCCGTCGAGCAGGGCACGCACCGCATGGTGCGCATCTCGCCCTTCGACAACCAGGGCCGCCGCCAGACGTCGTTCGCGGGCGTCGAAGTGCTGCCGGTCGTGGAGCAGAGCGACCACGTCGAGATCGACGAGTCCGAACTGCGCGTCGACGTCTACCGCGCCTCCGGCCCCGGCGGCCAGGGCGTCAACACCACCGACTCCGCGGTCCGCATCACCCACCTGCCGACCGGCATCGTCGTCTCCTGCCAGAACGAGCGCTCCCAGATCCAGAACAAGGCGAGCGCGATGAACGTCCTCCAGGCCAAGCTCCTCGAACGCCGCCGCCAGGAGGAGCAGGCCCTCCTCGACTCCCTCGGCAAGAGCGAGGGCGGCAACTCCTGGGGCAACCAGATGCGTTCGTACGTCCTCCACCCGTACCAGATGGTCAAGGACCTGCGCACCGAGCACGAGGTCGGCAACCCCCAGGGCGTCCTCGACGGCGACATCGACGGCTTCATCGAGGCGGGCATCCGCTGGCGCAAGTCCCGTGAGAAGACCGCCGCCTGACTCCTTGACACCCGGCGCGTGACGAGGCTCATGTCACAGCCGTGTACAGAAGTGCCGGGCGGATGCGGCTAATTGGGGCATTGCCTGCTTAATGCCCTTGACGCCTCCCCGCAAAGCCGCGAGGGTAATGCGCGGCATGCGCGCGATTGAGGCGTCAGCGCACGGCGGGGCGAACGATCCGACATCCCCCTCCAGTGACACCCTCACTCTGCCTGCGCAGCCCCGAGCGGATATCTACTGGGGGTACTGGAACATGACCAAGCGCAACACGCGAGTGCGTGTCGCCCGTATAGCCGCGGCGGCCGTCATCGTCGGCGGCGCCTCGCTGACCGCGGTGGGCGCGGCCCAGGCCGTCTCGCCGTCGCACTCGCCGGTCGTCGCCTTCGACGAGGGCGACCCGACCACGACCGACCCGGGCTTCCCGGCGGGCGGCGACACGACGCCTCCGACGGACACGTCGTCGCCGTCCGACGAGCCCACGACCGAGTCGCCGTCGCCGTCCGACGAGCCCACGACGGAGTCGCCGTCGCCGTCCGACGAGCCCACGACGGACGCGCCCACGACCCCGCCGGGTTCCGGCACGTCCAACGGCAACGCCAACGGCGGTTCCACCGGCACCCCGAGCACCGGCCCCAGCACGGGCACGAGCACGGGTACGTCCACGGGCACCAGCTCGGGCACCGGCACGGACGGGAACAACAACACCTGCACGCTGACCGGTGAGAGCGTCGACTGCGGGAACAACAACACCGGCACCGACAACACCCAGCCGGTTCCGCAGGGGACGACCACGAGCCAGCTCGCCGAGACCGGCTCCAGCGGCACGACCTTCCTGCTGATCGGCGCCGCGACGCTGATCGCCGGCGGTATCGGCTTCCGCCTGACGCCGCGGCTGGCCGCCGGCCGCCGCGACGCCGCCTGACGGCAGCCGCACCCGCGCAGCACGCCACGCAAAGGGCGGGGCCCGGAACGCCGACCAGCGCTCCGGGCCCCGCCCTTGTCCATGCCCGCCCCTCACTCCTCCGGCGGCACGAGCACCGTCAGGTCGCCGGTGACCGCCGCGGCGAGCGCCGCGTAGCCATCGGGCGTGAGGTTGACGTGATCGCCGGCGTCGAAGTCGAACGGAGCCGCCTGATTGCTGAGCTGTTGCTCGGGCGGGGTCGCGGTGCCGGCGGGATCGTCCACGGCGACCTGGGCGTTCGCGTCGACGTACGTCTGCCCCGGCGGATTGGCCGCGAGGACGCCGCTGATCCACTCGTTGGCCGACTGCCGGTCGGCGTCCACCGCGTCGGTGCAGAGGGAGAACCCCTCGCAGGGGGTCAGCGTCATGACGACCGTCCGGATGCCCCACGCCTGCAACTGGTCCAGCAGGATCTGGTAGGCGCTGGTCAACTCGGCGTCGTCCGTGCCGTTCAGCAGGTCCGTCAGCCCTTCGTCGACGACGACCGTACTGACGCCGGGATTCGCCAGGACGTCCTGGTCCAGCCGGTTCAGCAGGGAACGGCCGCCCCCGTTGCCGGCCGAGACGTCGGTCGCCACCCGGTTGTTGAGGACGTCCGCGGCGACGACCCCGTAGCGGGGCACGTCCTGGGTGGTGGACTGGAGGCTGCGCGCGAGAGCCCCGCCCAGCCGCCACGGCACCCCGGGCGGGCCGTAACCCCCGAGTGCCTTGGTCCCGGTGGTGTTGACCAGGTGGTCGCCGACGGTGACCACGGTGCCCGGCGAACCGGCGGACAGGACGTCCACGTTCGTCAGGATGTCGCTGAAGAACCCGTAGGGCAGACCGGTGTTGACGAAGGCGGTGTTGCCCGTGTCGGCGGTGTGGTCGCCGCTTCCGACCGGGCTGACGTAGAGGTAGGTGTCCGAGGCCCAGGCGTGCTCGGGTATGTAGCGGAGGCTGGTCGCCAGATGGAAGCTGATGGCCACCGGATGCAGGGCGGTGACCGTCGCCGTCAGCGGATCGCTGTACACCTCGCCGTTGCCGGGTATGACCACGCCGGTCGAGCCGCCGAAGGTCAGGTCGACCGGGGTGTCCGCGGTGGCGGCGCCCGAGCCCTGGTGTGCGAAGGTCACATGGTCGATGTGCAGCGGTGTCTGGTTGCCGCGGTTGGACAGCCTGATGCGCACTCCGCTGCCGCCGGTGCTCGGCGTCACCAGCGTCCGGAAGGTCTGGTTGCCGTAGTCCGCGCCGCCGATGTAGTTGTACGCGCCGCTCGAACTCGGCGAGCTCCATGCACCGGTCCAGCTGCCGCCGCCCGGCGCCGTCGTCGTGTCACGCACGGCCATTGCCAGGATGTGCAGGCCGGGGACGAAGGCCTGCAGGCTGCTGTTCAGGTCGGGCAGTGTCACCGAGGCCACCGCGGCGCCGCGGGCGAGCGGGACCGCGAAGGCGTAGATGTTGTGCGCCTTGGCGAACTGCCCCGTGGGGGCGTTGGTGTTCGGGAAGCTGCTCACCGACAGCTGGTAGGGGCCCGAGGCCCAGTCCGGCACCGACAGGTAGTAGGACTGGGGCGCGGTCCCGTCCGCGTAGGTGATCGTCCCCGAGGGCTCGGTGCAGTCGCTGTAGTGGGTGCCGTCGTAGCCGAAGGTGCAGTTGGTCGCGCTGACGGCGGTGCCGTCGGGCACGTAGGGGCTGCTGTGGTCGGCGGGGGCGCGGTCGGCGGCACTGCCGCCGTATGTCGAGGTGGCGAGGAAGAGCAGGGCGTCGCCCTGCTCGCCGCTCATGGTGATGGTCTGGTTCGCCGCGAGGACGTTGTCGGGTGCGCCCGAGCCGAAGTCCGGCAGCGTGAAGGTGGCGCCGTCCACGGTGAGCTTGCCGCCGGGCTGCCAGCCCTGCGCCTCCAGGTCCTGCAAAGAGAAGGAGTAGCCGGCGCCGTCGATGTTCGCCGCGCCCGGGT
Source organism: Actinacidiphila epipremni (assembly GCF_012034175.1). GTDB lineage: Bacteria > Actinomycetota > Actinomycetes > Streptomycetales > Streptomycetaceae > Actinacidiphila > Actinacidiphila epipremni. The sequence goes on from NZ_JAATEJ010000001.1 coordinate 55,030, forward strand.
CGGCGTTGTCCGACACCGCCGTGTTGTCGAAGGCCGCGCTCAGGCTCGGGTACGTCTTCCCCGCGTGGCCCACCGCCGTGAAGTGGTATTCGTGCATGGGCGATTCGTTGCCGGCCGAGTCCAGCGCGTAGGCGAACAGCGTGTGCGTGCCCGGCGCGACGGGGGTCGCGGTGTATGTGGCCGTGTTGTTCGTCGCGGTCTTGGTCTGGCTCGCCGGCGCCCCCGAGGTCGGGGGCGGGGAGTCCAGGCCGAAGACGAACTTCGCCGCGTTGTTCTGGCTCGTGCCGGGGTCGACCTTCGCGGTGAAGGCGCCGGGCGTGCCGGCGGGCGCGCCGGGGGCGCCGTCCGCGTCGATGTCGGGGTAGACGTCGGCCGTCATCGTCGGTTCCACCGGGGCGCGCTGGTCGACGGTGAAGTGGCAGGTCGAGGTGTTGGCCTTGGAATCCTCGCCGTCGCTCACCGACACCTGCCAGTTGACGACGGTGCCGTCGGCGAGGCCCTTGATGTACGCGAGCGGGAAGGAGGCCGGCGCCTGCTGCCCGCTGGAGACGTCCTTGCTCTTCAGGGTCGCCTTGGCACCCGTGCCCACCCAGTAGGTGTACGTCGCCTGGAGCGCGTCCTTGTCCGGGTCGGAGACCAGCGCGCTCAGCGACGGCGGCGTCGTGGCGACGGTCTTGCCCAGGACCGGGTAGGGCGTGGCGGTGGCGCAGCCGTATGTCGAGCCGGTGACCTTGACGGTCGGCGTGCTCGGCGCGTTGGGCACCCGGTTGTACGTGATGCTGACCGATGGGTTCGCGGCGAACCGCTTGAAGTGGTAGCCGTTCGTCTCGTTGGCGTTGATCAGGACGAAGGCGAGTGACGACCAGTGGCCCGCCGCCGCCTTGACGAGGGTCGAGGTCGCCGCGAAGCCGCCGGAGACGTAGCTGCTGCAGGTGGGAGCGAACGACTGGCTGCCGATCTTCGCTCCGGCGGCGGGCTTGGTGTTCCAGCTGAAGGCCTTGCTGACCGCCGACGTCTGGTACATGGTGACCGTGCTGGTGGTGTCGCACTGGGCCGCGTACGTCTCGGTGGTGTTGATCACGGCGCTGACGACATGCGCTCCCCAGATCACCGAGGGCACGGCGAGCTGGTAGTAGGAGCGCTCGATGCCCTTGCAGCCGGAGTAGGTGTTGTCACCGACGCCGGGATCGCCGTACTCGGTGGAGTCGAAGTTGGACGCCGTGGGGCAGCCCTGCTGGACCTCGTTCCAGTGCTGCCGCGCCCCGGACGTCGGATGCGGGTTCCAGGTCGGGTCGATGTAGACCGGGTAGACGGTGTCCTTGCCGGTGAGCAGCTTCCGGTCGGGTGTGAGGGTGAGCTTGCCGGCGGACACGTCCACGCCGAGGGGCGCGGTGTGCGCGCCGGGCTGCGGGCTCGCGGCCGAGGGCAGGACCGCGGAGCGGGCGCGTACGGCCGGTGACACGGTCCGCGCACCGGCCACGCCGGCCGCCTTCGCGGAGTCCCACATGAGGGGCGCCGGCGCGCTGTAGGCGACGTCGCCGCCCGGGGTGACCGCGGCGAGACCCTCGGGCCCGGCGTCCTCGACGGTGACGCCGGTGGCATGGGTGGCGAGGACCAGCGAGCCGAGCGCGGGATCGGCCGCGGCGGTCGCCGACTTGACGACCAGCACCTCGGAGAAGCCGCCCAGCGTCGTGGCGGTGACCTTGAGGTCGATGTCCGGCAGGACGTCCGGGTAGGTGAGCGTGTCGCCCGCGGCGGTCGGCGCGGGCAGCGCGGTGGGCCAGCCGAAGGCCAGCTGCTCCGTGCCCGCGCCCATCGCCGCCAGCGGCACGGAGCCGCCGCCGGACAGGGTGAGCTGGCCGGTCGCCGCGGTGGGGCTGTACGTGCCGTCCGCGTTGTGCACGAGCGTGGCGTCGACCGGCGTCCACGCCCCGTTCTTCCTGACCCGTACCGGCAGCAGGCTGGAGTCGTACGTGGTGGTGCCGGACGGGTTGACCGTCGTCGTGGACGTCTGGGTGGTCAGCGCGTCCACGGTGACCGGCTTGCCCGCGGCGGCGGCCTGCGCCTGTGCGTCCTGCACCGCCTTGCGCTGCGCGGCCGTCAGGCCGTCCGCGTCGTCCCGGGGCGCGAGCGGTGCGCCGGGCGCCGGCGCCGGCTCGTCGGGCTGCGGCGCCGGTGTGGCCTGCGCCCCGGACACGGGGGCCGCCGGGCCGCCGGAGTCGGCGACCGCTGCCCCGCCATTTGCAAGAGCTATACCTGGCGTAATTACGCCGACTATCGTCGCGACCGTGAATGCGGACTTCCATATTCCGCGCGGACGGCCTGTTTTTCGGCAGCGCAAACGTACCCGTCGACGCATTTCCCCACCCCTGAGTCAAATCGAATCGAGATGCAACCCGGAGCAAGGTAGCGGCTGCGTGTTCGATTCAGCAAGTAGTCACGCACAGGTGACCCTCCGTCAGTTGGTGAGGTCAGTTGCCTCCCGTGTGAAGGATGGGGTGACCGTCAAGTCCCGATTGTTGCCCTAAGGGTGGGTTGGTTCATCATGTACCGGACATGAAGGGTATGCGAGGCATCGTTCTACTGTTTTGACCATCCCATGGGATATGCGCGGGTCGATCTTTACTCTTCATTCCCTCGAAAGGAATCCCGCTCCGAAGACTTGATTGCTAGCTTCAGCCTTCTGCTTGTCCACACCTTGGGGGGTTGCGGTGCGCAGTCATATCGGCATGCCATTGCGGAGACGCTCGGCGCGAGGTGCCCGCAAATCCTGGGCATGGGGCCTGTGGGCCGCCCTCCTCGCACTGGTCGTGCCGTTCGTCGCCGGCGGGCCGGCCGCCGTCGCCGACGCTCCGGACTACCGGGTCACGCTCACGAAGGAACGGGCCGTGCCGGTCACGCCGGTGGCCGCGCACAAGGTCAAGGTCCCCACGATGCCCGCCTGGGACCCGGCCGCCGCGCACCGCAGCTGGCCGGCGGCCGGCAGCGCCGACGTCGCCGTCGCCGCCACGCAGGCCAGGGCGGCGAGCCTGCCCGTGCGAATAGCCCAGGCCCCCGCCGCGAAGGCCACGGCGACCGGCGGCACCGCGAGGACCGCCTCGGGCACGAAGCAACCCGCCACCCGTACCCCCGCCACCCGTACCCCCGCCACCCGTACCCCCGCCACCCGTACCCCCGCCACCCGTACCCCCGTCACCCGCGCCCGCGTCACCGTCGCCGACCGCACGGCGACCCAGCGCCTCCACCTCGACGGCGTCGTCCTCCAGGTCACCCGGTCCGACGCCGCCACCGGCACCGGCGACGTCACCGTCAGCCTGGACTACTCCGCCTTCAAGGACGCCTACGGCGCCGACTGGGGCTCCCGCCTGCGACTGGTCTCGCTGCCCGCCTGCGCACTGACCACCCCCGACCTCCCCGCCTGCCAGACGCAGACGCCGCTGCCCTCCACGAACGACAGCGGCACCCACGTGGTCTCCGCCGTGGTGCCGCTGTCCACCACCGCGGTGCTGGCCGCCGCCGCGGGCACCGCGAGCGGCGGCGGCAGCTTCTCCGCGACCTCGCTGGCGCCCTCGGGCCAGTGGTCGGCCGGCAGCGCGACCGGCGACTTCTCCTGGTCCTACCCGATCGGCCTGCCCGACGTCCCCGGCGGCCTCGAACCCTCCGTCGCCCTCGGCTACAGCTCGCAGAGCATCGACGGCCGCACCTCCAGCACCTCCCCGCAGGCCTCCTGGATCGGTGACGGCTGGGACTACTCGCCCGGCTTCGTCGAGGAGTCGTACGCCGGCTGCTCCGACGACACCGCCGGCGGCAGCCCCAAGACCGGCGACCAGTGCTGGTCGGACGCCACCGACACCCTCACGCTCTCCCTCAACGGCTCCTCCAACACCCTGGTCCACGACGACGCCACCGGCACCTGGCACCCGCAGGGCGACTCCGGCGAGATCGTCAGCATCGCCACCGACACCGTCAACCCGGACCAGGAGCACCGCTACTTCACCGTCACCACCACCGACGGCACCACGTACTACTTCGGCCGCAACCGGCTGCCCGGCTGGTCCGACCACGGCACCGCCGCCGACGACCCGGTCACCAACTCGGTGTGGACCGCCCGCGTCTACGGCAACGACACCGGCGAGCCCTGCCACGCCTCGACGTTCGCCGCCTCCGCCTGCGACCAGGCCTACCGGTGGAACCTCGACTACGTCGTCGACGACCACAGCAACGCCATCAGCTACTGGTACACCCCGGAGACCGGCTACTACGGCGCCGACAACGCCACCACCCCGGCGGCCTACAGCCGCGGCGGCTACCTGACGAAGATCCAGTACGGCCAGCGCGCCGGCAAGGTCTACGACACCGCGGGCACCCCCGCCGCCGCCCAGGTCTTCTTCGACACCGCCGAACGCTGCCTGCCCACCTCCGGCTTCGACTGCGCCCCGGCCAAGCTCACCGCCGCCAACGCCGCCCACTGGCCCGACGTGCCGGCCGACCAGATCTGCGCCTCGACCGGCACCTGCAACAACCACGGCCCCGCCTTCTTCACCACCCGGTGGCTCAGCGGCATCCGCACCCAGATCCTCACCGGCGGCAGCTACCGGAACGTCGACTCCTGGGCGCTCACCCACAGCTTCCCGCCGCCCGCGGACGCCAAGGACACCACGACCCCGACCGCATGGCTGACCGGCATCACCCGCACCGGCCTCGACGGCGGCACCCTGGCCACCAAGCCCCTCACCTTCGCCGGCCAGGCGATGGTCAACCGGGTCGACGGCCTCGACGGCTACCAGCCGCTCGCCCGCTACCGGCTCACCGACATCACCACCGAGACCGGCGAGGTCATCAAGGTCCAGTACACCGCCCCGCAGTGCCACCGGTCGGGCACCACCGTGCTGCCGTCCGCCGCGGACGACAACCACCTGCTGTGCTACCCCGTCTACTGGACCCCGCCCGGCCAGGTCGACCCCCAGCTGGACTGGTTCAACAAATACCTCGTCCACGCCGTCACCGAGCAGGACCCGACCGGCGGCAGCCCGCCCATGGAGACCGTCTACTCCTACGGCGGCGACCCTGCCTGGCACTACGCCGACGACCCCGGCACACCCGCCAAGTACCGCACCTGGAACCAGTGGCGCGGCTACGGCCAGGTCGACACCCGCACCGGCTCCGACACCACCGGCGTCACCCTCGCCCGGGTCAGCTACTTCCGGGGCATGGACGGCGACAAGACGTCGACCGGCACCCGGAACGTCTCCCTCACCAGCTCGGGCGGCGACGTCACCGTCGCCGACAAGGACGAGTACGCCGGCCAGACCTTCGAGGCGCGCAACTACGACGGCGACGGCGGCGCGCAGCTCTCCGACGCGGTGACCGTCCCCTGGGAGAGCGCCGCGACGGCCACGCAGACCCGTACCAAGGCCGGTCTCGGACCGATCAGCTCCCACATCCTCGGGCTGGCACGCGAACGCGTCACCACGACCAAGGCCGACGGCACACCGATCACCGACGAGACCGACTACACCCACGACGCCACGACCGGCCTGGTGCTCGCCGTCGACGACAAGGGCGACCTCGCCACCGCCACCGACGACCGCTGCGAGAAGACCGCCTACGCCAAGAACGCCGCCGGCGGCCTGCTGCCCGCCCCGCGCCGCATCACCTCGCTCGGCGTCGGCTGCGCCGCGACCCCGGCCTACCCCGGCGACCTGCTCGGCGACGACCTGATCTTCTACGACGGCGCCACCGACAGCACCGCCCCGGTCACCGGCCCCGCCGACGTCACCAAGGTCCAGCGGGCCGACTCCGCGGCGGCCGACGGCACACCGCACTACGTCACCGCCACCGCGTACACCCTGCCGGGCACCAACACCCCGGACTACGACATCTACGGCCGGCAGCTGAGCCAGACCGACGCCCTCGGCCACCGCACCGTCACCGCCTACACCCCGGCGACCGGCGCCGCGCCCACCCAGATCAAGACCACGGAACCGCAGGTGACCGGCCAGTCGCTGCCGTTCACCTCCACCACCACCTACGACCCGGCCCGCGGCCTGGCCCTGTCCACCACCGACGTCTCCGGCTACACCAGCACCAGCACCTACGACCCGCTCGGCCGGATCACCGCCGGCTGGAGCCCCGGCTTCTCGCAGGCCCGGGGCGACCAGCCCAACATCACCTACAGCTACGACCTGTCCAACAGCGCGCCGTCCACCGTCACGACGAAGTCGCTCGTCGACAACGGCACCGCCACCACGTACCGCACGTCGATCACGCTCTACGACGCGCTGCTGCGCGCCCGCGAGACGCAGACCGCGACGGCCGACGGCGGACGCGTCGTCACCGGCACCGAGTTCGACGACCACGGCTGGGCGGTCAAGTCCAGCGGCCCCTACTACACCTCGGGCGCACCGGACGGGACGCTCGTCTCCGCGCCCGACGACCAGGTCGCCACCGAGAGCGCGACCTTCTACGACGGCGCCGGCCGCGTCACCGCCTCCGCCGCGTACGCCAAGGGCTCCGAGACCTGGCGCACCACCACGGCGTACCCCGGCTCGGACCGCACCGACGTCACCCCGCCGGACGGCGCCAGCCCCACCACGACCTACACCGACGGCCGCGGGCGCCCCGTCGCACTGCTCACCTACCACGGCAGCACCCCCAGCGGCCCGGCCGACACCATCCGCTACAGCTACGACAAGTCCGGCCACCAGACGGGTATCGCCGACGACGACGGCAACACCTGGTCGTCCACGTACGACATGCTCGGCCGCAAGGTCTCCCAGACCGACCCGGACACCGGCACGTCGTCCACCAGCTACGACCTGACGGGCCTGGCGCTCACCTCGACCGACGCCCGCGGCAAGCAGGTCAGCACCGCGTACGACGAGCTGGGCCGCCCGACCGCCACGTACGACACCACCGGCGGCGCCACCCCCTCGACCGCGAACCGGCTGGCGTCCTGGACGTACGACACGCTCAAGAAGGGCCTGCCCACCGCCACCACGTCCTACGACGACGGGCTCGCCTACACCAGCAAGATCCTCGGCTACGACAGCCACGGCTGGACCCAGTCCACCGAGACGATCATCCCGTCCGGCGACGGCAACCCGGCCGGCACGTACATCACCGACCGCACGTACACGCCGACCGGCAATCTGCGCTCCTACACCGACAGCGCCGCCGGCGCCCTGCCCCAGGAGACCGTCAGCTACGGCTACGACACCTTCGGCCGTCCGACGTCGGCCGGCGGTGACGCCGGCAGCTGGGACTACGTCGACAAGCTCGCCTGGACCGAATACGACGAGCCCCAGCAGTTCACCTTCGGGCCGTCCGGGAACTTCGCGCAGGAGACGTACTCCTACGACGAGCAGACCCGGCGGCTCAAGGGCCAGCTGACCGTCACCCAGTCCGGTCGGGTGCGTGCCGACGACGTCGCCTACGACTACAAGGCGTCCGGCGAGGTCACCCGGATCAGCGACAAGCTCGACTCCGGGCAGACCGACACCCAGTGCTTCCGCTACGACGGCGCGCAGCGGCTGTCGGCCGCGTGGACCGCGACCGACGACTGCGCCGCCACCCCCGCGGCAGGATCCGCCGCCACCGTGGGCGGCCCGGCACCGTACTGGCAGTCCTGGACCTACGACGCGACCGGCGACCGGGCCTCGCAGACCGAGCACAACCTGGCCGGGGACGCCGCGCAGGACGCCGTCGCCACCTACGCCGACGCCAAGGCGAGCGGGGGCCCCGCCCACGCGCTGGCGTCCGTCGGCACCCACACGCCGGGCGCGCCCGTACCCGACGCGACCACCTCGTACAGCTACGACGCGGCCGGCAACGTCGCCACCCGCACCACCCAGGCCGGCACCGACACCTTCACCTTCGACACCCAGGGCAAGCTCGCCGAGCTCCAGCAGTCCGGCCACCAGGACGCGACGACGTACGTCTACGACGCCGGCGGCAACCTGCTGGTGCGGCGGGACGCGGCGGGCAGCACGGTCTTCCTCGGCGACGAGGAGATCACCCTCAAGGCGGGGGAGAGCAACCGGACCGGCGTGCGCTACATCTCCATCGGCGGCATGCCGGTCGCCGTGCACTCCTCGGACGGCACCTTCTCCTACCTCGTCTCCGACCGGCAGGGCACCGGCCAGCTCCAGATCGACGCCGTGAGCCAGGCCCTCACCCGCCGCCAGTACCTGCCCTTCGGCGGCACCCGCACCTCCACCACCGGCTGGGTCGGCGACCGCGGCTTCGTCGGCGGCCAGCAGGACGACGCCACGGGCCTGACGAACCTCGGGGCCCGCGAGTACGACGCCTCCACCGGCCGTTTCCTCACCCCCGACCCGCTGCTCTCCCCGACCGACCCGCAGTCCCTGAACGCGTACTCCTACGCCGACAACAGCCCCGTCACGCTGTCGGACCCGAGCGGCAACCAGCCCGACGACTGCATCTACTACACGTGCAAGCGGGTCGGGAACACCTGGGCGTTCGGCGGCCTGCGCCCGGGCAAGGGCAACGGCGGCAGCAGCGGCGGCACCAGCAAGACCCCGGTGTCCGCGACCACGGCCAAGGCCCAGGACGACGCGGCGGCGGCCCAGCGCGCCGCCGACACCGCCAACTCCGTCGCCGCGGCGGCCCGGGCCCACAAGGAGGGCCTGGTCCACAAGATCATCGACCTGGTCGGTGACCTGATCGGCGTCAACGACGCGATCAGCTGCTTCACCGAAGGCAACGTCATGGGCTGCATCAACACAGCCCTGGGCTCGGTCCCGTGGACCAAGGTCTTCAAGGCGTTCAAGGTCGGCGTCAAGGCGTTCAAGATCTGGCGCGACGTGGAGAAGGCGGAAGCCGCCGTCAAGGACACGTCCGAGGCGCTGAACGTCGCCGAGGAGATCGCGGTCGCCAAGCGGCAGGCCGCCGACGCGGCGGAGCTGGACGACGCGGCGAACGCCGCCGCCAAGTCCGCGGAGGAGGCCCCGACCCCGGAGCCGGCCTCACCGGGATGCCCGACGCACAGCTTCCTCGCCTCGACGCCGGTCGCCCTGGCGTCGGGCGGCAGCAAGCCCATCTCCCAGGTCAAGGCCGGGGACACGGTCCTTGCGACCGACCCGCAGACGGGGCTGACCCGGCCCGAGAAGGTCACGAAGGTCATCGTCACCCACACCGACGAGGACTTCACCGACCTGACGGTGAAGAGCGACGCCCGGCCCAACGCCCCGCCGGCCACGCTCACCACCACCTGGCACCACCCCTTCTGGGACGCCACCCACCACCGCTGGACCGACGCCCACGACCTCACCCCCGGCACCCACCTCCGCCAGCCCGACGGCACCCCCGCCACCATCACCGCCGTCCGCAACTACCACCACCACACCCTCACCTACGACCTCACGGTCGCCGACCTCCACTCCTACTACGTCCTCGCCGGCACCACCGCCCTCCTCGTCCACAACTGCGGAACGGGAGCGTCCTCCAGCGGTGGCTCTCCCGATGAGCCCGCGCGGAGCGCCCACGGGAACACCGACCCTGCGGCGCTTCCGGAACTCCCCACTCCGGACGGTGGCTATGCAAGGCCCCAGCGGAGCACGGAACCCGAGGGGACCACGCGGAGGGCATCGCAGTCGGTCGGCGATGCAAGCCGTGACAGAACGTCCAGCGTCGGACGTTCTGTCAGCAATCCCGAAGACTTCGCGCATGCGATGGGGGACGTCGTACACACTCCGGATGGCTTGACAGGTGCGACGATGACGCTCGGAATGGTCGCCGCCCGGACCTGGCAGTTGATCCGGGGCCGATTCCGTAGGGCTCCTTGACGGGCGAGTGGAAGGGGAACGCGATGCGCAGCGCGGCCTGGGAGATCGTCAGGGAGTACGAGCGTTCGGGCGCCGTGTCGCCCGGCACCGAGAAGGCTTCGGGTTTCGGCGAGTGGAGCAGGCTGACGCCTGCGTGGGTGCTCTTCGCCGCCCTGAAACTCGAGGTCCTGGCTCGCCAGGACGCCGGTGATCCGGTGGAGAAAATTGTCGACGACCTGCGCGGACCGCTTTCTCGTGACGCCGCGACGCAGCTGGTGCGTGCGGCCATGGGGGACATGGAAGAAGTCCGGAAAACCGCTCCACGATCGGCGGTGACCCTGCAGAACGTCGCCGCGACGCTGTCGGCGGCCTGGGCCCGGGACGGCGTTCCGGACGCCGATGTCGACTTCCGGCTGGCCGCGGCCGAGGACGTCGCCTCGGACAGCGTGCGGCTCATGACCGCAGCGGACGGGGCGGGACGGGGGCGGGACACGGGGCCGTGGGACATCCGGGAGGTGCGGGACACCGCCACGGCGGGCCTTGCGGATCTCGGCGGGCTGCTCGTGCCGGTCGGAGCCGGAGTGCGGCTGGATCCCGTCTACGCGTGGGCTGAAGGCCCCGCTGTCGCGATCACGCTCTTCGGCGCGGGAACGGCGCTCCAGTTGCAGGCGTACCGGGCACGTCCGGGACGCTCGTGGGACAGCGTCCGGGCCCAGCTGAGCCGCTCGGTCACCGCGTCCGGAGGAACGGCGGCGGAATGGGCCGGCCCCGCAGGACTCGAACTGCGCGCTCGGCAGCCGGTGCAGAGCGGGGGCGCCCCTCACATGATGGATGTGCGCTTCGCCGGATGCGACGGCCCCGGATGGCTTCTGCGGGCCACGATCACCGGAGGGGGAGCGGCACCGGAAAGCGTCGAGGGCTGGGCCTACGAGGTTGTCCGCGGCACCGTGGTGAACTCCGGCTACGCACCTGACCCCTCGGCCGACTTCGTCACCCTCCGCTGGCCGCCCGAGCGGTGAACCTCGCCGTCCTCGCGGGCTCGATACGCGTCCGCCTCGGCGTGCGAGACCTGACCGTCGCCGGGTCGTGGCGTGGGTCAGTGGCGCGGGGGCTCAGGGGGGGAGGTTCACTCAGGGTCGGAGAATGCTTACGCCGTGGCGTGCTCCACCACGAGGACGACGGCGAGGAGGGCCACGAGGAGGGCGATGAGCGCCGCGGGCGATATCGAGGACCAGCCCGGCTCCTGCTGCAGCCGCGCGCGGTTGGCGCGGCAGACCGCGCAGCGGCCCTCCGCCACCGGGCCGGAACAGTTCGCGCACACCAGCCGGTCGACTGTCATGGTGGTCTCCTCACTCCGTCCGGTGAACGCTACCGGTGGGTGAATCGTTCCCGAGCGCATCCGCTCGTATGCGCCCGCAGCCCTGCCGGCCGCGCCCTCTGCGTGCCCCGACTGCACGACACGCTTACTCCACTCTGCCAGGTTCCCGCCCGCCGCGCCCGCCCACCCGGCCCCCGGCCGGCAACGCTCTGCGCGGAATGGACGCGCTTGCCCGGATATGGCCTGTGGGACCGCGCACGAACCCGCCGCGACGACTGCGCTCCCCGCGCGCTCTCGCGTAGTGTCGCCCCCATCCCCTGTCCGCTCACCCCGCAAACCACTGGTGCGAACGTGATCCGATTCGACAACGTCTCCAAGACCTACCCGAAGCAGAACCGTCCCGCCCTGCGCGATGTCTCGCTGGAGATCGAGAAGGGCGAGTTCGTCTTCCTGGTCGGGTCCTCGGGCTCGGGCAAGTCGACGTTCCTGCGGCTGATCCTGCGCGAGGAGCGGACCGACACCGGCATGGTGCACGTGCTCGGCAAGGACCTCGCCCGGCTGTCGAACTGGAAGGTCCCGCACATGCGGCGCCAGCTCGGCACCGTCTTCCAGGACTTCCGGCTGCTGCCCAACAAGACGGTCGCCGAGAACGTGGCCTTCGCCCTCGAAGTCATCGGCAAGCCGCGCGGCACCATCCGCAAGACCGTGCCGGAGGTGCTGGACCTGGTGGGCCTGGCCGGCAAGGAGGACCGGATGCCCGGCGAGCTGTCCGGCGGTGAGCAGCAGCGGGTGGCCATCGCCCGCGCCTTCGTCAACCGCCCGATGCTGCTGATCGCCGACGAGCCGACCGGAAACCTCGACCCCCAGACGTCGGTCGGCATCATGCGGCTGCTGGACCGTATCAACAGGACCGGCACCACCGTGGTGATGGCCACCCACGACCAGAACATCGTCGACCAGATGCGCAAGCGCGTCATCGAACTCGAGAAGGGGCGACTGGTACGCGACCAGTCGCGCGGTGTCTACGGCTACCAGCACTAGCCCGCAGCCGTACGCGGGCCGCGGCAGGCCCGCAGGACACCAGCCCCCTCCCGAAAGGACCCCTGACCCCCCATGCGCCTCCAGTTCTTCCTGTCGGAGATCGGCGTCGGCCTCCGGCGCAACCTCACGATGACCTTCGCCGTGATCATCTCCGTGGCGCTCTCGCTCGCCCTCGCCGGCGCGGCCCTGCTGGCCAACAAGCAGGTCGACTCGATGAAGGGCTACTGGTACGACAAGGTCCAGGTCACCGTCTACCTCTGCAACAAGAGCGACGCGGGCACCACGCCCAGCTGCGCCAAGGGCGCGGTGACCGACGACCAGAAGGCGACCATCCTGAAGGACATCAAGGCGCTCCCGGTCGTGGAGAAGGTCTACTACGAGAGCTCCCAGAACGCGTACAAGAACTACGAGAAGCAGTTCAAGAACTCGCCGCTGGCCACGTCCATCACGCCCGACCAGATGCCCGAGAACTACCGGGTCAAGCTCAAGGACCCGACGAAGTTCGCCGTCGTCGCGAGCGCCTTCGAGGGGCGGCCGGGCGTGCAGTCGGTCGAGGACCAGCGCGCGACGCTGCAGAACCTCTTCGCGCTGCTCAACGGCATGACGCGGGCGGCGTACGTGGCGCTGGCGTTCATGCTGACCGTCGCGATGCTGCTGATCATCAACACCGTGCGCGTATCGGCCTTCAGCCGCCGCCGCGAGACCGGCATCATGCGGCTCGTCGGCGCGTCCAGCTTCTACATCCAGATGCCGTTCATCATGGAGGCGGCCTTCGCCGGCCTGGTCGGCGCGGGTGTGGCGTGCGTCATGCTGCTCGGCGGGCGGTACTTCATGATCGACGCCGGGCTCAAGCTCCAGGACAAGATCCCCCTGGTGTCCTTCCTCGGCTGGGACTCGGTCATCAAGGTGCTGCCGCTGGTGCTGCTCATCGGTGTGGCGATGCCGGCGGTCGCCGCCTTCATCGCGCTGCGCCGCTACCTCAAGGTCTGAGCGGGGAACGGGAGTTCGGGGCGACGGGCGACCGTCGGCGGCGTCCGGCACGCGCGCCGGCGGTCGCCGCATCTTTCCGTACGGCGCCCGTTTCTCGCCTAGACTTCCGGCCATGTCCGGCCCGTTGCTGTTCGGGACGCCCCGCCGTATCCGCCGCGGGGCCACCCTGACGTTGGTCTTCGGCACCATGCTCGCCACCGGTGCCGCCGCGGGCAGCTTCGCCGAGCCGCAGCAGCGCGCGAGGATCGGCGCCGCCGCCGCGCCCGCCCCGGCCGTACGCGCCGGGAGCCCGGCCAACTCGGCCCGCACGGACGGCGCGAGCGGCGCCGCGGACGCCAAGTCCCGCGGTACGGACGGCCGGGCGACCCCGCGCGAGAGCGCCACCGGCCGGCCCGTCGACACCGACGGCATCGCCCGCAGGATCGCCGAGGGCACGGTCGGCCCGCAGGCCGTCCGCGGGCTCGTCAGCCGCAGCGGCGACCGCTGGTCGTCGGTCTACACCGCGCAGGAGTACGCCGGCCTCCAGGAGGCCCTGGACGGCCGCTACGTCGGCGTCGGGCTGTGGGTGCGGCGGGTGGACGGCGGCCGTATCGAGATCGCCCGGGTGCAGGACGGCAGCCCCGCCGCGCGGGCCGGCATCCGGGTCGGCGACGTCCTGGAGTCGATCGACTCCACCCGATGTACGGGCCTGGCCGTCACCGAGGTCGTCGCCGACCTGCGGGGCGCAGGCGTCCCCGGCTCCACCGTCACGCTCGTCGTCCAGCGCGGCGCCGAGCACCTCACCGTCGCCGTGCAGCGCGCCACGCTCCCCACCGAGGCCGTCACCGTCAGCCACCCCGACGGCGACGACGGCCCCACCGACATCGCCGTCGACGCCTTCTCCCTCGGCACCGGCAAGCAGGTACGGGCGGCCGTCGAGACCGCGCGGCACGGCGTGCTGCTGGACCTGCGGGGCAACTCCGGCGGCCTGGTCGACGAGGCCGTCGCCACCGCCTCCGCCTTCCTCGACGGCGGCCTCGTCGCCACCTACGACGTCCACGGCGAGCAGCAGGCCCTCTACGCCGCCCCCGGCGGCGACACCTCCGTGCCGCTGGTCGTCCTCGTCGACGGCGGCACCATGAGCGCGGCCGAACTGCTCGCCGGCGCGCTCCAGGACCGCGGGCGCGCGGTCGTCGTGGGCTCGCGCACCTTCGGCAAGGGCTCGGTCCAGATGCCCAGCACCCTCTCCGACGGCTCCGTCGCCGAGCTCACCGTCGGCCACTACTGCCTGCCGGACGGCCGCAGCGTCGACGGCCAGGGCATCGAGCCCGACGTCCAGGTCTCCGGCGGCGCCGACGCCATGGCCGCGGCCCGCGAGGTAATGGCTGGCCTCGGCACCCCCTCGTAGTGGGAGAATGGCCCTCCTATGGCAAAAGAGACCGGTCGCAAGATGATCGCGCAGAACAAGAAAGCGCGGCACGACTACCACATCCTCGACACGTACGAGGCCGGCCTGGTGCTCACCGGCACCGAGGTCAAGTCGCTGCGCCTGGGCCGCGCGTCGCTCGTCGACGGCTTCGCGCAGCTCGACGGCGGCGAGGCGTGGCTGCACAACGTGCACATTCCCGAGTACACGCAGGGCACCTGGACCAACCACTCGGCGCGGCGCAAGCGCAAGATGCTGCTGCACCGGGCGGAGATCGACAAGCTCAGCAGCAAGTCGCAGGAGACCGGCCACACGATCGTGCCGCTCGCGCTGTACTTCAAGGACGGGCGGGCGAAGGTCGAGATCGCGCTCGCGCGCGGCAAGAAGGAGTACGACAAGCGCCAGACGCTGCGCGAGAAGCAGGACCGGCGCGAGGCCGACCGCGCGGTCTCGGCGGCCCGCCGCCGCCAGCGCTGAGCGCTACCGACCCCGCGCTGCGCCCTCCGGGGGAATACGCTGGCCGCGTACGCCGTTGATCACGTACGATGGTGCCAGCGCCACCGGGCCATGGTGAGCCCGGCGAGCACCTTGAAAAAAACACATGGGGATGATCGGTTTCGACTGGGGATGTCGAAGCAGGGGAAGCGAGCCGAGGAAGCGGCAATGATCTCGTTAACCATATGCCGAAACCAATAATCGCCAACACCAAGCGCGATTCCTTCGCCCTCGCTGCCTAAGTAGCGACTTGCGAAGTGTCAGCCCGGGGCTGATCCCGACCCGGATCCTGGCATCATCAAGGGATCTAAACTTCCAGGACCGGTCACGGGTCCCGGAAGGAAACCAAACAGTGACTGGGCCCGTCGGCGGCTTGTCCGCGTGACCGCCGGGGCCGAGAAAAGCACAGCGGACTGCGCTCGGAGAAGCCCTGGTTCCGCACCACAGGACGCGGGTTCGATTCCCGCCATCTCCACTCATCCCATGCGCCGAACGGCGCCTCCCGTCTCCGGGGGGCGCCGTTCGGCGTTTCCTCGCGCTCCGGCACGTCACCGAGGGTGCGGCCGGAACGCGTCAGGTCATCACTACATGACTGGACGTGTGCGAGAGGTCCCCCCTAGGGTGAGAGCCGTTTCGTGACGTCTTGAGGTCGATGAATGCCGAATGAGCGCCTCCGTGCCGCGTTGCTCGAACGCGGGCTCACACTCGACGAACTGGCCGACTCCATCGACGTCGACCGGAAGACCGTCGAACGCTGGGTGACGACCGGACGCACTCCGTACCGTCGGCACCGGTACGCCGTGGCGGCGCGGCTCGGCCTCGACGAGACGTATCTGTGGCCCGACGCGTTCACGCCCGACCAGGTCGCCGGCGCGTCCGAGAGCGAGATCCTCACCGTCTACCCGCACCGCTGGTCCGTGCCCTCCGACCTGTGGCGGCGGATCTTCGAGACCGCGGAGCGCGAGATCGGCGTCCTCGTCTACAGCGGGCTGTTCCTGTCCGAGGACGCCGGCACCCACCAGGTCTTCCGCGACTAGGCGGACGCCGGCGTGCGGGTACGGATCCTCCTCGGGGATCCCGAGAGCGCGGCGGTCGCCCAGCGCGGCGCGGACGAGGGCCTGCACGAGGCCATGGCCTCGAAGATCCGCAACGCCCTGCTGATGTACCGGCCGCTGCAGGGTGTGGACGGCATCGACTTCCGCCTCCACGACACGATCCTCTACAACTCGATCTACCGCGCGGACGACCAGCTCCTCGTGAACACCCACATCTACGGCTTCAACGCGGCCCAGGCCCCGGTGCTCCACCTGCGGAAGGTCGCCGGGGGCGGCATGGTGAACCACTACCTCGACAGCTTCGAACGGGTCTGGGACCGCGCCCGGGAACTGGAGTGACCGACGACATGCCCACCCGTATCGACTACTTCGACGATCCGCGGGCCCCGAAGGCCAACAGCATCGTCCCCTCCGCGAACGTCATCGTCGCCGACGACGAGGGCCGCGTCCTCATGATCCGGCGTACCGACAACGGCAACTGGGCGGTGCCCGGCGGCGCGATGGACATGGGGGAGTCCCTCGTCCAGACCGGCGTCCGCGAGACCCTGGAGGAGACCGGGGTCCACTGCGAGGTCACCGGGCTGGTGGGCATCTACACCGACCCCCGTCATGTCATCCACTACACGAGCAACGACGAGGTACGGCAGGAGTTCTCGGTCGTCTTCACGGCGCGGTACGTCAGCGGGGAGCCGACGCCCAGTGACGAGTCCCGGGAGGTGGTGTGGGTGCCGAGGGAAGAGGTCGGCGGCCTGACGATGCACCGCTCGATGCGGCAGCGGATCGAGGCGTACCTCAAGGGCGAAGGGCTGCCCCAGCTTGGATAGCGACTGGGTGGGGGCCGCGGCCGACGTCTTCAGCGCGATCGGCACGGTCGGGGCTTTCGGTACCGGATTCGTCCTCCTGCGCCGCGAGCACCGCCGGGACGCCGACCGTGAGGAGGAGGCGCTCCGCGCCCAGGCGGCGCGCGTCAGCGCGTGGGTCGAGGCGTACAGCCGCCCCGACGGCGTACGGGAACTCGCGCTGCACGTCCACAACGCGAGCGACATGCCCATATACGAGGTGGAGCTGCCGCTTCCCGCACCGGTGGGCGAGGAGTCCCGTACCGAGTTCATCGGCCTCGTGCCGCCCAGCCAGACGGTCCGCCGCGCCGCCCCGCGTGAATGGCTGCGCTCGTACGTCGAGCCGGAGCCCGTCGAGATCGGCTTCCTCGACAGCGCCGGCCGCCAGTGGAGCCGCGACGAGCAGGGCAAGCTCGTCCGGGCGAGCCGCTCGGCGGCTACGTGACGAGCAGGCCCTCGATGCGCCGGACGGACGCCTTGATGTGCGGGACCGCTTCGGTGATGGAGCCGGTGACGACGTCCCCCGGGCCGTACCGCGACAGGATCTCGGCCAGGCGCGCGCCGACCTCGGTGGGTTCGCCGACCGGCGTCGTGGTCATGTCGCAGTAGGTCAGGGCGTCGGAGAGCAGGCCGTCGGGAGGATCGAACTCGGCGGTGAGCACGTCACCGAGGCCGCGGTTGCGGGCCTCGATGCGGGCGCAGGAGTGGTGGGCGACCAGAGCGCACAGCCGCGGGTCGGCGTGCTCGACGTCCCGGAGGTAGCGGGCACCGTCAAGACGGCGCGGAGGCCGGTGTCCACGAGCTTCGGGGCGTAGCCGATGTCGTGCAGCCACACGGCGCAGATCAGCAGGTCGGCGTCGTCCCCGGCGAGGTGCCCGATCGCCTCCGCCTTGCGGCCGACCCCCTGGCTGTGCGACCAGCGCCGCGGCAGCGCCTCGGCGAGGAGGTCACCGGCCAGTTGCTGGGCCCACACGACGGAAGTCACCTGTCGAGGCTATCTCGGTTGGCCGTCACTTCACGAAGCGACCTCTGCCCTGCCGCGTCTCGATGAGCCCGGCCGTCTCCAACTCCGTGAGCGCCTGCCGCACGGTCCAGCGGGAGACGCCGAATCGTGCTGTCAGCGTGGCTTCACTGGGCAGCGCAGCACCTTTGCACAGCTCACCGCCCTCGTCCCGCTGGGTGGGGTTTGTTCCTGGCTGGTGGGGCAGGCGGGGGGTGCTGGAAGCGATGGAGTGGAGGCGGGATCATGAGTGGCAAGGACAAGGCAGGGGCGAAGGCCGACGTGGCCGGGGGGAAGGCCAAGGAAGCGGTGGGGGAGGCCGTGGGGAATGAGCGGCTGGAGGCTGAGGGGCGGGGCGATCAGGCCGGCGGGCACGCCCGGGAGGCCAAGGAGAAGGCGAAGGACGCCGTCAAGGACGCGTTCGGGCGGCATCATTGAGCCCGCGCTGAGGCTGTCGGTGCTGCTTCGGCGCTGGGAGTCCGGCGGAACGGCGTTCCCTCGCAGGGGGCGCCGTTCGGCGTTTCCGGGGGCTCACAGGGGGCGGGTGGCGGGAATGAGTGCACGGTTGCCCGGGTGTCACGTGGGGGCACGGGGAGGGTAACGCGGCGTTTCTAGGGTCGGCGGGGCCGGGGTGGAACCCGGGCGGCGGACACAGGGAGGCGCCATGAGTCGGTGGACGGGCCGGTGGATCGAGCGGTGGGACCCCGAGGACGAGACGTTCTGGCACGAGGGCGGCGGGCGGCGGACCGCGCTGCGCAACCTGGTCTTCTCCGTGCTGAGCGAGCACATCGGCTTCTCGATCTGGAGCCTGTGGTCGGTGATGGTGCTGTTCATGGGGCCCGAATACCACGTCGACCCGGCCGGCAAGTTCTTCCTGGTCGCGATGCCGACGCTGGTCGGCGGCGTGCTGCGGGTGCCGTACACCTTCGCGGTCGCGAAGTTCGGCGGGCGCAACTGGACGGTGGTCAGCGCGCTGCTGCTGCTCGTGCCGACGGTCGCCGCGGCGGTCGTGACGAAGCCGGGCGTCTCGTACCCCACGCTCATGGTCGTCGCCGCGCTCACCGGCGTGGGCGGCGGCAACTTCGCCTCCTCCATGACCAACATCAACTCCTTCTACCCGCTTCGGGAGAAGGGCTGGGCGCTCGGGCTGAACGCCGGCGGCGGCAACGTCGGTGTCGCCGCGATCCAGCTCGTCGGGCTGCTGGTCATCGCCACCGCGGGCGCCGCGCACCCGCGGATCGTGCTTGCCGTCTACATCCCGCTCATCGTGGTGGCCGCGGTGCTCGCCGCGGTGTTCATGGACAACCTCGCGCCGGTGCGCAACGACACCGGTGCCGCGCTCGACGCGGGCCGCGACCCGCACACCTGGATCATGTCGCTGCTGTACGTCGGTACGTTCGGGTCGTTCATCGGCTACAGCTTCGCCTTCGGGCTGGTGCTGCAGAACCAGTTCGGCCGCACACCGCTGCACGCGGCGTACCTGACCTTCATCGGGCCGCTGCTCGGCTCGCTGGTCAGGCCGCTGGGCGGGCGGCTCGCCGACCGGTACGGGGGCGGGCGCATCACGCTGTGGAACTTCCTGGCCATGGCCGCGGCGACCGGTGTCGTCATCGTCGCGAGCGAGCAGAAGTCGCTGGGGCTGTTCCTGCCCGGCTTCATCGCGCTGTTCGCGCTCAGCGGGCTCGGGAACGGATCGACGTACAAGATGATCCCCGGCATCTTCCAGAAGAAGGCGGAGGCCGCGGGGCTGGCGGGGGAGGCCGCGGCGGCGCACGCGCGGCGGCTCTCGGGGGCGTCGATGGGGCTGATCGGGGCGGTCGGGGCGCTCGGCGGGGTCGGCATCAACCTCGCCTTCCGGGAGTCGTTCCTGAACGCGGCGAGCGGGACGCCGGCCTTTGTGTCGTTCCTGGCGTATTACGCGGTCTGTTTCGCGGTGACGTGGGCCGTATACCTGCGGCGGCCGGCGAGGAGCGCGGGCGGCGCGGGGCAGGTCGCCCCGGCGGCGACGACGGCGTACGCCGAGGTCTGAGCGGCGGGCGGCACGTAACACCCGGGAAATCAGGGCGAACCGAACCCGTCACCCCGCCTTGGGACGATGCGAGTCCCTCCGGGCGGGGTGGCGGGGGCGTCACGGGGTCGGGGGCGGGGCGCCGGGCGCATGCCTGACGGGACGCCTGGCGCAACGCCTGGCGGGACGCCTGACGGGACGCCTGACGGGACGCCGGGCGGGACGCTTGACGGGATGCTTGACGGAAAACGGCAGCAAGGTGGGCGCAACGATGGAGCCGACACGATCTTCGCGGGTGCCGCGGTCTTCGGGGCCGGCGCGGCCGGCGGGGGACGGCGTGCCGCCGCTCGCCGGGTTCACCGTCGGGGTGACCGCGGCCCGGCGGGCCGACGAGCTGGCCGCGCTGCTGGAGCGGCGCGGGGCGGCGGTGCTGCGGGCGCCGGTGCTGCGGATCGTGCCGCTGCCCGACGACGCGGAGCTGCTGGCCACGACGAAGCAGCTGCTGGACGACGCGCCGGACGTCGTCGTCGCCACGACCGCGATCGGCTTCCGGGGGTGGATCGAGGCGGCCGACGGCTGGGGGCTGGGCGAGGCGCTGCTGCGCCGGCTCGGCGAGGTCGAGCTGCTGGCGCGCGGGCCGAAGGTGCGGGGCGCGGTGCGGGCGGCGGGGCTGACGGAGGCATGGTCGCCGGCGTCGGAATCCATGGCCGAGGTGCTGGAGCGGCTGCTGGAGGAGGGCGTCGAAGGGCGGTGCGTGGCCGTGCAGCTGCACGGGGAGCCGCTGCCCGGCTTCAACGAGTCGCTGCGGGCGGCCGGGGCGCGGGTCGTGGCCGTACCCGTCTACCGCTGGATGCCGCCGGAGGACCTGGCGCCGGTGGACCGGCTGCTGGACGCGGTGTTCACGCGCTCCCTGGACGCGGTGAGCTTCACCAGCGCGCCGGCGGCGGCGTCGCTCCTGGGGCGGGCGTCGCAGCGGGGGCGGCTCGACGATCTGCTCGGCGCGCTGCGCGGTGACGTGCTCGCGGCGTGCGTCGGGCCGGTGACGGCGCTGCCGCTCCAGGCGCATGACGTGCCGACGCTCCAGCCCGAGCGGTTCCGGCTCGGGCCGCTGGTGCAGCTGCTGGCGCGGGAGCTGCCGGGGAGGGTACGGCCGCTGCCCGTCGCCGGGCACGATGTCGAGATACGGGGGCAGGCGGTCGTCGTGGACGGGATGCTGCGGCCGGTGCCGCCGGCCGGGATGGCGCTCCTGCGGGCGCTGGCGCGGCGGCCGGGGTGGGTGGTGTCGCGGGCGGAGCTTTTGCGGGTTTTGCCGGGGGCCGGGCGGGATGAGCATGCCGTGGAGACGGCGATGGCTCGGTTGCGGGCCGCGCTTGGCGCTCCGCGGGTGATTCAGACCGTGGTCAAGCGGGGGTATCGGCTCGCGCTCGATCCGCACGCCGATAAATACGCCTCGGGCGCCGTCTGACGCACCCCGCGGGGTGCGTATGCGCTTTTGAGGGCGGGCCCCTGGGGCTGCCCCTTCCCGCCGTGACGGGACCTTCCGCCGGTGGCGGCTGAGCGCTCCGTTCCCCCCCAGCGCTTCGCCTGGGGGTACCCCCCCGTGCCCCTGCGCCTTGGGCTGCCCCTTGCCGTCGTCTCGCGATCGTCCGCCGGTGGTGCCTGAGCGCGCAGTTCCCCGCGCCCCTATCCGCCCGGGGGATGCCCCGTTCTGCCGTTGCCGGATCGTCCGTTGAGTCGTGGCTGGTCGCGCAGTTCCCCGCGCCCCTGGGTATGCGTGCCCTCACGCGCAATGCCCGCGCCTGCGGCGCCGGGCAGGCCACCAGGGGCCTGGCCCTGCGCGTGAGGGCAACCACTCAGGGGCGCGTGGGGGTACCCCCAGGCGAAGCGCTGGGGGAGAACGGAGCGACAAGCCACCCACGGGGGGAAGGTCCGGAAACGGCCGAACGGGGCACCCCCAGGCGGATGGGGGCGCGGGGAACTGCGCGACCAGCCATTCACCGGGGGAAGGTCCGGCGGCAACAGGGCGGGGCAGCCCGGGCGGGCGGGGGCCGCGGTGGGGGCGGGGGTGCGCGGGGCTAGCCCACCGGCAAGGGAGTTGGCACTCTAAGGGGGCGACGGCGTGGAGGAGGGAGGGGGCGGTGGGGGAGTTGAGGTTTGACGGGGGCAGGGTGTGTCTGGACCTCGTGGCGACGAGGGTGGCGCGGCCGGTGGGGGAGCGGCTGGACCGGGCCGAGCGCGTGGCGGAGTGGGTGATCGGCGCCGGGCTCGTACCGCCGGGTACGGTCGTCGCCGCGGACGCGGACTGGGCCCGCGGCCTGCGCGAGCTGCGGACGCTGCTGGAGGCCCTGGTCGGGGCCCACCTCACCGCCGCCCCACCCCCGCCGGAGGCGGTCGCCCGGCTCAACCATCTGGCCCGCGCCGCCCCGCCCGCGCCCCGCGCCGTGCTCGGCCCCGACGGCACCCTGGTCAGGGCGCTGGCCGCGCCGCCGGACGCCCCCGGCCTGCTCGCGGCGGTGGCCCGCGACGCGGTGGACCTGTTCACCGACCCCGTCGCCCGCTCCCAGCTGCGCCGCTGCGAGGGCGAGAACTGCTCCCTGGTCTACCTGGACACCTCCCGCGGCCGGCGCCGCCGCTGGTGCAGCAGCGAGGTGTGCGGCAACCGCGAGCGCGTCGCCCGGCACCGCCGCCGTACGAACGCCCCCGCGCTGCGCAACGTCTGAGCGCCGCAAGACCGCGGCCCCGGACCCACCGGAGGGAATCCGTCCGGCCCGCGCGGGGCCGCCGGGTGGGCAGAAGCGCGCAGGTCGCGTACGGTTGCAGGCTGCCGCTCGCACGGAACGGGACACCGCGGGCGGTCAGCACGACGTACAGACGAAGGGGGCGCTGCGTGGCCGCGCAGTCCGCAGTTCAGGGCCGGCAGGGGGGCGGCGGCGTCCGGGAGCAGGAGATCGCCGTCGAGCAGCGGCACCTCGACCGGGTCTACCGCCGCCTGGAGGACAAGATCCACGAGGTGGAGTTCCTGATGAGCGACGCCGCCCAGCGCGGCCACGTCGGCACGCCCGGCGCGCTCGCCGAGCGGGACGCGCAGGTCTACCGGGCGAGCGTGCACCTCAACCGGCTCAACAGCGAGTTCGAGGACTTCCTCTTCGGCCGGATCGACCTGCTGCGCGGCAAAGACGGCAAGAAGGGCAGCGACGGCGCGTACACCTCCGTGGACCCCGCCGACGACGCGATCCGCGCGGACGCCACCGCCGACATCGCCGAGACCCTGCACATCGGGCGGATCGGCGTGCTCGACACCGACTACTCGCCCCTGGTCATCGACTGGCGCGCGCCGGCCGCCGCGCCCTTCTACCGCTCCACGCCGGTGGCCCCCGGCCGGGTGGTACGGCGCCGGGTCATCCGCTCCAAGGGGCGCCGGGTCCTCGGCGTCGAGGACGACCTGCTGCGCCCCGAGCTGACGACCGGCCTGCCGGTGGTCGGCGACGGCGCGCTCATGGCGGCGCTCGGGCAGGCCAGGACGCACACGATGCGGGACATCGTCGCGAGCATCCAGGCCGAGCAGGACATGGTCATCCGGGCGCCCGCCGCGTCCGTCACGGAGGTCACCGGCGGGCCCGGCACCGGCAAGACCGCGGTCGCGCTGCACCGCGCGGCGTACCTGCTCTACCAGGACCGCCGCCGCTACTCCGGCGGCATCCTGTGCGTGAGCCCCACGCCGCTGCTGGTGGCGTACACCGAGGGCGTGCTGCCCTCGCTCGGCGAGGAAGGGCAGGTCGCGATCCGCGCGCTCGGCTCGCTCGTCGACGGCGTGACCGCCGAGCTGTACGACGAGCCGGCCGTCGCCCGCGTCAAGGGCTCGCTGCGGATGCAGAAGGTGCTGCGCAACGCCGCCCGCGGCTGCCTGGAGCTGGCGCCCGGCGCGCCCGAGACGCTGCGGGTGGTGGCCTTCGGGCGGCGCCTGGAGCTGTCGGCGACGGAGCTGGCCGCGGTACGGCGGGCCGCGCTCGGCGGCACCGCGCCGGTCAACCTCATGCGGCCCAGGGCCCGCCGGCTGCTGCTGGACGCGCTGTGGCGCAGGACCGGGCGCCGCTTCGACGACACCGAGCTCGCCGCGGAGGAGCGGCAGGGCTTCGACGAGGACATCACCACCGAGCAGGACTTCACGGACTTCCTCGACGCGTGGTGGCCGCTGCTGGAGCCGCGTACGGTGCTGGCCGCGCTCGCCGACGAGCGGCGGCTCGCGCGCTGGTCGCGGCGGGTGCTGACGCCGCCGGAGGTGCGGAAGGTCGCGCGCTCGCTGCGCCGGGAGGGCGTGAGCACGCACGACGTGGCGCTGCTCGACGAGCTGGCCGCGCTGCTCGGGCCCCTGCCGCGGCCCAAGCGGCGCGAGGCGGACCCGCTGGACCAGCTCACCGGGCTGGAGGAGGTCACGACGTACGCCGACCGGCTGGAGGGCGGGCGGCGCGGCCGGGCGGACCGGCTGGAGGAGGAGCGCACGGAGTACGCGCACGTCATCGTCGACGAGGCGCAGGACCTCACGCCGATGCAGTGGCGCATGGTGGGGCGGCGCGGGCGTACGGCGACGTGGACGATCGTCGGCGACCCGGCGCAGAGCTCGTGGTCGGACGTGGACGAGGCCGCGCAGGCGCGCGACGAGGCGCTCGGCTCGCGGCCCCGGCGGCGCTTCACCCTGACGGTGAACTACCGCAACCCGGCGGAGATCGCGGACGTCGCCTCCACGGTGCTCGCGCTCGCCATGCCGGGGACGGAGCCGCCGCGGGCGGTGCGTACGACGGGCGTCGCGCCGCGTTACGAGGTCGCGGGGGCGGACCTCGGGGCGGACGTACGGGCTGCCGCGGCGCGGCTGCTGTCCGAGGTGGACGGTACGGTCGGGGTCGTCGTGGCCATGGGGCGGCGGGCGCAGGCCCGCGGCTGGATCGAGGGGCTCGGGGAGCGGGTCGTCGCGCTGGGCAGCCTTGAGGCGAAGGGCCTGGAGTACGACGCGACGCTCGTCGTGAGCCCGGCGGAGATCGCCGAGGAGTCGCCCGCGGGGTTGCGGGTGTTGTACGTCGCCCTGACGCGGGCGACCCAGCGCCTGGCCGTCCTCTCGACGCCCCTCGACACGCCTGACTCCGCCGGCATCCCGGACCTCTTGCTGCCCTGACCGCCCGGGGCCGGACTTTGCGCGCGGAGACCGGCTTTTCACGCGCGGAGGTCGGCTTTTCAGGGGCGCGGGGAACTGCGCGACCAGCCACAGCGCAAGGGACGATCCCGTCACGGCGGGAAGGGGCAGCCCGGCGGGCGTAAACGCCGCGGCCCCGCGGAAAGGCGGGGCCCGGGGGCCGGCCCCTGGTGAGGGACTCGGCGAGGTCGGGGACGCCGGCCCGCCATGCTCGCCTCGCGGCAAGTGGGCGCTCGAAGCGCCTAAGGTTGGGCCCGGGGGCTTGGATCGGGCCGGCGTCGTACCCAGGCTAACAAACACCGGCGGGAAGCTGTTCCCTCCCTGCGCCGAACCGGGGTGTTGCCGCCGGTTCACGTCGTGGAAGTAGTGTTCCACGCGTACGCACGCGCAGCGCAGCGCGGCGCGTACGCGCACACGGACCCACCTCGGAAGAAGGTCGTCATGGCAACGGCGCCAAGCGTCTCGTACTCGATCACCGTACGTCTGGAGGTCCCCGCCGGCGGGACCGCGGTCAGTGCGCTGACCACCGCGGTGGAGTCCTCGGGCGGCTCGGTCACGGGCCTGGACGTGACGGCGTCGGGGCACGAGCGGTTGCGTATCGACGTCACGATCGCCGCGAGCTCCACCGACCACGCCGCCGAGATCGTCCGCAAGCTGCGCGGCATCGAGGGCGTCACGATCGGCAAGGTCTCCGACCGTACGTTCCTGATGCACCTCGGCGGCAAGATCGAGATGCAGTCCAAGCACCCCATCCGCAACCGCGACGACCTGTCCATGGTGTACACGCCGGGCGTGGCGCGGGTGTGCATGGCGATCGCCGAGAACCCGGACGACGCCCGCCGGCTGACGATCAAGCGCAACAGCGTCGCCGTGGTCACCGACGGCTCCGCCGTGCTGGGCCTGGGCAACATCGGGCCGAAGGCCGCGCTGCCGGTGATGGAGGGCAAGGCCGCCCTCTTCAAGCGCTTCGCCGGGATCGACGCGTGGCCGCTGTGCCTGGACACCCAGGACCCCGACAAGATCGTCGAGATCGTCAAGGCCATCGCCCCGGGCTTCGCGGGCATCAACCTGGAGGACATCTCCGCGCCGCGCTGCTTCGAGATCGAGGCCCGGCTGCGCGAGGCCCTGGACATCCCGGTCTTCCACGACGACCAGCACGGCACCGCCATCGTCGTGCTCGCCGCGCTGACCAACGCGCTGCGGGTGGTCGGCAAGCACATCGGCGATGTACGGGTCGTCATGTCCGGTGCGGGCGCGGCCGGTACGGCGATCCTGAAGCTGCTGCTCGCGGCGGGCGTCAAGCACGCCGTCGTCGCCGACATCCACGGCGTGGTGCACGCCGGCCGCGAGGACCTGGTCGATGCGCCCGCCGGCTCGGCGCTGCGGTGGATCGCGGACAACACCAACCCCGAAGGCGTCACGGGCACGTTGAAGCAGGCCGTGGTGGACGCCGACGTCTTCATCGGGGTGTCCGCGCCCAACGTGCTGGACGGCTCGGACATCGCCGCGATGGCGGACGGCGCGATCGTCTTCGCGCTGGCCAACCCCGACCCCGAGGTGGAGCCGGGCGAGGCGCGGCAGACCGCGGCGGTGGTGGCCACCGGCCGCAGCGACTTCCCCAACCAGATCAACAACGTGCTGGTCTTCCCCGGGGTCTTCCGCGGCCTGCTGGACGCCCAGTCACGCACCGTCAACACCGAGATGATGCTGGCCGCGGCCCGCGCGCTGGCCGGCGTGGTCGCCGACGGCGAGCTGAACCCCAACTACGTCATCCCCAGCGTCTTCAACGACAAGGTCGCCGGCGCCGTCGCCGACGCCGTACGGGACGCGGCGCGGGCGCAGGGCCCGGCGGTGTCCGCGGCGGCGGCATCGGGTCCTGCCGCACCGGCGCTGTGACGGGCGGAGGGCCCGCGGAAGACCGGGAAACGTATTCCGAGCGTCGAACACCGGACGACAATCCGTCATCCTTGCCCCGCCGCACGTCTTTTTCCGCGACTCGCGCGGGCAGGCGATTGGCTTTCCGCCCATATATGGGGGCAGGATGCACACCTGGGCAGTGAGGCACACAGCAACAGCCGAGCTCGCGCCCCCATGGCAGAAAGAACACGGGAGTACAGATATGAACCGCAGTGAGCTGGTGGCCGCGCTGGCCGACCGCGCAGAGGTGACCCGCAAGGACGCCGACGCCGTCCTCGCGGCTTTCGCCGACACCGTCGGCGAGATCGTGGCCAAGGGCGACGAGAAGGTCACCATCCCCGGCTTCCTGACCTTCGAGCGCACTCACCGTGCCGCCCGCAGCGCCCGTAACCCGCAGACGGGTGAGCCGATCAGCATCCCCGCCGGTTACAGCGTCAAGGTCTCCGCCGGGTCCAAGCTCAAGGAAGCCGCCAAGGGCAAGTAAGCGCCGGCCGAGCGCCCGGGACGAACACCGCGAGGGCGGCCTCCCCAGCCGGGGAGGCCGCCCTCGGGCGCGTACGCGGCCGGCGCCGCGTCAGGCGACCGCCGCACGGGCCGCGTCACCGGAGGCGGGGCGCGGCACCCCGGGCAGCTCGATGTGCGCGCCCAGGCCCTCCAGCTTGGCCAGGAAGTTCTCGTAGCCGCGGTTGATCAGCCCGATGCCGTGCACCCGCGACATGCCCTGCGCGGCGAGCGCCGCGATCAGGTACGAGAACCCGCCGCGCAGGTCCGGGATGACCAGATCCGCGCCCTGGAGCTTCGTCGGGCCCGACACCACCGCCGAATGCAGGAAATTGCGCTGCCCGAACCGGCACGCGCTGCCGCCCAGGCACTCGCGGTAGAGCTGGATGTGCGCCCCCATCTGGTTGAGCGCCGAGGTGAATCCGAGCCGCGACTCGTACACCGTCTCATGCACGATCGACAGCCCCGACGCCTGCGTCAGCGCCACCACCAGCGGCTGCTGCCAGTCGGTCTGGAAACCGGGGTGCACGTCCGTCTCCAGCGCGATGGCGTTCAGCGGGCCGCCCGGGTGCCAGAACCGGATGCCCTCGTCGTCGATCGCGAACGCGCCGCCGACCCGGCGGAAGGTGTTCAGGAACGTCATCATGGAGCGCTGCTGCGCACCGCGGACGTAGATGTCGCCCTCGGTCGCGAGAGCCGCGCTCGCCCATGAGGCGGCTTCCAGCCGGTCGGGAATCGCCCGGTGCGTGTACCCGCCCAGCTTCTCCACGCCGGTGATGCGGATGGTGCGGTCGGTGTCCATGGAAATGATCGCGCCCATTTTCTGCAGGACGCAGATCAGGTCCTCGATCTCCGGTTCGACCGCGGCGTTCGACAGCTCGGTGACGCCCTCGGCGAGCACCGCCGTGAGCAGCACCTGCTCGGTGGAGCCCACCGACGGGTACGGCAGCCGGATCTTGCAGCCGCGCAGCGGGCGCGGCGCCTCAAGATACTGCCCGTCGGCCCGTTTCTCGATCCGCGCGCCGAACTGCCGCAGCACGTCGAAGTGGAAGTCGATCGGCCGGCCGCCGATGTCGCAGCCGCCCAGGCCCGGGATGAAGGCGTGGCCCAGGCGGTGCAGCAGCGGGCCGCAGAACAGGATCGGGATACGGGAGGACCCGGCGTGCGCGTCGATGTCGGCGACGTTCGCGCTCTCCACCCGGGTCGGGTCGAGCACCAGCTCGCCGGGCTCCTCACCGGGAGCGACCGTCACTCCGTGCAACTGGAGCAGCCCGCGCACCACCCGCACGTCCCGGATGTCCGGCACATTGCGCAGTCTGCTCGGTTCGCTGCCGAGAAGGGCGGCGACCATGGCCTTCGGCACGAGATTCTTCGCGCCTCTGACCCGGATCTCGCCTTCGAGGGGGGTTCCGCCATGGACAAGCAGTACGTCGGCGATGTCGGTCATGGAACTCGCGATCGTCGGAACGGGTTCGGAACGGGGTGCTGCGGGTGCTGCGGGGTGGTACGCGGTGGTGCGGGGCTCTACGGGGGTGGTGCGGGGTGGTGCGAGGGGGGCGTGCGGCAGGACGGATCCCGTCGCGGAAAAGAGGTTGAGCCGCGAACTGAGCACATCGTAATGCGCCCCACGCGCCCCTCCCGTGGGTGCGGGCCGCGCCGCACCGCGCGACGCCGCCCCCGTACTCCGGGCGGGCGCCCCCGTGCCGCCCCGGGCCGCGTCCGCCCGCCGTCCACAGGTGCGTCCACAGGTCCGGGAGACGACTCCCCATGGCGCCCCCGCATGCGGGATCATGTGGCCATGACCGAGGTGTCCTCGCTCACCGGACGACTGCTCGTCGCCACGCCGAAGCTGTCCGACCCGAACTTCGACCGGGCCGTGGTGCTGCTGCTCGACCACGACACGGAGGGTTCCCTCGGCGTGGTCCTGAACCGGCCGACCCCGGTCGGCGTGGGCGATGTGCTCCAGCCGTGGGCGGCGCTCGCGGTGCTGCCGCAGGTCGTCTTCCAGGGCGGCCCGGTCTCGCTGGACTCGGCGCTGGGCCTGGCCGTCGTCCCGGGCGAGCCGCGGCCCGGCGAGGCGGTGGAGCTGCTGGGCTGGCGCCGGGTGCACGGCGCGATCGGCCTGGTCGACCTGGAGGCGCCCCCCGAGCTGCTGGCCGCCGAGCTCGGCAGCCTGCGCATCTTCGCCGGCTACTCCGGCTGGGGCCCCGGCCAGCTGGAGCGCGAGCTGGTGGACGGGGCGTGGTACGTGGTCGAGTCCGAGCCAGGTGACGTGTCCGCGCCGAACCCGGAGCGGCTGTGGCGCTCGGTGCTGCGCCGGCAGCGCAATGAGCTGGCGATGGTGGCCACGTATCCCGACGATCCCTCTCTCAACTAGTCTTGTCTCTTATGAGCACTCTTGAGCCCGAGCGCGGGGCGGGCACCGGCACCCTGGTCGAGCCGACCCCGCAGCTCTCCCATGGTGACGGCGACCACGAGCGCTACGCGCACTACGTCCAGAAGGACAAGATCATGGCGAGCGCGCTGGAAGGCACGCCCGTCGTCGCCCTGTGCGGCAAGGTCTGGGTCCCCGGACGCGACCCGAAGAAGTATCCCGTCTGCCCCATGTGCAAGGAGATCTACGAGGGCATGCCGCTCGGCGGCGGCGGAGGCAAGGACAAGTCCGGCAAGGGCAGCGGCGGCAACGCCTGACGCCCTTCCGGCGGACAGGGGAGGCCCGTGGAAGGCGACGAGGGTGACGGGGGCGTGTTCGGTACGCCGGACGCGCCCGACGACGACTCCACCAGCAACGAGCGCGTCCACGCGCTGGTCGCGCAGGGGCGCTTCGCGGAGGCGCACGCCGTGGTCGGCGACGCCTTCGTGGAGCGCAACGGCAGTGCGGGCTATCTGCTGCGGGCGTGGGTGCTCGCGCAGGAGCGGCGGCCCGCGGAGGCGCGCGAGGCCGTCGACTGGGCGCTGGCCCTGGCCGGGCCGGCCGAGACCGGTGACGTCTTCCTGCTCGCCGGTGTGGTGCTTCTCTCACTCGACGAGGTCCACGACGCGCTGATCGTGGCGCTGCGCGCGAGCGGGGCGGATCCCGACGGCTGGGAGCCGGCGGTGCTGCTCTCCGACGTCTACCGGCGGCTCGGGCGGGTGCCCGACGCCGTGGCCGCCGCCCGCAGGGCCGTCGCGCTGGCCCCGCAGGAGGCCGAGGCGCAGCTGGCACTCGCCCGCTCGCTCAGCGCGGGCCGGGGACTGCTGGGCCGCCTCCCGCGGCGGCTGCGGGCCGAGCACCGGGACGCGGTCGAGCGCTCGCTGATGCTCGGGGCCGACCCCGGGCAGCTCCAGGCGCCGCGGGCCGGCGTCGTCACCGGCGGGCTCGCGGTGGCGGTGCTCTGGGCGATCCAGCTCTACCGGATCGAGACCGGCGACGACTGGCAGTTCGTCGCGGCGGGCGTCGTGCTGCTGGTGACGGCGGCGCTGCTCGCGGTGCTCGTACGGGTGCACAGCCGGCGCACCGGGACGGGCGCGCGGGCGCGCGTCATGGGGATCAGGGCGACCGTGCGGACGGAGCTCACCGCGGACGACCGGCTGTGGCGGCTGCGGGCCGCGCACGTCGGGGCGGCGATCCCCGTCGCGCCGCTGCTCACCACCGGGCTGGTCGCGGATCGCGCCTGGCGGCGCGAGCTGTGGCCGCTGTGGGCGGCCGTGCCGGTGACCGCGGTGGGTGTCGCCGGGGTCGCGCTCGCCGTGGCCGGCGTGCACTGGTGGTACGGGCCCGAATTCACCCGCCGGGCGTTCCTCTTCTCCTGGGCCGGCCGCCTCCAGCTCGTCCTCCCCGCGCTTCTCCTCGGCTCCACCCTCGCCGCGTCCATCGCGGGCTCCGCCCCGCGCTCCACCTGGCGCGCCCTCGCCCTCGCCCACGCGGGCTGGCTCGTCGCCACGTGGGCGATTGCCTTCGGCCTCTCCACCAGGGCCCGCCGCGCGGTCTGACCCCCGCAGCCCGCCCGCCCTGCCCCGTCCTGTGGTCGCCGGACCTTCCCCCGGCAGTGGGTTGCTCGCGCAGTTCCCCGCGCCCCTGGGTATGCGTGCCCTCACGCGCAATGCCCGCGCCTGCGGCGCCGGGCAACCACTCAGGGGCCTGCCCCTGCGCGTGAGGGCAACCATCCAGGGGCGCGGGGAACTGCGCGACCAGCCACGACGCAACGGACGATCCCGCGACAACAGAACGGGGCAGGGCGGGGGGCGCCGGGGGGAGCCCTGGCGTCGGGGCGGGGGGAGGGCAGGGGAGGATGAGGGTATGGAATTCGTGCCGGCGGTGCGGGGTGGGGCGGTAAAGGGCGGGCGGCTTGCGCTCGGGGAAAAGGTGCGGGTCGAGGTGGGGGCCGGGGCGGAGAGGGCCGGGCGCTGGGTGCGGGGGGCGCTCGGCGCGGCGACCGGCGTGGACTTCGCGGCCCCCGACGGGGTGCGGCTGAGCCTGCGGGTCGAGGAAGCGCTCGGCGCGGAGGCGTACCGCCTGGACGTCGGCCCGCACGGCATCGAGATCACCGGCGGCGACGGCGCCGGGGCCTTCTGGGGAGCACAGACCTTGCGCCAGCTCCTCGGCCCCGAAGCCTTCCGCAAGGCCCCGCTGCCCCGCGGCGGCGAGCTCTGGACCGTACCCCACTGCCTCATCGAGGACGCCCCCCGCTTCCACTGGCGCGGCTTCATGCTGGACGTCGCACGGCACTTCATGCCCAAGGACGGCATCCTGCGCCACCTCGACCTGATGGCCGCGCACAAGCTCAACGTGCTGCACCTGCACCTCACCGACGACCAGGGCTGGCGCGTGCAGATCCACCGCCACCCCCGCCTCACAGAAGTCGGCGCGTGGCGCCGCCGCACCAAGGTGGGCCTGCTGGAGTCCCCGCTGTGGGACGAGCGCCCGCACGGCGGCTTCTACACGCAGGACGACCTGCGCGAGATCGTCGCGTACGCCGCCGAGCGGCACATCACCGTCGTCCCCGAGATCGACATCCCCGGCCACTCCCAGGCGGCCATCGCCGCCTACCCCGACCTCGGCAACACCGACGTCGTGGACACCGCCGCCCTGGAGGTCCTGGACCACTGGGGCGTCAACCCCAACGTCCTGGCCCCCACCGAGCACGTCCTGCGCTTCTACGAGGACGTCCTCACCGAGGTCCTGGACCTCTTCCCGAGCACCTTCGTGCACATCGGCGGCGACGAGTGCCCCAAGGACCAGTGGCGCGCCTCGCCCACCGCCCAGGCCCGTATCGCCGAGCTGGGCGCGGGCGACGAGGACGGCCTGCAGAGCGCGCTCATCCGGCACTTCGACCGCTGGCTCGCCGACCGCGGCCGGCGGCTCATCGGCTGGGACGAGATCCTGGAGGGCGGCCTCGCCGAGGGCGCCGCCGTGTCGTCCTGGCAGGGCTACGCGGGCGGCATCGCCGCGGCCCGGGCCGGCCACGACGTGGTGATGTGCCCGCAGACCCAGGTCTACCTGGACTGGCGGCAGGCCGACGGCCCCGACGAGCCGGTGCCGATCGCCCATGTCCGCACCCTGGAGGACGTCTACCGCTTCGAGCCGGTCCCGGCCGAGTTGACGCCCGAGGAGGCCGCGCACGTCATCGGCACGCAGGCGAACGTGTGGACCGAGGTGCTGGACTCGCCCCGCACCGTCGACTACGCCGTCTACCCGCGGCTGAGCGCCCTCGCCGAGGTCGCCTGGTCGCCGCTGCCCGCGCCCGCCGAGCGCGACTGGCCCGGCTTCGAGGCCCGTATGCGCACCCACTACGCCCGGCTGGACGCCCTCGGCGTCGAGTACCGCCCGCCCGGCGGCCCGCACCCCTGGCAGCGCCGCCCGGGCGTCCTGGGGCGCCCGAAGGACGGCCCGCCCCCGATCGTGTGACCCCATCCGGGGATTCCCGCAAAATCCGCAACTTCCGCCCCACGAAGCCCCGGACCTGGCACCGTGGACCCGTAACGCCGCAACATCCGCGAAGCGCGGCAATTGCGGCACTGTGCCTATTTCTCCGGGAGACGTACGATCACCGGCGTGGCGGACGGATCGGTACTTCGTGGACCCTCGCGCCGACCCCCGGGGAAGATGTGCCAGAGTTGCCACGTCCGGGCTGTCAGCACGTACGGTACGGCTACCGCGTGACGGAGGAAGGCCGGGAAGGGGCAGCTGCGTGAGCACGTATGCACAGCAGACCGCGGAGAACGTCACGTTGCCGTCCTCGCTGGACGAGGCGGTGGCGGCGCTCGCCGCCATGCCCAGCGCGGTGCCCGTCGCGGGCGGCACCGACCTCATGGCGTCGGTCAACGCCGGGCTGCTGCGCCCGGCCGCGCTCGTCGGCCTCGGCCGCATCGCCGAGATCCGCGGCTGGCAGTACGCCGACGGGGCCGCGCTGCTCGGCGCCGGCCTGACCCACGCGCGCATGGGCCGCCCCGACTTCGCCGCGCTCATCCCCGCGCTGGCCGCCGCCGCCCGCTCGGCCGGCCCGCCGCAGATCCGCAACGCCGGCACCCTCGGCGGCAACATCGTCTCGGCCGCGCCCACCGGCGACTCGCTGCCGGTGCTGGCCGCGCTGGAGGCCAGCGTCGTCCTCGCCGGGCCCGAGGCCGACCGGGAGATCCCGGTCAGCCACCTGCTGACCGGCATGGACCCGCTGCGGCCCGGCGAGTTGCTGGCCTTCGTGCGCATCCCGCTGCTGCACGCCCCGCAGACCTTCCTCAAGGCCACCGGCCGCACCGGGCCCGGCAGAGCCGTCGCCTCCGTCGCGCTCGTCGTCGACCCGGCCAGACGCCAGGTGCGGTGCGCCGTCGGCGCGGTCGCCCAGGTGCCGCTGCGCCCGCTGGAGGCCGAGCAGTGGGTGGCCGGGCTCATCGACTGGGACGGCGAGCGCACCCTGGCCCCCGAGGCGTGCACCGCCTTCGGCGAGTACGTCGCCGCCGCCTGCATCCCCGACCAGCCGGGCGTCGAACTGCCCCCGGCGGCCGTCCAGCTGCGCCGTACCGTGGCCGCACTGTCCCGCCGAGCGCTCGGGAGGGCCCTGGCATGACCGACCAGCCGCAGCAGCCGGGCCCCGCCGGCAACTCCGGGGCCTGGCAGCCCGTCCCCGGCGGCGGGGACTACGACCCCGACCAGACCATGCACGTCTCCTTCGCCGCGCAACTGCCCCCGCAGCCGCGCCCCGGCGAGGACCCGCTCATCGCGCACGGCCCGGTGGGCGAGCCGGACGCGGCGACCACCTGGACGATCCCGGTCATCCGGGAGGACGGCGAGGGCGACTCCGGCGAATACTCCGCCGGCGCCTTCACCTCGCCCTGGGACCAGGCCCCTTCGCCCGCCGCGCCCACGCAGTCCTTCCCCGCGGGGATGTTCGGGCAGGGCGCCGCCGCCGCGCAGGCCGCCCAGGCGCAGGCCCGCGCCGAGGCAGCCGCCGCCGCGGTGGACACCGGCCAGTCCGGCACGCCGTGGTCGCCGTTCGGGGTGCCCGAGGCGGTGCCGTGGACGCCGGTCGACCCGGCGGCGGCCGAGGCCGCGTGGTCCTCGGTCGTCGACGAGGTGCCCGAGCCGGCCCCCGAGGGCCCGCCGCCGCACGAGCCGGCGCCCGAGGACGAACTGCTCGCCGACCGCCTCCCGCCGGCCGCCGAGCCGCTGCCCGAGGCGGCGCTGGAGGGCGAGCCCTCACCCGTCGCCGACACCCGGCCCGAGCCGCTGCCCGAGCACGAGCCGGTCGCCGAGGCCGACCCCGCTCACCAGCCCGACGCCGACGCCGGCCACGCGGCGGACTACGACGGCGACTACGACGGCGACCACGGCTACGACCCCGGGTCCGCGCCCGCCGCGGACACCGGCGAGGCGTACGAGGCCGGGCCCGGCCACCGGCCGGAGTACGCAGGCGACCCGCCCGCCGCCGAGGACACCCGCAGCGAACACCCGCTCGCCTCCTACGTCCTGCGGGTCAACGGCACCGACCGGCCGGTCACCGACGCGTGGCTCGGCGAGTCGCTGCTGTACGTGCTGCGCGAGCGGCTGGGCCTGGCCGGCGCGAAGGACGGCTGCGAGCAGGGCGAGTGCGGCGCGTGCTCGGTCCAGGTCGACGGGCGGCTCGTGGCGTCCTGCCTGGTGCCCGCCGCGACCGCCGCCGGCAGCGAGGTCCTCACCGTCGAGGGCCTGTCCGCCGACGGCCGGCCCAGCGACATCCAGCAGGCCCTCGCCGACTGCGGCGCCGTCCAGTGCGGCTTCTGCATCCCCGGCATGGCGATGACCGTGCACGACCTGCTGGAGGGCAACCACCGCCCCACCGACCTGGAGACCCGGCAGGCGCTGTGCGGCAACCTGTGCCGCTGCTCCGGCTACCGCGGGGTCGTCGAGGCGGTGCGCCAGGTCGTCGGGGCGCGCGACGCCGAGGACCCGCCGCCGCCGGCCCCGCGCATCCCCGCCCAGCCCGGCCCCGCCTCCCCGGAGGCGTCCGCGTGAACCGCCGTACGGGCCGCACGCCGGGCCCCCGCAAGGACCGCGCCCGTACGGACCCGCTCCGTCGCGCGCACCGCCCACGTACCACCGCGGCCCGCCCGGCCCACCGGGTGCCGCCCGTCCCAGCCGGAGGCGCGCGATGAGCGTCATCGACGGATCGGCGCCCGCCGCCGGGACCCTCGCCGGGGACACCCCGCACGGCATCGGCACGTCCGTGCCGTCCACCGACGCCCTCGCCAAGACGCAGGGCACCTACCCGTACGCCGCCGACCTGTGGGCCGAGGGCCTGCTGTGGGCCGCGGTGCTGCGCTCGCCGCACCCGCACGCGCGCATCCTGCGCATCGACACCGCCGACGCCGCCGCGATGCCGGGCGTACGGGCCGTCGTCACCCACGAGGACGTGCCCGGCGACGCCATGCACGGCCGCCGGGTCGCCGACCGGCCGGTCTTCGCCCACGACATCGTGCGCCACCACGGCGAGCCCATCGCCGCCGTCGCCGCCGACCACCCCGACACCGCGAGGCTCGCCGCCGCCGCGATCCTCGTCGAGTACGAGGTGCTGGAGCCGGTCACCGACCCGGAGAAAGCCTTCGCCGCCGAGCCGCTGCACCCCGACGGCAACCTCATCCGGCACATCCCGCTGCGCTTCGGCGACCCCGAGGCGGTCGGCGAGGTCATCGTCGAGGGCCTCTACCGGGTCGGCCGCCAGGACCCCGCGCCCATCGGCGCCGAGGCGGGGCTCGCCGTGCCGCGCCCGGACGGCGGCGTCGAGCTGTACGTCGCCTCCACCGACCCGCACGCCGACCGCGACATCGCCGCCGCCTGCTTCGGCCTGGAGGCCGACCACGTCAAGGTCGTCGTCACCGGCGTGCCCGGCGCGATGGGCGACCGCGAGGACTCCGGCGTGCAGCTGCCGCTCGGCCTGCTCGCGCTCAAGACCGGCTGCCCGGTGAAGTTCGTCGCCACCCGCGAGGAGTCCTTCCTCGGCCACGCCCACCGCCACCCCACGCTGCTGCGCTACCGCCACCACGCCGACGCCGAGGGCCGGCTGGTCAAGGTCGAGGCGCAGATCCTGCTGGACGCCGGCGCCTACGCCGACGCCTCCTCCGACGCGCTCGCCGCCGCCGTGGCCTTCGCCGCCGGCCCCTACGTCGTCCCGCACGTCTTCGTCGAGGGCTGGGCGGTACGCACCAACAACCCGCCGTCCGGACACGTCCGCGGCGAGGGCGCGCTCCAGGTGTGCACGGCCTACGAGGGCCAGATGGACAAGCTCGCCGCCAAGCTCGGCCTGGAACCGGCCGAGATCCGGATGCGCAACGTCCTGTCCACCGGCGACCTGCTGCCCACCGGCCAGACCGTCACCTGCCCGGCGCCGGTCGGCGAGCTGCTGAAGGCCGTCCGCGACGCCGACCTGCCGCCGCTGCCCGACGGCGACGACGAGTCGCAGTGGCTGCTGCCCGGCGGCACCTCCGGCGCGGGCGAGCCCGGCGCGGTGCGCCGCGGCGTCGGCTACGCGCTCGGCATGGTGCACGTGCTCGGCGCCGAGGGCACCGACGAGGTGTCCACCGCGACCGTCCGCGTCCACGACGGGCGCGCCACCGTCATCTGCGCCGCCGTCGAGACCGGCCAGGGCTTCACCACGCTGGCCCGGCAGATCGTCCAGGAGGTGCTGGGCGTCGAGGACGTCCGGGTGCTCGCGCCCGACACCGACCAGCCGCCCGCCGGGCCGTCCGCGCGCGGCCGGCACACCTGGGTGTCCGGCGGGGCGGTGGAGCGCGCCGCGAAGATGGTGCGCACGCAGGTCCTGCAGCCGCTCGCCGCGAAGTTCGGCATGTCCGTGGAGCTGCTGAGCATCGCCGACGGCAAGATCACCTCCTACGACGGGGTGCTCTCCACGACCGTCGCCGAGACGCTGGACGGCAAGGAGCTGTGGGCGACCGCGCAGTGCCGCCCGCACCCCACCGACCGGCTCGACGACACCGGGCAGGGCGACGCGTTCGTCGGCCTCGCCTTCTGCGCGATCCGCGCGGTCGTCGACGTCGACATCGAGCTGGGCGCGGTACGCGTCGTGGAACTCGCCGTCGCGCAGGACGTCGGCCGCATCCTCAACCCGCGCCAGCTCGCCGCCCGCATCGAGGCGGGCGTCACGCAGGGCCTGGGCCTGGCGCTCATGGAGGACCTGCGCGCGCCGCGCGGCGTCGTCAAGCGCCCCTCGCTGACCGGCTACGCCCTGCCGACCGCGCTGGACGCGCCGGACGTGCGCATCGTCAAGCTCGTCGAGGAGCGGGACGTGGTGGCGCCGTTCGGCGCGAAGGCGGTCAGCGCGGTGCCGGTCGTGACGTCGCCGGCCGCGATCGCCTCCGCCGTGCGGGCCGCGACCGGCCGGCCGGTCTCCCGGCTGCCGATCCGCCCGCAGGCCGCGATCGTCAAGCCGCAGGCGTAAAGCCCACCCGCAGGGCTGAACCTCCGGTTCCGGACGTGGTGTTTCCGTTCCGGTCCGGTGGAAAACCCGCGCACGGGAGCTGACACTCCGTCATAATACGGGGACGGCAGACACCCGTGACCCCCGCGGCCACGGGGCAATCGGGGGTACGCATGACCGCACCCGTCCCACCCTCCGTCCCCGCGCCCGCGCCACCCGCGGGCGTTCCGCTTCCGGCGCCGCCCGCAGGGCCGCCGCAGCCGCCGTCCCGCACGGAGGCGACCCGGCTGCTGTGCGCCGGGGCGTACTTCGACACGGACTTCCGCACCCGGGTCATCGAGCAGCTGGTGGAGCACGAGGAGCGCCCCGTCGCGCCCTCGCTCGGCGTGGACGTGCTCCCGGTGCTCGCGCACGCGCTGCGCGCCCGCCGCCGCGAGGCGCAGACCGGGGTGTGGGCGCTGCTGGTGTGGCTCGGCTTCATCGCCTGCGCGCTGACCGGCGCGGG
Source organism: Actinacidiphila epipremni (assembly GCF_012034175.1). Taxonomy (GTDB): domain Bacteria; phylum Actinomycetota; class Actinomycetes; order Streptomycetales; family Streptomycetaceae; genus Actinacidiphila; species Actinacidiphila epipremni. The sequence goes on from NZ_JAATEJ010000001.1 coordinate 93,960, forward strand.
CTCCCAGACGCTCGTGCCCGTCCCGTGGTGCCTGGCCTACGCGGCGCTGTGCGCGGTCGCGTGGTTCACCCGCGGCGCGGGCGCGGTGAGCCTGGCCGTCTTCACCCTCGACCGCGGCGCGGTCCGGCAGGCCACCGGCGGCCGGCTGAAGCTGCTGCTGCCGCTGGCCGTGCCGCTGCTGAGCGCGCTCTACGTCCTGCTGGTCGCGGTCGCGCTGTTCACCGGCCGCAACGCGTGGGCGGCGGTGGTCTTCCCGCTGCTGCTCGTCGCGGTGGTGTGGAGCCACCGCGACCACGTCATCGGCGTGATGTGCCGGGAGCTCGGCCCGGCGGTCTACCCCGTCGTGCCGCGCCCGACGCTCGGCGACACCCCGCAGTGGCGGCGGATCGCCGCGGCCGTCGACCGCGAGCAGCACGCGCGGCTGACCATCTACGACCCCTTCCGGCCCTTCGTCGGCGCCGGGAAGCCGTACGAGCCGTGGTCGCTGGCGATGGAGCTGGTGCCCTCCGGGCGCGGGCCCGTGGACGCGGCGGAGGCCGAGGCGGGCCGGGCGGCTGCGCCGCGGCTGACCGGGCGGGACGTCATCGACCTCGTCAAGCCGCGGCTCGTGGCGCTGCGGGAGTCGGCCGCCGCGAGCCGGGACCGGCTGCGGGACCTGGAGATCGAGGAGTTCGTCTACCTGCCGGCCGGGCTGCACCGCGCGGACGTCTCGTACGACCCGGCGACGGTCGAGGAGCACGTCCAGGCGGCGGTCGGCGAGGGCGCCGAGGCCCGCCGGCACTTCCTGCGGGTCCGGGTGGGCGCGTGGGACGAGCAGGTCGTGGTGTCGGTGCTGGTCCGGGTCCACACGCAGGGCGGCATGCTCGTGCTGGAGGTCGTCCCGCACGTCCTGACGCCGGTGCGGCCCGAATACCGGGCCGTGGACGTCATCGCCGCGCGCGGCCGGGGCGGCGGCGGACGCGAGACCCTGCACGCGCTCCTGGCCACCCCGGCGGCGGGCGTCACCGCGGGCCTGTCGCTGGCGCGCACGGCGCTGTCGGTCTTCCGCACCTGGCTGACCGTCCCGCAGCACGGCTTCCCCGACGGCCCGGCGGCCTCCGTGCGGGAGCTGGGCAGCGTGGACGAGGTGTCGATCTTCCAGGAGATGGACATCAGCCGCTACGTCAAGACCCTCCAGGACCGCATCACCAGCGGCGTCCGCGATGCGCTGCGCTCGGCGGGCTACGCGACGGGCGAGTTCGAGCAGAAGATCGTGAACGTCAGCGGGGGCGGCGTCTACATCGGCGCGATGAGCGGTGGCGCGGTCGCCACGGGCGAACGTGCTTCTGCGAAGCACGTCCGTCAGAGCAGAAGCGGAAAGGGCGGCCCGCCATGAGGTCCCGCAAACACCGTCCGCCGCCGCCGCCGAGCCAGCCGCCGCAGCGGGAGCCGGGCGCTGACGCGCCCGAGCCGGCTGCGGGGGGCGCGGGGGCGCCCGGCCCGGGGGCGGGAGGCGGCAATGCGTCCGGCCCGGGTGCGGGCGGGGCTGGTGCATCTGGCTTGGGCGTGGTGGGTTCGGGTGCCGAGGGTGCCGGGGCCTCGGGCGCTGGCGCGCCCAGCCCGGCTGGGGGTGGCGCTGACATGCCCGGCCCGGGCGTGGGGCGCGCTGGTGCCGCTGGGTCGGGTGCGGATGCGGCTGTGGACTTGGGCGCGGCGGGTTCAGCTGGCACGGGGGGCGCTGGGGTCTCGGGCACGGGACCGGGCGGGAGTGCTGGGGGGATTGCGATCGGGACGTTGACCGGTGGGGCCGTTGCCTTCGGGGTCGGGGCCGTGGCGGAGGACCGGTCGTGGCGTGGGGCGGCGGGCGGTGGGGCGGCGGGCGGTGGGGTGTCGGGTGGGGGCGTCGTGCCGGGGGTGCCGGCGGGTGGGGTTGCCGTGGGGGCGATGAGTGGTGGGGCCGTTGCCGCGGGGGAGGGGGCCAGGGCGGTGGACGCCGGGGCGCGTACCGGGGACGGCACCGCGGAGCTCATCGCGGCCGTGCGGGTGCTGCGGGCGGAGCTCAGCGGTTTGGCGGCGGCCCCGGGGGTTGTGGAGCTCGATGCCGAACTCGCCGGCGTCGAGGCGGAGATCGCCGGGGGCGGCGGGGTGGACCGCGGGCGGCTGGGGCGGTTGCGGGAGCGGCTGGAGGTCGGGGCGACCGCCGCCGCGGGGCTCGCCTCGGCCGCGGCCGTCGCGCAGGCGTGCGTCCAGCTCCTGGGCTGAGAGGGTGGTCACGGATGGCGCGATGGGACGAGGAGCACCAGCGCTGGGTGCATGATCCGCCACCGGGCGCCCCGGCCGGCTCGCCGCCCGCGCCCGTGCTGCCGCAGCCGGCGGGACCGCCCGGCGAGGCGGGCCGCCGGGCCGCGATCGTGGCCGTCGTGGTGCTGCTGGTGTGCGGGGCGGCGGGCGCGGGCCTGTGGGCCCTGACCGGCGGTCACGACGGCGGCCCCACCGCCGGGCAGCCCCCGGCCGTCGTCGTCACGCCCTCCGATCTCACCGGCACGGACGACGGCACCGACGACGGTACAGACGGCAGCGACTACGGCGACGACGGCAGCGGGCCCACCGACGACAGCGGCAGCTCCGACGACGACGGCAGCAGCTCCGACGACTCCGCCCCCGACGGCTACGAGCAGGTCGACGACCCGGCCGGCTTCACCCTCGACGTCCCGGAGGAGTGGACCCGCAGCACCTCGGGGGCCAGCAGCATCCACTACACCTCCCCCGAGGGCGAGCACCTCATCCAGATCTACACCGTCGACGCGGCGGACGGCACGCCCTACGACGCCCTCTCCACGACGGAGTCGACCGTCTCCTCCTACGACGACTACACCCTCATCGACCTCTCCCGCACCGACGACGGCCCGCAGGACGACGCCGCCCGGCTCGAATACACCTACCTGCGCGACAACGGCGTGACCCGCCACGTCGTGGACCGCGCCTTCACCGCCGCGGACGGCACGCAGTACGCCCTGCTGGTCGCCGGGCCCGACGACGACTGGCAGGCGTGCGAGGACGTCTTCCGTACCGTCGTGGACTCCTTCTGCCCCGACGGCTACTGCACGGACTGAGCCGCGAGCCCGCTGGCCATCTCGCGCACCGCGTCGAGCGCCTGCGCCTGGAGGCCGCCGCCGAAGGTGACCCGGGTCGCGCCGAGGGCGCCCAGCTCGCGCGGGGAGGGCGTGCCGGGCTTGCACAGGGCGTTGACAGGGGCGCCGACCGCGTCGGCGATCAGGGCCAGGTGGGTGGCCGGCGCGAGGATGGGGTAGACGCAGTCCGCGCCGGCGGCGACATACCGCAGCGCCCGGTCGATCGCGGCCTGCGGGGTGCGCTCGCCGCGCAGGTACGTGTCCACGCGGGCGTTGAGCACCAGCGCCCCGCCGGCCGCCGCGACGACCTCCGCGAGCCGTTCGGCCTGCCGCTCGGCGTCGACCAGGGCGCCGGTCGCCGGGTCGGAGTCCTCCAGGTTGCAGCCGGCCGCCCCCGCCTCCAGCAGCCGCTCGACCAACTCCGCGGCGGGCAGCCCGTATCCGGCCTCGACGTCGGCGCTCACAGGTACGTCCACCGCCCGGGTGATGCGCCGGATCGCCGCGAACATCTCGGCCGGCGGGGTGCCCTGCCCGTCCTCGTAGCCGAGCGAGGCGGAGACCCCGGCGCTCGGCGTGGCGAGCGCCGGGAAGCCCGCGTCGGCGAAGGCCCGCGCGCTGGCCGCGTCCCACGGCCCGGGCAGCACCAGCGGATCGCCCGCCGCCCGCCCCTGGTGCAGTCCCCGCAGCACCGCTGCGTGGCCGGTGGCCGCCTGCTGCCCGTCCGTCGTCGTCTGCTGCGTCATACGCCCGACGGTACGGCCTGCGGGCCGGCCGCGGCTGGACCACTCGGCACCGTAAAACGTGGGCCAATCCGCCGCGGGCGGACCGGGTATGGAGGCCGTGACCGGATTCGAACCGGTGTATCTCGCTTTGCAGACGAGTCCCTGAACCACTCGGGCACACGGCCGTGTCGTGCGGTGTGCTCCGAGGTTCGCAAGCCGGGGCGGTCGCGGTCAATGGGGCGGGGGAGGGTGCCATACGACTGCAATGCCGTGTTCATGTACGGCGATGGGGCGAGGCGGCCCGCGCAGCGGCAGGTGGGCCGGGGCGCGGGCGCGGCGGGGACCGCGGGGCGTAGGGCGGAAGGCGGAGCCGGGTCCGGTCCCACGGCAGGGGTGAAACACGGGTACGCCCCTTACGCTGGCGTGATGACCGTAACGAACGAGGCAGCCGCGCGGGGCGCCCGCCCCGGAGAGGACGAAGCGGGCGGGATCCTGTCCCGTACCTACCGGGCGCTGACGCTCGGCGTGGTCTCGGTCGTGCTGCTCGTGGCGTTCGAGGCGACCGCCGTGAGCACCGCGATGCCGATCGCGGCCCGCGACCTGCACGGTCTGGGCCTGTACGCCTTCGGCTTCTCCGGCTACTTCACGACGTCCCTGCTCGCGATGGTCGTCAGCGGCCAGTGGTGCGACCGCACCGGCCCGCTCAAGCCGCTCACCGCGGGCATCACCGCCTTCGCGGCCGGCCTGCTGCTGAGCGGCACGGCCTCCTCGATGCCGGTCTTCGTCCTGGGCCGGGCCGTCCAGGGCTTCGGCGGCGGGCTGGTGATCGTCGCGCTCTACGTCGTGGTGGGCCTGGCCTACCCCGAGCGGCTGCGGCCCGCGGTCATGGCGTCCTTCTCCGCCTCCTGGGTCGTGCCGTCCATCGTGGGGCCGCTGGTCTCCGGCACGGTCACCGAGCAGCTGGGCTGGCGCTGGGTGTTCCTGTCCATCCCGGCGCTGGTCGTGCTGCCGGTCGCCGTGATGCTCCCGGCGCTGCGGCGCACCGCCACGCAGCCGAGCCCGGCCGCGCGGATGGACGGCCGGCGGATCTGGCTCGCCGTGGCGCTCGCGGGCGGCGCGGTGCTGCTGCAGTACGCCGGGCAGGACCTGCGGCTGCTCTCCCTGCTGCCCGCCGCCCTCGGCGCGGCCCTGCTGGTGCCGGCCGCGCTGCGGCTGCTGCCGCGCGGCACCTTCCGGGCGGCCCGCGGGCTGCCCACCGTCGTGCTGATGCGCGGCCTCGCGGCCGGCACCTTCGCCGGCGCGGAGACCTTCATCCCGCTCATGCTCGTCACCCAGCGCGGCCTGTCCGCGACGCTCGCCGGCCTGTCGCTGGCCGGCGCGGGCCTGACCTGGGCGCTGGGCTCGTACCTCCAGGCCCGGCCGCGCTTCGAGCCGGCCCGCGAACGGCTCGTGCAGCTCGGCATGCTGATGTCGGCGGCGGCGATCGCGGCGGTGCCGCTGGCGCTGGACCACGCGGTGCCGGTCGGGATCGTGGCGGTGGCGTGGTGCCTGGCCGGCATGGGGATGGGCATGGCGATCTCCAGCCTCACCGTGCTGATGCTGCGGGTCTCCCGGCCCGCGGACACCGGCACCAACTCCGCGGCCCTCCAGGTCGGTGACGCGCTCGCCAACGTCGTCCTGGTCGCGACCGCCGGCACGCTCTTCGCCTCCCTCGGCGGCGGCTCGATCGCGCCCGCCGCCGACACCGCCGCGGGCACCGCCGCGCACCCCACCGCCTTCGCCGCCGCGATCCTGCCGCTGGCCGCGCTGGCGTTCGCCGCGGTGGCCGTCGCGGCCCGGCTGCGACCGAAGGCCGGGCGCGGCGTGTGACGTCGGTCGCACCCGCGGGCGGGCAGGCGTCAAAGTCCGGGCGCCGGGCGGCGGGCCGTTACGCTGAGGCGGTCGTACGGGCCGTGCACCGGGACCGGGGGCCGGCCGCCGTCCAACCGCCAGCGGAGACCGTGACTACCACCTCGCACCCCCACCACCTCTCGCCCGCCTTTCCCGGCCGCGCCCCCTGGGGCACGGCGAACAAGCTGCGGGCGTGGCAGCAGGGCGCCATCGACGCCTATGTCGCCGCCCAGCCGCGGGACTTCCTGGCGGTCGCGACCCCGGGCGCGGGCAAGACCACGTTCGCGCTGACCCTCGCCTCCTACCTGCTGCACAACCACCTGGTGCAGCAGATCACCGTCGTGGCGCCCACCGAGCACCTCAAGACGCAGTGGGCGGACGCGGCGGCGCGGATAGGGATCCGGCTCGACCCGCAGTACAGCGCGGGCCCGGTGGGGCGCGAGTTCCACGGCGTCGCGGTGACGTACGCCGGTGTCGGGGTGCGGCCGATGCTGCACCGCAACCGGTGCGAGCAGCGCAAGACGCTGGTGATCCTGGACGAGATCCACCACGCCGGCGACAGCAAGTCCTGGGGCGAGGCGTGCCTGGAGGCGTTCGAGCCGGCGACCCGGCGGCTGGCGCTGACCGGCACGCCGTTCCGCTCGGACACCAACCCGATCCCGTTCGTGACGTACGAAGAAGGCAACGACGGCATCCGCCGCTCCTCCGCCGACTACACGTACGGATACGGCAGCGCGCTCGCCGACGGCGTCGTCCGCCCGGTCATCTTCCTGTCCTACAGCGGGAACATGCGCTGGCGCACCAAGGCCGGCGACGAGATCGCCGCCCGGCTCGGCGAGCCGATGACCAAGGACGCGACCGCGCAGGCGTGGCGCACCGCGCTGTCGCCGACCGGCGAGTGGATTCCCAACGTCCTGAAGTCCGCCGACCAGCGGCTCACCGAGGTCCGCAAGGGCATCCCGGACGCCGGCGGCCTGGTCATCGCCACCGACCAGGACTCCGCCCGCGCGTACGCCAAGCTGCTGCGCGAACTGACCGGCGACAAGCCCACCGTGGTGCTCTCCGACGACACCGGCGCCTCCAAGCGCATCGAGGAGTTCAGCGCCGGCGACGACCGCTGGATGGTCGCGGTGCGCATGGTGTCCGAGGGCGTGGACGTGCCGCGCCTGGCGGTCGGCGTCTACGCCACGACGATCTCCACGCCGCTGTTCTTCGCGCAGGCGGTGGGCCGTTTCGTCCGGTCCAGGCGGCGCGGCGAGACCGCGTCCGTCTTCGTCCCCACCATCCCGATGCTGCTGGAGTTCGCCGCGGAGATGGAGGTCGAGCGCGACCACGTGCTCGACAAGCCGCGCAAATCCGGTGAGGACGACATCTTCGCGGAGGAGGAGCAGTTGCTCGCCGACGCGGAGAAGGCCGAGGACGAGGTCACCGAGGACGACCAACTGCCCTTCGAGGCGCTGGAGTCCGACGCGGTCTTCGACCGGGTCCTCTACGACGGCGCCGAGTTCGGCATGCAGGCCCACCCGGGCAGCGAGGAGGAGCAGGACTACCTCGGCATCCCGGGCCTGCTGGAGCCGGACCAGGTGCAGATACTCCTGCAGCGGCGGCAGGCCCGGCAGATCGCGCACAGCCGCAAGAAGCCGGACGAGGAGGCGGACCTGCTCGAACTGCCCGCCGAGCGCCGCCCGGTGGTCTCGCACCGGCAGCTGCTGGAGCTGCGAAAGCAGTTGAACACCCTGGTCGCCGCGTACAACCATCAGAGCGGCAAGCCGCACGGCGTGATCCACACGGAACTGCGCCGGGTGTGCGGCGGACCGCCCAGTGCCGAGGCGACCGCGGGCCAACTCGGCGAACGGATCAAGAAGGTGCAGGAGTGGGCCACCCGAATGCGATGATTTCCCCCGTGTTACTGGGATATGACAAGCGACGGCGTGTCACCACACCGACCGGATTGTGGACGGCCTCTTCCGCTGAGCGGTACATCCTCGCTACCGTGCCGATCACGCACGCGCCGTGGCAGAGCCGCCGCGAAGCGCAGCCGGTAAGCCGACAACCGGCGGCCACTCCGCGCACTGCCGCGGGACCGGCGGTGCGTCGTCTCCCAGACAAGCGCCGCCGATTCTATGAGGAGGGGGCGTCGTGACCGCGGAGACGTCTCAGACACTGGACAGGGGCCTTCGGGTCCTGAAACTGCTCGCCGACACCGACCACGGCCTGACCGTGACCGAACTGGCGGCCAAACTCGGGGTCAACCGGACGGTGGTCTACCGGCTGCTGGCCACGCTGGAGCAGCACTCACTCGTCCGCCGCGACCTCGGCGGGCGCGCCAGGGTCGGGCTCGGCGTGCTCGGACTCGCCCACCAGGTCCACCCGTTGCTGCGCGAGGCGGCGCTCCCGGCGCTGCGCTCGCTCGCCGAGGACATCGGCGCGACCGCCCATCTCACCCTGGTCGACGGCAGCGAGGCGCTCGCCGTCGCCGTGGTCGAGCCGACCTGGACCGACTACCACGTCGCCTACCGCACCGGCTTCCGGCACCCGCTGGACCGGGGCGCGGCCGGCCGGGCGATCCTCGCCGGGCGCGGCATGCAGCCCACGCCCGACGGGAGCCGCTGGGAGCGCTTCGTGGACCCCGCCGAGCAGGACGGCGACCTCGACGAGGAGCGCGGCACCCTGGTGCGCACCGGCACCGCCACGGTCGGCACGGGCCTGGCCACCGACCAGGTCCGCTACGTCCTGACCCACGGCGAGCTGGAGGCCGGCGCGAGCGGCGCCGCCGCCCCGCTGCTGGGCGTGCCGGGCGTGGAGGGCAGCGTGGGCGTGGTGATGCTCTCCGAGGCCGTCCCGGAGCGGGTGGGCCCGCGGGTGGTGGAGGCGGCCACCGAGGTCTCGGAGGCGCTGCGCTGACCGGGTGACGAAGCCGGGAAAGGGTGCGGTTTCAGGGCATGCGCCCGGGTGCCATAAGGTCGGGCGCATGCCTACGCTCTCCCGCCGGTCCCTCACGCTCGCGGTGTGCGCGGCGGTGCTGGCCGCCCTGGTGGCGGTGGCCGCCTTCGCACCGCTGCCGGTGTCCATCGTGCAGCCCGGGCTCACCGCGGACGTCCTGGGCAAGAACGCGGGCACGCAGGTCATCACGATCAGCGGCACGCCGGTACGGGCCACCACCGGGCAGCTGCGGCTGGTGACCATCGCCGCGACCGGGCCGAGCGCGCCGGTGCACTTCATCGACGTGGCCAGGGCCTGGTTCGACTCGCACGAGGCCGCCATGCCGCGCGACTCGGTCTACCCCAGCGGCGGCTCGGTCAAGGAGATCGAGAAGGCCAACCTCAAGGAGATGACGCAGTCCCAGCAGGACGCGACCGCCGCCGCCCTGAACCACCTGCGCCTGTCGCCGCAGCAGGTCACCGTCCAGCTCAAGCTCGCCGACGTCGGCGGCCCCAGCGCGGGACTGCTGTTCACCCTCGGCATCATCGACAAGATCGCCGGCAACGGCCACGGCGGCGACCTCACCGGCGGCCGGGTCGTCGCCGGCACCGGCACCATCGACTCCGCCGGCAAGGTCGGCGCGGTCGGCGGGGTGCCGCTGAAGGAGCTGGCCGCCCGGCGCGACGGGGCGACCGTCTTCCTCGTGCCCCGCGACGAGTGCTCCGACGCCACCGCCCAACTGCCGCACGGCATGCGGCTGATCCCGGTCGACACCCTCGACGGCGCCCTCGCCGCCCTCGCGGCCCTCGACGCGGGGCGCAAGACCCCCACGTGCTGAAGGCTGCCGGGGCTGCCGGGCCTGCTGAGGCCGCGGCAGGGCGGCGCCCTCAGGCCGCGGCCGGCTCCTGCACCGGCGTCACGCCCGTCCCCGGCGGCGGCGCGTCCCACTGCCGGAAGGCGGGCAGTACGAGCGGGCTCAGCGTCGTCACCAGGTAGATCCCGCTGACCACCAGCAGGCTCGCCCGCAGCCCCGCGTACTGCACCAGGTAGCCCGCGAGCAGCCCGCCCAGCGGCACCGCCACCAGCACCCCCGAGGTGGTCGCGCCGAACACCCGGCTGCGCAGCCGCTCGGGCACCAGCCGCACCAGCTCGGTGCCGATCACCGGATTGAGCACCCCCGCCGCCAGCCCGCACACCACGGTCGTCACCAGCAGCGGGGTCAGCCCCGGCAGCAGCGCGGCGACCGCGGTGCGCGGGAAGCCGCAGACCAGGAAGGCCGCGATGAACAGCCCGCGGCGCGGCAGCCGCTGCCCGAAGAAGCCGTAGAGCACCGAGCCGACCAGCGCCGCCCCGCCCATCGCCCCGGAGACCAGGCCGATGCTCTGCGCGCCGTGCAGGTGCTCCCGGGCCTCGACGGGCAGCAGCACCGCCGACCACGCCTGGTCCAGCGCGTTGGTCACCATCACCATGCCCACGACCGCGAGCAGCAGCCGCGCCGCCCACAAGTAGGCGTAGCCCTCCCGCAGTTGCCCGAGATACCCGGGCCCCTGCCCCGCTGGCGCGGCGCCGGCCGGGCGCCGGTCCCGTACGCCGAGGCCGACCAGCAGCGCGGAGGCCGCGAAGCTGCCGGCGTCCACCAGCAGCGCGTCGGCCGCGCCGACCGCCGCGATGAGCACACCGGCCAGCGGCGCGCCCAGCATCCTGGCCCCGCGCGACGCGCTCTCGTAGAAGCTGGAGGCCCGCGTGAAGTCCATGCCGGCCCGCTGGGCGAGCCGCGGCAGCAGCACCTCGCGGGCGGTCTCGCCGGGCGCGTGGAAGAGCCCGGCCACCGCGACGAGGCCGAGCAGCGCCCCGTACGACAGCGCGCCCGCCATGTGCAGCACCGGCACGGCGCCGATCGCCAGCGCGCACACGGTGTCGGAGACCACGCTGCTGACGGTCAGCCCGAGCCGGTCGATGAGCGGCCCGCCGAGCAGCGCGGCGAGCACCACCGGCAGCGTCGAGGCGAAGGCGACCAGGCCGGCGCGGGCCGGGCTGCCGGTGCTCTGCAGCACCAGCCACGGCACGGCGACGACGGTCAGCATGTTGCCGCTGACGGATATCACGTTGGCGGTGAGCAGCAGGCCGAGCGGGCGCCGCTCCGGGGTGTCGTACGTGGGCATGGTCCCCCCTGGGATGTCTGCGTGACGGCGGGTCAGTCCGCCCGGCGCGGGAAGGCGTGCAGGTGGATACGGACCCGGGCGGAGCCCTCGACGGGCTCCGGGAGCCGGTCGCGGTAGGACTCGACGAGGGCGTGCAGCCGCTCGCCCAGCTCCCTCGCGAGCTCCGGGGTCAGCCGGATGCTGAAGTCGCTGAGGTCGGAGGCCTCCCGCCACGCCGCCGGCCATTCGTGCATGGTGCCGATCCAGCCGTTCAGCTGCTCGGCGTGGGCGGCGGAATGGGCGTACAGCAGGGCGCTGATGGCGCCGCGCACCTCCGGGTCGGGGTGCGCGGTGAACTCCTCCATGCTGTCCACCCGCACCCCGCGGTGCGCCGCCTTCCACCACCGCTCGCGGCCGGTGCCGCGGCCGGGGTCGTCGACGACGAAGCCGTACGCGGCGAGCTGCCGCAGGTGGTAGCTGGTGGCGCCGCTGGACTCGCCGAGCCGGGCGGCGAGCGCGGAGGCCGTCGCGGGCCCGTCCTCGCGCAGCGCGGCCAGCAGCCGCATCCGCAGCGGGTGCGCGAGGCCGCGCAGCGACCGCGGGTCCAGCGGCGGCACGTCGGCGTGCAGCACGGGGTCGGGCGGCGGTGCGTCGGCGGGCGGCGGGTCGGCCGCGGGGGTGTGGGTCACCCGTTCAGGGTAGGAACGCAAAGACTCCTTTGCAACGGCTTTTGCAAAGGAGTCTTTGCATCTGCGGCAGGCGCAGGGCCGGCGCCGGGCTGTGGACTCCGGGCCGGGAAGGACGGGGCCGCGGGCCTACGCGTCCCGGGCGGCCTGCTCCACCAGGGGGATGATCCGCATCGGCACCGGGTTCTCCAGCGCGATCGCCGTGGAGGCCCGCACGATGCCCTCGAAGCCCACGACCCGGTCGATGACCCGCTGCAGATCCGCGTTCGAACGGGCCACCAGGCGGCACAGCATGTCGCCCTCGCCGGTGATCGTATGCAGTTCCAGCACCTCCGGGACCGACGCGAGGTGGGCGCGCACGTCCGGGCCGAGGCCCTGCCGGATCTCCAGCGTCGCGAACGCCGTCACCGGATAGCCGAGCGCCGCCGGGTCCACCTGCGGGCCGAAGCCGCGCACGACCCCCTGCGCGCGCAGCCGGTCCAGCCGGGCCTGGACGGTGCCGCGCGCCACCCCGAGCCGGCGGGAGGCCTCCAGCACGCCTATCCGCGGCTCCCGGTCCAGCAGCGCGATCAGCCGCCCGTCCAGCGCGTCGATGCCCATCCCCGCCCCACCGGCCTTCCGCATGGTCATCCTGCACAGATTGACCCGACGATCGTCGCCCGGGCTGTGCAGTCTGTCCAGCGAAAACCGGAACTGTTGCGCACTCTGGGAGGCGGCGGGACGCTTTTGCCATGACTGAGACCAAGGACGCCTTCCCCGTCAAGGGCATGGACGCGGTCGTCTTCGCCGTCGGCAACGCGAAGCAGGCCGCGCACTACTACTCGACCGCGTTCGGCATGCGCCGCGTGGCGTACTGCGGACCGGAGAACGGCAGCCGGGAGACCGCCAGTTACGTCCTGGAGTCCGGCGGCGCGCGCTTCGTCTTCACCTCCGTCATCAAGCCCACGACCGAGCACGGCCGCTTCCTGGCCGAGCACGTCGCCGCGCACGGCGACGGCGTGATCGACCTGGCCCTCGAAGTCCCCGACGCCCGGGCCGCGTACGCCTACGCCGTCGCGCACGGGGCGCGCGGGCTCGCCGAGCCGTACGAGCTCAAGGACGACGGCGGCACCGTGGTGCTCGCCGAGATCGCGACCTACGGCCAGACCCGGCACACCCTCGTCGAGCGCACCGGCTACGACGGGCCCTACCTGCCCGGCTACACCGCGGCGCAGCCGATCGTCGAGCCGCCGGCGCAGAGGTTCTTCCAGGCGATCGACCACTGCGTGGGCAACGTCGAACTCGGCCGGATGGACGAGTGGGTGGCCTTCTACAACCAGGTCATGGGCTTCACGAACATGAAGGAGTTCGTGGGCGACGACATCGCCACCGAATACTCCGCCCTGATGTCGAAGGTCGTCGCCGACGGCACGCTCAAGGTCAAATTCCCGCTCAACGAGCCGGCGGTGGGCAAGAAGAAGTCCCAGATCGACGAGTACCTGGAGTTCTACGGCGGCCCCGGCGTCCAGCACATCGCGCTCGCGACGAACGACATCGTGGCGTCGGTGCGGGCGATGCGGGCGGCCGGCGTGGAGTTCCTGGACACGCCCGACTCGTACTACGACACGCTCGGCGAGTGGGTCGGCGACACGCGGGTGCCGCTGCACGAGCTGCGCGAGCTGAAGATCCTCGCGGACCGCGACGAGGACGGCTACCTGCTGCAGATCTTCACCAAGCCGGTCCAGGACCGCCCCACCGTCTTCTTCGAGATGATCGAGCGGCACGGCTCCATGGGCTTCGGCAAGGGCAACTTCAAGGCGCTCTTCGAGGCGATCGAGCGCGAGCAGGAGCGGCGCGGCAACCTCTGACGCCCCCTCGGCCCCCCGCGGTGATCCGGATCACGTCTTCCCAGGTCGCCGCGGGGGTGCCAGGGTGGGGGGATGGGTGACGTGATCGGGGAACTGGTGGCCGGGCTGCCCGCGGGGGCGGTCGTGACGGATGCGGCGGTCGCCGCGTCGTACGCACAGGACATGGCCGGTTTCTCGGCCGGCGGGCAGCCGCTCGCCGTCGTGACGGCGCGCAGCACCGAGGACGTGCAGCACGTGATGCGCACCGCGACCGCGCACCGGGTGCCGGTCGTGCCGCAGGGCGCGCGGACCGGGCTTTCCGGCGGGGCGAACGCCGTCGACGGCTGCCTCGTGCTGTCCCTGGTCAAGATGGACCGCATCCTGGAGATCGACCCCGTCGAGCGCGTCGCCGTCGTCGAACCCGGCGTCGTCAATGCGGTGCTCTCCCGCGCGGTGGGGAAGCACGGGCTGTCCTACCCGCCCGACCCGTCGAGCTGGGAGCAGTGCACCATCGGCGGCAACATCGCCACCGGCGCCGGCGGCCTGTGCTGCGTCAAGTACGGCGTGACGGCCGAGTACGTCCTCGGCCTCGACGTCGTCCTCGCCGACGGGCGGCTGCTGCGCACCGGGCGGCGCACCGCCAAGGGCGTCGCCGGCTACGACCTGACCCGGCTGTTCGTCGGCTCCGAGGGCACCCTCGGCGTCGTCGTCGGGGCGGTGCTCGCGCTCAGGCCCGCGCCGCCGCCGCACCTCGTGCTCGCCGCGGAGTTCCCGTCCGCCGCAGCCGCCGGGGAGGCGGTGTGCGCGATCATGGCGGCCGGGCACGTACCGTCGCTGCTGGAGCTGATGGACGGCACGACCGTACGGGCGGTCAACGCCATGGCCCGCATGGGGCTGCCGGAGACCACCGAGGCGCTGCTGCTCGCCGCGTTCGACACCCCCGACCCCGCGGCCGACCTCGCGGCGGTCGGCGCGCTGTGCACCGCCGCGGGCGCCACCGAGGTCGTCCCGGCCTCCGACCCCGCCGAGTCCGAACTGCTGCTCCAGGCCCGCCGGTTGTCGCTCACCGCGCTGGAGAAGGTCTCGACGGCCATGCTCATCGACGACGTGTGCGTCCCGCGCGGCCGGCTCGGCGAGATGCTGGACGGCGTCGCGGCGATCGCCGGCACGTACGGCCTGACGATCGGGGTGTGCGCGCACGCCGGCGACGGCAACACCCACCCCGTGGTGTGCTTCGACCGGCACGACGCCGACGAGACCCGGCGGGCCCGGGAGTCCTTCGACGCGATCATGGCGCTCGGCCTGTCGCTCGGCGGCACCATCACCGGCGAGCACGGGGTGGGGCTGCTCAAGCGCGACTGGCTGGCCCGGGAGGCCGGCCCGACCGGCATGGAGCTCCAGCGCGGCATCAAGGCCGTCTTCGACCCGCTCGGCCTGCTCAACCCCGGCAAAGTCCTGTGACCGCACCGCACCCCGGCGGGGCGGCTACGCACTCGCGTCCGGGGTGTCGTCGGAGTCCTTCCACGCCTCGCGCAGCCACACGTCGTCCCCGGCGGTCGGCGCGAGCAGCCGGCTCAGCCCGTCGTCCATGCCCAGCTGCTCGTGCTCGGTGCCCGGCGGCACCGCCCGCAGCGTGCGCTCCAGCCAGGACGCGACCGGCGAGGACGGCGCCTCCAGCAGCGCCTCGCCGTCCGGCGAGCTGAGCGCCATGCACAGCACGCTGCGCCCGCCCACCTTCGTCGGCCAGATCCGCACGTCGCCGTGCCCGCACGGCCGGAACACCCCCTCCACGATCAGCTCACGGGCGAACGTCCAGTTGACGGGCAGGTCGGAGCCCACATGGAAGGTGATGTGCACGGCGAACGGATCGCTGGAGCGGTAGACCAGCCTCGCCGGTACGGGGATGCTGCGCTCGGGCGACAGCACCAGCTGCATTTCGAGTTCGCGTTCCACCACGGTCTGCATCGAGTCGACGTCCTTTCCTTGGCGCGGCGGCCCCTCTTGGCGGGTATCGCTGAGCGGGGCCAGCACCTGGAGAGAGCGCGTGCCTCTCTCACCATTACGTGACTTCGCGGGATTAGGTTCAAAATCCGGGAAGAGGGGGCGCGCGGCGGCGTGTGCGGGTAATGACGAGTCAGGCGTGCGAGGCATGCCGGGGCGCGGAGCGGGGTAGGGCGGGGCGGGTGCGTGGCCGGTGCGCGGCCGGTGCGTGGCCGGTGCGCGGCCGGTGCCGGGCGGGTGCCGGGCGGTGCGGCGCGCGGCGGCGCGGGCCCGCGGGTGCCCCGGGTCTGGTATTTCTGGACGCTGCACCCCCTGGCCGAGCAGATACGGACCCCGTGACCCATGAGCGCACCTCCTTCCGGTCCTTCTGGTTCTTCCGGTTCCGCGTCGTCCCCGGCGCCCGGCTACTACCCGGACCCGTCGATCCCGAACTACATCCGCTACTGGAACGGTTCCGCGTGGGTGCCGGGCACCAGCAGGCCGGCCCCGCCGGGCGAGTCCGGTACGGCCTCCGGTCCGCCGGCGCCCGGGCCCGTCGTGCCGCCGCCCGCGATGCCGGCCGTCGACGAGTCGGGCCCGATGTTCCTCGACGCCGACCCCGCGGCCCCCACCGCCGTCCAGGGCACCCCGGCCCCCACGGTCCCGCCCCAACCCGCCGCCGGTGAGTGGCCCGAGCCGGCCGCTGCGCCGCCCGCCGCGGAGTGGCCCGAGCCGGCCGAGCCCGCCGGGGGTTGGCCGTCGCCGGCCGGGCAGCAGGCCGCCGCGGCGCCCGGGCCCGCGTGGCCGGTGCCGGCGGCGAACCCGCCGGGGGGTGAGCTGCCGCCCATCTCCTGGGGCGCGCAGGGGCAGCCCGCGCCGCACCAGCACCCGGCTCCGCACCAGCAGCAGCAACCTGCCCCGCAGCCCTTCCCGATGCCGTCCCCGCCCGAGCCGCCCACGCAGTCCACGCCCTCGCCCATCGGCAACCCGCCCGTGCCGCAGCAGAACGCCGCGCCCTGGGCCGAGCAGGTGCACGAGCTGGCCCGTGACGCGCCGCTGCCCTGGCGTCCCGTCGCCGCCGACCCGTTCGCGAGCGCCCGGGCGCAGGACCGGCCCGGCGGGCTGCTCCGGCGGCTGGCCGCGTGGGTCGTCGACACGGTGGTCTTCGTCGCGGTGACCGGGGCGGCGGCGCTGCCGCTGGGCTCGGCGGCGTACCACCACGCGCAGGACAAGGTGGACGCGGCGAAGCTCACCGGCGAGACGGTGAAGGTGTGGCTCCTGGACGCCACGACCGGCGCGGAGGCCGCGGCGGCGCTCCTGGTCGCCCTCCTCGCCGGCATCCTCCTGGAGGTGCTCCCCACGGCCAAGTGGGGCCGCACGCTGGGCAAAAAGCTCACCGGCCTGAGGGTCCTCGACATCGAGGCCCAGCAGCCCCCCACCTTCTGGCCCAGCCTGCGCCGCTGGTTGCTCCGCACGGTCCTCAACGCCCTCGCCATCGGCGCGGTGGGTATGGCCTGGGCCCTCATCGACCGCCCCTGGCACCAAGCCTGGCACGACAAGGCAACCCACACGTTCGTCGCCGCGAGCTAACCCCGACGCCGGTGGCCGCCCCCCCCGGGGGCCAAGGGGGCGGCTACGCCGCGGGGCGCCCGCCCGGGGGCGCGGGGCCGCCCTGCATTTGCGCCCACCGCCGCATCTGCGCCCGGCGGGGCTGCGGCTGCGCCTGACGGCCACCACCCAGGGGCGCGGGGAACTGCGCGCGCAACCAACCACCGGCCGGTGGCCCGGAGACGACAGCAACAGCCCCTTTGGGGCGGTGACGACCTGCGGGCCGCATATGGCTGGTCGCGCAGTTCCCCGCGCCCCTGAAAAAGCATCCGGCGGCGCAGCCGCAAGCCCCCGCCGGCTGGGCGCCTGGACGCCGGACGTCAACCTCCAGGGGCGCGGGGAACTGCGCGCGCAACCGGCCACCGGCCGGTGGTCCGGATCGGACTGAATAGCCCCTTTGGGTCGGTGGCGATGTGCAGGCCGGTTCTTGGCTGGTCGCGCAGTTCCCCGCGCCCCTGGTGTGCTGGCCCGCGGCGCAGCCGCAAGCCCCGCCGGGGAGCGCCCACGCGGCGGCAGCCGCACATCAAACACAGCCCCGCGCCCCTGGTGTGCTGGCCCGCGGCGCAGCCGCAAGCCCCGCCGGGGAGCGCCCACGCGGCGGCAGCCGCAGATCAGATACAGCCCCGCGCCCCTGGTGTGCCGGCCCGCGGCGCAGCCGCAAGCCCGCGCGCCCCGGGGGGTTGGCGTTCGGCGTCGGGAGTCCCCCGGATGGGGGTTGGTGGGGGGCGGAGGGGCAGGTCGCGGGGTGTACTCGGCTCATGAGTAGTGATCAGCCGCCGCAGCAGCCGCCCGCAGGGAACCCGTACGGCAGCCCTCCGCCGGGGGAGGGCGGGAACCCGTACGGGAGTCCGCCGCCCGGGGAGGGTGGGCCGTACGGGGGGCAGCCGCCCGGGGGAGGCGGGCCGTACGGGGGGCCGCCGGGAGGCGGGGGGTGGGGTGGGGGGAGTCCGTACGGGCGGGGGGCGGAGCCCATGCCGGGGATGCCGCCGCTTGCCGCCTCAGGCAAGCGCCTGCTCGCCCGCATCATCGACGTCATCATCGTGCTGATCCCCGCCGGCCTCCTGGACTGGGCCGCCGGCGGCGTCCACGGCGACGACTGGACCGCCGGCCGCTCCGCGATCGGCGGCATCTTCACCGCCGGCCTCGGCTTCCTCTACGAGTGGTACATGACCAAGTCCACCGGCCAGACGGTGGGCAAGAAACTCATGGGCATCCGCGCCGCGACCCTCTCCGACGGCAGCGTCCCGTCCACCAACGCCGCCGCGGCCCGCGCCGCGATCCTCTGGCTCCCCGCCTTCTGCTGCAGCTGCTTCTGGTTCCTCATCATCGGCATCACCGTGCTGTTCGACCGCCCCTACAAGCAGGGAGTGCACGAGAAGGCGGCCAGGACCGTGGTCGTGACCGCCGTCTGATGGTGCGTTCAGCGCCGCAGCGAGTGCTGCCGTACGGGGCCGGCCTCGGCCGCGCCGGCGACCCGGGAGCGGGGGACCGGCACCGCGGCGGGCGCCGGGGCGGCGGCCGGGCGCGGGGCGGCGGCGCGGCGGGCCGCGGACACCGTGACGGCGAGCCCGAGCAGCAGCCCGCCGGCGGCGACGGCGACGACGGCGGCGCCGGAGCGTACGTCGGACAGCAGCAGCGCCGCGAAGGTGGACAGGACGACGGTGAGGGAACCGTAGGCGAGTTGCGCGGTCGTCGGACGTGGCATCGGGGGGACCGTCCTCGGGTACGTCGAAGCGGGGGCACGCTGACGGGTGGCTCCTGTTGTGCGTGCCCGGGGCGAACAGCCGGTAAGCGTGACCTAACCCACAGCACGGAGCACAAGGGGGCGCACGGGGTCGCACGCGCGTCCGAACGCCGCAATTGCAGCGGTCAACAGCCGTCCCCCGACCGCGGCCTGACGTCCGCTCAGCGGAACCGCGGAACCGGTAAACGTACTGTCCCGCCATGTCCAAGTCAAGATCTGTTTTTTCCCGCGGCACTCCGGTGCAATGGCCTTTCCCAAGGGGAGGTCAAATAATCTTGAAGAATCAGCGGAGGATCACCCAGACCGCCGCCCTGTCCCTGGCCATCGCCGTCCTCGGCGTGCTGCCCACCGCCACCGCGGCGGGCGCGTCCGAGGCGGCGCAGGACCACGCGTCCGGGACCGTGGCGTCGGCGACTTCCGACCCGGCGCAGAGCGAGCCGCACGACCTGCCGGGCCCGTTCACCAAGCAGCAGGCCGCCGAGCGGTCCGCGGCGCTCCAGCAGGTCGTCGCCGGCAAGGCGACCGTCCAGCAGATCGGCGGCTCCAAGGTCGTCAAGATCGGCGCCGGCAAGGGCGGCAAGGCCAAGGGCAAGAGCAAGTACGTGGAGCTCAGCCGGGAGAAGACCGACAAGATCTTCACCATCCTCGCGGAGTTCGGCGACCAGGTGGACAGCACCACCACCTACGACCCCGACGGCCCCGACGGCCCCGAGGCCCCCGTCACCAAGTACGGCGGCCAGCCCGGCCCGGCGCACAACCAGATCGCCCAGCCCGACCGGTCCGAGGACAACAGCACGGCCTGGCAGGCCGACTACGACCAGCAGCACTTCCAGGAACTGTACTTCGCCCACAAGTCCGGCCAGGACTCGCTGGCCACCTACTACGAGCGCCAGTCCTCGGGCCGCTACTCGGTCGACGGCGAGGTCTCCGCGTGGGTCAAGGTGCCCTGGAACGAGGCCCGTTACGGCTCCAACTACTGCGGCGCCAGCACCTGCTCCAGCGCCTGGGACCTGATCCGCGACGCCACCACCGCGTACGTCGACGACCAGAAGGCGCAGGGCCGCACCGACGCCCAGATCAAGGCGGACCTGGCGCAGTACGACCAGTGGGACCGCTACGACTACGACGGCGACGGCAACTTCAACGAGCCCGACGGCTACATCGACCACTTCCAGATCGTGCACGCCGGCGCCGACGAGTCGGCCGGCGGCGGCGCGCAGGGCACCGACGCGCTGTGGGCGCACCGCTGGTACGCCTACGGCACCGACGCCGGCCGCACCGGCCCGGCCGACAACCGCGCGGGCGGCACCCAGATCGGCGACACCGGCATCTGGATCGGCGACTACACCCTCCAGCCGGAGAACGGCGGCCTCGGCGTCTTCGCCCACGAGTACGGCCACGACCTGGGCCTGCCCGACGAGTACGACACGACGTACATAGGCGAGAACAACACCGCCTTCTGGACGCTGATGTCGTCCGGCTCGTGGATGGGCACCGGCAAGAACGCCATCGGCGACCGCCCCGACGACATGAACGCCTGGGACAAGCTCCAGCTCGGCTGGCTCAACTACGGCACGGCCAAGGCCGCGACGCGCTCCACCACCAAGCTGGGCGTGGCCGAGTACAACACCAAGGACAAGCAGGCGCTGATCGTCAGCCTCCCCGACAAGACGGTGACCACGACGATCACCCAGCCCGCCGAGGGCAGCAAGCAGTGGTGGTCCGGCAGCGGCGACAACCTCGCCAACACCCTCACCCGATCGGTGGACCTGACGGGCAAGACGTCCGCCGCCCTCACCCTCAAGGGGTGGTGGGACATCGAGGAGAACTACGACTACCTCTACACCGAGGTCTCCACCGACGGCGGCGCGAACTGGACCGCCCTCGACGGCACCGCGAACGGCGCGTCGCTGCCGCGTGACGGCGGCAACACCCCGGCGCTGACCGGCACCAGCGGCGCGTACGAGGACCTGTCCTTCCCGCTCGACGCCTACGCGGGCAAGCAGATCCAGCTGCGCTTCCGCTACCTCACCGACGGCGGTGTCGCCCAGCAGGGCTTCGCGGCCGACGCGATCACCGTCACCGCGGACGGTTCCACGCTCCTCAGCGACGGCGCCGAGACCGACGACAACGGGTGGACCGCGAAGGGCTTCAGCCGCATCGGCGCGTCCTTCACCGACGACTACCCCGAGTTCTACATCGCCGAGAACCGGCAGTACGTCAGCTTCGACCAGACGCTCAGGACCGGCCCGTACAACTTCGGCTGGACCGGCACCGCGCCGCAGAAGGTCGAGCACTTCCCGTACCAGAACGGCCTGCTGATCTGGCTGTGGGACACCTCGCAGGCCGACAACAACGTCGGGCTGCACCCGGGCGCGGGGCAGATACTGCCCGTCGACGCGCACGCCAAGGCCGAGAAGTGGGCGGACGGCTCGCTCATGCGCAACCGCATCCAGGCGTACGACTCGGCCTTCAGCTGGTATCCGACGCAGGGCTTCACCCTGCACAACAACGGTGTCGCCGCGAAGGTGCGCGCCAAGCTCGGCGTGCCGGTCTTCGACGACCACTACGGCGACTACTACGACGAGTCCAACCCGTACGGCAGCGTGCAGGTGCCCGACACCAACACGCGGCTGACCATCGTGGGCCAGCCGCTGGACGGCAGCACGATCACCGTCCAGGTGGGCCCCGCCCACCGCTGAGGCCGGCCCCGGGCACCCGGGGTCCGACCTGCTGTGATGCCGCGTTCGGCCGTCGCCTGCTGGTGGGCGGCGGCCGGATCGCGGAAAATGAGGGCATGGCGGTCGGAGGCTTCAGCAAGCTGCCGAGCGGCACGGTCGTCGTGGCGCTCGCGCTGCCGCACCCTGCCGACCCGGCCGAGCGGATACGCGTCGTGGTGCACGCGCAGAACCGGCAGCGCGCCCTGACCCGGCTCAGCAACCTGGGCTTCCGCGGCACCCGGCTGACCGGCAACACCGAGCCCCCCACACCGGACGAGATCACCGCGGTGCTGCATCACCCGGACGGGCTCATCTGGCGCGCGTACCACGCGAAGCTGTCCGACCCGTGGCACCCGATATCGACGCTGGACCGGACCTGAGGCGCTCAGCTGTCGACGAGCTCCACGCCCGCGCCGCGCAGCTCGCCCAGCGCCCGCTCGGTCGTCTCCGGGGCGACCCCCGCGGTGAGCTTGAGCAGCACCCGGGTGGTGAAGCCCGCGCGGGCCGCGTCCAGCGCGGTGGCCTTCACGCAGTGGTCGGTGGCGATCCCGACGACGTCGACCTCGGCGATCTGCCGCTCCCGCAGCCAGTCCGCGAGGCTCACGCCGTTCTCGTCCTGCCCCTCGAAGCCGCTGTACGCGGCGGCGTACGCGCCCTTGTCGAACACGGCGTCCACCGCGCCCGACGCCACGGCCGGCGCGAAGTTCGGGTGGAACCCGACGCCCTCCGTCCCGGCGACGCAGTGCACCGGCCAGGACGTCACGAAGTCCGGGTGCGCGGAGAAGTGCTCTCCGGGGTCGATGTGGTGGTCCCTGGTCGCCACGACGTGCCGGTAGCTCCCGGCGGTCTCCCCGATCAGGTCCGTGACCCCGGCGGCCACGTCCGCGCCCCCTGCCACGGCGAGGCTTCCCCCCTCGCAGAAGTCGTTCTGCACGTCGACGACGATGAGTGCGCGGTGCATATTGCCCTTCCGGCGGATCCACGAATACGGCCTGAGCCCTGGCATCTTCCCCCACCCCCTCCCACCTTCGCACGCCCCCCTGCAGGAGCCGCGGCTGCCGCCGCGTGGGCGCGCTCGGTCGGAGGCTGCATCTGCGCCGGACGCCAACCACCAGGGGCGCGGGGAACTGCGCGCTCAGCCACCCACCGGCCGGTGGTCCGGATCGAACCGAACAGCCCCTTTGGGACGGTGGCGACGTGCAGGCCGCATATGGCTGGTCGCGCAGTTCCCCGCGCCCCTGAAAAGCTCACCCCGCGGCGCGGATCGCGCCCACGCGGCGGCAGCCGCAGATCAGATACAGCCCCGCGCCCCTGAAAAAACACCCCGCGGCGCAAGCCGCAGCCCCGGGGGGTCGCGCTCAGCTGAAAAGCGCCCCGCGGCGCAAGGTGCAGCTCGGTGCGTCAGAGGAGCTCCGTGGGGAGGACGGGTTCGCCGCGGGAGAGTTGGGTGGCCGAGAGGGGGAGGGAGGCGCGAGCCTCGATGTGGCGGAGGCGGGCCGCGTCGAGAGGTTCGCGGCCGATGATGGAGCCCGCGCGGGCCAGGGGGACGAGGAGTTGGCGGTCGGCGAGGTCGGAGGGGATCTCGCCGCTGCCGATGACTTCCGCCGCGGCGACGCCATCGGCGTCCACCCGCCGGGCGGCCCACTTCCGGCCGCCCACACTCGTCTTGCCGCCCATGGACTTCTTGGCCACCGGGACGAGCCGCCCGGCGGAATCCTCGCGGGCGACGAGCTTGTAGACCATCGAGCACGTCGGCTGCCCGCTGCCGGTGACCAGCGACGTACCGACGCCGTAGGAGTCGACCGGCGCCGCCGCGAGCGACGCGATCGCGTACTCGTCCAGGTCCGAGGTCACCACGATCTTCGTGTCCCGCGCCCCGAGGTCGTCCAGCTGCTGCCGCACCCGGTGTGCGAGGAGCAGCAGGTCACCGGAGTCGATGCGCACCGCGCCCAGCTCGGGCCCGGCGATCTCGACGGCGGCGCGCACCGCCTCGCCGACGTCGTACGTGTCGACCAGCAGCGTGGTGCCGCGGCCGAGGGACTCGACCTGCGCGGTGAAGGCGTCCCGCTCGGTGTCGTGGACGAGGGTGAAGGCGTGCGCGCTGGTGCCCACCGTGGGGATGCCGTAGCGGAAGCCCGCCGCGAGGTTGGAGCTGGTGCGGAAGCCGCCGACGTACGCGGCCCGGGACGCGGCGACCGCCGCGAGCTCGTGGGTGCGGCGGGCGCCCATCTCCATCAGCGGCCGGCCCCCCGCGGCGACCGCCATCCGGGAGGCCGCCGCCGCGATGGCCGAGTCGTGGTTGAGGATCGACAGCACGACCGTCTCCAGCAGCACCGCCTCGGCGAAGCTGCCCTCGACCCGCAGGACGGGCGAGCCGGGGAAGTACACCTCGCCCTCGGGGTAGCCCCAGATGTCGCCGCTGAAGCGGTAGCCGGCCAGCCATTCGAGCGTCGGCTCGTCGACGACGCCCTCGCGCCGCAGGAAGTCCAGCACGGGCGCGTCGAAGCGGAAGTTCTCGACCGCGTCCAGCACCCGCCCGGTGCCGGCGACGACCCCGTAGCGGCGGCCCTCGGGCAGCCGCCGGGTGAAGGCCTCGAAGACCGAGCGGCGGTGCGCCGCACCGCTGCGCAGCGCCGCCTGCAGCATGGTCAGCTCGTAGCGGTCGGTGAAAAGCGCGGTGGACGGCACGTTCACCGGCAGTCCCAGCTCTGCTGTGCTCATGACCAGGATGCTACCCCCGATCTCGTCAGACTGACGAGATCTCCGCCGTGTGCGCGCCCTCACACCGCGCCGCCCCACCCGTCGCTCCGCACAACCCGCCCCCCACCGGGCACGCCCATTTGTGCGAGACCCCCCACCGGCGGCAGCATGGGGGTTGTGAGTGTTGCCGTCCCCGTCGGGCCCACCGAGACCCGCCCCGAGGAGAGCGAGGCGCCTTTCGAGGTGCCCGCGCCGGACGTCCCCTGGGTCACGATCGTCCACAACGACCCCGTCAATCTGATGAGCTACGTGACGTACGTCTTCCAGACGTACTTCGGCTACTCGAAGGACAAGGCCACCAAGCTGATGGAGGACGTCCACTACAAGGGCCGGGCCGTGGTCTCCAGCGGCACCCGCGAGGAGATGGAGCGCGACGTGCAGGCGATGCACGGCTACGGGCTGTGGGCGACATTGTCGCAGGACCGCTGATGGCCCGCGGACGCGCCCGCAAGGGCGCCTTCGGGCCCGTCGAGGGCGGCGGCGCCGCGATCGCGCTGGACGCCGACGAGATCTCCATCCTGCGCTCGCTCGCGGTGCAGCTGCTCGAACTCATCGGCCCGGGCCCCGGCGCGGCCGACGCCGACCCCGACCCGCTCGCCGAGATCTTCGCCGAGGGCCCCAGCAAGCCCCCGGAGGACCCGGCGCTGGCCAGGCTCTTCCCCAACGCCTACGAGGACGACGAGTCCGCCGCGGAGTTCCGCCGCTTCACCGAGAACGACCTGCGGGCCCGCAAGCGCGACGACGCCCTGGCGATGGTGCGCGGCCTGGACCGCGGCGGCTCGGGCATCGAGCTGTCGGCGCAGGAGGCCCGGCAGTGGATGGGCGCGCTCAACGACCTGCGGCTGACGATCGGCGTCTACCTGGACGTCAGCGAGGACGACCAGAACGGCCTCTACCACCTCCCGGACGACGACGACCGCAAGCCGATGGTGATGGCGTACCTGTGGCTCGGCCACCTCCAGGAGTCCCTGGTCGAGGCGATCACCTCCTGAGCCGCCCGGGCCGCCCGAGCCCCCGGGCCTGAGCCGCCCGGGCCCCTGAAGGCCCCCCGGGTGGCCCCGGCGAGGATTCCGCCGCCCCGCCCCCGTGGTACGAATCGGGCATGACGGACGTGAAGGACGTGCCCCCCGGCGCCGGAGCGGCAGGCGGCGCGGGCCCCGACCCCGACGCCGGCTACGTACGCGGCCTCGGCAGCCGGCAGATCCAGATGATCGCGATCGGCGGCGCCATCGGCACCGGCCTGTTCCTCGGCGCGGGCCGCGCCATCCACCAGGCCGGCCCCAGCCTCATCGTGATGTACGCGGTCGCCGGCGCCGCCGTCTTCGTGATCATGCGGGCGCTGGGCGAACTGCTCACCTACCGCCCGGTCTCCGGCTCCTTCGCCGACTACGCCCGCGAGTTCCTGGGCCCGTTCGCCGGCTACGTCACCGGCTGGACGTACTGGCTGATGTGGGTCGTCACCGGCATGGCCGAGGTCACCGCGGCGGCCACGTACATCGCCTACTGGTGGCCGGACGTGCCGCAGTGGAGCGCGGCGGCCGGCTTCCTGCTGGTGCTGTTCGCCGCCAACCTCATCTCGGTCAAGCTCTTCGGCGAGGTCGAGTTCTGGCTGTCGATGATCAAGGTCACCGCGATCGTCGGGATGATCCTCATCGGCGCCGGCGTGCTGACGCTGGGCCTGTCGGCGGCCGGTGACACCGCGTCGGTCACCCATCTGTGGCACGACGGCGGCTTCTTCCCCAACGGCGTGGGCCGCTCGCTGCTCACCTTGCAGATCGTCATGTTCGCCTACATCGCCGTGGAACTGGTCGGCGTGACGGCCGGTGAGGCGCAGGACCCGCGGCGCACCCTCCCCCGGGCCATCAACACCCTGCCGTGGCGCATCGCGCTGTTCTACGTCGGCGCGCTCACCGTCATCCTGTGCGTCGTGCCGTGGACCGAGTTCCAGCCCGGCGTCAGCCCGTTCGTCGCCGCGTTCGCGAAGATCGGCATCCCGTTCGGCGCCGGCATCGTCAACTTCGTGGTGCTGTCGGCCGCGCTCTCCTCCTGCAACTCCGGGATGTACTCCACCGGCCGCATGCTGCGCGACCTGTCCGCCAACGGCCAGGGCCCGGCCCTCTTCGGCCGCCTCACCGCACGCCGCACCCCGGCCGCCGGCATCGCGGTGTCGGTCGCCGTGATGGGCGTGGGGGTGTGGCTCAACTACGTCGACCCCGCGGGCGCGTTCACGTACATCACCGCCTTCGCCACCGTCGCCGGGGTGTGGACGTGGGGCGTGATCCTCGCCTCGCACATCCGCTACCGGGCCGCCGTACGCGACGGGCGCTGCGCCGCCGCGTGGTTCACCGCGCCCGGCGGCGCCGCGGCGAGCTGGGCGGCGCTGGGCTTCCTGGCCGCGGTGCTGGTGATGACCGGCGCCGACGGCCAGGCGCGGATCAGCCTGTACGGGGTG
The DNA here is from genome assembly GCF_012034175.1 of Actinacidiphila epipremni. Taxonomy (GTDB): domain Bacteria; phylum Actinomycetota; class Actinomycetes; order Streptomycetales; family Streptomycetaceae; genus Actinacidiphila; species Actinacidiphila epipremni. The sequence continues at coordinate 120,521 of NZ_JAATEJ010000001.1, forward strand.
CCGGTGTGGGGCGCGGTCCTGGCGGCCGGCTACCGGGTGCTGCGCCGCCGCAACCCCGCCGCCTTCGCCCGCCGCCCCCACCTGCCGCCGCGGGCCCCCGGCGCCCTCGCCCCCGGGTCGCCGGAGGCCCCGGCCGCACCCGACCCGGCGCTCTAGCCCGCCGGCACTGTAGGGGGTCGTAGGGGCAGGGCCAGGCGATATGCGCCCGGGGTACTTTGCATGCATGCTGACCATCACCCAGGAGCTGCACGACCGGATCGTCGCCCACGCCCGCGCCGACCACCCCGACGAGGCCTGCGGCATCGTCGCCGGCCCCGAGGGCAGCGACCGCCCCGAGCGCTTCATCCCGATGCTGAACGCCGCCCGCTCCCCGACGTTCTACGAGTTCGACTCCACCGACCTGCTCAAGCTCTACCGGGACCTGGACGACCGGGACGAGGAGCCGGTGATCGTCTACCACTCGCACACCGCGACCGAGGCGTACCCCTCGCGTACCGACATCTCCTACGCCAACGAGCCCGGCGCGCACTACGTCCTGGTGTCCACCGCGGAGGAATTTCCCGAGCCGCAGTTCCGCTCGTTCCGCATCGTGGACGGCGTCGTCACAGAAGAACCGGTCAAAGTAGTGACTTCGTACGCCTGACGTCCCGGATGCCGAGACGCGGCCCCTGGCCCGGATCGGGGAATCGATACGATGACCCCATGGTTTCCACCGACGTGAGCGACACGGCGCCGGGCTCGCTGCTCGTGGCGCGGCTGCACGTCGACCTGTGCCGCCGCACCAGCGCCGCCTGACCGCGCGCCGACCGCACCCGTACCGCCACGCCCCGCCTGACCGCACGAACCCCGTACGGCCCGCACCGCCCCCGCGAGCCGCCGCGCGCCCCGCACGGCGACCGTGGGACCCCCGCACACCCCACGCACTCACTGGAGCGCAGACATGGCCATCGAGGTCCGCATCCCGACCATCCTCCGCACCTACACCGACGGCGAGAAGTCCGTCGAGGGTGCCGGAGCCACGCTCGACGAGCTGTTCTCCGACCTCGACACCCGGCACGCGGGTCTGCGGGACCGCGTCGTGGACGGCGGCGAGCTGCGCCGCTTCGTCAACGTCTACCTCAACGACGAGGACGTCCGGTTCCTCGACGGCATCGCCACCAAGGTCGCCGACGGCGACAGCGTGACGATCCTGCCGGCCGTCGCCGGAGGCATGGCCTGATGCGCTACGACAGCCCGCTGGCGGCGGTCGGGAACACCCCGCTGGTCCGCCTGCCGCGCCTGTCGCCGTCCGACGCGGTGAGCGTCTGGGCGAAGCTGGAGGACCGCAACCCCACCGGCTCGGTCAAGGACCGCCCGGCCCTGTACATGATCGAGCAGGCCGAGGCCGACGGGCGGCTCACCCCGGGCTGCACGATCCTGGAGCCCACCTCCGGCAACACCGGCATCTCGCTGGCGATGGCCGCCCGCCTCAAGGGCTACCGCATCGTGTGCGTCATGCCGGAGAACACCTCCGCCGAGCGCCGCGAGCTGCTGACCATGTGGGGCGCGGAGATCATCTCCTCGCCCGCGGCCGGCGGCTCCAACACCGCCGTGCGGGTCGCCAAGGAACTGGCCGCCGAGCACCCCGACTGGGTGATGCTCTACCAGTACGGCAACCCCGCCAACCCCGGCGCCCACTACGCCACCACCGGCCCGGAGATCCTGGCCGACCTGCCCACCATCACCCACTTCGTCGCGGGCCTCGGCACCACCGGCACCCTGATGGGCGTCGGCCGCTACCTGCGCGAGAAGGCCCCGGGCGTGGCGATCGTCGCCGCCGAGCCGCGCTACGACGACCTGGTCTACGGGCTGCGCAACCTCGACGAGGGCTTCGTGCCCGAGCTCTACGACGGCTCGGTGCTCACCACCCGCTTCTCCGTCGGCTCGCAGGACGCGGTGCGCCGCACCCGCGAACTGCTCCAGCAGGAGGGCATCTTCGCCGGCGTCAGCACCGGCGCCGCCCTGCACGCCGCGCTCGGTGTGGCCGCGAAGGCCGAGCGGGCCGGCGAGCGCGCGGACGTGGTCTTCATCGTCGCCGACGGCGGCTGGAAGTACCTGTCCACCGGCATCTACACCGCGCCCACCACCGAGGACGCGGTCGCCGCGCTGCACGGCCAGCTCTGGGCCTGAGGGCCCCCGCGCCCGCGCCGGACGGGACGCCCCGCCCGTCCGGCGCGCCGGCCCGCCCCCGCCGCCCCTTCCGCCGCCTCCCCCCTGCCCCCGGTAGCCCCCCGCCGCCCCTCCGGCGGCGCAATCCGCCCTGCGCCGCCCGCCCGGCCGCACGATACTGGCCGGATGAGACGGAAAGCCCCTTTTGTCGCTTCCGCCGGGGCGAGCCATGGCAGCCGCTGAGCCGGAGCGCACCGGCGCGAGCCTCCACCGGGGCGGCGCGGCCGGCCGGCAGCCGCCGGACAAGCCCTCCGACCTGCCTCCCGGCTCCACCCGCGACATCCTCAAGCGCACCTTGCGCGAGTACAAGGCCGACAACCTCGCCGACCTCGCGGCGGCCCTCACGTACTACGCGATCCTGGCGATCTTCCCCGCCCTGCTCGCCCTGGTCTCGATCGTGGGCCTGCTCAGCAAGTCCACCGCGAAATCCCTCACCGACAACATCACCAGCGTCGCCCCCGGCGCCGTCCGCTCCACCCTGACCAGCATCGTCAGCCAGGTGCAGGCCGGCGGCAACAAGGCCCTCATCCCGCTGGTCATCGGCGTGGCCGTCGCCCTGTGGTCGGCCTCCGGCTACGTCGCCGCCTTCATGCGGGCCGGCAACGCCGTCTACGACATCGACGAGGGCCGCCCCGCGTGGAAGACGCTGCCCCTGCGGCTGGCCATCACCGTCTTCCTCGTCGTCGTGCTCGCCGCGATCTCGGTCGGCATCGTCTTCACCGGCGGCCTGGCCCGCAAGACCGGGCACATCCTGGGCCTCGGCGACACCGCCGTGACGGTGTGGAACTACGCCAAGTGGCCCGTGATGGTGCTGCTGTTCGCCATGGTCGTCGCCGTACTGCACTGGGCCGCGCCCAACGTCCGGCACGCATTCCGCTGGGTCACCCGCGGCAGCCTGCTGAGCGTCGCCATCTGGATCGTCGCCTCCGTGCTCTTCGCCGTCTACGTCGCGAACTTCGGCAGCTACAACAAGACGTACGGCACCTTCGCCGGGATCATCGTCTTCCTGGTCTGGCTGTGGATCTCCAACATCGCGCTGCTGCTCGGCCTGGAATTCAGCGCCGAATCCGAGCGCAGCCGCGCCCGGGCCGCGGGCCACCCTGCCGGCGAAGAGCCCTACGTCGAACCGCGTGACCGGCCGTGAATCGCGTGCGGACCGGGGCAACTGCGGACAACTGGGCCGGTGCCTCCCGTCAGATGAGGCTCCGCCAGGACACCCGGACTGGTGATTCCGCCCACAACGGGGCGCCACGCAGGCCCAGCACCGGGCCTTGCGCTTTACCCTCGCAAGACATGGCGGACCGCTTCCGCCAATACCCCCACGCCCTCTGGAATGGGGTGATTGCGGCGCGCCCACGGAGGTGTTTCCCGGAATGAAGCTCACCGTCGTCGGCTGCTCGGGGTCTTTCCCGTCCGCGGACTCGGCTTGTTCGAGCTACCTCGTCGAGGCCGACGGCTTCCGGCTGCTGATCGACATGGGCAACGGCGCCCTGGGCGAACTGCAGCGCCACTGCGGGCTGTACGACCTCGACGCGGTCGTGCTGAGCCATCTGCACGCCGACCACTGCATCGACATGTGCGGCTACTTCGTGGCCCGCTACTACCGCCACGACGGCGGCCCGGCCCCGGTCATCCCGGTCTACGGCCCGGAGGGCACCGAGCGGCGGCTGAACATCGCCTACGGCGACGTGCCGGACGAGAAGTGCATGAGCGAGGTCTTCGACTTCCGCACCCTGCGGCCCGGCGCCTTCCGGCTCGGCCCCTTCGACATCACCACGGACCTGGTCTCGCACCCCGTCGAGGCGTACGGCTTCCGGCTCGGCTACCGGGGCCGCACCCTGGTCTACTCCGGCGACACCGGCCCCTGCGCGGCGCTGGACACCCTCGCCGAGGGCGCGGACCTCTTCTTGTGCGAGGCGTCCTTCGTGCACGGCAAGGAGGACATCCCCGACCTCCACCTCAACGGCCGCGAGGCGGGCCTGGCCGCCGCCCGGGCCGGTGCCGCCCGGCTGGTGCTCACCCACATCCCGCCGTGGACCAGCCCCACCGCCAACCTCCGCGACGCCCGCGAGGTCTTCCCGGGCCCGGTGGAACTGGCGAAGGCGGGCGCGGTCTACGAGCTGTAGACGGCGCCCGCCTGCGCGGGGCTCACCCGGCCGCTGCGGCCGGCGCGATCGCGACCGGTGCGATCAGCGGGTGATGTCCTCGACCTCCTCCTCGGGCTCGCGGCCCGGGGTCTTGAGGTCGAACTTCACGATCGCGAACCGGAAGACCACGTAGTAGACCACCGCGAAGACCAGGCCGATCGGGATGATCAGATACGGCTTGGTCGCCAGGTTCCAGTTCAGCGCGTAGTCGATCAGGCCCGCGGAGAAGGTGAAGCCCGCGTGCACGCCCAGCGCCCAGGTGATCGCCATCGACAGCGCGGTGAGCACCGCGTGGATCGCGTACAGCAGCGGCGCGATGAACATGAACGAGAACTCGATCGGCTCGGTGACACCGGTCACGAACGAGGTCAGGCCGATCGAGACCATCATGCCGAGCACGGCCTTGCGGCGCTCGGGGCGCGCGGTGTGCGCCATCGCCAGCGCGGCGGCCGGCAGGCCGAACATCATGATCGGGAAGAAGCCGGACATGAACTGCCCCGCGGTCGGGTCGCCGGCGAAGAAGCGGGTCAGGTCGCCGTGCACCACCGCGTGGTGGGCGGTGTCGTTGAAGTCGCCGATCTGGAACCACGCCACCGAGTTGACGAACTGGTGCATGCCGATCGGGATCAGCGCCCGGTTGATCAGGCCGAACAGCGCGGCGCCGAACCAGCCCAGGCCCGTCATCCACTTGCCGAAGTGGGTGATCTGGTCACCGATCGGCTGCCAGCCGGCGACCACCAGGACACCGAGCGCGGTGCCGGTGAAGGCCATGATGATCGGCACCAGCCGGCGGCCGTTGAAGAAGCCGAGCCAGTCCACCAGCTTGGTACGGTGGAAGCGCTGCCAGAGCACCGCGGTCAGCAGACCGAGGATGATCCCGCCGAGGACGCCGGGATTCTGGAAGCCGGCGCCGACGACCGTCTCGCCCTTCTGCCAGTAGCCGCCGCCCAGCCCGCTGCCCGTGTACGTCATCCCGGGCTGGCCCGGGTCGATCGGGAACTGGTGGATCACCGCGTAGTAGGTCAGGAACCCGACGACCGCGGCGAGCGCGGTCGAGCCATCGGCCTTCTTCGCGAAGCCGATGGCCACGCCTATGCAGAACAGCAGCGGCAGGCCGAAGGTCGAGTCCAGCAGGGCACCGCCGGCGCCGGCGAACACATGCGTGACGTCGATCGGGAAGTGCCACTTCTTGTGGACGTCGTCCTGGCCGAGCCGCAGCAGGATGCCCGCGGCGGGCAGGACGGCGATCGGCAGCTGAAGGCTGCGGCCGACCTTTTGCAGCCCCTGGAAGAGGCCGGAGCCCCGCTTCCTCGCGGGGGCCGGCGACGAGCCGGCAGCGGCCGTGGCCGTTGTCATTGGATTCCTCCGTGGTCTATACCACTCAGTGGTGTAGACCTATTTAACACGTCGGATCCGCGTAAAGGAATCCACGATTCCGCGTGCGCTGCGTCACATCCCTCACGCACAGCGAAGGCCCCCCGGTCCACCGACCAGGGGGCCTTACGCACGGTGCGGTCCGCGGTCACGGACCGTACGCGCTACTTGGTGTTGTCGCGCTCCATCTCCTCGCCCAGCTCCTCCGGTTCACGGCCCGGGGTTTTCAGGTCGAAGTGCTGGATCACCACCCGGAAGAGCACGTAGTAGACGACCGCGAAGCCCGCGCCGACCACCAGGATCAGATACGGCTTGGTCGCCAGGTTCCAGTTGATGACGTAGTCGATGAGCCCCGCGGAGAAGCTGAAGCCGTCCTTGATGCCCAGCGCCCAGCACAGCGCCATGGACACCCCCGTCAGCAGCGCGTGGATCGCGTAGAGCGCCGGGGCGATGAAGAGGAACGAGTACTCGATCGGCTCGGTGATCCCGGTCACGAAGGAGGTCAGCGCGACCGACAGCATCAGGCCGCCGACCTCCTTGCGGCGGTCCGGCCTGGCGGTGTGGGTGATCGCGAGCGCCGCGGCGGGCAGCGCGAACATCATGATCGGGAAGAAGCCGGTCTGGAACTGCCCCGCGGTCGGGTCGCCGGCCAGGAAGCGCGGGATGTCGCCGTGCACGACCGTGCCGTCCGGCTTGGTGAAGTCGCCGAACTGGAACCACACGAAGGTGTTCAGGAACTGGTGCAGGCCCACCGTGAGCAGCGCGCGGTTGGCGACACCGAAGATGCCGGCGCCGACCGAGCCCAGATCCACCAGCTTCTTGCTGAAGCTCGTCAGGCCGTCGCCGATCGGCGGCCACACGAACAGGCAGACCACGGCGAAGACGATCGCCACCCCCGACATGATGATCGGCACCAGCCGGCGGCCGTTGAAGAAGCCCAGCCAGTCCACCAGCCTGGTGCGGTGGAAGCGCTGCCAGAAGTAGGCGGTCAGCAGGCCCATGACGATGCCGCCGAAGACACCCGGGGTCTGGAACTCCGCGAGCGTCGTCGTGCCGTCCTTGAGGGTGCAGGCGCCGGCGAGCTGGCCGAGCTGGGTGAAGTGCGCGCCCTGCGGGCAGTCCTTCGGGAAGCGGGTGAGGATGCCGAAGAAGACCAGGTAGCCGGCGACCGCCGCGAGCGCGGTGGAGCCGTCCGAGCGCTTGGCCATGCCGATCGCGACGCCGACGCAGAAGAGCAGGGGCAGCCCGAAGGCGCCGTCCAGCAGCGCGCCGCCGGCGCCCACGAAGACCTTCGCCACCCGGTCCCAGCCCAGGCCCGTGGGCCCGAAGACGTCGTCCTGGCCGAGCCGGTTGAGGATGCCGGCCGCCGGCAGCACGGCGATGGGCAGCTGGAGGCTGCGGCCCATCTTCTGCAGGCCCTGGAAGAACCGGCTGCCCCGGCTCGGACCGGCCGGCGCGGCGGCGGCCTGCGCGGCGCTCACCTCGGGCCCGCCCGGTGGAGGCGGTCGCGTACAGTGGTGTAGACCACTTGGGGGTGCGGGTGACCGGCGTCCATGATCGACATGGTGGTCCATGGGGCGGCTGACCGCCCGTGAAGTTGGGCCAACCGTGCGTTACCGTGACACAACGGACCCGCGGTGGGTCAGGAAACAGGGAGACACCAATGGCCACCAAGGCAGAGAAGATCGTCGCCGGGCTCGGCGGAATCGACAACATCGAAGAGGTCGAGGGCTGCATCACCCGCCTGCGCACCGAGGTCCGCGACCCCGCACTCGTCGACGAGGCCGCGCTCAAGGCCGCCGGCGCGCACGGCGTCGTCAAGATGGGCACCGCGATCCAGGTCGTCATCGGCACGGACGCCGACCCGGTCGCCGCGGACATCGAAGACATGATGTGAGCTTCGCGGACCCCCTCCGCCGTCCGGGCCCGGCTGCGCCGGCGGCCCCGGACGGCGGAGGCGGGCACATCACCCGGATAGGCTCGGGGGATGTCACGTTTCGACGGCCGTAGGCCGGATCAGCTCCGCCCCGTCACCATCGAGCGGCGCTGGAGCAAGCACGCGGAAGGCTCCGTCCTCGTCTCGTTCGGCGACACCCGCGTCCTGTGCACGGCCAGCGCCACGCAAGGCGTCCCGCGCTGGCGCAAGGGCAGCGGCGAAGGCTGGGTCACCGCCGAATACGCCATGCTGCCGCGCGCCACCAACACCCGCGGCGACCGCGAGTCCGTCCGCGGCAAGATCGGCGGCCGGACGCATGAGATCTCCCGGCTCATCGGCCGCTCGCTGCGCGCCGTCATCGACTACAAGGCGCTCGGCGAGAACACCGTCGTCCTGGACTGCGACGTCCTCCAGGCCGACGGCGGCACCCGGACCGCGGCGATCACCGGGGCGTACGTCGCCCTCGCCGACGCGGTCGGCTGGATGCAGCACAACCACTTCATCAAGGCCAAGTCCCGGCCGCTGACCGGCACGGTCGCCGCGGTCAGCGTCGGCATCGTCGGCGGCGTGCCGCTGCTCGACCTCGCCTACGAGGAGGACGTCAAGGCCGAGACCGACATGAACGTCGTCTGCACCGGCGACGGCCGCTTCGTCGAGGTCCAGGGCACCGCCGAGGGCCAGCCCTTCGACCGCGCCGAACTCGACGCGCTCCTGTCCCTGGCGGTCGGCGGCTGCACGGAGCTCACGGCGGCGCAGAAGCTGGCGCTTGAGGCGACGACGGAGGCGTGAGCGCCCCCCCGCCGCCGCGGGGCCGGGCCCGAGCGGGGCCCCGCGGGCGGGCGGGGTCGGCCGTCCGGCCCGCGCGGCCGGGGGCGGGCTGCCCGGCCCGCGGCGGCCGGGGGAGGCCAGGGCCGGCCGGGGGGCAGGCTAGGGGGTAGGCCACGGAGGGTGACCCGGGCCGGGATAATCGGGGTATGAGCCGCCGCCTCGTCCTCGCCACCCGCAACGCCCACAAGGTCACCGAACTGCGGGCGATCCTCGCCGACACCGGGCTCGACGTCGACCTCGTCGGCGCCGACGCCTTCCCGCACATCCCCGACGTCAAGGAGACCGGCGTCACCTTCGCCGAGAACGCCCTGCTCAAAGCGCGCGCCCTCGCCGAAGGCACCGGCCTGCCCGCCGTCGCCGACGACTCGGGCCTGTGCGTCGACGTCCTCGGCGGCGCCCCCGGCATCTTCTCCGCCCGCTGGGCCGGCCGGCACGGCGACGACACCGCCAACCTCGACCTGCTCCTCGCCCAGCTCTCCGACATCGACACCCCCCACCGCGCGGCCCACTTCGCCTGCGCCGCCGCCCTCGCCCTCCCCGACGGCACCACCCGCGTCGCCGAGGGCCGGCTGCCCGGCACCCTCCGCTTCACCCCCACCGGCACCGGCGGCTTCGGCTACGACCCCGTCCTCCAACCCGACGGCGAAACCCGCACCTGCGCCGAGCTCACCCCCACCGAGAAGAACGCCATCAGCCACCGCGGCAGGGCCTTCCGCGCCCTGGCCCCGATGGTGGCGGAACTGCTGCGCTAGCCGCGGGAAACACCGATCGCCGCCCCCGCGGACGGGGACGGCGATCGGATCGTTCGACGGTGGGCCCGGTGGGACTCGAACCCACGACACACCGGACCTAAACCGGCGCCCTCTGGCCAGCTGGGGTACGGGCCCGTGCAGCGCTACTCTACTGGGTCGCCCGCGGGCCTCCCACGGCGCGACCTGCTGGCGTACGAGAGGGTCTGGCTGTGGCACGACGGGCACAAATACCGCAGGTTCTCCCGCGTGTTGTCCGCCCGGTCGCCGTTGACGTGGTCGACCTCCAGCACCAGCCGCCTGCCCTGCCACACCTCCCCGACCCCGCAGGCGGCGCAGGCCCGCGGCACCCCCAGCTCGTCCAGCGCCCGGCGCAGCAGCGCGGTCTTCGTACGCCGTGCCGCGCCCTCGCCGCGGCGCAGGATCTGCTCCGGAGTCAGCCGCCGCGGCGACACGCTGCCGCGCGCGTACGCCCGGCCGGTGAAGTGCCCGGTGCCGATCCCGTGGGCCTCCAGGCTGCGCCTCAGCCGGGCCCGCGCCGCGCCGCTGTCGGGGATGCCCAGGCGCCGCAGCGCACCGCCGAGGCTCACCGCGCCGGCCACCGCTGCCTCGCACTCCGCGCGCGGGATGAGCCCGGGGCAATACCGGCGGGTGCCGGTGAAGTGGCTGGTGTCGATGCCGTAGTGCGTCAGCCGGCGCCGCAGGTAGCCCCGCGGGCGCCGGCCACCCGGCGGGCGGCTGCCGGGCAGGGCGTCGAGGCGGCGGAGCATGTCGGCCAGGCTCGTCGACTGCGCGGCGGTGCGCTCCAGCAGCTCGCGGGTGTAGGCCGGCCGGCTCATGACGGCCTTTTACGGCCGCGGTAGGTGTCGGTGACGGCATGGCAGTTGGGGCACAGCAGCCGCAGGTTGCCCGGGCGGTCGTCCCACCACCGGCCGTCGACGTGGTCGACCTCCAGCGTGAGGGGACGGCCGTTCCACTGCGGCCCCGTGCCGCACATGCCGCACCGCTCGGCCACCCCGCCGGCCAGCAGCGCGCGCCGCAGCCGCCGCCCCGGAGTGCGCCCCTCGTCGGGCGTGCGCAGCCGCAGCAGCGCGGGACCCGTGGGCCCCCGGCGCCGCGCGGGCGCCCGGGTGAAGTGGCCGGTGTCGATCCCGTACGCGGCTATCCGCCGGGCGATGTGCGCCTGGTTGCCGCCCACCTGGCTGACACCCAGCAGGCGGACGACGCCCTTGAGGCTCGACGCCGCGGCGACGGCCTCGCGCAGCCGGCTCTCGGTGTGCCGGACCCGGCGGGTGGTCAGGTGCGAGGTGTCGATTCCCGCCTCGGCCAGCTTCCCGCGCAGATAGCGCCGGCTGCCGGGCGTCGGAACGCCCCCACAGTGGCGGACGGCGTCGTCGAGGTGCTCCGCCAGCCGGACCGCTTCCTCCAGCAGCTCCCTGGTGTACCTGGCCGCCATACCCCCTCCTTCGCTCACGCGTTCCCCCGTCGCAAGGGGTAACGAGGCGGGGCGGCCCGGGTCACGGGGTCAGACGTTGAGGTCGCGGAGGAGTTTGGCGACGTGGCCGGTGGCGCGGACGTTGTAGAAGGCGTGGGCGATGCGGCCGGACTCGTCGACGACGAAGGTGGAGCGGATGACGCCCATGATCTTCTTGCCGTAGTTCATCTTCTCGCCGTACGCGCCGTACGCCGTGAGGGTCGCGCGGTCGGGGTCGGACAGCAGGGTGACGCGCAGGGACTCCTTCGTGCGGAACTTCGCCAGCTTCTCCGGCGTGTCGGGGGAGATGCCCAGCACGTCGTAGCCGGCGCCGGCCAGCTGGTCGAGGTTGTCGGTGAAGTCGCAGGCCTCCTTCGTGCAGCCGGGGGTCATCGCGGCGGGGTAGAAGTAGACGATGACCTTGCGGCCCCGGCGGTCGGCCAGGGAGACGGGGGTGCCGTCGGCGTCCTGGAGGGTGAAGTCGGGGGCGGGGTCGCCGGGGGTCAGGCGGTCGGCCATGGTGCAAGCTCCTCAGTCGAACGGGGGTGCCGACGAGGCGCGCGCCGCGTCGAACTGACAGACTGTCCGAACGGTACCTAATCAGCCGATGGAGGAGACGCGGTGTCGGACGACGTCAGGACGCCCGCTCAGATCGAGGCGGAGATCGCCCGCAGGCGGCAGGATCTCGCGGACACGCTGGACGAGCTGGCCGTCCGCGTGCACCCGTCGACGATCGCGCGGGACGCGAAGGCCAAGGCGGTCTCGGCGGTGGACCGTACGGCCGGGAAGGCGTACACCGCGGTGAACGGCGCGGTCAGCCGGGTGGCCGCGCCCTTCGTCGGGGAGGACGGCTCACTGCGGCTGGAGCGGGTGGTGCCGGCCGTGGTGGCCGGGGTCGCGCTGGTCGCGGCGGTGGGCGGTCTCTCGTCGTGGCGGCGCCGCCGGTAACGTTCGTGGGCGTGAGTCCCAAGAACAGTGAGCACGACAAGCTGCCCATCCGGATGCTGCACGACCGGGTCCTGGTGCGGCACGAGACGGGCGAGGGCGAGCGGCGCAGCGGCGGCGGCATCCTGATCCCGGCGACCGCCGCCGTGGGGCGCCGGCTGGCGTGGGCGGAGATCGTCGCGGTGGGGCAGAACGTCCGGACGGTGGAGGTCGGCGACCGGGTGCTCTACGACCCGGAGGACCGCGCCGAGGTCGAGGTGCGGGGCGTGGCGTACGTGCTGATGCGCGAGCGCGACCTGCACGCGGTGGCCTCGGAGCGGCTGAAGGGCACGGACGACTCCCTGGGCCTGTATCTGTGACCCGGCTCCCGTAGCGGACCCGCAGCTCCGCTAGCCGCCCGTCGTGCCGCCCTCGCCCGGCTGCGCGCCGCCCGCGTCGCCGCCGGAGCCGCCACCGCCGCCCCCGGCGCCGCTCCCCGCGGAGTCCCCGCCGTTCAGGCCGCCGGACAGGCCGCCGAGCGGGTCGAAGGTCGGGCGGGTCGTGGGCTCGGACGTGGGGGGCTGGGAGGCCGGGCCGGTCGGTTCGCCCGGCGGGGTCGTCGAGGTGCCGGTGGACGGCGGGGCGGAGCTGTGCGGGGGCTCGCTCGTCGGGGGCTGCGACGTCGCCGTGTCGCCGGCGGACGGCTCGTCCGTGACGGGCGGCAGCGTCGGCACCGGCCCGTCCGTGTCGAGGTCGAAGTCGGTCGGCGGCGTGCCGGCCAGCGCCTTGGCCGTGTAGGCGGCCCACATGTTGCCGGGCGGCCCGCCGCCGTTGATCCGCGCGGTGTTCATCGCCTGGTAGAGCGGCTCCTGCTTGCCGTTGTCGGGGTTCATGCCGAACAGCGCGACCACGGTGGCGAGCTTCGGGGTGTAGCCGGCGAACCACGCCGCCTTGTCCTCGTCCGCGGTGCCGGTCTTCGCGGCCGACGGCCACCCGGAGTCCTGGGCGACGACGGCGGTCGCGCCGGGGCTCTCGACGACGCTGCGCAGCACCTGCGTGACGGTGTCGGCGGCCTCCCGCGGCACGTTCTGCTCCGCCTCCCGCTTGGGCAGCGCCACGTCGTCGCCGTCCTTGCTCACCTCGCGCACCAGGGTGTACGGGACCTCCTTGCCGTGGTTGGCGAGCGTGGCGTACACCTGCGCCATGTCCAGCGGGCTCGCGCCGAACGAGCCGAGCGCCATCGCCGGGGTCGTGGGGATCTTCACGTCCTCGGGCATGCCGAGGTCCCGCGCGGTCTCGACGACCTTCTGGGTGCCCACGTCCTGGGCCATCTGGGCGAAGACGGAGTTCACCGACTTGTCCATCGCCCGCGTCACGTTGATGTGCCCGTAGGAGACCTTGTCCTCGTTCTCCGGCGCGTAGCCGACCGGCCCGTCGGGGCCGACGACGGGGCGCTTGTTGCGGCCGTCGTAGATCGTGGTCGGGGTGATCGGGTCGCCGCCTTGCGTCTGCGCGTCGTGCTGGAGCGCGGCGGCGAGTATGACCGGCTTGAAGGTGGAGCCGGGGTGGTAGGTGGCGTTCGTGGCGCTGCTCACGTACTGCTTGGTGTAGTCGACGCCGCCGTAGATCGCCACGACCTCGCCGGTCGCCGGGTCGATGGACGCGCCGCCGGCCCGGACGTACTTGTCGGCCTTCTTCGTGCCGAGCTTGTCGTAGACCTGGGACTGGGCGGCGGCGACGAAGGCGTCCTCCTTGCCCTTCTGGATGCTGGTGACGATGCGGTAGCCGCCGCGGCGCAGGTCGTCGGAGGAGACGATGTGGTGGGAGTCGAGGTAGTCGTCGACGGCCTCGATGATGTAGCCGCGCTGCCCGGCCTTGCTGGCCAGCGGGACGGGCTTGCCGATGGTGGGGAAGACGGTCGCCTTCCGCTCGGAGGCGGTGAGCCAGCCCTCCTTGACCATGCCGTCCAGGACGTAGTTCCAGCGGGCCTTGGCGGCGGGCGCGTTCTCGGGGTGCGCGGCCAGGTCGTACTCGCTCGGGGCGTTGAGCAGCGTGGCGATATACGCGCCTTCCGCGGTCGTCAGGTCGGCGGCGTTCTTGTGGAAATACGCCTGTGCGGCGGCCTGGATGCCGTACGCGTTGCGCCCGTAGTAGCTGGTGTTGAGATAGCCCTCGAGGATCTGGTCCTTGGACTCGTTGCGATCGAGTTTGATCGCGATGAAGAATTCCTTGACCTTTCGCGACGCGGTCTGGTTCTGCGTCAGGTAGTAGTTCTTCACATACTGCTGGGTGATCGTCGAACCGGACTGCTTGCCCTTGCCGGTCGCCGTATTCCACGCCGCCCGCGCCATCGCCTTGGGGCTGACCGCGGACTCGTGGTAGAAATTGCGGTCCTCCGCGGAGAGCACGGCATATTGCGCGGTCTTGGCGACCTCGGCGAGCGTCACGTTCTGCCGGTTGACCGCGCCGTCGCGGGCCAGCTCGGTCTTGCCGTCGGCGTAGTAGTAGACGTTGTTCTGCGCCACCGCCGCCGCGTTCGGGTCGGGGATGGACACCAGCGTGTAGCCGAGGAAGAAGCCGCCGAGCAGCAGCACCAGCACGGCCAGGACCGTGCCGGTGACCACTCGCCAGGTCGGCAGCAGCCGCCGCCAGCCCGAACGCCGCGGCCGGCCGCCCGAGCCGCCCGCGGCGGCCCCGTAGTGCGCGTCGCTCATATCAGTAGGGACTCCTCATCCGCCGCCGGGGTTGGGTCCGCGGCGGAAAAACCTGGGCCTAATCGGCACGGACCTGCACGTAATCGTACGTACGCCCCCAGGCGCACACTCCTCCCACACTGGCGCATCCGCCCCGCGTCCGGACGCGTGCGGTCTTTCCGTGACAGCCCTGTGACAGGCCGCGGACGCCGCCGCGACGGCGTCCGGCCGCACAGCGGCGGGAAAAACCGGTGGAGTACGCGGCGGGCCGCGCACTAGGCTCTGCCGCTTGTGTGCCGTGCGGGGTGTGGCACATATCACGGCCGGATCCGGTGCGGCTCCGGCAGGGAATACGGCAGGGAGAGGCGGTGGGTATGGGCGGCTTCTACGGTGCCGTCGCGATCCGCGGCTTCCGGCGTTATGCGACGTATCGCATCGCGACCGCCGCGGGAATCTTCACCAACACGGTCTTCGGGCTGATCATCTCCTACAGCTACATCGCGCTGTGGGACCAGCGCCCGCATCTCGGCGGATACTCCGAGGCGCAGGCGCTGACGTATGTGTGGATCGGGCAGGCGCTGCTCGCGCCGACCGCGCTGATGGGCGGCGGCTTCGAGAACGAGCTGATGGAGCGGATCAGGTCCGGCGCGATCGCCGTGGACCTCTACCGGCCCGCCGACCTCCAGGGGTGGTGGCTGGCGTCGGACTTCGGGCGGGCGGCCTTCCAGCTGGCCGGGCGCGGGGTGCTGCCGATAGCGGCCGGGTCGCTGGTGTTCGACCTGGCGCTGCCGGCCGACCCGGTGGCGTGGCTGCTGTTCGCGGTGGCGATCGGGCTGGGGCTGACGGTGAGCTTCGCGATCCGCTTCCTGGTGGGCCTGAGCGCCTTCTGGCTGCTGGACGGGGCGGGCGTGGCGCAGATCGTGTGGATCGTCGCGCTGTTCTTCTCCGGCATGCTGCTGCCGCTCAACGCCTTCCCCGGGACGCTGTCGGCGGTGGCGCAGGCGCTGCCGTGGGCGGCGATCCTCCAGGTGCCCGCCGATGTGCTGCTGGGCCGCCGGCACGGCGCCGGCGCGCTCGCCGCGCTCGCGGTGCAGGCCGGCTGGGCGGCGGCGCTGCTGGCCGCGGGGCGGCTGCTGCAGGCGGTGGCGACCCGCCGGGTGGTGGTGCAGGGTGGCTGAGGCAGGCACCGGGGCGGTGCCGCTTGCCGGGCCGCCGGCCGCGAGGCAGGGCACGGTGTGGCGGGGCCTTGCCACGTACGGGCTGGTCGTGCGGATGTGGATGCGCTCCACGATGGCCTACCGCACGTCGTTCGTGCTCACCACGCTGGGCAATCTGGCGGCGACCGCGCTGGACTTCGTGACGATCACGCTGATGTTCAGCCACATCGACGCGCTCGGCGGCTTCTCGCTGCCCGAGGTGGCGCTGCTGTACGGCACCACCAGCGTGTCCTTCGGCCTGGCCGACCTGCTGGCCGGGTCGCTGGACACCCTCGGCGGCCGGGTGCGCGACGGCACGTTCGACACGCTGCTGCTGCGTCCGGCGCCGGTGCTCGCGCAGGCCGCCGCCGACCGGTTCGCGCTGCGCAGGTTCGGCCGGATCATCCAGGGCCTGGCGGTGCTGGGCTGGGCGGTGAGCCGGGTGGACGTGCGCTGGACGGTGCCGGCGGCGGCGCTGCTGGCGCTGACGGTGCTGTCCGGCGCGGCGATCTTCTGCGCCGTCTTCGTGGCCGGCGCCGCCTTCCAGTTCTGGGCCGGGGACGCCGCCGAGATCCAGAACTCCGTGACCTACGGCGGCAACACCCTGCTCCAGTACCCGCCGGGCCTGTTCGCCCGCGACCTGGTGCGCGGGGTGACCTTCGTCGTCCCGCTGGCGTTCGTCAACTGGCTGCCGGTGCTGCATGTGCTGGGCCGCCCGTACCCGCTGGACCTGCCGCCGTGGGCGGACTTCCTCGGGGCGCCGGTCGCCGTGGCGTGCTGCCTGCTGGCCGGGCTCGCCTGGCGGGCCGGCATCCGTTCCTACCGCAGTACCGGGAGCTGAGAGCGTGCCCGACACGTACGACACCCATGACACCCGCGACACCCATGACACCCGCGACACCCATGACACCCGCGACACCCACGCCACCCGCGGCAGGCCCGCCGCGACCGCGGCGGCCGGCGCGGAGCCCATGATCGCCGTCGAGGGCGTGCAGAAGGTCTTCGACGTGCGCCGCCGGGTCCCCGGCAGCCTGCGCCGCGAGCGGCACGAGGTCCGGGCGGTCGACGGCATCACCTTCGCGGTGCCGGCCGGCGAGATGGTCGGCTACATCGGCCCGAACGGCGCGGGCAAGTCCACCACCATCAAGATGCTCACCGGCATCCTCACCCCCAGCGGCGGCCGGGTCCGGGTGGCCGGCATCGACCCGTCGCGCGACCGGGCGCGGCTGGCCCGCCGGATCGGCGTGGTCTTCGGGCAGCGCACCACCTTGTGGTGGGACCTGCCGCTGCGCGACTCCTACGAGCTGGTCCGCCGGATGTACCGCATCGAGCAGCGGCGCTACACCCGCAACCTCGACGCCTGCGTGGACCTGCTGGACCTCGGGCCGCTGCTGGAGGTGCCGGTGCGGCAGCTCTCGCTCGGCCAGCGCATGCGCGGCGACATCGCGGCGGCGCTGCTGCACGACCCGGAGGTGCTGTACCTGGACGAGCCGACGATCGGCCTGGACGTGGTCAGCAAGGCCAAGGTCCGCGGCTTCCTCGCGACCGTCAACGCCGAGCGCGGCACCACCGTGCTGCTGACCACCCACGACCTGACCGACATCGAGACGCTGTGCAGCCGGGTCATGGTCATCGACCACGGGCGGCTGATGTACGACGGGGGCCTGGACGGGCTGCACGCGGCCGGCGAGTCCGAGCGCACCCTCGTGGTGGACTTCGCCCGCGAGCTGCCCGCCGTCGAGGTGCCCGGCGCGCGCTGGGTGCGCAGCGAGGGGCCGCGGCAGTGGCTGGCCTTCCCGGCGGGTGAGAGCGCGGCCCCGCTGGTGACCGCGCTCGCCGCGCGCTACCCGCTGGTGGACCTGTCGGTGCGCGAGCCGGCCATCGAAGAAGTCATCGCCCGGATGTACGGGGCGGCGTAACATCCCCGGAACCGTCCGTGCCGGCCGGGCCGTCGAACCACGCTCGAAGCGAGCTCGAACCAAGGGAGTTCATGTGCGGGAGGACTTCACCGTCGCCGAGGCGACGGCCGACGACTGGGACGAGATCGTGGAGTGGGCCGCGGCCGAGGGCTGGAACCCGGGCCTGGGCGACGCGGCCTGCTTCCGCCCCACCGACCCGGCCGGCTTCCTGGTCGGGCGGCTCGGCGGCCGGATCGTCTCGGCGATCTCACTGGTGGCCTACTCACCCGACTACGCCTTCCTCGGCCACTACCTCGTCCACCCCGACCACCGCGGCAGGGGCCTGGGCCTGGCGACCTGGGAGGCGGCGCTGCCGCACGCCAAGGGCCGGGTCATCGGCCTGGACGGGGTGCCCGAGCAGCGCCCGAACTACGAGCGCTCCGGCTTCACCGCCGCGTACGACAACGTCCGGCACACCGGCCGCCCGCACGGCGCCGAGCCCGTCCCGGCGGCCGTGGGCACGGTCGACGAGGTGACGCCCTACCACCTGGACGCGATCAGCTCCTACGACAGCGGCTGCTTCCCCGCCGAGCGGCACGCCTTCCTCAGCCGCTGGCTCACCGCCGAGGGCCATGTCGCCCGGGTGCTGCTGGACGCCAGTGGGCACGTCACCGGCTACGGGGTGATCCGGCCCGCCCGGCAGGGCATGCGCATCGGCCCGCTGTTCGCCGACACCCCCGAGGGCGCCGCGGCCCTGTTCGACGCGCTCACCGCCGAGCTGCCGCCCGGCGCCGAGGTGTGCGTCGACGTCCCCGACCACCACGAGGCCGCCACCCGGCTGGCCCAGTCCCGCGGCCTGACGCCGGGCTGGCGCTGCACCCGGATGTACACCGGGCCGGTCCCGTACGCCCGGCTGGAGGCGACGTACGGGACGACGTCCCTCGAACTGGGCTGACCCGCCCGCCGGTTCAGCCGGCCGAAGCCGAAACCGACGCCAGCGCCTCCGCCACCCGGCCGGCGACGGAGGCCGGCGTCGAGGCGTGCGGGGACAGCCGCAGCGAGTCGGCGCGCACGGTCGGGGTCAGGCCGTGCGCGTGCAGCGCCTCGGCCGCTTTCGCCGCCGGCACGCCCGGCAGCCGGAAGGAGACGATGCCGGCCCGCCGCGCCGGCTCCACCGGCGACAGCAGCTCGCCGCCCCGCGCCCGTACCGCCTCGATCAGCTCGCCGACCCGCTCGGCGACCGCGGCCTCGATCACCGCGACGCCGGTGGCCTCCACCAGCTCCAGGGCGGCGGCGAAGGCGGCGGCGGACACCGGGCTGAGGTTGGTCAGGCTCAGCCGGCCGGCGCCGGCCAGCGGCGGGTGCTCGGCGTTGTCGAAGAGCGCGACGTCCTCGACGCCCGTCCAGCCGGTCAGCGTCGGGGCCAGCCGCTCCAGGGCCCGGTCGGACAGCGCCGCGAAGCCCGTCGACCAGCCGGCCCGCAGCCACTTCTGGCCGCCCGCCACGACCACGTCGGCGGCCTGCCAGGGCATCTCGACGACACCGAAGCCCTGGATGGCGTCCACCACCAGCAGCCGGTCGGGGCCGATGACGTCCCGGAGCGCGGCGAGGTCGGCGCGGTGGCCGGTGCGGAAGTCCACCGCGCTGACCGCCACCGCCACCACGTCGCCGGTCAGCGCCTCGCGTACCGCCTCCGGTGTCGTCGCGCCGGCCGGCCCCGCGGGCAGCCAGCGCGGCCGGGCGAGGCCGGCGGCGGCGGTGCGCCGCCACGGGTAGTGGTTGGCCGGGAAGTCGCCCTCGGGCACCAGCACCTCGCCCTCCAGGATCCCGAAGGCGGCCTGGAAGAGCCCGGTGGTGGTGTTGGGGATCAGCACGGTGTGCTCGGCGTCGGTGCCGGCCAGCCGGGCGGCCGACTCGCGGGCGCGCAGGTCGGCGCGCATCAGCGCGTTGACGGTGGTGTGGTCGGCGTGCGCCGACCGGGTGAGCGCCCCGGCCGTCGCGTCCAGCACGTCGCGCGACGGCGGCCCGTAGCGGGCGAAGTCCAGATAGCCGTCGGGTGCCTCGAAGTGCGCGGCGTACGCGGCCGGGCCGGTGGCGGCGGCCGGTGCGGGGGCGCCGGCGGCGAGGCCGTCGGTGAGGTCGTCGATGCCGGGCATGGGGTGCCGCTCCCGTCCGCGGGTGTGGCGCGCGCAGCCGCCGGGAACCCGCCGTTCGTTCCACAAATGTCAGCGGTGGCGACAATACGCAGGTGGATATGCGGGCGAAGCAGGTGGACACGACGGGCGGCGGACCGGCAGGACCGGCGGGACCGGCGCCGGCGCCGGTCCCGGGCGGTACGGCCCCCGGGGCCGACCCGGACGCCGGGCGGCGGCGCGGGGTGCGGCGGATGAAGCTGATCGCGACGGGCTTCCTCGCGGTCGCCACCGTCGTCTACGCCCTGGCCAAGTGGGCGGACGCGGAAGGCGCCGGGGCCTGGGCGGGCTATGTGGCCGCGGCGGCGGAGGCCGGCATGGTCGGCGCGATGGCGGACTGGTTCGCGGTGACCGCGCTCTTCCGCCACCCGCTGGGCCTGCCCATCCCGCACACCGCGATCATCCCCACCAAGAAGGACGCCCTCGGCGCGAGCCTCGGCGACTTCGTGGGCGAGAACTTCCTGTCGGCGCAGGTGGTGCGGACCCGGCTGCGGGCGGTCGGCATCGGCTCCCGGCTCGGCGGCTGGATCGCCGAGCCCGCCCACGCCGACCGCGTCACCGAGCAGGCCGCGGCGGCGCTGCGCGGCCTGCTCACCGTGCTGCGCGACTCCGACGTGCAGGCCGTCGTGAGCGAGGCGATCACCCGGCGCGCGGAGGCCCAGGAGGTCGCGCCGGGCCTGGGCAAGCTGCTGGAGCGGATCGTCGCGGACGGCGGCCACCGCCGGCTGGTGGACCTGGTGTGCGTCCGCGCCCACGACTGGCTCGTGGAGCACTCCGGCTCGGTGCTGGAGGCCGTGCAGGGCGGCGCGCCCGGCTGGACGCCGCGGTTCGTGGACCGCAAGGTCGGCGAGCGGGTCTACAAGGAGCTGCTGCGCTTCGTCACCGAGATGCGCGACTCGCCCGAGCACCCGGCGCGCGGCGCCGTCGACCGCTTCCTCGGCGACTTCGCCGGCGAGCTCCAGTCCGACCCCGACACCCGCGAGCGCGTCGAGCGGCTGAAGAACGACCTGCTGGCCCGCCCCGAGGTGCAGGACCTCATCGCGTCGGTGTGGAGCGCGGTGCGCGGCATGATGGTCGCCGCCGCGCAGGACGAGCGCAGCCAGCTGCGGATGCGCACCCGCGCCTCGCTGCTGACCTTCGGCCGCCGGATGTCGGCCGACGCCCGCCTCCAGGCGAAGGTCGACAGCTGGCTGGAGGACGCGGCGGTCTACCTCGTCACCACCTACCGCGACCAGATCACGCTGCTGATCAGCGAGACGGTCGCCGGCTGGGACGCCGAGCAGACCTCCCGCAAGATCGAGGCGCACGTGGGGCGGGACCTGCAGTTCATCCGGATCAACGGCACGGTCGTCGGGTCGCTGGTGGGGCTGCTGATCTACACGCTCTCGCGGATCGCGACCGGATGACCGTACGCGGGCCCGGGCGGGGCGGCGCTCCGACGTCTGCCGCGGCGGCCGGAGCGGACGGGGTGACCGGAGCGGCCGGGGCGGGCGGAATTGCGGACGTCCAGCACCTGAACAGGTCTTGCGCCGGCGGCTTCGCGATCGGAGGATCGGACAGACATCCGATGTCACCGCCCTACGGATCTCATCGCCCTACGTACGGAGTACCACTGTGAAGCTGCTGCGCGTCGGACCCGCCGGCCACGAGCGTCCCGCCCTGCTCGACGCGGACGGGGTCGCCCGCGACATCGGCGGCCTCCTCGGCGGCGCCGAGGGCGCCGGCGGCGCCCGCGACATCGACGGCTCGCTGCTCGCCGACCCCGACGCCCTCGCCCGGATCGCCGCCGCCGACCCCGCCGGGCTGCCCGCGCTCGACGCGGGCCTGCGGATCGGGCCGCCGCTCGCCCGGATCGGCAAGATCGTCTGCATCGGCCTCAACTACCACGACCACGCGATCGAGACCGGCGCGCAGCCGCCCGCCGAGCCGGTCGTCTTCATGAAGGCGCCGGACACCGTCGTCGGCCCGTACGACACCGTGCTCGTGCCGCGCGGCAGCACCAAGACCGACTGGGAGGTCGAGCTCGCCGTCGTCATCGGCCGCGAGCTGCGGTACGCCGCGAGCCGGCAGGAGGCGATGGCGGCGGTCGCCGGCTACGCGGTCGCGCACGACGTGTCCGAGCGCGAGTTCCAGACCGAGCGCGGCGGCCAGTGGGACAAGGGCAAGAACTGCGAGACCTTCAACCCGCTCGGCCCCTGGCTTGTCACCGCCGACGAGGTGCCCGACCCGCAGGCGCTGTCGCTCAAGCTGTGGGTCAACGGCCGGCTCCGGCAGGACGGCACGACCGGCGACCAGATCTTCCCGGTCGCCGAAGTGGTGCGCTACCTCAGCCACTTCATGACGCTCTACCCCGGTGACGTCATCAACACCGGCACCCCCGCCGGTGTCGCCCTCGGCCAGCCCGAGCCGCGCCCGTACCTGCGGGCCGGCGACGTCGTGGAGCTCACGATCGACGGACTCGGCCGCCAGCGCCAGGAGCTCAAGCCCGCCTGACCTCCCGCGCCCCCGGGCCCGGGCCGCCGTGTGCGTCGGCCCAGGAAGCGCGTCAGGCCAGGAAGCGCCTCAGGGCCCGTACGACCAGGGCGTGGTCCTCGACCTGGGGCAGGCCGGAGACGGCTGCCACGCCGACGACGCCGGTGTCGCGCACCCGCAGCGGGAAGGCGCCGCCGTGGGCCGCGTAGAGTGCCGGGTCGAGGTGCGAGGACGCCTCGAACGTCGTGCCCTTGGCGCGGAAGCGCTCGCCCACGGCGAGGGAGGACGTCTCGAAGCGCCGGACGACGCGGGCCTTGCGCTCCAGCCAGTCGTCGTTGTCGGGGGTCGTGCCCGCCATGGCGTGGTGGAAGAGCCGGTGGCCGCCGCGCCGGATGTCGATCGCGACGGCCGCGCCCTGCTCGCGTGCGAGGTCCACGAGCAGGCAGCCCAGCCGCCAGGCGTCGTCGTTGCTGAAGCCCGGCAGCACCAGTTCGCGCTCCTGCGCGGCGAGTTCGGCCGGGTCCACGAGGTGCCGGACCTCCGCCGCGCCGGTCACAGCGCCACCGCCAGGCCGGTGCGGGCGGACTCCCGGGCGGCCTCGATGACCTGGATCGCCGCAGCCGCCTCCCACGCCGTGACCGGCGGGGCGGTGCCCTCGCGCAGGGCGGCGGCGACCGCCGCGTAGAAGGCCGGGTAGTCGCCGGGCAGCGACGGTACGGGCCGGGCCGTCTCGTCGGTGCCGGCCGTGCCCCACGCCGACTCCGGCTCCGCGCCCCACCCGGTGCCCTCGCCGGGCCGCAGGCCCTCGCGCAGCGCCGCCTCCTGCGGGTCCAGGCCGTAGGTGACATAGCCGCCGGTGCTGCCCAGCACCCGGAAGCGGGGGCCGAGGCGGGCGGCGGTCGCGCTCATCCACAGGTGGGAGCGGACGCCTCCGGCGTGGGTGATGGCGATGAAGTCGTCGTCGTCCGCGGCGGCGCCGGGCCGGCGTACGTCGGACTCGGCGTAGACCGACTTGGCCGGGCCGAAGAGGGTGAGGGCCTGGTCGACCAGGTGGCTGCCCAGGTCGTAGAGCAGCCCGCCGATCTCCGCGGGGTCGCCGGACTCGCGCCAGCCGCCCTTGGGCTGTGGGCGCCAGCGCTCGAAGCGCGACTCGAAGCGGTGCACCTCGCCCAGCTCGCGGCGCTCCAGCAGCGCCTTGAGGGTGCGGAAGTCGCTGTCCCAGCGGCGGTTCTGGAACACCGTCAGCAGCAGCCCGGCGCGCTCGGCGAGCGCGGCGAGCTCGCGCGCCTCGGCGGCGGTCGCGGCCAGCGGCTTGTCGACGACGACCGGCAGCCCGGCCCGCAGCGCGGCGGTCGCGAGCGGCACATGCGTACGGTTCGGCGAGGCCAGCACGACCAGGTCCAGCGCGCCGGCCCGCGGCCACAGCTCGTCCGCGGTTGCGGCGAAGGCGACCTCCGGATGCTCCCGCAGCGCCTGCGCGCGCCGCTCCTTGTTGCCGGTGACGATGGTGTCGAGGACCAGCCCGGGCGTGGTCGCGATCAGCGGTGCGTGGAAGAAGGACCCGGCCGGGCCGTAGCCGACCAGGGCGACACGGAGGGGTGCGGCGGTACCGGAAGCGCTCATGGGGTTCACTTTGGCAACACTGTTGCCAAAGTGCAAGCACGCGAGAGAATGCCTCTCGTGCACGCGAACCCGGCGCCTGGCGCCTCCACCCCCGGCCTGCCCTCCGCGGGCGGCGCGACGGCGCCGGGCGGCGAGGCGGTTGCGGCGGCCGGCGACCGCGGCCCTTCGGGCGCGGGGCGGGACGTGCCCGGCCACGCGGGCGCCGGCGGGCGCGGTCCTGCGGGCGCGGGAGGTGCCGGGACCGGTGGGCGCGGTCCTGCGGGCATGGGAGGCGCCGGAGCCGGCGGGCGCGGTCCTGCGGGCGGGCGGGGCGCGGAGTCCGGGGCGGGGGTTCGCGCCGAGCCCGCCGCGGCCGGGCCCGGCGTCAATCTGCCCGGGGTGCGCAGCCACAACGGGGCCGTGGTGCTGGGGCTGCTGCGGCAGGCGGCGGGGCGGGGGAGCGGGGGGATCAGCCGGCCGGAGCTTGCCGAGCGGGCCGGGCTCACACCGCAGGCGGTCAGCAAGATCACCCGGCGGCTGCGGGCGGAGGGGCTGGTCGAGGAGGCCGGGCGGCTCGCGTCGACCGGGGGCAAGCCGCGCACCGAGCTGCGGCTCGCCGCCGGGGCCGGCTGCGCCGTCGGGGCGCAGCTGGACGGGGAGCGGCTGACCGCGGTCGTGGCCGACCTCGCCGGGCGCACTGTCGCCGAGCACGCCGCGCCGCTGGACCTGGGCCGGCCCGTGCCGGAGGGCCTGGCCGCGATGGCGGAAGAGCTGCGTACCGCCGCGGGGCTCGCGCCCGCCCGGGTGCTGGGCGTCGGCGTCGGCATCCGCGGGCCGCTGGACCACCGCACCGGCACCCTGCACGGCGTGACCGGCTATCCGCACTGGTCGGGCTGCCCGCTGCGGACGGAGCTGGCCGGGCGGCTCGGCCTCCCGGTCGCGGTCGACAAGAACACCAACGCCGCCGCCCTCGCCGTCCTGGCCGAGCCGCGCCCGGCCGCGTACGGCGGCGGCGCGGACTCCTTCGCGTACCTCCACCTCGGCACCGGCCTCGGCGCGGCCCTCGTGCTCGGCGGCGGCCTCCACCGCGGCGGCGCGGCCGGCGCGGGGGAGTTCGGGCACCAGGTGGTGCAGCTGGACGGGCCGCGGTGCAAGTGCGGCAAGCGCGGCTGCCTCGAAGCGCTGTGCCTGGCCGCGGTCGCCCGCGGCGACACCGCCGGGGCCGCGCGGCTGCTCGGGGTGGGCGCGGCGAACCTCGTCGCGCTGCTGGACGTCGACCGGATCGTGCTGGGCGGCCGTACCGTCCTCGCCGCCCCCGGCCTCTTCCGCGACGAGGTCGCCGCCGCGGTGGGCGGCGTCCCGGTGGGGCTGCCGGCCGCCGGCGCCCGGGCGGTCGCGGAAGGCGCGGCGCTGCTGGCGCTGGCACCGCTGTTCTCCCGCGCGACCCTGGAGTGACCCTCGCCTGAGCCGTACGGGTCGGTGACCGGCAGCCGAGACGGCCGGGGCGGGGGCACCCTCGCCCCGGTTACGCTGGGGCACCACGCCGCGGGACGGGCCGCGGCGCGCGACCGGCCTGCACCCGGCGGGACCCCACCCGGCGGGAACAGGACCCGGCAGGACCGCACCCGGCAGGACCGGCGCGGCCGGCATGACGAAGAGGAGACCCATCGGTGTCGACCCGCAAGCCCATCGACTCGTGGCTGACCGACATGGACGGCGTCCTCATCCACGAGGGCACCCCGATCCCCGGCGCCGACGCCTTCCTCAAGGGGCTCAAGGACTCCGGCAAGCCCTTCCTCGTGCTGACCAACAACTCCATCTACACCCCGCGCGACCTGCACGCCCGGCTGACCCGGATGGGCCTGGACGTGCCGGTGGCGAACATCTGGACCTCGGCGCTGGCCACCGCGAAGTTCCTCGACGACCAGCGGCCCGGCGGCACCGCGTACGTCATCGGCGAGGCCGGCCTGACGACCGCGCTGCACGACGTCGGCTACATCCTCACCGACCAGGACGCCGACTACGTCGTGCTCGGCGAGACCCGTACGTACAGCTTCGAGGCGCTCACCAAGGCGATCCGGCTGATCCGCGGCGGCGCCCGCTTCATCGCCACCAACCCGGACGAGACCGGCCCCTCGCCCGAGGGCGTCCTGCCCGCGACCGGTTCGGTGGCCGCGCTCATCACCAAGGCCACCGGCCAGGAGCCGTACTTCGTCGGCAAGCCCAATCCGCTGATGATGCGCGCCGGGCTCAACGCGATCGGGGCGCACTCCGAGACCAGCGCGATGATCGGCGACCGGATGGACACCGACGTGCTCGCCGGGCTGGAGTCGGGTATGACGACGTATCTGGTGCTCACCGGGCTGACCTCGGTGCCCGACATCGAGCGGTACCCGTTCAAGCCGTCGCACGTCGTGGAGTCGATCGCCGATCTGGTCGCCGAGATCTGATCACTCAGCGTGATGGTGATGTCACCCTGATGGGTCACCGAGCGTGCGGCCGGCGGCGGCCGGCGGGATCTTCGTAGACACCGGGTGCGAGTCCCCGCCCCGGCCGAGCGGAGGTTCCCATGTTTGGTCTGAAACTGCCCGTCATCGCCGCTGCCGGCGCTCTCGGCGTGGTCGTCCTCGGTGGCGTGACCGGGCTGCCGAAGCAGGCGCTCGCGGACGAGGGGGGAGGGGGGTCGGCCTCCTCGTCCTCGTCGTCGTCCTCCTCTTCGGCGTCGTCGAGTGCGTCGTCGGGCTCCGGGATGGATGTCTCGCCCGCGACGGTCGCGCCCGGCGGGGTGGTGAACCTCCATCTGAAGGCCTCCTGCAAGTCCGGCTCCAAGGCGCAGGCCAGCGCGGAGGTCTTCGTCGACGCGGTGACGCTGGCGCCGGCGGGCGACGGCTGGGACGGCACGGCGTTCATCAAGTCCGACGCGGTCGAGGGGTCGTACACGGTGTCCGTGGAGTGCAACGGCTCCGCGAGCTCGGCGAGTGCGACGGTGACGGTGAGCGGCGGCGGCTCCGGCGGGGGTGGTGGCGGTGGCGGGGGCGGCCAGTCCCCGTACGTGCCGGTGAACCCGGTGCCGGCGGGCGGCGGGGGCGCGGCGAAGCTCGTCTCGGGCCGGTCGGTGCCGGCGGCGGGTCACGCCGCGGGTGAGCCGGCCGCGCAGGGCGCCGGCGCGGGTCATGGCGGGGCTGCGCAGCTCGCCGCCGGGCCCGCGGCGGCCGGGGCGAGCACCGGGCCGCTGCTGGTCACCGGCGCGGTCGCCGCGGCGGGCCTGACCGGCCTGGTCGTCTACCGTCGCCGTGCCGCCTCCCGCGGCTGACCGGCGCTGAGCGGCATGGCGCGGGGGGCACGGGCGACGGGGCCGACACCGGCGGCGGGCACGACGGCCGACCTCGGCACGACGGCCGGCATGGGGGCGGCGGGGGAGCCGAACGACGGCCCCGGCGCCGGCCGGACCTGGGCGGCGGCGGTCATCGGCCTGATCCTGCTGGCCGCATGGCTCCTCGGCCACGGCCACGCCCCCTCCCCGCCCGCGTCCCCGCGCCCCGGCGGCAACCTCGCGGCAGCCGCCGGCACCGACCAGCCCCCGCACCTGTACGCCGCGCACGTCCCCCTCCCCGACGCGGTGCCGCTCCGGCTCGACATCCCCTCCGTCGGCATCCACGCCCCGCTCGTCCCGCGCGGCCTGAAGGACGGCGCCGTCGACCCGCCCCCGTACGCCACCCCCGACGTCGCCGGCTGGTGGAGCGACGGCCCCCGCCCCGGCACCGCGGGCGCGGCGATCGTCGTCGGCCACGTCGACACCGAGACCTCCCCCGCGGTCTTCTTCGGCCTCAGCGCGATCACCCGCGGCGCCCTCATCGACATCCCCCGCTCCGACGGCACGACCGCCGAATTCGCCGTCGAGGCCGTCGAACTCCAGCAGAAGTCCCACTTCGACCCCACCCGCGTCTACGGCTCCACCCCCCGCCCCGACCTCCGCCTCATCACCTGCGGCGGCACCTTCGACAAGTCCACCCAGACCTACTCCGCGAACGTCGTCATCTACGCCACCCTCACCGGCTCCCACCACACATAGCGCCCTCCCCGGCCGGCATACCCGCATCCCCGGCGCTCGTCCGGAGACGGCTTGTACGGAACGACAACCGAGGGTCACACTGAGTTCCGGTACCTGACGACGAGGGGGCCAGATGACAGCGCCAGATGCGAGGCCGTGGGGTTTGAGCCGGATGAGGCCGTTTCCCGTCTCGGCCGTCGTGGCCGCCGCCACAGTGGTGCTGGATGCGGAGAGCCAGACCGGGCGGTGGGTGGGGCCGGACGGGTCCGTCGCAGTGGGCTCCGCCCGGCACAAGCGGAGCGAGACGAGCAAGGAGACAAAGCCCAAGACGTCTCTGGACGGCACCACCGACGAAGGCAGTGACCAGGAGGGGGACACCGATTGACGCTGCCGTCGCCCGTGCTCGTGGTCACCGGTCTGGACGATGTGACCGCCGACGTCGTGATCGAGGAACTGGGGCAACGAAGAGTTCCGGTGATCCGGCTCGACCCGGCGGACTTCCCGACCGCAGTGACCGTGAACGCGCAGGTCCACGGCTCCGGACTCGTCGGCGAGGTGCGTACCCGGACCCGGATTGCGGCGCTGGACGGCATACGGGCGGTGTACTGGCGGCGACCCGGGCCGTACGCCGCACCCGCGGACCTGGACGAGCGCGACGCACGGTGGTGCGTGGACCAGGCCCGCTACGGGCTCGGCGGCATCCTGGCCTCGCTTCCCGGCGCGCACTACGTCAACCACCCGTGGCGGAACCGAGCCGCGGAATACAAACCGGCCCAGCTCGCGGCAGCCGCCAGGTGCGGACTGCGCGTGCCGCCGACGCTCCTCACGAACGACGTCGACGCCGCGCGGCGATTCGCCGCCGACCACGGGCCGGTGGTCTACAAGCCCCTCTACAACAGCGACTACACGGACCCGCAGGGGCGCGGGATGACCGTGTGGGTCGAGGAAGTAGCGCCAGAGGCCCTGGACGACGGCGTCGGGAGGACGATGCACCTCTTCCAGCAGCGAGTGGACAAGGTCGCGGACATCCGGCTCACGGCTGTCGGTGACCGGCTCTTCGCCGTGCGGATCGACGGCTCACCCGGACTGGACTGGCGCCGGCACTACGACGACCTCTCGTACGAGCTGATCGACACTCCTGCGGGCGTCGCGGAGAGCGTGCACGACTACCTCGGGCGGTTCGGCCTCGCCTACGGCGCCTTCGACTTCGGTCTTGACGCCGCCGGCGAGTGGCACTGGTACGAGTGCAACCCCAACGGCCAGTTCGCATGGTTCCCTGAGCACATCACCAGTCAGATCGCCTCGGCCATCGCCGACCGACTCCAACACCCCGACCTGGACCGCAGATGACCAGCAGCAGCTCGCTCCGCCGGGGCCTCGCCGACACACTCGCCCGTGGCGGCCGGCTCTCGGACCCGGCCTGGCGGGCGGCCGTCGAGGCGGTGCCTCGCGAGCTGTTCCTCGGGGAGGCCGTCTTCCGGCCGGACGGCGCCCGGTGGGTGCCCGTCCACCGGGAGCAGCTCGGCGAGGAGGAGTGGCTGCGCCTGGCCTACTCGGACACCACGTGGGTGACGCAGGTCGACGGCATCGGCGCCGAGCACGCCACCGGGGTGCTTGCCGGACAACCCACCTCCTCCAGCACCCTGCCGTCCCTCGTCCTGAGGATGTTCGAGCTCGCGGACGTCCGGGCCGGCGACAAGGTGCTCGAAATCGGCACCGGCACCGGCTACTCCACGGCCATCGCGTGCCACCGGCTCGGCGACGAGGCCGTCCACTCGGTGGAGTACGACGCGGACGTGGCCGTGGCCGCCGCCCGCCATCTGCGCGAGGCCGGCCACCGCCCCCACCTCGTCGTCGGCGACGGCCTGCGCGGGCACCAGGAAGGGGCCGACTACGACACCGTCATCGCCACATGTGCGGTCCGGACGATCCCGCCGTCGTGGCTCTGGCAGCTCCGGGACGGCGGCAGCATCGTGACAACGCTCGGCGGATGGATGCTCGCCTCGGGCCTGATCCGGCTCACCCTCGACGAGGAGGGCGTCGCGCGCGGCCACTTCACCGGCGACACCGTCTCGTACATGCTCGCCCGCCCGCACGAACGGCCGCCCCGCCCCACCTTCTATCCGCATCCCGGCACGACCCGCAGCACCCGCGTCGACCCCGCGCTGCTGGACGACTGGACCGCCCACTTCGTCGCCCAACTCGCCGCCCCCTCGGCCGAACTGATCCGGACCGCGGAGGGCGTCGCCCTCATCGACGCGGCGTCCGGCTCACAGGCGTGGACCGAGCCGGACACCGGGGGCTGGACGGTCCACCAGGACGGCCCGCTCCGGCTGTGGGATGTGATCGAGGAGGCCCTCACGCTGTGGCAGCGGGAGGGCGCACCCGACCAGACGTCCTTCGGTATGACGGCCACCGAATGGCACCAGACGGTCTGGCTCGGTTCCCCGGACGGTCCCCGCTGGCGCCTGCCGACCTGACTTCGCGGCGGGTCCGGCGGCCTTCGATGACCCCGGCCCCACCCGTCCGGCAGAGCGGCGTGCGTGACGTTCCCCTTCCCCCGGGCGGACGCCCCGCGTACCCCCGGCGCCCCAGGCCCAAGCCCCTGACCTGCGGGTTCCAGCCGAGGTCGGCGGCGGGGAGCCGCGCGCGGGGCGCGGAGCAAGGATGCGCAGAGCCGCCGGGACGGGCATATGTTGGCCAGCGGTAGGAACGGAATGCCGCCAGGTCCGGACCCCACCCCGTGGGGGACCGTTCGCCGAGGAGGTACCGATGGCCGTGCTCGAACCGAAGGGCCATGTGCTGCGGCCGGCGCCCGCGGGGGAGGCCGCGCCGGACCGGGTGGGGGAGACGCGCGCCGGGGGCACCCCGGTGCACCTCAGGACGGGGCTCACCCGGCTGCTGGGCCCGCACAAGGTGCTCAGCGGGCTCACCGACCTCGTCCGGTACGCCTCCGACGCCAGCCCCTACCGCTTCGTGCCGCAGGCCGTCGTCGTCCCCGACAGCGTGCAGGACGTCGTACGGCTGCTGGCCTTCGCCCGTGCCGAGCGCCGCAACCTGGTCTTCCGCGCCGCCGGCACGAGCCTGAACGGCCAGGCCCAGGGCGAGGACATCCTCGTCGACGTCCGCCGCCACTTCAGCGGTGTCGAGGTCGAGGCCGGCGGCACCCTCG
This sequence comes from Actinacidiphila epipremni, assembly GCF_012034175.1. Taxonomy (GTDB): domain Bacteria; phylum Actinomycetota; class Actinomycetes; order Streptomycetales; family Streptomycetaceae; genus Actinacidiphila; species Actinacidiphila epipremni. The sequence goes on from NZ_JAATEJ010000001.1 coordinate 151,437, forward strand.
CCCGGGTCCTGCCCGGCACCGTCCTGGCCCGCGCCAACGCCACCCTCGCCCGGCACGGCCGGGTCCTCGGCCCCGACCCGGCGAGCGCGATCGCCGCGACCGTCGGCGGCGTGCTGGCCAACAACGCCTCCGGCATGACCGCCGGCACCGCCCGCGACTCCTACCGCACCGTCCGCTCGCTGACCGCCGTCCTGCCGTCCGGCACCGTCGTGGACACCGCCGACCCCGACGCCGACGCGCAGCTCGCCGCCGCCGAGCCCGACATCTACCAGGGCCTGCTGGACCTGCGCGACGAGATCGAGGCCGACGCCGGCCTCACCGCCCGCATCCGGGCCAAGTTCGCCATCAAGAACACCAGCGGCTACCGCCTGGATGCCTTCCTCGACGCCGACAGCCCCGCCCAGATCCTGCGCGGCCTGATGATCGGCTCGCAGGGCACCCTCGGCTTCGTCGCCGAGGCCGTCTACGAGACGCTGCCGCTGCGCCCTGCCGCGACAACCGCCCTGCTGTTCTTCCCGACGCTGCCGGCCGCCGCCGCGGCCGTACCGCACTTCGCGCAGGCCGGCGCGGACGCGGTGGAGCTGATGGACGGCAATGTGCTGCGGGCCGCGACCGCCGTCGAGGGCGTGCCCAAGGAGTGGGCAGCGCTGCCGGAGACCTGCGCGGCCCTGCTGGTCGAATTCCGCGCCGCCGACGACACCCAGCTCGCCGCCTACGAGCGCGCCGCCGCCCGGATCTGCGCCGACCTCGGCCAGCTCGCCCCCCGCCCGGCCGGCGACGGCTACGGCTCCTTCACCCGTGACCGGGAGCGCGCCGCCGCCCTGTGGCGGGCCCGCAAGGCGTTCGTCACCGCCGTCGGCGGGGCCCGGCCGCCCGGCACCACCCTGATCACCGAGGACTTCGCCGTACCCCCCGGCCGCCTCGCCGAGGCGTGCGAGGAACTGCTCGCCCTCCAGCGCCGGCACGGCTTCACCGCCGCCGTCGCCGGCCACGCCGCCCACGGCAACCTGCACTTCCTGCTCACCTTCGACCCCGGGCAGCCCGCCGACGTCGAGCGCTACGCCGCCTTCATGGCCGACTTCTGCCGCACCGTCACCGAGCGCTTCGACGGCTCCCTCAAGGCCGAGCACGGCACCGGCCGCAACCTCACGCCCTTCCTTGAGCAGGAGTGGGGCCCGGCCGCGACCGCCCTGATGTGGCGGGTCAAGGCGCTGCTCGACCCGGACGGCATCCTCGCCCCGCATGTCGTCCTCGACCAGGACCCGCGCGCCCACCTGCGCGGCCTGAAGACCGTCCCGGCCATCGAGCCGGTCGCCGACCCCTGCATCGAGTGCGGCTTCTGCGAACCGACCTGCCCCAGCCGCGACCTGACGACCACCCCGCGCCAGCGCATCGTGCTGCGCCGCGAGATGCTGCGCCAGCCCGCCGGCTCCCCGGTGCTCGCCGAACTGACCGCCGCCTACGACCACGCCGCCGTCGACACCTGCGCCGGCGACTCCACCTGCAAGCTCGCCTGCCCGGTCGGCATCGACACCGGCGCGATGATGCGGGGCTTCCGCCGCGCCCGGCACACCCGCGCCCAGGAGCGGGCCGCCGCCTCCGCCGCGACGCACTGGCGCACCGCGGAACGCGCCACCCGCGCCGCCGTCGCGACCGCCGACGCCGTACGCCACCGGGCCGGCGACCGCCCGCTGGCCGCGGCCACCTCGCTCGCCCGCCGCGCGGCCGGCCCCGGCCTCGTACCGCACTGGCTGCCGGAGACCCCGGGCGCCGCGCCCCGCGCGCTGCCCCGTACGCGCAAGGACGGCGCCGCCGCCGTCTACTACCCGGCGTGCGTCAACCGGATCTTCGGGCCGCCCGCCGGGCGGACCGGCTGGCTGCCGCAGGCCCTGGTCACCGTCGCGGCCCGGGCGGGCGTGCCGGTGTGGATACCGCCCGGCGTCACCGGCACCTGCTGCGCGACCATCTGGCACTCCAAGGGCTACGAGGCCGGCAACGCGCTGATGGCCAACCGGATCGTCGAGCACGCCTGGGCGTGGACCGGCGGCGGGCGGCTGCCGATCGTCGTGGACGCCACCTCGTGCACGCTGGGCCTGGCCCGCGAGGTCGTGCCGTACCTGAGCGACGCCAACCGCGCCCTGCACGCCGAGCTGACGGTGCTGGACTCCACCGTGTGGGCCGCCGAGCACGTGCTGCCCCGGCTCGCGGTGACCGCGCCGGTCGGCTCGGCGGTGCTGCACCCCACCTGCTCGGCCGCCCACCTCGGCCGGCCCGGCGCGGCCCTCGCGGAGGTCGCCGCGGCGCTCGCCGAGGAGGTCGTGGTGCCGGACGACGCCGGGTGCTGCGGCTTCGCCGGCGACCGCGGCATGCTGCACGAGGAGCTGACGGCCGCCGCGACCCGCGCCGAGGCCGAGGAGGTCGCCGGGCGCGGCTTCGCGGCGTACCTGTCGGCGAGCCGGATGTGCGAGGTGGGGATGGCGCACGCGACGGGGGAGCCGTACGAGTCGGTCATCGTCGCCCTGGAGCGCGCCACCCGCTGAGGGCACCCCGCACGCGGGCCCTACAGCGGGATCGGCGGGTCCTGCGGATGCATCGGCAGCGGGCGCGGCTGCGGGGAGAGCAGCAGCAGGACGACGTCGTCGGACAGCGAGCCGCCCGCGTGCCGCAGCAGGTCGGCGTAGACGCGCTCCACCGCCGCGTCCAGGTCGCTGTGCGCGCCGGCCACCAGCGGGCCCACCCGCTCGCCCAGCGGGTAGAAGGTGCCGTCCACCGGGCTGCGGGCCTCGATCACGCCGTCCGTGCACAGCACGAGCACATCGCCCGGCCGCATCGGCACCCGCCACGGCGCGGGGCCGGCGGGCACCAGGTCCTTCAGGCCCAGCGGGACCCACGGGTCGGCCGGGTCCAGGGTCTGCACGGTGCCGTCGGTGGACACCAGCAGCGGCGCGACATGGCCGTAGTGGAGCAGCTCGACGCTGCCGGGGGTGTCGAACTGCGCGAAGAGCGCGGTGATGAAGTCGCCGGTGGTGACATGCCGTCCGACGCTGGTGTCGACGCGCGCGGCGACCGTGTCCAGGCCGCCCTCGTCGAACGCCGCCTCCCGGAACGCGCCGAGCACCACCGCCGAGGTCTGCACCGCCGCCAGGCCCTTGCCGCGCACGTCGCCGATGAGGGCGCGCACGCCGTGCGGGGTCTCCAGCACCGCGTAGAGGTCGCCGCCGATCTGCGCGGCGTCCGCGGCCGAGACGTACCGCACCGCCAGCCGCACCGGGCCGACCCGCGGCTCGGGCGGGCGCATCAGCGCGTGCTGGGCGGCCTCGGCGACCGAGGCGATCGCGGTGAAGGCCTTCGCGCCGGTCTCCCGCCGCCAGGCGATGTAGACGCTGAAGAGGGTGACGAACGCGTACGCGAACGCCTGGCCGAAGAAGACGTCGTGGTCGGGGATGTCGGTGATGCCGTCGTACGGCGCGAGCGCGGCCTGCACCAGCAGGCCCAGCACCCCGACGAACAGCGTCTTGCGCCAGGTGACGGTGATCGCGGCCAGCGGCGGCGCCACCACGATGCCGGGCGTGAGGAAGTGGTCCCGCCCCTCGACGAGGTCCGCGAGCACGACCAGCGCCATGGAGGCCAGCGGCAGCGACAGGCCCATACGCGCCAGGTACTCGCCCTCCACCCGCTGGAGGGCCCGGGACAACCAGGCAATCTTCACATGGTCGAACCTATCCGGCCCCGCCCGTGACGGGGGTGTACGTCCCGGGATCGGGGTGACGCGGCGTCATGTGTTGCGCCAGGTGAAGTTTCTGCGACGGATGGGGGCGATGGGGTGGCTGAGCGCTCGGGTGATCCCTACCGTCGTCGTGTACCTGCCACCGACCGGCACCTCCTGAGAACCCCTCGCACCCCATCGCACCGGAGGACCTTCGTGCGCAAGCAAGTGATCGCGACCGCTGCCGCCGCCCTCGGCTTCCTGCTGGTGATCCCGGCATCGGCGGCCGACGCCGGCCCGGGCGCACCCGGCATCGGCGACCCGTACTACCCGACGTACGGCAACGGCGGCTACGACGTCGCCCACTACGGCCTCGCGCTGCGCTACCAGCCCGCCACCGACACCCTCAGCGGCACCGCGACCCTCCAGGCCACCGCGACCCAGGGCCTGACCAGCTTCGACCTGGACTTCGCCCTGACCGTCAGCAAGGTCACCGTCGACGGCCGCCCGGCGTCCTTCACCACCAGCGGCGAGCAGGAGCTCGTCATCACCCCCGCCCGCACCATCCCCGGCGGCCGGCACTTCACAGTCGCCGTCACCTACTCCGGCGTCCCCTCCACCGTGCAGCGCTACGGCTTCACGTCCTGGCAGCGCACCCCGGACGGCGGGGTCGCCGCCAACGAGCCCGAGTCGGCCTGGTGGTGGTTCCCCAGCAACGACCACCCGCTGGACAAGGCCACCTACGACGTCGACGTGAGCGTGCCGGCCGGCGAGCAGGCCGTCAGCAACGGCCTGCTGCTCTCCCAGCGCACCGCGCACGGCTGGACCGACTACCACTGGCGCCAGGACAAGCCGCAGGCCACCTACCTCGCCACCCTCGCCCTCGGCCACTTCGACATCACCCGCAGCCGCACCCGCACCGGCGTCCCCGTCATCAACGCCTACAGCACCGCGCTGCCCGCCACCACCGCCGCCAACGCCCGCAAGGGCGTCGAGCGCACCGGCGAGATCATCGACTTCCTGAGCACCTGGTTCGGCCCCTACCCCTTCGACGCGGCCGGCGGCTACGTCCCCGACGTGCCCTCGCACTTCTCGCTGGAGGCGCAGACCCGGGTCTTCTACAGCCCCGCCGTCTTCGCCGCCAGCGACGGCATCGGCACCGTCGCGCACGAGCTGTCCCACCAGTGGTGGGGCGACGACGTGTCGCTGGAGCGGTGGTCCGACATCTGGCTCAACGAGGGCTTCGCGACCTACGGCAGCTGGCTGTGGCAGGAGCACGAGGGCGGCCCGACGACGCAGCAGGCGGCCCGGCAGACGTACGACTCCTACCCGGCCGACGACCCCTTCTGGACGGTCAAGCCCGGCGACCCGGGCCCGGACAAGCAGTTCGACGACGCCGTCTACGACCGCGGCGCCATCGCCATCCAGGCGCTGCGCACCACCATCGGCGACCACGCCTTCCGCGCCCTGCTCAAGGCCTGGCCGGCCCAGCACCGGTACGGCAACGGCACCATCGCCGAATTCCGCGCCCTGGCCGAGCACCTGTCCGGCAAGGACCTCGGCGGCTTCTTCACCACCTGGCTCTACACGGCGGCCAAGCCCGCGGTGCTGCCGGGCAGCTGACCGCCGCGGCGGGCGGGTGCGGCACCATGGACCCCTGGCGAGGAAAGGGGCCCGCACCATGGAGGACGGCGCGCTGCTGGCGGACTGCGGCAACTGCTTCGGGCTGTGCTGCGTCGCCCTGGCCTTCACCCGCTCCGCCGACTTCGCCCAGGACAAGCCCGCAGGCCGGCCCTGCGGGCACCTCGGCGCCGACCACCGCTGCGGCATCCACGACCGGCTGCGCGACCGCGGCTACGCCGGCTGCACCACCTACGACTGCTTCGGCGCCGGCCAGAAGCTCTCCCGGCACACCTTCGCCGGGCAGGACTGGCGGGACGCGGCCGACGGCGGCCGGGCGATGTTCGCGCTGCTGCCGGTCGTGCGCCAGCTCCACGAGCTGCTGCGCCACCTCGCCGAGGTCCGCGCCCTGCCGGCCGCCGCCGCGCTGCACGACGCCGCCGCGCAGGCCGCCGCCCGGGTCGAGGCGCTGAGCCTGGCCGGGCCCGACGAGCTGCTGGCGCTGGACGTCGCCGCCGAGCGGGCCCGGGTCGCGGCGGTGCTGCGGGACGCCTCCCGGCGGGCCAGGGCCGGCCACCGCGGCGCCCGGGACCACAGCGGGGCCGACCTCATGGGCGCCCGGCTGCGCCGCGCTGACCTGCGCGGCGCCGACTTCCGCGGCGCGCTGCTGCTCGGCGCTGACCTGCGCGGGGCGGACCTGCGGGACGCCGACCTGCTGGGTACGGATCTGCGCGGGGCCGATCTGCGGGGCGCGGACCTGCGCGGCGCGCTCTTCCTGACCGCTGCCCAGCTCGCCTCCGCCGCCGGCGACGGCGCGACCCGCCTCCCAGCGCCGCTGGCCCGCCCGGCGCACTGGGCGTGACGCCGGGAACGCATGAGGCCCGTACGCCGGAGCGTACGGGCCTCACAAGTGCGCCGCCAGGGACTCGAACCCCGGACCCGCTGATTAAGAGTCAGCTGCTCTAACCAACTGAGCTAGCGGCGCAACGAGGAAAACTATATCTCCTCCGCGGCCGTGCTCGTGACCATCCCGGGGCCGGCGGGAGGATCAGATGCTCATCGACAGCAGGACCGGCGCCGCCCGCTCGTTGAGGGTGTCCACTGCCGGGCGCAGCCGGTGCGCCTCGGTCAGCGGCATGGACAGGGCCAGGCAGGCCACCGTCTTGCCGATCGTGACCGGGATCGCCGCGCACACCGTGCCGACCGCGTATTCCTGCAGGTCCAGCGTGGGCACGGTGGCCGGCTGGCGTTCCAGCCGGGTGAGCAGGGCGCGGTCGTCGATGACGGTGCGGGAGGTCAGGCGGGCCGGCCGGTGCCGGGAGAGGTGTTCGAGCCGCCCGTCGTGGTCCAGCTGCGACAGCAGGCACTTGCCGACCGCGCTCGCGTGCGCCGCCGAGCGGAAGTCGACCCACTCGTTGACCTTCGGTGCGTTGGGGCCGTCCGCGAAGTCGATGATGTTGACCTCGCCGTCGTCGTAGCGGCTGAAATACACCGCGGCGCCGACCTCGTCGCGTAGTTCCACCAGAACTGCGCGCAGTTTCTCGGCGAGCGCCTCGTCGTGGTTGGCGGCGCCGAGCAGGATGAGGGATTCACCCACCACATATCCGCCGCCGGGCAGGAATCCCAGATAACGCTCACGTCGCAGCATGACGAGGAGTTGGTTGAGGTACCCGACGGGCACGCCTATCTCCCTGGCGAGCTGATCCGCGGTGACGCCGTGCCGATGCGAATCGACGGCTTCCAGTACACGCAAGGCGTGCTGGACCGCGTGGATCTGCGCGGTCGTGCGGTGCTCCAGCGCCACGGTGGCCCCCTGCAAGGTGTGACCGTCTGCGTCACGGCCGTTGCTACCGGTCACGGTGGGTACTCGACGGCGGGTCCCACCGGCAGCTCGACCGGATTCCACGATAGCCCCAATACCGTTGCCGGAAGAGGCCGTTGGCGAGTTCTTCGGACGCCTCCGACCGTATATGCAGGAAGGGGCCACTCTGGCATATGCCAGCGACATTGCCCAGTTTCCGCATGCACCGAATTCACGCCGGGGAATAACCGGAAGCGCGCTCCGGTTGCGCCACCCGAGAGCCCTGCGTGCGCCCCGGCGCACCGCGGGGCGGTCACGGGACGCGCGAGCGGCATGGACGAGCGGTACGCGTGAGCGGCGCGGACGACGAGAGCAGTACGGACGACGAGAGCAGTACGGACGAGGAGGCACCGGCAGTGGCTGACGAGCTGGCACGGGACGGCGGCGGGTCGACGGGGCAGGGCGGGCGGCGGCCGGCCGGGCACGGGATCCGCGGCACCGCACGCGGCAGCGCGCCCGTCCCGCTGTCCGTGCTGGACCTGGCCGGCGTCGGCGCGGGGCTGACGGCCGGCGACGCGCTGCGTACCAGCGTGCAGATCGCCAGGACCGCCGAGGCCCGCGGCTACCACCGGATGTGGGTCGCCGAGCACCACTCGATGCCGGGCGTCGCCAGCTCCTCGCCCGCGGTGATCCTCGCCCATCTGGCCGCCTTCACCCGCACCCTGCGGCTCGGCTCCGGCGGCGTCATGCTGCCCAACCACGCGCCGCTGGTGATCGCCGAGCAGTTCGGCACCCTGGAGGCGCTGGCCCCGGGCCGGATCGACCTGGGCCTGGGCCGCGCGCCGGGCACGGACGGGGCGACCGCGGCGGCGCTGCGCAGGACCGAGTCCCTGCACGAGGGCGCCGACGAATTCCCGCAGCAGCTCGCCGAGCTGATGCGCTTCCTGGACGACGACTTCCCCGAGGGCCACCGCTACGCCCGTATCCACGCGGTGCCGGGCCCGGTGCAGGGCAGCGCGCTGGGCGGGGTGCAGTCGGAGGACCGGCCGAGCATCTGGCTGCTGGGCTCGTCGGGCTTCAGCGCGCAGCTGGCCGGCGCGCTCGGGCTGCCCTTCTCCTTCGCCCACCACTTCTCCGCGCAGAACACCGTTCCGGCGCTGCGGCTGTACCGCGAGTCCTTCCGCCCCTCGCCGGTGCTGGACCGCCCGTACGCCTCGATCGGCGTCGCGGCGCTCGCGACCGAGGACCCCGAGCAGGCCCGCCGCCAGGTGCTGGCCGGCGCGCTGAGCATGCTGCGGCTGCGCACCGGGCGCCCCGGGCTGATCCCGACGCCGGAGGAGGCCGCGGCCTACCCCTTCAGCCCGATGGAGGAGGAGTTCGTCGGCTCCTGGACCGCCAACGTCATCCACGGCGACCCGCAGACCGTACGGGCCGGGCTGGATGAGCTGGTGGAGCGCACCGGCGCGGACGAGCTGGTGATCACCGCCAACGCGCACACCCCGGGGGTGCGGGCGCGCTCCTACGACCTGATCGCGGACGCGTACGGCTTCCCCGAGGACGTCGCCGCGGACGGCGCCGCGGGTTAAATAGCGGTTTCCGTGCCCCCGGTGGTCCAACACCGAACCGACCGCGGGGGTGAGCCTCACCGGCGGTCAAAGCCGCTCGTCACCCGGCTGACGAGCGGCTTTTGTCATGTCGTGAACTTTCAACCGGCCCCGAGCGGCGGCAAATTGGTCTAGTCCTGGCTTTGGTTCAGACCATTGACGTGCACTTGATCAGGGGACTATCCATAGCCCAACAGCCCCCTGTCGTTTCCTCCCTCTCCCCCCGGAGGTCTTCGTGCAGTCCAGGAAGAGAGCGCTGGTGGCCGCCGCCACCAGCGCCGCGCTCGCCCTCGGTGCGTTCACCGCGCTCGTCGGCGGCCTCGGCACCGCCCAGGCGGACACCGCGAGCGGCAAGAGCGCCGCCGCCGCGGCAGCTCCCGCCGCCGCTGCCGCCAGCAGCGGCGGGGTCAACATCGCCTACTACGACCAGTGGAGCATCTACGGCAACGCCTTCTACCCGAAGAACCTCGACACCGAGGGCATCGCCGGCAAGCTCGACATCCTCAACTACTCGTTCGAGAACATCGACCCGGTGAACCTCACGTGTTTCGAGGCCACCAAGGCGTCCGACTCCACGAACGAGAGCGATCCCAACGCCGGTGACGGGGCGGGCGACGCCTTCGCCGACTACCAGAAGTCCTTCGGCTCCGACATCAGCGTCAACGGCACCGCGGACACCTGGAACCAGCCGCTGGTCGGCAACTTCAACCAGCTCAAGCAGCTCAAGGCGAAGTACCCGAAGCTGAAGATCCTGGTCTCGCTGGGCGGGTGGACGTACTCGAAGTACTTCTCCGACGCCGCCGCGACCGACGCCAGCCGCAAGAAGCTGGTCAGCTCCTGCATCGACATGTTCATCAAGGGCAACCTGCCGGTGCAGGGCGGCTACGGCGGCACCGGCGCCGCGGCCGGCATCTTCGACGGCTTCGACATCGACTGGGAGTACCCCGGCTCGCCCAACGGCCACACCGGCAACCACTACAGCCCGAACGACAAGGCCAACTTCACCAAGCTGGCCGCGGAGTTCCGCACCGAGCTGGACGCGTACGGGGCCGCGAACGGCGGCAAGAAGATGCTGCTGACCGCCGCGCTGCCGTCCGGCCAGGACAAGATCGCCACCGTCGAGACCGACAAGCTCGGGCAGTACCTCGACTACGCGAACATCATGACGTACGACATGCACGGCGCCTGGGACGCCACCGGTCCGACCAACCACCAGGACCCGACGTACCAGTCGCCGAACGACCCGTCGAACCCGATCACGCCCGGCACCGCGAAGTACAGCACGGACGAGGCGATCAAGGCCTGGACGACCGGTGACCCGGCGTACGGCATCCCCGGCGGCTTCCCGGCCGGCAAGATCACCATGGGCTACCCGCTGTACTACCGCGGCTGGACCGGTGTCTCGGCCGGCAGCAACCACGGCCTCTACCAGCCGGCCTCGGGCGCGGCCCCGGCGCGCGGCATCAGCCAGGTCGCCGGGACGGCGTACTACAAGGAGCTGACCGGCATCGTCGACAACGCCTCGACGACGTACTGGGACGCGGCCTCGCAGTCCAACTACTTCTACAACGGCAACGAGTTCTGGACCGGGCTCGGCAGCCAGGGCGTCCAGGCCAAGGCCGACTACGCGCACTGCCACGGGCTCGGCGGCTCGATGATGTACTCGCTGCTCGACCTGGACCCGTCGGCGACGCTCTTCAACAAGATCGTGAACGCCACGAAGGGCTCCGCCCCGGCGAGCTGCTCGAACCCGACCTCGCCGCCCACCACGCCCCCCACCACCCCGCCCACGACGCCGCCGACCACCCCGCCGACGACGCCTCCCACGACCCCGCCGACCACGCCCCCGACCACCCCGCCGGGCGGCACCTGCACCCTGCCGTCCTGGTCCGCCTCGGCGATCTACGTCGGCGGCAACCAGGTCTCCTGGAAGGGCCACAACTGGAACGCCAAGTGGTGGACCACCAACGAGGAGCCGGGCACGACCGGCGAATGGGGCGTCTGGCAGGACCTCGGCGCCTGCTGAGCCCTGGCTCCTGCCGGCTCCTGCCGGCCCCTTCCGGCCTCGGCTGAACCCGGCTGAGACCCGCTGAACCCGGGACCCGCGTCCTCCCTCCCCCCGAGGACGCGGGTCCCTCCGGGGTTGCCGGCCTCCTGCGCGGCAGCAGCCGCTAGCCGAGCAGACCCGCAATCGCCGCCGGGGGGACGGGGCGGGAGAAGTGGTAGCCCTGGCCCGTGTCGCAGCCGATACGGCGCAGGCGCTCGGCCTGCTCGGCGTTCTCGACGCATTCGGCGGTGACCGTCAGGCCCAGCCGGTGCGCGAGGTCGACCAGGGCCTCGACGATGGTCTCGTCCGCCGGGTTGGGGTGCTCGGCGTGCCGGAAGCCCTGGACGAAGGAGCCGTCGAGCTTGAGCGCGGAGACCGGCAGCCGGCTGAGGTAGGCCAGGTTCGAATAGCCCGTGCCGAAGTCGTCGATGACGATCCGTACGCCCATCTCGTGCAGCGCGTGCAGCGCCTGGAGGGGCCGGCCGGCCGAGCCCATGAGGGCGGACTCGGTCAGCTCCAGCTGGAGCAGCCGCGGCGGCAGCGCGTTCTCCTGGAGGATCCGGGCGACGTCCGCGACCAGGTCGGAGTCCCACATCTGCCGCACCGCCACGTTGACGCTCACCACCGGCGCCGTCGCCGGATACGCCAGCTGCCACGCCCGGGCCTGCCGGCAGCTCTCGGCGAGCACCCACCGGCCCAGCTGCACGATCGAGCCGTCCTCCTCGGCGAGCCCCACGAAGCGGCCCGGCGACAGCCGCCCGAAGTGCGGGTGCTCCCAGCGCACCAGCGCCTCCACCCCGCGCAGCTCACCGGTGCCGAGCGCGACCAGCGGCTGGTAGTCCAGCACGAACTCGCCGCGCTCCACCGCCTGCCGCAGCGTGCGGCTGAGCGCCTGGCGGGTCATCCGGTGCTCGTTGCGCTCGGGGTCGAAGAGCGTCCAGCGGGCCTTGCCGTCGGCCTTGGCCCAGTAGAGCGTGGTGTCGGCGGCCTGCATCAGGCCGGTCGCCGAGCTGCCCGGCACCTCCCGCTCCACCACCCCGATGCTCGCCGACACCGCGAGCCGCTGCCCGGCGACGTCGAAGGGCTGCTGGAGCGCGGTCAGTACCGACTCGGCGAGCGCGGTGGCCTGCCCGGTGCCGGTGGAGTCCCGTACCAGCAGCGCGAACTCGTCGCCGCCGAGCCGCGCCACCAGGTGGCCGCCGGGCTCGGCGCACGCCAGCAGCCGGCGGGCGACGGCGGCGAGCAGTTCGTCGCCGACCCGGTGGCCGAGGGTGTCGTTGACCGCCTTGAAGCCGTCCAGGTCCAGGTAGCACAGCCCGATCCGGCCGGTGCCGCGGCCGGGCGGGCTGTCGCACGCGTCGGTGAGGCGTTCGAAGAACAGCGCCCGGTTGGGCAGCCGGGTCACCGGGTCGTGCATCCGCAGATGCCGCAACTGCTCGCGCAGCGCGTCGCGTTCGCCGACGTCCTCGACGGTCAGCAGCAGGGGGCGCGCTCCCGTGCGCGACAGGGTGATCTCGGCCAGTACGTCCCCGCCGTCGTCCTGACGGGTGATCCGGCGGGTGCAGCGCAGCCGGTCGCGGCGGCCGGTGAGCACGTCGTGGAAGGCCGCCCGGGCGTGCGGATCGCCGGCCAGGCCCAGCAGCGCTCCCGCGCCGACCGCCGCCAGCCGCTCGGGCGCGGCCCCCAGCAGGGTGGCCAGCGCCGGGTTCGCCGCGAGCACGTCGCCCTCCGGCGACAGCAGCGCCATCGCGGCCCTGGCCACGGCGAACGCGGCGCGGTAGTCACGCGGCTCGGCCTCGTCACGGCCCGCCGCACCGCGCGGGTGTGGGGCAGAACTGTGACTCTGCGTGATGACCTGTGCTGTGCTGTCGGGGTCGACGCCGGGGCCGCCCGCGGGTCCGCCCATGGCCTGCTCCCCGTGTTGCGCTCGTCTCGCACGCGATCATATGGGCTGGCGGGACAGGTGATCCAGCGTCGCAGTGGTGATTTCCCGCACGCGCCCCGGCGCACCGACCGTTTCTGCGCGATTCGGCGACGGTCCTGATCGATTCCCCGCCGCCGTCACGGAACGTAGTGCCGCAGCCCGCGCGGGTGTTCGCCCGCGCGCCGCCGCACCCGTGACCCGGGCGGAGCATCCGAAGGCCGCATAACCCCGCAAACCGCAGCAAAGTGAGGGAGGTGTCCCGAACGGGTTCGCGAACCCTCCCCGGAGGTCCAAGTGCGGCGGTCAGGCATCTCGGCAGGTGATACGCGCGGCGCCGGCGGCGCGCCCCGCGCACGGGCCGTGGCGGGTGCGCCGGAGCGCTCGCGCGGGGCGCGTGCGCTGGCGGCCACCGGCTGCGTCCTGGCCGCCCTGGTCGCCTGGACGCTCGCCACCGGGCCGGACGCGCACGCCGAGCCGTCCTCGGCGGTGTGCCTGCTGCCGCGCACCGCCGTGCACCACTCCGAGGGCGTCGACAGCGCCCCCGGCGGCTACGCCAGGGCGCAGGGCGACGTGAACGCGCTCATGGTCTTCCTGTCCTTCCCCGACGCGCCCCCCGAGCTGACCCCGCGGCAGGTCGCCGCCGACCACTACCCGGCGACCGCGGACTTCTGGTCCGCCGCGTCGTACGGGAAGTTCCGGCTGCACCTGCACACCGTGGACCGCTGGCTGACGATGCCGCACTCGGCCACCCGGTACGCCATCAGCCGCGACTGGCGGGCCGCCGACCGCACCGCCTACCTGCGCGACGCGCTCACCGTCGCCGACCCGGTCGTCGACTTCGCCGGCTACGACGTGGTCTACCTCGTCGCCGACCCCGGCGCGCCCGGCGTGGACTCCGACGCCACCAAGGTCGTCAACCTCGCCGCGCCCGTCACCCTGGACGGCAACCCGATCGGCCGCCTGGTGACCGTCTTCGAGCAGCACCCGCCGGACCACAACGTGCTCGCCCACGAGACCGGCCACGTCTTCGACCTGCCCGACCTCTACTACCGCCCGCCGCTGGGCAGCACCGCCGACTGGGACACCCATGTGGGGGACTGGGACCTGATGGGCAGCCAGTTCGGCCTGGCCCCCGAGCCCTTCGCGTGGCACAAGTGGAAGCTCGGCTGGCTCGCCCCCGGCCAGGTCGGCTGCCTCACCGGCGCCGGCACGACCTACCACGACCTGAGCCCCGACGAGACCCCGGACGGCGGCACCAAGCTGCTGGTCGTCCGCACCGGCCCGGACTCCGCGCTCGCCATCGAGGCCCGCACCACCGCGGGCAACGACGCCACCGCCTGCCGGCAGGGCGTACTGCTCTACCGGGTGCGCTCCGACCGCGAGTCCGGCGACGGCCCGATCGACGTCATCGACGGCCACCCCGGCACCTCGGCCTGCGCCGGCAGCTCCGTCTACCCGCCGCTGGCCGACGCGCCGCTCGGCGTGGGGGAGTCCTACGCGCTGCCCGACGGCTCCACCCGCGTCACCGTCACCGGCCACGAGCCGGACGGCGACTGGGCGGTCAAGGTCACCCGGACCCTCCCGGGCGGCACCGGTGCCTGACGACGACCTGCCGGGCGCCGGGCGGCGCGCCGTCACCTACGGGCTGCGCCGCGGTCTGCGGGCAGCCGCGCTCGGCGCCGCGGGCCTGCTCGCGGTCGGCAGCTCGGTGTCGGTCGGCGGCGGCCCGCCCGCGCTGCCCGCCCCGCCGCCGGCCGCCCGCCCCTGCGCGCTGCGGGCCGTGCCCGGCGTCGCGATGTCCGAGGGCTTCCCGGACTCCACCCGGCGCGGCCCCGGCGCCGAGTTCGCCCCCTCCAGCGGCACCCTGCGCGCCCTGACGCTGCTCATCGACTTCCCCGACGCCAAGGCCCCCTACAGCGCCGCCGAGCGCTACGACGAGTTCTTCCCGGCCGTCAAGCGCTGGTACGCCACCGCCTCGTACGGCCGGCTGGACTACGAGTCCACGCCCGTGCTGCGCTACATACGCATGCCCCGGCCCTTCAGCGCGTACGGCATAGGCCGCGGCTACGGCTGGGACGCGCACACGCAGATGATGCGCGACCTGCTGAAGGTCGCCGACAAGGACATCGACTTCCGCGGCTACGACCTGGTCAACATCCTGGTCACGCCCAACGCCGGCCCGCCCGCCGACGAGGCGGTGCTCTCGGTCACCTGGACCGGCGCCTCGGCCGCCACCACCGACGAGGGCGCCCACCTGGACAAGGTCTCGCTCATATACGGCCACGACCAGTCCGGCTCACGGGTCCTCAGCCACGAGAACGGCCACGACTTCGGGCTGCCTGACCTCTACTCCGCCGACGACTTCCCCCGCACCGACAAGCTCGCCGGCCAGTGGGACACCATGTCCCTGGACTGGGGCCTGCAGGGCGACTTCCTCGCCTGGCACAAATGGCGCCTGGGCTGGCTGGCGGACCGGCAGATCTCCTGCGTCACCGCGCGCGGCGCCGCCACGTACACCCTCAGCCCCGTCGAGGTGCCCGGCGGGCGCAAGGCGGTCATGATCCCCTACGGCCCCACCAAGGTCTTCGTGCTGGAGGCCCGGGCGGCGGTCGGCGACGACGGCGACGCCTGCCGGCAGGGGATACTCGCCTACCGGGTGCGCACCGACGTCGACTCCGGGCAGGGCCCGGTCACCGTCGTGGACGGCCACCCAGGCACCTCCGCCTGCGACTTCAGCAGCGGCGCCTTCAACTCCCTCAACGACGCGCCCTTCACCGCCGGCCAGACCTACCACGACAAGGCGTCGGGGGTGACCTTCCGGGTGCAGGGGCGCGACGCGGCGGGCGACTGGACGATACGCGTCACCCGCCGCTGAGGCTCACCGCGGGACGGCCGCTCAGTCGAGCAGTTCCGCCTCAAGGGTGATGGTGGTGCCGGCCAGCGCCTTGCTCACCGGGCAGTTCTCCTTGGCGGTCTTCGCCGCCGCCTGGAAGTCCTCCGCCGACAGCCCCGGCACCCGGGCCTTGACCGACAGCGCGATGCCGGTGATGCCCTCGCCCGGCTGGAAGGTGACGTTCGCGACCGTCTGCACCGTCTCCGGCGGGGTGCCGGCGCCGGCCAGGCCGTGCGAGAGCGCCATCGAGTAGCAGGAGGAGTGGGCCGCGGCGATCAGCTCCTCGGGGCTGGTCTTGCCGTTGGCGGCCTCGGCGCGCGAGGGCCAGGAGACCTCGTACGTGCCGACGCCCGAGGTGTCGAGCGAGACGGTGCCTTCGCCGCCGATCAGCGCGCCCTTCCACTGAGTGGTGGCGGTCCGGGTGGTTGCCATGGTCTCAAGCCTCCATCGAGTACGTACCGTCGGTCGGCGGCGCACGCCGCCCTCGCGGAACGCTACCCCGTCCCGCCCGCGCCCCGTCGCCGCCGTCCCGCCCCGCGGACACCGCCCGCCGCGGCAGGCGCGTCAGCCCAGGTGGCCGGTGTCGTTCCAGCGCTCGATCGCCGGCTGCCCGTACGCCCAGCCCAGCACCGACAGCGAGGCCGGCTCCAGCCGCAGTGCCGCCCCGAACGACGGCGGCAGGCCCAGCCAGCGGGCGCCGAGCATGCGCAGCACATGGCCGTGCGCGAAGACCAGTACGTCGTGGTGGGCCGAGCGCGCCCACGCCACCACCTCGTCGGCCCGCGCCGCCACCTCGCCGGGCGACTCGCCGCCCGGCGCCCCGTCGCGCCAGATCAGCCAGCCGGGCCGCAGTGCCTGGATCTCCGCCGGCTTCAGGCCCTCGTAGTCGCCGTAGTGCCACTCCAGCAGCGCGTCCCACTCCTTGGCGCCGGAGAAGCCGGCGAGCTCGCACGTGTCGGCCGCGCGGCGCAGCGGGCTGGTGCGCACCTCCACCTCCCGCAGGCCGTTCCAGGGCGCGCCCGCGAGCCGCTCGCCGAGCAGGGCGGCGGTGCGGCGGCCCTCGTCGGTCAGCGGGATGTCGGTCCGGCCGGTGTGCCGGCCGGACAGGGACCATTCCGTCTGGCCGTGCCGGACCAGAAGGATGCGCGCAGCCATGCGGGGCGGCCTCTCGTGCGGGAGCGGGAAACCCCCATCATCGCTCAGACCTGCGGCGCAGCGCCGAGCAGCCCCCGCAGCAGCCCGTCGAGCCCGTACTCGAACTGGCCCGTGCCCTCGTTGCGGGCGCACAGCAGGTCGGGCGCGAGCGAGACCAGCGCCGGGTACGCGCCGGCGTCCAGCGCCGCGATCTTGGCCAGCACCCGGTCGCGGGCGCCGTCCTGGCACAGCGTCCTGGCCCGCCGGGTGTTCCACAGCGCCGAGCCCACGGTGTACTGCATCAGGGCGATATGGGCGTGCGCCGCGTCCTGCGGCCCGAGCCCGGCCCGTACCAGCAGCGCCAGCATCCGGTCGATGAGCGCGATCGCGTCGTCCCCGCGCAGCGGCCGGCCCGCGAGCAGTTCGAGCGCGGAAGGATGCTCGGTGAACAGCCGGTACACCCCGAGGCACACCTCGCGCAATTCGCCGCGCGGATCGCCGGAACCCTCCCGCGGAAGCTCTATCGTGTCCAGCAGCCGCTGGGCGACGGCGTCACTGATCTCGTCCTTGCCCCGGAAGTGCGAGTAGACGGCCATCGTGCCGACTCCGAGCTGCTGGGCGAGGCCGCGCATGGTGAAGGCCTCGGCGCCGTCGCGGTCGAGCAGGGTGAGGGCGGCATCGAGGATACGGTCGGGGTTGAGCGAGTTGCGTGGGGCGCGGCGCCGTGGGGGGCTGGCCGGCGGGGTGCTGGGCATAGGGTGCTCTTTTTCACGTCCTTCGCGGCCGGGGGCAACCCGGAGATCGCTCCGCGCGTCCTCCGCGGTGCATGCATACCCCCCGCCCGGGGTGGTTGAACACCGTACGAGCGCTGAATGCCGCCTGAACGCAGGGTTTCGACGCTTTGCCGGGGCGGTGTGCGTACGGTTTACCGTACGTCGTACGGTAGAGGGTACGCCACACGTCCATGACCGCAGCCCGCGGCCTTCGGAGAACCTGGAGAGACGCCCGCAATGACGATCACCGCCGCCGCGCCGCGAGCTGCCGCGTACCGCGGCAGGCTGCGCTGGTGGACCGAGCTGCCGTTGATTGCCGTGGTCTACGCGCTCTATTCCGGAGCGCGCCTGCTGGTGCGCGGTGACGTGGACGACGCCGTCAAGCACGGCGCGGACATCCTGCACTTCGAGCAACTGACCCACCTCGACCCCGAGCGCTGGTTCAACCGGCTCTTCACCGAGCACGCGTTCCTCGGCGTCCCCGCCGACTTCATGTACGCGTCCCTGCACTACGTGGTCACGCCGACGATCCTGGTCTGGCTGTGGCTGCGCCGCCCCACCCACTACCGCAGGGCCCGCACCTGGCTGCTGCTGTCCACCGTCATCGGCCTGGTCGGCTTCACCACCATGCCCACCGCCCCGCCCCGGCTGCTGCCCGGCGCGCACGGCTTCATGGACACCATGGCGCAGTACGGCTCGTACGGCTGGTGGGGCACCGACGCGAGCGCCCCGCGGGGCCTGGGCCACCTCACCAACCAGTACGCCGCCATGCCGAGCCTGCACGTCGGCTGGTCCCTGTGGTGCGGCATCATGCTCTTCCGCTACGGCCGCAACGCCGCCGTGCGCACCCTCGGCGTGGTCTACCCGCTCGCCACGGCCTTCGTCGTCATGGGCACCGCGAACCACTACCTGCTGGACGCGGCGGCGGGCGTGGTCACCATGGGCATCGGCTTCGTGCTCTCCAAGCCGGTGCTGCGGGTCGTGGACACGCTCCAGTCGGGGCTGCACCGGCGCATCGGCCGGACGCCGGGTGCGGCCCCTGTCGCGCTCGCCGCGGCGCCGGCCGTGGCGCCCGCCGCGCCGGCCGCGCCGGCCGCTCCGGCCGCCGAGGGCAAGGTGCCCGGGCCGCGCCCGGCGCCCGTACCGTCCGCGGAAGCGGGGCGGCCGGCGGCGCATGCGGGCGGGGAGGCGGAGCCGGACGGCGAGGCGGACGCGGACGCCGGACTCGCCGCCGAGCTGGACGCGGACCTCGACGCGGACCTGAAGGCCGATCTCGACGCGGGCCTGGACGCCGACCTGGACGCCGACCTCGAAACGGGCCTCGAAACGGACCTGGACGCCGGGCGGGACGCGCACAGCAGGGCGTCCTGAACGCCGGCCCGGGCGGCGAATCGGCGGGGCGCGCGGGCGCGTTGTCGTAGCCGGGTGCAAGACTTTCCCGGGTGAGCACGACGCACCACACACTCCGGGAGCGGCTGGCGGCCCTGCGCGGCCCCGGCACCGCCCCCCGCCCGCTCGACGCCCGGGCGCTCGCCGCGCTGGCCGCCAACCCCGGCTGCCGGCGGCGGGCGCTGATGGACGCGGCGGGCGTCGACAAGGGCGCGGTCGCCGAGGCGCTGGGCGCGCCCGCCCGCTTCGGCCAGTCCCGCTTCGCCTTCTCCCGCGGCCACGCCTTCGAGGCCCGCGTCAAGGCCGACGGCTGCGCCGAGCTGCTGCGGCTGCTCGGCGCGGAGGGCGCCCGCGCGCAGGTCCCCGACCTCGCCGCCGCCGGCCCCGAGGGCCGCACCGCCCGCACCCGGCTGGCCCTCGCCGAGGCCCCGCGCGGCGGCTGGACGCTGCTCGACCACCCGCTGCTCGCCGTGGAGGTCGCCGGCTCCACGGTCTTCCTGGAGCCCGACGCGGTGGCCGTCGCGCCGGACGGCAGCTGGACGGTCGTCGAGATCAAGTCCTTCCCGATCCTGGACGGCGCCGCCGACGCGATGAAGGTCGGCGCCGCCGCCCGCCAGGCCGCGGTGTACGTCCTCGCGCTCGACGCGGTCGAGGCCGGCAGGGCCCGCAGCGCGATCCTGCTGGTCTGCCCCAAGGACTTCTCCAACCTCCCGACCGCCGAGAGCGTCGACGTCCGCAAGCAGCTCGCCGTGACCCGCCGCCAGCTCGCCCGGCTGACCCGTATCGAGGAGATCGCCGCGGCCCTCCCCGAGGCCGTCACCTTCGACCCGGCCGCCCCGCGCCCGGAGCTGACCGCCGCGGTCGACGCGGTCCCGGCCGCGTACGCGCCCGAGTGCCTGTCCAGCTGCGAGCTGGCCTTCCACTGCCGCGCCCGGGCCCGCGAGGCCGACGCCGTGGACGCGCTCGGCCGCGCCCTGCGCTCCGACCTCGGCGACCTGACGACGCTGGCGTCGGTGCGCGCCGCCTCCTGCTCCACCGCCCCCACCGCCGACCCGGCCGTCGCCGCCCTGCGCCGCGCGGCGGCCCTGCGCGCGGAGGCGCTCGCCGCGGCGACCGGCGGCCCCGCATGAGCCTGATGAACGTCCTGGCCCGCGCCGAAGCGGTGGCCGCGGGCCGGGCCGTCCCGGCGGCGACCGTACGGCACCGGCGGATCGCCGAACGGCCCCTCGTACTCGTCCCGCTCACCACCGCGGGCGAGGCGGGCGCGCCGCTCGGCGCGATGGTCGGCACGGACCGGGCGGAGCCCACGCTGCTGGTCGTCCCGCAACCGCTGGACCGCGAGCTGCGGTTCGCCTTCTTCGCCGGGCTCGCGGCGGCCGTGCTGCCGGTCGTGGACGCGTACGCCGACGAGGTCGAGACCGAGCCGGCGACGAAGAACCGCGAAGAGGTGGAGGTGTGCGCGGACGCGCCGCAGATCGTCGTGCCCAACTCCGCCGCACTGGACTACGTACGGCTGCTCGGCCGCTCCACGCGCTACCTGCGGACGGTCGAGGACCCCGACGCCCCGCACCCCGTGCCCGTCCCCGTGCCGCTGCTCGGCCGCTGGCTCACCCACTACGCCGAACGGGCCCGCACGCCCGGCAGTTCGCTGCTGGTCGCCATGACGGAGCTGCTCACCCGGCACTGGGCGACCGGCCAGAGCGCCATGGAGGACCAGCACCTCGGCGCGCTGCTCGGCTGGATCGACCCGCCGGACGGCCTGGACGGCGGGTCGGCCGCCGCCCGCGCGCAGACCGGCCGCGGCCCGGACGGCCTGCTGCTCAGCCCGCCCGCCGGCCCCGCGACCGACCCGGTCTTCGACAACCGCGTCCTCGCCCCCGCCCTGGAGCGCTACGACGCCGCGCGGTCGGCCGGCGCGACCGGCCCCATGCGGGTCGCCGAGGCGGACGTACGGCGGCTGGTCGCCTCGCAGCTGCGGCCCACATGGGACGACGTATGGCACGGCGTGGACCTGCTGCGGGCCCTCCCGGAGGGTGCGCACGTCGAGGAGCGGTGGAAGCGGGACCGCTGGTCCTTCACCGGCCACCGCGACCGGCTGCGCGCCGGCGAGCCCCCGCAGCCCCGCCGCGACGACGCGGTGACCGCCGCGCAGAAGCTCGCGGGGCGCGAGACCGCGCAGGCCAGGCTCTACGCCCAGGAGGCCCTGGACGACCCGCTGGTCATGGCCGCGCGCCGGCTCGCCGGCGAGGCGTTCACCGGCACGGTGCTCTCCGTCGAGATGACCTGGTCCGAGGGCCGCCGCCCCATGCCCCGCCCCCTGCTGACCCTGACCACCCCCGACCTCCCCCAGGCCGACCCCGCGACCCGCGCCTACCGCGCCCTCCCCGGCGCGAAGTCCGCCCAGACGGCGGAGGTCGTCTCCCTCACCCCGGCGCCCGGGGTCCCGGCGCAACGGGGGGCGGGCGGCGCACCCGCCGAGGGGCCGTCGGCGGCGGGTGGCGGGCCAGCGGCGGCGGACGTGCCGCCGGCCGCGGGCCCGGCGCCGGCGGCGGAGCCGCAGTCCGGTCCCCTGTGGCAGGTCGTCGTGCGGCTCACGGGTGGGATGGGCACGGGGAAGACGCCCCGCGAAGGGAGCGTGCCGGAGCCCGGGGACCGGGTGACGTTCACGCTCTTCGCGCACGACCAGCGGGGCGGGCCCGCGCTGCCCGAGGCGGAGGCGACACCGTGGACGCACGGCGGGCCGCCCCAGGCGCGCGAGACGGCCGTGCCCGAAGCTCCCGACACCGCGACCGCGGAGGACTTTCTGTGACGCAGGGCCTCGACCCCGCCGCGCCCGCCGACCCGTTCGACCCCGGGGCCGAGGCTGCCGCGGCGACCTCGGCGATCCTGGCCAGCACCCTGCGCGGGACCGCCCGCGGGGTGGTCGTCGACTCACCGCCGGGCGCCGGCAAGTCCACCCTCGTGGTGCGCGCGGCCCGCGAACTGGCCGCGTCCGGCGAGCAGTTGATGATCGTCGCGCAGACCAACGCCCAGGTCGACGACCTCGCCGACCGGCTCGCCACCGCCGACCCCGAGCTGCCCGTCGGCCGGCTGCACGGCACGGACTCGCCGCCCGACCCGGTCCTGGACCGGCACGCCCAGGTCGCGAAGTCCACCTCCGTCGCCGACCTGCGCGACCGCGCCGTCGTCATCGCGACCGCGGCGAAATGGGCGTACGTCAAGGACGTCGAGCCCTGGCGGCACGCCATCGTCGACGAGGCGTACCAGATGCGCTCCGACGCGCTGCTCCAGGTCGCGGGCCTGTTCGAACGCGCCCTGTTCGTCGGCGACCCCGGCCAGCTCGACCCGTTCAGCGTCGTGGGCGCCGAGCAGTGGGCGGGCCTGAGCTGGGACCCGTCCGCGAGCGCCGTCGTCACCCTGCTGGCCCACAACCCGGGCCTGCCCCAGCACCGCCTGCCGGTGTCCTGGCGGTTGCCCGCCTCGGCCGCGCCCCTGGTCTCGCGGGCCTTCTACCCGTACACCCCCTTCCGCAGCGGCACCGGCCACGGCGACCGGCGGCTCGCGTTCGGCGTGCCCGGCGACGGGAGCGGGCCCGACCGGGTGCTGGACGAGGCCGCGGAATCCGGCTGGGGCCTGCTGGAGCTGCCCGCCCGGCACACCCCGCGCACCGACCCCGAGGCGGTACGGGCCGTCGCCGCGGTCGTGCGCCGGCTGCTGGACCGCGGCGGCGTCACGTACTCCGAGCGCGGCCCGCAGCCCGCCCCGCTCACCGCCGACCGCATCGCCGTCGGCACCGCCCACCGCGACCAGGCCGCCGCCGTCCGCACCGCCCTGGCCGCCGCCGGCGTCCCCGCGGGCCCCGGCGGCGTCGCCGTCGACACCGCCAACCGCCTCCAGGGCCGCGAGTTCGACGTCACGGTCGTCCTGCACCCCCTGTCCGGCCGCCCCGACGCCACCGCCTTCCACCTGGAGACCGGCCGCCTGTGCGTCCTGACCTCCCGCCACCGCCACGCCTGCATCGTCGTCTGCCGCGCCGGCGTCCCCGAACTCCTCGACGAACACCCCTCCTCCGAACCCGTCCGCCTCGGCGTCACGGTGAAGTTCCCCGACGGCTGGGAGGCCAACCACGCGGTCCTGGCCCACCTGGCCGAACACCGCGTCCCGTGGCGCCCGTGAGGCGTACGGCTGCGCCCATCCTGACCAGCCGTCCCGACCGGCCGTCTCAGCCTGCTCTTTATGCAATGACGCGCATAGTCGCGTGAGCGCATGGACGGCTCACCCGCCCCGCTCGTACCGTCGTGACGACCGGCCTGCAAAGGGCCCGTGGCAGGGGGTTCGCAGCTATGGCTCGTGAGGAACTGACCCGACTGACCGGCAATGGGAACGGGAACTGCAACAACGACGACTGCCCGAACGTCTACCGCACCGCGTCCGGCTCGTTCGTGGTCCAGGGGGACGTTTCCAAGGCGTTCACCGCACCGGACGGCGAAGGGCTCGTCGAGATCCCCGAGAAGACCTTGAGGGAGGCTTTCGGTGCTCTTGGATGGTGAGGCCTGGACGGCGAGGACTCAGGGCTTCAAACACGAAGCGTGGCGACTCGAAACCCTTCCCGTCTACAAGGTGCCGAGTGAGGACGGAGACATCCGGGACTTCCTGGCCGGGCAACGGCTTGACCCCGAGAACTACTCCTCCGGTTACATGGAGGGCCTGAAAAGGATCAGGGCAGAGGGGAAGTCCAAAGGGCGGGTCCACATCGTCAGGCAGCCGCTCACGGACTATCTCCGCTTTGAGTTCATGTACTACGACGTTCACTCACGGGCCGGGGACGACATCCGCATCCTGGACGTAACAGAAAGACCCAACCCCCTTGCAGGGGTCCAGGACTTCTGGCTTTTCGACCGCTCGGAAGTCGTCCTCATGAACTACGCGGAGGACGGCACCCAGACCGGCCGGGAACTCTACGACGGCGACCCCGCGCCGTACATCGAACACCAGCGGATTGCCCTCGCGGAATCCGTACCGTTCAGGGAGTACATCAACGGTGGCCATCGAGCCTGACGAGCTGGACCAGTCGGGGCGTGAACTCGCGGCCATCCTCAAGCATCTGCGCAAGCAAGCCGGGCTCTCAACAAGTCCCGCCCGTCGATCCTGGATACAGGGCAGGAGCACGCGCGCTGATCACAGCGGCGGTGGACTCGCTCGGGTGAACGTCCGTGCAATCTCGTGCAACCTCGTGGACGGGCAACTCAGCCCCCTCCTAACGTCCTTGACGTAGGTAGTCATGCCGGTGAGGGAAACCGTGGGACTGACATACGAGGGAGACCGTCATGCACAGCGCACAGCCGTGGATCGTCAAGGGCGGGGAGGACGACAGTTCCAGCGGCAACAAGCACGGGGGCGGCGGCCAGGGTGAGGGCGACGACTCCGGTCACAGTGACACGAACGGTGGCAGCAGCAGGTGACCGAGCACCACGCGCGGGGGGTTGGCCCGGAAGGGCTGGCCTCGCAGCTCATGGCGAGCGGAGCGCTGACCTCGGACTGGCTGCCTGCTTACCGGGCCGTGCCCCGGGAGTTGTTCGTACCGGATGTCGTGTGGCCCGGGCGGCTCACGGGTACCGGTCAGGGTGAAGCGGTGGACCGCCGCGCCGACCCCGAGGCGTGGCGGGCGGCCGTGTATGCCGATGTGTCCTTGACCACGCAGTGGGACGACGGCGACCACACCGGCACGGACCGGGGCCGCTCCCCGACGTGTTCGAATTCCCAGCCCTCCATGGTTTTCCGCATGCTGGGCGCGTCGGACGTGCACGGCGGCGAGCGGGTCATGGAGGTGGGCACCGGAACGGGATGGAACGCCGCGCTGCTGTCGGCGCGGGTCGGAGCGCGCAACGTCGTGACCATCGAGGTTGACGCGTCCAATGCGGCAGCGGCGCATGAGCGGCTGGACAAGGCCGGCTATCGGCCCACCGCCGTGGTCGGCGACGGAGCGGCGGGCTATGCGGCGGGCGGGCCCTATGACCGGGTTCTGGTCACCGCGTCGGCTACCGGGATTCCCCGGGCGTGGTTGGGGCAGACCCGCACGGGAGGGGTCGTCGTCGCTCCCTACGCGACCGCCTACGGGAGCGAGGCGATCGTCCGTCTGACGGTCCAGCCGGATGGCTCGGCATCTGGGCCGTTCGTCCACTCCTCGGCGTTCATGCGTATCCGCCAGCACCGCTACAGCCGGTTGCACACCCGTGAATACCTCGGTGGGAAGCCCTGGCCCGCAGACGGAGACAAGTCGCTGTCCGGGCTGTCTCCGGAGGCGGTCGGCGACTGGTTGCCCATGTTCGTCATCGGGCTGAGGACCAAGGGCATGTTCCCCTGGGCTCAGACATACCCGGACGGGTCGTACACGCTGTGGCTGCGGGACAAGGCCGTGTCGTCGTGGGCGACGGTGGACTACGAACCGGGCCGGGAGGTCTTCGAGGTCTACCAGGGCGGAGAACGCCGGCTGTGGGACGAGGTGACCGACGCCTACGCCTGGTGGGAGAGCCACGGCAGACCCGGATTCGACCGGTTCGGCCTGACGGTCACCCCCGAGGGCAGCCACACCCCTTGGCTGGACGATCCCGGCACCCCGATCCTGGGGTGAGCCACCCCGAAGCGACGAAGCAGGGTCCGCGACCGACCTGGCCTCGTCGAGGTGCGCGGCTGGGACCGCGTTCCGGACGCCGGGTGTCCGCTTCGGGAGAGCTGTGGTTTCCGCCGTACGCCGGGTGCCGGTGCGCTTGGGTTCATGGCTTGGGTCGGACGCCGGGTGCGGGTGCGGGGGGAGCGGGCTGCGCTTACGTTGGGCGCATGGAGCGACTGCGTACCGTCGTCGTCGTTGCGGCGCTCGCGGCGGCTCTGGTGGCCGCGCCGCACGCGGCGGGCGGCTCTGCCGCGCGGGACCCGTACGGGCAGAAGATCACCTGGGCCGGGTGCTCGGACGCGCCGCCGCGCAGCCCGCAGGGCATGGAGTGCGGCACGCTGTCCGTGCCGCGCGACTACGCCGATCCCAAGGCCGGTGAGCTGGACCTCGCCGTGAGCCGGATCCCGGCGACCGGGCCCGGGCCGCGTATCGGCTCGCTCTTCGTCAACTTCGGCGGGCCCGGCCTCCCCGGTATCGACGAGCTCGCGATGGTCGTCGGCTCCGGCAAGCTCGCGTCACTCAACCGGCGGTACGACCTCATCGGCTTCGACCAGCGCGGGGTCGGGCGCAGCACGCCCGTCGACTGCGGCGACCTCTCCGGGGTCACCACGTCCGACCCCGTCGCCCAGGCCCGCCAGGTCGCCAAGGCGTGCCGGTCGCACTCCGGCGCGCTGCTCCCCTGGGTCGGCACGCCCAACGCCGCGCACGATCTCGACGTCGTGCGGTCCGCTCTCGGCGACGAGCGCCTGACGTATCTCGGCTTCTCCTACGGCGGGCGGCTCGGCTCGATGTACGCGCACGAATTCCCGCAGCACACCGGGCGGATGGTCCTGGACGGTGTCCCGGACCCCACGCTCGACGACGTCGGGACCGCGCTCGCGCAGGCCACCGCCTTCCAGCACGCGCTCACCGACTTCGCCGCGGACTGTGCTGCGCACAGCTGCCCCATCGCCGGGTCCTCGCCGGCGGAGATCGTGGCCGGGATCGCCGAGCAGGGGCGCACGCTGGACGCGGGCGGTGTGCCGACGGTCACCGGGCAGCTCGACCACGCGGGCTTTGTGCAGGGCGTGCAGAACGCTCTGTACTCCAAGGACGACTGGCCCGATCTGCGGGATGCGCTGGCCGCGCTGCGGGAGGGGGACGGGGAGCCGATGATGCAGCTGGCTTATCCGGGGGAGCCGGGGCAGCGGGTTGCCACGGGCGATTCGGCGGGGGCGGCTCGTGCCGCCGGGGGGTTGTGGCGGGTGGCGCTTCCGGCGCAGCCGCGGCAGCTGCGGCAACCGGGGCAGCCCGGGCCTACGCCGGGGCCGGGGTTCACGGCGCCGGACAACTACGAGATGGCGAAGCTCGCGATCGACTGCCGGGATACGCCGGAGCGGCGGACGGAGGCGGGGGTGCATCGGCTGGACGGGCGGTTCGAGCGGGCGTCGTCGGTGTTCGGGACGTCGCTGGAGGCGACGCTTCTGGCGTGTACGGGGTGGCCGGCGGGGGATGCGGCGACGCGGAACGTTGCCGCGCGGACGGCGCCGGAGGCGTTGCTGGTGGGGACGACGGGGGATCCGGCGACGCCGTATCCGGGGGCGGCGCATATGGCGGCGGCGCTCGGCAACAACAGCGTTGTTTTGACGTACCGGGGTGAGGGTCATGGGGCGTACTTCGCGCACAACGCGTGCGTGACGTCGACGGTCGACGCGTACTTCCTCTCCGGCACCCTCCCCCACCGCCCGGCCACCTGCTGACCGTCCTGGCCGGGCGGGGTGGGGCGCGGTCGGTTCGGTGGGTGGGGTGGTCGGGGGCGCTCCGGGGGGTACCTCCTCGGACTGCGCACCATGGCCTGCGTCCGCATTCGGTGGCCTCTTGTCGTGCGCAGTCCTGCGGGGGCACCCCCCGGATCACCCCCTCCCGCCCGTCGTCGGGCGGCTCTCCGCCGGTGGGGGCGGGGGTGGGTGGGGTGGACGTCCATGGTGCGCTGGGGCAGCTTTCCGCCGCCGCGGCTGGGGTGGGTGGGGTGACGTCCACACATGGACGGAGAGCCCCCGACGGTGGGAAAGGGCCACAGGGAGACCCGCACCCGCCCACTCATTCGCACGGGTGGCTGGGGGTGGGAACACACCTGCTACCCCCGGAGGGTGCGGTGGGGGAGGAGGAAGCCCTCGGCCACCGCGGTGGCCGCGGCTACGCGGGGGAGGTCGAGGCGGCGTTCGTAGAGGAGGAGGCGGCGCTCCCAGGTCGGGGCGTATGCCCCGTACGCATGGGCGCGTTCGGTGATGCGCCAGTGGTGGGCGAGGAAGCGCAGGGGGGCGCGGGCCAGCGCGGTGGAGTGGAAGGCGGTGACGTTGAGGGAGACGCGGGTGACGCCCGCGGGGGCGGTGAGGAGGAGGTCGGTGAGGAGGAAGTCGACCGGCGTACGGCCGGACTCGCGGTCGTACCGGACGAGGTCGAGGGTGAGCCCGTCCGCGCCCCAGGGGACAAAGCCGAGGAGTGCGCAGGTGCGGCCGTTGGGGTCGCGGCACTCCGCGAGGAGGCATTCGGCGTCGGCGGGGTCGCCGAGCCGGCCGAGGGCGACGGAGAAGCCGCGTTCGGCGGGGTGCCGACGCCAGGCGTCGGCGAGGTGGGCCAGGCGCTTGAACTCCTCGGGCTCGATCTGCCCCTGGCGGCGGTACGCCGCCGTGTAGCCCGCGTCGCCCACCATGCGGTGCAGCTCGCGCAGCCGCGCGGAGGTGAAGGCCGCGGGGGAGACCAGCGCCTCCTCGCCGGAGGTGATCGCGTGGAAGCCGGCCGCCGAGTAGGCGATCGCGGCCTCGGGCGTGGTGTTGGTGGCGGCGGGGACCCAGGCGTGCCGGCGGGCGAGGGTGAGCCAGGTGGTGATCGCGGTGGGCCAGGCGGCGGGCGGGCCGAGGGGGTCGCCGGAGGCGAGGGCGACACCGTTGACGACGCGGTAGCAGATCGCCGCGTCGCGGGCGGGGGTCCAGCTCACGGACTTGTCGCGGCGCAGGGCGAAGTAGCCGAAGGAGTCGCCGGCGCCGTGCGCGCGCAGCAGTTCGCGCAGCCGGCGTTCGTCGGCGGGCTGGAGGCGGGCGCGGCTGCGGGGGGAGCGGAAGAAGGCGAGCAGCACGACGAGCATCAGGGCGACGCTGAGGATGTTGATGGCCAGGTCGGTCCAGCCGGGCACGGTGATGCCGGGCACGTCGAACAGTCCGGAGACGGTGAGCACCCGGACGGAGGCGTACCGCAGGCTGCGGGCCCATTCGCGCGGCGGTGTGCGGTCGGTGGCGTGGACGAGCAGCGTGCCGACGCCCACGGCGACGACCGCCCCGACGAGCAGGCTGGTCAGGCCCAGCAGGACGTTGCCGCGTTCGCCGCGGACGTTGAACAGCGGGCGGGAGGCCAGCAGGGCGAGCAGGAAGAGCAGGGTGAGGGCGAGGGAGACCCAGTTGAAGGCGTGGCCGCGCGAGGAGCGCACGCCGAGGAGGGTGCCGGCCAGGATGAGGGTGTAGCTGGCGGCGAGCACGGTGGTGAAAATCCACGCGGCGCGCTTGCGGCGGCGCAGGGTGACGGACAGCACGAGCGCGAGGACGGCGCCGGTGAAGCCGGGGCTGACGAGGAAGGCGGTGACGTACTCGCCGTCGGTGGCGGCCCGGACGCGGGAGCGGAAGGGGGCGACGAGGCCGGTGACGACGTTGACCGCGGTCGCGGCCCGCAGGTACCAGACGGCCGCGACCGCGCCGGGGTCGCGCAGCGGGCGCAGCACCCGGTCGAGCAGGATCTCCAGGCGGGACGGCGGGATGTCGACGATGGTGGGCCGGGAAGGCGGCGCCTTGGTGAGGGAGACCGGGCTCGGCGCGCCGGCCACCGCGTCCATCGCGCGGGTCTTCCACGCCACCATCCGTACGTGGATGCGCTCCTCGCGGCGCTCGGAGCGGGCCATCCGGCGCGGCCTGCTGCCGTACCGCCAGCGGGCCCACGGGCTCGCCGGGCGGGCCAGCCGCAGGGCGCCGATGACGGCGAGGAAGGGCAGCATGACCCCGAGCAGGCCGGTCCACACCTTGCCCTTCATCAGGCACACCACGACGAAGGCCAGCAGCAGCGCCGCGACCAGGTACGTCGCGTAGGAGGTGCCGCCGACGTAGCCGCCGAGGGGCGCCTGGCCGATCAGGAGCAGGCCGATGACGCTGACGGCGAGGATCACCGCGTCGACGGACTGCCGGCCCTCCTCGCGCCAGTAGACGTCCTCCAGGTGCAGTACGAGCGCGAACTCGTCGAGGACCAGGCCGCAGCCGGCGCCGAAGACGACGGCCAGGACGTTGTGGGTGACGGGGCCGCCGTGCACGGCGAAGGAGCCGACGCCGCCGACGATCATCATGATCTGGCCGAAGACGACATGGTGGATGTGCAGGCCGCCGGGCTGGACGTTGCCGGGCCACCAGGACACGCCGCGGCGGATCATCCGGACGCTGAAGCGGATGAAGAGGAAGGAGCCGAGCAGGCCGGCCAGCAGCAGGAACAGGGGGGTGCGTCCGCCGGTGCCGGAGATGTGTACGTGGACGGCGTCCGACAGCGACCAGTGCCCCATCGTCCAAGGGTGCGGGTCGGGGCACACCGGGCCAAGCGGGCTCGCCGGTGGGCGTCGCGGAGGGCTGCACGGAGGGGGGAGCGGGGGTGAGCGGGAGCTCCCGGGCGTACGACGAAGGCCCTCCGCGACTGCGGAGGGCCTTCGATCAGGTGCGCCGCCAGGGACTCGAACCCCGGACCCGCTGATTAAGAGTCAGCTGCTCTAACCAACTGAGCTAGCGGCGCCTGCTGACGTGGAAAACATTAGCACCCACCCCGGCGACCTGGAAAATCGATAAGGCTCACGCGCTTCCGGGCACGCTCGCCAGGGCCGGCGGGGCGGCCGTCCGGGCGGCCTTGACGGCGCGGACGCAGGCCCACAGCAGGACGTCGGGGCCGGGCAGCCACGGGTGCCGGGTGTCGGGGGCGACGACCCAGCGGGACAGGGCGGTGCCGTCCTGCGGCGGGGCGGCGGGGTCGGCGTACAGGGGCGGGACGGTCACCGCGTCGCCGGCGCCGTGGCAGAGCATCGGCGGGACCGCGCCGGCCCACTCCTCCCAGCCGAGCAGCGCGGGCAGCCGCTGGGCGGTGCCCGGGGCGACCAGCAGCAGGACGCGGCCCCGGTGGACGGCGACCGGGCCGCTGCCCGGGCCCGCGGACCACAGCTGCTCCAGGAGCTTGCGGCCGAACAGCGGCGTGAGGTTGACCACGTCGAAGGCCCTGCCGCACGGCAGGACGCTGGGCGCGCCCGGCCGGGCCGACCACAGGGCCTCGACGCTGCGCGGGAAGGCGCTCGCGGAGGCGAGCCAGGCGGCGCCTTCCGGGGTGACGTACGCGGTGTGCTGCCGCCGCTGCGCTTCGGTGACGATTCCTACGACGCTGGTGGTCCCCTGCCATTCATCCATGGCGTCTACAGGTACCCGCTGGTGGGCGGCGCGCCGGTGGAATCGGCGGAATACGGGACAGCGGCGGGCCCGGGGCGTACCCTTCGACCCCGCACGGCGACGGGTCGGTTACGCGGTGACACCGCCCGGACCCGTTACGGACCCGCCGCGGGCTGCTTCACGTGGCCCGGGCCCCGTTACGGGGTGACGCCGCCGCCGGCGATCAGGCCGCGCCCCCACTCGGCCATCTTCTTGGCGTAGTCCTCGGACCAGCCGGCCCGCCCGGCGAGGTCGGCGATGCTGAGCCGGTCAAAGCGGCGGGCGTCGGTGAGCTGGGCGGCGGCCACGGCCTGGAACTCCGCGGCCCGCTCGGCGGCGGTGCGGAAGGCGTGCTCCAGCTCGGTGGCCCGGGCGAGCAGTTCGCGCGGGTCCTCCATGGACTCCAGCTCGAAGAACCGGTCGCCGCCGGAGTCCACGACGTCACCGGGCTCGAAGGTCAGCCGCGCGGGCCGCCGGGGCCGCTCCGTCCGCGCCTCGTCCCCTTCGCGGGCCGGCCGGCCCTGGTGCTCCTGCGACATTCCCTGACCTCCGCGCTGTCGTTCTCCCGCTCCCATTCTCCCGCCCGACCGCAAGTCCCCGCTCATGGCCGGCACGTCACGCAGTGTTCCGCCGGCGGCGGAAGCCGCTCGCGCGAGCCACACGCATGCTCACCCGAACAGCCGACGCCGCCGGCCGAGAATCACCCGCGGAGCGAATACGCCAGGAAACGCCACCCCCAACCGCCCGAATCCCACGTAGCCGGCGGAGCCGATGCGCGTTGTACCGGTGTGGCAGAGAAACGGTACGGCCGCGTCCGCCGCCGGACCGGGACACCGGGGGCCGGGCCCGACGGGGCCGGCGGCGAACCGGTCGTGAGAGGAGCGTTTGCCTTGGTGGAGACCAGTGGTAGCGGCACGCACAGGTCGGGGCCCAGCGCGGAGCGCAGCGAGTTGCCGGCGCCGTGCGATCTGGTGACCGTGCCGGCGCGGCAGGGCCTCGAAGCGGTGGACCTGCTGCGGCACGGCAGCGGGGTCGGCCCGGTGCTGCACGACCGCACGGGCGCGAGCCTGTGCTTCCTCGTGCCGCCCGGCACCGCCGACGCCTGGGACGTGCCCGGCAGTTCCTGTACCCGCACCGACGGCCGCGGCCTCGTCCTCGGAGCCGACGCGCCCCCCGTCGAGGACGGCGGCTGGCTGGTCCCGCCGCACACCGACACCGCCGTCACCGACCCGGCGGTGCTGCGCGCCGCCCTCGGCCAGGCGGCCCGCACGATCGAGCTCGCCGACTCCTACCAGGGCCGCCGCCAGACCCGCTGACGCCCGAAAAACCCCGCGGCGCCGGGCGGAGCCCCGCAGGGCCGTGCGTGAGAGCAGCCCGTACGCCACGGATAATGCAGCGCATGGCAGGCAGAAGGCAGCGCGGCGGCCGGGCGCGTACCCCCGAGGCGGTCACCGCACAGGTCGGCGGCGGCGCCGCGGCGCTCGTACCGGACCGGGAGCGCCCGCAGGCGTGGGCGCTGGTGGTGGACGGGGCGCCGCAGTCGCATGTGGACCTCGCCGCGCCCGACCACCTCACCTTCTCCTACCAGCGGCGGCTCGGCCACGTCATCGACCTCGTCGCGCCGCCCGGCGCCCCGCTGCGGGTGGTGCACCTGGGCGGCGGCGCGCTGACCCTGGCGCGCTACACCGCCCACACCAGGCCGCGCTCGACGCAGCAGGTCATCGAGCTCGACACCGCCCTGGTGGACCTGGTGCGCGCCCACCTGCCCTGGGACCGCGGCTGGCGGATCAAGGTGCGCGGCGGTGACGCCCGCGCGGGCCTGGCCAAGCTCCAGGACGGCTGGGCGGACCTGGTCATCGCCGACGTCTTCGGCGGCGCCCGCACCCCCGCCCACATGACCAGCGCCGAATTCCTCGCCGACGTCCGGCGCGTGCTGCGCCCCGGCGGCTCCTACGCCGCCAACCTCACCGACGGCGGCGACCTGGCCTTCCTGCGCGGCCAGCTCGCGACCGCGGGCCACGCCTTCGCCGAGCTGTGCCTGGCCGCCGACCCCGCGGTGCTGCGCGGCAAGCGCTTCGGCAACGCCGTCCTGTGGGCCGCCGACCGCCCGCTGCCCACCGCCGACTTCACCCGCCGGGTCGCGACCGACCCGCATCCCGGCCGGGTCGACACCGGGGCCGCGCTGACCGCCTTCACCGCCGGCGCCCCCGTCGTCACCGACGCCACCGCCGCGCCCTCGCCCCCGCCGCCGCCGGGCGCCTTCGGCTGACGCGCCCTCACCGCGCGCAGCCCGGTCGCGACGTTGTGCCACCAACTGGTGGCGCGACGCGCTAAGTTGCCGCCCATGGCCCGTGTGCTCGTCGTCGAGGACGACCACTTCCTGCGCTCCGCGCTCATCCGTCACCTGACGGAGTCCGCGGCGCACAGCGTGCGCAGCGCCGGTACCGCGCTGGAGGCGTTACGGGAGGTCGCCGGCATCCGGTTCGACGCCGTGGTGCTGGACCTGTGGCTGCCGGACCTGCGCGGCGCCGAGGTCCTGGCGCTGCTGCGGGCGGTCAGCGACGTCCCCGTGATCGTGACCTGCGACCCGGGCGCGGGGGAGGCCGAGGCGGTCCGGCTGCTCGACGCCGGCGCCGACGACCTCCTGGTCAGGCCGTACGCGCCCGAGCACCTCGCGGCGCGCCTTGCCGCGCTGCTGCGCCGGGCCGGGATCCGCGCGGCGGCGACCGCGGCGCAGGAGGTGCTGCGGGTCGGCGGGCTGACCGTCGACGCCCGGCGCAGGACCGCCGCGCTGGACGGCGTACCGCTGGAGCTGACCCGGCGCGAGTTCGACCTGCTGCGCTTCCTGGCCGCCCGGCCCGGCGAGGTGGTGGCCCGGCGCGAGCTGCTGGCCGAGGTGTGGCAGCAGGCGTACGGCGACGACCAGACGGTCGACGTCCATCTGTCGTGGCTGCGCCGCAAGTTGGGCGAGTCCGCCGCCCGGCCCCGCTACCTGCACACCCTGCGCGGGGTGGGCGTCAAGCTGGAGCCGCCCCCGTAGGAGCGCCCGTACACACGGAAGGGGCGGTACGGCAGCACCCTCGAACTGCCGTACCGCCCCTCTTTCCCGTCCCCTCAGGACTTCCCGTCCTCCTCCGGGAGGTCCGGAAGGACGTTTGTACGCGCCACCTGGGAGTACCAGTGCGCGCTCTGCTTGGGGATCCGGCGCTGCGTGCCGAAGTCGACGTACACCGCGCCGAAGCGCTTGCTGTAGCCGTAGGCCCACTCGAAGTTGTCCATCAGCGACCACAGGAAGTACCCGCGTACGTCCGCGCCGCCGGTGATCGCCTCGTGCACCGCGGACAGGTGGCCGCGCAGGTAGGCGACCCGCTCGGGGTCGTTGACCCGGCCCTCGGGGGAGATGTAGTCGTCGTAGGCGGCGCCGTTCTCGGTCACCATCAGCGGCAGGCCCGGGTGCTCGCGGGCGATCCGGTTGATCAGGTCGCGCAGCCCGGTCGCGTCGACGGCCCAGCGCATCGCGGTGGTCTCGCCGGGCGGCAGGTGGAAGGCGACATGCTCCGAGCCCGGCCACGGCGAGTGGTCGCTCGACCCGTGCCCGTCGTTGCGCGGCGGCTTCGGGCCGTCGCCGGCGACCCGGCCGTCGGACACCAGCGTCGGGGTGTAGTAGTTCAGCCCCAGCAGGTCGATGGGGCGGCCGATCTCGGCGAGGTCGCCGTCCCTGACCAGCGTCTCCCAGTCCACCAGGTGCGCGGTGTCGTCCAGCAGGTCGGCGGGGTAGCCGTCGCCGAGGATGGGCCCGAGGAAGACCCGGTTGCCGACCGCGTCGATCCGGCGGGCCGCGTCGAGGTCGGCGGCGGAGTCGGTGAGCGGGCGGATCTGGTGCAGATTGAGGGTGATCGAGGTCTGCGCTGTAGCGGGGAGAACGGAACGCAGAACCCCGATCGCCCGGCCATGGGCGAGGTTGAGGTGGTGCACGGCCTTCAGCGACGACTCCGGCTCGGTGCGCCCGGGGGCGTGCACACCGGAGCCGTAGCCGAGGTAGGCCGAGCACCACGGCTCGTTGAGCGTCGTCCAGTACGGCACCCGGTCGCCGAGCGCGCTCGCCACGATCTCGGCGTATTCGGCGAAGCGCTCGGTGGTGTCGCGTACGGTCCAGCCGCCGACGTCCTCCAGGTCCTGCGGGAGGTCCCAGTGGTAGAGGGTGGCGACCGGCGTGATGCCCTTGTCGAGCAGCTCGTCGGTGAGCTGCCGGTAGAAGTCCAGGCCGCGCTGCACGGCGGGGCCGCGGCCGGTGGGCTGGACGCGCGACCAGGACACCGAGAAGCGGTAGGCGCCCAGGCCCAGGTCCGCCATCAGGGCGACGTCGTCGCGGAAGCGGTGGTAGTGGTCGGCGGCGATGTCACCGGTGTCCCCGTTGCGGACCCGGCCAGGGGTGTGGCTGAAGGTGTCCCAGATCGAAGGCGTACGGCCGTCCTCGGCCGCGGCGCCCTCGATCTGGTAGGCGGCCGTTGCCGCCCCCCAGACGAAACCGGGGGGAAAGCGGAGCGAGGCAGAGCCGGTCGATAGCTCGGTGCCCTCTGAATGGACAGCTGTCATGACGGGGGACTCCAGGGGAATCAGGGGGTAGTCGGGGGAGGGGGGCTCCCACCGGGGGCCCGTACGGCACAGGGGGGTTGCGTCCCGTACGGGCCGGTGGGGTCAGCTCTTGACGGCGCCCGCGGTGATACCGCCGACGATCTGCTTGCCCAGCACGGCGAAGACGACCAGCAGCGGCAGCGTCGCGACCAGGGCGGCGGTCACGACCACGGCGTGGTCGACGGTGTGGTTGCCGGAGCCGACGCCGGCCAGCGCGACCTGCACCGTCGGGTTCTGCTCGTTCAGCGCGATCAGCGGCCAGAAGAAGTCGTTCCAGGCCTGGACGAACACCAGCATGCCCAGCACGGCCATCGCGGGGCGGGCGATGGGGAAGACCACGTGCCACAGGATGCGCAGGCTGTGCGCCCCGTCCACCCGGGCCGCCTCGATCAGCTCGATCGGCAGCGCCTCGGACAGGAACTGCCGCATGAAGAACACGCCGAACGCGGCGACCAGCGAGGGCAGGATGACCGACTGCAGATGGCCGACCCAGCCGACGTTGGTGATGATCTGGTACAGCGGGATGACGCTCAGCTGCGGCGGAATGGTCATGGTGGCGACCACGATCATCAGCAGCGCGTTGCGCCCGCGGAACTCCAGCTTGGCGAAGGCGAACCCGGCGAGCGTCGCGAACAGCACGGTGCTGAGCGCCACGCAGCCGGCGACCACGGTGGAGTTGATCAGCGCCTTGGTCATGTCGACCTCGCTCCACACCACCTTGATGTTCTCCACCAGGTGGCTGCCGGGCAGCAGCGGCGTCGGCGGGGAAACGATGTCGGTGTCGGTGTGGGAGGCCGCCACGACCGTCCAGTACAGCGGGAAGAGCGACACCGCGGCGGCGAAGATCAGCAGGACGTACGCGACCGGTCCCGCGTGCTGCTGCTTGCCCGGCGCCCCGGCCTTGGCGCGGCGGCGCGCGGGGGCGGCGGTGGAGTGGCGGGGCCCCGCGCTCTGCGTGGCCTGGGTCAGTTGAGCCATGGGTCAGCCCCCCAGCTTCCGGCGGTTGGCACGGGCGACGAGCAGGTTGGCCGCGCCGATGAGCAGCAGGATGAGCAGCATGACCCAGGCCACCGCCGACGCCCGGCCGAGCTCGCCGACGTTCCAGCCCTGGTCGTACATGTACAGGCTCAGCGTCTGGTACTGGTGGTCGGTGCCGCCGGTGATGCCGACGCCGCCGCCGTACATCAGCGGCTCGCCGAACAGCTGGGTCGCGCCGATGGTGGAGACGATGATGGTGAACAGGATCGTCGGGCGGATCGAGGGGATCGTGACGTTGATGAACTGCCGCCAGCGCGAGGCGCCGTCCAGCGCCGCCGCCTCGTACAGGTCATGCGGTACGGCCTGCATCGCGGCCAGGTAGATCAGCGCGTTGTAGCCGGTCCACCGCCAGGTGACGATCGAGGAGATGGCGATCTGCGCCGGCCACTTGGACGACTCCCAGTCGATGTGGCCCGCTCCGATGTGGCCCAGCAGCTGGTTGATCATGCCGTAGTCGGGGTTGAACAGCTGGATGAACACCAGCGTGGCCGCCGCGACCGAGGTCGCGTACGGGGCGAGGATCGCGACCCGGAAGAAGGACCGGCCGCGCATCTTGTAGTTCAGCAGGTGCGCGATGCCGAGCGCCATCATCAGCTGCGGGACGGTGGAGATCACGCCCAGCGTGAAGGTGTTGCGCAGCGCCTTCCAGAAGAACGGGCTGTTCCACAGGGCGGTGTAGTTGTCGAAGCCGATCCACTTGCCGTGCGCGCCCAGTTCCACCTGCTGCAGCGACAGGTAGCCGGTGTAGATCAGGGGGAAGAGGCCGAAGGCGGCGAAGACGATGAAGAACGGGGCGACGTAGGCGTAGGGGGACGCCTTGGTGTCGAAGCGGTAGAGCCGGGTGCGCCAGCCGGGAGGTCGGCTGCCGTCCTGGGTTGACGGGCGCTGGGCGGGCCTGGACGACGGCGGGCTGCCGTCGGACGTCGCCCTGACGGAGGTGGCCA
The DNA here is from genome assembly GCF_012034175.1 of Actinacidiphila epipremni. GTDB lineage: Bacteria > Actinomycetota > Actinomycetes > Streptomycetales > Streptomycetaceae > Actinacidiphila > Actinacidiphila epipremni. The sequence goes on from NZ_JAATEJ010000001.1 coordinate 189,089, forward strand.
CGAGGGGCGTCCTTCCCGTAGGGGTGCGGGCGGTGGACCGGGTGGGGGAGGGTTGTTCAGAACTTGTAGGGGCCTCGGCGCGGTGCGTTCATTTGTCGCAGCCGGCCGTATGACGGGCCGCCCGGCAGGTGGGAGACACTGCCGGGCGGCCCCGCCTGGGGGTTACTGAACGACCTTGTCCTTGATCTGGCTGGTCACGTTCGACCAGGCCTTGTCCTTGGACGTGTGGCGCTTCTCCATGTCCATGATGCCGTTCTTGGTGATGATGTCCTTGACGTTGCCGTCCCACGGGCCGATCGGGGCCGGGGTGATGTTCTTCGCGGCACTCGCGAAGAGCTTGCCGACCGGGGTGCCCGGGAAGTACGGGTTCGTCAGGTTCTGCACCGCGGGGTCATCGAGGGCCTTGACGGTGGAGGGGATGTTGCCGAACTTCTGGAAGACCTTGATCTGCTGCTCGGGGGCGGTCAGCCACTGGGCGAGCTCGGTCGCCTCCTTGACGTGCTTGCCGGACTTGGGCACGGCCAGGAACGAACCGCCCCAGTTGCCGACCTGCGGCGGCGCCGCGATGTCCCACTTGCCCTGGCCCGCCGGGCCGGAGTTGCTCTGCACCAGGCCGACCATCCAGCTCGGGCAGGTGACGGTGGCGAACTTGTTGGTCTTGAACGCCGCGGTCCACGCGTTCTGCGGGTCCAGCTGCTGGTAGCCGGCGGTGATACCGGCCTCCACGGCCTCCGTCGACAGGTCCCAGGCGGTCTTGACGCCCTGGCTGGTGTCGTAGATGAGCTTGCCGTTGGCGTCGGAGTACTGGGTCGGCTGGCTGGCCAGGATCGCGTTGAACAGGCCGCTGCCGGAGTCGGAGAACTTCATCCCGGCCGGGGCCTTGGCCTGGAACTGCTTGCCCAGGTCGATGAACTTCTGCCAGTCGCCGTTCCACTGCGAGGCGAGCTGGTCGCGGTCGGTGGGCAGGCCGGCCTTGGCGAAGGCGTCCTTGTTGTAGCAGATCGCGGTCGGGCCGGCGTCCGTGCCCAGGCCGATGATCTTGCCGTCGCCGGTGGTGGCCTGCTTCTCCTTGTACGGCAGCCAGTCGTCGGCGTTGAAGCCCTGGACCGTCTTGAAGTCCACGAACTTGTTGGCCAGGTTCGGCTGGATGGCCAGGCCGATGTAGCCGACCTCGATGGCCTGGATGTCGTCCAGGCCGCTGTTCTGCGTCAGGTGCAGCTTGAGCTTGTCCCAGTACTGCTGGCCGTCGGAGACGTTGTCCTCGACGATCGTGATGTTGGGGTGCAGCTTCTGGTACTCGGCGTAGAGGGCCGCGCCCTTCTCGTTGTCGTAGCCGAACGAGCCGAAGTCGCCGACATGCAGGGTGATCTTCTCGTTCGACGACGCGGAGCTGCTGCTGTCGCTGCTGCCCTTGCTGTCGTCCTTGCTGTCGCTGCTGCAGCCGGTGATCAGGGTCGCGCAGGCTGCGAGACCCGCGACCGCGATGACGGCGGCCTTGCGGGTTCTGCCGGAAGTGCGCATTCCACTCTCCTTGTCAGGGTGGGTCGGCGTGCGGGTGGTGCGTGGTCCCCGGGGGTGTGACGGAAGTTGGCGTTGTGGGAGCGCTCCCACGTAGGCTTTCCGGAACATTCACGCCTAGGGGGGGTCAGTGTCAAGATGTGAAGTCCATTTCGTTGCCGGAACGTGTCCGGAGCTGACTGGCGATTACTTCTTGAACGGAAGCCGCGGCCTGGGGCTTGTAGTGTGGGAGCGCTCTCAAGAACCGCTCCTGCGGGGAAGGACCGGGCGCTAAGGTGGCGCGAAATGAGTACAGGAGGCGGCAGTGGCCATGAACGGACGGCACAGCGGGCGTCCCACCCTTGAGGAGGTGGCGCTGCGCGCCGGGGTCGGGCGGGGCACGGTCTCCCGGGTGATCAACGGATCGCCGCGGGTGAGCGACCGCGCGAAGGCCGCCGTCGAGGCCGCCATCGCCGAGCTCGGCTATGTGCCCAACCGTGCGGCCCGGGCCCTGGCCGGCAACCGCACCGACGCGATCGCGCTGGTCATCCCCGAACCGGAGACCCGGCTGTTCGCCGAGCCGTACTTCTCCGACATCATCCGGGGCATCGGCGCGGAGCTCGCCGACACCGACATGCAGCTGCTGCTCACCTTGATCCGGACGCCCAAGGAGCGGGCGCGCTTCGCGCAGTACCTGGCCGCCCACCGGGTCGACGGGGTGCTGCTGGTCTCCGTGCACGAGGACGACCCGCTGCCGGACCTGCTGGAGCAGCTGGAGATGCCCGCGGTGCTCAACGGCCGCCGCAGCGACCTGGAGTCCGTCTCCTACGTGGACGCCGACAACGTCGGCGGGGCGCGGGCCGCGGTCGCCCACCTCATCGCGCGCGGCCGGCGCCAGGTCGCCACCATCACCGGGCCGCCGGACATGTACGTGGCCCGCAGCCGCCTCGACGGCTACCGGCAGGCGGTGGAGTCCGCGGCCGGCGGCCTCGGCGGCTTCGACACCGCGCTGGTCGCCCGCGGCGACTTCACCGAGGAGGGCGGCCGGCGCGCGATGCGCGAGCTGCTGGTGCGCCGCCCCGGCATCGACGGCGTCTTCGCCGCCTCCGACGTGATGGCCGCCGGCGCCCGCGCGGTGCTGCGCGAGGCCGGCCGCCGGGTGCCCGAGGACGTCGCCCTGGTCGGCTTCGAGGACTCCGCGATCGCCCGCCACATGGACCCGGCCCTCACCAGCGTGCGCCAGCCCACCGAGGAGATGGGCCGCACGATGGCCCGGGTGCTGCTGGAGGAGATCGCCGAGCGCGCCTCCGTACGCCGCCACGTGGTCCTCGCGACCGAACTGGTCCAGCGCGACTCCGTCTGACCCCGCGGGCCCCCCAGGGGCCCCTCAGGCCCCGGGGAGGCCCCTGGGCGGCCCCCCCGGGCCGCACGACGCCGCCGGGGGCGGAGCCGGTGCGCGTGGGGCGCGTACCGGTCCGCCCCCGGCGGTTTTGTGGGGGGACTCGTGGGGGGTCTCGGGGAACGGGCCGTCGGGGACGGCCGGTCGGGCGGTGGGCCCTGGGCGCGGCGGTGCCGGCCCAGGGCCCGGTCGGCTCAGTAGCCGACCGCGATCTCCATCCACTGCGGGTTCTGCTGCGAGGCGTAGGCCGCCTGGCCGGCCACGTCGTCGTACGGGAAGCCGTACGCGAGGTGGTTGATGCCGTGGTCGTGCCAGTACTTGGCGTACCAGTTGGCCGGGTCGCCGCTGTAGAACTTGGTCGGGTCCTGCTGCTGGGCGGCGGGCAGGGTCGCGGTGTGCCGGTTGAGCGCCGCGCACTTGGCGGCGTCCGCGCCCATCGAGCCGGCGCAGCCGAAGATGTTCGACGTCGGCTCGTTCACCCCGACCGACTGGGCGTACGCCGTGAAGTAGTTGGCGTTCACCCCGCCCTCGCGGAAGCTCGGGTCGCTGCCGGGCGCGATGATCCGGTACGGCGCCTGGGTCTGCGCGAGCACCTTGAACTGCTGCGGCACCGAGGCCTGGAAGTTCGCGAAGACCTGGTCGCGGCTCATCGTGAACAGGTCCTGGCTGTCACCGAGCTGGATGTCCTGGCCGTCGTGCGAGTGCAGCCGGATGGCCAGCGGCAGGCCCCACGCGTCGACGCGGGTGGTGTTGCCGTTGAAGACGGTCGCGCCGATCGTGAACTCGATGAAGTCGTAGTACTGGCTGTTCGGCGAGCCGACGTAGAAGTACATCCGGCCCGAGGAGTTCGCCGGCATGTCGAAGTACGGCTGGTCGGCGATCGAGTGGACCTGGCCGTTGAAGCTCCAGTAGACCTGGCTGTCCGGGTAGGCGCCGTTGGTCCGGTTGAGGATCTTCAGCTCCATCACGTTGTGCGCGGCCGGGATGTCGTCGGTGGTGCCCCAGAAGGAGTCCGGCGGGGTGGTGCCGCCGGTGCTGCCACCGGTCGTACCGCCGTTGTTGCCGCCGCCGTTGGTGGTGCCGCCGGTGGTGGTGAAGACCTGGAACTCCCACAGCGAGACGCCGTACGCGGTGGCGCGGGCGGTGGTGTTGATCCGCACGTACCGGCCGGTGCCGGTCACGTTGAGGTTCTGCACGCCGCCGGTGGCGCTGGTCGTGGAGTAGACGGTGGTCCAGGTGCCCGACGGGTTGTCGGTGACCTGGATCTGGTACGCGGTCGCGTACGCCGCCTCCCAGTTCAGGCCGATGCCGCAGACCTGCTGCGACGCGCCGAGGTCCACCTGGAGCCACTGCGGGTCGCTGAACGCGCTGGACCAGCGGGTGCCGGTGTTGCCGTCGACCGCCGCGGAGGCCGGCGTGCCGGCGTTCTCGGTGGAGGAGGCGGTCGCGGTGTGGTTCAGCGCCGCGTTGGTGGTGTTGCACGCGCCGGGGTTGGTGCCGCCGGCGCCGTAGACCTGGAACTCCCACAGCGAGTAGCCCCACTGGGTCGCCCGCACGGTGCCGTTGAGCCGCACGTAGCGGCCGGAACCGTTTACGGTCAGGTTCTGCACGCCGCCGGTCGCGGTGGTCGTGGAGTAGATCGTCGTCCAGCTGGTGCCGTTGGTGGACGTCTGGAGGGTGAACGCCTTCGCGTACGCCGTCTCCCAGTTGAGCGTCACCTGGCTGATGGACTGGGTGCTGCCGAGGTCCACCTGGATCCACTGGGGGTCGGAGGCGGCGCTGGACCAGCGGGTGCCGGGGTCGCCGTCGAAGGCCGCCGAGGCGGGCGTGCCCGCGTTCTCGGTGGACGACGCGGTGGCCGGCTTGCCCTGCGAGAGCAGGGTGCCCGCGGCGCGGGCCGGTGACTGCGAGGTCACCACCAGGAGGAAGCCCGCCACCAGGGCGAGCAGGGCGGTTAGGACCAGATACGGCTGGCGCCCGCGATGGCGCCCCGGCCGTCGGCGCACCAACAGGGAAGTGCTGCCTGACATGTGTTCTCCTCAACCGGGTGGGGGTCCGTGACGGAGGCCGCCAGAGCGGGATGAGAGCGCTCTCTCGGCGAGGTGATGTATACAAGGCGCTCACGTCAGCGTCAATAAGTTGTTCAATAATGGCCGGTTGAGAGTTCGCGGGATTACGAGACTCGAACGAACTCCCGCCCCGCTCACGGCGGTTCAGCCGCTGCTCAGGGGGCCGGGAACGCGGGAGGGGCGGGCCCGTGCACGCCATCCATGCACGGGACCGCCCCCGTTCGCGGGGTGCCGCCGGATCAGCCCAGCGACGCCAGGTGGTTCTTCAGGCCGAGGCCGTAGTTGGTCGCCGTACCGTCGTAGCTGGAGATCAGCGAAGGGCCGGAGGAGCAGTCCCAGGTGTTCCAGGTCCACCCGAGGTAGGACAGCTGGTGGCTGTCCAGCCAGCTCATGAAGCTGTCGGTGAAGGAGTGCGCGCAGGTGTTCTCGCCGATCTCACCGGCGACCAGCGGCACCTTCGCGGCGACCGGCGCCAACTGGGAGTCCCAGCAGGAGCTGTTCGCGCATGAGTTGAAGTTGTACACATGAACGGCCGCCGCCAGGTTGCCCGTCGGGTCGGTCGGCTCGTGCGCCAGCCACCCGGTGAGGTCGTTGGAGTAGGCCAGTCCGCCCATCAGCACGACGTTCTGCGCGCCGGTGCCACGTACGGCGTCCAGCATGTCCTGCATACCCGCCACGTCGTAGCCGATGCCCGGGCAGGTGCCGCCGTCCCGCCAACACGTCCACGCCTGCTCGGTGTTGGAGGTCGCGCGGTCCGGGTAGGGCTCGTTGAACAGGTCGAAGACGATCGAGGTGTTCGACTTGAACGTGTTCGCCACACCGGTCCAGAACGGGATCGCGTACTGCGCGTCCGGCATCGGCTTCTGGCAGGTGGCGTTGACGTCCGTGCAGCCCGCCGAGTTGCCGGTGTAGAGGCCGTGCGTCCAGTGCAGCTCGACGATCGGCGTGATGCCGTGCGCGACCAGGCGGTTGACCCAGCCGGTGATCGCCGCGATGTAGTTGGCGCCGCCGTCGGCCGCCGGCACGTACGAAAGCCCCTCCCAGCAGTCCTCGTTGAGCGGCACGCGCACCGCGGTGACGCCCTTCCAGCTCTTGATCGCGTCGATCGCCGCGTCGTCGACCGGGCCGTCGAAGATGCCGTTGCCCTGCGCGCACGCGAACTCGGTGCCGGACCGGTTCACTCCGTGCAGGACGACCTGCTTGCCGGTGGAGTCGACCAGCTTGTTTCCGGCCACATGCAGCTTGGGCGGCGCGGTGTCCCCGCCGGGCGGGGTCGTGGGCGGCGTGGTCGGCGGGGTCGTCGGGGGAGTGGTCGGCGGGGTCGTGGGCGGTGTCGTCGGCGGGGTGGTGGGCGGCGTGGTCGGGGGCGCGGTGCCGTCGACGTTGCACGCCGTGCCGTTGAGCGTGAAGCTCGTCGGCGCCGGGTTGCTGCCCGACCAGCTGCCGAGGAAGCCGGCGCTGACGGTGCCGCCGGTGGGGATCACGCCGTTGTACGACATGGACGCCGCGGTCACGGTGCCGCCGGACTGGGTCCAGGTGGCGTTCCAGCCCTGGGTGACCTTCTGGCCGCCGGCGAAACCGAAGGTCAGGGTCCAACTGGTGGTCGGTGCCGCGTTGTTGGTGATGACAACGTTGCCCTGGAATCCGCTGTCCCACTGGTTGGTCACCGAGTAGGAGACCGCGCAGGCGGGCGCCGCGCCCGCCGCGCTGGTCGCGCCGAGCGTGGGTAGCAGCGCGGCGGCTGCCGCCGCCGTGCTCACGGCGGCCATGGACAGCGCCGCGGTGCGCGTGGGTCGTCGCATGTGCGACTCCTCGTGATGTGGGGGGATCAAGAAGTGGACGCGCTCCCACTGGTCCGGCGCAGAACCCTAGCGTCAAGTCCGCTCCAGGGGTAGAGGGGAATATGCGTCGGCCCGCGAACAGGCCGTTGCGCTTCACCTCTTGACAGGTCTTTGGCAACGCCTTGATGGTGGGAGCGCTCCCACTGGTTCACAGATCCATCGCAGGACACATCCCCCCACGAACCGCGAGGAGGACCTCTCGCATGGCAAGAGGAAGACCGATCGTCACGCGCGCGCGACGGCGGACCACCAAGTTGCTGACGGCGCTGGTCGCGGCGCTCGCCCTGCCGCTCGGCCTGACCGTGGCCACCGGCGGCGGTGTCGCGCACGCGGCCGGGCTGCAGTGCAGCGTCGACTACACGACGCAGGACTGGGGTTCCGGCTTCACCGCCAACGCCAAGATCACCAACCTGGGCACCGACGCGATCAACGGCTGGACGCTGACGTACTCGTACACCGGCAACCAGGCGCTGCAGAGCGGCTGGAACGGCACCTGGTCGCAGTCCGGCAAGGCCGTCACCGTCAAGTCGCTGGACTGGAACAAGACGATCGCGCCGAACGCCAACATCACCACGAGCGCGAACTTCAACTACAGCGGCACCAACGCCGCGCCGACGACCTTCAGCGTCAACGGCACGGTGTGCGGCGGCGCCCACCAGCCGCCGCTGCCGGTGCTCACCAGCCCGGCGGCCGGCGCCACCTACAGCGCGGGCGCGACCATCCCGCTGGCGGCGACCGCGGTCGCGGCGGACAGCGCGACCATCACCAAGGTCGAGTTCTACAGCGACACGACCCTGCTGGCCACCGACACCACCGCGCCGTACTCGTTCGACTGGACGAACGTCTCGGCCGGTGACTACTCGGTCTACGCCAAGGCGTACGACAGCCTCGGCGCGTCCGCCGAGTCCACCCCGGTGGGCGTGCACGTCGCGACCGGCCCGGCGATCGTCGCCTCGCCGACGACGCTGTCGGTCCAGCAGGGCAAGACCGGCACGTTCGGCGTGAAGCTCTCCAGCGCGCCGACCGCCAACGTCACGGTGGCCGTGGCCCGCACCGCGGGCAACACCTCGCTGAGCGTCCAGTCCGGGGCGAGCCTGACCTTCACCCCGGCCAACTGGTCCACCGCGCAGAACGTGACGATCGCCGCAGCCGCCACCGGCTCCGGCTCGGCCACCTTCTCGGCGACCGCCACCGGCTACAGCGCGGCGACCGTCAGCGTCAGCGAGATCGGCGCGACCGGCGACTACGCGGCCCGGTTCCTCACGCTCTACGGGAAGATCACCGACCCCGCGAGCGGCTACTTCTCGCCCAAGGGCATCCCGTACCACTCGGTCGAGACGCTCATGGTCGAAGCCCCGGACTACGGTCACGAGACCACGTCCGAGGCGTACTCGTACATGATCTGGCTGCAGGCCATGTACGGCGAGGTCAGCGGGGACTGGAGCAAGTTCAACGCGGCGTGGACGACCATGGAAACGTACATGATCCCCACACACGCCGACCAGCCGACCAACAGCTTCTACAACGCCAGCTCGCCGGCCACCTACGCCCCCGAGCACCCGCTGCCGTCGGACTACCCCTCGCAGCTGGACAGCAGCGTCAAGTCCGGTGTCGACCCGATCGCCGGCGAGCTGAAGTCGGCGTACGGCACGGACGACATCTACGGCATGCACTGGCTGGAGGACGTCGACAACGTCTACGGCTACGGTGACACGCCCGGTGGCGGCTGCGAGCTCGGCCCGACGGCGGCCGGCCCGTCGTACATCAACACCTTCCAGCGCGGCGCCCAGGAGTCGGTCTGGGAGACGGTCCCGCAGCCGACCTGCGACGCCTTCAAGTACGGCGGCAAGAACGGCTACCTGGACCTCTTCACGGGCGACTCGCAGTACGCCCAGCAGTGGAAGTACACCGACGCCCCGGACGCCGACGCGCGCGCCATCCAGGCCGCGTACTGGGCGGACACCTGGGCCAAGGCGCAGGGCAAGTCCGCGGACGTGGCGGACACCGTCGCCAAGGCCGGCAAGATGGGCGACTACCTGCGGTACTCGTTCTTCGACAAGTACTTCAAGAAGATCGGCAACTGCACCAGCCCGAGCTGCCCGGCCGGCACCGGCAAGGACAGCGAGCACTACCTGCTGTCCTGGTACTACGCCTGGGGCGGCTCGTCCGGCTCCGGCGGCGGCTGGGCCTGGCGCATCGGTGACGGCGCCTCGCACTTCGGCTACCAGAACCCGCTGGCGGCCTACGCGCTGACCACCGACCCGGCCATGGCGCCGAAGTCGGCGACCGGCAAGCAGGACTGGACCACCAGCCTGAGCCGGCAGCTGGAGTTCTACCAGTGGCTGCAGTCCTCCGAGGGCGCCATCGCCGGTGGCGCCACCAACAGCTGGGACGGCGCCTACGGCCAGCCCCCGGCCGGCACGCCCACCTTCTACGGGATGGCGTACGACTGGGAGCCCGTCTACCACGACCCGCCGTCGAACCAGTGGTTCGGCATGCAGGCCTGGTCGATGGAGCGGGTCGCGGAGTACTACCAGCAGACCGGTGACGCCAAGGCCAAGAAGATCCTCGACAAGTGGGTCGCCTGGGCCATGTCCGAGACCACCGTCAACGCGGACGGCACCTTCAAGATCCCGTCCGACCTCCAGTGGACCGGCGCGCCGGACACCTGGAACGCGGCCAGCCCGGGCAGCAACGCCGGCCTGCACGTGACGGTCTCGGCCTACGGCAACGACCTGGGCGTCACGGCGGCCTACGCCAAGACGCTGTCCTACTACGCCGCCAAGTCCGGCAACACCCAGGCCCAGAACATGGCCAAGGCGCTGCTCGACGGCATGTGGACGAACTACCAGGACCCGCTGGGCATCGCCACCCCGGAGACCCGGGCGGACTACAACCGGTTCGACGACCCGGTCTACGTGCCGTCCAGCTTCTCCGGCACGATGCCCAACGGCGACAAGATCGACTCCAACTCGACGTTCATCGAGCTGCGGTCCTTCTACAAGAACGACCCGAACTGGCCGAAGGTCCAGGCGTACCTGAACGGTGGGAGCGTGCCGAGCTTCACGTACCACCGCTTCTGGGCCCAGGCCGACATCGCGATGGCGATGGGGGCGTACGGGCTGCTCTTCGGGGCGTGACGCCCGGGGGGTGGCCTTCGGGGGTGTGACCTCCGGAGGCCGGCCCTCGGGGGTGATCCGGACCCCCGGTGGGAGCGGGGGCGGGAGATGACCCGGGACGCCTGACAGTCGCCCGGCCGCCTCCGCCCTCCCACCGGGCCTCACCGCGGCTCCGTTCCCTCCCCGGCACTGGGGGGAGCGGGGCCGCGGTTCTTTTGCGGCGCGGTTTCTTTTATGCCGCGGGGGCGCGGGGGCGGGGGCTTACGCGTCCGGAGCCGGCAGGCTGATGTGCGGGACGGCGCTCGCGGGGTCCACGCCCGCGAAGGCCAGGCCGATGACGAAGCCGGCGACCTCCTCCAGCTGCCGGGCCCGGCGCAGGGGGCCGAGGACGGCGGGCTGGCCGCCCGCGTCGGCCACGAGCTGCGACACGGCGGCGAGGGCGGCGTCGTCGTCGCCGGCGAGCACGACGGTGACGGGCTCGCGGGCGGGCTCGGCGGCGGGCTCTCGGCGGCGCTGCTCCGGGCCCGGCTCGGGGTGCGGCTCCGGGCGGGGCTCGGGGCCCGGCTCGGGGCAGGGCTGCCACTGGTCGGCGGCGAAGAGGTGGAAGCCCTTGACGACGTGCGCGCCCGGCGCGAGGTCCGCGAGGTGCTCGGCGGCCGAGCGGCCGTCAGGGGTGAGGAGTTCGCCCACGCCGTGCGCGACCGCGTTGGTCGGGTCGAGCAGGGGCGTGCCGGCGAGCGTGCCCTCCTTCGCGCCGGCGAGGGCGAGGATGTCGGCGAGCCCTTCCCACGCGACCGCGACCAGCACCACGTCGGCGCCCGCCGCCGCCTCCCGCGGTTCCACGGCGACCGCCGCCCCGCCGATCCGCCCGGCGGCTGCGGCGGCCTTCTCCCGCGACCGCCCGCCGATCCGTATCGCATGCCCCGCCCGCGCCCACGCCGTCCCCAGCCCCACGGCCAGCGTGCCCGTCCCCAGGATCCCGATCCGCATGCCCTGCTCCCGTTCCCGTTGCCGTTCCGGCTTCCCGGCGCCCCCGGCCTGCCCGGCGGCGTACCGGGGGCCACGGTAGGAAACCCGATACGCACCACCCGGTAGGCAACGCCTGGGGCACGATGGGGTGATGGAGACCGCGCGGGGCGCTCCGGGCGCCGGTGAGGGCACGGGTGCCGCCGGCGCGCGGCCCGTCCGGGGGTGCGGGGCGCCTGCGGGCGCCCGGGGGGCCGCCGATGCCGGGCCTTTGGCGGAGCGCGGGGTGCCGGCGGGCGCCGGGGCTGCGTGGGGCGCCGGGGCCGTACCGGAGTCCGTGGCAGGGGCGGGTGCCGACGGCTCCCGGGCGGCCGGCGACTGCCCGCCCTTCCTCGCCGACTGCCGGCTGCGGGCGGCGACCGAGTTGCTGGCGCACACCTGGGACGGTGTCGTCCTCGCGGGGCTGCGGTCCGGGCCGCGGCGGCGCCGGGACCTGCTCCGGTGGCTGGGCGGGGTGAGCGACAAGGCGCTGACCGAGACCTTGCGCCGCCTCCAGGCCAACGGCCTGGTCGACCGCCATCCGCGCCCGGCCGCCCCGCCGCACGTCGACTACGCCCTGACGCCGCTCGGCGCCTCCCTCGTCGACGGCCCCCTGCGGGCGCTGGCCGACTGGACGCTGGCCCACGGCGACGACCTCCTCGCGGCCCAGGACCCGCCGCCCGCGGCGGGGTGAGCCGGCGGTTACCCGGAGGGTGGGCCCGGCGGGGAACGGACGCCCCGCCGTCGATGCGCCCCGCGGGGCCGCGGCTCAGTCGACGAGCGCGCCGGCCGACATGTTGACGATCGCGCCGGTCATCGCGGCCGACCGGTCCGACGCCAGGAAGGTCGCGGTCTCGGCGACCTCGGCGAGCGTGGGCAGCCGCCCCAGCAGCGTCCCCTGCGCCATGCCTCCGCCCTCCAGCAGCTCCCGTACCGACACCCCGGCCGCCGCCGCGATCTTCTCGAAGAGCTCCCCGGTGTAGGAGCCGGCCGCCGGGGCGTCGACGACGGCGTGCGGCCGGATGCCGATGACCCGGACGCCGGCCGGCGCCAACTCCGCCGCCAGCGCCCGCGAGAAGGCCTCCTTGCCGGCCGCGCTGACCGCGTGCCCGAGGATGCCGCCCACCGCCAGCTTCGCGCCCGGCTCGGAGAGGGTCAGGATGACGCCGGACCGGTCGCCGCCCATGTGCCGCGCCACGGCCTTGCTGGTGAGGAACTGCGCCCGCAGGAAGCCGTCGACGGGCCGCATGAACTCCTCCAGGGTGAGGTCAGCGAGCGGCGTCCCCTGGTCGTGCGGGAAACTCACCGCGTTGAGGGCGATGTCGATGCCGCCGGCCGCCGCGGCGACGCCGGCCGCGTGCTCGTCGACCGCCCGCTGGTCGAGCACGTCGACCCGCGCGGTCTGCGCCGTCCCGCCCGCCGCGGCGATCTCGCCGGCCACCGCGTCGAGCGTCGCCTTCGTCCGCCCGGCGAGGAAGACCCGCGCGCCTTCCCGGGCGAACGCCCGCGCGACGGCACCGCCGATGGCGCCCCCGCCCCCGTAGATCACGGCGTTCTTGTCCTTGAGCAGCTGTCCACTCACTACGAAGCCTCCCGGCTCGCACTCGTCCGGGCCCGGTGCGGCCCGTGCGGAAAACCAACCACATCAGGTTGTGAAAAACAATCACCCGCTGTGCTATTTTCGGCTCGGAGCCGGACGGGGAAGTGACGACAGGGAGTGCGACCATGCCGACCACCCGCAGCTACCGGGACGCATGCGGGATCGCCCGGGCCCTCGACGTCGTGGGGGAGCGGTGGGCGCTGCTGGTCGTACGCGAACTGCTCCTGGCCCCGCAGCGCTTCTCCGAGCTGCGGCACGCGCTGCCGCACGTCAGCTCGAACCTGCTCGCCGACCGGCTGCGCGAGCTGGAGCACAACGGCGTGGTGCGCCGCGGCCAGGCCCCGGCGGCGGATCCGCGGGCCTATGAACTGACCGAGCGCGGCCGGGCGCTGGAGCCGATCCTGCTGGCGCTCGGCGACTGGGGCATGGCCGCGCCGCAGCCCCCGCCGCCGGCCTCACTCAGCGCGACCTCCGTGCTGATCTTCCTCCAGGGCGCCGCCCGCCCCGACCCGGCGGCCCCACCCCTCGACTGCCGCCTGGAGCTCGACGACCGCGTCTGGACGGTCCGCCTCGCCGCCGGCCGCGCCCACGTCCACCCCGGCGCGACCACCACCGCCGACGTCCTCCTGCGCACCGACCCCACGACCCTCAGCACCCTCCTGACCGACCCCACCACCCTCCCCGCCGCCTGCGCGGCCGGCACCGCCACGGTCGTCGGCGACCCCGCCACCGTCTCCCGCCTCCTCCACGCGATCCCCCCACCCGCATAACTGGCGCCCCGCCCCCGCCCCCGGTACCGTCGTCCGCCCGTTCCCGCCCGACGCCCTCCGGAGCCCCCATGCCCGCCGAGCCCCTCAAAGCCCACTTCACCCCGGACCCGATACAGCTCCCCGACGGCCGCAAAGTGCGCATCAGCGCCTACCCCGACGGCAGCATCCGCATCCGCGTCGACGGCCTCCCCTACGTCCTGACCGAGGCCTACCTCTCCGGCAACCCGGACAAGGACCAGGCGATCCTGAAGCTCTCCCCGGGCAAGCAGGGCAGCAACGCCGCCTACAACTACGTCGAGGAACTCGAAAAAAAGCTCCACCCGTAGGACCCGCCCCGGCCGCCACGCCCCCCTTAGTCCCCCACCACCCCACCCCGCCACCAACGCCGGCGTTTTCCAGCCTTTCCCCGAACGCCCCTCGGGGGGAGACCTGTCCGTACCCACCGGAGCAGACACCAAAGCCCCGGCGCCACTTGCCCGGCGCCGGGCCGGCCCAGCGGCAGTAACCCCGGCCGCCGCGACGGGGGACGCGGACGACCGGGGCCGTACGGGGGCGGGTCAGTGGGGGATGCCCGCGATGATCTCCCTCGCGCCCTGCCGCAGCAACTCGGCGGAGACGCGGGCGCCGACGGCCCGGACTCCTGGTTTGAGGCCCACCAGGCCGGTAGCGAGATCGTGGTGGGCATCGTCGATCTCCTCGTGGCCGTTTGGGACGGAATCCCGGCGCGGGGCTTCGGAGGCACGGCTGATGAGGCCCCGACCGAATCCGGTCGGGGCCTCTCCTAGCAGATCGGGCCTACCCAGGCAGTGTGTTCACGTCATGTTCGCGAGGGCCGACGCTGACCCAGCGAAATGGCCCCTGGCCTGCGTCGCCGCAGGTCAGGGGCCATTGTCAGGAGGGTGAGTGACGGGACTCGAACCCGCGACATCCTGGACCACAACCAGGTGCTCTACCAGCTGAGCTACACCCACCATCAGCGGCGTTTCCCCGGTGATCTTGCCGGGGTGGCGTCGCCTCGAAAAGTGTACAGGGTGGCGAGGGGTGGTCGCGCCCTGCTTTCGTGCCCGGTGCGGGCGGGTCGTCAGCGCGGGGCGTGGGGTTCCGCGGGGACGGTGTGGCGGGCGGCGATGGAGCGGGCGGTGTCGGAGTCCGGGCCGGGCTGGGGGACGAAGACGGCCTCGCGGTAGTAGCGCAACTCCGCGATGGACTCGCGGATGTCGGCGAGCGCCCGGTGGTTGCCGTTCTTCTCGGGGCTGTTGAAGTACGCCCGCGGGTACCAGCGGCGGGCCAGCTCCTTGACCGAGGAGACGTCCACGATGCGGTAGTGCAGGTGCTGTTCGAGCGTCGGCATGTCGCGGGCCAGGAAGCCGCGGTCGGTGGAGACCGAGTTCCCGCACAGCGGCGCCTTGCGCGGCTCCGCGACATGCGCGCGCACGTAGTCGAGCACGATCCGCTCCGCCTCCGGCAGCGACATCCCGCCCGCCAGCTCCTCCAGCAGGCCGGACGAGGTGTGCATCGACCTGACCACCTCGGGCATGGTGTCCAGCGCCTCGGCCGGCGGGCGGATGACGACGTCCACCCCCTCGCCGAGCACGTTCAGCTCCGAGTCGGTGACCAGGGCCGCCACTTCGATCAGCGCGTCATGCGCCAGTGACAGCCCGGTCATCTCACAGTCGATCCACACCATCCGGTCGTTCATGCGTCTCACCCTACGGGGCGATCACGCGGTCCCGGCAGTGCGGCGCCCAGACCGCGTCCGGCGCGCAGCCGGGCCCGGCCCGTACCGTCCGGGGGATCGCCCCGGCCCGGCTGGTCCGGCACCCGCGCGGCATAGGCGTCGCCGTCCGGTTTGCCCGGCGCCGCGAGCACCTGGGAGACCGGCCCGTGCAGCGGCCCGCCCGTACCGGCCGCCGCCACGCCCCGGCGCAGCGCGGACAGGTCCGGCGGCGTGGGCGCCCGGTCCTGCTCGTCCTGCGGCCTGCGGGCCCGGTAGGCCGCCCGGTAGGACGCCGGCGACGAGCCGAGCTGCCGCCGGAAGTGGCCGCGCAGCGCCACCGGGGAGCGGAAGCCGCAGCGGCCCGCGACCTCGTCCACCGAGTAGTCGGACGTCTCCAGCAGCCGCTGCGCCTGCAGCACCCGCTGGGTGATCAGCCACTGCAGCGGCGCACTGCCGGTGAGCGACCTGAAGCGGCGGTCGAACGTACGCCGGCTCATGTACGCGCGCGCCGCCAGCGCCTCCACGTCGAACTGCTCGTGCAGGTGCTCCAGCGCCCACGCGACGACCTCGGCGAGCGGGTCGGCGCCGATCTCCTCGGGTAAAGAGCGGTCCAGGTGCCGCTGCCCGGTCTGCCAGTCCGACCGCCGCGGCGGTACGACGAGCCTGCGGGCCAGCGCCGCAGCCGCCTCGCCGCCGTGGTCGGTGCGTACGACATGCAGGCACAGGTCGATACCGGCGGCGGTGCCGGCCGACGTGAGCACGTCGCCGTCGTCCACGAACAGCTCTCGCGGGTCGACATGGACCGACGGGTAGCGCTTGGCGAGCGTGGGCGCGTACATCCAGTGCGTGGTGGCGGGCCTGCCGTCCAGCAGCCCGGCCGCGGCCAGCACGAAGGCGCCCGTGCACAGGCCGATGATCCTGGCGCCCTCCTCGTGCGCCCGGCGGATCGACTCCAGCGCCTCGGGCGGCGGGGCCTGGGAGATCGACCGCCAGGTCGGCACCACGACCGTGCCGGCCCGCGACAGCGCCTCCAGGCCGTAGGGCGCGGTCAGTTCGAGGCCGCCGGTGGTACGCAGCGGTCCGTCCTCGCCCGCGCACACCAGCAGCCGGTAGCGCGGGACCCCGGCGTCCTGGCGGTCGATGCCGAAGACGGACAGCGGTATGGAACTCTCGAAGATCGGGCCACCGCTGAACAGCAGCACGGCGACGACTTCCGGTCGCCGGCGCGCGGAAAGTTTACGGATGGCGCGAGGCGATGCCGATGGTACCTGCGACGGGCCCTCCGTCGCCGTAACGGAACCGGACTCCTGGCTCATGGAGCTCAAGCCCCCCTCGTATCGACGCGTCGTCACCTCGGTCCTGCACGTTCCCCCCGCAAGGCCACCCAAGATCAAATCTACTGTGTCAGGTGGGGCGTCAGTGACCCCTTTGTCACCTGACGCTAAGTCGACAAGACAACGTGGCGTAAAGCATTCGATCACGAAGCGTTTCACTCGTTGCGCGCTGAGGGAAGTACGCCTCCCGTCACTTCGGCCACGCAGCGCTTCATCCGCGACACGCCGCATCGTAGAACCGCAGGTGACGGAGGTGTTAGCGGGCCTCGTCGCGAACTGCGGCGCGCGGCCGAGAAGTTGGCCGAAAAACGCCGTTCCGGAGGCGGGGGCGCGTACAAGGCGCGCCGTCGTGCGCCGGGCGTCCGCGCGGCCGGGCGCGAGCGGCTCGCCGAGGCGGTCGATTCCGGTGGATTTCCCATGGCAGTAGTGGGTATCACCCCGATACGGCGCGCGGACGCCCGCGGGTGATCCGGTGCGCCCCCGGTGCGCTCCGGTGCGCCGCGCCGTGCAGCCGGTTGGCGGGATGGCGTTGCGCTCACGGCGCCGCTCCGGCATTCTCCTGGGAACTCGGGGCACGCGACCTGTGAAGGCCCCGGCGCATCTGTGCACGCGGTCGTCGCGGCCGTACTCTTGAGAGAGCGGGACGGGAAGTGGCGAACTGGCCCAAACCGGCCGATCCGGCGGCCCGACCCGCACGCACCGTCCTGTCCGCTGCTCGGCGCGTCAGCGCCGCCCTCGCCGAGAATCCGCATCATGGCCGGTCATGACATTCCCGAGCCCGCCGATCGCAGGCCGGACCGCAGAGCCGAGCGCAGGCCACTGGCCGAGTCGGCCGCGGCGCTGCCCGAGCCGCAGGCCGGCCGGGCCCATCCCTGTGATCCCGCCTTCCGGCACGGCGTCGTCGTCGGCTTCGACGGCTCCCTGTCCAGCGAGCGCGCCCTCGCGTACGCCATCGGCATGGCCCGCAGGACGCGTTCGGCGCTGATCATCGTGCATGTGGCCAACCGGCTGCCGGCGACGGTGTGGGCGGGCTGCGAACCCCCGGTCTTCGTCGACGTCCCCGACCACCGCACCGAGGTGCTCGGGCTCGAACTGGCCTGCTCCGACCACCTCTCCGAGCTGTCCTGGGTGCTGGTGGAGCGCGGCGGCGACATCTGCCACGAACTGGAGGAGGTCGGCCGGGAGTACGAGGCCGACGCCATCGTGGTGGGCGGCACCCACGGGCTCGCCGGCCGGATCTTCGGCTCGGTCGCCGGGCGGCTGGCCCGCCGGGCGCAGCGGCCGGTCGTCGTCATCCCGTGAGCGGGGGCGTACGAGGCGTACGCCCCCGCGTCCGGAGCGGCTACTCCACGGTGACGGACTTCGCCAGGTTGCGCGGCTTGTCGATGTCCCGGCCCAGCGCCAGCGCCGTGTGGTAGGCGAACAGCTGGAGCGGGATGCCCATCAGGATCGGGTCGAGCTCGTCCTCGTTCTTGGGAACCACGATCGTGTGGTCCGCCTTCTCCTGCACCTGGTGCGCGACCGCCAGGATCCGGCCGCTGCGGGCCTTGATCTCCTCCATCGCCGCGCGGTTCTTCTCCAGCAGGTCGTCGTCCGGCACGATCGCCACCGTCGGCATCGAGGGGTCGATGAGCGCCAGCGGCCCGTGCTTGAGCTCGGAGGCCGGGTACGCCTCGGCGTGGATGTAGCTGACCTCCTTGAGCTTCAGCGACGCCTCGCGCGCCACCGGGTAGCCGCGCACCCGGCCGATGAAGAGCATCGAGCGCGCGTCGGCGTACGCCTTCGCCAGCTGCTTGATCTCCTGCTCGGTCTTGAGGATCTCCTCGATCTGCGCCGGCAGCCGGCGCAGGCCCTCGATGATCCGCCGCCCGTCGGTCACCGACAGGTCCCGCACCCGGCCCAGGTGCAGCGCCAGCAGCGCGAAGGCGACCACGGTGTTGGTGAAGCACTTGGTGGACACCACGCACACCTCGGGGCCGGCGTGCACATACGTCCCGCCGTCCGCCTCGCGGGCGATCGCCGAGCCCACGACGTTGACGACGCCCAGCACCCGGGCGCCCTTGCGCTTGAGCTCCTGCACGGCGGCGAGCACGTCGTACGTCTCGCCGGACTGCGAGACGGCCACGTAGAGGGTGTCGGGGTCGACCACCGGGTTGCGGTAGCGGAACTCCGAGGCGGGCTCGGCGTCCGCCGGGATACGCGCCAGCTCCTCGATCAGCCCCGCGCCGATCTGGCCGGCGTGGTAGCTGGTGCCGCAGCCCAGGATCTTGATCCGGCGGACGCTGCGGGCCTCCCGCGCGTCCATGTTGAGCCCGCCCAGGTGGACGGTGGCGAACCGGTCGTCGATCCGCCCGCGCAGCACCCGGTCGACGGCCTCGGCCTGCTCGAAGACCTCCTTGTGCATGTACGTGTCGTGGCCGCCCATGTCGTACGACTCGGCCTCCCACTCCACGGTGGTCGGCGTCGCGGTGGTCTGCGAGCCCTCGGTGGTGTAGGTGCGGAAGTCGTCGGCCTTGAGGGTGGCCATCTCGCCGTCCCCGAGCGTGACGACCTGGCGGGTGTGGGCGACCAGCGCGGCGACGTCCGAGGCGACGAACATCTCCTTCTCGCCGATGCCGAGCACGACGGGCGAGCCGTTGCGGGCGACCACGATCCGGTCCGGGAAGTCCTGGTGCAGCACCGCGATGCCGTACGTGCCCTCGATCGCGCGCAGCGCCTCGCTGACCTTCTTCTCCAGCGTCTCGGCGGCGGACCGGGCGATGAGGTGGGCCAGCACCTCGGTGTCGGTCTCGGAAGCGAAGACCATGCCCTCGGCGGAGAGCCGGGCGCGCAGCTCGGAGGCGTTGTCGATGATGCCGTTGTGGACGACGGCGACCTTCTCGGCGGCGTCCAGGTGGGGGTGGGCGTTGATGTCGCTGGGCGCGCCATGGGTGGCCCAGCGGGTGTGGGCGATGCCGGTGGTGCCGGCGAAGCGCTTGGGGATGCGCGCCTCCAGCTCGCGCACCCGGCCCTTGGCCTTGACCGTCCGCAGCTCGCCCGACTTGCCGGTGATGACGACGCCGGCCGAGTCGTAACCGCGGTATTCGAGCCGCTGCAAGCCTTCGAGCAGCAGCGGCGCCACGTCGCGCTTGCCGATGTAACCGACGATTCCGCACATATGCCGTCCGTCCCTCACTGTCGTTCCGCGCTCATGCTCGTGCCCGGCGCGCTCTTGCCCTGCCCTGCCCTGACGTTGCTGCCCTGAAGTGGCCCTGCTGTTGCCCTGAAGCCCGTGTGCCCGGTCGCCGCGGGGTCGCCCCCGGCGGGCGGTCCTCATCCGTAGACGATGCGGCGCAGCTGGCGCTGCGAGAGCGCGGCGGGGGCGACCGCCCGGTGCGGCAGCTCCTCGCCGATCCGCGCGAAGATCTCCGTGTTGACCAGGCCCTTCGCCTGGAGCTCACGATGCCTGCGGCGGACGAAGTCCTCCGTCGTCTCGTCGAAGTACGCCAGGACGTCCAGGACGACCCGGGACGCCTCACCGCGGTGCAGCGGTGTGGTGCGCACCAGGTGGTCGATCAGGTCTTCGTAGGGGGTCCGGCGTTCGAGCACCCGTTGATACTGGTGTGATGATCTTTGCTTTGCAAGAATCCTGCCCGATTCCGGGCAGGATGGCGGGGCAAGAGCGGCCAAAAGGGTGAACAAGTTTTTTTGAGGGGCGGTAGGTACGGGTGAGGCGCATGGGCCCGCGGGGCCGCCGACGGCCGGGCGTCCGGCGTGGGCGGCCCCGTCAGGGCGGGGTCACGGCGGTGTGCGGGGTCAGCCCGGGTGGCCCGGTGGCGTGCGGGTCAGCTCGTGAGGCCGAGTTCGCGGGCGATGAGCATGCGCTGGACCTCGCTCGTGCCCTCGCCGATCTCCAGGATCTTCGCGTCGCGCCACATCCGGGCCACCGGATACTCGTTCATGAAGCCGTAGCCGCCGTGGATCTGCGTGGCCTCGCGCGCGTTGGTCACCGCGATCTCCGAGGAGTGCAGCTTGGCCAGCGCCGCCTGCTTCTTGAACGGCTCCCCGTGCACCAGCCGGGACGCCGCGTCCCGCCACGCCAGCCGCGCGGTGTACGCCCGCATCTCCATGTCGGCCAGCTTGAACTGGATCGCCTGGTTCGCGCCGATCGGCCGCCCGAACGCCTCCCTGGCCTTCGCGTACGCCAGCGACTCGTCCACGCAGCCCTGCGCCAGGCCCGTCGCGAGCGCGGAGATCGCGATCCGGCCCTCGTCGAGGATGCGCAGGAACTGCGCATAGCCCCGGCCCTGCTCACCGAGCAGGTTCGCCGCCGGCACCCGGCAGTCGGCGAAGGACAGCTCCCGGGTGTCCGAGGCGTTCCAGCCGACCTTGCTGTACTTCTTGGCCACCGTGAAGCCCGGCGTGCCCGCCGGCACGATGATCGACGAGATCAACGGCCGCCCGTCGGGCTTGCGCCCGGTCACCGCCGTGACCGTCACCAGCCCCGTGATGTCCGTTCCGGAGTTGGTGATGAAGCACTTCGTGCCGTTGATCACCCACTGGTCGGTCGCCTCGTCCAGCCGGGCCGTCGTACGGGTCCCGCCCGCGTCCGACCCGAAGTCCGGCTCGGTGAGCCCGAACGCCCCCAGCATCTCGCCCGAGCACAGCTTCGGCAGCCACTCCTGCTTCTGCTCCTCGGTCCCGAACCGGTAGACCGGCATCGCGCCCAGCGACACCCCGGCCTCCAGCGTGATCGCCACCGAGGAGTCCACCCGGGCGATCTCCTCCAGCGCCAGGCACAGCGCGAAGTAGTCGCCGCCCATCCCGCCGTACTCCTCGGGGAAGGGCAGCCCGAACAGGCCCATCCGCCCCATCTCCCGGACGATCTCGTACGGGAACTCCTGCTTCTCGTAGTACTCGCCGATCGTCGGGGCGATCACCTCCCGGGCGAACTCCGCCACGGTGGAGCGCAGCTCCTCGTACTCGTCGGACAGTCGGTGGTCGATGGCCATGGCTCACTGCTCCCGGTGGGTGAGGGCGCGGACGGTACGGGACGGGCTCGGCCGTCCCAGCTGCTCCGCCATCCAGACGCTTGTGGCGCTGAGGCGGTCGAGGTCGACCCCGGTGTCGATGCCGAGTCCGTTCAGCATCCACACGAGGTCTTCGGTCGCGAGGTTCCCGGTGGCGCTCTTGGCGTACGGGCAGCCGCCGAGGCCGCCCGCCGAGGCGTCCACCACGCTCACCCCGCGCTGCAGCGCGGCCAGCGTGTTGGACAGCGCCTGCCCGTAGGTGTCGTGGAAGTGCACGGCGAGCTGCTCCACCGGGATCGCGCCGCCTATGGCCCCGCCGGACGCGGCGCCGCCGGGCCCGCCGGTCAGCTCGTCCAGCAGCGCGGTCACCTGGCCGGGGGTCGCCACCCCGACGGTGTCGCCGAGGCTCAGCTCCGTGCAGCCCATGGCGTACAGCCGGCGGGCCACCGCCGCCACCTGCCCGGCCGGCACCGGCCCCTCCCACGGGTCGCCGAAGCACATCGACAGATACCCGCGCACCGCGAGCCCGGCCTGCCTGGCCCGCGCCACCACCGGCTCGAACATCGCCAGCGACTCGTCCACCGTGCGGTTCAGGTTCGCCCGCGCGAACGACTCCGTGGCGCTGCCGAAGACCGCGATCTCCCGCACCCCCAGCTCCAGCGCCCGCTCCAGGCCCTTCTCGTTGGGCACCAGCACCGGCAGCCGTACGGCGGGGTCGCGCCCCGCCAGGTCCGCCAGCAGCGGCATGAGCTCGGCGGCGTCGGCCAGCTGCGGCACCCAGCTGGGCCGGACGAAACTCGTCGCCTCGACCGTCGTGAGCCCCGCGTCGGCCAGCCGGTGCACGAACTCGGCCTTGACCCCGGTCGGCACCACGGCCTTCTCGTTCTGCAGCCCGTCGCGCGCCCCGACCTCGTGGATGCGTACCCGGCGCGGCAGCCCTTCGGCGGGCACCGCCATCGGCAGCCCGAGCCGCAGCACCTCCGGCACCCGGCTCCCGCCACCCGCCGCCGCACCGCCCGGCGCAGCATCCGCGGTTCCGCCCGCCGCTCCGTTCGCCGCCGTGCTCATGACGCCTCCCCGGCGGCGCCGCCCGCTTCGTCCAGCGGGGTGACCACGGCCAGCACCTGGTCCATTGCCACGGCGGTGCCCACGGCCACGTCGATCTCCGTCACCGTCCCGTCGTGCGGGGCGGTGATCAGGTGCTCCATCTTCATCGCCTCCACCACGAGCAGGCCCTGCCCCGCGACCACCTCGTCGCCCTTGGCGGCCTTGACCACCGTGACCGTCCCCGGCATCGGCGCGGTCAGCGCCCCGCCGGCGCCGCCCAGCGCGGCCCCGCGCAGCGCCTCGGCCACCGGGTCAAAGGCCCGTACCCACCAGCTGTCGCCGTCCCGGCCCAGCCATTCGCCGGCCCGGGAGAAGCCCAGCACCCGGTCGTCCAGGTGCAGCCGCACCCGCGGCCCGTCCTCCTCGACCCGCGCCGCCCGTACGGGCCCCTCGCCGATCCGCACCTCGCCCAGCCGCACTCGTACCGTCACCGGCTCATGGCCCGGCACCCGCAGAGGGTGTGCCGTCCAGGCCGGCTCACCGCCCAGCCGCCAGCCGCTCGGCACCGAGAAGGGGTCCGTCCAGCCGTCCGGCCCCGGCCGCGGCGCGAGTGCCGCCTGCCGCAGCAGCGCCGCCGCCGCGTAGACCTCCGCCGGCACCTCGGCGGGCACCAGCGTGGCCGCCTCCCGCTCGATCAGCCCGGTGTCCAGCTCGCCGGCCGCGACCGCCGGGTGGGCCAGCAGCCGGCGCAGGAAGCCGACGTTGGTGTCGAGGCCCAGCACCTCCGTCTCGGCGAGCGCCGCCCGCAGCCGGCGCAGCGCGGTCGGCCGGTCCAGCCCGTACGCGATGACCTTGGCGAGCATCGGGTCGTAGGCCGTGCCGACCTCCGTGCCCTGCGCCAGCCCCGAATCCACCCGCACCCCGGGCCGTCCCGCCGGCTCCCGCAGCGTCAGCACCCGCCCCGCCGAGGGCAGGAGGTCCACCCGCCCCTCGCCGAGTCGTGCCGTCTCCGCGCAGATCCGCGCCTCGACCGCATGCCCGCGAAGCTCCACCTCCTGCTGCCCGAAGCCCAGCGGCTCGCCCGCCGCGACCCGCAGCTGCCACTCCACCAGATCCAGCCCGGTCACCAGCTCGGTGACCGGATGCTCCACCTGGAGCCGGGTGTTCATCTCCATGAAGTAGTACGCCGACGGGTCCGCGCCGGGCACGATGAACTCCACCGTCCCCGCCCCGGTGTAGCCGCAGGACCGGGCCGCCTGCACCGCGGCCTCGCCCATCGCCGCCCGCGTCGCCGGGTCCAGCAGCACCGAGGGCGCCTCCTCGACGACCTTCTGGTGCCGCCGCTGCAACGAGCACTCCCGCTCGCCCAGATGCACCACATGGCCGTGCGCGTCGGCCAGCACCTGGATCTCGATGTGCCGCGGCCGGTCGATCCAGCGCTCCACCAGCAGGGTGCCGTCGCCGAAGGACCCGACGGCCTCCCGGCGCGCCGCGGCGATCTCCTCGGCCAGCAGCGCCTCGTCCCGCACCAGCCGCATGCCCTTGCCGCCACCGCCGGCGGACGGCTTGAGCAGCACGGGCATCCCGATCTCCCGGGCCGCCGCCGCCAACTGGTCGTCGGTCAGCCCGCTGCCGCTGCTGCCGGGCACCACCGGCACCCCGGCGGCCCGTACCGTCTCCTTGGCGCGGATCTTGTCGCCCATCAGCTCGATCGCGTCCGCGGGCGGCCCGATGAAGACCAGCCCGGCGTCGGCGCAGGCCCGCGCGAAGGCGGCGTTCTCCGCCAGGAAGCCGTAGCCGGGGTGGACGGCGCCGGCTCCGGCCTCCCGCGCCGCCCGTACCTGGTCGGCGGCCGAGAGGTAGCTGCCGACCTGCACCGCGGTGTCGGCCTCGCGTACATGGCGCGCCTCGGCGTCTGCGGCGGTGAACACCGCCACCGAGCGCACCCCGAGCGCCCGCAGTGTGCGCATGATCCGCACCGCGATCTCGCCGCGGTTGGCGACCAGCACGGTGCCGTAGGCGGCGGCTCCGGCGGGCGCGGCCCCGGCGGCGGCTGCGGCGGCGGCCGACCCGGTGGTGGACTGGTTCGTGGACTCGTCGGTGGTCATCACGGCCCTCACATCCGGAAGACGCCGTAGCCGGGCGCGGCGGGATCGGCGGCGGGCAGCGGGGCGTTGGCGCAGGCGGTGAGGGCCAGGCCCAGCACCGTACGCGTCTCCAGCGGGTCGATCACCCCGTCGTCCCAGAGCCGGGCGGTGGCGTAGTAGGCGTTGCCCTGCGTCTCGTACTGCTCGCGGACCGGCTTCTTGAACGTCTCCTCGTCCTCGGTGCTCCACTCCTCGCCGGCCGCCGCGAGCTGGTCGCGCTTGACCGTGGCCAGCACCGACGCGGCCTGCTCGCCGCCCATCACCGAGATCTTGGCGTTGGGCCACATCCACAGGAAGCGGGGGCTGTAGGCGCGCCCGCACATCGAGTAGTTGCCCGCCCCGTAGGACCCGCCGATCACCACCGTCAGCTTCGGCACCCGGGAGCACGCCACCGCCGTCACCATCTTGGCGCCGTGCTTGGCGATACCGCCTGCCTCGTACTGGCGGCCCACCATGAAACCGGAGATGTTCTGCAGGAAGAGCAGCGGGATGCCGCGCTGGTCGCACAGCTGGATGAAGTGGGCGCCCTTGAGCGCCGACTCGCCGAACAGGATGCCGTTGTTCGCCACGATGCCCACCGGGTGGCCCTGCACATGGGCGAAGCCGGTCACCAGCGTCGTCCCGTACTCCGCCTTGAACTCGGCGAACCGGCTGCCGTCGACCAGCCGGGCGATGACCTCGCGCACGTCGTAGGGCGTGCGCGGGTCGGCCGGCACCGCGCCGTAGAGCCCCGCGGGATCCACTGCGGGCGGCTCAGCGGGCCGCAGCGTCCACGGCGGGGCGCCCCGGGCCGGCAGCGTCGCGACGATCTCCCGGACGATGCTGAGCGCGTGCGCGTCGTCCTCCGCGAGGTGGTCGGTGACGCCGGAGATCCGGGAGTGCACCTCGCCGCCGCCGAGCTCCTCGGCGGTGACGACCTCGCCGGTGGCGGCCTTCACCAGGGGCGGTCCGCCGAGGAAGATCGTGCCCTGGTTCCGCACGATGACCGCCTCGTCGCTCATCGCCGGGACGTACGCCCCGCCCGCGGTGCACGACCCGAGGACCGCCGCGATCTGCGGGATGCCGCGCGCGGACATGGTGGCCTGGTTGTAGAAGATGCGGCCGAAGTGCTCCCGGTCGGGGAAGACCTCGTCCTGCCGGGGGAGGAAGGCGCCGCCGGAGTCGACCAGGTAGACGCACGGCAGCCGGTTGTCGAGGGCGACCTCCTGGGCGCGCAGGTGCTTCTTGACGGTGATCGGGTAATACGTGCCGCCCTTGACCGTCGCGTCGTTGGCGACCACGACGACCTCGCGCCCGCTGACCCGGCCGATCCCGGCGATCACCCCGGCGGCCGGCGCCTGCCCGTCGTACATCCCGTCCGCCGCCAGCGGCGCCAGCTCCAGGAACGGCGAGCCGGGGTCGAGCAGCCCGTCCACCCGCTCCCTGGGCAGCAGTTTCCCGCGCGCGACATGGCGCGCTCTGGCCTTCTCGCCGCCGCCGAGGCGTGCGGCGGCCAGCTTCTCGCGCAGGCCGGCGCTGAGCGCGGTGTGTGCGGCCAGGTTGGTGCGGAACGCCTCCGACGCCGGATCTGCGGCGCTGGAAAGGGCGGGTGCTGCCATGGTTCGGCCCCCCGGTGGTGCGAACGAGGACGTTAGCGGTCGTTAACTGGTTTCCCCCACGTTAACGCTCGCTAACCGAATTGTCTAGACTCGATCTCATGAACCCGACGAGAACCACCCTCAGCCGTCGCGACCAGATCCTCAGGGAAGCCGCGCGGCTGTTCGCCGAGCGCGGCTTCCACGGCGTGGGGGTGGACGAGATAGGCGCCGCCGTCGGCATCAGCGGGCCCGGGCTCTACCGGCACTTCGCGGGCAAGGACGCGATGCTCGCCGAGTTGCTGGTGGGGATCAGCGGCCGGCTGCTGACCGAGGGCAAGCGCCGGGTGGCCGACGCCGCGGGCCCGGAGAAGGCGCTGGACGCGCTGATCCGCGGCCACATCGCGTTCGCCATCGACGACCGGCCGCTGATCACCCTGCACGACCGCGAGCTGGACCGGCTGCGCGAGTCCGACCGCAAGCTGGTCCGCCAGCTCCAGCGCCAGTACGTCGAGGTGTGGGTCGCCGTCGTCGGGCGCGTCCACCCCGACGCCACCGAGCGCGAGGCGCGCTCGGCCGTCCATGCCGTCTTCGGCCTGCTGAACTCCACCCCGCACCTCGGCGCCGAGGCGACCCTCCCGGGCCGCGCGGCGATGTCGGAGCTGCTGCGCAGGCTCGCGCTGGGCGCCCTGGACGCTCTGGACAGCACGAAGGACTGGCGGGTAACTTACTGAGCGCTTGCTTATCTCGCTCGCCGCTCCCGGACGGCCCCGGAGGGCAGCGCTCACCCCCACTCGCCGACGGGAGGCGCGCCGTGCGTCGTACGGTGTTCAACGAGGACCACGAAGCATTCCGCGAGACGATACGCGCCTTCATCGAGGCCGAGGTCGTCCCCGTCTACGACGAGTGGCTGGCCGCCGGCCAGGCGCCGCGGGAGTTCTACTACAAGCTCGGCGAGCTGGGCGTCTTCGGCATCGAGGTGCCCGAGGAGTTCGGCGGCGCCGGCGAGGAGAGCTTCAAGTTCCAGGCCGTCATCACCGAGGAGTGCGCCCGCGCCGGCGTCAGCTTCGGCGGCAGCAGCGTCCACACCGGCCTGTGCCTGCCCTACGTGATGGCCTACGCCACCGAGGAGCAGAAGAAGCGCTGGCTGCCCGGCTTCGCCACCGGCGAGACGATGTTCGCCATCGCGATGACCGAGCCCGGCACCGGCTCGGACCTGGCCGGCATGAAGACCACCGCCAAGCTCGCCGCCGACGGCAGCCACTACGTCCTCAACGGCGCCAAGACCTTCATCACCGGCGGCGTCCACGCCGACCGCGTCATCGTCTGCGCCCGCACCGCGCCCGCCACGCCCGAGGACCGCAGGGCCGGCATCTCCCTCTTCGTCGTGGACACCAAGTCCGAGGGCTACGCGGTCGGCCGCAAGCTCGACAAGCTGGGGCTGAAGACCTCCGACACCGCCGAGCTGTCCTTCTCCGACGTCAAGGTCCCGCTGGAGGACCTGCTGGGCGAAGAGGGCAGGGGCTTCTCCTACCTCGGCCAGAACCTGCCCCAGGAGCGGCTGGCCATCGCGGTCGGCGCCTACGCGCAGGCCGCCGCCGCGATCCGCTTCGCCCAGGCGTACGTGCAGGAGCGCACCGTCTTCGGCAAGACCGTCGCGTCCTTCCAGAACACGAAGTTCGAGCTGGCCGCCTGCAAGGCCGAGGTGGACGCCGCCCAGGCCGTCGTCGACCGCGCCCTGGACGCCCACGACCGGCGCGAGCTGACCGCCGCAGACGCCGCCTCCGCCAAGCTCTTCTGCACCGAGGTCGCCTCGCGGGTCATCGACCGCTGCCTGCAGCTGCACGGTGGATACGGTTATATGAACGAGTACCCGATCGCGCGCCTGTACGCCGACAACCGCGTCAACCGCATCTACGGCGGCACGAGCGAGGTCATGAAGTCGATCATCGCCAAGTCGATGGGCCTGTGAGCGAAGCGAACGAGTGAACGAGCCCCTGCAGTCCCTCCTGGACCTGCTCGATCTCGAACCGATCGAGCAGGACATCTTCCGCGGCGTCAGCCGCCCGGCGGTCGTTCCCCGGGTCTTCGGCGGCCAGGTCGCCGCCCAGGCCCTGGTCGCCGCCGGGCGCACCGTGCCCGGCGAACGCGGCGCCCACTCGCTGCACGCCTACTTCCTGCGGCCCGGCGACCCCGGCGCCCCGATCGTCTACCAGGTCGACCGGATCCGCGACGGCCGCTCCTTCACCACCCGGCGGGTCGTCGCGATCCAGCACGGCCAGCCGATCTTCCACCTGTCGGCCTCCTTCCAGGCCGCCGAGGAAGGGCTGGAGCACCAGGACCCGATGCCGCGGGCGCCCGACCCGGAGACGCTGCCGGACGCCGCGGAGCTGCTGCCCGCGCACGCCGACAAGTTCCCCGACCCCGGCGTCATCGACCGCCTCCTCGAAGCCCGCGCCGCCGTGGACCTGCGCTACGTCGAGGACCCGCCGTTCCTGACCGCCGGCAAGCCGCGCGAGCCGCGCTCCCAGGTGTGGTTCCGCACCCGCGGCAAGCTCGCCGACGACCCGCTGCTGCACGTGTGCCTGGCCACGTACGTCTCCGACATGACGCTGCTGGACTCGGTGCTGCTCGCGCACGGCCGCGGAGGCTGGGCGGTGGGCGACGTGGTCGGCGCGAGCCTGGACCACGCCATGTGGTTCCACCGGCCCTTCCGCGCCGACGAATGGCTGCTCTACGACCAGCACAGCCCCTCCGCCTCCGGCGGCCGGGGCCTGGCGTCCGCGAGCATCTACACCCAGGACGGCCGCCTCGCCGTCTCGGTCATCCAGGAGGGCCTGGTCCGCATCCCGCGCACCTGAGGGGCTGTTACGGGTCCGGTCCGTCGACGTGTCCGGTCCGTACGGGTGCGGTCCGTACGGGTACGGTCCGCGCGGCTGTGGGCCGGGGGCCCGCCTCACACCGGCTGGGCGGCCTGCCCGAGCGGCAGCCTGGCCCGTACGAGGAAACCGCCCGACGCGGCGGGTACGGCGGCGAATTCCCCGCCCAGTTGCGTGGCGCGTTCGCGCAGGCCCGCCAGGCCGTGGCCGCCGGACGGCAGGGCGTCGGGCGACGGCCGGGTGCCGGGGCCGTTGCGCACCTCGACGAGCAGCATTCCGTCGCGCTGCCGCACCCGCACCCGGGTCCGGGCACCCGGCGCGTGCTTGCGCACATTGGTCAGCGCTTCCTGCACGATGCGATAGGCGGCGTGCTGCACCTCGGCAGGCGCCCCGTCGCCGTCCGGACCGTCCGCGACACCGGCGAGGTCGCCCCGGGTGCGCGGACCGGCCGCCGCGACGAGCGCCGGGATGCCGGCCAGGCCCGGGCCCGGGGCCCATTCCCCCGCCGAGGCCGCGGGCAGCCGCAGCAGGCCGACCATACGGCGCAGCTCGTCCAGCGCGTCCCGGCTCAGCTCCCCGACGGACGCCGCCGCCTCGCGCGCCCGCGGGCCGCCCGCGGTGGCCTCCAGCGCGCCGGACTGCACGGCGATCAGGCTGATGTGGTGGGCCACCGTGTCGTGCATCTCCCGGGCGAGCCGGGCCCGCTCCCGTACCACCGCCTGCTCGGCCGCCAGCGCGTGCTCGCGCTCCCGGCTGGCCGCCAGCTCCGCCAGCCGCCCGGCCAGCTCCCGGCGGGAGGAGGCCAGCAGGCCGAGCGCGGTCGGCGCGACGGCCAGCAGCGCGGACAGCATGACCGCGAGAATGGTGTCGGAAAGCGTCCAGCTCACCGGGCCGCGGAAGGGCCACGGCACGAAGTTCACGACCGCCGCGAGCAGCGCGCAGCCGCCGGTCAGCGCCGCCCGGCCCGGCACCCATTGCCGAGCCTCGGGCGAAATCCGCTGCAATATGCCACGTGACCGCGCGGCGCCGCCCGCGGAGACCTCGTAGAGGGCGCCCATCGGCGAGAACCAGATGTAGCCCAGCGCCAGCGCGGGGAGCGTCGCCGCGAAGGCCGCCAGCGGGAAGCGGCGCCGGGCCGGCAGCGCCGCCGTACCGAGGCACGCGAAGACCAGGGAGACCGGCCCGCCGAAGGACCTGGTGGCCCACACCTCGGTCGCGGACAGGGCCAGCAGCGCGGTGTCGGGGGCCGCGGCGCGGAGCCTCACGGGCGCTCCGGCAGCCGGGCGAGCCCCGACTGGTGCGCGATCACCGCGGCGGCGACCCGGTTCGGCGCGCCGAGCTTGCGCAGCACGGCGCGGACGTGGTCCTTCACCGTGCCGACCGAGATCCGCAGCTCGTCCGCGATCCGGGCGTTGGGCTCGCCCGCCGCGAGCAGCCGCAGCACCTCGCGCTCCCGGTCGGTGAGGCCGCCCGCGGCACGCGTGTCCCGGGCCGCGGCGACGGCAGGCGCCGCCGCCGGGGCAGGCTCCGGCGCGCCGAGGTAACCGTCCACGACCGCCCGGCCGACCGTGGGGGTGAAGACGGTGCCGCCGGAGGCCAGGATCCGCACGGCGTCGATCAGCGTGCCGACGGCGGTGTCCTTGAGCAGGAACCCGGTGGCCCCGGCCGCCATCGCGGCCCGCAGGTGGGCGCTGGTGTCGAACGCCGTGAGCATGGCGACCGCGGGCGGCTCCGGCAGCGCGCGCAGGGCTCGCAGCACGCTCAGTCCGTCGTCGGGCGCCGGCATCACCGCGTCCAGCAGCACCAGGCCGGGACGGGCCGCGGCGATCGCTGCCAGTGCCTGGTGGCCGTCACAGTCGGCGACGACCCGGATGTCGCCGGAGGATTCGAGGATGCTCCGCAGGGCCGCCCTGACCAGTGCTTCGTCGTCGACGATCGCTACCTCGATCACTGTGCCGCCTGCCTTCCTCGACCTCCTTCACTGATCGTAACGACGGATCGGGGACACGTCAGGTCCGTATCGGCGCCCGCGGCCTCACGCGGGCTGCGGCAGGCCCGCCTGCGCCAGCAGATACGCGGTCATCGGCGCGTAGAAGTGCGGCGGCACGTTGTCGTCGAGCGGCACCGTCACCAGCACCTTGCCTTCTGCTTCGGCGACGAAGAGGGCCGGGTCGTTGCAGTCGGCGAAGCCGACCGTGTCGATGCCGCGCCCGCCGGCGCAGCCCGCCCAGCCGTGGTCGGCGACGACCAGGTCCGGCGGCGCCTCCCCGGCGCGCTCCAGGGCGTTCAGGATCTCCCGCATCGGGTCGGGCGAGTGGGTGTGCACCAGGCCGCCGGCCCGGTGCAGCATGGCGACCGAGCCCAGGTGCCGGATCTCGCCGCCGTCGGCGTAGAGGTGGTCCGGCGGGAGGACCAGGGTGCAGCCCGCCGCCCGCAGCGCCGCCGCGAGCACATGGTGCACGGCGTACAGGCCCGCCGGGTGCCCGGTGGCCAGCAGCACCCGGGAGCGGTTCTCCACCGCCTTGTGCAGCGCCACCGCCATCCGGTCCAGCCCGTCGACGGTCAGCTCGGGGTCGATCGTGTCCTGCCCCACCCGGTGCCCGGGCTCGGGGACCACACCGCAGCGCTCCGCCATCAGCTCCAGCACCGCGCCCGGGTCGCTCCAGCGGTCGCCGAGGTCCAGGCCGAACCAGTAGTAGCGGTTGCCCTCCGCCAGTTCGCGGTAATGGTCGAGGTTGTTCTCCCGGGTCGTCGCGACATCCCCGGCGATCCGGGTGCGTATCAGGTGGGAGACAAGGGCGCGGCGGGACGGCGCGGCGGCGCCGGAATGCTTGGGCATGGGGACATTGTCCCGCCCCGGCGCCCGGACGTGCGATGTCCCGCGGATCGACGCCGAGGCGTAATAGACGCGGCCGTTGCGCGGGAACGTACAAATCGGCGGCATATGGCGACGTCGTACGGTCACCGGGACCCACCGGGGCCGGGTACGGAAGAGACCGGGTACGGAAGAGAACCAGGCACGGAGAAAGGCAGCACCATGAGCAGCAGCAGCGCGGAGCCCCGCGGCCCCGTCGACTCCTCGCGCGTCCCGCGCTTCGCCGGCCCGGCCACCTTCGCCCGGCTGCCCCGGCTCGACGAGGTCGGCGCCGCCGACGTGGCCGTGGTGGGCGTGCCCTTCGACAGCGGGGTGTCCTACCGGCCCGGCGCCCGTTTCGGCGGCAACGCGATCCGCGAGGCGTCCCGGCTGCTGCGGCCGTACAACCCGGCGCAGGACGCCGCGCCCTTCGAGCTGGCGCAGGTCGCGGACGCCGGCGACATCCCCGTCAACCCCTTCGACATCACCGAGGCGGTGGAGGGCGTCGAGGCCGGGGCGGACGAACTGCTCGGCACCGGCGCCCGGCTGATGACGCTGGGCGGCGACCACACCATCGCGCTGCCGCTGCTGCGAGCCGTCGCCCGGCGGCACGGCCCGGTGGCGCTGCTGCACTTCGACGCGCACCTCGACACCTGGGACACCTACTTCGGCGCCCCCTACACCCACGGCACGCCCTTCCGCCGGGCCGTCGAGGAGGGCCTGCTCGACACCTCCGCGCTCAGCCACGTCGGCACCCGCGGCCCGCTCTACGGGCGGCGCGACCTCGACGACGACGCCCGGATGGGCTTCGGCATCGTCACGTCCGCCGACGTCATGCGGCGCGGGGTCGACGAGGTCACCGAGCAGCTGCGCGAGCGGATCGGCGACCGCCCCCTCTACGTCTCGGTCGACATCGACGTCCTCGACCCGGCCCACGCGCCCGGCACCGGCACCCCGGAGGCGGGCGGCCTCACCTCGCGCGAGCTGCTGGAGATCCTGCGGGGCCTGGCGTCCTGCCGGCTGGTCTCCGCCGACGTCGTCGAGGTCGCCCCGGCCTACGACCACGCCGAGATCACCTCGGTGGCCGCCTCGCACACCGCCTACGAGCTGACGACGATCATGGCCCGGCAGATCGCGGCGGCCCGCTGACCCGTCCGCGGCCGTTTCAAACCACCCGAAGGGATTACGACCAAGGTCGCACTCATGTGCGACCTTGGTCGTTGGTTTTGTTGCGGGAGGATGAAATGCGCAGCATGGCGCGTTGAGCCTCGCGGTGAAGGACGAGTCGGTGGGAGGACCGTGTGACGACGGCTGAGCCGGTGACAGCGGCGGAAGGCGCCCCGCAGCAGGGATGGCTGAGGCGCCTGTCCGCGTACTGCTGGCGGTACAGGAGCGGCGTGCTGCTCTCGCTCGGCGCGTCGCTGGCCGGCATGGCGGTCACCGCGCTGGTGCCGCTCGTACCGAAGCTGATCATCGACGACGTGATCGTCAAGCACGACAAGCCGCTCCTGCCCTGGGCGGTCGCCCTGATCGCCGCCGCGGTCGTCGTCTATGTGCTGACGTACATGCGCCGCTACTACGGCGGCAAGCTCGCGCTGGACGTGCAGCAGGACCTGCGCACGGAGATGTTCGGCACGATCATGCGGCTCGACGGCCGCCGCCAGGACGAGCTGAGCACCGGCCAGGTCGTCGGCCGCGCCACCAGCGACCTCCAGCTGATCCAGGGCCTGCTGTTCATGCTGCCCATGGTCATCGGCAATCTGCTGCTGTTCCTGCTCTCCCTGGTCGTCATGCTGGTGCTCTCACCGCTGCTGACGGTGATCGCGCTGGCCGTCGCGCCCGCCCTGTGGTTCATTGCCAACCGCTCGCGCCGCCGGCTGTTCCCCGCCACCTGGTACGCGCAAGGCCAGGCCGCCGCCGTCGCCGGGATCGTCGACGGCTCGGTCACCGGCGTACGGGTCGTCAAGGGCTTCGGCCAGGAGCAGCAGGAGATGGGCAAGCTGACCGAGGTCAGCCGCAGGCTGTTCGCCGGCCGGCTGCGTACGGTCCGGCTCAGCGCCCGCTACACGCCCGCCCTGCAGGCCGTGCCCTCGCTCGGCCAGATCGGCATGCTCGCGCTAGGCGGCTGGATGGCCGCCCGCGGCCAGATCACGCTGGGCACCTTCGTCGCCTTCTCCACCTACCTGGCGCAGCTCACCGGCCCGGTCCGGATGCTCACCGTGGTGCTGACCATCGGCCAGCAGGCCAGGGCCGGCGTCGAGCGCGTCTTCGAGCTGATCGACACCGAGCCGACGCTGGAGGAAGGCACCAAGGAACTGCCGGCCGACGCGCCCGCGACCGTCGACTTCGACCACGTCACCTTCGGCTACACCCAGGACCGCCCGGTCCTCGACGGCTTCGACCTGACCCTCGCCCCCGGCGAGACCGTCGCCGTCGTCGGCTCCTCCGGCTCCGGCAAGTCCACCCTCTCGCTGCTGCTGCCCCGCTTCTACGACGTCACCGGCGGCGCCGTCCGGCTCGGCGGCGTCGATGTACGGGAGCTGACCTTCGACGCGCTGCGGTCGCAGATCGGCATGGTCCCCGAGGACAGCTTCCTGTTCTCCGACACCGTCCGGGCCAACATCGCCTACGGCCACCCCGAGGCGACGCAGGAGCAGATCCTCGCCGCCACCCGCGCCGCCCAGGCACACGACTTCATCTCCGCGCTCCCCGAGGGCTACGACACCGTCGTCGGCGAGCAGGGCCTGACCCTGTCCGGCGGCCAGCGCCAGCGCGTCGCCCTGGCCCGGGCCATCCTCACCGACCCGCGGCTGCTGCTGCTCGACGACGCGACGTCCGCGGTCGACGCCCGGGTCGAGGCCGAGATCTTCGACGCACTGCGCCAGGTGATGTGCGGTCGCACCACGCTGCTCATCGCCCACCGCCGCTCCACGCTCGCCCTCGCCGACCGCATCGCCGTCCTCGACGCCGGGCGGCTGTCCGACATCGGCACCCACGAGGAGCTGCAGGAACGCAGCGCCCTCTACCGCGCGCTGCTGACCGACCCGGACGCGCTCGGCGCCGATGCCGTCGACATCGACCCGGTCGCCGCGCTCGGCGGGGCCGGCGGGGCCGCCGTGGCGACCGAGGACCGGCCGGCGGCGGACGCCGGGGCGGCCGGGGGCGTCACGCCCGAGCTGTGGCCGGCCGACCGGCGGGCCGCGGCGCAGGACGACACGGCCGGCGGCGCCCGTCCCGTGGCGGGGCTCCCGGCGCGGCCCGGCGGCGGCCCGGGCGCGATGGCCGGCGCGCTCGCGGGTATGCCCGCGACACCCGAACTGCTCGCCAAGGTGGCCGCGCTGCCGCCCGCCACGGACACCCCGGAGATCGACGAGGAGCAGGCCCGGGCCGCCGACGCGTCCTTCGGGCTGCGGGCGATGCTGCGCGGCTTCCGCTCGCCGCTGCTGCTGAGCCTGGCGCTGGTCGCCGTCGACGCGCTCGCCGGGCTGCTGCTGCCGGTGCTGATCCGGCACGGCATCGACGCCGGTGTGCGCCGCCAGGCGCTCGGCGCGGTCTGGGCGGCGTCCGCGATCGGCCTGGCGATCGTGCTGACGCAGTGGGTGGTCGAGTGGGGCTCGGCCCTGCTCACCGGCCGCACCGGCGAACGGGTGCTGTACACGCTGCGGCTGAAGATCTTCGCGCACCTGCACCGGCTCGGCCTGGACTACTACGAGCGCGAGCTGACCGGCCGCATCATGACCCGGATGACCACGGACGTGGACGCGCTGTCCACGTTCCTGCAGACCGGCCTGGTCACCGCCCTGGTCAGCGTGCTCACCTTCGCCGGCATCCTGGTGGCGCTGCTGGCCATCGACGTGGAGCTGGCCCTGCTGGTCTTCGCCACCCTGCCGCTGCTGGTCGTGGGCACCTGGCTCTTCCGCCGCAGGTCGGTGCGGGCCTACGAGCTGGCCCGTGAGCGGGTCGCGGTCGTCAACGCCGACCTCCAGGAGCATGTCGCGGGCCTGCGCGTCGTGCAGGCCTTCCGCGGCGAGCGGCGCGGAGCCGAGCGATTCGCGCGGCGCAGCGACGACTACCGCCGGGCGCGGGTGCGCGGCCAGTTCCTGATCTCGGTGTACTTCCCGTTCGTGCAGCTGCTGTCCAGCGTGGCCGCCGCGCTCGTCCTGATCGTCGGTGCCCACCGGGTGAGCGCCGGCACCCTGACTGCGGGCGCCCTGGTGGCGTACCTGCTCTACATCGACCTGTTCTTCTCGCCGGTGCAGCAGCTCTCCCAGGTCTTCGACGGCTACCAGCAGGCGACGGTCTCGCTCGGCCGGATCAGGGAACTGCTGCGCGAGCCCACCACGACGCCCGCCGCCGCGGCCCCGCGGCAGGTCGGCCCGCTGCGCGGCGAGATCGCCTTCCGCGACCTGCACTTCCGCTACGGCGGCCCGCAGGCCGACGGCAGCGAGGCGCTCTCCGGGATCGACCTGCGGATCCCCGCGGGCCAGACGGTGGCCTTCGTCGGCGAGACCGGCGCGGGCAAGTCGACGCTGGTGAAGATGGTCGCCCGGTTCTACGACCCGACCGACGGTGCGGTCCTCGTCGACGGCCACGACATCCGCGAACTCGACCTGACCGCCTACCGGCAGCGGCTGGGCGTCGTCCCCCAGGAGCCGTACCTGTTCGCCGGGACGGTCCGCGACGCCATCGCCTACGGGCGGATGGACGCCACCGACGCCGAGGTGGAGGCCGCGGCCCGCGCGGTGGGCGCCGACCAGATGATCGCCACGCTGGACGGCGGCTATCTGCACCAGGTCGCCGAGCGCGGGCGGAACCTGTCGGCGGGCCAGCGGCAGCTGATCGCCCTGGCCAGGGCCGAGCTGGTGGACCCGGCGATCCTGCTGCTCGACGAGGCCACCGCCGCCCTGGACCTGGCCACGGAGGCGCTGGTCAACCAGGCCGCCGACCGGCTCGCGCGGCGCCGTACGACACTGGTGGTCGCCCACCGGCTGAGCACCGCCGCCCGGGCCGACCGGGTCGTGGTCCTCGACCACGGGCGGATGGTCGAGGACGGCACGCACGAGGAGCTGCTCGCGCAGGGCGGGCGGTATGCCGCGCTGTGGCGCACCTTCATCGGCGAGGTGCGGGCGGCGGCCTGACGCGCCGTCCGCCCGCACCCTTCGCCGGCTCCGTGCCGCGGCGGCTCAGTACCGCAGGCCGTACCCGATCGGGTAGAGCGCCGTCGCCGGGTCGTCGGCGCGCGGCACCGCGACCGGCAGCCGGCCGGTGGGCTCCGCCTTGCCGGTGACGACCCTGGCCACCGCGCGCATCGAGACGTCCGTCCAGCCGTACGCGGCCAGCGACGCCGCCACCGGCGGGAGGTAGGCGATGTCGTACGGGTTGCGGATCGCGACCTGCACCACCGGGACGTCCGTCGCGGCCAGCGCGGTGACCAGCGCGATCTGCTCGGCGGAGGCGGAGGTCACGTTGTAGGTGCAGACCACCACCGCGTCCTTGCCGGCCGCCGCGGCCACCGCCTGGTCGATGAGCGCCGGGGAGGGCGCGGTGCCGGTGGACAGCGCGCTCGCCCGGTGGCCGAGGTCGGTCAGGGCGCGGGCGAGCACCGCGGTGGGCGGGCCGCCGGTGCCCGAGGGCGCGGCCGGGTCGGCGCCGACCACCAGCAGGCCGCGGTGGGAGCGGCGGGGCAGCGGCAGCGCCCGCTTGCGGTTGGTGAGCAGGGTGATGCCGCGGTCGGTGATGCGGTCGGCGGTCGCCAAGTGCGCGCGGGTGCCGACCGCCCGGTCCACCCCGGCGTGGGTGACGAACGGGTTGCGGAACAGCCCGAGCCGCAGCTTGAGCGCCAGGATGCGCTCCAACGAGACCGCGAGCCGCTCCTCGGTCAGCTCACCGGACGCGACGGCGTCCATGACGCCCCGGTAGGCGACCTCCAGCAGCGGCGGGTTGAGCAGCTGGTCGACCCCCGCCTTGAGCGC
This sequence comes from Actinacidiphila epipremni, assembly GCF_012034175.1. GTDB lineage: Bacteria > Actinomycetota > Actinomycetes > Streptomycetales > Streptomycetaceae > Actinacidiphila > Actinacidiphila epipremni. Next base: position 226,922 of record NZ_JAATEJ010000001.1, read on the forward strand.
CAGCACCGGCACCCGGTCGTCGCCGTACTTCTCCCGTACCCCCGCCATGTCCAGTGCGTCGGTGACCACCAGCCCGTCATAGCCGAGCTGCTCGCGCAGCACACCGGTGAGGATGGGGTACGAGAGCGTCGCCGGGTCACCGGAGTCGTCCAGCGCCGGCACCAGGAGGTGCGCGGTCATGATCGAGTCGATGCCCGCGGCGATGGCGGCCCGGAAGGGCGGCGCGTCGGTGGTCTGCCACTGCTCCAGGGTGTGGGTGATGACCGGCAGCGAGAAGTGGCTGTCGGTGCCGGTGTCGCCGTGCCCGGGGAAGTGCTTGGCGGTGGAGGCGATACCCGCGCTCTGATAGCCCTTCACCTGCGCCGCCGCCAGCGCGGCGACCGCGGCCGGGTCACCGCCGAAGGACCGCACGCCGATCACCGGGTTCGCCGGGTTGATGTTGACGTCCGAGACGGGGGAGTAGTTCTGGTTGACGCCCATCGCCGCGAGCTCGGTACCGATGACCCGGGCCGCCGCGCGGGCGTCCGCGGGGCTGCCGTCGGCGCCCAGGGCCATGCCGCCGCCGAAGAGCGTGGCCGGCGCGCCGATCCGCGCGACCGCGCCCTGCTCCTGGTCGGTGGAGATCAGCAGCGGCACGGGCGCGCCCTGGGAGAGCGCGGCACGCTGCAGGCCGTTGGACAGGTCCGCGATCTGGTGCGGATTCTGCGTGTTGTGCGCCCACGCGAAGTAGATGATGCCGCCCACGTGGTACTTGGCCAGCAGCTCCGCTCCGTCGGCGACGCCGATCTCGCTCTGGTTGGCCGCGACGTCCGCGGGGTCCGGATCGGTCGCCGACGCCCCGTAGACGCGCATGACGAAGAGCTGGCCGACCTTCTCCTCCAGGCTCATGCGCTGGATGATCGCCCGGACTTTACGGCGGTCCGTGCTGCTGAGCGCGGACCGGCCGCTCGCGGCGACTGCGGGCGCCGCGCCGGCCACGACGGCGGAGCCTGCCGCCGCGGCGGTGAGCAGCGTGCGGCGGGATGGGTGGTGGTGCACGACGGACTCCTTCGGGACGGAGGAGAATGCACACGGACGAGAAGCTGAAGGAAATTTCCAGGTGTACACGGATAGCGTGGAAGTTTTCGCCAGTCAATGGGCTGGTCGAACCTCCGCGCGAACTCCTCCGAACGGTCCCCCTCCCGCCGCCGCCCCACGGGCGCCGTCTCAGCCGAACTCCGGCCGCTCCGGCATCAGCTCCCGGTCGACCCGGAAGACCACCGACACCCGGAAGGGCGCCACGCACTCCGGCAGCGGCTCGGGCTGACCGACCCGCAGCTCCAGCCGGTTCCCCGACACCCGCAGCGCCGCGCCGGTGGCCGCGCTGCACCCGGTGGCCGCCGTCCACCCGACCAGCACCTGCCGCCCGAAGTCCGTCCCCCGCGCCGCCGCCTCGATACGCTCCCGCGCCCGCGGATCCCGCTCCCCGAACGCGGCGGCGTACCGTACGGCCCCGGCCCGGTCCTCCAGCACCTGATGGCCGTTCAGCGGCCCCCGTGGCGCGGCGGAGAAATACACCACCTGCGGCTGCGCCACCCCGCCCGTACCGCCTTGCCCGCCGCACCCGGCGACCAGCACCGAGCAGACCGCGGCCAGCACCGCCGCGCGCACCGCCGCGTACGAACTCCTCGTCACCGCCATGCCGCTGAGACGGCCGGCCCGCCCCACCGGTTCCGCCCAGGGGCAGCCCTCAGGCCTCAGCCGGCCGCCGGCCAGTGCGCCCGCAGGGTCTCCACGGCCACCCCGATCGCCGGCCGGCGTGACGCCCCCGCACGCCACAGCGCGTACAGCCGCCGCACCGGCGCCGGATCCAGCCGCAGCACCCGCACCCCCTCCGGTATCTCCCCGCGCCCGAGCCTGGGCACCAGCGCGATCCCCAGCCCGGCCGCCACCAGCGCCACCTGCGTGCGGTACTCACCCACCTGATACGCCATGTCCGGCTCCGTCCCCGCCTCGCGCAGCGTCCTGACCAGCCAGTCGTGGCACACCGAGCCGGCCGGCTGGCAGATCCACCGCTCCGCCGCCACGTCCGACCGCAGCAACCGCCCGCGACCCGCCAGCCGATGCCCCTCCGGCACCAGCACATCGCACGGGTCCTCCCCGATCAGCGAGCGCTCCACCCCTTCCGGCGCCGGCAGCGGCGCGATGTCCCAGTCGTGCGCCACCGCCAGGTCCACCACCCCGCGCGCCACCAGATCCACCGACAGGTGCGCGTCCACCTCCGTCAGCCGCAACTCCACCGCCGGATGCGTCGCCGCCAACTCCGCCAGCACACCCGGCAGCAGCCCGTACGCCGCGGTCGGGAACGCCGCCACCGTGAGTCGCCCGGACGGCTTGCCCCGCCGCTCCTCCAGCGCCACCTCCGCCTGCTCCACCAGCGACATCAACTGCTCGGCGGTCGACACCAGCAGCCGCGCCGCGTCCGTCAGCGTCACCCCGCGGCCCTGCCGCTCCAGCAGCACCGTCCGCGTCTCCCGCTCCAGCTTCGAGATCTGCTGCGACACCGCCGAGGGCGTATAGCCGAGCGCCGTCGCCGCGGCCCCGATGGAACCGTGCGCATGCACTGCGTGCAGCGCCTTCAACCGCCCCAGGTCAAGCACTCCGCCCTCCTTCCCGCCCGCCGGCCCGGGCCTCAGCCTCGCCCGGCCCGGCTCAGGCGGACTCGGTCAGCAGCCGCGTCAGATGCTCCCGCGCCGGCCCCAGCAGGCCCGGCAGCTCCGCCGCCTGCGGATACCACCGCTTCTCGTACTCCCAGCACAGCCAGCCGTCCCACTCCGCACGGCTCAGCACCTCCACCGTCTCCGCCAGCGGCAGCACACCCGCGCCCAACGGCAGCGGCGTGGTGTCGGACGCCGACGCGATGTCCTTGACCTGCACATAGCCGAGGTAGGGCGCCAGCGCCGCGAAACTCGTCGCCGGCTGCTCGCCCGCCAGCCATGTGTGCATCACGTCCCACAGCCCGCCGGCGCCCACATGCCCGACCGCACCGAGCACCCGCGCCACGTCCGCGCCGCCGCGGTGCGAGTCATGGGTCTCCAGCAGCACCCTGACCCCCTGGTCCGCGGCGACCGGCGCCGCCGCGGCGAGCCGCCGTGCCGCGAGCGCGTCGGCCTCCTCCGCCGGCAGGTCCGCCCCACCGGGGAAGACCCGCACGAAGGACGCCCCCAGGTCGTGCGCCAGTGTCACGGCCGCGGCGATCTCGTCGAGCACCGGCTCGTCGTCCCCGGCGGCAGCCACCTTGGCGTACGCGGCGACCGTCAGGATCTGGACGCCGGCCTTGCCGAACTGCGCCGCCACATCGGCCCGTTCGTCGGCCGACAGGCCCGTGTGCACCGGGCCCTCCGGGCTGGCACGCAACTCGACGCCGTGGAAGCCGTTGTCCGCAGCGAGCCGGGCGACCTGATCGGCGGGCAGTTCAGGGACACCGAGTGTGGAGAAGGCGAGTCTCATTCGCCGGACACTAGGCACCCGATCGACCCTGGTCAACCGCCTTCCGCGGCACACACGAGCCCCGCACCCGCCCGCCACCCCGTCGCTACGAACGTCGCACCCGCCTGCCATCCGGCTGCCGCGAACGCCGCACCCGCCCGCCGGGAACCCCGCACCCGCCTGCCATCTCGCTACGACGGGCCCCGCGCCCGCCCGCCGTTCGGCTGCCGCGAACGCCGCACCGCCCACCGTCCTCGCTGCGACCGGCCCCGCGCCCGCCCCGCTCTCCCACCGCTCCGCGCCCGTGCCGGCCGGCGACGGCACGGCCGGCGGCTCAGGCTGCGCCACCGTTCGGCGGACTACAGCTCCAGGTGCCAGTCCTGGCCCACCAGGTCCTTGCCGAAGCTGTGGTGCGGCTGCTCGGCGACCAGTTCGAAGCCGGCGCGCTGGTAGATCGAGCGGGCGTGGCCGAGGACGTCGTTGGTCCACAGAACGAGGTCGCGGTATTCGGCCGACCGGGCGAAGGCTATGCACTGCTCCACCAGCCGCCTGCCGATCCCGTGCCCGCGCGCCGGAGGGTCGACGAGCAGCAGCCGCAGCCGTGCCGTGCCCGGCTCCTTGTCGCGCACGCAGAAGACGCAGCCGGCCCGCCGCCCGTCCAACTCGGCGATCCACATCGCCTCGCGCTCCGGATCACGGGTGGCGGCGAAGTCCGCCACGATGCGCGCGACCAGCGTCTCGTACTCCTCGTTCCACCCGTATTCCTCGGCGTACACCGCCGCGTTGCGCTCCACCGACCAGCCCAGGTCGCCCGGCCCGGGCCCGCGCAGGGTGACGCGCTCCGCGGGACCGTCCGCCCTGGCGGTGCCCGCCACGCCGCTGTGCAGGACTTCCTGTACCGTCCGCAGCGCCTCGGTCAGCCGCGGGCGGTCCTCCGGCGCTATCCGGTCGACAAGGGTGCCCACCGCCTCCTGCGAGCGCTCCTCCAGCAGGCTCGCCGCCTCCCGCCCCCGCGCCGTCAGCTCTATCCGCTGCCGCCTGGCGTCCTCCGCGGACGGACCGCGCGTCACCAACTGCCGCTCCTCGAACCGGCCGAGCATCCGGCTGAGATACCCGGCGTCGAGCGAGAGCTCGAGCCGCAGGTCCGCCGCGTCCGTGCGCGGCGCGTGCGCGAGCTCGTACAGCACGCGCGCCTCGGTGAGAGTGAACGGTGTGTGCAGGTGGCGGCTGTAGTCGAGCGCGCCGATGAGGTTGGTGTAGAAGCGGTTGAACTCGCGGATCTCCTTGATGGCCATGATCCGTCCCCCGTTCCGTTGCTGCGAGTCGATCGTTCCTTGACTGAGTCAAAGGTAGGCCCGCGGAGGACCCGGAGGGAAGGGGGGTGTTCAGCCTGTGGATAACTTTCAGGAGCGGTCGGCCGACGGGGGCGCCGTCGACCCGCGGACCATCAGATCCGTCGCGATCGTGGCCACCCCGCCGGGCGGCGGCGCGAGCCGCCCCATCACGAGCCGCCCGGCCCGGGCGCCCGCGTCCTGCAAGGGGATCCGCACGGTCGTCAGGGCCGGCGAGGCGTCCGCGCTGAAGGGCAGGTCGTCGAAACCGGCCACCGACACGTCGGCCGGGATGCGCAGGCCGCGGTTCCGCAGCGCCGCGCACACGCCGAGCGCGACCGTGTCGTTGGCCGCCACGATCGCGGTCACGCCCGCGTCCCGCCGCAGCAGTTCGAGCGTCGCGTCGTAGCCGGCGTCCCGGTCGTAGCCGCCGTGCACGGTCAGCGGATCGCCGCCCGCGGCCGGGACCGGGACCGTGCCGTCCTTATTGTCTTGACGGCCTCCGCCCCCGCCCCCGGCGCCCGCGCCGCCCCGCGGCCACAGCCCGTGCGCCGCCAGCGCCGCGCGGTGCCCGGCCAGCCGGTCGCCGGTGGTGCTGCGCTCGGCCGGCCCCGTCACGTAACCGATCCTGCGGTGCCCCAGGGAGATCAGATGCTCCGTGAGCCGCCGGGCCCCGCCGAAGTTGTCGAAGGCCAGGGTGGTCAGCGGTCCGGGCGCGCCGGGCAGGGTGAGCGGGGGGCGCCCGCACAGCACGATGCGGGTGCCGGAGGCGGCGAGCCGGGACAGGCGCGCGGTGACCGAGTCGGTGTGGGCGGGGCTGTCCACGGCCCCGCCGGTGAGCACCACCCCCGCCGCACGCTGGCGCTCCAGCAGCGTCAGATAGGTGAGCTCGGCCTCGGGGGAGCCGCCGGTGTTGCAGACCACGGTCAGCTTCCCGCCCGGCTCGGCTGCGCCCACCCCGACCTCGGCCTGCAGGGCGCTGGCGATGATGCCGAAGAAGGGGTCGGCCACGTCGTTCACCAGCACGCCGACCAGATCCGAGGTGGCGGCGGCGAGCGCCCGCGCCTGGCCGTTGACGACGTAGTCGAGTTCGGCCACCGCGCGCTGCACGCGCTCGCGGGTGCTGCCGGCCACCGGGTAGTTGCCGTTGAGCACCCGGGAGACCGTCGCGGACGACACCCCGGCGCGTGCCGCCACGTCGGCCAGAGTCACTGCCATCGCGCTGCGGTCCTCCGTTCCCTGCGGATCCCGCTGCCGCGGAGCCCGGTGGATGTGGCGGGATCCCGACGTCCCCCCGCGGGTCATGTTCTCATCCCGCCCACCTCGGCGTCATGGTGAAGCGTGGTCCCGGCGAAGGCAGCAAGCGCTTTCCCCGCACATCCCCGACCCTTGCTCGACACGCGACCGAGGGGTTAGCGTGAGCAGGAGAGAAAGCGCTTGCTATGACGCGCACGCCTCGCTGCGGCGCTCGCCATCCGTTGCCGCCACACGGGCTCCGCACCGGCCGGGCCCGGCGAACCACCGAGAAGAGGACCCCACGTGACACGCAGGACCGTGCGGATCGCCATGAACGGCGTCACCGGGCGCATGGGATACCGCCAGCACCTGGTCCGCTCCATCCTCAGCCTGCAGGAGCAGGGCGGGCTCGACCTGGGCGACGGCAGCACGCTGTGGCCGGAGCCGGTACTGGTCGGCCGGCGCGAGCACGCGCTGCGCGCCATCGCCGAGGAGCACGGCATCGAGCACTGGACGACCGACCTCGACGCGGTGCTCGCCGACCCCTCGATCGACGTCTACTTCGACGCGCAGGTGACCGCGGCGCGCGAGGACGCCGTCAGGCAGGCCATCGCGGCCGGCAAGCACATCTACTGCGAGAAGCCCACCGCGACCTCGCTGGAGGGCGCGCTGGAACTGGCCAGACTCGCCACCGCCGCGGGCGTCAAGCACGGCGTGGTGCAGGACAAGATCTTCCTCCCCGGCCTGCTGAAGCTCAAACGCCTGGTCGACGGCGGGTTCTTCGGCCGCATCCTGTCCGTCCGCGGCGAGTTCGGCTACTGGGTCTTCGAGGGCGACTGGCAGAGCGCCCAGCGGCCCTCCTGGAACTACCGGGCCGAGGACGGCGGCGGCATCGTCGCGGACATGTTCCCGCACTGGGACTACGTCCTGCACGAGATCTTCGGCCGGGTGCGTACGGTCCAGGCGCTGACCGCCACCCACATCCCGCAGCGCTGGGACGAGCGCGGCAAGCCGTACGACGCCACCGCCGACGACGCCGCCTACGGCATCTTCGAGCTCGACGGCGGTGCCGTCGCGCAGATCAACTCCTCCTGGGCGGTCCGCGTCAACCGCGACGAACTGGTGGAGTTCCAGGTGGACGGCACGCACGGCTCGGCCGTCGCGGGCCTGCGCAACTGCCGGGTGCAGCACCGGTCGGCGACGCCCAAGCCGGTGTGGAACCCGGACCTGCCCGCCACCGAGGTGTTCCGCGAGCAGTGGCAGGAGGTGCCCGACAACGACGACTTCGGCAACGGCTTCAAGGCGCAGTGGGAGCTTTTCCTGCGCCATGTCGTCCTGGACGAGCCCTGGCGCTGGGACCTGCTGGCCGGCGCCCGCGGTGTGCAGCTCGCGGAGCTGGGCCTGCGCTCCTCCGCCGAGGGCCGCCGCTTCGACGTCCCGGAGCTGACGCTGTGACCATCCAGCTGCCCGACGCGTCCGGCGAAATGCGCGGCTATGTACCCCGGACCGAGCCGGTCGCACGCGCCGCCGACCTTCCGCTGCGCAGCCGGGTCGTCTACTCCGCCGCCCATGTGGTCGCCGATCCGCTGCGCGCTGCCGCGGACGCGCCCGCCGCGGTGGACTGGGAGGCGACCCTCGCTTTCCGGCGCCATTTGTGGGCGCACGGTCTCGGTGTCGCCGAGGCCATGGACACCGCGCAGCGCGGCATGGGCCTGGACTGGGCCGGTGCCGCCGAGCTGATCCGCCGTTCCGCGGCCGAGGCGCGGTCCGTCGGCGGCCGGATCGCCTGCGGGGTCGGCACCGACCAGCTCAGCGGGCCCGCGGCCACGCTGGAGGAGGTGGCCGCCGCCTACGAGGAGCAGTTGGCGCTGGTCGAGGCGGCCGGGGCGCAGGCCGTGCTGATGGCGTCGCGGGCGCTGGCCGCCGTCGCCAAGGGGCCCGAGGACTACCTGGAGGTGTACGGGCGGCTGCTGCGGCAGTCCGCCGACCGGGTGATCCTGCACTGGCTGGGCCCGATGTTCGACCCGGCGCTGGAGGGGTATTGGGGCAGCGCCGATCTCGACGCGGCCACGGAGACCTTCCTCGATGTGATCGCGGCGCACCCGGACAAGGTCGACGGCGTGAAGATCTCGCTGCTCGACGCCCGCCGCGAGGTGGAACTGCGCCGCAGGCTCCCCGACGGCGTGCGCTGCTACACCGGCGACGACTTCAACTACCCGGAGCTGATCGAGGGGGACGAGCGGGGCTTCAGCCACGCGCTGCTGGGCATCTTCGACCCGCTGGCGCCGCTGGCATCGGCTGCGGTCAGCACCCTGGACACCGGTGACACGGCGGGTTTCCGGCGGCTCCTGGACCCGACCGTGGAGCTGTCCCGGCATCTGTTCTGCGCCCCGACCCGCTTCTACAAGACCGGCGTCGTGCTGCTCGCCTGGCTGGCGGGACACCAGGACCACTTCACCATGGTGGGCGGCCTGCAGTCGGCGCGCTCGCTGCCGCACCTGGCCCGCGCGTACGAACTGGCCGACCGGGTCGGGCTCTTCCCCGATCCCGGGCTCGCCGAGGACCGGATGCGCCGGCTGCTGACCCTGCACGGAGTGGACGCATGACGGGCGCGGAGCCGTACGACCTGGCGCGACTGAGCATCAACCAGGAGACCGTCAAGCAGTGGTCGCTGCCCGAACTGGCCGCCGGCTGCGCGGCTGCGGGTATCAGCAAGGTCGGGCTGTGGCGCGCGCCCGTGCAGGAGTACGGCGTGGAACGCGCCGCGCGCCTGATGCGGGACAGCGGACTGACCGTCACGTCGCTGTGCCGCGGCGGGTTCTTCACCGCGGTGGACGCGGGGGAGCGGGCCGCGGCGCTGGACGACAACCGGGCGGCGATCGACGAGGCCGCGACGCTCGGCACGGGCACGCTCGTGCTGGTCTCCGGCGGTCTGCCGGCGGGCGACCGGGACATTGCCGCGGCCCGTGAGCGGGTCGCCGACGCGCTCGCGGTGCTCGCCCCTTATGCCGGCGAGCGCGGGGTGCGGCTGGCCATCGAGCCGCTGCATCCGATGTTCGCCTCAGACCGCTGTGTCGTCTCCACACTGGGTCAGGCTCTGGACATTGCCGAGCGTTTCCCCGCCGAGCAGGTGGGCGTCGTGGTCGACACGTACCACCTGTGGTGGGACGACCTCGCGCCGGCGCACATTGCGCGCGCCGGCGCGGCAGGCCGGATCGCCTGCTTCCAGGTGGCCGACTGGATCACCCCGCTGCCCGAGGGCGCCCTGCTGGGGCGCGGGCAGCTCGGCGACGGGTGCATCGACCTGCGCGGATGGCGGCGACGGGTGGAGGCGGCCGGTTACGACGGCCCGGTCGAGGTCGAGATCTTCAACCCGGCGCTGTGGGCGCGGGACGGCGCGGACGTCGTCGCGGAGCTCGCCGAGCGGTACGTACGGCACGTCAGCTGAAAAAATCTTGAGAAGTATGGCCCCCGTAGGACAACCCTTGGGGCGGGTGACCTGTCGTATAGGGCGTCACAGCTTCCGGAAAGGCTTACGGGAGCGGACGAGGTAATGCGCCCGAGGGGGGCTTCGGGGGTAGCAGGGGGGCACGAGAGGGGTCCGGCGACTGCCGGGCCCCTCTCGCGCATCTGCGGGTCTCGTGCGTCTGCGGGCGGCGCGCCGCGAGTTTTCCACAGGCCCGGAACGCCGTGTCCGTGCCGGCCGATACCGTCGGACCGATCGCATCGGATCGGCTCCGGGGAGGGAGGCCGGCATGACGGACAGGCCGCTCGCGGTGCTGGAGGGTGTCCTGGAAAGGATCACCTACGCCAACGAGGACAACGGGTACACGGTCGCCCGCGTGGACACCGGCCGCGGCTCCGGGGACCTGCTGACCGTCGTGGGCGCGCTGCTGGGTGCCCAGCCCGGCGAGTCCCTGCGCATGCACGGCCGTTGGGGCTCCCATCCGCAGTACGGCAAGCAGTTCACCGTCGAGAACTACACCACCGTGCTGCCGGCCACTGTGCAGGGCATACGGCGCTACCTCGGCTCGGGCCTGATCAAGGGCATCGGCCCGCGGATCGCCGAGCGGATCGTGGACCACTTCGGCGTCGCCACGCTCGACGTCATCGAGGGCGAGCCCAAGCGGCTGATCGAGGTGCCCGGCCTTGGCCCCAAGCGCACGAAGCGGATCGAGGCGGCGTGGGAGGAGCAGAAGGCGATCAAGGAGGTGATGGTCTTCCTCCAGGGCGTGGGCGTGTCCACCTCCATCGCGGTGCGCATCTACAAGTCGTACGGCGACGCGTCCGTCGACGTGGTGAAGGGCCAGCCGTACCGGCTGGCGGCCGAGGTGTGGGGCATCGGCTTCCTGACCGCCGACCGGATCGCCCAGGCCGTCGGGATCCCGCACGACAGCCCCGAAAGAGTGAAGGCCGGGCTGCAGTACGCGCTGTCGCAGGCCACCGACGGGGGGAACTGCTACCTGCCCCAGGAGCGGCTGATCGCCGACGCCGTGAAGCTGCTGCAGGTCGACACGGGCCTGGTGATCGACTGCCTGGGCGAGCTCGCCGCCGAGGAGGGCGTGGTGCGCGAGAGCGTGCCGGCGCCGGACGGTGACGGCGAGCCCGTCACGGCGGTGTATCTGGTGCCCTTCCACCGCGCCGAGATCTCGCTCGCCGCACAGGTGGTCCGGCTGCTGCGCGGCCCCGAGGAGCGGCTGCCGGCCTTCCGGGACGTGGACTGGGACAAGGCCCTCACCTGGCTCGCGGGCCACACCGGGGCCGACCTGGCAGCCGAGCAGCGCGAGGCGGTCCGGCTGGCGCTGACGGAGAAGGTCGCCGTGCTGACCGGCGGCCCGGGCTGCGGCAAGTCCTTCACGGTGCGGTCGGTGGTGGCGCTGGCCCGGGCCAAGAAGGCCAAGGTGGTGCTGGCGGCGCCCACCGGGCGGGCCGCGAAGCGGCTGTCGGAGCTGACCGGCGCCGAGGCGTCCACCGTGCACCGGCTGCTGGAGCTCAAGCCCGGCGGCGACGCCGCGTACGACCGCGACCGGCCGCTGGACGCCGACCTCGTGGTCGTCGACGAGGCGTCCATGCTGGACCTGCTGCTGGCCAACAAGCTGGTCAAGGCCGTCCCGCCCGGAGCGCACCTGCTCTTCGTGGGGGACGTCGACCAGTTGCCGAGCGTCGGCGCCGGCGAGGTGCTGCGCGACCTGCTGGCGCCGCAGAGCCCCGTGCCGGCCGTGCGGCTGACCCGGATCTTCCGGCAGGCCCAGCAGTCGGGGGTGGTCACCAACGCCCACCGCATCAATTCCGGGCTGCCCCCGGTGACGCAGGGGCTGCCGGACTTCTTCCTCTTCGCCGAGGAGGACTCCGAGGAGGCCGGCCGGCTCACCGTGGACGTGGTGGCCCGCCGGATCCCCGCCAGATTCGGCCTGGACCCCCGGCGCGACGTGCAGGTGCTCACCCCGATGCACCGCGGGCCCGCCGGAGCCGGCGCGCTCAACGGACTGCTCCAGCAGGCGGTGACGCCGGCCCGCCCGGACCTGCCCGAGCGCCGGTTCGGCGGCCGTACCTTCCGGGTCGGCGACAAGGTCACCCAGATCCGTAACAACTATGACAAAGGCGCCAACGGGGTCTTCAACGGCACGGTCGGCGTGGTCACCGCCCTGGATGCCGTCGAGCAGCGGCTCACAGTACGCACCGACGAGGACGAGGAGGTCGGCTACGACTTCGACGAGCTGGACGAGCTGGCGCACGCCTACGCCGTGACGATCCACCGCTCCCAGGGCAGCGAGTATCCGGCGGTGGTGATCCCCGTCACCACCGGTGCCTGGATGATGCTCCAGCGCAACCTGCTCTACACGGCCGTGACCAGGGCCAAACGCCTTGTGGTCCTGGTCGGCTCGCGGCGGGCGATCGGGCAGGCGGTGCGCACCGTCTCGGCGGGCCGACGCTTCACGGCTCTCGACCATCGGCTGTCCGGGGGCGCAAAATAGGCACTCCGTGCCACTTTTCGGCCCGATGGCCGACCCCGAGTGCACGCACCAGTGCCAAATGGGGGACAGTGGACGTAGTCAGGGCACCTCGAAGAAGAGGCAAAACCGTCGGTGAGGGAATGACGTGAGCGACAACTCTGTAGTACTGCGGTATGGGGACAGCGAGCACAGTTACCCGGTGGTTGACAGCACCGTCGGCGACAAGGGCTTCGACATCGGCAAGCTGCGCGCCGACACGGGTCTGGTCACGCTGGACAGCGGCTACGGCAACACCGCGGCCTACAAGTCCGCGATCACCTTTCTCGACGGCGAGCAGGGCATCCTGCGCTACCGCGGTTACCCGATCGAGCAGCTCGCCGAGCGCGGCACCTTCCTTGAGACCGCCTACCTGCTGATCAACGGCGAACTGCCGACGGTCGACGAGCTGGCGGAGTTCAAGGGGCAGATCACCCAGCACACCCTGCTCCACGAAGACGTCAAACGGTTCTACGACGGCTTCCCGCGCGACGCCCACCCGATGGCGATGCTGTCGTCGGTGGTCAGCGCGCTGTCGACGTTCTACCAGGACAGCCACAACCCGTTCGACCCCGAGCAGCGCTACCTGTCGACGATCCGGCTGCTCGCCAAGCTGCCGACGATCGCCGCCTACGCGTACAAGAAGTCCGTCGGCCAGCCGGTGGTCTACCCGCGCAACGACCTCGGCTACGTCGAGAACTTCCTGCGCATGACCTTCTCGGTGCCCGCCGAGGAGTACCAGCTCGACCCGGTCGTCGTCAGCGCGCTGGACAAGCTGTTCATCCTGCACGCCGACCACGAGCAGAACTGCTCGACCTCCACCGTGCGCCTGGTGGGCTCGTCGCAGGCGAACCTGTTCGCCTCGATCTCGGCCGGCATCAGCGCCCTGTGGGGCCCCCTGCACGGCGGCGCCAACCAGTCGGTGCTGGAGATGCTGGAGGGCATCCAGGCGGGCGGCGGCGACGTGGACTCCTTCATCCGCAAGGTGAAGAACAAGGAGGACGGCGTCAAGCTGATGGGCTTCGGCCACCGCGTCTACAAGAACTTCGACCCCCGGGCGAAGATCATCAAGGCGGCGGCGCACGACGTCCTGTCGGCCCTCGGCAAGTCCGACGAGCTGCTGGACATCGCCCTGAAGCTGGAGGAGCACGCGCTCAGCGACGACTACTTCGTCTCCCGCAAGCTCTACCCGAACGTCGACTTCTACACCGGCCTGATCTACCGCGCGATGGGCTTCCCGACCAGCATGTTCACCGTGCTGTTCGCCATCGGCCGGCTGCCGGGCTGGATCGCCCAGTGGCACGAGATGATCAAGGAGCCCGGTTCCCGGATCGGCCGCCCGCGGCAGATCTACACCGGCGTCGAGATCCGCGACTACGTCTCGGTCGAGGCCCGCTGACGCAGCAGGCGTCGTCCCCCGCGTAAAAGGAAGCGCCCCGCGCAGGATCCCCCCACGGGTCCGGCACGGGGCGCTCCCGTTCCCCGGAACGGATCCCCCCACGGGTCCGACCGGGCGTTTTTCGGCGGCTGTGCGCCGTTGCCGGGACGAAAACGGCCCGGGAGGGCCGCTCAAGCTCCCCGGGCGTCGCCCCGGCGACGCGTTCCGGACCGTCCCCCAAGACGGCCCGATCTACAGCCCCCCGACCGGCTCCGCCGGGAGCACGGTACTCAAGACATAAGACCCGCCAACCACTGTAATGGTTACGTTCTCCGCCGTGTGATCTACGTCTCTTCGCGAGGGCCGTTTTCGCAGGCTACCCCGCTCGCGGCCGGTTCGGGGGGATCCCGTAGCGTGCTGTCTCTCCTCGAGGGGCGGAAGTTTCATGGCACAGAGCGCTGCAGCGGTGCGCAACATCGTGGTGACCGGGGGCGGCACGGGCATCGGCCGGGCGGTCTCGGTGCGTTTCGCCGAGGACGGCCACCGGGTCACCATCGTCGGCCGCCGCCGCGAGGTCCTGCACGCCGCGGTCGAGGAGATCCGGGCCGAACGCGGACTGGACATCACCCCCGTGGTCTGCGACCTGGCCGACCCCGACGACGTCGAGGCCGCGCTGTCGCAGCTGCCCGAGCGGGTCGACGTCCTGGTCAACAACGCCGGCAGCCGGGAGCTGGCCGTGGGAGCGGGACCGCACGGGGTCCTGGCCCGCTGGCGCGGCGACTTCGAGCGCAACGTGCTCACCGCCGTCCTGCTCACCGAGTCGCTGCGCGACCGCTTCACCACCGACAGCGGCCGGGTGGTGACGGTGACGTCGGTGGCCGCGCTGCGCGGCGGCGGCTCGTACGGCGCCTCCAAGGCGGCCCTGCACGCGTGGAACCACTCGCTGGCCGCGCAGCTCGGCCCGCAGGGCGTGACGTGCAACATCGTGGCGCCCGGCACGGTCGCCGGCACCGAGTTCTTCGGCTCGCGGCTCAACGACGCCGAACTGACCCGGCGGGCGGGCCGCACCCTGGTCGGGCGGGTCGGCCGGCCGGCGGACGTCGCCTCGGCGGTGCTCTTTCTGGCCTCTCCCGAAGCGGGCTTCATCACCGGCGAGATCCTCCAGGTCAACGGCGGCGAACTGCTCGGCCGCTGAGACCCGCGCCGGTACGCGGCGGCGCCTGGCTGCCGCCGGCCTCGTGGATCCCCTGGGAGCAGTCCCTGACGGGCCCTACTACCTGAGGAGTACCCGGCCTGAAACCTCAGGATGAGCTTTCCTGGGAAACGGCTGAACCACGGGTAACCCGCTTGCCGAGGCCGCTCCGCGCTGTCAGCGTGGAGGCAGGGGAGCGGCGGGAAGAGGGGCGGCGGGATGGACGTTGCACTGAGTGTGTCGTCACTTGACTTCACCTCCGGACTCGCCGAGTACCTGCGCGGCGGGCACGTCATCTGGGCGTACCTGCTGCTGGCAGCGACGACGGCCCCGCCGTTGGTGCCCAACTCGGTGCTGCTGGTGACCGGCGGCGTCATGGCCGCCGAAGGCCATCTCAACCTCGCGCTGGTCCTGGCGGTCGTCGCCGGCAGCGCGGTCCTCGGCGACCTGGTGATGCACCGCACCGGGCGGGCGCTGAGCGGTCGGGTCGTGGAGCGCATGCACCGCAGGCCGCGCCGCGAGGCGCTGCTGCGCTGGGCGGCGCTGCGCATACAGCGGCACGGCATCCCCTTCGTGATCGGCGTGCGCTTCCTGCCCAGCGGCCGGGTGATCGGCGGCCTGGCGGCGGGCATCATGCGCTATCCGGTACGCCGTTACGCCGTCGGAGCGGGCGTGGCCGAGACGGTGTGGGCCTCGTATTCGGTGGGCGCCGGCTACGTGAGCGGGCGGGCCGCCTCGAACAGCTTCTACGCCCTCTCCCTGGGCCTGGGCATCTCCCTGCTGGTCGCCTCCGCCGGCGGCCTCGCGCAATGGGTCTCACGGGCCAGGGAGCGCCGTCAGCCGACCGGTACGGCACGCCCCTCCGCGGTCGTCGCGGCCTCGATCGCCCCGGCCGTCGAGGGGCCGCCGGGGCCGGACGCGCCCGGGACGCCGCCCGTGGCGGGCGGCGCCGTGATCATAGGACCGCCGGCCGGCTCCCCGGAGGACCGCGCGGCCAAGGGCACGTTCAGCTGCTCGTCGGCAGGGCGCCGGAAATAGGCGCGTCCGACGGCACGCCCATGCCCGTTTCGCCGTCGAACCACTGCGCGCCCTCGGCGGCGAGCGTGGCACGGGCCTGCGCCATCTCCTTCTCGCCGATCTCGACCGGGCCGGTGCCGACGTAGGGCGCGAGGTAGCGGTAGAGCATCGCCTTCAGCTCGCCCACATACCCGGCGCGCTCGGCTTCCCCGCTCTGCACCACGAGGTCGAGCGCGGCCTTGAACATCGCGAACGACATCTCGGCGATCAGCGTGCGCTCGACACGCGAGAGCGACGGGCTGCGCAGCGCCAGGACCCAGGTCACCCGGTCCAGCAGCGCGGCATGCAGCGTGTCGTGCTCCTCGGTGATCCTGCCCGGCGCGTCGGGGCCCTTGATCAGGGCGAGGAAGGCCGGGTTGGCGCAGTTGAACTCGACGAACGGGTCGGCGACCGCGTCGATCAGCCGGTCGAGCGGCAGCCGGGCGTTCTCCGCGGTGAAGACCCGGCCGTGGGTCTCCTCCATCTCCCTGATCAGCCGGCCCCCGAGCTCCACCGCGATGGCTTCCTTGTTCGGGAAGAACTGGTAGAGCGTGCCCGGTGACACGCCGGCCTCGCGCGCGATCGCGTTGGTGCTGGACGCCGTGTAGCCCACCGCGCAGAACACGCTGGCCGCCGCCTTGAGCAGCTGCGTGACGCGGCGCTCGCCGCGGGCCTGGCGCCGTCTCGGTCTCTCGTCCGCCTCGGACACGTGTACTCCCAGAGGGGATTGACAAACGCGAGCCATCGCTCGCATTCTAGTAATGCGAGCGATCATTCGTGTTTGCGATTCTAGTCGTTCTAGGGGGAGAGGACACCTCTGTCATGGCTGCTGTCAACCGTGCCGATCCGGTCGGGGGCTGGACGCGGCTGGTCACCGCCAGACCGCGGGTGACGCTGCTGCTCGCGCTGCTGTTCACCGCGCTCGCCGTGGTGGCCGGGAGCGGCGTGGGCGACCGGCTGTCCAGCGGGGGCTTCGAGGCACCCGGATCCCAGTCCTCGTACGCCACCAAGGCCCTCGCCGAGCACTTCCCGGGCTCCCAGCCCAACCTCGTGCTGCTGGTCGGCACCCGCGGCGCGGACCCGGACAGCCCCGCCGTCGCCGCCGAGGGGCGCGATCTGGCCCGCCGGCTCGCCGCGGATCCCGATGTCGCCGCGGTGACGTCCTACTGGGACACCCGCGCGCCGGTGCTCCGCGCCGAGGACGGCAGCTCGGCGATGATCGCCGCCCGGCTGCGCGGCGACGACGACGCGGTGGCCACCGAGGTCAAGCGCCTCGCCCCCGCGTACCGCGGCGACCACGGCCCCGTACGGGTGACGGTCGGCGGCCAGGCGGAGGTGCTGCACGAGATGCAGACCACCATCCAGGAGGACCTGGTGCGCGCCGAGGTGATCGCGCTGCCGATCACCCTGGTGCTGCTGGTCATGGTCTTCGGCAGCGCGGTGGCCGCACTGCTGCCGCTCGGCATCGGCGTCATCGCGATCCTCGGCACCAGCGCGGTACTGCGCGGCATCACCGGCTTCACCGACGTGTCGGTCTTCGCCGAGAACCTGACCACGGCCCTGGGCCTCGGCCTCGCCATCGACTACGCCCTGTTCATCGTGCGCCGCTTCCGCGAGGAGCTGGCCACGGGCGCGCCGCCGCGCACCGCGGTGGCGGCGACCTTGCGGACGGCCGGCCGCACCGTCCTGTTCTCCGCGCTGACGGTCGCCGCCGCGCTGTCGGCCATGCTGGTCTTCCCGCAGTACTTCCTGCGCTCCTTCGCCTACGCGGGCGTCGCCGTGGTGCTGCTGGCCGCCGCGGCGGCCCTGGTGGTGCTGCCGGCCGCGCTGGTGCTGCTGGGCGACCGCGTCAACGCGCTGGATTTGCGCCGCCTGCTGCGCCGCCGGGCGCGTACGGGGAGCGGCGCGGCGGAGCCCGGGGCGCGGTATGCCGCGCTGGCCCGGCTGGTGATGCGCCGGGCGCCGGTCTTCGCCGTCGGCGCGGTGGCGGTCCTGCTGCTGCTCGGCACCCCGTTCCTGAACGTGCACTTCGGGACCGCCGACGACCGGCAGCTGCCGGCGGGCGCGGAATCCCATGTGGTGCAGCAGCATCTGCGGCAGGACTACACCGGAAGCCCGGTCGGCGCGATCACCGTGCTCGCCGAGGGCGCCGACCCGGCCGCGCTCGCCGACTACCGCAGCCGGATCGCCGCGCTGCCCGGCGTGGTGCGGGTCGACGGCCCGGTCGGCGGCAAGGAGGCCGGCGCCGCCTATCTGACGGTCGTGCCCGAGGGTGCGGCCGTGGACGCCGGGACACAGGCCCTGGTCGGCGGGATCCGCGCGGTGCCGGCCGACTTCCGCGCCTCGGTCACCGGGCAGGCCGCGGTGCTGGTCGACAGCAAGCACGCCATAGCGCAGCGGCTGCCCTGGGCCGCGGCCATCGTCGGTGTGGTGACCTTGCTGCTGGTGTTCCTGCTGACCGGCAGCGTGATCGTCCCCGTCCAGGCGGTGCTGCTCAACGCCCTCAGCCTGACCGCGATGTTCGGGGCGGTGGTGTGGGTCTTCCAGGACGGCCACCTGTCCGGGCTGCTGGGCTTCACCGCCACGGGCAGTATCGAGACCAGCCTGCCGGTGCTGATGTTCTGCGTGGCCTTCGGGCTGTCCATGGACTACGGGGTGTTCCTGCTCTCCCGGATCAAGGAGGAGTACGACCGCACCGGCGACCACCAGGCGTCCGTCGTCTTCGGCCTGCGGCGGACCGGCGGGCTGATCACGGCCGCCGCGGTCATCCTGGCGGTGGTGATGGTGGGGATCGGCATGTCCCGGGTGACCAACACCAAGATGCTCGGCCTCGGCATCGCGCTGGCGGTGCTGATGGACGCGATGGTCATCCGCACCCTGCTGGTGCCGGCCGTGATGCGGCTGACCGGGCGGGCGACATGGTGGGCGCCGCGGCCACTGCGGGCCTTCCACGCCCGGTTCGGGATATCCGAGGGCGGCGGTGTGCCGCGGGCCGGGCACGAGGGCGGGGCCCCGCGCTCCGGCGAGCGGCGGGACCCCGAACCGGCGGGCAGGAACTGACGGTCAGTCCGGCCGGCGTCCCCGGTTCCCGGGGCGCCGGGAGCTCCAGGCCCTGATGGTGTCCGCGTACCAGTAGGGCTTGCCCCCTTCCACATGGTCCGGATCGGGCAGGTGCCCGTGTTTGCGGTAGGAGCGCACCGTGTCGACCTGCACTCGGATGTGCGCGGCGATGTCCGCGTATGACCACAGCGTCCGGTCCGTCATGTCGGATACCTCCGGGAGAGGGTGACGGTCTGTCAGCACACTCGCCGGGTCAACGGCACTTCAGGGAATGGCGCATGGGGCTGTTGATCATCTGTGACGTGGAACCCGCGTAACGGTGACAAACGGCGTCATCGGGTGACAGTCGGGTCAGGTCGGGTCGGGTCAGGTCGGGGCAGCGCGGCGCGGCGGAAGGAGGGCAGGGCGGTCAGGCGGTGGGGACGGGGTGCGAGACGACCTGGAGGAGATGCCGGGCGGTGGCGGTCATCGCGTCGCGGGCCGGGCGCAGATAGCGGCGCGGGTCGACCACGGCCGGGTCGGCGGTGAGGTGGTCGCGGACGGCCGAGGTGAAGGCGACGTTCAGGGCGGTGCCTATGTTGATCTTCACCATGCCGGCGGTGACGGCCTGCCGCAGCTCGTCGTCGGGCACGCCCGAGGAGCCGTGCAGCACCAGCGGGACGGCGACGCGGGAGCGCAGCCGGGCGATCAGGCCGTGGTCGAGCCGGGCGGTGCGCGCGGTCATGGCGTGCGAGCTGCCGACCGCGACGGCGAGGGCGTCGACACCGGTGGCGGCGGTGAAGGCCGCGGCCTCGCCGGGGTCGGTGCGCACACCCGGCGCGTGGGCGCCGTCCTTGCCGCCGACCTCGCCGAGTTCGGCCTCCACCCACAGCCCCCGCTCATGCGCCCAGGCGGCGACCCGGGCGGTGGCGCGGACGTTCTGCTCGTACGGCAGGGCGGAGGCGTCGTACATGACGGAGGAGACGCCGGCGGCGGCGCCGGCGTGCAGCAGGTCCTCCTCCGTCACATGGTCCAGGTGCACGGCCACCGGGACGGCCGCCGCGTCCGCGACGCCGACGGCGGCGGCGAGCAGCGGTGCCGCGCGCCCGCCGTGGAAGGCCACCGCGTTCTGGCTGATCTGCAGGATGACGGGCAGCCCGGCGGCCTCCGCGGCGGCGGCGATCGCCTCGGCGTGCTCCAGGGTGATGACGTTGAAGGCGGCGACACCGCGGCCCGCGGCACGGGCGGCGGTGACGAGGTCGGCGGTGGATGTGGCGGTCATCGGGCCCCTCGGGTCGGTGGCGGCGCGGCGGTCGTGTCGGGGCGCGGCGGATGGTGCCGGGCGGTGCCGGGGCATGCCGGGCAGTGCCGGGTCGTGTGGGGTCAGCCGAGGACGACCGAGCGGGTCAGATGGCGCGGGCGGTCCGGGTCGAGCCCCCGGCGCCCGGCCACCGCGACGGCCAGCCGCTGCGCGCGGACCAGGTCGGCCAGCGGGTCGAGGTCCGGCCGGGCCTCCAGATGTCCGCCGGTCGCCGCGATGGCGTCCGCCAGCCCCTCCGGCAGTTCACCGAAGGCCCATACGGCCCGGCCGGGACCGGTGATGCTGATCGGGCCGTGCCGGTACTCCATCGCCGGGTAGCTCTCCGTCCACGCCCCCGCGGCCTCCCGCATCTTCAGCGCAGCCTCCTGGGCCAGG
This sequence comes from Actinacidiphila epipremni, assembly GCF_012034175.1. Taxonomy (GTDB): domain Bacteria; phylum Actinomycetota; class Actinomycetes; order Streptomycetales; family Streptomycetaceae; genus Actinacidiphila; species Actinacidiphila epipremni. The sequence continues at coordinate 247,308 of NZ_JAATEJ010000001.1, forward strand.
CCGTAGGTCCAGCCGCTGCCGAGGAAGGTGGTCTGCTCGGCGGCGGGCAGCACGGCGGGGAGGTCCTCGGTGACGGCCGCGCGGGCGTCGGCGATCGCGCCGGTGAGGTCGTCGCCGAGGTGGGCGCGCAGCAGGGCGAGCGCGGTGGTGGCGAACCGGGTCTGCACGACGGAGCGTTCGTCGGCGAAGTCGAGCACCACCAGGTCGTCGGCCGCCTCCGTCACCGGGGTGCGCGGGTCGGCGGTGACGGCCACCACCGGGACGCCGTCGGCGCGCAGCCGCCGGCCCGCCTGGAGCACCTCGGTGGTGGTGCCGGAGCGGGTGATGGCCAGCACCCGGTCGTAGCCGCGCCCGTAGGGGAAGGCGGAGGCGGCGAAGGCGTCGGTGAGCCCGTGCCCGGCCTGCTCGCGCAGCACTGCGTAGGACTGGGCCATGAACCAGGAGGTGCCGCAGCCGATCACCGCGACGCGCTCGCCGCGCCGGGGCAGCGAGCCGGCGGCGGCCGGGGCGAGCTCGACGGCGCGCAGCCAGCAGTCGGGCTGGGTGGCGATTTCCGCGGTGGTCAGGGACGCGGACATGAGGGCTCCTCGGGCTGGAGGCGGTGCCGGCCGGGCCCCGGCGAAGGGGCGCCGCGTGCAGTGTAGATGAGCGTAGTTGCGCGGAACCAGCGGCAAGTGAGCAAAAAAGTGCACGGACCGCGGGGGCCCCGCCGTCTGCGGGGGCGATGGGGCGGGTGAGGCGAATTCGCCGTTCCGTGCGTGCCCGGCCGGGCCTGGCGGCAGTATGGACTCGCGCGTACCACACCCGGCGCACCGGGCGGAGGGCCGTCCGCGGCCGGCCGCCCGGGGCTTCACGTGCTCGCACCGCGGGCGACCCGACCCCCGAGGAGAACCCCCGATGACCGGCTCGGCACGCACCTCCGCATCCGCACCCGCCTCCGCCCCCGTTTCCGATCTGACCGGCTGGCGGCGCGCCCCTTTCACCGCCGCGGACACCGCCGCGAAGACCACCCACGACGTGTACGAGAAGGGCGAGGGCCCCGGGGTGGTGCTGGTCCCCGAGGTGCCCGGCATGACACCCGAAGTGCTCGGCCTGGCCGACCACTTGGTGGACAGCGGCTTCCATGTCGCGATCCCGTCGCCCTTCGGGACGCCCGGCCGCGCGATGAGCGCGGGTTACGCGGCCGGCACGTTCGCCCGGCTGTGCGTGTCCGCGGAGTTCCGCGCCTTCGCCACCGGGGCGCACCGCCCCTTCGCCGACTACCTCAAGGCCCTGGCCCGCGACCTCGCCGCCCGCACCCCGGGCCCCGGGGTCGGCGTCATCGGGATGTGCTTCACCGGCGGTTTCGCGCTGGCCGCCGCCGTCGAGGACGTGGTGCTCGCCCCGGTGCTGAGCCAGCCCGCGCTGCCCTTCCCGGTGGGCGGCAGGAGGGCCGCCGACCCGGGGGTGTCGCCGCAGGAGCTGGCAGCGGTGGTGGACCGCACCAAGGAGTCGGGGCTGTGCCTGCTGGGGCTGCGTTTCAGCGAGGACAAGGGCTCCACCCGGGCGCGTTTCCAGACGCTGCGGCGCAGCCTCGGCGACGCCTTCGAGGTGATCGAGCTGGACTCGGCGAAGGGCAACGAGGGCGGGTTCAAGTCCACCGCGCACTCCGTGCTGACCGCCGAGGTCAGGGACGTCCCGGGCCATCCGGCGCTGGCCGCCCGCGCGCGGGTGGTGGAGTTCCTGCGCGAGCGGCTCAGCCCCGCGGCGCCTTGAGCGCGCCGGGGTTGGTGACCAGGTAGATGCCGGTGACCTGGTCACCGGCGCCGCTGAGGTCCATCACCAGGACGGCGTAGGGCGAGTCGGCGGAGAAGACCACCGCGGACGGGTCGCCGCCCACGTACCGGTGCCGTACGTCCGGCGACCGGTCGGCGTGCCGGGCCGCGTAACGGCCGAGGAAGCGGGCGACGCGCTCGCGGCCCGCCACCGGGCGCAGCGCCGCCCACCGCCCGCCGCCGTCGGTCCACAGCGTCACGTCGGGCGCGAGCAGGGCGAGCAGCGCCGGCAGGTCGCCGGCCGTCGCGGCGGCGATGAAGCGCTCGGTCAGGTCCCGGCGCGGGTGCGGCTCGGCGCCGTCCGCGGCGTGGGGCGGGCGGCGGGCCCGTACGTGCGCGCGGGCCCGGTGCGCGAGCTGCCGGACGGCGTCGGGGCGCCGGCCGAGGATGGCGGCGACATCGGCGTCGGCGTAGCCGAAGACCTCGGCCAGCACGAAGACCGCCCGCTCCAGCGGCGGCAGCGTCTCCAGCACCGTGTGCAGGGCCGTCGACACCGTCGCGGTCCGCCGGGCCAGCGCGCGGCCCACCGCGATCCGCAGCAGGCGCGCCCGGCCGCTCTCGTACGTCCCGGCGGCCGGCCCGCCCTCGCCGGCCCCCTGCGGACCGCCGTCCGCCCGTACACCGCCGTCCGGCTGCCCCTCGCCGTCCGGCGGTCCGTCGCCGTCCGGCCGCCCGTCGCCGTCCGCCCACGTCAGCCAGGTGTCCCGGAGTACGTCCTCGGTGTCGGAGACGCTGCCGAGCAGGCCGTAGACGACGGAGAAGAGCAGTTCACGGTGTCCCGCGAAATCCCGCGTGGCCCTGTCGGCCTCTTCGGCCCCGTCGCCGGGCCGCTCCGCGGGGTCGTGGGACATACCTGGCCTCCTCGACGGGCGCGCTCGTCCGGTGGACGCGCCCGCCACTGAGAGCGGGGGCCGAGGTGAGGTGTGACATCGTCACCGGCGCGGCTGCGCGCCGCACCGGTGCGGTCGTGGCCGCGCTGCCGTGGCGCGGGCCGGCGTCAGTTCTCCGCCAGCTCGTCCGTGGCGATCCGCCCGGCGCGCGCCGTCCGCAGCAGGAAGTCGGCGATCAGCACCAGCTCGTCGTCGTCGTACTCGGCGCAGATCCCGTCCACCGCCGTGTTCAACCCCGAGAAGAGGTACGTCACCTCGGCCGCGCGCTCCTTGACGACCTGGACCAGGACGGCCCGGCGGTCGGTCGGATTCGGGGTGCGCACCACCCAGTTGCCGCGCTCCAGCCGGTCCAGCACGCCGGTCAGCGTCGCCGGGTGCATCCCGGCGCGCTTGGCGAGCGCGGTCGGCCCGATCGGGCCGTGCCGGCTGATCAGGTCGAGGCATTCCAGGTCGGCGTCCCGCAGGTCGAGGTGCATGCCGACCTGGTGGTTGAGCAGTGCCATCTGGACGCTGAGGTCGCGCAGGCCGTCCCTGATCCGGTGGGTCAGCCGCCTCCGCCGCCGTGCTGCCGACGCGGCCGACGTGGCCCCGGGGAGTGTGGAATCCATACGCAAACGATCCTCGCATCGAGAGCACGCGGAGACATGAAAAGTACCCCATGGCCACGCCGCGACTGCCGGCCGGCCGTCGCTGCCGGCCCCCATATCTTCGGTGCGCCGGCGGGGACTTTGGCGCACACCATCTCACAACCCCATAAGCGACTCATACGACTTCGCTAAACGCCGCGCCACCCTCACTGACCAGTGTGGCGGGCGGTAATCGCGAGGCTAGCGGTGCTGTACATCTACTCCGCCGCCGCCCCGTCGCGGCCCTTGCGGGCGACCGGTACTTACGCGGCCACTACGCGCGGGCCGCTAGAGTCTGTGCGACATAACCCCACCGGTGTCACGACCGCGCGACGCCCCGCGATCCACGGGCGCCGGGGCCGTACGGCGGCGGCCGGCACCGCAAGGGCGCCGACCGCGCGTGAGCGCCCCCGGCAGGACTCGAACCTGCGGCCAAGTGCTTAGAAGGCACCTGCTCTATCCGCTGAGCTACGGGGGCCGGACAGTGGCCGTGGCTGTCTTTCGCCCCTGGCTGGTTCCGCGACCTGTACCGAGGTCAAGGATAGGGCGCCGCGTCCGTGCTGCCGTCTGCTTCACCCGCGTGACACGTTGTGGAGGTTCGGTGAAGCGGTCCGATAATCGCAGGCAGGCGCCCGAGCCGCATCGCTTTTGACGGGTCGCAACGCTGCTGTTGTGCACTCGTTATGCCGGTGGCTCATTCTGACTCCCGCGCCCCAGGCGACACCGCCGACCAGCGGTTCTGTCCCGTTTGTCGGGTCTTCCGGGGCCTGTTGCCGCGCCTTTGCGCCGGTCCCGGCCAGGTGTGCGACCTCGCCGCGGCGCTGCCGGCGGCCCCCCGCCGGTCGGGCGTTATCCCGGCTGATTGGGGCCAATTACCCGAAATGCGCTTCATAAACGGTCCAATATGGGGCATTCTGCCGATGTGGCGATCTTGGACGTACGGCCCGAGGTGATCGACGCGCTGTCCGCACTGCGTGACCGCGTCGACACCGCCTGCTTCCCCTTTCCGCTGCCCGACGCCGCACGGGCCCGCCGTACCCGGCAGGAACTCCTCGCCCAACTCGACGACTACCTGGTGCCCCGGCTCACCGCCCCGGAGGCACCGCTGCTCGCCGTCGTCGGCGGATCGACGGGAGCGGGCAAGTCCACTCTTGTCAACTCACTTATCAGCCGTCGTGTCAGCGAATCCGGCGTCCTGCGCCCGACGACCCGCACCCCGGTACTGGTCTGCCACCCCGAGGACCGCGCCTGGTTCGCCGACCCCCGCATCCTGCCGGGCCTGGCCCGCGCCTGGGCCGTACGGCAGCGGGTCCGCGGCGACGAGGACCCGCCCGACCGCGGCGAGCCCGCGCGGGCCGAACTACGGCTGGAATGCGACGACTCCCTGCCACGCGGCCTCGCCCTCCTCGACGCCCCCGACATCGACTCCCTGGTCGCCCGCAACCGCGAGCTCGCCGCCGAACTCATCTGCGCCGCCGACATCTGGATCCTGGTCACCACCGCCTCCCGGTACGCCGACGCCCTGCCCTGGCACCTGCTGCGGACCGCCAAGGAATACGACGTCACGCTCGCCACCGTCCTCGACCGCGTCCCGCACCAGATCGCCGACGACGTCAGCCGCCACTACGCCGCCCTGCTCACCAAGGCCGGCCTCGGCGACGTACCGCGCTTCACCGTCCCCGAACTGCCCGAATCCGCGGGCGGCGGCGGGCTGCTGCCGCAGACCACCGTCGCGGCGCTGCGCGACTGGCTCACGCACTGCGCCCAGGACCCCGCCGCCCGGCAGCACGCCGCCCGCCGCACGTACGAGGGCGCCCTCGACTCGCTGCGCAGCCGGCTGCCCGCGCTCGCCGCCGCCTCCGCCGCCCAGCACGCCGCGGCGCTGCGGCTCGCCCGCGCCGCCGAGGAGTCCTACGAACTGGCCGCCCAGCGGATCGACTCCGCCGTGCTCGCCGGCGCCCCCCTCGCGGGCGAGGCGCTGGCCCACTGGCAGGGCTACCCCGCCTGCGGCCCCGACACCCTGCAGGGCGCCCTCGCGGAGGAACTGGCCGCGCTGCTGCGCACCGAGACCGACGCCGCCGACGAGCGCATCACCGACGCATGGCAGCGCGACCCGGCCGGCGCCGCGCTGCTCGACGACCCCGCCTCCCGGCCCGACCGCGACCGGGTGGCGGTCGCCGCCCGTATCGACAAGGGCGTACGCCGCTGGCGCCGCGCCCTCACCGACCTCGCCTACGCCCACCTGCGCGCCCACCGCGACGGCGAACGGCCGGCCGCCGACCCCGAGGACGTCGCGGCACTGTTGGCCACCGCCCTGCTCGGCGCGCGGCGCGGTCGCACCGCGGGGGAGCGGCTCGCCGAGACCGTCGGCGCCCAGGCCGCCCTGCGGATGCGCGACGAGGCCCGGGACCGGCTCGCCGACGCCGTGGCCGGGCTGCTCGACGGCGAACGCGACCGCAGGCTCGCGCCCGTCGACGCCCACGATGTCACCGCGGGGCAGCAGGCCTCGCTGATCTCCGCGCTGTCCCTACTGCAAAAGGAGAGGTGAGCCGGTGCGCCCGACCAGCACCGACCTGTCGTCCACGGCTCCCGAACCGGCCCGCACCCTCCCGGGCCCGGCCGGCGGCACCCCCGCGCAGCCGGGAGCCGAGACCGCCGAACGGGCCGCGGGCGGGGCGGCGCCCGCCGGCACCGCGGCCGACCCGCTCGGCGAACGGGTCGACGCGCTCGGCGAACTGCTCGGCCTGTCCAGGACCCGGATCAGCCCCGAGGCACTCGCCGAGACAAGCGAACTGCTGGAGCGCATCGGCGAGCGGCGCCGGCTCTTCCACGACCACACCGTGGTGGCGCTCGCCGGCGCCACCGGCAGCGGCAAGTCCGCGCTCTTCAACGCGCTGACCGACCTTCCGCTGTCCGCGACCGGCGTACGCAGGCCGACGACCGCCCGCCCCGTCTCCTGCGCCTGGCACCCCGAGCGGGCCGCCGGGCTGCTGGACCGGCTGGGCATCGCCCCCCAGGACCGCTACACCCGCCGCCCCCGCATCCCCGCCCCCGCGGGCGGCCCCCGCCGCCCCGAGCCGGACGGCGGCCCGCCGGCGCAGCCCGGCATCCCGGCCGGCGACGACTTCCTCTTCCCCGTCGAGGCCGACGCGTGCGGTGCGCTCGACGGTACGGCCGGTGGCGGTACGGCGCGGTGGGGCGGTGAACCGGCCGACGAGGTGAGCCTGGACGGGCTCGTCCTCATCGACCTGCCCGACCACGACTCCGCCGCGCCGGGCCACCGGGAGCAGGTGGACCGGCTGCTGCGGCTCGTCGATGTCGTCGTCTGGGTGCTCGATCCCGAGAAATACGCCGATGCGGCGCTGCATGAACGCTATCTGCGCCCCCTTTCCGGGCATGCGGATGTGACGGTGCTGGTGCTCAACCAGGTCGACCGGCTGCCGGGGGACTCGGCCGACCTGGTCCTCGACGATCTGCGCAGGCTGCTCGACGAGGACGGCCTCGCGGTGGGCGAGCACGGCGAGGCCGGCGCGGTGGTGCTGGCCGCTTCCGCCCTGACCGGTCAGGGCGTCGGCGACCTGCGCGCGGTGCTCGCGCAGATCGTCGCCGAGCGGGCCGCCGCCGGCCGCCGGCTGGCGGCCGACCTGGACCGTGCGGCAGCACGGCTGCACCCCCTTTACGTGGCGGACGGCATCTATGTCGCGGAGGGAAGCGCCGGGCTGACGGACCAGGCGCGCGAGGAGTTCGTCGACCGGCTGGCCGACGCGGTGGGAGCGGTCGGAGCCGGTCAGTCGGCGGAACGGGACTGGGCGAGGGCCGCACGTGCGGAGTGCGGGACGCCGTGGGGGCGTCTGAGGGGAGAACGGCCCGCGACCAGCCCCGGATCCCGTGCGACGCAGACTTCACCCGTCCGGCGCAGCGATCCGCATTCCGCGGCCCGTGAGACGGGGCTGGTGGCCTCCCGGCCGCTGGTGGAGGAAGCCGTACGGGGACTGGCCGCCGACGCCGCCCGGGGGCTGCCCGCGCCCTGGGGGCAGGCGGTACGGGACGCCGCCCGCCGGGGCGGCGAGGGCCTGCCCGCGGCACTCGACGCGGCGGCCCGGCGGGCCCGCCCTGGACCGCCGGAGCGCCCCGGGTGGTGGGCGGCCGTCCGCGGCGTGCAGTGGCTGCTGATGGCGCTCGCGGTCGCGGGCGCGGTGTGCCTCAGCACGCTCGCGGTGGGCTCGCTGGAGCTGGCCTGGTGGCCGCCGGTGGTGATGATCGCGACCGGCGGGGCCGGCGGACCGCTGGTGACGGCCGGCTGCCGGGTGGCCGCGCGCGGCCCGGCCCGCCGGTACGGGCAGGCCGCCGAGCGGCGGCTGCGGGACGCGGCGGCCGACTGTGGACGGGCGAGGGTGCTGGAGCCGGTCGCGGCCGAGCTCATGCGCTACCGGGAGGTCCGCGAGCAGTTCGCGGTCGTGGCAGCCGCCTCTCCCTCTTCTGCGCGCGCGGCGCGCATGCGCGATTCCCACTCCGCCGGGACTTCACGCCACTCGTCCGAGTGACGGGCGCGAGTGGGGAGTTATCCACAGATGACAGGTTATCCACAGATTTAAAAAGGTCTGGATTCGACTGTCCGATCCGGGGGGCAGGATGTTCTCAGCGGGTCCCACACGGGGGCGCCGCCGAGAACGGGAGGACCGTGCGATGAACGAGACCCTGGTGACCGTCGTCGGAAACGTGGCGACGGAGCCCGAGATGCGCACCACCGAGGCGGGCGTGGGCTTCACGAGGTTCCGGCTGGCCACGACCGCCAGGCGCTGGGACGCCCAGCGCGGCTCCTGGGCGGACGGGCCGACGAGCTTCTACACGGTGCGCGCCTGGCGCACGCTCGCCGGCCACGTCAAGGAGTCGGTGGGCCTCGGCGAACCGCTCGTCGTCCAGGGGCGGTTGAAGATCCGGGACGACGAGCGCGACGGGCGCCGCTATACGGACGCGGAGATCGAGGCGGTGGCCGTCGGGCACGACCTGGCGCGCGGCGTCTCGCGCTTCAGCCGGAGTTCGCTGCAGCCGATGGCCCCCCGCCCCGAACCCGCGACCTCTCCCCAGGCCGACCCGGTCCTCACCTGAGCACGGGCCGGGAGGCGGCGCCGGTCACGGCGGGTTCCTCTCGTGCGCTCGGGTCTTACGTGGGAGAAGACCCGGCGCCGAGCGGAGATCACCGCTCACGGCCGGCCCGCCGTACCGGCCGCCGTGCCGACGGCCGCGCGGGAGCCGTACCGGAGCCGTACCGGGGCGGCGGTCCTCGACGTACCCGTTCGCCCCGTGGGGTGGACGTACGGCAAGATGGGGTGTATCTGCCCTCACGCGGCGGAGCCGCACATTGGCCCTTCTCGATCTGCCGGACGGTTTCTCTTGGCTGAGTACATCTACACGATGCGCAAGACGCGCAAGGCGCACGGCGACAAGGTCATCCTCGATGATGTGACGCTGAGCTTCCTGCCGGGCGCGAAGATCGGTGTGGTCGGTCCGAACGGCGCCGGTAAGTCCACCGTGCTCAAGATCATGGCCGGTCTTGAGCAGCCCTCGAACGGTGACGCGTTCCTGTCGCCCGGCTACAGCGTCGGCATGCTGCTGCAGGAGCCGCCGCTGGACGAGTCCAAGACCGTGCTGGAGAACGTGCAGGACGGTGTGGCCGAGGTCAAGGCGCAGCTGGACCGGTTCAACGAGATCGCCGAGCTGATGGCGACCGACTACTCCGACGCGCTGCTCGACGAGATGGGCAAGCTCCAGGAGAAGCTCGACCACGCCGACGCCTGGGACCTGGACGCGCAGCTGGAGCAGGCGATGGACGCGCTGGGCTGCCCGCCCGGCGACTGGCCGGTCACGACGCTGTCCGGTGGCGAGAAGCGCCGGGTGGCGCTGTGCAAGCTGCTGCTGGAGGCGCCCGACCTGCTGCTGCTGGACGAGCCGACCAACCACCTGGACGCCGAGTCCGTGCAGTGGCTGGAGCAGCACCTGGCCAAGTACGCGGGCACCGTCGTGGCCGTCACCCACGACCGGTACTTCCTGGACAACGTGGCCCAGTGGATCCTGGAGCTGGACCGCGGCCGGGCGATCCCCTACGAGGGCAACTACTCCACCTACCTGGAGAACAAGGCGTCGCGGCTGAAGGTCGAGGGCCAGAAGGACGCCAAGCGGCAGAAGCGGCTCAAGGAAGAGCTGGAGTGGGTCCGCTCCAACGCCAAGGGGCGGCAGGCCAAGTCCAAGGCGCGCCTGGCGCGCTACGAGGAGATGGCGGCCGAGGCCGACAAGGTCCGCAAGCTGGACTTCGAGGAGATCCAGATCCCGCCGGGCCCGCGGCTGGGCTCCGTCGTGGTCGAGGTGCAGCACCTGTCGAAGGCCTTCGGCGAGAAGGTGCTCATCGACGACCTGTCGTTCACGCTGCCGCGCAACGGCATCGTGGGCGTCATCGGCCCCAACGGCGCCGGCAAGACGACGCTGTTCAAGATGCTCCAGGGGCTGGAGGAGGCCGACTCCGGCAGCATCAAGGTCGGCGAGACGGTGCGGATCTCGTACGTCGACCAGGGCCGGTCCAACATCGACCCGAAGAAGACGCTGTGGGAGGTCGTCTCGGACGGCCTGGACTACATCAACGTGGGCCAGGTCGAGATGCCGTCGCGGGCCTATGTGTCGGCGTTCGGCTTCAAGGGGCCGGACCAGCAGAAGCCGTCCGGGGTGCTGTCCGGCGGTGAGCGCAACCGGCTGAACCTCGCGCTGACCCTCAAGCAGGGCGGCAACCTGCTGCTGCTGGACGAGCCGACCAACGACCTCGACGTCGAGACGCTGTCCTCGCTGGAGAACGCGCTGCTGGACTTCCCCGGTGCGGCCGTGGTCGTCTCCCACGACCGGTGGTTCCTGGACCGGGTGGCCACGCACATCCTGGCCTACGAGGGCAACTCGAAGTGGTTCTGGTTCGAGGGCAACTTCGAGTCGTACGAGAAGAACAAGGTGGAGCGGCTCGGCCCGGACGCCGCGCGTCCGCACCGCGCCACCTACAAGAAGCTGACACGCGGCTGATGGCACGGCACATCTTCCGCTGCCCCCTGCGCTGGGCGGACATGGACGCCTTCGGGCACGTCAACAACGTGGCCTTCCTGAGGTATCTGGAAGAGGCGCGTATCGACTTCATGTTCCGCCTGGCGCCGGGGGAGGGGAGTGCGTCGTTCACCGGCGGGTCGGTGGTGGCACGGCACGAGATCGACTATCTGCGCCCGCTGGTGCACCGGCACGAGCCGGTGGTCGTGGAGACGTGGGTGACCGACATATCGGCGGCGTCCATGACCGTCCGCTACGAGGTCAAGGACGAGCAGGCGCTCTACGCCCGGGCCTCGACGGTCGTGGTGCCGTACAACCTGGAGCTGGGGCGGCCCCGGCGGATCACGCCGGAGGAGCGGGCCTTCCTGGAGAAGTACCGCGACGAGGACGGGACCGTCGCCGTATGACCGCGGTCCGGCTGGCTCTGGGGCACGGCGCCGCCGGCTCCGGGGACGCCGAGCGGGAGGCGGCGGACCTCGCCGCTTTCCTCGGGCGGCTGGTGCGCTGGGACAAGGCCGCGGTGGTGCGGCTGCGTTCCGCGGCGGGCGAGCCGGCGCTCGGGGTCTTCGGGCATCCGCCGTTCGGCGGTGTGCTCGCGGTGCGCAGTGCGGCGCTGCGGGGTGCCGGGGCGGTGGCGGCGGCGGTCGACGCGACGGTGTCGGCCGGGCAGCTGCTGGAGGCGGTCTCGGCGGACGAGGCGGGCTTCGCGCTGCCGCCGTCGGTGACCGGGCCCGCGTGGGCCGGGCTGCTGCCGCCGCGGTCGGGCTGGCAGCGGGTGGCGCACCTGGACGCGGTGCGGGTGCGCAAGGCCGCGGCGGAGACGGTCGCGGAGTTCCGCGCCCGTACCGAGGGGCTGCCTCCCGAGGGCCGGACGCGGGCGGCGCTGGACGCGTTGGCCGAGGAGCTGTGGGCCCGCCCGTACCAGGGCACGACGCTGCGGGTGGTGCATGCCGCCCATGCGCTGGGCTTCCTGCGCGGTGACGGCGACGAGGCGCCGGCGCTGCTGGCGGCCGGGCCGTGGTCGCGGCTGCGGACGCCGTACGGCTCGGTGGCCGTGCGCCGCGAGTCGCCTGCGGCGGGGCTCAGCGTCTCCCCGGCCTGAGGCGTTCGGCTCCGCCGGGGGCCAGGGGCGGCACCGCCGCACGGAGGCCCGGCGGCATGGGAGGCCCCAGGCCCGGCGGCGCGGTGGCCGGGGCCGGGGCCGGGCTTACCGGCGCCGGAGGGCCGGGGTGCGGCGCCGGGGGTGGTGGCTAGTCCTGCGGCGGGTGGTCGTCGGGGCGGACGGTGATGTGGTCGGGCTGGAGTTCCAGCAGGACGCGGCGGCGGATCTCCAGGGCCTCGGTGTAGTCGTGGGGGAGCTGGAGGCGGCCGGCGCGGTCGACGGTGGCGTACTCGCGGGCGACGACGGACTCCCGGCCGTGCTCGTCGATCTCGGTGCGGCGCACGACCTCGGAGGCAGTGCGGCCGTCGCGGATGGCGACGGTGCGGTGGACGGCGTCGGCGACGGACTGGTCGTGGGTGACGACCACGACGGTGGTGCCGAGCTGCTCGTTGGCGGTGCGGAAGGAGCCGAAGACCTGTTCGGCGGTGGTGGAGTCCAGCTCCCCGGTGGGCTCGTCGGCGAGGACGACGGCCGGGTTGTTGGCCAGGGCGACGGCGATCGCGGCGCGCTGCTGCTCGCCGCCGGACATCTGGCCGGGGTGCCGGTCGTGGCAGTGGGCGACGCCGAGCATACCGAGCAGGTCGGCGGCGCGGGTGGCGCGGCGCCGCCGGTGGCGCAGGCCGCCGCTGCCGGAGAGCTGCATGGGGAGCATGACGTTCTGGGCGGCGGTCAGGTAGGGCAGCAGGTTGCGTGAGGTCTGCTGCCAGATGAAGCCGACGACCTCCCGGCGGTAGCGCAGCCGGGCCTTGGCGTCCATGGCGAGCAGGTCGTAGCCGCCGACGGAGGCCGCGCCGGCGGTGGGCACGTCGAGGCCGGCGAGGATGTTGAGCAGGGTGGACTTGCCGCTGCCCGACGCGCCGACCAGGGCCATCAGCTCGCCCCGGGCGACGAGCAGGTCCAGGCCCTGGAGGGCCTGCACCTCGACGCCGTCCGCGGTGAAGATGCGTACGAGGCGGTCGCAGCTGATCAGGGCGTCCTTGCCGTACGCGGGCCGGTCGCGGCGCTCGGCGGCCTGCCGCTCCAGCTCGGCGAGGCTCACGGGCCCCGCCGCCCGGCCCCCGCCGGCCACGTCCGCCGGAGCCGCCGGGCCCGGTGCCGAGTCCGGAGTCGCGCCGTCCTGGGCTGCCGGGGCGGCGGGGGCCGGCGCGGAATTGCTTGCGGGGGTGGGGGAGTCGGCGGTCATGTGGTGCGGTCACCCGCTCTCAGCTCGGTGCTTTCGTGTCGTCGCGCGCCCGCCCAGACCTGCGCCAGCAGGACCGCGCAGGCCAGGAGGAGCAGCCCCGTCGAGGGCAGGGCGAGGGACCAGGGGTCGGCGCGCAGCGTGACGGCCAGGGTGGACGGCGGGGTCACCGTGGCGGAACCCGCGCCGGTACCGAAGGCGAGAGCGGCGAGGTCGACGCCGGGGCGCAGCAGCGGGATGACGGCCAGGCCCACCAGGACGCCGCCGGCCGCGGCGAGCAGCACCTGCGGCAGCATCTCCAGCAGCACCAGCCGCCGGGACTGCCGCCGCGTCAGGCCCATCGTGCGCAGCCGCGCCAGCAGCGCGGTACGGCCGGGGGCCGCGGCCATCAGCGACAGCAGCAGGGCCAGCGCGCTGTATCCGGCGCCGGCCGCGACGGCGGCCAGGTAGAGGGTACGGGTGCCGTGCTGGAGCGGGCTGTCGGTGAGGGCGGCGCGCTGCTCGGAGCGCAGCAGTACGGCCGCCGGGGTGGCGGCGCGGGCGGCGACCCGGCGCAGCGCGGCGGCGTCGATGTGCTGCCCGGGCGCCGCGTCGGCCAGCACCGTCGTCGGGCCGCCGTACGGCGTCAGGGCACCCAGTTGCGGGTGCTGGGCGTGCAGCTGCCGCGCGGAGACGATGACGAAGTCGCCCTCGGCGGCGGCCGGGGTGGAGGTCAGGGTCGCGACGGGGCGGATGTCGCTGTTGCCGACGTCCGTGGCCAGCGGCGTCCTGCGGCCGGCCAGCAGCTCGGCGATCCGCGGCGAGACCACGGCGGGCAGCGGGCCGTGCGCGCCGGCCGCGGCGCCCGGGCCGAGGGCGTCGAGCGGGAAGGCCGGCATGCCCGCCGCGCGGGTGATCCGGGCGTACGCGGCCGGGTCGTCGACGACCAGCAGCTCGAAGTTCTGCGGGATGTCCTGGTTCGCGGCGTGCGGCTCGACCCGGACCGAGACGTGGTCGCCGATCCCCGGCACCTTCGCGACCTGGCCCGGGAGCGCCGGGTCGAGCGGGAAGACGGAGTCGACCCGGGCGTCGGCGCCGACGGTCATGGCGGCGGCGCGGTCCCTGCCGTGGCCGATCCCGGCGAGGACGGAGCCGCCGAAGGACGCCACGGTGAGCGCCACCAGCATCGCCAGCAGCGGCAGTTGCCCGCCGCTCGGGGCGCGCCCCGCCCGGGCCAGGCCCAGATGCGTGACCGCCCCGCGCAACCGGGCGGCGGGCCGGGCCAGATGGCGCAGCGGCAGCGGGTAGACCCGCAGCAGCACCAGCGCGGCGGCCACCGCCACCAGCACCGGGGCCGCCGCGAGGAACGGGTCGGAGCCGTCGGCGGTGCCCCGCCGGCGCAGTGCGGCCACCGCCGCGGCCACCAGCACGGCCACCGTCAGCTCCAGCACGAGCCGCCGCCGCGAGGGCTTCGCGGCGACCAGGTCCTCCCGCTCGGCGGGCCGCGGCCGGCGTACGGCGAGGGTGGCCCGCAGCGGCATGGCGAGCGCGCCCGCCGCCGTCACGGCCGCGCCCAGCGCCAGCGCGAGGCCGTACCGCGCGGTCGGCAGCGCCAGCAGGGCCAGCGCGGTCCCGGCCGCCCCCGCGGGCAGCGCGGCGGCGGCGGATTCGGCCAGCAGCCGGCGGAAGATGCCGGCCAGCGAACCGCCCCGCGAGCGCAGCAGCGCGACCTCGCGCCGCCGGCGGTCGGCGGCCAGCCCGGCGGCCATCAGCAGCACCGCCAGCGCGGTCGTGCCCACGCCCACCGCCGCGATGAGCACCAGCGGGTGGGCGGCGTCCCGGTCGGCGCCGAAGGCGGCCAGCACGGTGGCGATCCCGGCGACGGCGTGCAGCGAGGAGGAGCCGGTGGACTGCGCGAGCCGGGTGGCGAGCGGGCCGTTGCCCAGCGAGGCGAGTTCGGCGCGCAGCGCGGGCACGTCGTGCGCGGTCAGCCGCGAGGTGTCGAGCGGGTGGTGCCAGTAGAGGGCGGCGCCCGTGCCCAGCAGCGGGATGGAGCGGGCGGCGGTGCCGTCGACGAGGACGGTGAAGTGCCAGTACGTCTTCGGCGGGTCGATCATCGCGTGCGGCGGGAAGCTGACGAGCGGCGCGAGCAGGTCGTCGTCCATCGTCCAGAAGCCGGCGCGCGGGTCGGTCGGCGCGAGGATGCCGCTGATGCGCACGGTCAGGGGTGTGGCGCCGAATTTCTGCAGGTGGATGGTCTGGCCGACCTTCAGGTGCAGCACCTGCGCGGTCTTCTCGGTGACGGCGCCCTCGAAGGAGAGCGCGGCGGTGTCGCCGGTCTCCGGCCGCGGCAGCCGCCCGGCGACCACCCGGGCGTGGTCGGCCAGGCCCGCCTGGGCGACCAGGTCGGCGCCGGGCGCGTGCTCGGAGGTCCGGGGCAGCTCCTTGTCCGGCACCTCCGCCTCGGCGCCGGACCGTATGCCCTGCACGACCCCGCCCGGCGCGAGCCGCAGCGGCGGGCGCAGCAGCGCGCGGAAGTCCTGCTCGACGCGGTCCAGCGCGGCGGGCGCGAGCGGATCCCCGCCGGTGGCGTCCCCGGCGGTCCGGAAGTCGTCGGCGAGCGAGACGCCGTGGTCCCGCGGCGCCGCTCCCGCGACGGCGTGCCGCAGCGCGGAGTCCTCGTACCGGTCGACCGCCCGCGGCAGCGCCGCCGCGAGGAATGCCGTGACCAGCACGAGCGCGGCGAGCGCCACCGCACTCCCGGGCGCGGCCCGCAACCGCAGCGACAGCCACGACCCGCCGAACAACCCGGCGGACCCGGGGGTTACGGCCCCGTCACCCGGCGCGGACGGCACCGGCACCGGGTGGGCCGGCTCCGACGGGCCGGACGCCTCGGGGGATACGGGAGCCCCGGCCGGCCCGGGGGAGCCGGAACGCGGCGGCGTCCCGGGCGGCTGCGGCGACGGCTCGGGTGCCGGCGAGCCGGGCTCCTGCGGCGTACCCGGCGGCACTGCGGACGGCTCCGGGGCCGAGGGGTTCGGCTCTTGCGGGGGTGTGCCGGGGGGAGGGAGCGGCATGTCAGTCCTCCGGCTGGTGGCGAAGGGAGGTGGCCGGGTTGCCGCGGCGGGCGGCGGTGGCGGCGAGGACGGCGACCGGGGCGGCCAGGAGGGCGGCGAGGAGCTCGGCGAGGCGGGTCGGGGGGAGCTCGACGACCAGCGGTGGCACCGGGCGGGCGGCCTGGCCGGTCAGCACGATCAGCGGCGTGATCAGGCGGGTCAGGAACGCGCCGAGGGCGAGGCCCACCGCGAGGGAGACCAGCACCAGCAGGGCCTGCTCGGCGGCGAGCATCCGGGCCAGTTGCCGGCGCGGCGCGCCCAGCGCCCGCAGCACCGCGAACTCGCCGCGCCGCTCGCGTGCCGCCCCCGCCGCGCCGACGGCGAAGCCCACCGCCGCCAGCACCGCCGCCGCGACGACCGCCGCGGGCAGCGCGGACTGCGGGCCCGCGCCGAGCGGGTCGGCCCGCAGGTCGGCCGCGGTCCGCGCGCGGTCCAGGACGGTGTCGACGTCGTCCCGGGCCCGCAGCGCGGCGGCGGTACGGGCCGCGGCGCCGGGCCGGGCGGCCAGCCACCACTCGGTGGGCTGCACCGGCAGCGCCGCGGCGGCGGTCAGCACCTGGTCGACCGCCTGCAGGTCCAGCAGCAGCGCCGCGCCCGAGCCCGCCGGACCCGCCGCGGAACCCGCCGCCGCGCCCGGGTCCGTAGCACCCGAGCCCGTCGAGGAGGACGCCGGGCCCGGCAGGGAGGACGCCGTGCCCGGCAGGGCGCGCACCGCCGAGGTGATCCGTACCGGCGAGGTGACGTTGCCGATCTGCACCTGCACGGTGTCGCCCACCTTCGCGCCCACCGCCCGCAGGTAGTCGTCCGTGGCGACCGCCGCGAGCTGCGGCGGGGCGGGCGTCGCGGCCCCGACCCGTACCGTCGCGCCGCTCTGCTGGAAGGCGTCGGTGTCGGCGGAAAAGGTCCCCGTGCGGTAGGAGAAGGACAGCAGCGCCCCGCCCCCGGCGCGGACGGCCTCGGCGGAGGGGCGGACGGCGCCCTGGAGGCCGCCGAGCGAGGTGTCGTCGAAGTCGGCGGCGCCCTGCCAGCGCGACCCGGCCGGCGCGCTCAGCGCCCGTACGGTGCCGTCCGGGCCGGTCACGCGCGCCGCGGAGAGGGTGAGCGTACGGTCCTGCGCGCCGGCCGGCACGGTGTAGGAGGACTCGAAGCGCACCACCCGCAGCGGCCCCGCCGGGGCACCCTTGCCTGCCGCAGTGGCCAGGTCGAGGGTGAGGGTGTGCGGGCGGCCGTCCGGCGGCAGCTCGCCGAGCGAGAAGTCGTACGGCACGCCCTCCGCGTCCACGACGACCGCGCTGACGTGATCCGGCTCGTCGCCCGCGCCCCGCCGCGCGCCGGAGGAGTCCGCGGCGGTCAGCGTCGCGGTGAAGTCCACCCGCCGGGCCGCCGCGTCGAGCGTGATGCCCTGCCGGTCGGGTGCGGTCCGCAGCGGCTCCAGCAGCTGCGCGAGCGAGCGCCCGCCGCTCAGGTCGGACCGCAGCAGCATCGCCTGCGACGCCTTCTCGGTGTCGATGACCAGCGCGTCCGCGGTCTTCCCATCGGGCAGGACCAGCGTCTCGCGCCCGGCGGGCGCGGCCGTCGCGAGCCCGGGCACGGCGGCGAAGATGCCCGCCTGGCCGAAGGGCGGCGTCGTCATGCCCGTCACCCGCAGGTCCGCGCCGACCGCGAAATCCGCCTGGTCGCGCTGCGAGCGGTCCCAGCTCGCGCCCTGCCCGATCGCGAACATGCCCATCGCGACCGCCAGCACCAGCAGCAGCGCCACCCCGGAGCCGCGCCGCGGCCGGCGCGACAGCTGCCACCCGGCGAGCGCGAGCGCCAGCCCCCTGCCGCGCGCGGCCCGCCGCTCGCCGAGCCGGGCCAGCGGCGGCAGCAGCCGCAGCACCAGCACCGTGCCGGCCAGCAGGCACAGCGCGGGCGCCGCGACCAGCACCGGGTCGATGCCGAGCCCGCCGGACCGGTCGGCGCTCAGCGCCCCACCGCCGGAGGCCCGGCGCTGCAACTGCCAGTACGCGACGCCCGCGACGACCAGCAGCGCCACGTCCGCCCCCGCCTGGAGCACCCCGGGCAACCCCGCGCGCCGCCCCGGCCGGGACCCGGCGGTGGGCCGCAGCGCGGGCAGCACCACCGCGAGCGCGCACGCCAGCGCCGCCGCCCCGGCCACCAGCCACGCCCCGCCCGCGCCCGTGCCGCCCAGCGTCACGCCGGTACGGGCCATCGCGCCGGTCCCCGCCAGCAGCCGGGTGACGGGCCCGGCGAGCAGCGGCGCGACGACCGCCGCCGGCAGCGCGAGCAGCAGCGCCTCCCCGGCGGCGAGCCGGGCCACCCGGCCGCGCGAGCCGCCGCGGGCCCGCAGCAGCGCGGTCTCGCCGGCCCGCTCCTCCGCGAGCAGTTGCGCCACCAGCAGCAGCGCGAAGCCCGCGAGGATGACGAGCTGGAGGGCGCCGATGAGCAGCGTGGAGCGGGTCACGAGCAGGCTGCGGCGCAGGCCCTCCAGCAGGTCGGGTAGGCCGGTGCTGGTCTGGGCGGAGCCGAGCGAGGCGGTGGCGTCCTTCACCGCGGCCTCCAGCGCGCCGATCCGGGCGGTGGAGGCGCCGCCGAAGTCCGCGGTGGCCTGCCAGGACGCCTCGTCGGCCGCGACCCGCCCGGAGGTGAAGGTGCCGGGCGCGGCGAGCAGCGGCCCGTAGGTGGTGAAGGCCAGCGTGTGGATGCCGCGCCCGCCGAGCGGGTCGAGCTGCCAGTACGGCGAGCCCGGGTCGGCCGGCCGGTAGACGCCGGTGACGGTGACCTGGAGCGGCGGCCCGCCGAGCCGGTCGCCGAGGGTGAGCTGCCGCCCCGCGGCCAGGTGCAGGGCGCGCGCGACGGCGTCCGGCACCGCGACCTCGACGGTGCCCGCGCCCTTGGCGGCCGGGCGCGGCCAGTTCCCGGCGGTGAGCGTGAGCCGCGCCCGGTCGAAGGTGGCCAGCAGCGTGAGGTCGGGGTCGGCGGATTTCGGTACGCCCGCGGGCCGCAGCGCGAACGGCAGCGCGTACGGCCCCGAGCGGGTGCTGGCGGTGACATGCGTGGGCAGCCCGTCGAAGGCGCCGCCGAGCGTGCCGCGGACGCTGCGGTCGAGCGCCGCCGCGTCCTTGCCGGTCAGCGACGCCTTGACGTTCACGGTGGAGCGGTCGGCGGCCTGGTGCTGGAGGGTGCGGCGTACGGCGGCGTCGCCGATCGCGCCGGTGTACGCGGCGAGCGCGGCCAGTACGCAGGTCGTCAGCAGCACGGTGAGCAGGGCGGCGGCCAGCAGCAACCGGTGCGCGCGGACGCGCAGCAGTACGAAACCGGTCACGCGTGCGCCCCCCATCCGTTGCTGATCGGATGCTCTCAACGAGAGGGGGCCGGACGAAACATGTCGCGGATGGTCGGAATGCGATCGTGACCGACCGCCGAACGGACGCGGGGCCGGACCCGGCTGCGGAACCGCCGGGTCCGGCGGCAAGCGGAACCCGCAGTTCAGGGCCCTGCGAGGGCCCAGCGGCGACCCTGCGGGGGCCCCGCGAGGGCAGCGAGGGTCAGCTCACGGGCCGCCTCGCCGGGTCAGCCCGGGGTGTTGACCATGGAGGCCGCGGCATAGACCAGGTAATCCCACAACTGCCGCTCGTGCTCGGGCGCGAGCCCCAGATCGTCGACCGCCGCCCGCATGTGCCGCAGCCACGCGTCGTGCGCGGCCCGGTCGACCTGGAAGGGCGCGTGCCGCATCCGCAGCCGCGGGTGGCCGCGCTCGTCGCTGTACGTCCGCGGGCCGCCCCAGTACTGGATCAGGAACAGCCGCAGCCGCTCCTCGGCGGGCCCCAGGTCCTCCTCCGGATACATCGCCCGCAGGTCCGGGTCGCCCGCGACGCCCTCGTAGAAGCGGTGCACCAGCCGGCGGAAGGTCTCCTCGCCGCCGACCTGCTCGTAGAACGTCTGCTGCTCGACGCTGCCGCGCGGGATGTCAGTCACCCCTCCATGGTCGCAGACGCCCCGGACGAGGACTCGGGGCGTAGGCCCTTGCCGGGCGGGCACGAAGCGGGCGCGAAACCGGCGGGGAGCCGGCCCGGCGCTGGACGGGTAGCCGGCCCGGAGCCGGCGGGGCTCAGGCGCGAAGAGGGCGGCGCCGCCCGGCCGTCCGGCGCGCACGCGGACCCGCCGCGTACCCCGGTCGCGGAGGCAGGATGGAAGCATGGCCGGGCAGGTGGAGGACGTGGAGGACCCGCGGGTGCGGGCCGCCGGGGCCGCGCTGCGGCACCGCATGGTGCGCCGTATCGTCGCGGGCGGCGGGCTCGCCGACCCCGCGTGGCGGTCCGCCTTCGAGGAGGTCCCGCGGCATCTGTTCGTGCCCGAATACCGCCGGGGCGCGTGCGGCGAGGGCCGCTACCGCGCCGACGACCCGGACCTGCGGCGCCGGCTGGCGTGGGTGGCCGGCGTGTACGCCGACGAGCCGATCGCCACCCACCTCGCCGGCGGTGAGCCGGTCTCCGCCGGCAGCCAGCCCTCCCTCATGGCGCTGATGTGCGAGGCCCTGGACATCCGCCCCGGCCACCGGGTCCTGGAGATCGGCACCGGCACCGGCTACAACGCGGCGCTGATCGCGCACCGGCTCGCCGGCAGCGGCGCGGTCACCACCGTCGACCTGGACGCGGCGATCACCGGGCCCGCCCGCGCGCACCTGGCCGCGTACGGCACGCCGGAGGCGCTGGCGGTGGAGGTGGTGACGGGCGACGGGGCGTTCGGCCACCCGCCGGGCGCGCCGTACGACCGGGTGATGGCGACATGCGAGCTGCCGGCGGTGCCGCCGGCCTGGCTGGAGCAGTGCGGGGCCGGCGCGCTGATCCTCGCGCCGCTCGCGTCCGGGCTCGTGCTGCTCACGGTGCTGGGGCCGCGCCGGGCGGAGGGCCGCTTCCTGGCCACGCCCGCGTATTTCGTGCCCCTGCGCGGCGCGGGCGCCGGGACCGCGCCGCCCGAGCTGGGCGCCGAGCCGTCCCCGGCGGGCCGGCCGGCCCGTACCCGCTACGGCCTGAGCGTGGACGGCGACCGCCAGTGGATCTGGCTCGACACCCCAGGCGGCCCCGTCACCCGGCCACTCCCACCGGCCCGGACCTGACCCCGGGCAGGGCTCACACCCGCCGCAGGGTGATCGTCGTCCACGCCCCCACGTGCACCCGGTCGCCCTCGGCCAGCGGGATCGGCGTGTACGCCGGGATCGGGTCCTCCGCGAGGTTGACGGTCGTGCCGTTCGTCGAGTCCTGGTCCACCACCGACCACGAGCCGTCCGGCTGCTGCACGAGCACCGCGTGCTTGTGGGAGACGCCCGGGTCCTCCGGGGCGCGGGACAGGTCGATGTCGGGCGCCTCGCCCGTGCTGTGCCGCTGCCGGCCGATCGTGACCTGGTTGCCGGTCAGCGGCAGTTGCAGCTCGGGGGAGTACGCGGGGAAGTACAGGCCGCCGGCCTCGGGGCCGCTGCGGGCCATCATCGCCGTGAAGTATTCGCGGTCCGCGGCGATCACCGCGAGCCAGCCGCCCCCGGTGCCGCCGCCCGCGCCCGGCCCGGACGGCACGACGGTCGGCGAGGTGGCGGCGGGCACGCCCGGCGCGACGGTCGGCGAGCTCGGCGGGTCGAGCAGGAAGTCGCCCGAGCCCGAGGTCACCGTGACCGACTCCGAGGGCAGCGGCTCGGCGGGCCGGTTGACGCGCGAGGGCCGCGACAGCTGCGAGTCGTAGCGCTGGTACGGGGGTCGCTCCGGCGCCGCCGGCGGCACCGGCCCCGCACCGACGGGCCCCTGCCCCGGCACCCCGGGCACCCCGGGCGGCGCCCCCGGCGCCACCCCGTGCGGCGACGGCGGCACGAACGTCGTCGCCGAGTGCGTCTGGAAGTTGTACCGGCACTCCTCGCAGAAGGGCGCGTTCCCCTCCCGCGGCGTCCCGCACGCCGGGCACAGCTGCACCGGCCCCGCCGGGCCCGACCCGGCCGGGTCGTGGCCGAAGGACGGGCGCGGCGAGACCGGCGGCGTCGAGGAGGACGACGCCGCCGACGACGGCGGACGCGACCCGTACGAACCGGCGGGCGGCGACCCCATCCGCATGCCGCAGGAATCGCACCAGTCGGTGGCGGCGGACTCGTGGCCGTTAGGACAAAGCATCGTGCCGACTCCCCCTCCGCCTTCCGGGGCGGATCCACAGGTTGTGCGCGAAGCTGCGGGATGCCGTCCCGGGGCCTCCCGCGTGCGCTATTTCTTCACCTGAACGGTCTTCGTCGACCGTGTGTCCAGGGTCATCTCGTCGGCCTCGGCGACGCGGGCCTTCAGCCGCACAGTACCGCTCGCCGCGTCGACCACGTCCACCACCTTCGCCAGCAGCTTGGCCGTGTCCTCGTTGCCCGAGGCGCTGGCCAGCTGCACCGCGCGGCCGAGCTTGGCCGTGGCGCCGTCCATGTCGCCGGCCTTGCGGGCCTCCAGGCCCTGCTGGATGACCTGCGCCAGCTCCGCCTGGCCGGTGTAGTGCGCGACCTGCGCGTTGATCCGGGTGGACATCGCCATGTCGTCGGTCCACACCGCCCGCACCAGGCCCTGGCCGAGCACCTGCGCGGTGCCGTCCGGCTGCGGCAGCACCAGCGACACGCGCGCGGCCAGCATCTCCTGGCCTATCTGCGCGCTCGGCACCCGGACGCACACGTGGTAGTCGCGCGACTCGTCGCCCCACGACCCGGTCGGGTAGTCGCCGGCCCGCGGGCCGGCCTCGACGCGGCGGGCGGTGATGTCCTCCACCGTCGGCGCGACCTGCTTGACGAAGGCGATCTCCGAGCCCAGCGGCGTCCACAGCCGCAGCTGGACGTCGGCGACCTCCTTGCCCATCGTCTTCTCCATCATCGACTGGAAGTCCGCGGCCAGGCCGGCCGGGTCCGCGACGATGTCGACCGAGCCGAGCATCGCCGAGGCGATCCCGGTCAGCTCCTTGACCTCCCAGTCCGTCCCGACGCCGCGCGCGTCGCACGTGAAGCGGCCGGCGCAGGAGTCCAGCGCGGACTGCAGCTCCTCGGGCTTCTCGTGCTCGTTGCGCCCGTCGGTCAGCAGGATGCCGTGGCGTATCGGGGCGTCACCCGACGACAGCAGCTTGTCGGCGAGCCGCAGCCAGGTGCCGATCGCGGTGCCGCCGCCCGCCGACAGCCGGCGCAGCGCCTGCTTGGCCTGCGCGCGGGTGCCAGGATCGGCCACCGCGAGGCCGCCGTTGGCCGGGTAGACCTCGCGCGCCACATGCGTGCCGGCCACGACCGCGAAGGACACCCCGTCGCGTATGGCGTCGATCGCGACGGCCGTGGCGTCCCGCGCGTTGCGCATCTTCGTCGGCGGATACTCCATCGAGCCCGAGCAGTCCACCATGATGACCACCGCCGCGGCCGGCGCGGCGGCGCTGCCCGCGGGGCCGGGGCCGGGGCCGGGCAGCGGGTGGCCGCCGGTCGTGCCGCCGCCGGTCGAGGTGACCGTGACCACGGCGTTGACCTCCCGGCCGCCGTCCGGCAGGAATTCGTTCTGGTAGACGTCGACGGTGAACTGCGGCACGTTCGGCTTCGAAAGAATCGCCATCGTTTCCTCGTAACTCCTCAAGGCCCTCAAAGGCCCGTTCAGCCCCGCCCAGCCCGCCGGAAAACCCGGGAAACCGGAACTACGCGGGTGGGAATCCTGCCCGTGACACGGTCGCCGGGAACGGCA
Organism: Actinacidiphila epipremni; assembly: GCF_012034175.1. Classification (GTDB taxonomy): domain Bacteria; phylum Actinomycetota; class Actinomycetes; order Streptomycetales; family Streptomycetaceae; genus Actinacidiphila; species Actinacidiphila epipremni. The sequence continues at coordinate 270,873 of NZ_JAATEJ010000001.1, forward strand.
GCACCGCGACCGTTACGTTGTCGTGGCCGCCGCCGTCCAGTGCCACACCCAGCAGGGTGCGGGCGCTGTGCAGCGGGCGGCTGCGGGCGTCGGGCGGCACGGCCTGCGCCATCTCCGCGGCCGACTCCGCGTAGTTCCACAGCCCGTCGGTGCACACCACGACCACCCCGGGGCCCTCCGGCTGGAAGGCCGCCACATGCGGGTCGACCTCCACGGCGTCCGCGCCGAGCCAGCCGGTGATGGCGTGCGCGCGGTGGTCGGCGTACGCCTCGGCCTCCGACATCAGGCCCGCCGAGACCATCCGGGCCGCCCACGAGTCGTCCTCGGTGAGCCGCGCGGCCGGCAGCGTACGGTCGTCGGGGATCCAGTACGCGCGGCTGTCGCCGATCCAGCCCACCGTGAAGACCGGGCCGGTCACGACGGCGCTTACGCACGTGCAGGCCGGCGCGTTGTGCCGCGGCGGGGCGCCGGGCGGCTCCTTCTCCTCGGCCAGCGCCGTGACCGCGTCGAAGGCCGACATCAGGGCGGTACGCATCGCGTCCTCGGCCGCCGTGCCGTGCTCCAGGGCGCCGAGCAGCGCGTCCCGGCCGGCCGCGCAGGCGGCGGCGGAGGCGTCGTCGGGGCGGTGCGCGGTCGAGACGCCGTCGCAGACCACGGCGGCGACCGCCGGGGTGCCGTCGGGCAGCGAGGCGGTGGCGACGGCGAAGGCGTCCTCGTTGCGATGGTGCCGCAGACCCCGGTCGCTGACCGCCGCGACGCCCTCCAACTCCTGCTCCTGGTGGTCGCGTTGCCGCGGCTGGGCGTGGCCGCAGTGCTCGCAGTAGCCGTCGTCGTCCACGCCGCCGAGGCCGCACGCCACGCACACCGGGCCCTCCGGCGCGGGCGCCTCCTCGCGCGGGTCGGACAGCCGGGCGCCGGGCAGCGCGACGCCGAAGGCCAGCGTGTCGTCGTCCCCGGCCGCATTCCCCGCCGCGTCTCTGGGCGCGTCCCCGGGCGCGCCCTTCGCCGCATCCGCCGCCGCGTCCCCGGGCGCCTCCGCGGGCGACTTGGGCGGCGCGAGCACGAAGGAGTCGGTGGCGTGCTCCTCGTCGCCCGCGCTCGCGCCCGCGCCGTTACGTGCCGGGTCCGCGCCGGTGCGCCGCGGGGCGGGCGCGGCGGGGGCCGGCGGCGGGGCCGGGGCAGGCGGGGGCGGGGGCGGCGGCGGGGCGCTCAGGTCGAGGCCGCAGCGCCCGCAGAAGCGGTCGTCCGCGTCCAGCGGATCGGCGCAGTTGGGGCAGACCGCCGGTGCGGGCGACTGCGCCGCCCGCGCCGACTCGGGGAGTGGTGGCATCTGGTTACACCCACGTCCTGGGGCGGAAACGGTTGGCCCGCTCCACCAGTTCGATCCTCGTACCGCCCTGCTGGGCGAGCCTGGCAAGGACCCGGTACGAGCGCTCAAGGCCGAACCGCAGCCCCCGCTCGGTCAGTTCGGCCCCCAGCAGCCCGGCGGAGCCGGACACCGACGACGGTACGCCCGCGGGCGCCGCCGCGCGGTCCCCGACACGGCCGGCCAGCACCCAGTCCAGCGCGCTGCCCAGCACCTCGGTGGCCAGCTGCTCGCGCCGGTCGGAGTCCAGGCCCTGCCGTTGCAGCGCCTCCACCTGCGCGCCCGCCGCGTGCAGGTCGGCCAGCAGCGGCTCGTGCGGCGAGCGGTCGCGCAGCCGGGCGCGGATCGCGGCGACCCGCGCGGCGGTGTAGTGGATGGACGACTCCGGCACCGACTCCAGCGCGGCCACCGCGCCGGCCCGGTCGCCGGCGGCCAGCAGCACCCGGGCCAGGCCGAAGGCGGCGCTGACGTAGCTGTGGTCGGTCGTCCACACCAGGCGGTAGTACTCGGCGGCGTTGTCGAGCTGCCGCAGCACCTCCGCGCACACCCCGAGCGCCAGCTTCGGCGCGGGCTCGCCCGGGAAGGCGTCGTAGACCGCGTCGAAGCTGAGCGCCGCGGTCTCCTGGTCGCTGGTGCACAGCGCCGTCATGCCGCGGTGCCACACCACCCGCCAGTCGGCGTTGTCGTCGGGGTCGGCGAGCGCGCCGAGCACCTGCCGGGCGCCGCGCGCGTCGCCCAGCTCCAGCCGGGCCCGCACCTCGCGCAGCCGCCGCTCCACCGAGTCGACCGGTGCCGACTGCAGCGCGGCGACCAGCTCGGCGGGTGCGGCGGCCGAAAGGCCGGCCAGGAAGCCCGCGTTGGGGTCGCCCGGGTCCACATGCGGCACCGGCAGCGCCAGGACGGCCGCGGTCGTCTCCAGCCGCGCCACCACCGGCAGCGGCGGCGGCGCCGTCCAGCCCGCCGCGCCCTGCACCGCCGGATACCCGCCGCCGTGGCCGGCCGTGAGCTGCCCGGGGACCGCGCCGGGCGGCAGCTGCTGCCCCGGCACCTGCCCCGGTGCCTGCGCCCCCGCCCCCGCCCCCGTCCCCGTCCCGGCGGCCTTCGCGGCCTTGTCGCGGCGTCTGGACGCCTTCTCCAGCGCCCGGTCGGCGCCCAGCGCGGAGGTGTCGCCGGCCACCGGGCGTACCAGCTCGGTGTCCACCACCCGCAGCTCGGGACCGAACAGCGTGGACAGCGCCGGCCGCTGCACCCCGGTCTCCAGCGCCACGATCTCCCGCAGCACGCCCAGCAGTTGCTCCGACATCTCCTCGGCGGACGCGAAGCGCTTGTCCGGGTCGGGGTCGGTGGCCCGCACCAGCAGCCGGTAGAAGGACTCGTAGCGGGAGAAGACCTCGATGTTCGCCGGGTCCGGCAGGCTGTCGACGTAGACGTTGGTGTAGCCCTGGAAGTCGAACGTCAGCACCGCGAGGGTGCGGGCGACGGTGTAGAGGTCGGAGGCGACCGACGGGCCGACCTCGGCGACCTCGGGCGCCTGGTAGCCGACCGTGCCGTAGATCGCCGACTCGGCGTCGTCCATCCGGCGGACCGCGCCCATGTCGATGAGTTCCAGCCGGTCCTCGGTCTGGATGGCGTTGTCGACCTTGAAGTCGCAGTAGAGCAGGTTGCGGCTGTGCAGATGGCCGAGCGCCTCCAGCGCCTCGATCGCGAACGCGATGGCCTGCGTCACCGGCAGCGGCTCGCGCCTGCCGTCGGGTGTGCGGCGCTCGTTGGCGATCTCCTTGAGGGACTTGCCGCCGACGTACGCCATCACGATGTAGCCGTCGAGGGTGCCGGTGCGCTGGTCCAGGTGCTCGACGAAGTTGTAGATCCGCACGATGTTGGGGTGCTCGATCTCGGCGAGGAAGCGCCGCTCGGAGACGGCCGCGGCCAGCGCGTCCTCGTCGCCGGTGTCCAGCAGGCCCTTGAGCACCACCCAGCGGTCGGAGACCGCGCGGTCCACCGCCAGGTAGATCCAGCCGAGCCCGCCGTGCGCCAGGCACCCCACCACGTGGTACTGCCCGTGCACCACGTCACCGGGGCGCAGCTTGGGCGTGAAGCTGTACGGGTGGCCGCACTTGGTGCAGAAGCCCTCGGTACGGCCCGGGCGGTCGCCGCGGCTGCGGCCCACCGGCGCCCCGCAGTCGCTCTTGCTGCAGTAGCGCTTGCGCTCGGGCACCTCGGGGTCGGCCAGCACCGCCGCCGCGGGGTCGGGGCGCGGCACCGGCGGCACGGTGACCAGGCCCGCGCCGAGCTTGCCGCGGGTCGGCCCGGAGGGGCCCGAGCGGCTGCTGCGCACCGACACCGAGCGGCCGGTGGCCGAGCCCGCCAGGGTCTGCGACAGCCGGCCGGACACCGAGCGCCGGGAGGCGCGCGAGGAGGACCTGGACGACCGCGAGGAGGTCGAGCCGGACGTACGGCCCGAGTCACCGCCGGGGGCGCCCGGGGCGCCCGGGGCGCCCGCGGTGGCCGGGGCGTGCGCCGGGGGCGCGGGGACGCCGGGCGCGGCGGGACCGGGGGTGGCGGAGACCCCGGAGATCGCGGAGACGCCCGGCGCCCCGGCGGGCGCGGCAGGTCCGGCAGGTTGAGCAGGTCCGAAAACCCCGGCGATTCCGGCCCGGGACGCGGGCGGCGCGGCGACCGGCGCGAGCCCGCAGGTGTCGCAGTACAGCTCGCCGCCGCCCACGTCCTCCAAAGTCCCGCCGCAGCCCGGACGTTGGCACTTGCTCACGGTCTCCCCCTCAGCCTTTCCCCTGGTGTGCCCGCAGCCGGCGCGCCCGCCGCGGAGCCTCGGCCCGGCCGCCGGCGGCGGTACCCGCACCCCCTACGACGGCCGTACCCTACGCGCCGGTTGCGAATGCCGAGCCAACTCGAATGGACGCAGGGGAATTCTCCCGCCGCTCCGGGTCACCGGCGGTCCTGCGGCGGACCCTGCGGGCGCTGCGCGCCCGACTCCGCGACGGCGTCCTGGTAGCGGCGCACCGCCCGGTCCGCGGCGGCCAGGTCGCACGGCGCGCTCCACAGCAGCCGCCGCGCCTGGTCGTACCGCTCGATCAGCAGCGGGTCCTCGGCCAGCCCCAGCCGCGCCACCTTCGCGCGGTAGGCGTCCAGCCGGCCGCGCAGCTCGGCCCGTACCGCCAGCGGCGCGGTCACCGCGGTCAGCGACTCCCTGGCCCGCAGCAGCTCGTCGTCGGCGTGCTGCTCCAGGCTGTCCAGCAGCGGCGAGAGCCGGTGCCATTGCGTGGTCCTGGCGAAGTCCTCGGCCGCCGCGAGCTGTTCGTGCAGCGCCGAGGCCGGGCCGCTGACCGCGGGCACGTCGGAGGCGAGGATCTTCGAGAGCACCTCGACGCGGGCGCTGCGCGCCTCGGTGAGGGTGCGGTCGGCGCGCGAGAGGACGTCGCGCAGCCGGGCGAGCCGGTGCTCGGCGTCGTCCCTGACGTGCAGCACCGCCTCGACCTCGCGGCGGATGTCCTCCAGGCGCCGCCCGGCCTGCTCGTAGCGCGAGGTGTCGGGGCGGCCGGGCGGGGGCGTCGCGGCCCAGAAGGACAGCGGGTCGGACACCGCCTGCGCCCGCAGCTCGGTGAGGTCGGCGACCAGCGCCTCCAGGTCGTCGCCGGCCGGGTGGGCGCCGGGCCGTACTCCTATCGAGTGGGCAAGCGAGCGCACCCGCTGGGTCTCCGCGGCCAGTAAATCGATCCTGGCCGGCAGCGCGGACCACACCGAGTCGGCCGCGGCGACGGTCTCCATCGCCTGGTCGTACCAGGCGTTCATCCGGCCCAGGATCTGCTCCAGGCTGAGCCGTTCGGTCAGCCGGGCGGGGCCGGTCAGCGAGCGGGCGTGGTCGGGCAGGGCGGCGCCGGTCACGGTGACGCCCTCGTCGCGCAGCAGCTCGGTCAGCTCGCGCAGCTCGGTCTGCGTCGGCCAGCGGCGCCGGGCGCGCAGCTCGCGGGCGGTGCCCAAGGCGTCGGTGTACGCCTCGAAGTGCGTCCACAGCGCGGTGATCGCGGCATCGGTGGCGGCCCACCGCTCCTTGGTCACGCCGGTCAGCTCGGCGCCCTCCAGCAGCCGGCGGCCCGAGTGGTCCTGGAGCGACAGCAGCGAGGACTCGATCGCCTCGTGCTCGGCGGCGAGCCGCACGAGGGCGCGGTCGACGTCCTCCCGCCCCATCACCGGCCCGGAACGTCCCGCGACCGCCATCACGCCCTCTCTCTCCACCTGCCCCGGCCTACTGGTACAGCGGCGCCGGCGGCTTCATCCCCGGCAGGTGCGGCTGGAGCCAGTGGTTGTACGACGCCGTCCACCTGCCGTCGGTGCGGTAGGCGGCGAGCACCTTGTTGACCCGCCGCACCAGGTCGGTGTCGGCGAGGTTCATGGCCACACCGTACGGCTCCGAGGTGACCGGGTGCCCGGCCAGGTGCACGTTCGGGTCCTGGGCGGCCTGTCCGGCACCGAGCGCGTTGTCGGTGAACACCGCGTCGGCCTCGCGCAGTTGCAGCAGCACCAGGCAGTCGAGCTGGTTGTCCACCGGGACCACCGTGGCTCCGTGCGCGCCCTTCTTGAGCTCGTCGTCGCCGGTGGAACCGGTCGCGGTGCAGACCCTCTTGCCGTTGAGCGAGTCGTCGAAGCCGGTGATCGCCGGGTCGGCGGTGAGTATCTGCTGGCCGGCGGTGAAGTAGGCGGTGGAGAAGGCGACGTCGGCGGCCCGCTCGCAGTTGACGGTCATGGTGCGGACGACCATGTCGACCTTGTGGCTCTTTATCGCGTCGATACGGCCGGCGGTGGGCACGGTCAGATACTGCACCGCGTTCTCGTCGCCGAGGATGTCCTTGGCGATGGCCTTGACGATGTCGATGTCGAAGCCGGCGAAGTCGCCGGTCGCCGGGTCGCGGAAGCCCCACAGGTAGCTGTTCTGGTCGACGCCGACGACGAGCTTGCCGTGCGCCTTGATACGGGCCACGGCGGCGCCGTCGACGCTGCCCTTCGCGGGGTCGAGGCTGCGGACCGGCCCGGTGCACGCGGCGTCGTCCGTCGCGGCGGCGTAGCCGGCCCGGGCGGCGGGGCCGCGGTCCGTCGCGGCGGAGGACGCCGCGTCGTCGCCCAGCGGGACGAGGGTGCCCAGGACGGCCAGCGTGCAGGCCGCCACCATTCCCGCGACCCCGCCCCATCCGCGCCGATGCCGTCTCACCGTCCGTCTCCCTTCCGCCCTCGCCGCCCTCACCGGTACTCCGACAGCCGGCGGCCGATGCCGAACAGCGCGGCCAGCGCGCCGAGCACCGCCAGCACCGCCGCGCCCAGCGGCAGCAGCGTCAGGGCGTCCCGGCCGCTGTTCGCCGCGTCGTTGAACTCCTGCTGCTCGTGGTCGATGGCCTTGCCGAGGCTGTCGTCGACCGCGTCGAAGGAGCTGCCGGTCGTCGCCGACGCCGGCACTGCCTTGCCGCTGCTGTCCTTGCCGCCGATGACCTCGGCGACCGCCGTGGTGTAGTCGCCGTCGTCGTCGCTCTTGCGCTCCGCGGTGTGCCGGGCGCGCCATGTCCGCACGTCGGCGATCGCGTCCTGGACGGGGGCGCGGCCCGCGTCGTTGTCGGCGAGCCGCAGCGCCTGCGCCAGTTCGCCGCCGACGCCCTTGGGGTCCGCGCCGGCCAGCGTCGTCATGCCCTGGTCGTAGCTCTTGATGTACTTGTCGCCCGAGCCGCGGGCCACCAGCGTCAGGTTCTCGTCGCCGCGGGCCTGGAGCACCAGGATGCGGGCGTTGTTGAGCACCTGCACCGAGCGTGCGCCATGGGCCGAGGAGTTCTTCAGCTCCATCCGCGCCACGGTGTGCCCGGCCGCCAGCCACAGCAGCACCACCGCGGAGGCGGCGGTCGCGGCGAGCATGCCGCGGTTGAACACCCGGTTGGTGCGCCGGTAGTGGCGGCGCTGCGCCCACACCAGCACGCCGAGCGCGACCACGCCCAGCGCCCAGGAGGCGTACGGCAGCGCCTTGGCGTGCTCGTAGTCGCTGGCCAGCCGGGCGTTCTCGATCGTGTACAGCTTGTCGGCGGTGTCGAGCAGGCCGCCTTCCTTGCGCATCTGGGTGTTGGCGTAGCGCAGATAGGCGCCGCCGACCGGCAGGCCCACCCGGTTGTCGGCCTGCGCCGTCGCCACCAGCGAGACGTACTGCGGCAGTTGCTTGTTGAGCGCGGCGATCTGGGCGCGGGCCTGCGCGGAGCCGCCACTGGTGGCCGCGGCCTGGGTGATCAGCTTGGTGGCGTTGTCGATGTCGCGCTGGTACTGCTCCGACACGCTCTGGGGCGGCTGGCCGCCGACCAGGAAGCCGCCGGTGACGGTCGCGTCGGCGTCGGCGAGGGAGCGGTGGATCTCGGCGGCGGTCGCGCTGAGCGGCGCGCTGTGCTCGACCACGTTGTCCGCGGCCCGGGCGCGGTTGTCGACCTGCCAGGCGGTGACGGCGCCGAAGGCGATCACCAGCAGCGCGAGGGCGGCGCCGATGATCCGCAGCCGGCCCGGCTCGGTCGTCGCGGCGGCGCGCAGCCGCGCGCTCTGCTCGGCCCAGGCGCTGCGTCCGGCGGGCGTGACGGAGGTGGGCTGCGGCGCGGTGCCGCGCGGCGCGGGGATGCCCGCGCCGGAACGCACGTCGGGGACCTGATGGCCCGTCGGTGTGTGCGTCACGTACCCTCCCCCGAGTCCGGCGTGCCGCGGTCACGGCACGTCACGCTGTAGGCGCCAGTATGGCGGCAGCCCGCGGCATACCTCCAGCGACCGTGTGATCTTGTTCCGGTCACTACCCGCCCCCGACCGAACACACGCGCCCCGTACGGGTTCGGTTCCCGCACCACCCGACTGGCCGCGCCCGCGGCGGTGTTCATCCCGTTTACCTATCAGACGCCACCCGTTCGCCCACCCGCACCCTCCCCGCCACGCACCGGCGCCCGGCCCGTACCGCCCCCGGGGGAGCGGGCGGTACGGGCCGGGCGCGGGGCCGGCGGGCGGGCGCCGGGGCACTGACGCCAGGTCAGGCGTAGTGGGCGCGCAGGGCCGCGTGCGCGGCCGGCGGGGCCGCCACGTGGTCCAGGCCCAGCAGGGCCGCGCCCAGCACCGGCGGGGCGGTCACCACGCGGGTACGCGCCTTGGGCGCCCGGGCGGTGAGCCGCTCGGCGAGGGTGTCCATCAGGTACGGGTTCCGGGCGGCCATCACGCCGCCGCCCAGCACCACGTCGGCCTCCTCGTCGAGCAGGCCGAGCCGGCGCAGCGCCACCACCGCGAGCGCGGTGATCTCGTCGGCCTGCCGGGCCAGGATCGCCCGGGCCACCGGGTCGCCGGCGTCGGAGGTCGCGAACAGCACGGGCGTCAGCTCGTACTTGCGCTCGGCCGGCAGCGTCTCCAGGTGCAGCGCCTCGATGAGCGCGTACATCGACCCCAGGCCGAAGTGCGCCGGCAGCGTACGGGCCAGCTCCGTCGGCTCGCCGCGGCCGTCCTCGGCCCTGGCCGCGTACCACAGCGCCTCGTCGGCCAGGCCCGAACCGCCGCCCCAGTCACCGGAAATCTTGCCGATGGCCGGGAAGCGGGCGGTGCGGCCGTCCGGCAGCATCCCCACGCAGTTGATGCCGGCCCCGCACACCACGGCCACCCCGCGCGGCTCGTCGACGCCCGCGCGCAGGATGGCGAAGGTGTCGTTGGCGACCTGCGTGGTCAGCGCCCAGCCGCGGGCGTGCACGGCCGCCTCCAGGCGCTGCTCCTCCACCGGCAGGTCGGCGTTGGCCAGGCACGCCGAGGTGAACGCGGCCAGCGGGCGTCCGGTGTGCGCGCCGCCCGGGCCGGTGTCGAACCCGGCGTCCGCCGCCGCGCGCGCCACGATCTCGGCGAGCGCGGCGACGGCGGGCCCGACGCCGACCACCGGCGGCTGGAAGCCGCCGCCCCGGGCGGCCCCCAGGACCCGCCCGTCGGCGGCGACCAGGGCCACGTCGGTCTTGCTGTTGCCCGCGTCCACGGCGAGCACCCCGCCGGGCACGAGCGGCTGCGGACGCACCGCCTGCTGCCCCGCGGGGGAGTCCCTGCCGGCCGGCACGTTCCCGGGGAGGTTCACGCCCACGCGAAGTGCTCCCGGTTGTGCGCGATCAGACGGTCGGTCAGCTGCTCGGCGAGGTCGTACTGCCCCACCAGCGGGTGGGAGAGCAGCGCAGTGAAGACCCGGTCCCGGCCGCCGCGCAGGGCGGCCTCCAGCGCCAGGTCCTCGTACGCCGTCACGTTCGCCACCAGCCCGGCGAACAGCGGCTCCAGCGGCGGCACCGGCAGCGGCTGCGCGCCCTCGCCGGTCACCGTCGCCGGCACCTCGACGACCGCGTCGTCCGGCAGGAAGGGCAGCGTGCCGTTGTTGTACGTGTTGACGACCTGGACGTCCCCGCCGGCGGTCGGCCGCAGCAGCGAGGCGGCGAGCGCGACGGCGGCCTCGGAGTAGAAGGCGCCGCCGCGCTTGGCCAGCAGCGCCGGCTTCTCGTCCAGCGCCGGGTCGCCGTACATCTCCAGCAGTTCCTTCTCCATCGCCGCGACCTGCGAGGCCCGCGAGGGGGCGGTGCGCAGCTCGCGCACCACCTCGTCGTGGGCGTAGTAGTACCGCAGGTAGTACGACGGGACGACGCCGAGCCGGTCCAGGACCGGGCGCGGCAGGTGCAGGTCGGCGGCGATGTCGTCGCCGTGCTCGGTGAGCAGCTTGGGCAGGACGTCCTCGCCGCCGGGCCCGCCGACACGCACCGCCCGCTCCCACGTCAGGTGGTTGAGCCCGACGTGGTCCAGGTGCACCTGCTCGGGCGCGACGCCCAGGCGTGCGGCGAAGCGGCGCTGGAAGCCGATCGCCACATTGCACAGCCCCACCGCGCGGTGGCCGGCCTGCAGCAGCGCCCGGGTGACGATGCCGACCGGGTTGGTGAAGTCGATGATCCAGGCGTCCGGCGCCAGCTGCCGTACCTGCTCGGCGATGTCCAGCACCACCGGCACCGTGCGCATCGCCTTGGCCAGGCCGCCCGCGCCGGTGGTCTCCTGCCCGACGCAGCCGCACTCCAGCGGCCAGGTCTCGTCCTGGTTGCGCGCGGCCTGGCCGCCGACCCGCAGTTGCAGCAGCACCGCGTCGGCGCCCTCGACGCCCGCCGCGAGGTCGGAGGTGGTGACGATACGGCCGGGGTGGCCCTGCTTGGCGAAGATGCGCCGGGCGAGCCCGCCGACCAGGTCGAGCCGGTGGCCGTCCGGGTCGACGAGCGTGAGCTCCTCGACGGGCAGGGTGTCGCGCAGCCGCGCGAACCCGTCGATCAACTCCGGGGTGTACGTGGACCCGCCGCCCACGACTGCCAGTTTCATCCCTTGACTCCCGTCAGGGTCACGCCTTCGATGAAGGCCTTTTGCGCGAAGAAGAAGACCACGATCACCGGCGCCATCACGAGAACGGTGGCCGCCATGGTCAGGTTCCAGTTGGTGTGGTGCGCCCCCTTGAAGGACTCCAGGCCGTAACTGAGCGTCCAGGCGGCCGGGTTGGAGCTGGCGTAGATCTGCGGGCCGAAGTAGTCGTTCCAGCAGTAGAAGAACTGGAAGAGCGCGACCGCCGCGATCGCCGGGCGGATCATCGGCACGATGACGGTGACCAGGGTGCGCAGTTCGCCGCAGCCGTCGACCCGGGCCGCCTCGGTGTATTCCTTCGGGATGGTCAGCAGGAACTGCCGCAGCAGGAAGATGGTGAAGGCGTCACCGAAGGCCATCGGGATGATGAGCGGCCACAGGGTGCCGTCCATGCCCAGCTGCTTGGTCCAGAACAGGTACATCGGGATGATGATCACCTGGGGCGGCAGCATCATCGTCGAGATGACCAGCACCATCACCAGATTGCGCCCGCGGAAGCGGAACTTGGCGAGCGCGTACGCCACCGGCAGCGACGACACGACGGTCAGCGCGGTGCCGGCGACGGCGTAGATGAGGGTGTTGCGCCACCAGGTGAGGAAGCCCGGCGCGTCCCACACCGTGCGGAAGTTGGACCACTGCCAGGTGTGCGGCCACAGGTCCCGGGTGAGGGCCTGGTTGTCGGTCATCACCGCGGTGAGGAAGACGAAGACGAACGGCAGCACGAAGAAGGCGGCGGCGGCAAGGCCGAGCGCGTGCACGGCGATCCAGTTCAGCCGCGCCTTGCGGCGTGCGGTGCGCCGGGCCCGTATGTCGGCGGGGTGCTCGGGCGCCTGGGCGGCGGGAGCGGTCAGCGTCGCATGGGTCATCGTTCTCAGTCCTCCCTTTCTGTCGGCCTTCCTTCTCGCTCCCTGCGCGGACGGCCTCGTGCCTCGGCCGGCCACTCCGGGAGTTCGCGCGTCAGTCCTCATGAGCCGACAGGAATCCGTTGCGTCTGCGCATCAGGAGCGCGGTGAAGGCCATCGCCAGCACGAAGAGCACCAGGGCGATGACGCACGCGGAGCCGTAGTCGAAGCGCTGGAAGCCGCGCTCGTAGACCAGTTGGGGCAGCGTCAGGGTCGACTTGTCCGGGTAGCCGGGCTCGAACTGCTGCCCGGAGTTGCCGATGATGCCCGAGGCGACCTTTCCGGCCACCAATGGCTGCGTGTAGTACTGCATGGTCTGGATGACCCCGGTGACCACCGCGAACATCACGATGGGCGAGATGTTCGGCAGCGTCACGTAGCGGAACCGCGCCCATGCGCCGGCGCCGTCCAGCTCGGCGGCCTCGTACTGCTCCCTGGGCACGTCGAGCAGCGCGGCCATGAAGATGACCATCAGGTCGCCGATGCCCCACACCGCGAGGATCGTCAGGGCCGGCTTGGACCAGTGCGGGTCGGTGAACCATCCGGGCGTCGGGATGCCGATGTCGCCGAGGATGTGGTTGACCGGGCCCGTACCGGGGTTGAGCAGGAAGACGAACGCCATGGTCGCGGCGACCGGCGGTGCGAGGTAGGGCAGGTAGAAGGCGGTGCGGAAGAAGCCGGCGCCGGTCTTGATCTTGGTGATGAGCAGGCCGACGCCCAGGCCGAAGACCACCCGCAGCGTCACCATCACGACGACGAGCCACAGCGTATTGCGCAGTGCCGGCCAGAAGAGCGGGTAGTCCTTGAAGACGTATGTCCAGTTCTTCGTGCCGGTCCACGTCGGCGGGTTGACGCCGTTGTAGTGCATGAAGGAGAAGTAGACGGTGGAGACCAGCGGGTAGGCGAAGAAGACGCTGAAACCGATGATCCAGGGGGACAGGAAGGCGAGGTTGCGCAGCGCCGCCTTGCGGCGCCTGGCTCGCAGCAGGGGATGGACGGCGGCGCTCATCACTGGGCCTGCGCGATGTCCTTGTCGACCTGCGTGTCGACGCCCTTGAGCCCTGCCGCCAGGTCCTTGGACTTGCCCGACTCGTAGGCGTAGCCGAAGTCCTGGAGCGTCACCTGGTAGGCGCCGCCGTTGACGCTGGGCGGGGTGGTGGTGCTGTTCGGGTTCTGCGCGATGTCGATGAAGGTCTTGAAGCCCGGGTCCTGGTCGAGCTCGGGCGACTGCAGGGCGGCGAGCGTCGAGGGCACATTGTGGATGGCGTTGGCGAAGGAGACGACCGCGTCGGTGTCGGTGGTCATGAACTTCACCAGTTCCCACGCCGCGTTCTTCTTGGCGCTGGTGTTGGCGATGCCGATGACGGTGCCGCTGAGGTAGCCCTTGCCGTACGTGCCGGCCTGGTCGTCGGGCACTGGGAAGGGGGCCACGGCGAGGTCGTTCATGCCGGCGTCCTTGGCCATGCCGAGCCGCCACTCGCCGTCGATGCCCATGGCGACCTGGCCGGTGTGCAGCGGGTTCTTCGCGCCGAACTCGTCACCGAAGCCGGCGCGGTACTTCTCCAGCTTGGAGAAGCCGCCGAGCGCCTTGACCATGTCCTGCTGCCAGTCGAACATCGCGGCGAAGCCGGGGTCCTTGGCGACCTGCGACTTGCCGTCCGCGTCGAAGTACTTCACGCCCCACTGCGCGGCGAAGTGGCCGGGCGTGGACTCGTATCCGTGGAAGTCCGGCATGAAACCGAGCTGCGAGTAGCTGTCGCCTGAGGACTTGGTGAGCTTGACCGCGTCGGCCTTGAACTCGCTGAGGGTCTTCGGCGGGGCGGTGATGCCGGCCGCGGCGAATTCCTTCTTGTTGTAGTAGAGGCCGTAGGCGTCGCCGAGCAGCGGCAATGTACAGCGCTTGCCCTGGTACTGGGTGTATTCGAGCATCGGCTTGGGGAATGTCGCCGCCGGGTCGATGCCCGACTTCTGCAGGAAGGGCGCGAGGTCGGCGAAGGTGCCCGACGAGCAGAACTGGCCGACGTTGTCGGTGGTGAAGGACGACACCACGTCCGGTGCCTTCGAACCGCCCGCGCGCAGCGCCTGGTTGATCTTGTCGTCGGTGATGTTGCCCTGCACCTTGACGTGGATGTTCGGGTGCGCCTTCTCGAACCGGGCGACGTTGTCGTTGATCGCCTTCAGCTCGTTGGGCGCCGACCAGCCGTGCCAGAAGGTGATGGTCACGTCCTTGCCGGCGTCGTCGTTCGCCGCCGAGGTGCTCTGACCGGTGCACGCGCTCGCGAGCAGGGCTATCGCCGCGCTCGCCGCCGCCGCGGCGGCTGCCTTACGGATACGGGTCACTGCTCTTGCCTTTCGAGGGTGCGAGAGGGGACGAGGGTGTGCGGTGCCGTCGGGACGGCGGGGGTGCCGTTCCGCTGGCGGGTGGGTCGGGGAACCGCGGGTTCGGAGGAGTGCGGTTCCCGGGGTACGGGCGGGGGTTCCGGGGCGTCAGCGGGAGGTGTCGAACACCTCGTCGCGGGTGGTGGCGAGCGCGCTCTCCAGCGCGCCGCTGAGGACGGGGTGCAGGTCGACGGTGCCGAGCACCAGCCGCGGCCGGGGCACGGCCAGCTCGGCCAGCTCCGACTGGATCAGGGCGCGCAGCGGCTCGCCGCCGGCGGTCGCGACGTTGCCGGCCAGCACGATCAGCTCCGGGTCCAGCACGGCCACCATCGAGGCGAGGCCCACGGCCATGCCCGTGGCGCAGCGCGCGAGCAGCTCGCCGTACGGTCCGGGGGCGCCCTGTACGGGCTCCTGGTGGGCCTGCGCGGCCCGGCACAGCACCTGGGTGGCCGCGTCCGGGAGCGGGGCGTCCGGGATCTCCAGACCCAGCTCGCGGGCGTGCCGCAGCACCGCGTTGCAGCCGGCGAGCTCCTGGAAGCCGCCGTTGTTGGCGCGGGTGACGTTGCGGACCAGCGGGGTGCCGGGCACCGGCAGGAAGCCGACCTCGCCGGCGCCGCCGGTCCAGCCGCGGTGCAGCCGGCCGCCGATCATCAGGGCGGCGCCGATGCCCTCCTCGTTCCACAGCAGCACGAAGTCGTCGTGGCCCCGTGCCGCGCCGAGCCGCTGCTCGGCGATCGCGGCGAGGTTCACGTCGTTGTCGTACGCGAGCGGCATCGGCAGGGCCGCGGCCATCTCGTCCAGCAGTGCGGGGGAGTGCCAGCCGGGCAGGTGGCTGGCGTAGCGCAGCCGCCCGGTGCTGGGGTCGAAGGCGCCGGGGGTGCCGATGACCGCGCGGTGCAGGTCCGCGCGGCTGAGCCCGGCGGCCTTGACCGCGCCGTCCAGCGCCCTGACGACCTGCTCGACCGCGCCGCCGGCCCGCCGCCGCGGGGTGGGCAGCCGGAACGAGCCGACGGTGCGGCCGGTGATGTCGGCGACCGCGGCCCTGATCCGCTCGGTGGTCACGTCGAGGCCGGCGACGTAGGCTGCCGCCGGGTTCACCGAGTACAGCTGCGCGTTCGGCCCCGGGCGGCCCGCGGTGGTGCCGGTGGCCAGCACCAGCCCGGCCGCTTCCAGCCGGGCCAGCAGTTGCGAGGCGGTGGGCTTGGACAGCCCCGTGAGCTTGCCGATCCGGGTGCGGGAGAGCGTGCCGTGCTCCAGCAGGAGGTCGAGCGCGGCGCGGTCGTTCATGGCGCGCAATACGCGCGGCGTACCAGGAGTGCCAGCCATGCGCGCCATCCTCCCTCAGTTCACTGTTAGGAAACTTTCCTATTGGCGAACGTCAAGGTAGGCCCGGCGTCGGCGGACCGTCAAGGGATGAGCAGGGGAGTGGGCCAACTCGTTATCTCGCCCTTGCACGGCAATAGGCGCAGCCGCCGCGCGGGAGGCCGCCGGCGTGCGCACAGGGCGCCGGAAAACCTGCGGCGCGGGAAATGGCGAAGCCGCCCCCGGGAGGGCGGCTTCGGTGCTCTGGCGCGGCGGCGGTCAGCCCTCGCCGGAGGTCTGCGGCGGTACGGACCCGGAGGGCTGCGCCTGTTGTGCCTGCTGCGCCTGTTGTGTCGCCGGGGCCGGCCCGTTCTCGTCCGCGCCGGGCGGCACCGGGGCGCCCTCGGCCGCCGCCGCGGCCGGGTCGCTGACCGTGGTGGCGGGGGCGCCGCCGCTCAGCGGGATCCCCCGGCGGTCGAACGCCTGCTTGATCCGCCAGCGCAGCTCGCGCGCCACCGGGGCGGCCTGCCCCGGCATCGTCTTGGCCTGCACCTGGATCACGGCGAAGTCCGAGCCGACCGACTCCAGGCCCAGCACCCGCACCGGCTCCCACAGCGCCTCGTCCCAGGGGTCCTCCTTGCCCATGATGTCCGCGGTCTCCATGATCGCGGCCCGCGCCCGGTCCAGGTCCGCGCCGACGCCCACCTGGACGTCCACCACGGCCGTCGCCCAGCCCTGGCTGAGGTTGCCGATCCGCTTGACCTCGCCGTTGCGTACGTACCAGATCTCGCCGTTGTCGCCGCGCAGCTTGGTCACCCGCAGCCCCACCTCGACGACGGTGCCGGTGGCCACGCCCGCGTCGATGACGTCGCCGACGCCGTACTGGTCCTCCAGGATCATGAAGACGCCCGACAGGAAGTCCGTCACCAGGTTGCGGGCGCCGAAGCCGATCGCGACGCCGGCGACACCCGCGCTGGCCAGCAGCGGGGCCAGGTCGATACGCAGCACGGACAGCACCGTCAGCGCGGCCGTGCCGAGGATCAGGAAGGACGCCACGCTGCGCAGGACCGAGCCGATCGCCTCGCTGCGCTGCTTGCGGCGCTCCGCGTTGACCAGCAGCCCGCCCAGCGCGGTGGCCGCCGCCGCGTCCGCGCTGCGGTTCATCCGCTCGATGAGCTTGCTGATGGTGCGCCGCACCACTGTGCGCAGTGCGAACGCGATCACCAGGATCAGCGCGATCCGCAGCCCGGCGCTCAGCCATCCGGCCCAGTTGTCGTCCACCCAGTTCCCGGCCTGAGCGGCGGAGCGGGAGACGCTGTCAAGAGGGGCGGCGGGGGGTGTCTGGGGTGTCGGGGTGGACACGGGCGGAAAACCTCCGGAGTGTGCGAAGCCTCCACAGTAACCAAGGACCGATGCCGTTCCGTTGTCCTGTCCGAGGCGCGGAAGCCGCTCCTGCGGGGGAGTAAAAGGGCAAGGGCGCCTGGCGAGCAGCAGACGAGGAGCAGTGGTGTGGTCCAAAACACTCCGGGTCCGTTACCCGGGCATGGTGGCGCGGCGCCCCGCCTTCCGGAGAGACTGAGACAGATCGTCCCGGCGCGAGCCACGCGCCGCCGGCGTTAAAGGAGGCATCCGTGCCGCATGTCCTGGTCCTGAACGCGTCGTACGAGCCGCTCGGCGTCGTACCGCTCCGCCGTGCGCTTGTCCTCGTGCTCAACAACAAGGCGGTCTGCCTTGAGGAATCCGGCGCCTATCTGCACAGCGAGACACAGGCCCTGCCCGCGCCCAGTGTCGTGAAGCTCACCAAATTCGTCCGTGTCCCTTTCCGCGGCACCGTTCCGCTGACCCGCCGGGCCCTCTTCGCCCGTGACGGCGGCCGGTGCGCCTATTGCGGGGCCGCCGCCACCAGCGTCGACCATGTCATCCCGCGCAGCCGCGGGGGCCAGCACGCCTGGGAGAATGTGGTCGCGGCGTGCAGACGCTGCAACCACGTCAAGGCCGACCGCCATGTCGCGGAGCTCGGCTGGCGGCTGCGCCATCAACCGGCCCCACCGTCCGGTCTCGCCTGGCGGATCATCGGGACCGGACACCGCGACCCGCGCTGGCTGCCATATCTGCAACCTTTCGGCGCGGACGACGCCCTGGCCCGGATCGACGGCATATCAGCCTGAGATCCGGGCCTTCGTGCGTCACGGGGTGCCCGCCCCGCGCGGGACCGGGCCACCCCGTGACGCCGCATGCCGTGCCGCGCCACCGGCGGTGACCGCGCGGGGGTGCCTCCTGCGATTGCTTCCTAGGGGCCATAGGTTCTAGCCTAGGGCCCCTAGGAATGCTCAGGAGGGGGGCGGGCGCATGGTGCGGGCCGGGTTGACGGTCGAGCGGGTCACGCTCGCGGGCGCGGAGCTGGCCGACGAGGCCGGCTTCGCACAGGTGACCATGGCGCAGGTCGCCCGGCGCCTCGGGGTGCGGGACGCCAGCCTGTACGCGCACGTACGCAACCTGGAGGATCTGCGCGGCCGGATCGCGCTGCTCGCGGCGGACGAGAAGACGCTGCTCATTGCCGAGGCGACCACCGGGCGGGCCGGCAAGGACGCGCTGGTGGCGTACGCGAACGCCTGGCGGGCGTACGCGCACGCGCACCCGGGCCGCTACACCGCGACGCAGACCCCGATCCCGATCGACCCCGCGCTGGCCGCGGCGGCGCCCGGGCCGCGGCGCGCGGTCGAGCTCAGCTACGGCATGCTGCGCGGCTACGGCCTGGCCGAGCCCGACCTCACCGACGCGGTGCGGCTGCTGCGCAGCACTTTCCACGGCTTCGTCGCCCTGGAGGCGGCGGGCTCCTTCGCCCACGCCCGGCCGCCCGAGGACACCTGGTCCCGCGCCCTCGACGCCCTGCACGTCCTCCTGGAGCACTGGCCCACGTCCCGAGCGGGAGACTCCTCATGACCACCCGGCCCACCACCGGCACCCTGCGGGCGCCCGGCGCGACGCTCCACTACGAGGTGCGGGGCCGCGGCCCGCTGCTGCTCCTCATCCCCGGCGGCACGGGCGGCGCCGCCGCCCTCGACGCCGTCGCCGGCGTGCTCGCCGCCGACTACCGCGTCGCCGCCTACGACCCGCGCGGCCTCGCCCGCAGCCCGCTGGACGCCCCCGACGCCGAGCAGACCGTCGCCGAGCACGCCACGGACGCCGCCCGGCTGATCGACCTGCTCTCCCCGGACGAGCCCGCCCGCGTCTTCGGCGCGAGCTCCGGCGCGATCGCCGCGCTGCACCTGCTCACCACCCGCCCGGAACGCGTCACCCTCGCCGTCGCCCACGAGCCCCCGCTGCTCGCCGCCCTGCCCGACGCGCAGGCCCGGCGCGCCGAGCTGGCCCGCGTGCAGCACCTCTTCCGCACCGAGGGCCTGGCACCGGCGCTGTCCGCCTTCACCGCCATGCTCCTCGGCACCCCCGGACAGCCCGCCACCCTGACCCTGCCCCCGCAGGCCGCCGCCCGCGCCGAGCAAACCCTCGCCGGCCTCCCCTACTTCCTCGGCCGCATCGTCCCGCCCTTCATGACCTACCCCCCCGACCTCCCCCACCTGCGCACCCTCACCCCCCACCTCGTCCTCGCCCACGGCACGGACTCCACCTCCGAACTCCCCCACCGCGCCACCACCCACCTCGCTGCCCTCCTCCCCACCGCCCCCACCCCCTTCCCCGGCGGCCACACCGGCTCGACCACCCACCCGGCCGCATTCGCGGAGGCGCTGCTCCGCGCTCTCGCCGCCGGGCCGCGGGACCGGCATCGGCAGGCGGTGTCGCAGCCGTCCTGACGCGCGGAGTTATCCACAGGGCTTCCGCGGGGTGAACGGGATGCGTGCGAGGATGGCTGTCTCACCTGACGAGAAGGAGTGGGCCACCGTGCCTGGTACGAACCTCACGCGCGAGGAGGCGCAGCAGCGGGCGGGGCTGCTGGCTGTGGACGGCTATGAGATCGAGCTGGATCTGAGTGGGGCCCAGGAGGGGGGCACCTTCGCGTCGCGGACGAAGGTGGTCTTCGACGTCGCGGGGGAGGGAGGCGCGAGCTTCATCGACCTGGTGGCGCCTTCCGTGCGCGAAGTGGTGCTGAACGGGACGCCGCTGGACCCGGCCGAGGTGTTCGCCGACTCCCGGATCGCGCTGGACGCCCTGCCCGCGGGGCGCAACGAGCTGGTGGTCGTCGCGGACTGCGCCTACACCAACACCGGTGAGGGCCTGCACCGCTTCGTCGACCCGGTCGACAAGCAGGCGTACCTCTACACGCAGTTCGAGGTGCCGGACTCCCGCCGCGTCTTCGCCGTCTTCGAGCAGCCCGACCTGAAGGCGACCTTCACCTTCACCGTGAAGGCCCCGCAGGGCTGGACGGTCGTGTCCAACTCCCCGACGCCCGAACCGTCCGCCGACGGCGTGTGGTCCTTCGAGCCGACACCCCGCATCTCCTCGTACATCACCGCGCTGATCGTCGGCCCCTACACCTCCGTGCACGGCAGCTGGGAGGGCAACGGCCGCAGCGTCCCGCTCGGCATCTACTGCCGCCCCTCACTCGCCGAGCACCTCGACGCCGAGGCTGTCTTCGAGGTCACCCGGCAGGGCTTCGACTGGTTCCACGAGAAGTTCGACTACGCCTACCCGTTCGCCAAGTACGACCAGCTGTTCGTGCCGGAGTTCAACGCCGGCGCGATGGAGAACGCCGGCGCGGTCACCATCCGCGACCAGTACGTCTTCCGCTCCAAGGTCACCGACGCCGCGTACGAGATGCGCGCCGAGACGATCCTGCACGAGCTGGCCCACATGTGGTTCGGCGACCTGGTCACCATGGAGTGGTGGAACGACCTGTGGCTGAACGAGTCGTTCGCCACCTACACCTCGATCGCCTGCCAGGCGCACGCCGAGGGCTCCCGCTGGCCCCACGCGTGGACGACGTTCGCCAACACCATGAAGACCTGGGCCTACCGGCAGGACCAGCTGCCGTCCACCCACCCGATCATGGCGGAGATCAACGACCTCCAGGACGTGCAGGTCAACTTCGACGGGATCACGTACGCCAAGGG
The DNA here is from genome assembly GCF_012034175.1 of Actinacidiphila epipremni. GTDB lineage: Bacteria > Actinomycetota > Actinomycetes > Streptomycetales > Streptomycetaceae > Actinacidiphila > Actinacidiphila epipremni. The sequence continues at coordinate 291,308 of NZ_JAATEJ010000001.1, forward strand.
CGCCTCGGTCCTCAAGCAGCTCGTGTCGTACGTCGGCATGGACGAGTTCTTCACCGGCGTCCAGGCGTACTTCAAGCGGCACGCCTGGAGCAACACCCGGCTGACCGACCTGCTCACCGCGCTGGAGGAGACCTCGGGCCGGGACCTGAAGGCCTGGTCCAAGGCATGGCTGGAGACCGCCGGCATCAATGTGCTGCGCCCGGAGATCGCCGTGGACGGCGACGGCGTCGTGACGTCCTTCGCGGTCCGCCAGGAGGCCCCCGCGCTGCCCGCCGGCGCCAAGGGCGAGCCGGTGCTGCGCCCGCACCGTATCGCCGTCGGCGCGTACGACCTGCGGGACGGCGTGCTGGTGCGCACCCAGCGCATCGAGCTGGACGTGGACGGCGAGCTGACCGAGGTGCCCGCGCTGGCCGGCGCCCGGCGGCCGGACGTGGTGCTGCTCAACGACGACGACCTGTCGTACGCCAAGATCCGGCTGGACGAGCAGTCGCTCGCGGTGGTCCGCGACCATGTCGGCGACTTCACCGAGTCGCTGCCGCGCGCCCTGATCTGGGCCTCGGCGTGGGACATGACGCGCGACGGCGAACTGGCCGCCCGCGACTACCTGGAGCTGGTGCTGCACGGCATCGGCAAGGAGACCGACATCGGCGTGGTGCAGTCCCTGCACCGCCAGGTCAAGCTCGCCCTCGACCTCTACGCCGACCCGGCGTGGCGGGAGACGGGCCTGGCCCGCTGGACCGCCGCCGCCCAGGAGCACCTGGCCGCCGCCGCGCCCGGCAGCGACCACCAGCTCGCCTGGGCCCGCGCCTTCGCCGCGACCGCCCGTACGCCCGGGCAGCTGGACGTGCTCGCGGGCCTGCTCGACGGCTCGGCGAGCTACGAGGGCCTGGCCGTCGACACCGACCTGCGCTGGGCGCTGCTGCTGCGGCTCGCCGCGACCGGCCGCGCCGACGACAAGGCGATCGAGGCCGAGCTGGCCCGGGACGCCACGTCGGCCGGCGAGCAGCACGCCGCCGCGGCCCGCGCCGCCCGGCCCGACGCCGGCGCCAAGGCCGAGGTGTGGGCGGCGGTCGTCGAGGCCGACACCCTGCCGAACGCGATGCAGGAGTCGGTGATCGGCGGCTTCGTGCAGGTCGACCAGCGTGAGCTGCTGGCGCCGTACGTGGAGAAGTACTTCGCGGCGATCAAGCGGGTGTGGGCCGAGCGCAGCAACGAGATGGGCCAGCAGATCGTGGTCGGTCTCTACCCCGCGCTCCAGGTCTCCCAGGCGACGCTGGACGCGACCGACGCATGGCTCGCGAGCGCGGACCCGGCTCCGGCGCTGCGCCGGCTGGTCGTCGAGAGCCGCTCGGGCGTGGAACGCGCCCTGAAGGCCCAGGCGGCCGACGCGGCAGCCGCGGCGAGCTGACCCCGCCTCGGCGCCCTGGGCGGGTTGCCGCCCGGGGCGCGGAGGAGGGCCCGACGGTCCGGCCCCCCCGGCGCCCGCTGCCGTCAGCGGGTGGCCGGGAGGCGGTGCGCGGTCGGCTTCACGGTGGGGCCGCGGAAGGTGCGGGGCGGCGTCGTGAGGTGGACCGCCGCGGGCGGGAGGGCGCGTTCCGTGCGGAGCAGCAGGGCCGCGGCGAGCAGGCCGGTGCCGGTGAGCAGCAGCCACGGCAGGCGCGGGTCGGCCCCGGACAGCGCGGTGAAGAGGGACGGCGCGACGATCGCCGCGAGCGACCAGGAGAGCTGGTAGGCGGCCAGGTAACGGCCGCGCAGCGCCTCGGGTGCCGCCGCGACGGCGAGCGAGCCGGCCGAGGGGCTGTGGACGAGCTCGGCGGCGGTGTAGAGGGTCACCAGGGCGAGCAGCAGGGCGCCGGTGAGCCATCCGGCGGCCGGCCGTACCGTCGCGAGCAGGGCGAGCCCGGCGAAGGACACGGCGAAGAGCGCCGCGCCGAGCGCCGCCGCCCGGGTGCGCCGGGTGCCGCCCCGCCGGGTGAGCCGAGCGATGTGCACACCGCCCACCGCGCAGAGCACGGTGTTGACGGTGAACGCCGCCCCGGTCAGCGCCTCCGGCCCGTGCAGTGGGCCGGCGATGAAGAGCGGAAAGAGCACGCCGAGCGCCGAATAGCCCAGCGCGGTGAGGAAGTTCGCCCCGGCGAGCACCAGGAACGGCCGATCCCCGGCGACCGCCCGATAGCCCGCCTTCCCGGCCGCTGCCGCGTCCGTACCACCCCCGGCGCCGGCGGGCGCCTTCCCCGCACCGGCCTGGCCGGCGCGACTGCAACCGCCGCCCGGCACCGTCGCCGGCCCGGGCCGAGCGGCGGCCGGGTGCGGTGCGACGGGGTGCCCCGTAGCCGCTGAGCCGGTGGTGCGCGCCGCCGCCTGCGGCGGGCCTGAAAGAGCGGAGGCCACCGCGCCCGCCCCGCCGACCCCCTGCGCCGCCGTGGCCGCCGCCCGCGTCCGGGCGGCACCCCCTGCCCCCGCCCGGGCGGCACCCGGCGCCTCCGCCCGCATGGCACCGTGCGCCCCGGCCTGCGCGGCGCCGGGCACCCCCGCCCCGATCTGGGCACCCGGCGTCCCCACCCCGGCCGGGCTCGGCGGCGTTGCGTGCGGGGAGGGCATTGCGTGGACTCGGCGCATCAGGGCGAAGGCCAGGGCGAAGCTTGTTGCGTTGAGCCAGGCGGCGAGGGTGAAGCCGTGGTTGCCGGTGAGGCTGAGGAGGAGGGAGGCGAGGAGTGCGCCCGCGCCGAGTCCGGCGTTGCGGAGGGCGCGGGAGGCGGCCTGGAGGCGGTCGCGGTCGGCGCCGCCGGCCACCTCGCCGATCCATGACTGCTGCACCGCCGGGAACGCCCGGTCGCCGAGCGCCGTCACGAGGGCGACCGCGGCGAAGGCGGGCAGCGCCGAGGCGAAGGGGTAGAGGGCGAAGCCCGTGCCGCGTACGGCGTAGAGGAGCAGCTGGACGCGGCGGGCGCCGTAGCGGTCGACGGCCGCGCCGGCCAGCGGCAGCCCCGCCATGCCGGCCAGCCCCACCGCGCTCAGCACCGCCCCGACGACGGCGAAGGAGTGCCCCGTCAGGTGGTGGAAGAAGAGCAGCGTGAAGGGCACGTACATGCCCGAGCCGACGGCGTCGACGGCCATCGCGCCGAGCATGGCCCGCTCACCGGGCAGACGGGCGCCCGGCCGGCCGGGCAGCGGGGACGTGGGCATGGCGGGGCTCCAGGCGATGAGGCGGAGGGGTGGCTGCGGGGCGGCGCGGCGGTCGGGCGGCAGGGCGATGAGCCGGCGAACCGGCGGTCAGCAGTTCGCTCAATTCTAATTAGCTTAGCGCTAAGCTAGTGAGCGTCAAGCAAGTTTCTTGCCGCCGAGCGACAACCGCCCGATACTGGGCCCCATGGATTCCGCCCCCGCACATGCCACGCCGCAGCCCACCGCCGAAGCGGACGCCGTCGACGCGATCAGGGAGCAGTGGGCCGTCGAGCGCCCCGACCTCGACACGCTCGCGATGGCCGTCTACGGCCGCGTCTACCGCGTCGCGCGGGTGATGGGGGACCGGATGGAGGCCGAATACCAGCGCTTCGGGATCGGCCGCGGCGAGTTCGACGTACTGGGTACGTTGCGGCGGGCAGGCGCGCCCTACACGCTGTCGCCGCGCGAGCTCTCGGCGACGCTCATGCTCACGACCGGCGGGATGACGGGACGGCTCGACAAGCTGGAGCGGGCCGGCCTGCTGGTGCGGGCCCCCGACCCCAACGACCGGCGGGGCCTGCGCGTTTCGCTCACCGAGCGGGGGGTCGAGCTCGTCGACCAGGCGCTGGCCGCGGGGCTTGCCGTCCAGCAGGACGCGCTCGCGGCGCTGGGGGAGAAGGACGCCGAGACACTGGCCGGGCTGCTGCGCCGGCTGCTCGCCGCGTCACAGGAGGCGCCGTAGCCGCGAAAGCCGTAGCCGTGAAAGGAGAAACGGCCACGGAGACGCCGAAGGAGCCGCCCCCTCGCATGGGCTCGCATGAGCAGGAGAGGGGCGGCTGCCCGGACGCCGGGAGGTCAGTCCTGCTTGCGGGACTTGTCCGTCACGATGACGAGGCCGGCGATCACCAGGAACGCCAGGATCGGGATCGCGACGTAGAGGCCCAGGGTCTGGGCCACGCTCAGACCGGAGCCCGGGTCGTCGCCGTCGTCGCGGGAGAGGGCGAACGCCGGGGACGACAGCAGCATCAGCACCGTGGTGCTGGCGGTGAGCACGCCGGCGCGCATGACCTTCTTGTTGAGCTTCTTGTCCACGCGCCCAAATGTAGTGACCGCGGCTGCGGACCGCGCGCCCGGGGGTGCCTTACGGCGCGGCGGGCGGCCGGTGCGCGGCCAGCGCCCGGCGGACCTCGTCGGCCAGGGCGTGCAGCCGGCGGGAGGCGGCAAGCTGCTCCAGGGCGAGCGGGTTGCCCTCGGGATCGGCGATGGGCAGCCGCCAGTTCGGGTACTGGTCCCACGTGCCCGGCAGGTTCTGCGGGCGGCGGTCGCCCACGCCGTCCGGCAGCCACACGCCGACCATCCGGGCCGGCGTCGCCGCGAGGAAGCGGTGCACCGCCTTGACCACGGCCTCCTCCTCGGCCGCGCCCTCCGGCAGCATGCCGAGCCGGCCGAGCAGCGCGATCCACTCGGCGACCTCCGCCGCGTCCTCGGCCTCCTCCTCTTCCAGCGGGCGGGTGAGCAGCCCCAGCCGGTGCCGCAGCCCGACGTGCTCGCCGGTGAGCCGGGCGGCGGTGCTGGGCAGGTCGTGCGTGGTCGCCGTCGCCAGGCACGCCTCACGCCACGCCCCGGGCGGCAACGGCCGCCGGTCACCGCCCACGCCCTCCGCCGAGCCGGCGCCCTCCGCGCCGGAAGCGCCCTCCGCAGACCCCCCGGCCTCCCCGCCGGACCCGCCCTCCGCCGAGCCCGTACCCTCCCCGCCGGAAGCGCCCTCGCCCGAGCCCGCGCCCCCCGCCCCCTCGTAATCCCGCTCGAACCACAGCACCGACGTCCCCAGAATCCCCCGGTCCGCGAGCTCCCGCCGTACGCCGGGCTCCACCGTCCCCAGGTCCTCGCCGATGACGACGGCGCCCGCCTCGTACGCCTCCAGGGCCAGCAGCCCGAGCAGCGCGCCGGCGTCGTAGCGGACGTACGTGCCCTCGGTCGGCGGCCGGCCCTCGGGCACCCACCACAGCCGGAACAGGCCCATGACGTGGTCGATGCGCAGCCCCCCGGCGTGCCGCAGCATGCGGGCGACGAGATCGCGGTAAGGGGCGAAGCCGGTCGCGGCGAGGGCGTCCGGGCGCCACGGGGGCAGGCCCCAGTCCTGGCCGCGGGCGTTGAAGGCGTCCGGCGGGGCGCCCGTCGACATGCCCGTGGCCAGCACGTCCTGCATCGACCAGGCGTCGGACCCGGCCGGGTGCACCCCGACCGCGAGGTCGTGCACGACGCCCACCGCCATCCCGGCGTCCCGCGCGGCCCGTTGCGCCGCCGCGAGCTGGCCGTCCGTCAGCCAGCTGAGCCAGCAGTGGAAGTCGACCCGGTCCTGGTGCTCGCTGCGGGCCCTGGCCACCGCCGGCGAGCGCGGGTCGCGCAGGCCCGCCGGCCACGACCGCCAGTCGGGGCCGTGCAGTTCCGCCAGCGTGCACCAGGTGGCGTGGTCGTCGAGCGCCTGCCCCTGCGCGGCCAGGAAGTCGGCGTACGCGGCCCGCCGGCCGGGGCTGAGCGGCACCTCGCGCAGCAGCGCGAGCGCCTGCGCCTTGAGCTCCCACACCGCGTCCCGGTCGATGAGGCTGTCCTTGAGCAGCACCGTGTCGCGCAGCGCCGCCGCCTTGGCCAGCAGCCGCGCCGCGTGCGCCCGCGCCTGCGGCGGCAGGTACGCGTACTCCGGGACCTCCTCGATCCGCAGGTAGACCGGGTCGGGGAAGCGCCGCGAGGACGGGCGGTACGGCGAGGGGTCCGTGGGGTGTCCGGGGACGGCGGCGTGCAGCGGGTTGATCTGCACGAACCCGGCGCCCAGCGCCCGGCCCGACCACGAGGCCAGCTCCGCGAGGTCACCGAGGTCGCCCATGCCCCACGAGCGGCGCGAGAGCACCGAGTAGAGCTGGGCCATGAAGCCGAACGTACGGCCCCGCGGCCCCGGCAGCCGGGCCGGCGCGATCACCAGGTCGCCGCGTGCCGACCGGCCGTCGGGCGCCGCCGCCCGCAGCCCGTACCGCCCGGGGCGCTCCGGCAGGCGGCTCAGCGGCTCGCCCGCCGCGCTCTCCACGAGGACCTCGGTGCCGGCCGGCAGCCCGGTCAGCGGCTCGCCCGCCCGCAGCACCGTGCACGGCGGCAGCAGGCGGTGCGCGGCCCGGGCCTCGTACTCGGCGAGCGCGCCGCGCACCGCGTCCGGCGTCGAGGCGTCCACGCCGAGTGCGGCGAGCACGGCCACGACCGTCTCCTGCGCGACCGCGACCTCCTGCCCGGGCGCGGGGGAGTACGTCACGTCCACACCGTGCAGCGCGGCCAGCCGTGCCCGGTCCATCGGCCCTCCGTCGTCGTGCCTGCCGTCCACCTGCCGGGTTTTCCGGCCGATCTCCTCCAGCCCTACCCCCTCCGGGGTGTGCCACACCCGTCGCGGTCGGTGACGGTGGGGTTCTCCCCACCCCGGGGAGGCGGGCGAGCGCCATGGTTCAGCGGGTCGGCGCTCCGTAGCGTCGAGGACATGGCTGCATACGGCATTGCTGCAAACGGAGACGGCGCGCCCGGCGCCCACGGAGCCCACGGGCCGCACGGACACGGCACCCCGGCGCCCGCGCCGCCCGCGGTGGAGTTGCGCTCCGTGACGCGCACGTACGGTCGCGGCGACGCCGCCGTGCACGCGCTGCGCGGCATCGACCTCGCGCTGCCGCGCGGCAGCTTCACCGCCGTCATGGGGCCGTCCGGGTCCGGCAAGAGCACGTTCCTGCAATGTGCGGCGGGCCTCGACCGGCCCAGCAAGGGGGAGGTGCTGCTGGGCGGCGAGCCGATCACCGAGCTCAGCGAGAACCGGCTCACCAAGCTGCGCCGCAGCCGTATCGGCTTCGTCTTCCAGTCCTTCAACCTGCTGCCGTCGCTGACGGTGCAGCAGAACGTGCTGCTGCCGCTGCGGCTGGCCGGCCGTCGCGCCGACCGCCGCCGCGCGCAGGCGCTGCTCGCCGAGGTGGGGCTCGACGGGCACGCGCGGCGCCGGCCCGGGCAGCTGTCCGGCGGGCAGCAGCAGCGGGTGGCGATCGCCCGGGCGCTCATCACCGACCCCGAGGTGGTCTTCGCCGACGAGCCGACCGGCGCGCTGGACACCGGCACCGCCCGGGAGATCCTGGCGCTGCTGCGCCGCGCGGTCGACTCGATGGGCGCGACGGTCGTGATGGTCACCCACGACCCGGTCGCCGCCTCGCACTCCGACCGCGTCCTTTTCCTCGCGGACGGCCTTTTCGCCGGTGAATTGCGCAGCCCTTCGCCGACCCAGGTCGCCGACCGGATGGTCGCCCTGACCTCCGCCGGCCGCCCGCGCGGCGGCGAGCCCATGGGCGCGGCGGCGTGAACGGCGCGGCATTTACCCACGACCGGCCGCCCGTACGCCCCCGGCAAGGCGCCCGCCCCGCCGCCCGTCCTGCCGCCCGCCCCCGGTCCGGCGCCCGGTCCGCCGCCCGGCGCCTTGTCCGCAACCGTGCCCGTACCCGTACCCGCCGCTTCGAAGGAGACCTCGCGTGAACGGCCTCGCCCGGGCGTCCGTCCGCTTCCGGCCCGCGTCGTTCGTCGGGACGTTCGTCGCGCTGCTGTTCGCGTCCGTCGTCGTCACCGCGTGCGGGGCGCTGCTCCAGACGGGCATCACCGCGCATGTCGCGCCCGTGCGGTACGCCCATGTGCCCGTCGTCGTCGCACCGCATCCGGACGCGAGCATCCACGTCAGGAGCGGCGGGGACGACGAGACGGAGTCGGAACCGCTCACCGACACCCCGCGGCTGCCCGCCGGGACCGCCGCGCGGGTCGCGGCGCAGCCGGGCGTGGCCGCGGCCGTCGCGGACGTGGCCTTCCCCGTCCAGGGCGCGGGCCTGCCCGCGGTGACCGGGCGGAACTGGGACGCCCGGCTCATCGACGGCGCCGCCGCCGTCCAGGGCCGCGCGCCCGGCGCCGGCGAGGTCGTCCTCGACCCCGCGACCGCGCGCGCCGCGCACACCGCCCCCGGACGGACCGTCACCCTCACCACGCCCGCCGGCTCTGCCCTTTACCGCGTCGCGGGCCTCACCGCGAGCAGCGCCGCCACCGCGTACTTCGCCGACGACGCCGCCGGCCGGCTGTCCGGCCACCCCGGCCTGGTGGACGCCGTCGCCGTGCTGCCCGAGCCCGGCGTGAGCACGCAGCAGCTCGCCGACCGGGCCCGGCACGCGGTCGGGTCGGCCGCGGTCGTCCGCACCGGGGACGGCCGCGGCGCCGCCGAGCAGCCGCAGCTCGCCGAGGCCAGGGAGATGCTGACCGCGCTCGGCGGCTCCTTCGGCGGTGTCGCCACCGCCACGGCCGTCTTCGTCGTCATGGGCACCGTCTCGCTCGCGATCGGCCAGCGGGCCCGGGAGATCGCCCTGCTGCGGGCGATCGGCGCGACCCCGCGGCAGATCCGCCGCACCGTCGCCACCGAGGCGCTGCTGGTCGCCCCGCTCGCCGGCGCGGCCGGCATCCTGCCCGGCGTCGGGCTGGCCCGCTGGTGGCTCGGCCAGCTCGTGCACAAGGGCGCGGTGCCGCACGGCGTCCGGCTGGAGGCCGGCTGGATCCCGATGGTGGTGTCGGTCGGCGCGGGCCTGCTCGCGGCGCTGACGGCGGGTCTGCTCGCCGCCCGGCGGCCGTCGAAGGCCCGGCCCAGCGCGGCGCTCGGCGAGGCCGCGGTGGAGCGGCGGCGGCCCGGCGTGATCCGTACGGTGCTCGGGGTCGCGGCGATCGCCGGCGGCATCGTGCTGTCGGTCGTCGCCGCGCACACCACGGGGGACGACGCGGCGTCCGTCGCCCTCGGCATCGTCTTCAGCTTCATGGTCGGCGTGGCGCTGCTCGGGCCCGTCGTGGCGTGGCTGGCGTCCGCGCTGCTCGGGGTGCCGCTCCGGGCGGCGGGCGGCGCGCCCGGCGAGCTGGCCGCGGCCAACACCCGCGCCAACGCGCGCCGGCTGGCGTCCGCGATCACGCCGATCGTGCTGGTCACCGCGTTCGCGGGGACGCTGCTGTGCATGCAGAGCTCGGTGGCGCACGCGTCGTCCCGGCAGGTCAGGGACGGGGTCGTCGCCGATCAGATCATCGGCTCGGCGGGGGCGGGGCTGCCCGCCGGGACCGCCGGACGCGCCGCCGCGACGCCCGGCGTGGGCTCGGCGGTGGAGGTGCTGCGCAGCGGCGCGCTCTACCGGGCGAGCGGTTCGCTCAACTCCACGAACGTGCTGGGCGTCGGCGGCGACCCCGCGGCGCTGCCCGCCGTCCTCGACCTCGACGTCCGCGCCGGCTCCCTGGCCCGCCTCACCGGCGACGGCCGCACCGTCGCACTCGACACGCTGCTCGCCGGTACGGTCAAGGCGCACGTCGGCGACCGGGTGCAGCTGTGGCTCGGCGACGGTACGACGCTGCGGCCGACGGTCGTCGCGGTCTACGGCCGCGGGCTCGGCCTCGGCTCGGTGCTGCTGCCGCGTACCGTTGTCGCCCCGCACGCGAGCAGCGCCCTCGCGACGCAGGTGCTGGTCCACGACGCCCCCGGCGCCGACCACGACGCCGTACGGCACGCGCTCGCCCGCCTCGACGTGCCCGGCCTCACGGTCACCGACCGGGCCGGCTACCGCGCCCAAGCCGACCGCGACCTCGAACTCAACGGCTGGGCCAACCGGGTCATGACCGGCGTCCTCGGCGGCTTTGCGGCGGTCGCCGCGGCGAACACCCTCGTGATGACGGTCCTCGACCGCCGCCGCGAGGTCGCCCTCCTCCGCCTGGCCGGCACCACCCGCGGCCAAGTGCTGCGCATGCTGCGGGCCGAGGCCCTCCTGGTCGCCGCGGCCGGCCTCGGCATCGGCGCGCTGATCGCCTGGATCACCCTCATCCCCATCGCCCGCGGCCTGACCGGCACGCACCCCTACGTCTCCCCCCTGACCGCCCTCGCCCTCACCACCGCCACCCTGGCCCTCACCCTGACCTCGACCTCCCTCCCCGCCCGCACCCTCCTCCACCACCCCCCAACCTCCCCGACCCCTTGAGCCCGCCGGAGGGAGGACGAGCGCTTTTCAGGGCCGGGCCACCACCCAGGGGCTGCGTGGGGGCACCCCCAGGCGAAGCTCTGGGGGAGAACGGAGCGCCCAACTGAGACGGACCGGCACTCGGCAGCGTCCCGCCGAGGGGCACCCCGGATGCCGTCGCCGGGTAAGAAAACCGCCGGGGGCGCGGCATAAGAGCCACGCCCCCGGCGTAAGAGGGCCGCCTTCCGGCGGAGGGAGATCGTCAGCCCACGGTTGACGAAATGAGCACGCTCCCCGTCCCCGCCACCGTTCCGCCCGCCGTCAGCAGAGTGACCTGGCCGAACAGGCGGCGGCCCGCCGGCGCCTGTGCCGCCGCGAGGACGGTCGCCGTGACCTGGGACGTCGCCCCGTGCGGCAGGTTCACCGGCGCGGTGGAGCCGACCGTCACCTGGCCGAGCGCGGCGGAGTAGTAGACGTCCTCGTACGAGTACGTCGTGGAGCCCGACGGCACCGAGTAGCCGTCCACCTCGAAGGTGTACGTGCCCGGCGCCGGGTTCGTCAGGCTCACGGACTCCTCCGCGTCGCCGTCCGCGGACTGCGCGACGAGCACGCCGTCACGGTAGACGTACAGGTCGAGGTCGGACTGCGGGTCGGCCGGCGAGCCGATGCTGACGTCGAGCCGCGAGACGCCCGCCCCGACGTCCAGCGTCGTCGTCTGCGTCTCGCCTTCCGCGATCGTCGGCGTACCGGTGAGCGCGGAGCCCAGCGGCCCGCCGGCCAGCGAACCGCCGCTGATCGGCGCGAAGCCGTTGCTGACCGTCCAGTTCACCGGCGTCGGCTGCCCGACCGTCGCCGTCGGCAGCGTCTGCACCGCCGGGTCGAACGCGGCGCCGAGCACGGCGACCTTCAGCTGGTACGGGTTGTCCAGCTGCGGCGAGGTCCTGCGCGCCTCGACCTCGATCTCCCACACGCCCGGCAGCGGCTGGGCGTACGAGCGCAGGTCGGGCCGGCAGGTGTTCGCCGGGTTGTCGTAGTTCGGGTAGCAGTCCGGCGTCTGCGTGGAGTCCAGCGGCACACCGTACGGGTGCATCGTGATGAAGCGGGTCTGGCTGCCTGCCTTCAGCCCGCCCATGGACACCTCAAGCGACGTCGCGCCCGCCGGCACCGTGACGAAGTACGAGCGCGTGCTGTCCCGCTCGATCGTCCCGGACCGGGTGAGCGTGTACGACGGGCCCGCGACCGGCGTGGAGACGATGACCGTCGCCGCGACCTGCGTGTCCGTGCCCGGCGTCAGCGGGTCGTCGATGTCCAGCAGCGCACTGTGCGCGCCCACCGAGCGCGGCTTCGCCGTGACCTTCACCGTCACCGGCTCGTTCAGCGGCAGCGCCACCAGCGGGCTCGCCACCGAGAAGGTCCCGTCGTTGTACGCCCACCGCAGCGTGTGCAGCAGCGCGTACGCCGGCCCGCCGGTACGCGTCACCGTCACGTTGTACGTACGCTTCTGGCCGGTCGTCAGGCCGCCCTCGCGGTCGTAGACGCCGGTGCCGGAGCCGGGCGTCGCCAGGAAGCCCGACAGCGTCGTGTCGACGGGCGCGCTGACGGTGTACGTGTCGGCGGTGCCGCCGCGCCGCAGCAGGTTCCACGCGGGCTGCACGGCGATCAGTCCCGCGCCCTGGTCGGCGGTCTGGAAGCCGGGGATGTTCTTCGCGGTGCTGATCAGCGCGGTGCGCAACTGCGCCGGGGTGACCTTCAGATGCTGCGCCTTGGCCGCGGACAGCAGCAGCGCGGCTGCGCCGGTGGCCTGCGGGGAGGCCATCGAGGTGCCCTGGAGCATCGCGTAGCCGGGCGGCAGGTCGTAGCCGGCCTCGGCGACGGGCGCGCCCTCTTCCCACGTCGGCACGGAGTTGATCGCGGCGCCGGGCGCGGTGACGACCGGCGCGAGGCCGCCGTCCTCGCGCGGGCCGCGGGCGGAGAAGGGCAGCAGCGAGTACGGCACGGTGGTTTGCGAGCCGTAGTTGGCCGCCCATGTCTCACGGGAGATGGACGCGCCGACGCTCAGCACATGGTCGGCCAGGCCCGGGTCGCTGATGGTGTTGACGCCGGGGCCGTCGTTGCCCGCGGAGATCACCAGCTGCACACCGTAGGTGTCGATGAGCTGCTTGTAGAGCAGGTCGCGCGCGCTCGCGCCGTCGTTGAGCGCGCCGAGGCCGCCGATCGACATGTTGACGACGTCCACGTGGTGGTTGACCACCAGGTCCGTCATGCCCTCGGTGAGCGCGATGTTGGTGCAGCCGCCGCTCCAGGTGCAGGCGCGCGAGGAGACAATCTTCGCGCCGGGCGCGGCGCCGTCCATCTTCCCGCCGAACAGCCCGTTGGCCGCGGTGATGCCGGCGACGTGCGTACCGTGCTCGGACTGCACGACGCCGATGTTGACGAAGTCCGCCTTCTTGCCCACCCATGTGCCGCCGTAGGGGTCCATCGGGACGTCCTTGCGGATCTCGATGGTGAAGGGGATTGACTCCGAGATCGCGGTCGCCGGGTCGTCGGTGCCGAAGTGGCCGATCTGGTAGGCGTCCTTGTACGGCTTCAGCGCCGTCTCGTCGCGGAAGTCGCCGTCGTTGTCGAGGTCGACCCGCACGGTGCCGGCGGCCTGGTCGTACAGCACGCCCCATACGTCGGTGGTGTCGCCGTCGCGGTTGAGGTCGCCCTGCATGTCGCCGCCCTTGGTGGCGGACTCGGCGAAGGTGCTGAAGTAGTAGCTGCCGGCGGGCGCGCTCCAGGTGCGGCCCGAGGCGGTGAAGGACGGGCCGGACACCGCGGTGACCATGGGGCGCCAGGTGGCGTCGCCGTCCAGGATCGGGTCGGTGGAGGTGACCCAGTCGACGATCTTGCGCTCGCCGGTCGTGGTCTTCTGCAGCGCCGGGTGGCCGACGTCCACGCCCGAGTCGAGGATGCCGATGGTGATGCCGCGCCCGTCGGCGTTGGGGTGGTCCTTGACGAAGTCCACCGCGCCGGTCTCGAACGCCGGCTGGTACGGGTTCTTCGCCGGGGTGTTCTTGCCGGGCCCGGGGTAGGTCTTGGCGGGCTTGCCCTGGTGGCGGGCCGAGGCGGTGGTGTCGGCGGCCGGCGTCGGGTCGTCGAGCTTCACCTCCTGCTTGAGGTCGATCGCGAGCACCTGGGGCAGCTTCTGGGCCGCGCCGAGGGCCGCGTCCGCCTTCGCGGTCGGCACGGTCGCCCGTACATAGCCGAGCCGGTCGTACGTCTGGCCGACGCTGGCGCCCTGCGCGTGCAGCTTGGCGCTGATCTCGGCGGTGCTGCCGGGCTTGCCCGCGACCATGAACGTGACGTTCTTGTCGCCGTCCGCCTTGGCCTTGGCCAGCAGCCCGGCGTCGGAGGAGCCGAGCTTGTCGGCGGGGGCGGTGTCCTTGGCCGGTGCGCCGGTGGCGTCGGAGCCGGCCGTGCCGGTGCCGGTCGCGGGCGCGGACGGGGCGGTCGCGGGGGAGGTCGGGGCGGGGGCCGCAGCCGCGAGCACGGGGCTCGCGGCCGTCAGCGCGGCCACCAGTCCCGCGGCCAGCGCGAGCCGGGCCGTGCGTCTGGAGCCGGGTATGTGAGCGAGTGGCATGGGCATCCCTGTTCGGGCCGTCGTGACGGTGTTCGGAAAACGCTGCCGTACGGTTCGTCACCATGCCGGGAAAACCTGCTCTTTGTGGTGCGTTGACTTCTCCTTGGTGCGCGGGTGACGTGTTTCCGCCACTCGCTTATCCGGCGAACCCGGGCAAGCTGCGCGGGCCCGGTGCCGGGGCGGGCCGCGCTCAGCGGGGGAGCACGACGATGTACGCGGCAGGCAGGTGCTCGACCGCGTCGACCAGCGCGGTGCGCACCACCGCGGCCTGCTGCTCGCCCGCCTCGCGCAGCTCGGCCGGCGTCAGGTGGATCAGCGTGATGCCCAGCGCGTCCAGCCGTTCGGGCTGCCGGGCCGTACGCGACCAGGTCGCGTCGTCCGCCACGTCCGCGGGCAGCTCGACGGCGACGGCGACCGCGTGCTCGGGCCAGTACGCGTCCACGCCACCCAGCGGCGGGCCGCCGGGCAGCCGCAGCTCCACGTTCCACACCGGGTCCGGCAGCCCGTGGTCGCGCACCATGGCGTAGAGCCGCTCCTCGGCCATGGCGCGATCGGCGCCGTGCAGCGCCCCGACGGCCGCGGCGACCTGCGGGCGCTCCAGCAGCCCGGCGTCGGCCAGCTCGCCCAGGACCGCCGCGGCGTCGCAGTGCCCGCCGCGTACCGCCTCGGTCAGCAGCCGCCGTACGGACTCGGCGTCGTCCAGGCCCGCGACGGCGTCGGCCAGGGCGCGCGGCACGGGCGCGCAGGGCACGCCCATGACGTCCTGCGGGTGCGGCAGCGCGGCCGTGGCGCGGTGGACGGTCACCTCGCCGGCGTCCCGCAGCCGCCGCTGCCGCGGCACGAGCACGTCGATGCGGGTGAGCCCGGCCAGCGGCGGCACGCACCGGAAGCGGTGCAGCGCGAGGGCGGCGAGCCCGGTGACCATGGCCTCGCGCCCGCCGCCGAGCGTGCCCTGCGCTTCCGGGCTGTGCGCCTGCGGGTCGCCCGCCCGCGGGTCGCGCCCGGCGTAGAGCAGCGCGGCCTGCAGCCGCTCCCGGCTGGTGGGCGCGCCGGAGTGCAGCAGATAGACCTGCGGCAGCAGTTGCCGCCAGGGCCCGCCGGCCCGGCACCGGCGCGCGACGACGGCGGCCGGCACGCCCTGCTCGCGCAACTGGCGCAGCGTCATGACCCGCTCGGCGGCGGGCACATGGCGGCGGGGGGCGGTGTGGGGGATGCGGGGGTTCGCGTTCATGGCCACGTCGTTCCCATGGGCCGCACCGTCACTAACCGCTGTTACACGCCCGTCGACAAAGCGGGACAACACCGGGCTAAAGGTCAGGTGTTCGGATGCCGATCAGCCCCTTTCCCCCGTGAGAGTGACGACCCCGACCCCACCAGCCAGGACGCGCCCGGCCGGCGCAAGCCCCCGGCCCGCTGCCCCGCCGTCAGAGCGCCGCGCCGCCGCGGGCCGCCTCGGCGGCGCGCGCGTCGCACTGCTGGGCCCGCAGCGCCCGCGCCAGGTCGTCGCGGCCTTCGAGCACCAGGCGGCGCAGGGCGGGCGCGGCGGCCTCGTGGGCCGCCAGCCACGCCTCGGTGGCCGCGAGGGTCCCGGCGGGGTCCTGGAGGGCCGGGAAGAGGCCGCTGACGACCGCCATCGCGATCTCGATCGAGCGGGACGCCCACACCCCCTCCAGCGCCGCGAAGTAGGCGTCCGTGAACGGCTCCAGCAGCTCGCGCTGCCCGGCCTGCACGAAGCCCGCGATGCTCGCCTCCACCAGCGCGTTGGACAGCGCGTCGGACTCCACCACGTCCGCCCACACCCGCGCCTTGACGCCCGCGTCCGGCCGCGCCGCCAGGCAGCGCACCTCGTGCCGGTGCCCGGAGGCCGTGTCGTCCCGGGCCCGCTCGGCGGCGATCTCCTCGGCGCCGGCGGCACCCCGCGCGGTCAGCGCGCCCAGCAGCGTCCAGCGCAGCTCCTGGTCCACCGTCAGGCCGTCGATGCGGGCGGTGCCCGCCAGCAGCCCGCGCAGCAGTTGCAGGTCCGCCGGGGAGGAGGCCACGGAGGCGAAGAAGCGCGCCCACGCCAACTGGTGGCCGCTGCCCGGCTCGGCCAGCCGCAGCTCCTGCACCGCGCCCTGCGCCAGCTCCGCCGCGGCCAGGTCGCGCCGCTCGGGCGCCACGTAGTGCGTGAGCGCGGTGCGCGCCTGCACGTGCAGCGACTGGAGCACCCCGATGTCGGTCTCGCGGCCGGCGAACAGCAGCACCAGGCCCAGGTAGTCGCCGGCCGGCATCAGCGCGTCCCGGGTCATGCTCCACACCGCCGACCACGCCAGCGCCCGCGCCAGCGGGTCGGACAGGTCGCCCAGATGCCCGCGCAGCGTCTCCAGCGAGGCGGCGTCGAACCGCACCTTGCAATACGTCAGGTCGTCGTCGTTGACCAGCACCAGGTCGGGCTGCGGCTGCCCGGCCAGCTCCGGCACCACGCTCACCGAGCCCGCGACATCCGCCTCGGCCCGGGCGTACCGCTCCAGCGCGCCGCCCGGCATCCGCTTGTACAGCCCCACCGCCACCCGGTGCGGGCGCAGCTGCGGGTGCGCCGGGTCGTCGGCGCCCTGGAGCACCGTCAGCTCCTCGATCGTGCCCTGCGCCGTACAGGTCAGGTGCGGCGTCAGCGAGTTGACGCCCGCGGTCTCCAGCCAGGCCCGCGACCACGCCGGCATGTCGCGGCCCGAGGTCTCGCTGAGCACCGACAGCAGGTCGGCCAGCTCGGTGCTGCCGTAGGCGTGCCGGCGGAAATAGCGCCGGGCCGCCTCGAAGAAGGCGTCCTGCCCCACATAGGCCACGAGCTGCTTGAGCACCGCCGCGCCCTTGGAGTACGTGATGCCGTCGAAGTTGAGCTTGGCGTCCTCCAGGTCGCGGATGTCGGCGACGACCGGGTGCGTGGAGGACAGCTGGTCGGCGCGGTAGGCCCACGCCTTGCGGCGGTTGGCGAAGGTGATCCAGCCCTCCTTGTACCGCGTCGCCGCGACCTGGGAGAAGGCCGCCATGAAGTCCGCGAAGGACTCCTTGAGCCACAGGTCGTCCCACCAGCGCATCGTCACCAGGTCGCCGAACCACATGTGCGCCATCTCGTGCAGCACCACGCTCGCCCGGTGCTCGTACGACGCCCGCGTCACCTTGCCGCGGAAGACGAACTCCTCCCGGAAGGTCACCAGCCCCGGGTTCTCCATCGCGCCGATGTTGTACTCCGGCACGAACGCCTGGTCGTACTTCCCCCACGGATACGGGTAGCCGAACGTCTCGTGGTAGAAGTCCAGGCCCTGCTTGGTGACGGTGAAGATCTCGTCGGCGTCGAAATGCTTGGCAAGAGAGCGCCGGCACAGCGCCCGCAGCGGAATGTCCAGCGTCGACCGGTCGTCCAGTGCCCGCGCGTAATGGTCGCGCTCCACGTGGTACGGGCCGGCGACGACCGCGGTGATGTACGTGGCAATGGGCAGCGTCGGACGGAAGCGCGTCGTCGTGCCGCCGCCGCCCGCCGCGGCGGGCTCGCCGTCCGGCTCGGCGTTGGACAGCACCGTCCAGCCCTCGGGCGCGGTCACCTGGAAGGTGAACGGCGCCTTGAGGTCGGGCTGTTCGAAGTTCGCGAAGACCCGGCGCGCGTCGGCCGGCTCGTACTGCGTGTAGAGGTAGACCTCGCCGTCCTCGGGGTCCTCGAAGCGGTGCAGGCCCTCGCCCGTGCGGCTGTACGCGCAGTGCGCGTCGACCACCAGCGTGTTGCGCTCGGCGAGGCCGTCCAGCGCGATCCTGGCCCCGTCGTAGACCGCCGCCGGGTCCAGCTCCCGGCCGTTGAGCCGCACCGAGACCACCTCGGTCGCCACCAGGTCGGCGAACGACGACCCGCCGGGCTGCGCGCACCGGAAGTCGACGACCGTGGTGGAGCGGAAGGCCCGCTCGCCGCCCTGCGGCGCGGCCCCGACCGCGGACCGCACGTCCAGCGCGACGTCGTAGCGCTCCACGGACAGGGCGGCGGCCCGCTCGCGGGCCTCCTCACGGCTGAGGTTCTCGCCGGGCACGGGCGACTCCTTCGTTTACCGGATGCGTTTCACCGGATGTGTACACCGGACGGTTTCGTTTACCGGACGGCGCCGTTCACTGACAGCGACACCCGGCATCCTTCCACGGGGAACCGACAGGACGGCGCCGACCTGCGCGTACGGCCCCGGCGGCGGTCCGGGAATGCCGCCGCGCCGGCGCCTGTTGTCCCGTCGAGGTGTGCGCTGTGCAGCGCCCAGCCCGACCGTGCCCGGCTCCGCCCGGGACGCCACCCCCGTACGAGGAGTACGCAGTGACTGCGACCGCCCCCGAGAGCACGACCACCCACCCCTCGACTCCGTCAGGGGCAACCCCGGCCGACTTCTGGTTCGATCCGCTGTGCCCCTGGGCATGGATGACCTCCCGCTGGATGCTGGAGGTCGAGAAGGTGCGCCCCGTCCAGGTGCGCTGGCACGTGATGAGCCTGGCGGTGCTCAACGAGGACAAGCTCGACACCCTCCCCGAGCAGTACGCCACGTTCCTGCGCGAGGCGTGGGGCCCGGTCCGCGTCGTGATCGCCGCCCAGCAGCTGCACGGCGACGACGTCGTCGGCCCGCTCTACACCGCGCTCGGCACCCGCTTCCACAACCGCGCCCTGCCCAAGACGCGCGAGACGATCGTCGAGGCCCTGGAGGAAGTCGGCCTGCCCGCCGACCTCGCCGACTACGCCGACAAGGACACGTACGACACCGAGCTGCGCGCCTCCCACAAGGAGGGCATCGACAAGGTCGGCCAGGAGGTCGGCACCCCGGTCATCGCCGTGCCCGGCTCCGACGGCGAGCAGATCGCCTTCTTCGGCCCCGTCGTCACCCCCGCGCCCAAGGGCGAGGAGGCCGCCAAGCTGTGGGACGGCACGCTCATGGTGGCGTCCATCCCCGGCTTCTACGAGATCAAGCGCACCCGTACCGCCGGGCCCAGCTTCGAGTAGGACGGTCGGCGCGTCATGGCACACCTGGGCCTGGTGAGCGTCGTCGTACGCGACTACGACGAGGCCATCGCCTTCTACACCCGCGCGCTCGGCTTCGAGCTGCGCGAGGACACCCCGCGCGAGGACGGCGGCCGGTGGGTCGTCGTCGCCCCGCCCGGCTCCCGCGAGACCGGCCTGCTGCTGGCCCGGGCCGCCACCCCCGAGCAGTCCGCGCGGATCGGCGACCAGACCGGCGGGCGGGTCGGGCTGTTCCTCACCACCGAGGACTTCGACGGCGACTACAAGCGCATGGTCGCCGAGGGCGTGGTCTTCGAGGAGGAGCCGCGCTACGAGCCGTACGGCGCGGTCGTCGTCTTCCGCGACCTGTACGGCAACCGCTGGGACCTCATCCAGCCGGCGTGACGCGGGTACCGCCCGCCCGCCGTGACTTGGTGGAAACCCACAGCGCCGGGCGGCCCCGGCGGGCGGCCTCCGCCCGCCCCGGCCGCCCGCCGCCGCGTGACGTACATCACGGGACCTGCGTAAACATCCCAGCCGAAACGCAACCGGCGGGAGCAGGAGTCTCCAAGCCGGCGACCGGGGCTTTGTCGCAGTCCGACGATGATCGGCTCTCCCGCGCTGGGCTAGCGTCTGAGGAGCCCTGACCGCCCCCTCACCCGCGGAGAACCGAATGAGCGCCTCCTCCCTCGCCACCGGCCGGGCCGGAACCGTCCTCGCCGACCTGCTCCCCGCCTCCTCCGCCTCCCGCGCCCGGCTGCGCGACGCCGCGCTGGTGGCCGGCGGCGCCGCCCTCACCGGCCTGGCCGCCCAGCTGTCGGTGCCCGTGCCGGGCTCCCCGGTGCCGGTGACCGGGCAGACCTTCGCCGCGCTGCTGGTCGGCACCGCGCTCGGCGCCCGCCGCGGCGTCGCCTCGCTCGGCCTGTACGCGCTCGCGGGCGTCGCGGGCCTGCCGTGGTTCGCCGGCGGCGCGTCCGGCTGGTCCATGCCGAGCTTCGGCTACATCCTCGGCATGCTGCTGGCCTCCGGCGTGGTCGGCTTCCTCGCCCGCCGCGGCGGCGACCGCACGGTGCTGCGCACCGCAGGCGTCATGGTCGTCGGCTCCGCGCTCATCTACGCCGTGGGGGTGCCCTACCTGGCCGTCTCCGCCCATCTGACGGCCCACCAGGCGGTCGTCATGGGCCTGCGCCCCTACCTGGTCGGCGACGCCCTCAAGGCCGCCCTGGCGATGGGCGCGCTGCCCGCCGCGTGGCGCCTGGTCCGCCGCTGACGCCCCGCCGGGCCCGCCGCCCGCAGCCGGCCCCCGTACGCCCGCCGCGGCGCGCGGGGTGCGGTGCGGGCGGCGGGGCGCCGGGGTGGAAGACTGGGCTCCATGCGCGTGTACCTCGGCTCGGACCATGCCGGCTTTGAACTGAAGAACCACCTCGTCGAGTGGCTGACCGCCGGCGGGCACGAGCCCGTCGACTGCGGCCCGCACATCTACGACGCGGAGGACGACTACCCGCCCTTCTGCCTGCGCGCGGCCGAGCGCACCGCCGCCGACCCCGGCAGCCTCGGCATCGTCATCGGCGGCTCCGGCAACGGCGAGCAGATCGCCGCCAACAAGGTCCGCGGTGTGCGCGCGGCCCTGGCCTGGAGCGAGCAGACCGCGACGCTGGCCCGCGAGCACAACGACGCCAATGTGCTGAGCATCGGCGGCCGTATGCACACCCAGGACGAGGCCCAGAAGTTCGTCGAGCTGTTCCTGGCCACGCCGTACTCGCACGCCGAGCGGCACCAGCGCCGTATCGACATGCTCTCCGCGTACGAGGCCACCGGCGAACTGCCGCCGGTCCCGGCGCACCACCCGCGGCAGGACTGACCCCGAGCGATGCCCGAAGGCCACACCATCCACCGGCTCGCCGCCGACCACCGGGAGCGGTTCGGCGGCCTGGCGGTACGGGCCGGCAGCCCGCAGGGCAAGTTCTCCGACGGCGCCGCCCTGCTCGACGGCCGCGTCATGGAGACCGCCGAGGCGCACGGCAAGCACCTCTTCCTCGGCTTCGGGGCCACCGGCTGGGTCCACGTCCACCTCGGCCTGATCGGCACCTACCGCTTCGGTACGGGCCTCGCGCCGCTGCCCGCCGACACCGTACGGCTGCGCATCGCCACGCCGGAGCACTACGCGGACCTGCGCGGGCCCGCCGCGTGCGCGCTCGTCACCGAGCCGGAGAAGCAGGCCATACACGACCGGCTCGGCCCCGACCCGCTGCGCCCCGGCGACGACCCCGGCCGCGTCCACGCCCGGCTCGCCCGGTCGCGGATCAGCGTCGCCGCGCTGCTGCTGGACCAGAAGGTCATCGCGGGCGTCGGCAACGTCTACCGCGCCGAAGTGCTCTTCCGCCACCACGTGGACCCGTTCCTGCCCGGCCGCGACCTGCCACGGCCGGTGTGGGACGCGATGTGGGCCGACCTGGTGGCGCTGATGCGGCAGGGCGTGCGGAACAACCGCATCGACACCGTCCGCCCCGAGTACGAGCCCGAGGCCATGGGCCGCCCGCCGCGCGTCGACGACCACGGCGGCGAGGTCTACGTCTACCGCCGCACCGGGCAGCCCTGCCTGGTGTGCGGGACGCCGGTACGCACCCAGGTCCTGGCCGCGCGCAACCTCTTCTGGTGCCCCACCTGCCAGAGTTGAGCCACGCCCCGGGCCGCGGCCCGGCGACCGGCCCCGCCGCGGCGAGCGTGCGCCGAACGTGCTTTCCGGCGCGAAAGGCGCACGCCCGCGCCTCACCCGTACGGCTCACACCCCGGCGGGCCTGCGCGGAAGGGCCGCCGCTAGGTAGGGTCGCGGAGGCATGGCGAAACAGACGGCGGCGGAGACGGCGGGGCTCAGGTGGCGCAGGCGGTGGCACCGGGCCCGGCTCGGCGTGCGCCGGTCCGCCGTCGACTACTTCCGCGGCGGCGCCTCCGACTGGGCGGGACTGGCCGTCCTGGTCGCCGCGGTGCCGGTGCTCGCGTACATCTCCGTCGTCACGCCCGAGTGGTGCCCGCCCAGCGCCCTGGTGCTGCCGATCCTGGCCGGCGGGCTGCTGCTGCGCCCGGCGAGCCTGCTGCTGGTGTACGCGGCCTCCGCCGTCGCGCTGATCGCCGAGTCCGCCGCCCTCGGCCCGTACCGCGAGGGCCCGGCGCGGGTCACGCCCGGCATGGTGCTGGAGGTGACCGCGGTCGCGCTCGCGGGCCTGGTCATCGCGCAGTTCAGGGCCCGGGTCGGGGTGCCCTGGCGGGGCGGGCACACCATGCTGTTCGACCTCCGGGAACGTATCCGGGTGCAGAGCAGGCTGCCGCGGCTGCCCGGCGGCTGGCACGCCGAGATGTCGCTGCGGCCGGCCGGCGGGCAGTCCTTCTCCGGCGACTTCGTGGTGGCCACCCGCAGTTCGGGCGGGCGGGTCCTGGAGGCGGTGCTCACCGACGTGTCCGGCAAGGGCATGGACGCCGCCTCCCGCTCCCTGCTGCTGTCCGGCGCCTTCGGCGGCCTGCTCGGCTCGCTGCCCCCGCACTCCTTCCTGCCCGCCGCCAACGGCTACCTGCTGCGGCAGAACTGGGAAGAGGGCTTCGCCACGTCCGTGCACCTGGTGCTGGACCTGGAGACCGGCGACTACGAACTGCTGTCCGCCGGGCACCCGCCGGGCGTCCAACTGCACGCCGGCAGCGGCCGGTGGGAGCACAAGGCGGCCGAGGGGCCGCTGCTAGGCGTCTACGACGGGGCCGAATTCGACGGCGTCAAGGGCACGTTGCGCTCCGGCGACGTGTTGATGCTGTTCACCGACGGGCTGGTGGAGACCGCCGAGCGGGACATCGCCGAGGGCATGGACCGGCTGATCGGCGAGGCCGACCGCTTCGTGACCACCGGATTCCGCGGCTCGGCCTGGCGGTTGATCGAGGCGGTCGCCAAGGACGTCAACGACGACCGGGCGCTGCTCATAGTGTGCCGGGACTAGCGGTGGGGAATGCACCCAGTGGCCGTTCGCCGTACGGGCGTTGATTGTCGGTCAGGGATGGCACCATGGAGGCGGGCGAGGCGGGGGGCGCGGCGCGGTTCCCCGGACCGGCAAGGAACCCGAAAGAGGAAGTGATCCGCTGTGGTTATCTCCCTGTCCGCCGCACTGCTTCTGGCGATCGTGCTGTTCGTCATGATCCGGTCGAAGCAGATAAAGGTGGGCCCCGCGATCGTCGCCGCCCTCTTCGGCTTCTTCCTGGCCTCGACGAACATGGCGCCGGACATCAACCGGTTCCTGAACTCAGTGGCCGACACCATCAACCAGATAAAGATCTGACGCCTGCCGCGCCGGCGGCTGCGGGTCCAGGACGCCGCGCAGCAGCGTGCCCGCGTCCGGGCCGTCGCCGGCGGGCCCGCGGGCGGCCAGCAGCGCCGCCAGCACCGCGATCCGGGCCTGGCCCGGCTTGAGCGCCCCGGCCAGCAGCGCGCCGGCCGCCGCCAGGTCCACCGCGCCGCCGCCGGTGTAGAGCGGGGCGACCGCGCCGGCGGCCACCCGGGTGCTGACGGCGACGTGCACGCCGGAGGAGACCGCGCGGCGCACCGCGTCGGCGACCTCGGGGTTGGCGTTGCCCGCGCCGGTGCCGACCAGCACGATGCCGCGGGCGCCGGCGGCGACGGCCGCGTCGAAGAGGACCGAGTCGCCGTCGCTGTGGTGCATGACGATGTCCACCCGCGGCGTGCTGCCGGTGCGCTCGGGCAGCGGCAGCGCCTCGCGCCGCGGCTGCCGGCGCGCCCACCGCACCCGGCCGAACTCGACCCGGCCCAGCGGCTGCCCGTCGGGGCTGCCGAAGGCCCGGGCGTCCACCGTGTGCTGCTTGACGGTGCCGCGGGCGGCGAAGACCTGCCCGGCGAAGACGATCACCGCGCCGATGTCGCGGCCGGAGACGGCCGTCAGCAGCGCGTCGTAGAGGTTGCCGGCCGCGTCGCCGTCCGGGGCGTCCAGCGGCTGCTGGGCGCCGGTGAAGACCACCGGGCGCGGGTCGTGGTGGAAGAGGTCCACGAAGAAGGCGGACTCCTCCAGGGTGTCCGTGCCGTGCGTGACGACCACGCCGTCCACCTCGGGGTCGGCCAGCGCCTCGTGGACCGCGTACAGCAGCCGCAGCTGGTGGTCGGTGGTCAGCCGCGAGCTGTTGACGGTGAACAGGTCCACCACCCGCACCTCGACGCCTTCGGGGACGGCGCCGGCCTCCAGGACCTCGCGCCCGGCGGCCTCGGCCGCGTATCCGTCGCCCTGCCACCGGCTGGCGATGGTGCCTCCGGTGCTGATGACCACGACGTGTCGCACGTTGCCTCCGCCTCCCACTGCTGCCGCTGTGAGTGCAATGATATGCGCGTAGACCCGCCATATGATTGCTAATACCGGCCGGTACTCCAGTGAAATATGGGGGATAATGCTGCGATGGACGCCATCGACAGAAGCATCTTGCGCGAACTCCAGGCGGACGGCCGGCTGACGAACCAGGAGCTCGCCCAGCGGGTCGGTCTCACCCCTTCCCCCTGCCTGCGCCGGGTACGCCAACTGGAGGACGACGGGGTCATCCAGACCTACCGCGCGGTCGTCGACCCGGCAGCCGTCGGCCGCGGCTTCGAGGTCTTCGCCTCCGTCGAGGTCCAGCGCGACCGCGCCTCCGTCGCCGCCTTCGAGGCCGAGGTCCAGTCCACCACCGACGTCGTCGAGGCCTACCGCCTCTACGGCGCCCCCGGCTGCCTGCTGCGCATCGCCGTGACCGACTCCGACGCCTACGAGCGCTTCTGGACCGAGAAACTCATCGGCATGCCCGGCGTCACCGACGTCAACTCCCAGATGATCATGCGCCGCATCAAATCCCCCCAGGGCATCCCCGTCGACTGACCCCCCCCACACCGACGGCCCGGAGCGGACACATCCGCCGACCGGGCCGTGACAAGTGGAGCGGGCGACGGGAATCGAACCCGCGTAGCTAGTTTGGAAGACTAGGGCTCTACCATTGAGCTACGCCCGCAGCGGGTCAGATTCTGGCACACCTGGTGGTTGGCGGTCGAATGGGATCGGCGCGCAGGTGTCGCGGGTGGATACTTGGCTGCCCACGGTCGAGGGGGCATGTACTCTACGTGTCGCACCAGCGGGGTGTGGCGCAGCTTGGTAGCGCGTCCGCTTTGGGAGCGGAAGGCCGTCGGTTCGAATCCGGCCACCCCGACCAGCAGTTCTCCGTATGAGGGGCCGCCGGGGGCGGCGGGCGGCGGACCGCCGGGCGACCCCGCCCGGCGGGGATTGCGGTACCGGTAGGATGGGCCGCCGGCGGGCCGGGTACGTGGCCACGGCCGAGTGCCGGACACGCGAGCAGCGCACCGGCAGGTCCGCCCCCATCAACGTAAAGCCCAAGGAGACCCAACCGTGAAGAGCGCCGTCGAGACTCTGAACCCGACCCGGGTTCGACTCACTGTCGAGGTGCCCTTCGAGGAGCTCAAGCCCAGCCTCGACGCGGCGTACAAGAAGATCAACGACCAGGTCACGGTGCCGGGCTTCCGCAAGGGCAAGATCCCTGCGCGCGTCATCGACCAGCGGTTCGGCCGGGGCGCGGTTCTCGAAGAGGCCATCAACGACGCGCTGCCGAAGTTCTACACGGAGGCGGTCAACGAGACCGAGCTCAACGTGCTCGGCCAGCCGGACGTCGACATCACCGAGTTCGACGACGGCAATGAGCTGAAGTTCACCGCCGAGGTGGACATCCGCCCGGCCATCGAGATCCCGGACTACTCCGGCATCGAGGTGACCGTCGACGCGATCGAGGTCACCGACGAGGACGTCGAGAAGTCGCTGGAGCAGCTGCGCGACCGCTTCGCCACCACCTCCGCCGTCGAGCGGGCCGCCGCCGAGGGCGACGTCGTCGTGGTCGACCTGGAGGCGTCGGTGGACGGCGAGGTGCTCGGCGACGGCATCGCCGAGGGCGTCAGCTACACCATCGGCTCGGGCCAGCTGCTCGACGGCATCGACGAGGCCGTCACGGGCCTGTCCGCCGGCGACACCGCGACCTTCGCCTCGCAGCTCAAGGGCGGCTCCGCCGCCGGCAAGGACGCCGAGGTCAAGGTCAAGGTCTCCGAGGTCCAGGAGCGCGAACTGCCGGCGCTGGACGACGAGTTCGCCCAGCTGGCCAGCGAGTTCGACACGCTGGAGGAGCTGCGCGCGGACAGCCGCAAGCGTCTGGAGTCGATGAAGCAGTACGACCAGGCCACCTCCGCGCAGGAGAAGGTCCTCGACGCGCTCATCGAGCTCACCGAGGTCGCGATCCCGGAGAAGCTGCTCAAGGACGAGATCGAGACCCGGACCCACAACCTGGAGCACCACCAGTTCCCGCAGATGGGTCTGACCTGGGAGTCCTTCCTGGAGCGCGAGGGCAAGACGCGCGAGGAGTACGACGCCGAGCTGGAGGCCCAGGCCGTCAAGGGCATCAAGACCCAGTTCATCCTGGACGAGCTCGTCACCAAGGAGAAGCTGTCGGTCAACCAGGAGGAGCTCACCGAGCACCTGGTGCGCCGCGCCGCGTCCTCCGGCATGAGCCCGGACCAGTTCGCGCAGGCCGTCGTCGAGGGCGGCCAGGTACCGCTGCTGGTCGGCGAGGTCGCCCGCGGCAAGGCCCTCGCGGTCGTCGTCGAGGCGGCGAAGGTCACCGACTCCAACGGCGAGGTCGTCGACCTCTCCGACGAGGACGAGGACGCACCCGCGGAGGCCGCCGAGGAGACCACCGAGGCCGCCGCGCCCGCCGACGCCGACGCCGAGTCCGACAAGGCCTGACGCAGCCCAGGGCGGCAAGCCACAGGGGCGCACGGGACCATCCCCGGCGCCCCTGAATGCGCTCACCCGGCGCGGAGCGCCATGCGCTCAGAGCGAACAGGTGGCCGTACAGGATTTACGGCCACCACCCGCGCGTTAGGGTCCGTAAGGAGAAGGGCGCAGTCCCCCCGCGGGAAGGCGTCCGGCTCAAGTGAAGACCCTGTGACGGCCTGTCTACCGTCCGACAACGAGCAGGTGGATACGTGACGACTCCGATGCCTTCCGCCGCCGGCGAGCCCAACCCCGGTGGCCTCGGCGACCAGGTCTACAACCGACTGCTCGGCGAGCGAATCATCTTCCTCGGCCAAGCGGTCGACGACGACATCGCCAACAAGATCACCGCGCAGCTGCTGCTGCTGGCCGCCGAGCCGGACAAGGACATCTTCCTTTACATCAACAGCCCCGGCGGCTCGGTGACCGCAGGCATGGCGATCTACGACACGATGCAGTTCATCCAGAACGACGTCGTGACGATCGCGATGGGCATGGCCGCCTCGATGGGCCAGTTCCTGCTCACCGCCGGCGCCCCCGGCAAGCGCTTCGCGCTGCCGAACACCCGCATCCTCATGCACCAGCCGTCCGCCGGCCTCGGCGGCTCCGCCACCGACATCAAGATCCAGGCGGAGCAGCTGCTGCACACCAAGCGCCGGATGGCCGAGCTGATCGCCCAGCACTCCGGCCAGACCTTCGAGCAGATCACCAAGGACTCCGACCGCGACCGCTGGTTCTCCGCCGAGGAGGCCAAGGAGTACGGCCTGCTGGACGGGGTCATGCTCTCCGCCGCGCACGTGCCCGGCGGCGGCGGCACCGGCGCGGGCTCCAGCTCCTGAGCCGGCGGGCCCGTGCGGGCCCGCCCCAGGACGCCCGGCGGCCACGCGACCAGGCGGCCCGGCAGCAGCCGAACGGCCCGGCAGCCCCGACGACGATCACTCGAAGCTCGATCTCACCAGGACGGTGGACGTGAACACTCAGAATTTCCCCGGCAGCGGCCTGTACGACCGCACGAGGGCCGAGCGGCCCGGCCTGCTCGGCGCCGAGGCCCGCTACCTCGTTCCGCAGTTCGAGGAGCGCACCTCCCAGGGGTACAAGCGCTACGACCCGTACTCGAAGCTGTTCGAGGAGCGGGTGATCTTCCTCGGCGTGCAGATCGACGACACCTCGGCCAACGACGTGATGTCGCAGCTGCTGTGCCTGGAGTCGATGGACCCCGACCGTGACATCTCGGTCTACATCAACAGCCCCGGCGGCTCGTTCACCGCGCTCACCGCGATCTACGACACGATGCAGTTCGTGAAGCCGGACATCCAGACGGTCTGCATGGGCCAGGCGGCCTCCGCCGCCGCCGTCCTGCTGGCCGCCGGCACGCCCGGCAAGCGCATGGCGCTGCCCAACGCCCGGGTGCTGATCCACCAGCCGTACACCGAGACCGGCCGCGGCCAGGTGTCCGACCTGGAGATCGCGGCCAACGAGATCATCCGGATGCGGCAGCAGCTGGAGGAGATGCTGGCCAAGCACTCCACCACGCCGATCGAGCAGATCCGGGACGACATCGAGCGGGACAAGATCCTCACCGCCGAGGAGGCGCTGGCCTACGGCCTCGTCGACCAGATCGTCTCCACCCGCAAGACCTCAGTGAACGTCTGATCCACCCGGGCGGCGGACGCCCCCGTGCGGCCCCCCTGGACCCGGAGCGCACCCGGAGCCCCTCTGGACCCGGATGAGCGAGTACGTCCAAGGGGGGCCCACACGGGGGGCACGGCAAGGTACCGTCGATGAGAGAAGCACCAGGCTCCGTTGAAGGCCGGCGGAACCCAGGCGAAGGGGAAAGACCTCGTGGCACGCATCGGTGACGGCGGAGACCTGCTGAAGTGCTCGTTCTGCGGAAAGAGCCAGAAGCAGGTGAAGAAGCTCATCGCAGGCCCCGGTGTGTACATCTGCGACGAGTGCATCGACCTCTGCAACGAGATCATCGAGGAGGAGCTCGCCGAGTCCTCCGAGGTGCGCTGGGAGGACCTGCCCAAGCCCCGGGAGATCTACGAGTTCCTGGAGAGCTACGTGGTCGGGCAGACGCCCGCCAAGAAGGCCCTCTCGGTCGCGGTCTACAACCACTACAAGCGCGTCCAGGCCGGGGAGAACGGCCGCCCGGGGCACGAGGACGCGATCGAGCTGGCGAAGTCCAACATCCTGCTGCTCGGCCCGACCGGCTCGGGCAAGACGCTGCTGGCCCAGACCCTGGCCCGGATGCTGAACGTGCCGTTCGCCATCGCCGACGCCACCGCCCTCACCGAGGCCGGCTACGTCGGCGAGGACGTCGAGAACATCCTGCTCAAGCTCATCCAGGCGGCCGACTACGACGTCAAGAAGGCCGAGACCGGGATCATCTACATCGACGAGATCGACAAGGTGGCCCGCAAGAGCGAGAACCCCTCGATCACCCGGGACGTGTCGGGCGAGGGCGTGCAGCAGGCGCTGCTGAAGATCCTGGAGGGCACGACGGCCAGCGTGCCGCCGCAGGGCGGGCGCAAGCACCCGCACCAGGAGTTCATCCAGATCGACACGACGAACGTGCTGTTCATCGTGGGCGGCGCGTTCGCCGGCCTGGAGAAGATCATCGAGTCGCGGGCCGGCGCGAAGGGCATCGGCTTCGGGGCGACGATCCGCTCCAAGCGCGAACTGCAGGCGGCCGACCTCTTCCAGGAGATCATGCCGGAGGACCTGGTGAAGTTCGGGATGATCCCGGAGTTCATCGGCCGCCTCCCGGTCATCACCAGCGTGCACAACCTGGACCGCGAGGCGCTGCTGCAGATCCTCGTCGAGCCGCGCAACGCGCTCGTCAAGCAGTACCAGAAGCTCTTCGAACTCGACGGCGTGGAGCTGGAGTTCGAGCGCGGCGCGCTGGAGGCCATCGCCGACCAGGCGATCCTCCGGCAGACCGGCGCGCGCGGCCTGCGGGCCATCATGGAGGAGGTGCTGATGTCGGTGATGTACGAGGTGCCGTCCCGCAAGGACGTCGCCCGCGTCGTCATCACCGCGGACGTCGTGCACTCCAACGTCAACCCGACGCTCGTCCCGCGCGAGCCCCGCATCATCGGCAAGGGCGAGCAGAAGAGCGCGTAGCCGCTGCGCGGCAGCGTTACCGCGCCGAGGCCGCGAGGCCCGCGCCGGCTGCGCCGCGCGGCCTGCCGGACCCGCAACGCCAGAGGGCGCCCGGTCCACCGACCGGGCGCCCTCTCGCGTGTGAGCCGGGATCAGCTCAGCGGTACGCGGACGTCCTTGCGGACCTTCGACAGCAGGTCGGACGCGTCCTGCGTCGACATCGCCTGGCCGCCGCCCCCGCCCAGGATCGCGCTCGCGTCGATCGGGATGATCGCGCCCAGCGTGGTGTAGTCCGCCCACAGGCAGATGGTCACGTTGGTGGCCTTGCCGCTGGTGTCGCTGTCCGACGACGTGTCGGTGATCTTCGCCTGCTGGCACTCCACGACCGCGTCGTCGGCGCCCGCCGGGTGCATCGTCTGGACGTCGCCGACCAGTTCGGTCTTCGTGTCCTCGTCACCGTCGTCGTCGGCGACGTGCTTGCGCATGTCGCTCATCATGCCGTCGGCGAGCTTCTTCGGGTCCTTGATGGAGCCGTACGCGCCGCTGAACTCCAGCAGCGTGCCGCCGCCGGCGAGCGAGCCCTTGACGTAGCCGCCCTGGACGGCCGTCGGGTCGGTCATGCCGAGCGACTTCATCAGCGCGAGGTCGTCGTCGTCGAACCCGTCGTCGTCGCTGTCCTCGTCCGTGCTCTTCTTGAAGTCCGTCGCGACGGTGTCCGGCGTGACCAGTTTGTACTTCTTGCCGTCGTTCTTCAGGCCGCCGCTGTCGCCGGAGCCCTTGGTGACGAAGAAGATGCCGGCGCCCACCGCGACCAGTGCCACCACGACGCCGACGATGATGCCGGTGCGCTTGCCGTTGCCGCCCTGCTGCGGTCCGGCCGGCGGCTGCCCGTAGCCGTAGCCCTGCTGCGGGACCTGGCCGTACGCCGGCGGCGCCGGGGGCTGCTGGCCCTGCTGCGGGTAGCCGTAGCCGGGCTGCGGCTGGCCGTAACCGCCCTGCTGCGGCTGCCCGTAACCCGGCTGCGCCGGCGGGGCCGGCGGGGTCGGCGGCTGCTGGCCCTGCTGCGGGTAGCCGTAGCCCGGCTGGGGCTGGCCGTAACCGCCCTGCTGGGGCTGGCCGTACGGGTTCTGCGGCGGCTGCTGCCCGTAAGGGTTGGGCGGCGGCTGGTTGTTGCTCATGGAACGAGGGTCCCCTCCGTTGACGTCGTCGGGACATCCTTGCCGACTCCGGGCGGACCGGCGACCGGTGGGGGGCTCCCCGACGGTGAACTCCCGGCCTGCAAGCCATCTTGACCGATCCCTTATGCGCTGCTTACCCCTGGGGTGCAACTGATTCGTAACAGCCCGGCACGCCCCCGTAGAATTGCCGCGTGACCGACAACACTCAGCGCCCCGCCAGCGGGCCGGACAGCACCCAGGACCTGCCGACGACCTACACGCCGGCCGAGGTAGAAGGGCCGCTGTACGAGCGCTGGGTGGAGCGCGGCTACTTCGAGGCCGACGCCAAGAGCGACAAGCCCGCGTACACCATCGTCATCCCGCCGCCCAACGTCACCGGCAGCCTGCACCTGGGCCACGCCTTCGAGCACACGCTGATCGACTCCCTCACCCGCCGCAAGCGCATGCAGGGCCACGAGACGCTGTGGCAGCCCGGCATGGACCACGCCGGCATCGCCACGCAGAACGTCGTCGAGCGCGAACTGGCCAAGGAGGGCAAGTCGCGGCACGACCTCGGGCGCGAGGCGTTCGTCGAGCGGGTGTGGAAGTGGAAGGCGGAGTCCGGCGGGCAGATCGCCGGCCAGATGCGCCGCCTCGGCGACGGCGTGGCCTGGAGCCGCGACCGCTTCACGATGGACGAGGGCCTGTCCCGCGCGGTCCGCAGCATCTTCAAGAAGCTCTACGACGACAAGCTGATCTACCGCGCCGAGCGCATCATCAACTGGTGCCCGCGCTGCCTGACCGCCATCTCCGACATCGAGGTGGACTACCAGGACGACGAGGGCGAGCTGGTCTCGCTGAAGTACGGCGAGGGTGACGACACCGTCGTCGTCGCGACCACCCGGGTCGAGACGATGCTCGGCGACACCGCCGTCGCCGTCCACCCCGACGACGCGCGCTACGCGCACCTGATCGGCCGGCGCATCAAGCTGCCGCTCACCGACCGTACGATCCCGGTCGTCGCCGACGCGCACGTCGACCCGGAGTTCGGCACCGGCGCGGTCAAGGTGACGCCCGCGCACGACCCGAACGACTTCGCGATCGGCCAGCGGCACGGCCTGGAGTCGCTGACGATCATGGACGAGCGCGCGGTCATCACCGTGCCCGGCCCGTTCGAGGGCCTGGACCGCTTCGAGGCCCGCTCGGCGATTGTCGCCGCGCTGCGCGCGCAGGGCCGGATCGTCGCCGAGAAGCGCCCGTACGTCCACTCCGTCGGCCACTGCTCGCGCTGCGGTACGACGCTGGAGCCGCGGCTGTCGCTGCAGTGGTGGGTCCGGGTCGAGACGCTGGCCAGGGCCGCGGGCGACGCGGTCCGCGACGGGCGGGTCCGTATCCACCCGGCCGAGATGTCGCAGCGCTACTTCGACTGGGTCGACAACCTCAACGACTGGTGCATCTCGCGGCAGTTGTGGTGGGGCCACCGCATCCCCGTCTGGCACGGCCCGGACGGCGAGATGGTGTGCGTCGGCCCCGACGAGCAGCCGCCCGCCGGCGAGGGCTGGACGCAGGACACCGACGTCCTGGACACCTGGTTCTCCTCGGCGCTGTGGCCCTTCTCCACCCTCGGCTGGCCCGACAAGACCCCCGACCTGGCGAAGTTCTACCCCAACTCGGCCATGGTGACCGGCTACGACCTGATGTTCTTCTGGGTCGCCCGGATGATGATGTTCGGCCTGTACGCCATGGACGGCGCCGTCCCGTTCCACACCATCGCCTTCCACGGCATGGTGCGCGACGAGAACGGCAAGAAGATGTCGAAGTCCTTCGGCAACGCGGTCAACCCGCTGGACTGGATGGACAAGTACGGCTCCGACGCGCTGCGCTTCACGCTCGCCCGCGGCGCCAACCCCGGCATCGACGTGCCGATCGGCGAGGACTGGGTCCAGGCGTCCCGCAACTTCGCCAACAAGATCTGGAACGCCACCCGGTTCGCCCTGATGAACGGCGCGAGCGTCCAGGGCCCGCTGCCGGCGCCCGAGCAGCTGTCGGCCGCCGACCGGTGGATCCTGTCCCGGCTCGGCCGGGTCGTCGCCGAGGTCGACGCCTACTACGACGACTACCAGTTCGCGAAGCTGTCGGACGCGCTCTACCACTTCGCGTGGGACGAGGTCTTCGACTGGTACGTGGAGCTGTCCAAGACGTCGTTCTTCCGGGGCGGCGAGAGCGCCCGGGTCTCCGGGCGGGTCCTCGGCGAGGTGCTCGACACGCTGCTGCGGCTGCTGCACCCGATCGTGCCGTTCCTGACCGAGACGCTGTGGACGACGCTGACCGGCGGCGAGTCGCTGGTCGTCGCCGACTGGCCGGCCGACAGCGGCTTCCGCGACGCCGCGGCCGAGGCGGAGATCGCCGAGGTGCAGCGGGTCGTCACCGAGGTCCGCCGCTTCCGCACCAACCAGGGCCTCCAGGACGGCCAGAAGGTCCCCGCCCGGCTCACCCTGGACGGTACGGTCCTCGGCCCGCACGAGGACGCCATCCGGCAGCTGCTGCGGCTGCAGCCGGTCGGCGAGGGCTTCCACGCCACCGCCTCGCTGCCGGTCGGCGGCGCCACCGTCGAGCTGGACCTGTCCGGCGCGATCGACGTGGCCGCCGAGCGCAAGCGGCTCACCAAGGACCTGGCGGCGGCGCAGAAGGAGAAGTCCGACGCGGAGCGCAAGCTCGGCAACGAGGGCTTCCTCGCCAAGGCCCCGGAGAAGGTCGTGACCGGCATCCGCGGCCGGCTCGCGACCGCCGAGAGCGACATCGCGCGGATCACCGCGCAGCTCGCCGCGCTCCCGCAGGCGTGAGGGCACCGGTGGCCCTGGCCGAGAGGCCGGGGCCGCCTTCCGTAGACTGGACGGCGTGAACGACCTCCCCCGCGGCGCCGACCCCGCGGACCGCGACCCGGACGACGCCGGCTTCGACGACGCCGGCTTCGACGGCCCCGACGACGCAGGCCGCCTCGTCGGCGACGCCCACGCCGGTGACGCCGACTACGCCGCCCTCGACGGCGAGCGCCCCGTCGAGGGCCCGCGCGAGGCCGACATGGCCGTCATCGAGGCCGGCAGCCGTACGCTGCGGGCCGGCGTCGGCGCCCCGTCCGCCGCCGACGACATGCCCGGCCGGCCCGCCGACCCGGCCGTCGACCGCGAGCTGCGCGAGGTCGAGGCGGAGCTGCTGGGCCGCTGGCCCGAGACCAAGCTCGACCCCTCCCTGGTCCGGATGCGGGCCATGATGGACGTGCTCGGCGAGCCGCAGCGCGGCTACCCCTCGATCCACATCACCGGCACCAACGGCAAGACCACCACCGCCCGGATGATCGAGCGGCTGCTGCTCGCCTTCGAGCTGCGGGTCGGCCGCTACACCAGCCCGCACGTGCAGGCCATCACCGAGCGCATCAGCCTGGACGGCAGCCCGATCGCCGCCGAGCGGTTCATCGAGACCTACCGCGACCTCCAGCCGTACGTCGAGATGGTCGACGCCGCCCAGGAGCACCGGCTGTCCTTCTTCGAGGTGATCACCTCGATGGCGTACGCGGCGTTCGCCGACGCGCCCGTGGACGTCGCCGTCGTCGAGGTCGGCATGGGCGGCAGCTGGGACGCCACCAACGTCATCGACGCCCAGGTCGCCGTCGTCACCCCGATCGCGCTGGACCACACCGACCGGCTCGGCACCACCCCCGGCGAGATCGCCGTCGAGAAGTCCGGCATCGTCAAGAAGGGCGCGACCGCCGTGCTGGCCGCCCAGCCGGCCGACGCCGCCCACACCCTGCTCAAGCGGGCCGTCGAGGTGGACGCCACCATCGCCCGCGAGGGCGCGGAGTTCGGCGTCACCGCCCGCGAGGTCGCCGTCGGCGGGCAGCTGCTCACGCTGCGCGGCCTCGGCGGCGCGTACGACCAGGTCTTCCTCCCGCTGCACGGCGAGCACCAGGCGCAGAACGCCGCGGTCGCGCTCGCGGCGGTCGAGGCGTTCTTCGGCATCGGCCAGGTCCACCAGCGCACCCTCGACATCGACACCGTACGGGCCGCGTTCGCCGCGGTCACCTCGCCCGGCCGGCTGGAGGTGATGCGGCGCAGCCCCACCGTGGTGCTGGACGCCGCGCACAACCCGGCCGGCGCCCTGGCGACGGCCGCCGCGGTGCGCGAGGCGTTCGACTTCACCCACCTGGTCGGCGTGATCGGCCCGAGCCGGGAGAAGGACGTCCGCGGGCTGCTGGAGGCGTTCGAGCCGGTCCTCGCCGAGGTCGTGGTGACACGCAACTCCACCACCCGCGCCATGGACGTCGACGACCTGGCGGCGCTGGCCGTCGAGGTCTTCGGCGAGGACCGGGTGCAGGTCGAACCGCGGCTGGACGACGCCCTGGAGGCGGCCATCACGCTCGCGGAGGACGAGGGCGCGTACTCCGGCGCCGGTGTGCTGGTCACCGGGTCGGTCTTCACCGTGGGAGAGGCCCGGCTGCTGCTGGGCCGCGGATAGGGCATCGAGGGGCTGGACTCATGCGGACGCTGTGTTCGAGCACGCTGATCGGCGAGTTCTTCGTCATCGGCTTCGCCGGTCTGGTCGCCATGAAGGACCCGGACCTGACGATGGCCACCGTGTGGACGGTGTCGGGCATCGCCATGGCGCTGTGCGTGCTGCTGTGCGCGGTGGTGACCAGGCCCGGCGGGCTCGCGGTCGGCTGGGCGCTGCAGATCGGGCTGATCGTCAGCGGTGTCGAGGTAGGTACCATGTACTTCCTCGGCGCGGTCTTCGCCGCCCTGTGGTGGGCGTCGATCCACTTCGGGCGCAAGATCGACGAGGCCAAGGCCAGGCACGCGGCGCAGACCGCTTGACGGCCGCCTTGTAGGCTCATCGCACCACCACCCACACGTCTTCACAGACATCGGCAGGAGCCGCACCGTGTCCCAGCGCACCCTCGTCCTCCTCAAGCCCGACGCGGTCCGCCGTGGCCTGGTCGGCGAGATCCTCGGCCGGATCGAACGCAAGGCCGGCTGGACGATCGGCGCGCTGGAGCTGCGCACCCTCGACCGCGCCACCCTGGAGCAGCACTACGCCGAGCACGTCGGCCGCCCGTTCTACGAGCCGCTCATGGAGTTCATGGCGTCCGGCCCGTCGGTGGCGCTGGTCGTCGAGGGCGAGCGGGTCGTCGAGGGACTGCGTACGCTCGCCGGCCCGACCGACCCGATCGCCGCACAGCCCGGGTCCATCCGGGGGGATTTCGGCACCATCGTGCGGGAGAACCTGGTGCACGCCTCGGACTCGCCCGAGTCGGCCGAACGGGAAATCAAGCTGTTCTTCCCCCCTCTGGCCTAAGCGCCGCCCCGAAGGGGGCATATGCGGTGCCCGAACGGGAACCAAACATCCCGACACGGCGTCACCATTACAAAGGTCAGCTGTGTGTTCTGATGACAATGACGTCGGAGCCCCGACCCGCGCGCCCCACCGGTCGCGACTACGATGGAATCTCCGCTCACGCTCGGGAAGGCCAGACGTATCCTCATGGCGAACAACATGTCGTTCATCGGTCGTGACATGGCTGTCGACCTCGGCACCGCCAACACGCTGGTGTACGTCAGGGGTCGCGGGATCGTGCTGAACGAGCCGTCCGTCGTGGCCGTGAACACCAACACCGGTGGCATTCTCGCGGTCGGCGCCGAGGCCAAGAAGATGATCGGCCGGACCCCGGGCAACATCGTCGCGGTGCGGCCCCTGAAGGACGGCGTCATCGCCGACTTCGAGATCACCGAGCGGATGCTGCGCTATTTCATCCTCAAGGTGCACAAGCGCCGTTACCTCGCCCGCCCGCGGATGGTCATCTGCGTACCGTCGGGGATCACCGGTGTCGAGCGCCGCGCGGTCATCGACGCGGCCAACCAGGCCGGCGCGCGTACCGTGCACATCATCGAGGAGCCGATGGCCGCCGCGATCGGCGCGGGCCTGCCGGTGCACGAGGCGACGGGCAACATGGTCGTCGACATCGGCGGCGGCACCACCGAGGTCGCGGTCATCAGCCTGGGCGGCATCGTCACCGCGCAGTCCATCCGAGTCGCCGGCGACGAGCTGGACAACGCGATCATCCAGCACATCAAGAAGGAGTACAGCCTGCTGCTCGGCGAGCGCACCGCCGAGCAGATCAAGCTGACCGTGGGCTCCGCGTTCGCCAACAAGGACGACGACGAGCACACCGAGATCCGCGGGCGCGACCTGGTCAGCGGGCTGCCGAAGACCGTCGTCATCTCCGCGGCCGAGGTGCGCAAGGCCATCGAGGAACCCGTCAACGCGATCGTCGACGCGGTCAAGACCACCCTGGACAAGTGCCCGCCCGAGCTGTCGGGCGACATCATGGACCGCGGCATCGTCCTGGCCGGCGGCGGCGCGCTGCTGCGCGGCCTGGACGAGCGGCTGCGGCACGAGACGGGCATGCCGATCCACATCGCCGAGACGCCGCTGGACTGCGTGGCGCTCGGCGCGGGCAAGTGCGTCGAGGAGTTCGAGGCGCTGCAGCGCGTCCTGGACGCCGCGCCCCGCAGATGACACGCGGCCCGCACCCCAGCACAGTAGCTCCGACCGGCCGCTTGCCTTATCGGCGGCGGGTCCGATGAGGAAGGCACGGACTGGCGCCCGTGAGGGACACAAAGGAGAGCCGGCTGCTGCTGGTGCTGCTGGTGGTGATCGCCTTCGCGCTGATCACCGTGGACATCAGGGGCGGTGAGAACTCGCCGCTGGACCGGCCCCGGCAGGCCGCCGAATCCGTCTTCGGACCCGTCGAGAACGCCGTGTCCGGTGTCGTCGACCCGGTGGGCAACGCGGTGGACGCGGTGCGCGACTCGGGCGACCGCAGCAGCACCATCACCCGACTGGAACGCGAGAACGCCGCGCTCAAGCAGCAGCTCGGCAGCAAGGACATCACCCGCAACCGCGCGCAGGAGCTCGACAAGCTGCTGAAGACCGCGGGCGCCGGGCAGTACGCCATCAAGGGCGCCCAGGTCATCGCGATAGGAGCGGCGCAGGGCTTCTCCTGGACGGTCACCATCGACGCGGGCAGCCGGGACGGCATCACCCGCGACATGACGGTCATCAACGGCGACGGCCTGGTCGGCCGGGTCACCACGGTCGGCACCGGCACCGCGACCGTACTGCTCGCCAACGACCCGGACTTCACCGTCGGCACCCGCCTCGAAGGCTCCATGGAGCTGGGCCTGGCCAGCGGCCAGGGCGAGCGCCCGATGCGCGTCCAGCTGCTCAACGGCAAGGCCGCCGTCCACAAGGGCGACCGGCTGGTGACGTTCGGCTCGGAGAAGGGCAAGCCGTTCGTGCCGGGCGTACCGGTCGGCAAGGTCATCGCCGTGGACCCCTCCGGCGGCAACCTCACCAAGACCCTCCAGGTGCAGCCGTTCGTCGGCTTCACCCGGCTGGACGTCGTCGGCGTGGTCGTGGTCGGCCCGCGCACCGACCCGCGCGACAGCGTGCTGCCGCCCCGGCCCACCACGCCGCCGCCCCCCAAGCCCACGACGTCGACCACCCCGACGGCCCCGGCCTCGCCCGGCAGCACCCAGACCGACGGGGCACTGCCGCCCGCGAGCGCCACCACCACGACGTCCACGAGCAGCAGCAGGGACTGAACCACCATGCGACTCAACCGCTTCCTGCTTCCCACCGTGCTGGTCGTCATCGCCATGGTCGTCCAGGTCAGCGTGCTGGCCCGGCTGCACCTGCCCGGCGCGGTGCCCGACCTGCTGCTGCTGACCGTGCTGGGCCTGGCCATCAGCTACGGCCATGTCGCCGGCTGCCTGATCGGCTTCTTCGCCGGCCTGCTCGCCGACCTCGCGCCACCGGCCGACCACGCGGTGGGCCGCTACGCGCTCGTCCTGTGCGTCGTCGGCTACGCGGCGGGCCTGGCCAAGCCGGAGAGCGGCCGGCTGCGTACCGCCGCCGGGCCCATGCTGGTCGTCATCGGCGCCTCCGTCGCCACCACGCTGCTGTACGCCGGCGTCGGCAACATCGTCGGCGACACCGCGGGCGCCCATGTGGGCCTGGGCAAGCTGCTGTTCACCGCGACGGTCTACGACCTGCTGCTCGCGCCGTTCGTCGTGCCGCTCGTCATGGCGACGGCCCGGCACTTCGACCACGACCCGATGTCCGAGGACGTCTCCGGCGGCTACGGCGGCGGCAGCCGCGGCCGGATCAGAACCGGTATCAGCGCGCCACGCGGCGGCCTGTTCAGCCGCAGCGGCAGGATGGTCAGAGTCGGCTCGATGGCCAGGGGGGCCAGGCGATGAGCAGCAACATCCCGGAGACCGGGCGCACCACCAGGGTCACCATCCGCCTGGTGATCCTGCAGATCCTGGTGGTCTCGCTGCTGCTGACCCTGGGCGGCCGGCTGTGGTTCCTGCAGATCCGCAACGGCAAGCAGTACGAGCAGAAGGCCGCCAACAACCACATCCAGCAGGTCGTCACGCCCGCCGTGCGCGGCGCGATCCTCGACGACCGCGGGGTGCCGCTCGCCGACAACCAGACCCGCCTGGTGGTCTCCGCCAGCCGCACCGACCTGCTCAAGCAGGCCGACGACGGCACCGCCGTCCTCACCCGGCTGGCCGGCGTGCTCGGCATGAAGCCGCAGGACGTCATGGACAAGGTACGGCTGTGCGACGCCAAGACACCCAAGCCGTGCTGGAACGGCTCGCCCTACCAGCCCATCCCGATCACCGACACCGCCACCACCGAGCAGGCGCTCACCATCATGGAGCGCCGCGAGGACTTCCCCGGCATCACTGCCGAGCCCACCGCGGTGCGCCGCTACGCCTCGCCCAGCAAGGCCAACGCCGCCCAGGTGCTCGGCTACCTCGGCCCGGTCACCGACGACGAGGTCAGCGCGTCGGAGAAGACCGACACCCCGCTGCTGCGCTCGGACCAGATCGGCCGCTCCGGCCTGGAGAGCGCCTACGACAAGCAGCTGCGCGGCACCGCCGGCGTCACCCGCTACGAGGTCGACAACCTCGGCCGGGTCATCGGCAAGGCCGGCGACACTCCCGCCCAGCCGGGCTCCAACCTCGTGACCAGCATTGACGCCCGCGTCCAGGCGGTCACCGAGAAGGAGCTCAACGACGCGATGGTGGCCGCGCGCAAGACGTACGACACCGTCACCCACGAGAACTACAAGGCCGATTCCGGCGCCGCGGTCGTCATGGACAACCGCACCGGGCGGATCATCGCCATGGCGAGCCTGCCGACGTACGACCCCAACGAGTGGGTCGGCGGCATCTCCGCGAAGTCCTACGCGCAGCTGATCGACAAGAAGTCGGACTACCCGCTGCTCAACCGCGCCACCCAGGGCCAGTCCGCGCCCGGTTCGACGTTCAAGGTGATCTCCACCTCGGCCGCCATCAACGCCGGCTACGACCCGGACGGCAACTACCTGTGCTCGTCGTCGATGAGGATCGGCGACCGGGACTTCAAGAACTTCGAGAACGAGGACTTCGGCAACATCACGCTGGGCCGCGCGCTGGAGGTCTCCTGCGACACCGTCTTCTACGGCGTGGCCTACAAGGAGTGGCTGAAGGACGGCGGCACCAACCCCAAGCACCCCAAGGACTGGTTCTTCAAGACCGCCCACCAGTTCGGCCTGGGCACCAAGACCGGGGTGGACCTGCCCGGCGAGGTCACCGGCCGGGTGCCGGACCGGCAGTGGGCCGCCGAGTACAACGACGAGATGCACGACTACTGGTGCCGCATGGCGGCGCAGCACAAGAACGACAAGAAGAAGAGCCTCGCCGTCGAGAACTCCATCGAGAAGTGTGCCGACCACAACATCATCCGCGCCGGTGACTCCGTCAACTACGCCATCGGCCAGGGCGACACGCTCGTCACCCCGGTGCAGATGGCCCGGATCTACGCGGCGCTCGCCAACGGCGGCACCCTCTACCAGCCGACCATCGGCAAGGCCGTGATAAGCGCCGACGGAAAGACCGTCACACCGATCCAGCCCAAGGTCGCCGGCAAGCTGCCCGACACCAAGGCCACCTTGAAGTACATCGACAACGCGCTGGCCGGTGTGGTCACCGAGGGCACCGCCGACTGGAAGTTCGGCGGCTGGCCGCAGGACAAGATCCCGCTGCACGCCAAGACCGGTACTGCCGAGGTCTACGGCAAGCAGACCACGTCCTGGTTCGACACCTACACCAAGGACTACACGATCGTCATGACGATCTCCCAGGGCGGCACCGGCTCCGGCGCCTCCGGTGAGGCGGTCCGCCGCATCTACGAGGCGATGTACGGCATCACCAAGGACAGCGCCACGATCGACCCCAAGAAGGGGATCATGCCGCAGCCGCTCACCACGCTGCCGAAGATCTCCGACGACGGCGTCGTCAGCCAGGCGTCCTTCACGCTCCCCGCCACCGACCAGCTGTACGTGCCGGCCGGCGGCCCGCAGAGCGCCGACGGCCCCGCCGAGGCGGTCGCCGCGCTCGCCCCTGGCCGCCCGGACAAGCTGCTGCTGGGCAGGCGGTACTGGTCATGAGCGCCTCCGGATACGTCAGCATCCCCCGCTACAGCCCCGAGAAGTCCACGCTCGGCAAGATCTTCGCGCGTGACTCGGTCGTCCGCCGGATGGACTGGGTGCTGCTGTTCGCGGCGCTGCTGCTCACCGGCATCGGCACCCTGCTGGTCTACTCCGCGACCCGCAACCGCACCAACCTCACCCACGGCGACCAGTACTACTTCCTGGTCCGCCATCTGATGAACGCCGGTATCGGCTCCGCCCTCGGCATCGGCGCGGTCGTCATCGGCCACCGCCGGATGCGCGATGTCGTGCCCTTCTACTACGGCCTGGCGATCCTCGGCATCCTCGCGGTGCTCAGCCCGCTCGGCTCGACCGTCAACGGCGCGCACTCCTGGATCGTGCTCGGCGGCGGCTTCTCGCTGCAGCCGTCGGAGTTCGTGAAGGTTGCGATCATCGTCGGGATGGCGGTGGTGCTGTCGGCCCGGGTCGACGCGGGTGACCGCGAGACCCCCGACCACCGCACCGTCCTGCAGGCCCTGGGCCTGGCGCTGCTGCCCATCGCGATCATCATGCTGATGCCGGACCTCGGCTCGGTCATGGTGCTCGGCGCGATCGTGCTCGGCGTGCTGCTCGCCTCCGGCGCGTCCAACCGCTGGGTCTTCGGCCTCATCGGCTCCGGCGTCCTCGGCGCCATCGCGGTGTGGCAGCTCGGCATCCTCGACAAGTACCAGATCGAC
This sequence comes from Actinacidiphila epipremni, assembly GCF_012034175.1. Taxonomy (GTDB): domain Bacteria; phylum Actinomycetota; class Actinomycetes; order Streptomycetales; family Streptomycetaceae; genus Actinacidiphila; species Actinacidiphila epipremni. The sequence continues at coordinate 333,499 of NZ_JAATEJ010000001.1, forward strand.
CGCTTCGCGGCCTTCGCCAACCCCGCGCTCGACCCGTCCGGCGTCGGCTACAACACCAGCCAGGCACGTATCGCCATCGGCTCGGGCGGGCTGCTCGGCAAGGGCCTCTTCCACGGCGGGCAGACCACCGGGCAGTTCGTGCCCGAGCAGCAGACGGACTTCGTCTTCTCCGTCGCCGGCGAGGAGCTGGGCTTCGTCGGCGCGGCGCTCATCATCCTGCTGGTCGGCGTCATCCTGTGGCGGGCGTGCGCGATCGCCCGCGGCGCCACCGACCTCTACGGCACGATCGTCGCCGCCGGCATCGTCGCGTGGTTCGCCTTCCAGTCCTTCGAGAACATCGGCATGACGCTCGGCATCATGCCGGTGGCCGGTATCCCCTTGCCCTTCGTGTCCTATGGCGGATCGTCGATGTTCGCCAACTGCATCGCCATAGGACTGCTGCAGTCGGTCAAGATGCAAAGACCCCTGTCCGCCTGACGCCCGGCCGGCGTACGCCGGAGGTACGGTCGAAGGCATGGCCAAGCGCGTACAGGAGACGGAACGCAAGTACGACGGCGGCGCCGGGACGGGGCACCCGGACTTCGTGGGGCTCGCCCCCGGCGCCCGGGCGACCGGCACCGTGGACCTCGAAGCGGTGTACTACGACACCGCGGGACTCGCCCTCGCCGCGCACAAGGTGACGCTGCGCCGGCGCACCGGCGGGGACGACGCCGGATGGCACCTCAAGCTGCCGGCCGCGCAGGCCGACACCCGCACCGAGGTGCGGGCCCCGCTCAGCCCCGCCGCCGACGGCCCACCGGGTGAACTCGCCGCCGAGGTCGCCGCGCTGGCCCGCGGCCGGGAGCTGGAGCCCGTGGTGCGGCTGCGCACCGCCCGCCGCCGGGTGCTGCTCCAGGACGGCCGCGGGCGCACGCTCGCCGAGGTGGCCTACGACAAGGTCCGGGCGAAGGTGCTGGCCTCCGGCGAGGAGCGCGCGTGGTCCGAGGTCGAGGTGGAGCTGGGGCCGGCCGGCGAGCCCGGCCTGCTGGACGCGGTCGAGGAGCGGCTCGCCGACGCGGGGCTGCACCGCTCGGCCTCGCCGTCGAAGCTGGCCCGGGCGCTCGGCGGGCTGCTGGTCGCGCCGCCGGCCCGGGACGCCTCCGCGGTGCCGACGACGGCCGGCGAGACCGCGACCGGCTATCTGCGCGAGCAGCTCACCGCCCTGCTGGCGCTCGACCCGCAGGTGCGCCGGGGCGAGGAGGACGCCGTCCACCGGATGCGGGTCGCGACCCGCAGGGCGCGCAGCGCCCTCAAGAGCTTCCGCAAGGAGCTGGACCGCGCGGTCACCGACCCGGTCGGCGACGAGCTGAAGTGGCTGGCCGCGGTGCTCGGCGCGGAGCGCGACCGGGAGGTGCTGGCGGCGCGGCTCGCCGACCGGTTCGCCGAGCTGGAGCCGGGGCTGCGGACCGCCGACGTACGCCTGCGGCTGGACGCGCAGGCCGGCCCGTCCGCCGAGCAGCACGCGGCGATCGTCCGCGCCCTGGACGGCGCGCGCTACTTCGCCCTGCTCGACGCGCTGGAGGCGCTGACCACCGCGCCGCCCTTCCGCAAGGGCGCGCACAAGCCCGCCGCGAAGGGCGCGGCCCGTACCGTACGGCGGGACCTGGCGCGGGTGCGGTCCCGCGTCGAGGCGGCGCTCGCGGCGGAGGCCGGGACGGCGAAGGACGTGGCGCTGCACGAGGCCCGCAAGGCCGCCAAGCGGGCCCGCTACTCCGCGGAGGCGGTACGGCCGGTGCTGGGGGAGCCGGCGAAGGAGCACAAGGCGCGCATGAAGCACCTCCAGCAGTTGCTGGGCGAGCACCAGGACGGGGTGCTCGCCCGGGAGGCGCTGGAGCGGGCCGCCGCCGCGGCCAGGCCGGCGGGCGAGGACCTGGCGCCGTACGAGGCGATGCTGGCCGCGGAGGCGGCGCGGGCCCGGAAGGCGGAGGAGGCCCTGCCGGGCGCGTGGGCGGAGGCGGACCGGGAGCTGTGAGCGGTGGCTCCTACGGGTGAGCTGCCTGCGGCCTCCCCGGCCCGGGGGTGCGGGGCGCCGCCCGGCTCGGGGCGCGGTCCCGGTCGGAGGCGCCGGGTGCCGTCCGCGCCCCCGGGGTGCGGGTGCCGTCCGGGCGTGGTCGGGGGGTCTTCGGGGCCGGGTACTCTTGAGGGTCACCCAGCCGCGGGCCATGGCCCGCCGGTGCCCACCGTCAGCTGATGAAAGTCGCCGAGATGCCTGTCGAGTCGGTCTTCCCGCGCTTGGAAGCACTTCTCCCGCACGTCCAGAAGCCGATCCAGTACGTCGGCGGTGAGCTGAACTCCACCGTCAAGGAGTGGGACGCCACCGATGTGCGCTGGGCGCTGATGTACCCGGACGCGTACGAGGTCGGGCTGCCGAACCAGGGCGTCATGATCCTCTACGAGGTGCTCAACGAGCGCGAGGGCGTCCTGGCCGAGCGCACGTACAGCGTGTGGCCGGACCTGGAAGCGCTCATGCGCGAGCACGGCGTGCCGCAGTTCACGGTGGACGCGCACCGCCCGGTGCGGGCCTTCGACGTCTTCGGCCTCAGCTTCTCCACGGAGCTGGGCTACACCAACATGCTCACCGCCCTCGACCTCGCCGGCATCCCGCTGGACGCCGCCGAGCGCACCCTCGACGACCCGATCGTGGTGGCCGGCGGCCACGCCGCCTTCAACCCCGAGCCGATCGCCGACTTCGTCGACGCGGCCGTCATCGGCGACGGCGAGCAGGCCGTCCTGGAGATGACCGACGTCATCCGCGCCTGGAAGGCCGAGGGCCGCCCCGGCGGGCGCGACGAGGTGCTGCTGCGGCTGGCGAGGACCGGCGGGGTGTACGTGCCGCGCTTCTACGACGTCGAGTACCTGCCCGACGGCCGGATCGCCCGCGTCGTGCCCAACCGCTCCGGCGTGCCGTGGCGGGTGTCCAAGCACACCGTGATGGACCTCGACGAGTGGCCGTACCCCAAGCAGCCCCTGGTGCCGCTCGCCGAGACCGTCCACGAGCGGATGTCGGTGGAGATCTTCCGCGGCTGCACGCGCGGCTGCCGCTTCTGCCAGGCCGGCATGATCACCCGGCCGGTGCGCGAGCGGTCCATCACCGGCATCGGCGAGATGGTCGAGGCGGGCCTGAAGGCGACCGGCTTCGAGGAGGTCGGCCTGCTGTCGCTGTCGTCGGCCGACCACACCGAGATCGCCGACGTCGCCAAGGGCCTGGCCGACCGCTACGAGGCCGACAAGATCGGCCTGTCGCTGCCGTCCACCCGGGTCGACGCCTTCAACATCGACCTCGCCAACGAGCTGACCCGCAACGGCCGCCGCTCCGGCCTGACGTTCGCGCCCGAGGGCGGCTCGGAGCGGATCCGCAAGGTCATCAACAAGATGGTCTCCGAGGACGACCTGATCCGTACCGTCGCGACCGCGTACGGCAACGGGTGGCGGCAGGTGAAGCTCTACTTCATGTGCGGGCTGCCGACCGAGACCGACGAGGACGTGCTGCAGATCGCGGAGATGGCCAAGAAGGTCATCCAGAAGGGCCGCGAGGTCACCGGCCAGAACGACATCCGCTGCACCGTCTCGATCGGCGGCTTCGTGCCCAAGCCGCACACGCCCTTCCAGTGGGCGCCGCAGCTCGGCGTCGAGGAGACCGACGCGCGGCTGGAGAAGCTGCGCGACGCGATCCGCGGCGACCGCAAGTACGGCCGCAACATCGGCTTCCGCTACCACGACGGCAAGCCCGGCATCATCGAGGGCCTGCTCTCCCGCGGCGACCGCCGCGTGGGCGCCGTCATCCGCGCCGTCTACCAGGACGGCGGACGGTTCGACGGCTGGCGCGAGCACTTCTCCTACGACCGCTGGGTGCGCGCCTGCGAGACCGTCCTGCCCGCCCTCGGTGTCGACCTCCCCTGGTACACCACCCGCGAGCGCACCGCCGAGGAGGTCCTCCCCTGGGACCACCTCGACTCCGGCCTCGACAAGGACTGGCTCTGGGAGGACTGGCAGGACGCCCTCGACGAGACCGAGGTCGACGACTGCCGCTGGACCCCCTGCTTCGACTGCGGCGTGTGCCCCCAGATGGACACCCACATCCAGATCGGCCCCACGGGCCAGAAGCTGCTGCCGCTGTCGGTGGTGAACTCCGGCACGTCCTCCTGACGCGGGCGGCCCCCGTTTCCCGTGCCCGAGTGCCCGGGTGCCCGAGTGGCGGGAACGGGGGCTGCGGGGATCATGGGGAGGGGGATCCTCGACGTGGGGAGTGCTCGTCATGAAGCTGCGGCAGATCCCGCCCCGGGTGGCCACGGGGGCGTTCATCCTGCATTCCGGCCTGCAGAAGTGGAAGGCCGACGACGCGACGGCCGAGGGGCTGCACGGGTTCGCGTGCGGGGCGTATCCGGTCTTCCACAAGCTCACCCCGCAGAAGTTCACCCGGCTGCTGTCGTGCGCCGAGATCACCACGGGCTCCCTGCTGCTGGCCCCCTTCGTCCCCGGCGCGGTCGCCGGCGCCTTCCTCAGCGGCTTCTCCGCCGCCCTCGTCGGCCTCTACGGCCGCACCCCCGGCCTCCGCGAGCCCGGCAGCGTCTGGCCGACCCAGAACGGCATCCCCCTGGCCAAGGACTCCTGGATGCTCGGCATCGGCCTCGGCCTGGTCACCGACGACCTCACCGACGCCTGCCGCCACCGCTGACCGTCGGTTCCGCCGTACGCGCCCGGCGGGTGACGGGGGTCAGGAGGGGTCCGGGGCCGGGTGGGTGAGGGCGGACATCACCTGGCGCATGGTGGGGACGAGGTCCTTGGCGTAGGGGGTGGTGTCGACGTACGTCGGGCGGGCGTTGCTGCCGTCGGAGTTGCGGGGGGTGTCGCCGCGGCGGATGTCCCAGTCGTTGCGGCCGGTGAGGGTCAGGGAGAAGACGGCGCCGCCGTGGCGGACGTCGAGGGACTGGCGGTATTTCTCGCTGCTCAGGTCGGCGCGGTCGCCGATGCCGCGCGGGTGGGTCGTCCACTCGATGTCGGACGTGTAGACGTACGCCACGCCCGAGCCGGGCGGCGGGGTGCGCACGCTCGTGCTGCTCACCGCGTCGAACTCCGCCGCCGGGTCGGTCTTCTTGTGCAGGTCGACGCTCACGGACACCGTGTACGTCGTCCACCAGCCGTCGCCGTTGCTGACGGTCGCGGTCAGGTCGCACGTGAGGTGGTCCAGGGCCGTGCTCCGGCTCACGGTGGGCGGTCCGGCGTCGAAGGAGCCGACGCCCAGGTCGTCGGCGAGGGGCCTGAGGTCGCGGTCGGTGCAGGGGTTGCCGGCGATGTCGTAGCCGTGCAGGTCGGGCGGGGCGACCCGGCCGTATCCGGTGCCCTGGAGCACTGCCGCCCACACCGCGGACGTCACGACGACCGCGCCGAGCGCCCACGCCCATGGGCGGTCCTTGAGGCGGTGCAGCAGCGGGGGCGGGTGGTTGTCGTCGCTCAGGACGTCGAAGCCGAGGGGTCCGGCGGGGCCTGGGATGCCGGCTGTGCCGGGCGGGCCGGCCGGGCTGTCGAAGCCGATGGAGCCGATGGAGCCGGCGCGGCCGGTGCGGCCGTCGAAGGGCGTGGCGTCGGGCGGGCCCGCCGTGACCGCGGCCCCGAGCAACTCGGGCCGGCCGGCGTCCTCGTCGCCCACCATCTCCGGTTCACCGATCACGCCGGTTCCACCCCCTGCGTCTCCCTCTCACCCTAGGCGGTGGCGGACGGTGCGTCACCGGGGCGTCGGGCGGTCGCCTCAGCGCGCGGCGAGGGCGAGTTTCGCGCCGAGCGTGACGAAGGAGCCGGCGAACACCCGCCGCAGCCAGGTCATCACCCGCGGGCGCGCGGCGATCTGCCGGCGTACGGACGCGGCGACCAGTCCGTACGCGGCGAAGACCGCGAACGTCATGAGCATGAAGACGCCGCTGAGCGCGAGCATGTGCGCCGCCGGGTGCGGGTCGCCGTCGCGGACGAACTGGGGGAGGAAGGCGAAGAAGAAGATGGTCAGCTTGGGGTTGAGGAGGTTGAGCAGCACGGCGGAACGCACGACGCGCAGTGCGGGGCGGGGCGCGGTGCTGCCCTCCTGCGCGTCCGGTACGGGGAGCGCGTCCTTGTCGCGCAGGGTGGACCAGGCCATGTACAGCAGCCAGGCGGCGCCGCCGTACGTGAGCAGCCGGAAGGCGAGCGGGCTGGCGTGCAGCAGCGCGGCGGCGCCGGTCACGGTGGCCAGTACGTGCGGCACGATCCCGAGCGTGCACCCGGCCGCCGCGACGACCCCGGCCCTGCGGCCGTCCGCGAGCGCGACGGACAGCGTGTAGACGACGCCGGTGCCGGGGGTGAGGCACATGACGAGGGTGGTGAGGAGGAAGGCGAGGGTCATTCCGGGGACTCCTGGCGGGGTGGGTTGCGTGCGGGGTGACCGCCGGGCGGGCCCGGCGAGCACCACACTGGTGCGACCATGGCCTGGTGAACAGGTCCAAAGGGGAGGGCTCCGAGGGGTCCATAACGCATCCGGTGACTGAGTCGGACAGCGCGGCCGGTGGGGGTGGGGCGGATTTTCTGCAACTGGACCTTGCCGACGCGCCCGGCGGCAGGCTCGCGGAGTGGCTGGCGGGGCAGGTGCGGGGGGCGGTGTCGGACGGCCGGCTTCCCGTCGGGGCGCGGCTGCCGGCCACGCGGGTGCTCGCCGCGGACCTCGGGGTGTCGCGCGGGGTCGTGACGGAGGCGTACCGCCGGCTCGCGGAGGACGGGCACGTCGCCGGGCGGCGGCGCGGCGGCACGGTGGTGGTCGCGGGGCCGCTCGGCGGGGAGCGCGCGGGGCCCGGGGCGGACCCGGCGGCGGGCGGGGCGGCTTCGCCCGGCTCCGGCCTCGGCTTCGGCCTCGGCTCCGCGTCCGGCGCCGGCGTTCGGGCCGCGGGCGACCGGCGTACGGCGTCCGCAACGGACCGGGCTGCGGGTCGGGCGGCGGACCGGGCTGCGGGTCCGGCGGCCTCGGGGCCGCAACTCACCGCGGGCGGCGGGCTCTTCGACGGCGAGCCCGGGCACGACGTCTTCGACCGGCTCCAGAAAGCGCCGGCCAGGTTCGACCTCTCGCCCGGCGCGCCCGACCTCGCCGCCTTCCCGCGCAGCGCCTGGCTGCGGGCCGAGCGCGCGGTGCTCGGCGGGCTGCCGGCCGCGGAGCTGGGGTACGGGGACCCGCGGGGCACGCCCGCGCTGCGGGGCGCCGTCGCCGACTGGCTGGCCCGCAACCGCGGCATCCCCGCCGCGCCGGAGGACGTCGTCGTGGTCGCCGGCACCGCGCAGGCGCTCGGCCTGCTCGCGCAGGTGCTGCGCGCCGAGGGCACCTCCACCGTCGCGTTCGAGGAGCCCGGCTCGCTCGGCGTGCGGCTGCACCTGCGGCGGGCCGGCCTGGCGACGCCCCCCGTCCCCGTCGACGCCCACGGCGTACGCGTCGACGCGCTGCGGGCGACCGGCGCGCCCGCCGTACTGCTCACGCCCGCGCACCAGTTCCCGACCGGCGTGGTGCTCGGCGGGGACCGGCGGCGGGCGCTCATGGCGTGGGCGCGCGAGGGCGGGCTGGTCGTCGAGGACGACTACGACGCCGAGCACCGCTACGACCGCCCGCCGGTGGCCGCGCTGCGCGCGCTCATGCCCGACCGGGTCGTCTACGCCGGCAGCGTGTCGAAGCTGCTCGCGCCCGCCCTGCGGATCGGCTGGATGCTCGTGCCGCCGCACTACCGCGACGCGTTCGTCGAGGCCAAGCGCTACACCGACCTCGGCAACGCCACGCTGCCGCAGCTCACCCTCGCCGCGCTGATGCGCAGCGGCGCCCTGGAGCGGCAGTTGCGGCTGCTGCGCCGCCGGCACCGGCAGCGCAGGGACGCGATGATCGCCGCGGTCCGGGAGCAGTTGCCCGGCGCGGTCGTGCACGGCGCCGCCGCCGGACTGCACCTGACGGTCACCTTCAGCCGGCTGCCCGGCGCGGTCGGCGACACCGCGCTGGCCGCCGCCGCGCTCGCGCACGGCGTCAAGCTCCATCCCCTGTCCTGGCACCGGCAGTTGCCGGGCCCGCCGGGCCTGGTGCTGGGGTACGCCGCCCGTACGCCCACCGAGATCGTCGGCGCGGTCGCCGTCGTCGGCCGCCTGCTGCGGACGACCTGACGGGCTGCCAGGAGCCGTACGGCACTTGACCGGTGCCGGAAGGGTGGGCGCTGTCAGAGGCGGCTGTTACGTTCGAGGGGTGGCTCACGAGGGGGAGGCCCGGCGGCAGGAACCGCCGGGGGACGGCTGTGTGGTGATCGCGGTACGGATTCCGGTCCGCGTCGTCACCTTCGCCGTCGTGCTGCCCGTGCGCCTGGTGTGGGACCTGCTCGCCGCCGCGGTCCGCGCATGCCGTACGGCGTGGCGGTGGACGTGGCGCCGGGTGCTCGGCCCTGTGCTCGTATTCGTCTGGAGGTATCTGGTCGCGGCGCCGGTCCGCGCGCTGTTCCGTCACGTGCTGGTGCCGCTCGTGGAGCGCGTCCTGATACCCGCGCTGCGGGCGCTGTGGCGCTGGGGCGTCGTGCCGGCCGTACGGGGCATGGCCGCGCTGGGGTCCGCGGTGTGGCGCGGGCTGGTCCTGCTGGGCAGGGGAGCGGTCCTGGCCGGGCGCGGGCTGGCGTATCTGTGGCGGGTGCTGGTCGTCATACCCCTGACGTGGCTGGGGCGCGCCCTCGCCGCGCTGTGGCGGGTGCTCGCGGTGCTGCCGGCGGGCTGGCTGTGGCGCCGGGTCGTGCTCCCGGCGGCACGGGCGGGGCGCGAGGTCGTGCTCGTCCTCGTGGGGCTCCTGCTGGTGCTGCCGGCGGTGTTCCTGTGGCGCCGGGTGCTCCTGCCACTCGTCCGGGGGATCGGCGCGGGCTTCGGGCTGGGCGGGCGCGCCGCCGGCCGGGCGCTCGGCTGGACCTGGCGGTGGCTGGTCGCCGCCCCGGTGGCCTTCCTGTGGCGCCGGGCGGTCGTACCGCTCGCCCGCGAGACCTGGGTGGCGCTGGGCTTCGCGTGGCGCGGCACGGCGTTCGTCTCCCGCGCGCTCGGACGCGCCCTGGCGTGGGCCGCCCGCCGGCTCATCGCGGCGCCGCTGGTGTGGGCCGCGCGCGTGCTGGTCGCGGCCCCGGTGACCTGGGCGGCCCGCGTACTCGTCGCCGCCCCCGCAGCATGGGCATGGCGCACCGCCGGCGCCCCCACGCTGCGGGCGATACGGGCGACCGGCCGCTGGTACCGCAAGGCGGTCTGGCAACCGGTCGCCGAAGCGGCGTCCGAGGCCCGCCGGACACTGCGCTACGTCCTGCTCGGCAACCGCCCCCGAACCGACCGCCTGCCCCCACCGCCGAAGAGCGCAACCGGCTACGCCGCCGTGCCCGCCCCGAACGCCGACCCCGAACCGGGCGCCGGGCCGGTCGCGGCGCGGGCCGAGGAGCCGGTGGGGTACGACACGGAGTACGGCGTGCCGCTGCCCGGGAGCGTGCCGCCGGGCGGCGAGGTCCGCTGAGCCCGGCGCTCGCGGGGAAGCGCGGCGACGGTGGTGCGGTGCGCGGCGTAACCTTGGGGGTGACGACGTACGCCGACTTCTGTAGGGACTGAACGACACTGGGCAAGCGACAGCCCGAAGGCCCGCCGCCCGCGCCGACCGTGCAGCGCATCCGGTTGCGCTACACCAAGCGAGGCCGCCTCCGGTTCACCAGCCACCGTGACTTCCAGCGCGCCTTCGAGCGGGCCCTTCGCCGGGCCGAGGTGCCGATGGCGTACTCCGCGGGCTTCACCCCGCACCCCAAGGTGTCCTACGCCAACGCCGCACCCACCGGCGTCGGCAGCGAGGCGGAGTATCTGGAGATCGGCCTGGCGCAGTTCCGCGACCCGGAGCAGCTGCGGGCCCGGCTGGACGAGTCGCTGCCCGACGGCCTCGACATCACCGAGGCGGTGGAGGCCCGCACCTCGGGTCTCGTCGAGCGCCTGGAGGTGTCGGTGTGGCAGCTCCGGCTGGACGGCGTGGACCCCGCCGACGCCCGGCGGGCGGTCGCGGCGTTCCTCGCGGCCGACACCGTGGAAGTACAGCGCAGCACGAAGAACGGCGTCCGCACCTTCGACTGCCGGGCCGCCGTCACGCGGTTCGAGGTCGTCGAGGGTGGGGAGGACTCCGGAAGCGGGAACGCGCCCGCGGGTACGGATGCGGCGACGCACCCGGCCACCGATACGCCGCAGGACCGCGCCTGTGCGATACTGCGGCTGGTTGTGCGGCACCTGACACCTGCCGTACGGCCCGACGACGTACTGTCCGGCCTCCGAACGACGGCCGACCTCGCGCCGCCGGTCCCCGCAGCGGTGACCAGGCTGGCGCAGGGGCCGCTCGACGGGGACACCGGCACGGTCACCGACCCGCTCGCGCCCGATCGCGACGCCGTGGCGGTGCCCGCCGGTACCGCGTAGCCACGTCGTCACGCGTCGCCGACGCACCAGGGAGCCACCCGGGTCCGGCGCCGCAGACCACATGAGACTTTCGTCGGCCCCCGCACGGGCGGCCGACGAGCGACACAGCAGCTCCCGTGCGGCGCCCGCGCCCCGGAGGGCGGCGCCGCGATCCAAGCGGCATGCCGCACCCGATCCGGCGCGGCGCCCGGGAGCATGACGGGAGCACTGCCCGAATGCCCGACCAGACTGACAACGACGCCCAGAACACCCCCGAGACCGCCGTCGACGCCCCCGCGGCGCCGCGCCGCCGCCGCGCCGCCTCCCGCCCGGCGGGACCGCCCGCCGGCGCCGAAGACGCGAACGGCGGTACGGACGAGGCCGCCGCCGAGCCCGCGCCGGCCAGGCGCCGCACCCGCAAGACCGCTGCCGCGCAGCCCGCGGCGGCCGAGACCGACGCCGCCGGCGACGCTTCGTCCGCCGGGTCCGGTGAGTCCGCCGATGCCGACGCGCCGGCCAAGCCGCGCCGCCGGGCGACCCGCAAGGCCGCCGCGCCGGCCGCCGAGGCCGCGCCCGCCGCGGACACCGCTGACCAGCCCGCCGCGCCCGTGGAGGAGGAGGCAGCGCCCGCGCGCACCCGCCGCCGCGCCACGCGCAAGGCCGCGTCCGCCGAGGCCCCGGCCACGGAAGAGGCCGCGCCTGCCGCGGAGGAAGCCGCGCCCACGCGCCGCCGGGCGACCCGCAAGACCGCAGCCGCCGAGGCCCCCGCCGCCGAGGAGGCCGCGCCTGCTGGGGAGGATGCCGCCCCGGCCCGTACGCGCCGCCGGGCGACGCGTAAGGTCGCGAGCCCTGCCGCTGCGGAGGCCACCGAGGCCACCGAAGCGCCGGAGGCCGTGGTGACGCCGGCCACGGAGGCCCAGGCGCCTGCCGCCGAGGCCGCGCCCGAGTCCGCGCCCGCCGCGGAGGACGCCGTCCCGGCTCGTACCCGTCGCCGGGCGACGCGTAAGGTCGCGAGCCCCGCCGAGGCCCCCGCCCCGGAAGCCGCGCCCGCCGCCGAGGCCCCGGTCGCGGAAGCTCAGGCGCCTGCCGCCGAGGCCGCGCCCGCCGCGGAGGACGCCGCCCCGGCCCGTACCCGTCGCCGCGCGACGCGCAAGGTCGCGAGCCCCGCCGAGGCCCCCGCCCCGGAAGCCGCGCCCGCCGCCGAAGCGCCCGCCGCCGAGGCCCCGCCCGCCGCGCAGCAGCAGCCGCAAGCGCCGGACCAGCAGCCGCAAGCCCAAGCACAAGCGCCCGAGCGCGAGCAGCCCCGCCGCTCCCGTAAGAAGTCCGCCCCCGCCGTCCCCACCTTCTCCGCCGGCGAAGGCTCCCGGCGGCTGAAGCCCGGCGCGCTCGCCCCCCGCGAGGAGGACGGCGCCGCGCCCCACGCGTACACCGGCAAGGTGCTGCGGGACGGCGACGGCTGGGCCGTCGAGGTCGATGAGGCGTACGAGATCCGCGGCTACGGCGACACGCCCGAGACGGCCACCGCCCAGGCGCTGGCCGCGCTCGCCGACGCCTTCGGCATCCCCGTGGAGCAGCTGACGCTCGCCGTGCGCACCGAGGACGAGGCGCCCGCGCCCGCCTCCCGTGGCCGCCGCCGGGTCGTGCAGCCGCCGACCGCGGTCTTCCAGCCCCCCGTCTTCGTCGCCGGCGCCACGCCCGCCGCACCCGCCGTGCCCGCGGACGGCGCCGAGACCGAGCCGGCCGAGCCCGAGCCGGACGAGTACGAGGGCGGCGGCTCGCGCCGCCGCCGGCGCCGCCGTGGCGGAGCCCCCGCGGAGGCCGCGCCCGAGGCCGTGGCGGCCGTCGAGTCGGCCGAGGCCGAGGCCGACACCGACGCGGAGCCCGAGGACGCCGAGGCCGAGGACGGCGACGAGGGCCGCTCGACCTCCCGGCGCCGCCGCCGCGGTGGCCGCCGCCGGCGTCGCGGTGAGGCCGCCGAGCACGCCGAGGACACCGACGACACCTCCGAGGAGGAGGACGAGGAGCACGACGCCGAGGAGCCCGAGGGCGACGAGGCCGAGGACGACCAGGCGCACGGCGTCGGCACCGGCGGGAGCAGCAGCAGCCGGCGCAGGCGCCGCCGGCGCCGTCGCGGCGGTGACGCGGGCGGGGACGAGGCGCACGCCGACTCCGACGACCCGGAGCGCACCGTCGTCAAGGTGCGCGAGCCGCGCCCGCAGGAGCCGGCCGGCACCGGCGCCGACCAGGTGCAGTCCATCAAGGGCTCGACCCGCCTTGAGGCGAAGAAGCAGCGCCGCCGCGAGGGCCGCGAGCAGGGCCGCCGCCGGGTGCCGATCATCACCGAGGCGGAGTTCCTGGCCCGCCGCGAGGCCGTCGAGCGCGTCATGGTGGTGCGGCAGAACGGCGAGCGCACCCAGATCGGCGTGCTGGAGGACAACGTCCTCGTCGAGCACTACGTCAACAAGGAGCAGGCGACCTCGTACGTCGGCAACGTCTACCTGGGCAAGGTGCAGAACGTCCTGCCGTCCATGGAGGCCGCGTTCGTCGACATCGGCAAGGGCCGCAACGCCGTGCTCTACGCCGGTGAGGTCAACTTCGAGGCGCTGGGCCTGTCCGGCGGCCCGCGCCGCATCGAGTCGGCGCTGAAGTCCGGCCAGCCGGTGCTGGTGCAGGTCACCAAGGACCCGATCGGCCACAAGGGCGCCCGCCTGACCAGCCAGGTCAGCCTGCCCGGCCGCTACCTGGTCTACGTGCCCGAGGGCTCGATGACCGGCATCAGCCGCAAGCTGCCCGACACCGAGCGGGCCCGGCTGAAGTCCATCCTGAAGAAGATCGTCCCCGAGGACGCGGGCGTCATCGTGCGCACCGCCGCCGAGGGCGCGAGCGAGGACGAGCTGCGCCGCGACGTCGAGCGGCTCCAGTCGCAGTGGGACGACATCCAGCGCAAGGCCAAGCAGGGCGGCGGCTCCAGCGCCCCGACGCTGCTCTACGGCGAGCCGGACATGACCGTCCGGGTGGTCCGCGACATCTTCAACGAGGACTTCTCGAAGGTCGTCGTCAGCGGCGACGAGGCGTGGAGCACCATCCACGACTACGTCACGCACGTCGCGCCCGACCTCGCCGACCGGCTCAGCCGGTGGACGTCGGAGGTGGACGTCTTCGCCGCCAACCGCATCGACGAGCAGCTGCTCAAGGCGCTCGACCGCAAGGTGTGGCTGCCCTCGGGCGGGTCGCTGGTGATCGACAAGACCGAGGCGATGGTCGTCATCGACGTCAACACGGGCAAGTTCACCGGGCAGGGCGGCAACCTGGAGGAGACCGTCACCCGCAACAACCTGGAGGCGGCCGAGGAGATCGTCCGCCAGCTGCGGCTGCGCGACCTCGGCGGCATCGTCGTCATCGACTTCATCGACATGGTCCTGGAGTCCAACCGGGACCTGGTCATGCGGCGGCTGCTGGAGTGCCTGGGCCGGGACCGCACCAAGCACCAGGTGGCCGAGGTCACCTCGCTGGGCCTGGTGCAGATGACCCGCAAGCGGGTCGGGCAGGGGCTGCTGGAGTCCTTCTCCGAGACGTGCGTGCACTGCAACGGGCGCGGCGTCATCGTCCACATGGACCAGGCGACGACCACCGGCGGTGGCGGCGGCAAGCGCAAGCGCCGCGGCGGCCGGGCCGGCGCGGACGTCCACGAGCACGACCACGAGCACGAGCCCGTGGCGGCCGAGGCGGAGACCGCGGTGCTCGACGAGGCCGAGGCGCTGCCGGAGCTGGAGCCGATCGAGGTCGGCGAGTCCGACCTGGTGCCGGCCGTCGGCGACCCGGAGGAGGAGTGGTTCGGCAGCGCCGCGGAGGCCGAGGCCGCAGCGCAGCCCCGTGGCCGCGCCCGCCGCCGCGGCTCGCGCAAGGCGACCGCCCCCGCGGGCGCCCCGGCCGCGGCCGAGCCTGAGCCGGCCGTGGTGGTCGTCCCGGTCAGCGAGCCGGACGTCGAGCCGCCGGCCGCGCTGCCCGAGCCCGAGGTCTCGACCGAGCCTCCGGTACGCAGCCGGCGCCGTGCGACGCGTAAGGCGACGGCCCCGGCGGGCGCTCCCGCGGCGGCCGAGGAGGCCGCGGTCGTCGTCGTGGCGTCCGAGCCCGCCGCCCCGGTGGCCGCGCTGCCCGAGCCCGAGGTCTCCACCGAGCCTCCGGTACGCAGCCGGCGCCGTGCGACGCGTAAGGCGACGGCCCCGGCGGGCGCCCCCGCGGCGGCCGAGGAGGCGGCGGTCGTGGTCGTCCCGGCGACGGCGCACGAGCCGGCCGCGCAGGGCGAGCCCGCCGCGGAGGGCGAGCCGGAGCCGAAGAAGCGGGCGGCCCGCAAGGCCCCGGCGAAGAAGGCGGCGAAGAAGACCGCCGCCAAGAAGACGGCCAAGAAGGCGGCGACCAAGACCGCCGCGAAGACCGCCGCGAAGAAGACGGCCAAGAAGACCGCCGCCCCGGCGGAGTGAGCCCGGCCCGGGCGGGCGCCACCCCCACCGCGGGGCGGCGCCCGCCCGGCGCGCAGGCGATTTGACCGGCGCGAACGCCCTCCGTAGAGTTGAGCTTCGGCGTTTCGCGCCCTCTCCTGAGCACATCCCTCCCGGCCCGACTGGGAGAGGCCTCCCGTAAGCAGCGTGGGACGGCTGGCATCAGGGGTTCCGTATCGAGCAGGCAGAGAGTGAGTTCAGCGTGTACGCGATCGTGCGTAGCGGTGGCCGCCAGCACAAGGTGGCCATCGGCGACATCGTCGAGGTCGACAAGATTCCCACGGGCAAGGTCGGCGACGCCGTCGAGCTCTCCACCCTGCTCGTGGTCGACGGCGAGGCCGTCACCAGCGACCCGTGGGTGCTGGCCGGGATCAAGGTGCAGGCCGAGATCGTCGACCACCACAAGGGCCAGAAGATCGACATTCTGCGCTACAAGAACAAGACCGGTTACCGCCGGCGCCAGGGTCACCGCCAGCAGTACACGGCGCTGAAGATCACTGGCATCCCCGCTGCGGCTGCGAAGTAAGGGACTGAGGAGAGATGGCACACAAGAAGGGCGCATCGTCCACTCGGAACGGTCGCGACTCCAACGCTCAGCGGCTCGGCGTCAAGCGCTTCGGCGGCCAGGTCGTCAACGCCGGTGAGATCATCGTCCGCCAGCGCGGCACGCACTTCCACCCCGGCTCGGGCGTGGGCATCGGCAAGGACGACACGCTGTTCGCGCTGTCGGCCGGTGCGGTCGAGTTCGGCACGAAGCGAGGCCGCCGCGTCGTGAACATCGTTCCGGCTGCCTGAACGGCTGCCTGGGCTTTTCCGAGGGCGGACCTTGCTTCCCGCAGGTTGCGGGAAGCGGGGCCGCCCTCGGTGTGTTTGTGTGTACGTCACCCGGTGTTTTCAGGAGGAAATGCGATGACCACCTTCGTGGACCGCGTCGAGCTGCATGTCGCCGCGGGTAACGGGGGCCATGGCTGCGCCTCCGTGCACCGTGAGAAGTTCAAGCCGCTCGGCGGCCCGGACGGCGGGAACGGCGGGCGCGGCGGCGATGTGGTCCTGGTCGTCGACCAGGACGTCACGACGCTGCTGGAGTACCACCACAGCCCGCACCGCAAGGCCACCAACGGCAAGCCCGGCGAGGGCGGCAACCGCGCCGGCAAGGACGGCACCGACCTGGTGCTGCCGGTGCCGGACGGCACGGTGGTGCTGGACAAGCAGGGCAACGTGCTGGCCGACCTGGTCGGCCAGGGCACGTCCTTCGTCGCCGGCCAGGGGGGCCGCGGCGGCCTCGGCAACGCCGCGCTCGCCTCCGCCCGCCGCAAGGCGCCCGGCTTCGCGCTGCTGGGCGAGCCGGGGACGGCGCGCGATGTGGTGCTGGAGCTCAAGACCGTCGCGGACGTGGCGCTCGTGGGGTACCCGAGCGCGGGGAAGTCCTCGCTGATCTCGGTGCTGTCGGCGGCCAAGCCGAAGATCGCGGACTACCCCTTCACCACGCTGGTGCCCAACCTCGGCGTGGTCACCGCGGGCGAGACCGTCTACACCATCGCGGACGTGCCGGGCCTCATCCCGGGCGCGAGCGAGGGCCGCGGGCTCGGCCTTGAGTTCCTGCGGCACGTCGAGCGCTGCTCGGTGCTCGTGCACGTGCTGGACACCGCGACGCTGGAGTCCGACCGCGACCCGGCCACCGACCTCGACGTCATCGAGGCGGAGCTGCGCGCGTACGGGGCGGGGCTCGCCGACCGGCCGCGCATCGTGGCGCTCAACAAGGTCGACGTGCCCGACGGCCGCGAGCTCGCCGCGATGGTCCGCCCCGACCTGGAGGCCCGCGGCTACCGGGTCTTCGAGGTGTCCGCCGTCGCGCACGAGGGCCTGCGCGAGTTGTCGTTCGCGCTGGCCGGGATCGTCGCCGAGACCCGCGCGGCCCGCCCGGTCCAGGAGTCCACCCGGGTCGTCATCCGCCCGCAGGCCGTCGACGACTCCGGCTTCACCGTCACCGTCGAGGACGACCTCTACCGCGTCCGCGGCGAGAAGCCCGAACGGTGGGTCCGCCAGACCGACTTCGCCAACGACGAGGCCGTCGGCTACCTCGCCGACCGCCTCAACCGCCTCGGCGTCGAGGACGCCCTCCGCGACGCCGGCGCCAAGCCCGGCGACGGCGTCGCCATCGGCCCCGACGACGACGCGGTCGTCTTCGACTGGGAACCCACCATCGCCGCCGGCGCCGAAATGCTCGGCCGCCGCGGCGAAGACCACCGTTTCGACGCCCCCCGCCCGGCAGCCTCCCGCCGCCGCGACCGCCAGGCGGCCCACGACGAGTCGGAGTCGGAGTACCGCGACTTCGACCCCTTCGCGTAGGTCCCCTTCGCGTAGGGGGGTGTGGTGGGTCCCGGACGGAGTCCGGGCAGCCGGCCGAAGCTGCGAAGCATGCGAGGTCGGCCGTGGGAAGGTTCTGCCCACCGCTTCGACGCCCCCCGCCCGGCAGCCTCCCGCCGCCGCGACCGCCAAGCGGCCCACGACGAGTCGGAGTCTGAGTACCGCGACTTCGACCCCTTCGCGTAGGGAACGCGCGGCCCCCTCGCGCAAGGCTCCCCGTAAGGCGTCAGTACGCCGTGGCCGGCGGGGTGTCCTTGGTCAGGATGCGGCGGGAGAGGATGTACGTGAAGGGGATCGCGGCGGCTGCGGCCACCAGGGGGGCGATCTTGTCGTTCATGCCGACCCATTCGACGAAGACGTACACGCCGATGCTGGTCACGACGTAGTTCGTCACGTTCGTCAGCGGGAAGAGGAAGAACTTCTTCCACGTCGGCCGCGTGCGGTAGGTGAAGTACGTGTTCAGGAAGAACGAGCCGATCATGCTGAGCACGAACGCCACCGAATACGCCGCGAAGTACGGCATCAGCGGATGCAGCGCCAGGTAGAAGCCGTAGAACGTCGCGGTGTTGACGCCGCCGACCAGGGCGAAGCGGCCTATCTGGAGCAGCTGCGGGGAAAGCCGTGGCACCGTCGCGCTCATCCGATCTCCAGGCGGCCCGACTGCCCGGGCTGCTCCATCCGCTCCGTCCGCTCCAACCGCTCCAACCGCCCGCCCCGGTGCGCGCCGTCCGCCCGCTCGTCGAACGGCGCCCCCGCCTGGTCCCCGACCCGGAACGCCCGCGGCGCGTTGGTCTCCTTCACCAGGAAGTGCGGGCGGCGCTTGGTCTCGTAGTAGATACGGCCAATGTACTCGCCTATCAGCCCCAGCATGATCATCTGCAGACCGCCGAGCCCGACGATCGCCACGACCAGCGTGACGTAACCGGGCGCGGTCACGCCCTGGATGATCGCCTGCACGGTGATCACCGCCGCGTACACCACCGCGAGCCCGGCGAGCCCCAGCCCGGTGTAGATCGCCATCCGCAGCGGCCGGTTGTTGAACGAGATCAGCCCGTCCATGCCGTAGTTGACCAGCGACCCGAAGCGCCACTTCGTCTCGCCCGCCTCCCGCGCCGCGTTGCGGTAGTCGAAGGTGACGGTGTCGAAGCCGATCCACGAGAACAGCCCCTTGGAGAAGCGGTTGTACTCCGGCATTGACAGCAGCGCGTCCACCGCGGGCCGCGACAGCAGCCGGAAGTCCCCGACGCCGTCGGTCAGCTCGACGTCCACCCATGAGTTGATCATCCGGTAGTACAGCCGGCTCAGCGCCGTCCGCATCTTCTTGTCACCCTCGCGCGTCCGCCGCGCGATGACCTGGTCGTGCCCCAGGTGGTACAGCTCCAGCATCCGCCCGATGAGCTCCGGCGGGTGCTGGAGGTCCGCGTCCATGAGCACGACCGCGTCCCCGGTGGCCTCCCGCAGGCCCGCCAGCATGCCCGCCTCCTTGCCGAAGTTCCGGCTGAAGGAGACATAGCGGGTGCTGCCCGGATTGTTCTTCGCCAGCCCGCGCAGCCGGTCGAGGGTCGCGTCCTTGCTGCCGTCGTCGACGTAGCACAGCTCGTAGTCGACGTCCAACGTGTCCAGCGTCTCGCGGATCCGCTGGTCGAAGAGCTCGATCACGGCCTCTTCGTTGTAGCAGGGAACAACGATCGACAGTCGCATGGAGATCACTTTCAGTGCCGCATATGAGTGGGGGAGAAGTGGCGGCACCCTCCCCCGCACGCTTTTTCGCCAGCCTAGGCGGCCATTTCCCGGGCTTCGACGTTTAGCGGGCGTCGGGCAAGAGTGTTCAGTGCGGAGTCCTGCTCGGTACAGTGGGCGTTCACCCACATGACAGCTTACTCAACCGCCCCAGGTACAGAAGTGAGGAACGCCCGATGGCACGCGTCAGCGTCGTCGTGATCTCTTACAATGACGCCGGCCACGTGGTCACCGCGGTGAAATCCGCGCTCGCCCAGGGCGAGGAGATCGGCGAGGTGATCGTCGTCGACGACGCCTCCACGGACGGCACCGCACAGGCCCTCGCCGCCTTCGAGGACGACCCGCGCGTACGCGTGCTGCGCCGGACCACCAACAGCGGCGGCTGCGGCACCCCGCGCAACGACGGCATCGCCGCCGCGTCCTTCCCCTACCTGCTCTTCCTCGACAGCGACGACGTCCTGCCGCCCGGCGCCGCCGTCGCGCTGCTGGCCGCCGCCGACGAGCACGGCTGCGACGTCGTCGCCGGCCGCGCCGTCCGCCGCGAGCTGCCGGGGGGCCGTGAGACGGTCTGGGCGCCCGAGATCTACGACACCTCCGCCGGCGCGAAGCTCCCCGGCGCGCTCATCCGCGGCATATCCGAGCACCCGGAGATCCTCAAGGACACCCTCTCGGTCAACAAGCTCTACCGGACCGCCTTCCTGCACGACCGCTCCCTGCTCTTCCCGGACGGCGCCTTCCACTACGAGGACTTCGTCTTCACCGCCCGCCTCTACGCCGCCCGCCCGCGCATCGCCTACATCGACGCGCCGGTCTACGTGTGGAACGTACGGCGGAACGCGGCCACCCCGTCCATCTCCCTGCGCCGCGCCGACATCGGCAACTGGCGCCGGCGCATCGCCGCGCACCGCGAGACCGTGGACACCTTCCGCGGCGCCTCGGCGACCGATCTGGCCCTCGCCGCGCAGGCGAAGTTCCTCGACTACGACCTGCCCATGTACGTCCGCGAGCTGCCGCAGCGCTCACCGGGCTATGTGGAGGACTGGTGGCGCGCGACCCGCGACTACGTCGCCGGCTTCCCCCGCGAGGCGGTGCAGCTCGCCGCCGTGCCGTCCCGCTGGATCGCCCGCGGCCTGACCGCACCCGGCGCCGAACGGCCCGAGCCCGGCGTCGCGGGGCTGGGCCGGCTGGTCGAGCTCGCCGCCCGCCCGCCCCGGCTCGTACCGCCGTACGGCAGCACCCCGCCGCCGGAGCTGGCCGACCTGGAGCCGCGGGAGCTGCCGGCCGTGGTGGACGCCCGGGTCCGCACCGGCAGCACCACCCGGCTCGCGCTGCGCGTGCACGACCTGTACGGGCGGCTGGGCGCGCTGCACCCGGTGGCGCTGCGGGTGGAGCTGGTCGAGCGGGACGACCCCGGCAACCCGCTCACCGCCGACACCCCCGTGGTGCGCGACGGCGACGGCTGGACGGCCGCGGTACGGCTGCCCGCCGCGCCCCTCGGCCGCGCCGGGCGGCTGGCGGTCTGGCACCTCCGCGCCGAGATCTGCTACGCCGGCACCCCGCAGCGCACCCCGGTGGAGGTGCGGGCCGCCGACGGGCAGACCGCGGGCCGCGGCGTCGTGGTGCGCCGCACCGGGCAGGTGCTGCTGGTGCAGACGCACATCACCGGCGGCCGGGCGCTCATCCTGCGGGTTGCCGACGGCATGGCGGGCGCCCGCCGGGTCCTCGGCGCCCGGCTGCGCCGCCTGCGGCTCGCCCGCTGACCGGCCGGCGCCCCGGCCGTACCCCCGCCGCAACGCGAACGGTGGGGTGCCGCTGCGGCCAGCGGCACCCCACCGTTCAGCCGTACGTCGTGCCGTCAGGCCGTCGAGGACGCCAGCGGCTTGTTGTCCTGCCCCGGCAGCTCCGGCGCCGGCTGCGGGGCTGGCACCGGCCGCGGCCGGGTCGTGTCCGGGCCCATCGTCAGCCGGGTCCGCACGGTGAGCAGCGGCAGGAAGAAGAAGCCGATGAACATCGGCGCCACCATGTAGCGGAACAGCGGCGCGGGGTTCGCGGCGAGCACGCACAGCTGGAGGCCGACGGTGAAGGCCGCCATCGCCCACAGCCCGCGCTGCCGGCGCTTGCGCACCATCAGCAGCACGATCGCGTAGCTCGCGTAGCACCAGACGGCGCCGCGGTAGAACAGCCAGTCCAGCTGGCTGACCTTGGAGGCCTTGAAGGCGAGCAGCGCGGCGGTGTGCAGCTTCGCCGACACCGGGCGCATCTTCAGCACCGGCAGGTACTTGCTGTGCTTGATGTCCTGGTTCCAGTCCGCCCACCCGAACAGGTTCTTCGGGGTGACCGGGTCGGAGATCAGGGTGTAGCCGTCCTGGCTCGCCGGACCCGGCCAGATCGCCCAGGCGATGTGCGAGCGGCACAGCCGGGTGCTGATCAGGATGTTCGGGGTGCGCTTGGCGACCTCGGCCCAGATGTCGAGCAGCTGGCTGTTGAGCCGGGCCGCCTCCGGGCGGTTCATCGGCTTGGCCATCGTCGGGTCGGCGGCGTAGCAGGTGGCCGCGGCGCCGCCCCAGTGGCTGAGCGGGGCGACCTTCTTCATGATCGCCAGGTCGTGCCGGGAGAAGGTCTGCGGCGCCTTGCCGTAAGCCACGGCGATGTCCGCGTACTGCATCGCGTAGACCTGGTCCTTGGTCGGCGTCTGGATGCCGACGGCCGGGTAGACCACCGTCTGCAGCAGCGCCGAGATGACCACCGGCACGATGGTCGCGGCGAGGATCCACCGGCGTACCTTCGGCAGCGTGAAGAGCAGCACGGGCACCGCGAAGATCATCACCAGCAGGCCGTTGGTGCGGAAGACGCCCATGGCCAGGCAGCCCAGGAACAGCAGCCCCATCTCCCGGTAGAAGGCCCGGTCCCGCGCCTGCGAACGGCCGCGCAGCCGGCGGGCGACCAGCCGGCCGGTGGCGGCGAAGGCCAGCAGCGCGCCGATGGTGTACGGCACGTCCTTCCACACGAAGACCACGAAGCTGCCGGTGGACGGCAGCAGCACCACCGCGGCGGCGGCCGGCAGGCTCCAGCGCGCCCGCACCCCGAAGTCCCGCAGCATCACGCACGTGTAGGCGATCGTCGCGGACATCGCGATCGTCTGCAGCAGCGTCAGCGCCCACAGGTCGCCCGTGGTGTTCAGCGACAGCCACACCATCGAGTCGTAGACCACCGAGTGGTTCGACATCCAGTGGTCGCTGGTCACATGCCACACGTACGCGATCGAGTCGTAGCTCATGGCGCCCGGGTAGAACGCCGCCCACCACAGCAGCAGCACCACCTGGGGGATCACGAACGCCGCCAGCGGCAGCCGCCGGTGCGGCGGGATCTTCTCGATCATGGCGCGCGCCTGGGAGGCAAGGGGAAGTTTCAACGGGACTCCGCGGAGGAAGGTTGGGACGGCGCGGCCGAGGCGAGCTGGACCATACGGTCGATGACCCGGTCGGCGGCGTGCCCGTCGTCGAGGTCGCAGAAGAGGTCCTGGAACGCCCGGTAGGCGTCCGCGTACCGGTCCGCTGTGCCGTCGATGTCGCGGAGGGCGGTGACCAGGTCTTCTGAGGTGTGGATCAGCGGTCCCGGTGCCTTCTCCTCGAAGTCGAAGTAGAAGCCGCGGAGCCGATCCCGGTAGTGGTCGAGGTCATAGGTGAAGAACAGCATCGGGCGGCCGGTGTTCGCGAAGTCGAACATCAGCGACGAGTAGTCCGTGATCAGGATGTCCGAGATCAGGAACAGCTCGCCGATCTCGGGGTAGTCGGAGACGTCGAAGACGAACCCGTCGCCGGCCCCCGGGACCGAGTCCACGATGTTGGCGTGCTTGCGGACCAGCAGGACATGGTCGTCGCCGAGCCGGCGGCGGGCGTCCTCCAGGTCGATCCGCAGGTCGAACTTGTAGTGGCCCGCCTGGTAGAACTGGTCGTCGCGCCAGGTCGGCGCGTAGAGCACGACCCGCTTGCCCTCCGGCAGCCCGATCCGGTCGCGCACCGCGCGGGCCCGCTCCTCCTGGCCGGCGGCGCGCAGCAGGTCGTTGCGCGGGTAGCCGGACTCCAGGATCTCACCGTCGAAGGCGAAGGCCCGCTTCATGATGGGCGTGCTGAAGCGGTTGGGGGAGACCAGGAAGCTCCAGTGCGGGGTCTCCTGCGCGACCTTCGCCAGGTACTGCCGGTCGGCGAACTGCACGCTGTCGATGTCGTGCGCGATCCGCTTGAGCGGGGTGCCGTGCCAGGTCTGCACGATGACCTGGCCCTCGCGGCGCTCGATCCAGTGCGGCAGGTGCGAGTTCCACACGATGTAGCGGCTCTCACCGAGCGCGGCGTACCACTCCTTGCTCCAGCAGCGCAGCGCGGTCGCGCCGTCGGGCACGCTCGCCTGCCCGTCCTGCACCACCCACAGGTGCTCCAGGTCGCTGCCCCGGCGGACCAGCTCCTCGTAGACCGCGCGCGGCGAGTCGGAGAACTGCCGGCCGTTGAAGCTGGCGTACATCACCTGGTCCTTCAGCGGCGCGGTCCGCGCGCCGCCGTAGACCTCGGTGCGCAGCTGCCGCTGCCGGTAGCGGCCGGCCTCGTCCTCGCGCAGGTCGGGGGCGGAGCGTACGTACAGCCGGTCGAAGAAGCGGCTGCCGACGGTGTACTCGCGGCCGTGGGCCTCCAGGCCGAACGGCAGGGCGGGCAGCGCCGCGGCGGTCAGCCGCACCGGGTAGCTGTCGCGGGTGTCCTCCTCGCGCAGGAAGGCATACCAGTGGCCGGTGCGCAGCGGGCGCTTGCCGCTGAGCGTGCTGTGCGGCACGGGCCGGAACTCCGCGCGGAAGCGGTCGCCGGTGACGGTGACGGGGTAGACGTGCTCCTCGGCCTGCCGGCTGTGCCGCAGCACCAGGTGCAGCGGGCGCTCGGGCACGGCCGGCAGGGTGCCCTCCACCAGCAGCATGCCCGGGCCCGTCGAGGTCACCGCGTCGGCCAGCGCCTGGGCGGGCTGGGTCCGCAGCACCAGGGCGCCGGTGGGCCCACCGGTGACGTAGACCGCGCGCGCGCCCCACCCGGGCTCGCCCGCGCGGATCGGGAACTGCTCGGCGGGCGTCTGCTCGCCGCCCCGCACGGCGACCGGGATGGCCGCCCTGCCCGGGGCCACCAGGTTCAGCAGCCAGGTCTCGGTGCGGTCGGGGTTGCCCGAGTCGCGGCCGGGCACGTCCAGCGACGCGGTCTCCACGGCCGCCTCGAAGGTCCGGCTGCCGTCGCCCTGGGTGTGCGTGGTGACCGGGACCTCGAAGGTGACGCCGTTCGAGCCCTGCGTGGCGCGCAGCGTGAGGCTGTCGTCCACGTCGCGGCTGAGCGTGCCGGTGATCCGCAGCCGCCCGCCGGACACCTCGTGGCCGGTGTACGTCGCCCGTACCTTCTCCACCTTGATGTACAGGTGCTCGTCGGCGACGTACGGCACCACGCGCACGTCCGGCGCGACCCAGAACGGCGCCGGGCTCTCGGCGCTCTCCGACAGGCCGGCCTTGACCCGGCTGCGGCGGACGACGCCCTGCTGCCCGCCCGCGATGGTCAGCTGCCAGGTGCCCTCCTTCCACGCGCCGCGCTGCTTGAGCTTGTCCGGCGCCAGGGTGAAGCGGAAACCGGACCAGTCGTAGGAGTGCAGGGACTGCCAGGACGCGACGGTGGCCTCGGGCTCGCGGGTGCGGTGCATCCACAGCACCACGCTGCGCCGGCTGCCCTTCTCCCGCAGCAGCGCCCTGCGCAGCGACATCGCGCCCCGGCCGGCCTCCAGGTTGCGGACGTACGCGTAGCCGTCGACGTGCAGCTTGCCCTGCTCCCAGCGCACGGCCGTGGCGCGGGCCCGCATGGCCAGCTCGGGGCCGAGCCGCAGCACCTCGCGCGGCACCGCCAGGCCGGGCCGGTCGCGCAGCTGCGGGTAGTCGGCGTAGTGCCGCAGGCCGCTGCGGGCCACCGGGATCGCCTTGCCGAACTCCCGCTCGAACTGCACGAGTTCGATCACGTCGTCGAGCAGGCCCTGGCTGATGAAGAAGCACTTGAGCCGCACCGGCACCGGCACCTTGGCGAGCACCGCGGGATCGACCCGGTCGAGGAAGTCGCGGCTGCCGTCCAGGAACGCCCGGCGGAACTCCTCGCCGGCCTCGCTCAGCACGTTCCAGAACAGCGGCAGCTCGTCGGTGATCGCGGTCTCGTCGTACCACCGCTTGTAGCCGCGGTATTCCGCGCCCGGCTGCGCGGCCAGGAAGCGGCTGACCGAGTCGAAGGACGTGATGCGGTCCCGTACGTTCCTGGGATCGGTGCGGTTCTGGGTGATCGACGGGGCGCCCGCGGTGCGCTGGCGCCACTGGTAGATCGGCTCGGCGAGCACGTCCACGGCGGTCGCCCGGAAATGCGCCGGAATCGTGACGGGCGCGTCCTCGTAGAGAATGCCCTCGGGGAAGGCGAATGCGTGCCGGTCCCAGAACGAGCGGCGGAATACTTTGTTCCACGCCGTGCGGTCATAGAGCAGATCGCGGTCCCGGGAGATGTGGGTGCGTTCCCGCGGCTTGTTCAGGCGCTTGGCGTGCAGGGCAGAAGGCGAGGTCTCGCCGGCCACCAGGATGTCCACGTTGCCGGAGACGAAGTCGGATCCGGTCTTGTCCAGACTCGCTATGCAGCGCTGGTACGCGTCCGGTACGACGACGTCGTCGCTGTCGACGAACGCCAGGAACTCCGTGCCCGCGGCGATGTGCCGTACACCGGTGTTACGGGCGGCGCCGAGGCCGGCGTTGGGCTGCTCCACCACCCGGATCCGGGTGTCCCGGGCGGCCCACTTGCGCGCGATCTCCAGGCTGCCGTCGGTGGAACCGTCGTCCACGACGACGGCCTCCCAGTCTCTGAACGTCTGGTCGGCCAGCGACTGCAGGCATTCGTCGAGGAACAACTCCACGTTGTAGACAGGGACTACCACCGAAAGACGTGGAGTCATCAGTGCGTTGCCTTTCTTTGCATATGCCAGGGGCGGGCACATTTCACGGCCTGGGCGGCACCGGGCGATCCGCCCATGGTATGACCGGGGGCACGGCGCTTTCGCCGAGGAAGATCCTGCGCACCACCCGCTCCGCCGCGCGGCCGTCGTCGAACTCGCAGAAACGCGCCCGGAAACGCGCCCGCTCCCGGGTGTGCTCCTCGGTGTCCCATGCACCGGACCCGAACAGCGCGACCAGTTCGTCCTCGGTGCTCACCACGGGACCGGGCGGCAGGGTGTGGATGTCGAAATACGTCCCCCTTGTCGTCCGGTACATCTCCCAGTCATTGGCATAGACGACGATCGGCCGGTCGAGGTTCGCATAGTCGAACATCGCAGACGAGTAATCCGTCAGCAGGCAGTCCGCCGCCAGGTACAGCTCCTCCACCGACGGGTGGCCGCTGACGTCGACCAGCCGGGCCTTGGCGTCGGCGCCGGCCGGCGGCCGGCCCGGGTCGGTGTAGTAGTAGTGCCCGCGGACCAGCACCACATGCCCGTCCGGCAGCCGCTCGACGAACCGCTCCAGATCCACCGGGAAGTGCAGCTCGCCCAGGTAGTCGCGGTGCGTCGGCATGTAGAGGATCACCGTGGTGCCGTCGGGCAGGTCCAGCGCCCGCCGGGCCGCCGTCACCGCCGCGGCGTCCGCCGTGACCAGCACGTCGTTGCGCGGGTAGCCGTACTCCAGCGGTTCGTACGACGAGGGGTAGCTGCGGTCCCAGATCCGGGTGCTGTAGCTGTTCGCGCTGAGGCTGTAGTCCCAGCGGTCGACCCGCCGTATCAGGTCGGTGAGGTCCATCGCACCCAGCGCGGTGGGGAATTCGGCCAGGTCCACGCCCATCCGCTTGAGCGGGGTGCCGTGGTGGGTCTGCAGGTGCACCTGGCCCGGCCGCTTGACGACGCCGTTGGGGAAGTTCACGTTGTTGACGAAGAACTTCGCGCGGGCGACGGTCTTCCAGTAGGCGAACGAACCGGGGTGCACCCGGCCCGTGCCGCGCGGCAGTTGCACGCGCACCTGGTTCTTCAGCACCCACACCGTGCGCAGGCGCGGCGCCAGCTCCAGCAGCTTGCGGTGGACGGCCGCCGGGTTGCAGGTGTAGCCGCTGTTCCAGTAGGCCGCAAAGACCGCCAGGTCGTCCTGCAGCGGCAGCATGCGCTGTATTCGGTAGTACGTCCGCAGCACCGCCGTGCGCAGCGGGCGCTTGAGCGGCGCCGCGCGCTTCTTCGCCCGCCGCACCAGCCGGCGCGCCCCGGCCTTGGCCCGGCGGCCCCCGGTGGCCGGCGCGGCTGCGGGCGCCGGGGCGTGGCCGGCGGGCAGGTGCGCCGCGAGCGAGGCGGCGGTACGGGTGCGGAACTCCGCCACCGCGTCGGCCGGCAGCCGGCCCGGCGAACGCTCCACCGTGCGGTAGTGGTTGGCCATCAGGTCGTACAGCCGGGGCCGCCAGCGGTCGAACCGCGGGTGGGCGTCGACGAAGGCGAAGACCCGCTCGTACTGGTCGACCACGTCGAAGTGCTTGCGGCTGGAGCTGTGCAGGATGCTGCCCTGCCGCCGCTGCCGGTAGTGCACGCACACCCGGTCCAGCAGCGCGATGCTCTCGGCCGCGACCAGCACCGGGTACGTCCAGGGGGTGTCCTCGTAGTAGCCCGGCGGGAACTCCAGGTCCCAGCGGCCGACGAAGTCCCGGCGGTACGCCTTGTTCCACGCCACCTGGAGCAGGTCGAGCAGCTGCGGGTGCTCGTCGAGGGTGACCACGGGCTTGTCCGCGGACGTCAGGACGTCCGCGCGCTTGTTGCGGACGGTACGGCCGTCCCACGTGGTGCGCGCGTAGTCGAAGACCAGCAGCTCCGGGTCGCCGGTCTCGGCCAGCCGCCGGTCGATCGCGGCGAGCGCGCCGGGCAGCACGGTGTCGTCGCTGTCCACGAACAGCAGATACGTGCCCGAGGCCTTGGCCATGCCGGCGTTCCTGGCCCGGCCGAGGCCGACGTTCTGCGCCAGCCGCAGCGAGACCACCCGCGGATCGGCCGCCGCGTACTCGTCCATGATGTCGCCGCAGGCGTCCGGTGAGCAGTCGTCCACCGCGATGATCTCGAAGTCCCCGAAGGACTGGTCGAGCAGCGAGTCCAGGCAGTCCCGCAGGTACGCCTCGACCCCGTAGGCGGGGACGACGATGCTGAAGCGGGGCGAGCTGGGTAGAGAGGGCATTGACCGTGTTCCCTAGGTTCTTTGCGTCCGCTTCGCCGCACTCCCGCCACGGCAGCGTGTGCGGGCGGTGACATGGGTCGGAACGGCGAGCGAACGAACGGTTATCTTACACGGCGCCGCAAAGCGACAGCCATGCAGGCCACCACCACCACGGACCCGGCCGCGTACGCGATCTCGACCCTGCTGCGCAGGGCCATCGGGCTGAACGTGACGCCGATCAGCACGGCCGTGCCGATGGCCCAGGACACCAGCTGCCGACGGGCGCCGCCGCTGGTGAGCAGGGCCTGGCCGAGCACCATCGCGATCATGTACGCCGTGGTGCCGAAGGCCAGCCACCCGAAGTCCGCGGCGGTCAGGATGTCGGGCGCGCCGAACAGGGCCGGCAGCAGCATCGGGCCCAGGATCACGGCGCCCAGCCCGCCGGTCGCCCCCAGCGAGCCGGTGATCAGCACCGCCCGCAGCAGCAGCCGCGTGTAGCCGCGCCGGTCGCCCTCGGCCGCGGCCGTCGCCAGCCCGCGCAGCAGCGACACCTGGAAGGCGCCGAACACGAACAGCGGCACCCTGGCCAGCACCAGGGCGGCCAGCAGCGCGGTGACCAGTTCGGTGTCGTCGGTGGAGATCACCTTGGTGCTGATGACCGCGATGTTGACCAGCAGCTGCGCCAGCAGCGTGGAGGCCACCAGCATGCCCAGCTTCTGGCTCATCTCCCGCCACGGCGCGGCGGTGCCGGGCAGTGCCGCCTTCAGGGCCGGGCCGACGGTGGCGGCCACCGAGATCAGCGGCGCCACCGTGAGGATCAGCGCGAAGGCGAAGACCGAGTGGACCCCGCTGAGCGCCAGGGCCAGGGAGAACACGATCCGCAGCAGGCCGTCGAGACCCAGCTGCGTGCCGTAGGTCTTGAACAGGCCGAGCCCCGCCAGCACCCCCCGGGTCACATGCGCGCACGACAGCGCCGCGAAGGCGCCCGCGAGGCAGAACACCAGCGAGATGTCGCCGTCGAAGAGCAGGTCGGCGATCGGCCGGGCGAGTACGGCGAGCGGGATCACGGTGACGCACAGCAGGGAGCCGGACAGCATCGCCCCGCGCCGCATCGCCGGCCGCACCCCGTCGCCGGCCACCTTGCGGGCCGCGACGACCCGGGTGATCTCCTGCTCGACCGGGAAGAACAGCCCCAGGCCGATCGAGAAGACGACCGTCCACAGCACCGAGAAGGCGGCGGTGGCGTCGGAGTCCGCGGACATGGCGTGGTTGGCCGCCGACAGGTGCACATAGCTGGCCAGCCCGAGCACCGCGGTGCCGCCGCCGACCAGCGCGGTCCCCTGGGGCAGCGCGGTCGCGACGCGCTGGGTGATCCGGGGCTTGAGGGTGGTCGTCATCGGGCGGCCCGCGGTGCGGACAGGGCGGCGCTGAGGCCGGGTATCGCCGCGGACAGCTCCGTATGCCAGTCCGGCATGGGCCCCAGGCCCGCCGCCGCCCAGCGGTCGTGGCCGAGCACGCTGTACGACGGGCGCCGGGCCGGCCGTACGAACTTCTCGGACGTCGTCGGGCGCACCCGCTCCGGGTCCAGGCCGTGCAGCGCGAACGCGGCGCGGGCCAGGCCGTACCAGGTCGTCCGGCCGGAGGCGGTGCCGTGGTAGACGCCGGCGGGTGCGTGCCCGGCCAGCGCCGCTGCGCCCAGCTGCGTCAGCCGCAGGGCCAGCGAGCGGGTCCAGGTCGGCTGCCCGAGCTGGTCGTCGACGACGTCGAGGGTCTCGCGCTGCCCGGCCAGGGTCAGCATGGTGCTGACGAAGTTGCGGCCGTGGGCGCCGTAGAGCCAGGCGGTGCGGACGACGTAGCCGCGCTCCGGCAGCAGTTCGAGGACCGCCCGCTCGCCGGCCAGCTTGCTGCGGCCGTAGGCGTTGACCGGGGCGGTCGGGGCGTCCTCGGCGTAGGGCGCGGTGGCGTCGCCGGGGAAGACGTAGTCGGTGGACACCTGGAGCAGCGGCACGCCGTGCCGGGCGCAGGCCAGGGCGAGGCAGCGCGCGCCCTCGCCGTTCACCCGGGTGGCGGCGGCCTCGTCGGCCTCGGCGCCGTCGACGTCGGTCCAGGCCGCGGCGTTGACCACGATGTCGTGGCCGGCCACCGCCGCGTCCACCGCCGCCGGGTCCGTCACGTCGAGGTCGGCACGGGCCGCCGCGGTCGGCTCGGCGCCGGGGGCGTCGGCGAGCACGGCGATCAGGTCCCGGCCGAGCATGCCGCCCGCACCGGTGACGAGCCAGCGTGTCATGCGTGCAGTTCCGCCTTCTCCTTGAGGGGCTCCCACCACTGGCGGTTGTCCCGGTACCACGCGACGGTGTCGGCAAGGCCCTCGTCGAAACCGGTGAGGGGCTCGTACCCGAGCTCCTCGCGGATCTTGTCGATGCTCAGCGAGTAGCGCAGGTCGTGGCCCTTGCGGTCCGTGACGTGCTCCACCCGGTCCCAGCCCGCGCCGCAGGCGGCCAGCAGGCGCTCGGTCAGCTCACGGTTGGTCATCTCGGTGCCGCCGCCGATGTTGTACACCTCGCCGGCCCGGCCGCGGTGCAGTACCAGGTCGATGCCGCGGCAGTGGTCGGAGACGTGCAGCCAGTCCCGTACGTTGCCGCCGTCGCCGTACAGTGGCACCTTGCGGCCGTCCAGCAGGTTGGTGACGAACAGCGGGATCATCTTCTCGGGGAAGTGGTAGCGCCCGTAGTTGTTCGAGCACCGGGTGACCGTCACGTCCATGCCGTGGGTGCGGTGGTAGGCCAGCACCATCAGGTCGGAGGCGGCCTTGGAGGCGGAGTAGGGCGAGTTGGGGGCCAGCGGCCACTCCTCGGTCCAGCTGCCCTCGGTGATCGAGCCGTAGACCTCGTCGGTCGACACATGCGCGAACCGGCCGACCTTGTGCCGCAGCGCCGCGTCCAGCAGCACCTGGGTGCCCAGCACGTTGGTGGTCACGAACGGCGAGGCGTCGCTGATGGAGCGGTCGACGTGCGACTCGGCCGCGAAGTGCACCACCGCGTCGTGCCCGGGCATCACCTCGTCGACCGCGGCGGCGTCCCTGATGTCGGCCTGGACGAAGGTGTACCCCTCGTGGTCCGCGACGGGCGCCAGGTTGGCGCGATTGCCCGAGTACGTGAGGTTGTCCAGCACGGTGACCCGGGTACCGGGGCCGGACGGCAGCTCACCGAGGAGCGCGGCCCGTACGAACTGGGAGCCGATGAATCCGGCGCCGCCGGTGACGAGAATTCTCATGGGAGCAGCATCTTAAGTCATGGTTACACCGCGGTGGCGATGCGGTGCCGGGCGGGCGACCGGTCACGACTATCATGACCGCCATGCGTGGAATCCTGCTCGCCGGCGGCACCGGGTCGCGACTGTGGCCGATCACCAAGGCTGTCTCGAAGCAGCTCATGCCCGTCTTCGACAAGCCGATGGTGTACTACCCGCTGTCGACCCTGATCATGGCGGGTATAAGGGACATTCTCGTCATCACCACCCCGGACGACCGCGCCCAGTTCGAACGGCTGCTCGGTGACGGCTCGCGGCTGGGGCTGCGGATCGAGTTCGCGGCGCAGGAGAAGCCGGCCGGGATCGCGGAGGCGTTCATCATCGGCGCCGACTTCATCGGCGACGACCCGGTGGCGCTGATCCTGGGGGACAACATCTTCCACGGCACGGGCCTGGGCACCCAGCTGCGCGCCTACCGCGAGCCGGCCGGCGGGGTCGTCTTCGCCCACGCCGTCGCCAACCCCTCCGACTACGGCGTGGTCGCCTTCGACGAGAACGGCACGGCGCTGTCCATCGAGGAGAAGCCGGAGAAGCCGCGCTCGCGCTACGCCGTGCCGGGCCTGTACTTCTACGACCGCGAGGTGGTGGAGATAGCCCGCCGGCTCACCCCGAGCGCCCGCGGCGAGCTGGAGATCTCGCACATCAACCAGGAGTACCTGGAGCGCGGCCGGCTCAAGGTCTCGGTCCTTGACCGCGGCACCGTCTGGCTCGACACCGGCACCTTCCACTCGCTGGTCCAGGCCTCGGAGTACGTCCGGGTGGTCGAGGAGCGGCAGGGCTACAAGATCGGCTGCGTGGAGGAGGCGGCCTGGCGCGCCGGGCTGCTGGACGACGGCCAGCTGCGGGCACTGGCCGAGCCGCTGTGCAAGAGCGGCTACGGCGACTACCTGCTGGAGATTCTGGAGCACCCCCGGCACTGACCCCCGGCACCGGCCCCGGCGCCGACCGCGGCGGTCAGCGGCCGGCGGCGGCCCGGAGCTGCCGCTGGAAGTCCTCGCACGCCTCGAACGACGGCAGCAGCCCGCGGTCGGCCGCCTCGCGCAGGCCGGGCGCGTCACGGTCCTTGTCGGACAGCAGCGGTTCCACGTCGGACGGCCACGCGATACCGAGATCCGGGTCGAGCGGGTTGATGCCGTGCTCACGGGCGGGCGCGTAGCCCTCGGAGCACAGATAGACCACCGTGGCGTCGTCGGTGAGCGCCATGAAGGCGTGGCCCAGGCCCTCGGAGAGGAAGACCGCGCTGTGGTCGCGGTCGTCGAGCCGGACCCCCTCCCACTGCCCGAACGTGGGCGAGCCGGTCCTGATGTCCACGATCACGTCCAGGACCGCGCCGCGTACGCAGGCGACGTACTTGGCCTGGCTCGGCGGCACATCGGCGTAGTGCACGCCGCGCAGGGTGCCGCGGGCCGAGACCGAGCAGTTGGCCTGGGCGAGCGAGAGCGTCCGGCCGGTGGCGGCGGTGACGTCGGCCGCGCGGAACCACTCGTGGAAGCTGCCGCGACTGTCCGGGAACACCTTCGGCTCGTAGACCCAGGCGCCCGGGATGCCCAGCTGCCTCATGCGTCACTTCCTTCTGTCCGGGCGGTCCGGCTGCCGCCGCGGTGATCCTACTGGGGCGACCGGGTCCGTCCGTTCCGGGTGGTCGCGCGGCGGTACCCTTTTGTACATCCGCAGTACACGCATGCATCGGCTTCGGGGGGGAACCGCCTCTTCCGGGAGTCCGGCCGTCATCGGAGCTTCACCCGCCGGGGTGGTATGTGTCACTCGGATGCAACTCGCAGGCGGGTGGGCCCGTCAGAAAGAGTGACCGATCGCGTGGACACCGCAGAGCAGAACAGCCGGGGGCACAAGTGACAGACCGAACGAGGAGAGGCAGCGCGCTATGACGGCAATCGCTTCTGCGCGGTCCGGGATATCCCACCTTTACGACGACGTGTGGCTGATCACCCCCGTGTACAACGAGGCACAGGTGATAGGCGAGGTCGTCACCGAGGCGCTGCAGACCTTCCCGAACATCGTGTGCGTCGACGACGGCAGCCGGGACGAGTCCGCGCAGCGGATCGAGGGCACCGGCGCCCACCTGCTGCGGCACCCGGTCAACCTCGGTCAGGGCGCGGCGCTCCAGACGGGCTTCGAGTACGCCCTCGCCCAGCCCGGCGGCCAGTACTTCGTCACCTTCGACGCCGACGGCCAGCACCGCGTCGAGGACGTCGAGTCCATGCTCAAGATCGCCCGCGAGAGCGGCGCGGACGTCGTGCTCGGCTCCCGGTTCCTCACCCGCGGCGAGGACATCCCGTGGCAGAAGCGGGTGGTCCTGCGGACCGCCGCGGCCGTCAGCCCCACCGCCCGCAAGCTCGGCCTGTCCGACGCCCACAACGGACTGCGGCTGTTCAACCGCGCGGCGGCCTCCCGGCTGGACATCACCATGAACGGCATGGCGCACGCCTCGGAGATCACCGGGTTCCTCGCGCGCTCCGGGCTGCGGGTCGTCGAGGCCCCGGTCGCCGTCCGCTACACCGAATACTCCCGCGCCAAGGGCCAGTCCCTCATCAACGGCGTGAACATACTCTTCGACCTGTCACTGAACCGCAGGAGCAGCTGACCCATGCTCATCCAAACGCTGCTCATAGCGGCCGTCGTGCTGATGTTCGTCATCTTCGCGACCCGCTGGAACACCGCCGGTGTCCGGGCCTGGAAGCGGCTGGCCTTCCTCGCCTTCTGCGTCGTCAACGCCTACGCCGTCCTGCGGCCCGGCGACACCACCCGCGTGGCCCACTTCCTCGGCGTCGGCCGCGGCACCGACCTGGTGCTGTACTTCCTCGTCGTGGGCGTGACCGGGCTGGCGCTCAACACCTACCTGCGGTTCCGGTCGCTGGAGCAGCGGCTGACCGAGCTGGCCCGCGACACCGCCCTGCGCACCGCACACCGCCCGGAGGCCGACGCGCCCGCCGCCGCGGACCGCACGCCCGCGCTCGTCCCCTCCGAAGGGAACCCCACCGGTGACCACCGTTGACATCATGCTGCCCTACTACGGGGATCCGGAGCTGATGCGCGCCGCCGTACGCAGTGTGCAGGCGCAGACGGACCCGCAGTGGCGGCTGACGGTGGTCGACGACGGCCGGGAGCCGGGTGTGCCGGAGTGGTTCGCGGCGCTCGACGACCCCCGGGTGCGCTACTTCCGCAACCCCGAGAACCTCGGCATCACCGGCAACTTCCGGCGCTGCGTGGACATGGTCGAGCACGACCTCGCGGTGATGATGGGCTGCGACGACATCATGTGGCCGAACTACGTGGCCACCATGCGCGCCGCCGTGGCCGCGATGCCCGGCGCCGCCATGTACCAGCCCGGAGTGCGGGTCATCGACGGTGACGGCGCCCCGGTGCGGACCCTCGTCGACGCGGCGAAGAAGTGGATCGGCCCGCCCGCCCGTACCGAACGCGCCCGGCTGTCCGGCGAGGAACTGGCCGTGAGCCTGCTGCGCGGCAACTGGCTGTACTTCCCGGCGATGTGCTGGCGCTCGGCCGACCTGAAGGCGGTGAGCTTCCGCGAGGACCTGACGGTGGTGCAGGACCTGGCGCTGGTCATGGAGTTGCTGCTGCGCGGGGAGACCCTGGTCACCGACCCGGAGATCTGCTTCGACTACCGCCGGCACGCGATGAGCGAGTCGTCGGTGCAGGCCTTCTCCGGCAGCAGGTTCGCGGAGATCCGCCGCTACCTCTACGGTGTCGCCGACGACCTGGACGCCGCGGGCTGGCACCGCGCCGCCACCGTGGCCCGGCGCCATGTGTCCACCCGGGTGCACGCCCTGACGATGGTGCCGCGGGCGCTGCGGCACCGTGAGCTGGGCGTCGCCCGCAACCTCACGTCGCACGCCTTCGCCTCGCGCCCGGCCGGCCGGCCGGCGGAAGAGGCCGCGGCCGAACCGGCGCCGTCGTCACCGACGTCGTCCTGACCCGCGGCCGGCCGGCCGCGCGGGGCCGTCAGTCCTGCAGCTCCTTGGCGACGAACTCCCGCAGCCAGCCGCGGAACTCCGGCCCCAGGTCGTCGCGTTCGCAGGCCAGCCGGACGATCGCGCGCAGGTAGTCGGCGCGGTCGCCGGTGTCGTAGCGGCGCCCGGTGAACACCACCCCGTGCACCGGGCCGCCCTCGTCGTCCCGCTCCGCCAGCACCCGCAGCGCGTCGGTGAGCTGGATCTCGCCGCCGCGCCCCGGCCGGGTCTCGCGCAGCACACCGAAGACCGCGGGGTCGAGGACGTACCGGCCGATCACCGCGTACGACGACGGCGCCTGCCCGGTCTCGGGCTTCTCCACCAGCCCGGTCACCCGCACCACGTCCGGCTCGCCCACCGGTGCCACCGCGGCTGCGCCGTAGAGGTGGATCAGCGCGGGATCGACCTCCATCAGCGCCACGACGCTGCCGCCGCGCTGCTGCTGCACCTCGATCATCCTGGCCAGCAGCGGGTCGCGGGCGTCTATCAGGTCGTCGCCCAGCAGCACCGCGAACGGCGCGTCGCCCACGTGCGGCTCGGCGCACAGCACGGCGTGGCCGAGGCCCTGCGGCGTCCCCTGGCGCACGTAGTGGACGGTGGCCAGGTCGCTGGACTCGCGCACCCGGGCCAGCCGGGCCGCGTCGCCCTTGCGCGACAGCGCCTCCTCCAGTTCGTAGTTGCGGTCGAAGTGGTCCTCCAACGGCCGCTTGTTGCGCCCGGTGATCATCAGCACGTCCGACAGGCCGGACGTCACCGCCTCCTCGACCACGTACTGGATCGCCGGCTTGTCGACGACCGGCAGCATCTCCTTGGGCGTGGCCTTTGTCGCGGGCAGGAACCTCGTCCCCAGCCCGGCCGCGGGGATGACTGCCTTGGTGACCGGACGGCGACGGGGCGACATGTACAGACCTCACAGGAATTGCGGACGGACGGGCGGGCGGATCCCGCCGAGGCAAGGACGCTATCGCGGGCCGTCACGGGCGCGCGAATCCTGCCGTCATCGTCGCGCATCCGGGAGTTCACCGTGTGTTCGGCCGGTGTGCCCGCTCGGTAGGATCGCCGCATGACCTGGATGATTACCGGCGGGGCGGGGTACATCGGTTCCCATGTCGTCAGGGCGATGACCGCGGGCGGGCTGCCCGTCGTCGTGGTCGACGACCTGAGCACGGGTGAGGCGGACCGGCTGCCGGCCGACGTCCCGCTGGTGCGGGGCAGCACCCTGGACGGGCCGCTGCTGGAGCGGGTGCTGCGCGAGCACGACGTCGAGGGCGTCGTGCACATCGCGGCCAAGAAGCAGGTGGGCGAGTCCGTCGAGCGCCCCCTGTGGTACTACGCGCAGAACGTCGAGGGCCTGCGCACCGTCCTGGAGGCGTCCGCCGCGTGCGGTGTGCGGTCCTTCGTCTTCTCCTCCTCCGCGGCCGTCTACGGCATGCCGGACGTGGACCTGGTCACCGAGACCACGCCGTGCGAGCCGATCAACCCCTACGGCGAGACCAAGCTCGCCGGCGAGTGGCTGGTCTCCGCGGTCGGCCGGGCCCACGGCATGGCCACCGCGTCGCTGCGCTACTTCAACGTCGCGGGCGCGGCGGCCCCCGAGCTGTCCGACCCGGGCGTCTTCAACATCGTGCCGATGGTCTTCGACCGGCTCACCCGGGGGCTCGCCCCGCTGATCTTCGGCGCCGACTACCCGACGCCCGACGGCACCTGCATCCGCGACTACGTGCACGTCGCGGACATCGCCTCCGCGCACGTCGCCGCCGCCCGCCGGCTCGCCGACGACCGGCAGGCCGACCTGGTGCTCAACATCGGGCGCGGCGAGGGCGTCTCGGTGGCCGAGATGGTGACCATGCTCCAGCAGGTTTCGGGTCACACTGGGATCGCCCCCGAGGTGGTCGCACGCCGCCCCGGCGACCCGGCCAGGGTCATCGCGTCCGCCGAGCTGATCGACAAGGAACTGGGCTGGTCCGCCGCCTACGACGTACGCGAGATGGTCACCTCGGCGTGGGCGGGCTGGCAGCTGCGGCACCCGGGCTAGGGCAGGCGCCGCGGAAGGCGACACGAGGGACGGACGGCGCACGTGACGACGGCGGCACGGCAGGACGTGGTGCAGGCCCGCAGAGTCGTGGTCAAGGTGGGCTCCTCCTCGCTGACCACGGCCACCGGCGGCCTGGACGCCGACCGGGTGGACGCGCTGGTCGACGTGCTGGTCAAGGCGCGCGAGGACCGGGAGATCGTGCTGGTCTCCTCCGGCGCCATCGCCGCCGGGCTCGCGCCGCTCGGACTGCCGCGCCGGCCCCGCGACCTGGCCCGCCAGCAGGCCGCCGCCAGCGTCGGCCAGGGCCTGCTCGTCGCCCGCTACACCGCCTCCTTCGCCCGCTACGGCATCCGCGTCGGGCAGGTGCTGCTGACCTCCGACGACGTGAGCCGCCGGGCCCACTACCGCAACGCCTACCGCACCCTGGACCAGCTGCTCGCGATGGGCGCGCTGCCGATCGTCAACGAGAACGACACCGTCGCCACCGACGAGATCCGCTTCGGCGACAACGACCGGCTCGCCGCGCTCGTCGCCCACCTGGTGCGGGCCGACCTGCTCGTGCTGCTCTCCGACGTCGACGGCCTCTACGACGGCGACCCGCGCACCCCCGGCACCTCGCTCATCGCCGAGGTCCGCGGCCCCGCGGACCTCGACGGCGTGTCCATCGGCAGCGCCGGCAAGTCCGGTGTCGGCACCGGCGGCATGGTCACCAAGGTGGAGGCCGCCGCCATCGCCACCGGCGCCGGGGTGCCCGTCGTCCTCACCTCCGCCGTGCACGCCGCCGACGCGCTCGCCGGCCGCCCCACCGGCACGCACTTCCACCGCACCGGCAAGCGCTCCGCCGACCGGCTGCTGTGGCTCGCCCACGCCTCCGCGCCGCGCGGCGCGCTGCGGCTGGACGCCGGCGCGGTCCGCGCGGTCACCCAGCGGCACAGCTCGCTGCTGCCCGCCGGGCTCACCGGCGTGGAGGGCGACTTCGCCGCCGGCGACCCGGTCGACCTGGTCGACGAGGCGGGCCGGGCGGTCGCCCGCGGCCTGGTCAACTACGACGCCCGCGAGCTGCCCCGGCTGCTCGGCCGCTCCACCCGCGAGCTCGCCGCGGAACTCGGGCCCGCGTACGAGCGGGAGGTCGTGCACCGCGATGACCTGGTACTGCTGCGGGGACGGGGGCTCACCGGCTGAGCCGGCCGCGGATCTCGTCCGGGGCTTCTTGCGGAAAACGCCCCCGCCGCCTGCCGGAGCCTGGTCAACTTTGATGAGGATGCGATGCGCAGGTACGTCCCCTGCCGCGGACGGCGGGGCGGGACGCAACCCACAGGGAGGCCGCCGGTGAAACGAGGGCGCCCAGGGCCATTGACCAGGACTTCTACGGAGCGTGCGCTGGTCAGCGTCGACCGCGCCGCACCGGACGGCACGGTGGTGCCGCACCAGGCGCGGCCCCAGGACCGGCCCGCCGCCCGGCTGTGGCACGTCACGCTCAGCGTCGCGGGCCCGCGGACCCCGCTGGCGGAACTGCGCCGCGGGCTCGAACAGCTCGCCAACGACCACCCTTTCCTGCTGACCAGCCGCTACGCCGAGGACCACGCGGAGATCCGCTACTGGGAGGAGGCCCGCGACGTCCACGACGCCGCGGCGATGGCCCTCCGCCTCTGGGGCGAGCACCGCTCCTCCGCGCAACTTCCTCCCTGGGAAACGGTCGGCCTCGAAGTCATCGACCGCCCCACCTACCACCAACGCCTAGCCGCCGGCGCAGCCCCTTCCCCACCCATCCCAGCGGGCGTCCACCCCTTCTGACCCCCCTGCCGGGGCTCGCGGCTGCGCCGCAGGGTGCTTTTCCGGGCGCGCCCGGCCGGGGGCTGCGTCTGCGCCGGGCGGTGACACCCAGGGGCGCGGGGAACTGCGCGCTCAGCCAGTCACCGGCCGGTGGTCCGGATCGGACCGAACAGCCCCTTTGGGACGGTGGCGACGTGCACGCCGGTTCCTGGCTGGTCGCGCAGTTCCCCGCGCCCCTGGTGGTTGGCGTCCGGCGCAAACGCAACGCCAAACCGCGCGCCCACGCGGCGCCAGCCGCGCAGCAAACACAGCCCCGCGCCCCTGAAAAGCACCCCGCGGCGCGGATCGCGCCCATGCGGCGGCAGCCGCAGGTCAAACACAGCCCCGCGCCCCTGGGGGGCGCCGCGCGGCGCAGCCGCGAGCTCGTGGGGCGGGGTCGGTAGAGTGAGGGTATGGGAAATGGGACCTCCGCCGTGGTGGACGCGGCTCAGCGCGCGAGGGTCGCGGCAGCGGACCTCGCACCGCTGGCCCGGGCAACAAAAGACGCGGCGTTGCACGCCATCGCCGCCGCCCTGGAAAACCGCACCGCCGAGCTCGTCTCGGCGAACGCCGACGACGTCGCGCGGGCGGCCGACGCCGGCACGAGCCCGGCGATCGTCGACCGCCTCACCCTCACCGCGGAGCGCATCGCCGCGATCGCCGCCGACGTGCGCCACGTCGCCGGGCTCCCCGACCCCGTGGGAGAGGTGTTGCGCGGGTCCACCCTGCCGAACGGCCTGGATCTGCGCCAGGTCCGGGTCCCCCTCGGCGTCGTCGGCATCATCTACGAGGCCCGGCCGAACGTCACCGTGGACGCCGCCGCCCTGTGCCTGAAGTCCGGCAACGCCGTCCTGCTGCGCGGCTCCTCCTCCGCGTACTCCTCCAACACCGCCCTGGTCGCCGTGCTGCGTGACGCGATCGCCGCCGCGGGCCTGCCCGCCGACGCCGTGCAGCTCGTCCCGGGCGAGTCCCGCGACTCCGTCACCGAGCTGATGCGCGCCCGCGGCCTGGTGGACGTGCTGATCCCGCGCGGCGGCGCCTCCCTGATCCGTACCGTCGTCGAGGGCTCCACCGTGCCCGTGATCGAGACCGGCACCGGCAACTGCCACGTGTACGTGGACGCCGCCGCCGACATCGACATGGCCGTGGACATCCTGGTCAATTCCAAGGCCCAGCGCCCGAGCGTGTGCAACGCCGCCGAGACGCTGCTGGTGCACCGCGACATCGCCGCCCGCTTCCTGCCGCGCGCCCTGGACGCGCTCGCCGACGCCGGCGTCACGGTGCACGGCGACCCCGCCGTGCTGGCCGCCGCCGAGGCGTCCGGCACCAAGGCCGCCGTCATCGCGGCGACCGACGAGGACTGGGCGACGGAGTATCTGTCGTACGACCTCGCCGCCGCCGTGGTGGACTCGCTGGACGCCGCGGTCGCCCACATCCGCCGCTGGTCCTCCGGGCACACCGAGGCGATCGTGACGTCCTCGCAGCCCGCCGCCCGCCGCTTCACCCAGCTGGTCGACGCGGCGGCGGTGATGGTGAACGCCTCGACGCGCTTCACCGACGGCGGCCAGTTCGGCTTCGGCGCCGAGATCGGCATCTCCACCCAGAAGCTGCACGCCCGCGGCCCCATGGGACTGCCGGAGCTGACGTCCACCAAGTTCGTCGTCACCGGCGACGGCCACACCCGCTGACCTGCGACGGGCGCCCGCAGGCCGGGCGCTGGGCCATCCGGGTGCACAGCCGGCACACAGGCGACCGGGATTCCCCTGCCCAAAGGGCCAACTTCCGCATTACTCTGGACAGATGCCGGACGATGACGAATTCGCCTCCGTAGTCCTCGACGAAGAATTCGTACGGTCTGCCCTGTTCCACGAGCCCACGGCCCGGGAACGGATGCTCGCCGTCGCCGAAGGTCCCGCGCTGCCGCCCGGCTGGCCCGGACGGCGCAGAAACGCGCGCGCCGACATCCCCGAGACCGTCGACGCCGCGGACTTCCCCGCGCTCGACCCCCTCTACGCCGCCGGCCATCCGTACCGCGGCAGCAGCACCCGCTGGCACCGGCCGGTGGCCTGGGCGCTCGCCGTGGTGATGGGGATCGGCGTGGT
This sequence comes from Actinacidiphila epipremni, assembly GCF_012034175.1. GTDB lineage: Bacteria > Actinomycetota > Actinomycetes > Streptomycetales > Streptomycetaceae > Actinacidiphila > Actinacidiphila epipremni. The sequence goes on from NZ_JAATEJ010000001.1 coordinate 375,030, forward strand.
CGCCCTGACCTTCGCCGCCGTCTACCGCGGCGCGGGCGCGGGTGCCCGGCAGCCCGCGGACCCGCCGCCGTCCAGCGGCAGCCAGCTCGGCCGGCAGACCCTGCCGCCGGTCGCCAGCACCCCTGTGCCCTGATCTCATGTCAACTCGGCCGGTACGGGGGCGTTTATTCCCGCCTCGGCGGACTTAACCTTGTGGTATGAGCGGGCCTGGAGACCCTCCTGAGGGCACGCCCGAGGGCGCCTCAGGAGGCGGTGAGGACGAATTCCGATCCGTCGTCTTCGACGAATCGTTTGTGAGGGCTGCCCGGATCCAGGAGTTCTCCGCCCGTGAGCGGCAGGACGACGCGGCCCGCCCGGTCCGGGTCCGGCACGCGCTGCCCGGCGGCCTCGCCCGGCAGGCCGCGGCGCTGATCCTGCTGATCGTGCTGGCCTTCGGCTTCGCCATCTACATGGGCGTACGCCACCCCTACACCGCCCACGACGGCGGCAGCGGCGAACCGCTGCGCGTCTCCGTCGTCCCGCTGGTGCCCACCGGGACCGTACGGGCGGTCTCCCCGGCCGACCCCTTCGCCGGCACCCAGGCCGCCGGCTTCGGCCGCGGCGTCGACGGCCTTGCCCTCCCCGCGGACGTGCACGGCGTCGGCGGCTACACCGCCGACGAGGTGATGGCCGGCTACGAGACCGCCCAGCAGTTCCTCGGCGACACTGGCTTGAGGAAGCAGACCGTCACCGGCGGCGACATCCGGCTCGTCCAGGACCTGCTCGAACCGCGCCAGGCCGACCTCTTCGCGGACAGCCTGAGCGCCCCGGCCGCCGACGGCGTGCACGAGGTCACCGGCTGGCTGGTGCGCTTCGACACCGACCGCCGCTCGGGGGTGAGCCTGGTCGGCGACGACATCCGCGTCCAGGGCAGCTTCGCCGCCGCCGAGTCCGCCGGCGGCCTGCTGCAGATCGTCGCCGACCACACCTACGTCTACGCCGTCCGCGCCGCCGCCGATCCGGACGGGCCGGTCTCGCTGTTCACCGTGCGGCGCAGGCTGACCTTCCACTACGACCACGACCAGCTGCGCCAGGGCCACGTCGAGGTCGTCCAGGCCGACGTGACGGCGGGCCCGCTGGCCTGCGGCGCGCAGGTGCAGAGCTCTTTCCTGCCGATACTGGCCGGCCGGAGCGCGCCCGGCGGGGTCAGCCCCGCCGACCCCTACGACCACGACCGCCCACCCGGCGCCGTGTGCGCCCCGCTCGCCGACCCCGCTACGGCTGCGGCGCCTCAGGCCGGTCCTCGTCCTGATCCGACGTCGACTCCGGGTCTTGCGTCCCCGGCGGTCGCTCCGCGGTGGCCTGAGCCGAGCCGGAGCCTGTGAAGCGGTCCCTGAGCCGCCCGCCGACGTCGCCCGCCCCGTTGGTGATGTCCCGTATCAGGCCCATCAGCGGGTCCTTGCTGCGCTTCATCGACTCCGAGTAGTGGTTCGCGGTGTCGCGGAAGGCGTCCGAGACCGACGCGTCCTTGTCGGCGGTGCGCTTGGGGTAGTGGCCGTCCATCAGCCGCTGGAAGTCCCGCGAGGCCGCCCAGCGGCGCAGCTCGGCGGCCCGCACGGTGGTGAAGGGGTGGCTGCGCGGCAGCACGTTGAGGATCTTCAGGACCGAGTCGCGCAGGTCGCCGGCCGCCTCGTACTCGTCGGCCTGCTTCAGGAACGCGTCCACGTTCATCTCGTGCAGGTGGTTGCCGCCGGCGATCTTCATCAGCCCGCGCATCGACGCCTGCACGTCCTGGCCCACCAGCAGCCCCGCCCGGTCGGCCGACAGCTCCGACTTGCGGAACCACTCGCGCAGCGCGGTGATGATGGCCAGCACCGCCAGATTCCCCAGCGGGATCCACGCCACGCGCAGCGCCAGGTTGGTCAGGAACAGCAGTATCGTGCGGTAGACGGAGTGCCCGGACAGCGCGTGGCCCACCTCGTGGCCGATGACCGCCCGCATCTCCTCCTCGTCCAGCAGCTCGACCAGGCCGGTGGTCACCACGATGATCGGCGCGTCCATGCCGATGCACATCGCGTTGGGCTGCGGGTCCATCGTCACGTACATCGACGGGACCTTCTCCAGGTCCAGGATGTAGCAGGCGTCCCGCAGCATCGCGTTGAGGTGCGCGAACTGCTCGTCGCTGACCCGCACGGAGTCCGACAGGAACAGCAGCCGCAGGCTGCGCTCGGGCAGCAGCCCGCTCAGCGACTTGAAGACGGTGTCGAACCCGCTGAGCTTGCGCAGCGCCACCAGCGCCGACCGGTCGGCGGGGTGCTCGTAGGCCCGTGACGAGATGTCAGGGAACCGCCTGCGGGTGCGGCCCGGCAGCTTCTCGGTGCTGACGCGGTCGTCCCGCGGATCGTGCGACTCGGACATACTGGCCCAACCCCCTGGTAGCCCACCGGTACATAAAGCTGGACGCGCGGAGCCTGCGCGAAGTTCCCACGGGCACGCCCGTACCATGTGCCCAGAGTCTTGCCGCCCGTCCCCGACTTCGCAAAGGGTCCCGCTGATATGTCGCCCGTCGCAGCCTCCACCCTGACCACCCTCGCCGAGGACCACGGCGGGAACCACCCGAGCCTGAGCCCGTACCTGACCGGCTTCGGCGCGCTCGGTGCCCTGCTGATCCTGCTGTGGCTGGTCACCCGCTTCAACCGGGACTGACCCGCGCCATGTCCGATGCCAAACGCCGTATCGGTGTGATGGGCGGCACCTTCGACCCCATCCACCACGGGCACCTGGTGGCCGCGAGCGAGGTGGCGAGCCTTTTCCACCTCGACGAGGTCGTCTTCGTGCCCACCGGGCAGCCGTGGCAGAAGAGCGAGCGCCATGTGTCGCCGGCCGAGGACCGGTATCTGATGACGGTGATCGCCACCGCCTCCAACCCGACGTTCTCGGTCAGCCGCAGCGACATCGACCGCGGCGGCACCACGTACACCATCGACACCCTGCGTGACCTGCGGGCCGAGCACCCGGACGCGGACCTTTTCTTCATCACCGGCGCCGACGCCCTGGCGCAGATCTTCTCCTGGCGGCATGCCGAGGAGCTGTTCTCGCTCGCACATTTCATCGGGGTCACACGTCCAGGGCATACGCTGTCGGACCCGGGCTTCCCCGAGGGCGGAGTCTCGCTCGTGGAGGTCCCGGCTCTGGCGATCTCCTCGACGGACTGCCGGGCGAGGGTGGCCAAGGGCGACCCGGTCTGGTACTTGGTTCCGGACGGTGTGGTGCGCTACATCGACAAGCGGCGGCTGTACCGGGACGCTACCGGGTAGCACGCGCCGCGAGACACAGCAGGTGAAGGGGTTCCTCGTGAACGACGCAAACCCCCGCTGGCAATATGCCGAGGGCGGACCCGACGACGAGAGGGACCCTCACCGGCAGGACCCCTACTACCAGCAGCAGCCCTACGGTTACGACGAGTACGGCCGCCCCCGGCAGCAGCCCCCCCAGGTCCCGCAGCAGCAGGCGTACCAGGACCCGTACCAGACCTACGGCGGCCAGCAGCAGGGCTGGGTCCCGCAGCAGCCCCAGCAGCCGTACTACGAGCAGCCGCCGCAGCCGCAGCCCCGGCAACCGCAGGGCTACCCGCCGGGCGGCTACCCCGCCGGTTACGGCCAGGGCTACGACACCGGTCAGCAGCCCGCGTACGACACCGGCCAGCAGCCCGTCTACGACACCGGGCAGCACGCCGTCTACGACACGGGCCGGCAGCAGATCTACGAGACGGGCCAGCAGCCCGTCTACGACACGGGCCAGCACCAGGTCTACGAGACCGGCCAGCAACCGGTCTACGACACCGGTCAGCAGCCCGTGTACGACACCGGGCAGCACGCGGTGTACGAGACCGGGCAGATGCCCGCCCAAGGCGGCGCCCCCGAGCCCGCCGGGGACGGGGCCGGGCGGCAGGGGGGCGGCGGGCCCGGCGGCCGGGGCGGCTACCAGACGGAGATGTTCGCCTTCGTCGACGAGGAGTCCGAGCAGAGCGAGGAGGTGATCGACTGGCTGAAGTTCTCCGAGTCGCGCACCGAACGCCGCGAGGAGGCCCGGCGGCGCGGGCGCAACCGAAAGGTGGGCGTGGTCGTCGTGCTGGTCCTCGCCCTGATCGGCAGCGCCGGCTACCTGTGGCAGGCGGGCAAGCTGCCGGGCCTGCACAAGGACAAGGCCGCGCAGGCCGCGGCCGGCGGCCCGCAGAAGCGCGACGCGATCGTCGTGCACATGCTCCCCGTGGACGGCGGCCCCAGCGACACCGCCGTACTCGTCGACAACAGCACCAAGGGCCGCGGCACCACCGTCCTGCTGCCCAACACGCTGTCGCTGACCGGCGACGACGGCACCGCCGTCACCCTCGACAAGTCCGTCGACGACGGCATAGGCCCGACCCGCGACGCCCTCAACACCCTGCTCGGCGCCGACATCAAGGGCAGCTGGCGACTGGACACGCCCTACCTGGAGCTGCTGGTCGACGCCCTCGGCGACATCTACGTCGACACCGACGCCACCGTGAAGGGCACCGGCAAGGACAGCGGACGCACCCTCGTCCAGCAGGGCAAGAAGCAGGAGCTGACCGGCCAGGCAGCCGTCGCCTACGCCACCTACCGCGCCGCCGGCGAACCGCAGACCAAGCAGCTCGCCCGCTTCGGGCAGGTCCTCCAGGCGGTGCTGGAGAAGATGCCGAGCGACGCGGACGGCGCCACCAAGACCGTGCAGTCGCTCGGCCAGATCCTCGACCCGTCGCTCACCGACGCCCAGCTCGGCGCGTCGCTGGCGCAGCTGGCCGACCTCGCCAAGACCGGCGCGTACGACACCTCGATGCTGGACGTGCAGAAGGACGGCACGCTCAGCGCGCAGTCGACCGACACCGTCAAGAACCTGCTCGGCGGCACCGTCAAGCAGTCCGAGGGCACCACGCAGGCGCGGGTGCTGATCAGCGACGCCAGCGGCGGCAAGGACTCCGCCCAGCTCGCGCAGGCCGCGATCGTCAACGGCGGCACGTACACCTATGTCGCCGGCCCCAAGGCGAGCGCGACCAAGGGCACCTCGCAGGTCCTCTACGCCGACCCGGCGCGGCTGGAAGCGGCCAAGGACGTCGCCGCGACCCTCGGGCTGCCGCCGACCGCGGTCGCCAAGGGCACCGTCCCCGCGAACGCGGACATCGCCGTCACTCTCGGCAAGGACTACAAGCCGCAGTCGGACTGAACGGGACACCGGTGATCGACAAACGGTCGGGGGCTGTCGGAGGGTCGTGAGACCCTGGAAGCAGTTCAGCCCCCGACCGAAAGCCGTATCCGTGACCGCGACCGACCGCTCCATCGAGCTCACCCGCGCCGCCGCCCAGGCCGCCGCCGACAAGCTCGCGCACGACATCATCGCCTACGACGTCAGCGACGTGCTGTCGATCACCGACACCTTCCTGGTGGCCTCGGCGCCCAACGACCGGCAGGTCCGGGCGATCGTCGACGCGATCGAGGAGAAGCTGCTCAAGGAGCTCGACGTCAAGCCGGTCCGCCGGGAGGGCGAGCGGGAGGGCCGCTGGGTGCTGCTCGACTACGTCGACATCGTGGTGCATGTCCAGCACGCGGAGGAGCGGGTCTTCTACGCGCTGGAGCGGCTGTGGAAGGACTGCCCCGAGGTGCCGCTGCCCGAGGACGCGGTCGCGACCCGCGGCAAGGGCCGCGAGCAGGCGGCGGCCGAGGAGGCCGCGCGGGAGAACGGAGCGCAGAGCTGAGTGCGGACGGCAGCGGCCGGGGCCGCAGGATCGTGCTGTGGCGGCACGGCCAGACCGAGTGGAACCTGGAGCGCCGCTTCCAGGGCAACACCGACATCGGCCTGACCGGGACCGGTGTGGCCCAGGCCCGCCGGGCCGCCCGGCTGCTCGCCGCCCTCCGGCCCGACGCGATCATCTCCTCGGACCTGCGCCGGGCCGCCGCGACCGCCGCGGAGCTGTCGGCGCTCACCGGCCTGCCTGTCACGCACCACAAGGCCCTCCAGGAGACGTACGCCGGCCACTGGCAGGGCCTGACGCACGACGAGATCCTGGCGGCGTACGGCGAGCAGTATGCGGCGTGGAAGCGTGGCGAGCCGGTGCGCCGGGGCGGCGGCGAGCTGGAGACCGAGGTCGCCGACCGGGCCGCCCCGGTCGTGCTGGCCGCGGCGGACGACCTCGCGGACGGCGGGGTGCTCGTCGTGGTCAGCCACGGCGGCACGATCCGCACCACCATCGGCCGCCTGCTGGGCCTGGAGCCCACGACGTGGGAGTCGCTGGGCGGGCTGTCCAACTGCTGCTGGTCCGTCCTCGGCGAGGGCGCCCGCGGCTGGCGCCTGACCGAGCACAACGCGGGGACTCTGCCCGAGCCGGTCCTGGGCGACGACACGTAGCGCCGCCGCGGGCCGGGCGGGGGTGTGGGCGCGGCTATGGGGCCGTGGGCTGGGCCGGGGGCTGGGCCGGGGGCGCGATTTCGTTTCCGGTCCACCGAGCGGCTATGCTTCTCACGTCGTCAGGGCGCACCTGGCGCACGGGGCTGTAGCTCAGTTGGTAGAGCGCTTGCATGGCATGCAAGAGGTCCGGGGTTCAATTCCCCGTAGCTCCACGCGTGAGAGAGCGAGGCATGTCCGCGGAAGACGCGGACGGGTCTCGCTCTTTGCTTTTCCGCGAGGCGTCGCCCCCCTCGCGGTCGGCGAGGATGACGGACAGCTTGCGGCCGTGCTCGGAGCAGCCCACCACCGGGTCGGTGAAGCTCCGCAGCGTCTCGATACGGCGCCGGTCCTCCTCGCTCACCGGCGTGTAGACGACGTAGCGGTGCTCGGCCATCCCGTCGATGCTCAGCGACATCGACGACAGCGTCACCACGCCCACCGCCTGGTGCTGGAAGGTCTTGATCCGCTTGCCGGGCGCGGCCACGTCACCGCTCGCCCACAGCTGCGCGAAGGTCGCGCTGGACTCGACCATCAGTTGGATGAAGGACTCCCACGCCGGCTCGCCCACATGCCGCCCGTAGCTCCTGCGCACCTGCGCGACCATCCACGGCAGCTCGTCCGCGCTGTTGACGAAGGTCTGGCAGCACGCGGGCACGGTGAAGAGCTTGTAGAGCACATTGCGCTCCCAGCGCTCCACGATCGACGTCATCGGCCACATCGCGCGGTACGTCGCGTTGGTGGCGCGTACGTCGTAGCGGGCGTTGTAGATCGCGGCGGGCAGCGGATCCAGGGCGTCCAGGATGCCTTGCGTCTCCTCGCCCACGGTGTCGGTGTCGGCCTCCGGCTCGCGCACGAAGGGGATGCCGGCCAGCCGGTACAGATGCTCGCGCTCGGTGGCGTCCAGCAGCAGCACCCGCGCCACCGCGTCCAGCACCTGCACGCTGGCGTTGATCGGCCGCCCCTGCTCCAGCCAGGTGTACCAGGTCACCCCGACACCGGCGAGCTGCGCGACCTCCTCGCGGCGCAGCCCCGGCGTGCGGCGGCGCAGGCCCGGCGGCATGCCGACGTCCTCGGGCGTCACCCTGGCCCGGCGGCTGCGCAGGAAGGCGGCCAGCTCGGTGCGCCGCGCGGCGCCCGTGCGCCCGGCGGCGGGCCGGCCGGCGTCCGGGTCGGCGGCGGGGGTACGGGGCACTGCCGGTGACTGGGGCATACCGTCATCGTCCCCGGCGCGGGCGGCGCCTGCCAGGTGCTGGCAGTACCAGGATCACGGGGCTCTCGTTACCGGTACCGCGGCGGCGTGAGGGTCGGCGTATGACACATCCCGCACCGAACGGCGCGCCCGCGACCGGCGCCGTACGCACCGCCCCCGGCAGCACCGCGCACAGCTCCACGACGAACCCGGCCCGTACCGCCACGAGCGACGGGGCGGGGCAGGCGGGCCGGGCCGGGCCGCCGCCCGGGCTGCTGCTCGGCACCATCCTGATGGGCCAGTTCATGGCCCTCCTCGACGTCTTCATCGTCAACGTCGCCGCGCCCACCATGCGCGCCGACCTGCACGCCTCGGGCGCGCAGCTGCAACTGGTCATCGCCGGCTACAGCATCAGCTACTCCGTGCTGCTGATCACCGGCGCCCGGCTCGGCGGCCTGCTCGGCAACCGGCGGCTCTTCCTCGCCGGGCTCGCGCTGTTCACCGCCGCCTCGCTCGCGTGCGGCCTGGCGCAGAACACCGGGGAGCTGATCGGCTTCCGCTTCGTGCAGGGCGCCGGCTCCGCGCTGATGATCCCGCAGGTGCTGACCCTCATCCAGCTCAACTTCCGCGGCGAGGCCAGGACCCGGGCGATGAGCGTGTACGCGGCGGTGCTGTCCTCGGGCGCCGCGCTCGGCCAGACCCTCGGCGGGGTGCTGGTCAGCGCCGACCTGTTCGGCACCGGCTGGCGGCCGGTGTTCCTGGTCAACGTGCCGATCGGGGTGGCGATGCTGATCGTCGCGCCGCGCATCCTCCCGGCCGACGCCCCGCGCGACCGCGGCTCCCAGCGCGGCCTGGACCTGCCCGGCCTGGTCGTGCTGGCCGCCGCCGTGACGCTGTTCACCGTGCCGCTGGTGCTGGGGCAGGAGGAGGGCTGGCCGGTGTGGTGCTGGGTGTGCCTGGGCCTGAGCGCGCTGCTGTTCGCGGGGTTCGCGGTGCTGGAGTCGCGGCTCGCCCGGCGCGGCGGTGCGCCGCTGGTGTCGGTACGGGTGCTGCGGGCGCCGGGCACGCTGCGGGCGGCGCTGGTCATCACGGCGACGATGGGCTCCAACGCGGGCTTCCTGTTCGCCGTCGCCCTGCACCTGCAGTCCGGGCTCGGCTTCAGCGCGCTGCGCACCGGCCTGACCTTCGCGGTGGCCGCGGTCACCTTCGGCGGCATCGGCCTGAACTGGAGCCGGCTGCCGCTGACGTGGCGGCCGTGGCTGGCCGGCGCGGGCCTCGTCGTCGCCGCGGTGTCGTTCGCGGGCCTGGGCCTGGCGCTGCACGGCGGCGGGGACGGCGGGGCGGCGCTCTACGTGTGCCTGGCGACGCTGGGCCTGGGCCTCGGGCTGGGCTTCAGCCCCACCCTGACCCTCGCGCTGTCCACGATCGCCCCGCAGGACGCGCCGGACGCGAGCGGCCTGCTGGCCACCGTCACGCAGCTGGCCCAGCTCGTCGGCGTCGCGACCATCGGCACGCTCTACCTCAACCGGCTGACCGGCGCCGGCGCGCACGCCTCGGCGCGCGCGTACGGCGTGACGTCCGTGGCGATGACCGCGGTGTGCGTGGCGGGCGCCGCGGTGGCCCTCACCCGGCCCCGCCGCCGTACCGCCCGTACCGCGGGCTGACCGGCCGTCCGCGCCGGGCGCGTCCCACGGGGGAGCGCCCGGCGCGGCGTACGCGTGCGGTGCCCGGCGGCCGGTCACGGGGGCCGGGCCGGGCGGGCTCAGGCGCCGAGCGGCGGGTAGTCGGTGTAGCCGCGGTCGCCGCCGCCGTAGTACGTCGCCCGGTCCGCGTCGTTGAAGGGGCCGCCCGCGCGCAGCCGCGCCGGCAGGTCCGGGTTGGCCAGGAAGAGCGTGCCGTACGCGACCATGTCGGCGGTGCCGTCCTCGACCAGGGCCAGCTCGCCGGGGCCCGCGTGGCCGCCGCCCGCCGAGCGCGGGTTGAGGATCAGCACACCGGGGAAGCGCTTGCGCAGCTCCAGCGTCAGGGTCCGCTCGCAGCTCTCGACCAGGTGCAGGTAGCCGGGGCCGATCGGCTCCAGCGCCCGCAGCAGCGCGGTGTAGGCCGGCTCCGGGTCGGGCTCGTCGATGTCGCCGAGCCGGTTGCCCGGCGAGATGCGCAGGCCCGTGCGCTCCGGCCCGATCGCGTCGGCGACCGCCCGGACCAGCTCCGCGGCGAACCGCGCCCGCCGCTCGGGGGTGCCGCCCCAGGCGTCGGTGCGGACGTTGGAGTTGGGCGCGAGGAACTGGTGGGCGAGATAGCCGTTGGCGGCGTGCACCTCGACCCCGTCGAAGCCGGCGGCGACCGCGTTGCGCGCGGCGGCGGCGTGCTCGTCCAGGACCCGCGCGATGCCGTCCTCGTCCAGCTCGGCCGGCTCCTCGAACTCCTGCGGGCCCGCGGCGGTGTAGATGGTGCCCTGGGGCGTGACGGCCGACGCGCTCACCGTGCGCAGTCCCTCGGGCAGCAGCGAGCGGTGGCCGATCCGCCCGGTGTGCATGAGCTGGGCGACGATCCGCCCGCCGGCCTCGTGCACCGCGTCGGTCACCCGCCGCCATCCGGCGACCTGCTCGGCGCTGTGCAGCCCCGGCGTGTCCGGATACCCCTGGCCGCCCACCGACGGCTGCGTGCCCTCGGTGACGATCAGCCCGGCGGAGGCGCGCTGCGCGTAATACGCCGCGGTGCTCGCGGTCGGGCTGAGCCCCGGGCCGTACGCCCGGCTGCGGGTCATCGGGGCCATCACGATCCGGTTGGGCAGCCGCCTGCCGCCCAGGTCGATCGGGTCGAAAGCAGTGGTCACAGCGCTCCCTCACCCCTGGAGTCCTCATCGGCCGCACCACCGTAACCCGCGGACCACCGTCCAATTGTTGACACTTCATGAACATCCCCGCGGCCCCGCGGGTGCCTGCGGCGCGGAAACGGATTTGCTCCCGCCGCCCACCCACCGTGTAAAGTAACCCCAGGTCGCCGGGGCAGCCCGGCCGGCCGCGAGGGGCTGTAGCTCAGTTGGTAGAGCGCTTGCATGGCATGCAAGAGGTCCGGGGTTCAATTCCCCGTAGCTCCACGGGCGAGAGGGCGAGATGTGTCCGCAGAAAGCGCGGACACATCTCGCCCTCTCCTTTTTGCCCGGCTGCGCCTCGCCTGAGCAGGGCTCCGCCACCCGCACCCCCCCGCGCGGCGGGCGCGGGTCGGGGGATTGTCGTACCGCCGGGCGTGGGACCGGGGCGGGTGGGGTGCGTGCTTCGCGGGGCGGGGCGTAGTAGGTCTAGGGGTCGTTACCGAAACGGAACCGGAGGGCCCCTGTGCGTACGGCCGAGGAACAGGGACTACGGCGGTTTCCCGCCAGGCAACCGGACGGACGGCCCGTCAGCTCGCTGGGTGACCTGGCATGACGGCTGGTCAGCGCCCCGCGGACAACGGCTTGATACGAACTCGATCTGACGGCACAGGGTCAGGTCCGGTTCCCGCAGGGACGTTTCCTTGACCTGCTCTTGGCGAAATCGTGGCCCTGGCATGAACTGATCAGCGACAGAGTGGCGCTTTGCGGTGCGGCGTGTACGCATAGCGGCGACACCGCAGAGTGCGACCAAACGCGACAACGCGACAACTCGCTTCGCATGGGGGTTACATGAGATTTGAGCGCAAAAGAACGCGTGTGGGACTGGTGGCCGCCGCCGCGCTGCCGCTGGTCGCCAGCGCGCTCGCGCTTTCGACCCAGTCCGCGTCGGCCGACCAGGCCTCGGGACGTCAACTCCTGACCGGCACCAAGCCGCAGTGGGCCACCGCCCAGGCGGACAAGGGTGCCACGGCCGACTCCGCCAAGGTGACCGTCCGGGTCTACCTCGCGGGCAAGGACGCCAAGGGCCTCGCCGCCTACGCGAAGTCCGTGTCGGACCCGAACTCCGCCGACTACGGCCACTACCTGACGGCGGCGCAGGCGCAGAAGGCCTACGGCGCGACCAAGGAGCAGGTGGCCGCGGTCACCGCGTGGCTGAAGTCGGCCGGCCTGAAGGTCACCGGCAGCAACCAGCACTACCTCACCGTCACCGGTGACGTGGCCGCCGCCGAGAAGGCGTTCGGCACCCAGCTGCACAACTACACCAAGTCGGGCCACGTCTACCGCGCGCCCACCGGCACCGCCTCCGCGCCCGCGTCCCTCAAGGGCGCGGTGCTCACCGTCACGGGCCTGGACACCGCTCCGAAGAAGTCCACCCACGACGACGAGCTGCCGCCCCCCGGCGAGGTCTTCAAGAACGCCGGGCCGTTCTCCACGTACTACGGCTCCAAGACCGCCTCGAAGTACCCGAGCGCGTACGGCAGCAAGGCGCCCTACGCGATCCAGGGCTACACCGGCGACCAGCTGCGGGCCGCGTACGGCGCCGGCAAGTACACCGGCAAGGGCGTCACTGTCGCGATCACCGACGCGTACGCCTCGCCGTACATCGCCCAGGACGCGGCGCGCTACGCCAAGGACACCGGCGGCCAGAAGTACAAGAAGGGCCAGCTCAGCCAGGTGCTGCCGAGCGACTACAACAGCACCGAGGACTGCGACGCCGGCGGCTGGTACGGCGAGGAGACGCTCGACGTCGAGGCCGTGCACGCGGTCGCGCCGGACGCCGACATCGTCTACGTCGGCGGTGCCTCCTGCTTCGACGACGACCTGCTCGACGCGCTCAACAAGGTCGTCGACAACCACCTCGCCGACATCGTCTCCAACTCCTGGGGCGACGTCGAGGCCAACGAGACGCCCGACATCGCGGCGGCCTACGACCAGGTCTTCCAGCAGGGCGCGGTCGAGGGCATCGGCTTCTACTTCTCCTCCGGCGACTCGGGCGACAACGTCGCCTCGACCGGTGTGAAGCAGGCCGACACCCCCGGCAACTCCCCGTGGGCCACCTCCGTGGGCGGCACCTCGCTCGCGGTCGGCAAGAACGACAAGTACCTGTTCGAGACCGGCTGGGGCACCCTGCGCGCCCCGCTGTCGGCCGACGGCAAGAGCTGGACCGGCTTCCCCGGCCCGTACACCTCGGGCGCCGGCGGCGGCACCAGCAAGCTCTACGACCAGCCGTACTACCAGCGCGGCGTGGTCCCGGACTCGCTGGCCCTCGCCAACGGCGGCGGCGTCAAGCAGCGCGTCGAGCCCGACATCTCCGCGGTCGCCGACCCGAACACCGGCTTCCTGGTCGGGCAGACCCAGTCGTACCCCGACGGGTCGCTGAAGTACAGCACGTACCGCATCGGCGGCACGTCGCTGGCCGCCCCGGTCATCGCCGGCGTCCAGGCGCTCGCCGAGCAGGCGCGGCACGGCATCGCCATCGGCTTCGCCAACCCGCTGATCTACTCCAAGTACGGCACGCCGGTCTACCACGACGTGACCGACCACCCGCTCGGCCAGGGCCAGGGCCTCGCGGTGGTCCGGGTGGACTACGCGAACTCGCTGGACGACTCCGACGGCACGATCGTGTCGCTGCGGACGCTCGGCGCCGACGCGTCGCTGCACGCCACGGTCGGCTACGACGACGTCACCGGCGTGGGCACGCCCGCGAAGGGGTACGTCACCTCGTCGCTGCCGCCCAAGCACAAGAAGTAGCCGCAAGAAGTAACAGCGGCACACCGTACGGCCCCGCACCTTCGCGAAGGTGCGGGGCCGTACCACGTCCGCCGCCCGCCGCCCGGCGGCCGTACCACGTACCGGGCACGTACCACGGCCGGTGGCCGCTGCGGTAATCTGATGCCATGCGACGAGCCGTGCGCCTCCTGCTTAGCGAGCCGCGCTGACCACGAACCACGTCAGTGCGGCACCCCTCCTGCGCGAGGGGCTTTTTTGTTTGCCCCGCGAGCACGCACCCGAGGCAGCAGATGGCCGTAGCAGCCGTCATGACATCGATGGAGTACCGAAACGATGAGCGAGACCACCCCGGCCGCCGAGACGGCTGCGCCGCACCGCTACACCGCCCAGCTGGCCGCCGAGATCGAGGGCCGCTGGCAGGACTTCTGGGACACCCACGGCACCTTCGCCGCGCCCAACCCCAGCGGTGACCTGGACGCCGACCCGGACCTGGCCGCACGGCCCAAGAAGTTCATCATGGACATGTTCCCGTACCCCTCGGGCGCGGGACTGCACGTCGGCCACCCGCTGGGCTACATCGCCACCGACGTCTACGCCCGCTACCAGCGCATGACCGGCCACAACGTCCTGCACACCCTGGGCTTCGACGCCTTCGGCCTGCCCGCCGAGCAGTACGCCGTCCAGACCGGCACCCACCCGCGGGTGTCCACCGAGGCCAACATCGTCACCATGCGCGCCCAGCTGCGCCGGCTGGGCCTGGGCCACGACAAGCGCCGCTCCTTCGCGACCATCGACCCCGACTACTACCGCTGGACGCAGTGGATCTTCCTGCAGATCTACGACTCCTGGTACGACAAGGCCGCCGACCGCGCCCGCCCCATCGCCGACCTGGTCGCCCAGTTCGCCGACGGCACCCGCGCCACCCCCGACGGCCGCCCCTGGGCCGAGCTGACCCCCGCCGAGCAGTCCGACGTGCTGGGCACCCACCGGCTGGCCTACGCCGCCGAGTCGCCGGTCAACTGGTGCCCGGGCCTGGGCACGGTGCTGGCCAACGAGGAGGTCACTGCCGAGGGCCGCTCCGAGCGCGGCAACTACCCGGTCTTCAAGGCCAACCTGCGCCAGTGGATGATGCGCATCACCGCCTACGCCGACCGGCTGCTGGCCGACCTGGACGCGCTGGACTGGCCCGAGGCGATCAAGCTGCAGCAGCGCAACTGGATCGGCCGCAGCGAGGGCGCCCGGGTCGACTTCCCCGTCCACACCGTCGACGGCGCCCCCGGCGAGCACGCCGTCACCGTCTTCACCACCCGCCAGGACACCCTGTTCGGCGCCACGTACATGGTGCTGGCGCCCGAGCACGACCTGGTCGACGCCATCGTCCCGGCCGGCTGGCCGGCCGGCATCCCGGAGGTGTGGACCGGCGGCCACGCCACGCCCGCCGCGGCCGTCGCCGCCTACCGCAAGCAGGCCGCCTCGAAGTCCGACGTCGAGCGGCAGGCCGAGGCCAAGGACAAGACCGGCGTCTTCACCGGCGCGTACGCCGTCAACCCGGTCACCGGCGAGCCCGTCCCCGTCTTCATCGCCGACTACGTCCTGATGGGCTACGGCACCGGCGCGATCATGGCCGTCCCCGCGCACGACAGCCGCGACTTCGCCTTCGCCCGCGCCTTCGAGCTGCCCATGCGCTGCGTCGTGCGGCCCACCGACGGCCGCGGCGAGGACCCCGCCACCTGGGACGACGCCTTCGCCTCCTACGACGCGGAGATCGTCAACTCCGCCAACGACACCGTCTCGCTGAACGGCCTGGGCGTCACCGAGGCCAAGACCGCGATCACCGCCTGGCTGACCGAGCGCGACATCGGCCACGGCACCGTCAACTACCGTCTGCGCGACTGGCTGTTCAGCCGCCAGCGGTACTGGGGCGAGCCCTTCCCGATCGTCTACGACGAGGACGGCGTCCCGCACGCCCTGCCCGATTCGATGCTGCCCGTCGAACTGCCCGAGGTCGACGACTACAGCCCGCGCACCTTCGACCCCGACGACGCCGACACCTCCCCGGAGACCCCGCTGTCGCGCAACGCGGACTGGGTCACCGTCGAGCTGGACCTGGGCGACGGCCCGCGCACGTACCGCCGCGAGACCAACACCATGCCCAACTGGGCCGGCTCCTGCTGGTACGAGCTGCGCTACCTGGACCCGTTCAACAGCCAGGCCCTGGTCGACCCGGCCGTCGAGTCGTACTGGATGGGCCCGCGCGAGGGGCAGCCGGCCGGCGGCGTGGACCTGTACGTCGGCGGCGCCGAGCACGCCGTCCTGCACCTGCTGTACGCCCGCTTCTGGCACAAGGTGCTGTACGACCTGGGCCACATCTCGTCCTTCGAGCCGTTCCACAAGCTGTACAACCAGGGCATGATCCAGGCGTACGTCTACCGCGACGCGCGCGGCATCGCCGTCCCCGCGGCCGAGGTCACCGAGGACGGCGCGGGCACGTACCACTACCAGGGCGAGAAGGTCAGCCGGCTGCTGGGCAAGATGGGCAAGTCGCTGAAGAACGCCGTCACGCCGGACGAGATCTGCGCGGAGTACGGCGCCGACACGCTGCGGCTGTACGAGATGGCGATGGGCCCGCTGGACGTCTCCCGGCCGTGGGACACCCGTGCGGTCGTCGGGCAGTACCGGCTGCTGCAGCGGCTGTGGCGCAACGTCGTCGACGAGACGACCGGCGAGGTCACCGTCTCCGACGCCGAGCCCGACGAGCAGACGCTGCGCGCCCTGCACAAGGCCATCGACGGCGTCCGCGGCGACCTGGCCGACCTGCGCTTCAACACCGCGATCGCCAAGATCACCGAGCTGAACAACCACCTGACCAAGTCCGGCGCCCCGGTGCCGCGGGCCGTGGCCGAGCAGCTGGTGCTGCTGATCGCGCCGCTGGCCCCGCACATCGCCGAGGAGCTGTGGTCCCGGCTGGGCCACCCGACGTCCGTGGCCCACGCCGACTTCCCCGTCGCCGACCCGGAGCTGGCGCAGGACCCGGCGGTGACGTGCGTCGTCCAGGTCAAGGGCAAGGTCAAGGCCCGCCTGGAGGTCCCGCCGGCCATCGCCGACGCCGACCTGGAGGCACTGGCCCTGGCCGACCCCGCCGTCGTCACGGCGCTGGGCGGGGCGGCGGTGCGCAAGGTGATCGTGCGGGCGCCGAAGCTGGTCAACATCGTGGTGTGAGCGGGCGGCCCCCTAGGGGCAGGTCCGGGGCAGGTCCGGGGGTCCATCGGGTCCCGCGGGCCTGCCCCTTGCCGTTACGGTGGAGGTGGCAGCGCACGTACCCGGCCGTACGACCGGGTGGACCGTCCGGAGTGGGAGCCGCCCGTGGAGACCGTCGGCATCATCGTGCTCCTGCTCGTCCTGGCCTTCCTGACGCTGGCCGGCGTCGTGGCGGTACGGACCGTGCGCGCGGTCAAGCGCGGGGTGGTGCGCGGCACCACGCAGGCCCGCAGGGCCGTCGAGGACGCCCAGCTCAAGGCCCGCCGCTACACCACGCCCGGCGTCGGCGGCGAGGTCGCCCAACTGCGCCTGGACCTGCGCGCGGCCATCGACAGCACCTTCGCCGCCCTCGAAGCCCGCCGCGCCGACGACCCCTCCCTCGCCGAGGCCGGCGCCCTCCTCGCCCGCCTCAACGACCACGCCCGCGCCCTCGACGGCGACCTCAAGCTCCTCGAACGCGAGCCCGACAAATCCCACGTCGCCGCCCGCCTCCCCGACCTCACCACCCGCGTCCGCCACATCACCCACTCCGCGGACTCCCTCCGCTGGGCGGCCCAGGACCGCGCCCACCACTGCGCGACGGACGACCTGGCGTCCCTGACCGACCAGATCGCCATCGAGTCCGCCGCCCTGCGCCACTGGACGCCGACGGACCCACCGAAGCTGTCGGCTCCGGGGGAGTAGGGGCTGGCGGCGCGGGGGCGGGGCGCGGGCGCGCGGCCGGTGCCTCCGCGCGGCGGGCGGGCTCGTGCCTGGGCGCCTGGGAGGGGTGCCGGCGGGTGCCCGGACCCTGGAAGTGGCGCCCGGCGGGTTCGTGCCCGGCCCCGGGGAGGGGCACCGCGTTTGTGTCCGGGCCCCTGGGCGCGGGGCCGGCGGTTTGTGCGCGGGCCGGAGGAGGGGTGCCGCGTCTGGGTCCGGGCGAAGGGTCCGGCGCGAAGGGTCCGGGCGAACCCGGCGCGGAGCGCCTCGTACGGGCCAAGCTGTCGCCTGCCGCCCACACCCCGGTAACCTCCCGACATGCCCCCGCACGTCGCCATCGTCACGGACTCCACGGCCTACCTCGGTCGTGAGGCCCTGATCCGCCACAAGATCACCGTCGTTCCCCTCACGGTGGTGATCGGCGACGAGGCTCTGGAAGAAGGCACCGAGATCTCCGCCCCCGCGGTCGCCCGAGCGCTCCAGCGCCGCCGCCCGGTGACCACCTCCCGCCCGGCCCCGCCCGAATTCTCCGCCGCCTACGAGGCGGCAGCCGCGTCCGGGGCGTCCGCGATCGTCTCCCTCCACCTGTCCGCCGACTTCTCCGGCACGTACGACGCCGCGCTCATCGCGGCGAAGGACGCGTCCGTCCCGGTGCGGGTCGTGGACACCGGCATGGTCGCGATGGCCCTCGGCTTCACCGTGCTCGCGGCAGCGCAGACCGCCGAGGCCGGCGGTACGGCCGACGAGGTGGTCGTCGCGGCGGAGAAGCGCGCGGCGGACACCTCCGCGTACTTCTACGTCGACACGCTCGACTATCTGCGCCGCGGCGGCCGTATCGGTGCCGCCCAGGCCCTCTTCGGCTCCGCCCTCGCCGTCAAGCCCCTCCTCCGCCTCGCCGACGGCCGCATCGAGCTCCTGGAGAAGGTACGCACTGCCTCGAAGGCGATCACCCGCCTGGAGGAGGTCGTCGTCGAACGCGCCGGCACTCGCGCGGTGGACCTGGCGGTCCACCACCTCGCCGCGGCGGACCGCGCGACCACCCTCGCGGACCGCCTCCGCGACCGCGTCCCGGGCCTCACGGACCTCGTCGTGAGCGAGGTCGGCGCGGTCATCGGTGCCCACGCGGGCCCAGGCCTGCTCGGCGTCGTGCTCTCCCCCCACTGACCTCCTCCGACCCACCGCGCCGCCCGGCCTACCGCGCCGCCCGGCCCGCCTGCCGCCCGCCGCGCTGCCCCGACCTGCTGCCTGGCCTGGTGCGCTGCCCGGCCCTCCGCCTGGCCCGGCTTGCTCTTGGCGTGCCTGGCTGGCCCGCCGCCCGGGGTGGCGCCGGCGCGCTGCATGGCCTGGCGCCCGAAGTGGCTCCCGCCCGTTGCCTGGCCTGGCCCGATGCCAGTCCTGCGCCTGGTCTGGCCGGCTGCCCGGCCCGTCTGGCGGCCCATCGCCAGGGATGGCGCCTGGCCCACCTTTCGCGTGCCGCCCGGCATGGCCGACCGCTTGGCCCGCCGGTGAGGTCCCGACGCCGGTTTGGGGACCCGGCCCGAGGGTTGCCAGCGTCCGGAGGCAGGTCCGCCAGGGTCGGCGCCCCGGCGCCGCACGCGGTGATTCCCCCTGGTCAGGACCACCTGAGCGAAAGTTATCCACAGGTTGCGGACCAAGATCATCGCGGTGGACGCCGCGCGGTCCACGATGATCGGTATGAACGCATCGACGCCTTCCGAGCCCAGGTTCCCCCGCCCTCGTGCCGCACTGACCCGCGAGCGCGCGGCTGCCCTCTTCCCGCACCTCACCTTCACCCCCCTGCACGAAAAGCCCCGCCCACCGGCCCCACCCCCGGACGCACCACATACCCCTGCCCCGGCGCCCCCGGTCCCTTGCGCCCTCCCGGATGCATCACATGCCCCTGCCCCGCCCCCGGCGCCCCCTGCCCTCTCGGGCGCACCGCATGCCCCCGTGCCGCCCCCGGCGTCCCCCTTCCTCCGCGTCCTCCATGGCGGCCTCGCGGTCTCCGCCCCGCCCGAGCGGAAGCCCGGCCCCTCCCGCAGCTCGACCTCCTGGCCACCGCACCACCCCTCCCTCCGCGCCCGGACCACACCCCCACCACGCCGCCCCGCGGTGTTCCCATGCCCGGACCAGCCCGTACCCCCGACCCCCGAACCGCCGCACGAGCGCCCGTCCCCACCATCGCCAACCCTCACGGTCGCCCGGCTGCCTGAGGCCCCGTCGCAGGTGATGCAGCCGAGCACGGTTGCCCCGCCGCCCGCACCACCGCCGGTGCGGTTGCCCGGCCCCGCGGCCGGTGCGCAGGCGACGCCGTCGCACGGCCTCGCGAACGTCCCCGAGTTGGCGCCGTACCTGGGGTCACCTCGTCGGCTGGCGGTGTTCCCGTGCCCGGACGAGCAGGTGCGTTCGGCGCCTGAGCCGGTACGGGAGGGTCCGGGGTCGCCGTTGCCGTTGTTGGGTGTGAGGTCCGAACCGCGGGTGATGGCGCCGAGCGCGGATGCCTCGCAGCCCGTGCCACCGCCGGCGGTGTTGCCCGGCCCTGCGGCCGGGGCGCAGGAGTTGCCGCCGCGCGGGCTCGCGGTCGCCCCTGAGCCCGTGTCGCCTCCGAGGTCACCTCGTCGGCCGGCGGTGTTCCCGTGCCCGGACGAGCAGGTGCGTTCGGGGCCGGGACCGGTACGGGAGGGTGGTCCGGAGACGCCGCTGCCGGGTGTGACGTCCGAACCGCGGGTGATGGCGACGGGCGCGGTTGTCTCGCCGCCCGTGCCACCGCCGGCGGTGTTGCCCGGTTCGCAGACCACTCCGCCGGACGGGCTCGCGGTTGTCGCCGGGGCCGCGCCGTCCCTGAGGCCACCGCGCCGGCCCGGGGTGTTCCCGCTGCCGGAGGGGTCGGTTGCCGTGCCGGTCGAAACGCCGGGCCGTTCCGCCGCGGAGGCGGCGCCGAGCTCACCGGGCGGTTCCGCTGGCTTCGCCAGGCCCGCGGCTCACGCGCAGGCTGCGCTGGCCGGTTCCGCCGCGCTGACCTCCGAGGCTGCACTGCCCGGCCTCGGCACCTATCCGGCGCGGGAATTGCTGACGTCGGCGGTCGACTCCGTGCCGGTGCGGGCCCTCAACCCATCCGGTGGCCCCAAGCGTTATCCGCCCTCCGCGGCGGAGTCCGCCGATTCGGCCTCCGCGGGGGCAGGCGACCTCGCCGTTCAACCCGCCGCCGTGGGGCGGCTGGCCGCAGCGCGCACGTGGCTGATGCTGCGATGCGGGCTGGAGCTGCGGACCGTCGTGGCGCTCACCGTCGTGCTCGTGGCGGCAACCGGTCTCGCCGTACGGCATTACGTCGCGGGCCGGCCGCACACCGTCGCCGTCCCCGCAGCCCTCCCGAGCCTCGCCCCGGCCCACTCCTCCGCCCCGCGGCCCAGCCTGACCATCGACATCGCCGGCAAGGTGGCCCACCCGGGCCTACGCAAGCTTCCGCCCGGCTCCCGCGTCGCCGACGCCTTGGCCGCCGCCGGCGGATCCCTCCCGGGCGCCGACACGACCTCCCTCAACCTCGCCCGACCCCTCACGGACGGCGAGCAACTCCTGGTGGGCCAGCCACCGCCCGCCGACACCGCCACCTCCGGCTCCGCCGGAATCGGCACCGGCACCGGCACCGGCGCGGGCGCCACACCCCTGAGCCTCAACTCCGCGACGGCGCCCCAACTGGACGCCCTCCCCGGAGTGGGCCCCGTGCTGGCCCAGCACATCATCGACTACCGGACCGAACACGGCGGCTTCACGACCCTTCAGCAACTGCGCCAAGTGCCCGGCATCGGCGACCGCAAATTCTCCAGCCTCAAGTCCTTGGTCCACCTATGAGCAGGTTCACGTCCACCCCTAAGGGGTCGCAGGAGGCGGGTGCGCGCGGCAACTCGGTGCGTGGCGGTGCCGCCTCGCGCTTGGACGCGTCGAACCCAGAGCCCCAAGCCCCTGGTCCACCCATGAGCAGGTCCACGTCCGCCTCCGAGGGGTCGCAGGCCGCGGCACGCGCCGGGGCCACCTTGCACCTGGGTGCGTCGAGCGCAGAGCCCCAAGTCCCTGGTCCACCTACGACCGGGGCCAGGCCCACCCCTGAGGGGCCGCAAAGCGTGGCGGACGCAAGCGGCAACCCGGCGCTTGCCGGGGCCACCTCGCGCCCGGGCGTATCGGACCCGCGGCCTCAAGCACCCGGCCCACCCGCGACCACGCCCATGGCCCAAGCGGCGGGCCCGGGCCGCAACCCCGTGCACGCCAAGGCCGCGTCCCGGCTGGGCGCGTCGAACCCTCGCCAGGACGGTCCGCCCGACCTGCGGCTCGTGCCGCCGGCCCTTGCCGCCTGGGCCGCGGCAGCCCTGACGCCCGCCGTCGGGGCGACGGTTCTGCTCCTGGCCACCGCAGCGGCAGCCGCGGCCCTCACCGCCACGTTCGCCCTCACCCGCACCCGAAGGAGGAAGCCCAAGCCCATTCACGCCGGCCCAGCGCCCGGCCCCGCGTCCAGCCCCGCCACCGCCCCCGCGACCGGCCTCGCGGTGACCGCCGCGGCCACCCTCCTGACGGTCGCGGCAGCCACCCTCGCCGCCGCGCTCGCGGACGCCGACCGCCACCGCGGCCCCATCCCACGCCTCGCCGCCCACCGGGCCACCGTCGAGCTCGACCTGCGGATCACCTCGGACCCCACCCTCACCCGCTCCAGAGCCCCCGCCCCGGCGTGGAAGGCATCCACGGAAGCCGCCCGCGCCGAGCCCGCCGAGCCCGCCGCCCCCGCCGGCAACGACGCAGCCCCCGGCATGGTCATCGTGCCCGCGGAAGCCCTCCAGCTCGGCAAGGAAAAGATCCGCACGCCCGTGCTCGTCCTCGCCGACGCCGACCTCCCCACCTGGCAGCACCTGCTGCCCTCAACCACCCTGCGCCTCACCGCCCGCCTGGCGCCGGCCGACCGCCCGGGGGACTCCGTCGCCGCGGTGCTGCGCCCCACGGGGGCGCCCCGCGTCATCGGGCCACCCTCCACGGCCCAGCGCGTCGCCGCCCGCTTCCGCAGCGGCCTGCGGACGGCGAGCGCCGGGCTCCCGCCGGACGCCCGCGGGCTGCTGCCCGGACTGGTGACCGGCGACACCGCCGGCCTTGAGTCCGACCTCAAGGACGCCTTCCGGGCCACGGACCTCGCGCACCTCACCTCAGTAAGTGGCGCGAACCTCACCATCGTGCTGCTCCTGCTCATCGGCCCGCCGGCCGAGGCGATCAGGGCCGAGCGCCGCGGACTGGCCGGGGCGCTGGGCATCCCGCTGCGGATCACCGCGGTGCTGGGGGCCGCGCTGACGGGCGCGTTCGTGTTGGTGTGCCGGCCGGGCCCGAGCGTGGTGCGGGCCGCCGCCTGCGGGCTGATCACGCTGCTGGCGATCGCGACCGGCCGCCGCCGCTCGCTGCTGCCCGCCCTCGCCGGCGCGGTGCTGCTCCTGGTGCTCTACGACCCACCCGTCGCCCGTTCCTACGGCTTCGCGCTCTCCGTCCTGGCCACCGGCTCCCTGCTGACGCTCGCCCCGCGCTGGAGCGCGGCCCTGCGCGCCCGCCGGGTGCCGGCGCGGCTCGCGGAGGCGCTGGCCGCGGCGGGGGCGGCGCAGGCGGCGTGCGGGCCGCTGATCGTGGTGCTGTCGGCGCGGCTCAGCCTGGTCGGCGTGCCCTGCAACCTGCTGGCGGAGCCCGCGGTCGCGCCGGCGACGGTGCTCGGCTTCTGCGCCCTCGCGGTCGCGCCCCTCACGCCCGCCGCCGCGGCAGCGCTCGCATGGGCGGCGGGCTGGCCGACGCGGTGGATCGTGACGGTGGCCCGGCATGGCGCGGCCCTGCCCTGGGCGGAGATCGGCTGGCCCGCGGGCTGGGCGGGCGCGGCCCTGCTCACGACGCTGACGGTGGCCCTCGCGGCGGGCGGCGCCCGGGCGCTGGGCGTGCTCGTGGTCCGGCCCTGGGCGGTGTGCGCGGCGGCGCTGCTCCTGCTGCTGGCGCTGGTGCGTCCGCTGCCGCTGCCGCTGCCCGGCGGGGTGACGGCCCGCTGGCCGCCGGCGCAGTGGCGGTTCGCGATGTGCGACGTCGGGCAGGGCGACGCGCTCGCGCTTTCCGCGGGGCCGGGCAGCGCGGTGGTGGTGGACACCGGCCCGGATCCGGAGCTGGCCGACCGCTGCCTGCGGCGGCTGCGGGTCACAGCGATCCCGCTGCTGGTCCTCACCCACTTCCACGCCGACCATGCGGACGGGCTGCCGGGCGTGCTGCACGGCCGCCGGGTGGGCGCGATCGAGACGACGGTGCTGGACGAGCCCGCGGGGGAGGCCGCGCGGGTACGCCGGGAGGCCGCGGCGGCGGGCGTGCCGCTGCTGCGGGCGAGCGTGGGGGAGGAGCGCACGGTGGGCCCGCTGAGCTGGCGCGTGCTGTGGCCGCCACCGACGGCCGACGCCCTCCCGGACGACGACCCGAACGACGCGAGCGTGGCCATGCTGGTCCGCACCGGCTCCCTGACCCTCCTGCTCGCGGGCGACCTGGGACCCGCAGCCCAGGAGGAGATCCTGGCGGCGGACCCGGGCCTCCCGCGGGTCGACGTGCTGAAGGTCGCCCACCATGGCAGCGCCTACCAGTCCCCGGCGTTCCTGGCCCGCCTCCACCCCCGGCTGGCCCTGGTCTCCGTGGGCCTCCACAACTCCTACGGCCACCCGTCCCCGCGCACCCTGACCGCCCTGCGCGCCCTGGGCGCGACCGTCCTGCGCACCGACACGTCCGGTTCCCTCGCCCTCACCACCACCGCCCCCACCCCCCCCGCCGGCCCACCCACCCTCCACACCTCCCTGACCGGCCCGCAATGACCCGCCCCCGCCGCGACCCACTTGGAGGTCCCATGCCCGACCCCACCACCGAGCCGACCACGCCGTGTGCCGGTATCGCGTCCGGCAGGGCGGGGGCTGGCGGATGGCTCATGAGCATCTGAGCGGGTGATCCGCTGCGGCCCGAGCTATCTAAAGAAAGCTTGCTAAAGAATCCTTTAGATAGCTACCGTGATGCGCATGGAGCAGAAGCGGCCCTTCCCGGACCAGGTGCATCTCAGTGACCCGCGGGCGTTGCGGGCGTATGCGCATCCGACGCGGATGGCGTTGGTCGGGCTGCTGCGGGTGGAGGGGCCGTTCACGGCGACGCGGGCGGCGGAGCTGACGGGGGAGTCCGTCGCCAGTTGCTCGTACCATCTGCGGATACTCGCCAAGTACGGGCTCGTGGCGGAGGCGGAGCCCGGGGCGGGTGGGCGGGAGAAGCCGTGGCGGGCGACGGCGGCGTACACGGACTGGCCGAACTACTCGGAGGACCCGGCGGTCGCCTCGGCTGCGGAGGCGCTGAGCGTCGCGGTCGCGGAGAACCAGTTCCACCGGATGATGCGGGCGCTGGAGCGGCGGCACACGCTGCCGCCGCAGTGGCAGCGGGCCGAGCGGCACTCGGACGCGATCCTCTACCTCACCCCGGAGGAGCTCGTCGCGATCGGGGAGCGGATCGACGCGGTGATCGCCGAGTACGCCGACCGCGGCCTCGACCCGACCCTCCGCCCCCAGGGCGCCCGCCGGGTCGCGTACCTCCAGGTCGCCTACGTCGCCCCCGAACAAGGCCCGGGCCAGCACCCCGCACCGGCCCCGGAAGCAGCCCCCGAACCGGCCCCCGAACCAACCCCCGCGCCGGAGGCCGGGTCGGCGGAGGGGGAGCGGTGAGCGGGGGAACCCTCGCGCGGGGGCTGAGCGCGCGGGCGCCGGTGCTGCTGCGGGAGCAGGGGTTCCGGCGGTATTGGGCCGGGCAGACGGTCTCCCTCTTCGGGGACGAGGTCACGTACCTCGCCGTACCGCTCGCCGCCGTGCTGGTCCTGCACGTGAGCGCCGCCGGCATGGGCTGGCTGCGGTTCGCCGGTCTGCTGCCGGCCCTGCTGTTCTCGCTGCCCGCCGGCGCCTGGGCGGACCGGCGCGGGCGGCGGCGGCAGACGATGATCGCCGCCGACCTCGCCCGGGCCGCCCTGATGGCGTCGCTGCCGCTGGGCTACGCGCTCGGCGTGCTGACGTTCGCGCAGCTGTGCGCGGTCGCCTTCGCGGTCGGCACGCTCGCCGTCGCGTTCGACGTCTGCAACGCCACGCTGCTGGTGTCGCTGCTGACGCGTGAGCAGTACGTCGCCGGCAACTCGCTGACCAGCGGCAGCCGGGCCTTCGCGTTCCTGGCCGGGCCGAGCGCCGGCGGGCTGCTGGTCCAGCTGCTCGCCGCACCGCTCGCGCTGCTCGCCGACGCCGCCTCGTACCTCTTCTCCGCCTGGCAGCTCGCCCGGATAGCGCCGGCCGAACCGCCCCCCGCCGAGCGCGGCGGCGGCCGGCTCACCGAGGGGCTGCGCTTCATCGGCGGCTCCCCGCTGCTGCGCTCGATGCTCGCCTGCGTCGCGACGATCAACCTCTTCAACTTCGGCTTCAGCACCCTGCTCGTCCTCTACGCGGTCGACGGGCTCGGCCTCCGCCCCGGGACGCTGGGCCTGGTCGTGGGCGCCGGCGCGGTCGGCAGCCTGCTCGGGGCGGTGGTGAGCGCCCGGATCGTGCGGGCGATCGGCATCGGGCCGGCCTTCACGCTCGGCGCGGTCGCCTTCCCCGCCCCGCTGGTGCTCGTCCCGCTGGCCGGCGGGCCGACCCCGCTCGTGCTGCTCGCCTTCTTCGCCGCCGAGTTCGGCTCCGGGCTCGGGGTGATGCTGCTGGACATCTCCGCCGGCTCGCTCCAGGCCGCGGTCATCCCCAACGCCCTGCGCTCCCGCGTCAGCGGCGCCTTCCGTACCGTCAACTACGGCGTCCGGCCGCTCGGCGCGCTCGCCGGCGGCTTCCTCGGCTCCGCGATCGGGCTGCGGCCCGCCCTGTGGCTGGTGACCGTCGCCGCGGTGCTCGGGGCGCTGTGGCTGGTGCCCTCCCCGCTGCCGCGGCTGCGCCACCTGCCCGGCCCCGCGGACGCCGCCACGGCCGGGAAGGCCCCCGCAGCCGGCTGACGGACGCCACCGCCCGCCGCACCCCGCCCCAGGTCAGAGCCGGTGCGATGGCATAATCCGGCCATGGAACCCGGCACGATACGCGGCACGTCCGCGCCCGCGCACTGGCGGCTGCGCGCGGTCACGACGGACGACATCGAGGTGATCGCCGAGCTGCGTGCCGCGGTCATGCGCCCGGACCTCGAACGCCTCGGCCGCTACGACGACCGCCGGGTACGGCAGCGGTTCCGGGACTCCTACTCCGCCCGCCACACCTCCGTGATCATGGTCGGCGGCGACCTCGCCGGCTGCGTCACGCTCCGCCCCGCGGCCGGCCTCCAGTGGCTGGAGCACTTCTACCTCGCCCCGCAGCACCAGGGCCGCGGCCTCGGCTCCGCCGTCCTCGGCACGCTGCTCGCATGGACCGACGCGCAGGGCCTCACCGTCGGCCTGAAGGTCGTCCAGGGCAGCCCGGCCCGCCGGCTCTACGAGCGGTACGGCTTCACCGTGCGCTCCGAGGACCCGATCGACGTCCTCATGACGCGCCCGCCGGCCGTTCCCGCCACCTGACACCGCCGATTATCCGGAATACCGGCGAAACTTTCAGCGCCGACTTCCGGTCATCCGGGCCTCGAACACCCGCACAGATCGCCCAATTCGGCACCGTCCTCCCCTCGATGGGCCGTGGCCAGGCAGAACACTCTGCCACGCCACCCTCCCGCAGTCGAAGCTTTCGCTAACTTCGCCGAAAGTGTTGACAGTTGACGGGGCCGGATCAACACTGTTCGCCGTTACCCGGGTCATACCGCGCGAGCCGCCGGGCGGGCCCCCGGGGTCACTCCCCACCAGCGACCAGCCCTGCCATGGGGTCATGTCGCGCTGCCCGCACACCCGCGGGCAGACCCCCACTCAGGAGGACTCACCCGTGAACCGACCTCCCGCCCCCACCCCGGCGGCCCGGCGCAGCCGGCTGCGGCTGCTGTTCAGCGGGCTCTGCGCCACCGTCCTGGTCGGCGTGGCCGCGCTGGTCATGCCGGGCACCGCGAGCGCCGACACGACCGTCAACTCCAACAGCACCGGTACCAACAACGGGTACTTCTACTCGTTCTGGAGCCAGAACAGCGGCCAGGCGTCGATGACGCTGGGCTCGGGCGGCCAGTACAGCACCACGTGGAACAACGTGACCAACTTCGTGGCCGGCAAGGGCTGGAACCCGGGCACGACCTCGCCCGTCACGTACTCCGGCTCGTGGAACTGCAACGGCAACTGCTACCTGAGCCTGTACGGCTGGACCACCAACCCGCTGATCGAGTACTACATCGTCGAGAACTACGGCAACTACAACCCCAGCTCCGGCGCCACCCGGCTGGGCTCGGTCAGCAGCGACGGCAGCACGTACGACCTGTACCGCACGCAGCGCGTCAACCAGCCCTCGATCGAGGGAACGGCGACCTTCTACCAGTACTGGGCCGTCCGCCAGGCCAAGCGCACCGGCGGCACCATCACCGTGTCCAACATCTTCAACGCCTGGTCGCAGGCCGGCCTGAACCTCGGCACCCCGAACTACGAGATCCTCGCCACCGAGGGCTACGGCTCCTCCGGCAGCTCCAACATCACCGTCGGCTCCGGCGGCGGCGGTGGCAGCACCGGCGGCACCACCGGGGGCACGAACGGCGGGACCACGGGCGGCACGAACGGCGGCACCACCGGCGGCGGCAGCACCGGCGGCTCCGGCGGCGGCAGCTGCACCGCCAACGTCAGCGCCGCGGAGAACTGGTCCGACCGCTACAACCTCAACGTCTCGGTCAGCGGCTCCAGCAACTGGACCGTGACGGCCAACGTGCCCAGCCCCGAGAAGGTCATGGCGACCTGGAACATCACCGCCAGCTACCCCAACGCGCAGACCCTGACCGCCAAGCCCAACGGCAACGGCAACAACTGGGGCCTGACGATCCAGAAGAACGGCTCCACCACCTGGCCGACCTTCTCCTGCAAGGTCGGCTGACCCAGGTCCGGCTGACGTACGACCGGCCGGCGCGGCCCCGGCCGACGCAGGGCCGGTGACGCACCACCCCCTCACCCGACGGCGGTCCGCCGCCCCGCAAGAGGAGATCCCCCCATGTCCAGGAATCCCCGTACGGTCCGTACGCTCGTCGCCGGCCTCGCCGTCGCCGGGCTGGCGGTCACCGGCGTCGTGACCTCCACCGTCAACCCGACACCGTCGCAGGCGGCCACCTGCAACGGCTATGTCGGCCTCACCTTCGACGACGGCCCCTCGAACGACCACACGCAGGCCGTGCTCAACGCGCTCAAGCAGAACGGCCTGCGTGCCACGATGTTCAACGAGGGCCAGTACGCGGCGGCGTACCCGTCCCAGGTGGCGGCGGAGATCGCCGCCGGCATGTGGGTGGGCAACCACAGCTACACCCACCCGCATCTGGTCCAGGAGAGCCAGGCGCAGATCGACTCCGAGGTCGGCCGCACCCAGCAGGCGATCGCCGCGGCCGGCGGCGGTACGCCGAAGCTCTTCCGGCCCCCGTACGGGGAGACCAACTCCACGCTCCAGGCGGTCGAGGCGAAGTACGGCCTCACCCAGGTCATCTGGGACGTGGACTCGCAGGACTGGAACGGCGCGAGCGTCGACGCGATCGTGGCGGCCAACGCCCGGCTCACCAACGGCCAGGTCATCCTCATGCACGAGTGGCCCGCCAACACCCTCCAGGCGATCCCGCGGATCGCCCAGGGCCTGGCGAGCCGCGGCCTGTGCGCCGGCATGATCTCGCCGCAGACCGGCCGGGCGGTCGCCCCCACCGGGGGCGGCACCAGCGGCGGTACGTCGGCCGGTGGCACGAACGGCGGTACGTCCGGCGGTACGGGCGGCGGCTGCACGGCGACGCTGTCCGCGGGCACGGCCTGGTCGGACCGCTACAACCTCAACGTGGCGGTCAGCGGCTCCAGCAACTGGACCGTGACGATGAACGTGCCCGCGCCCGAGAAGATCATGTCCACCTGGAACATCACCGCGAGCTACCCCAACGCCCAGACGCTCGTCGCCAAGCCCAACGGCAACGGCAACAACTGGGGCGTGACCGTGCAGAAGAACGGCTCCACCACCTGGCCCACGGTCTCCTGCTCCGCCGGCTGACCGTCAGGTCCCCCCACCCGCGGGGCCCCGCGCGCACGACCCGGCGCCGGGCCCCGCGGTCATTCCACCCAGCCGTCGTACGGCACGACCAGCGAGTCCAGCGCGCCCCGGTCGATCCGGCAGTGCGGGTCCTCGACCACCACCAGCCACTGCGCGTCCTCGGCGTCGTCCTCACCCGCGAGCGCGTCCCGGACCAGCTGCGGCTCCGCGGCCAGCGCGAAGCGCCCGGGCAGCTCGGCGGCGACCTCCTCGGCGCTGTCGCGGTCCGGGAGCACGAGGATGTGGCGTACTGCTGCGGTCATCCGCCCATTGTGCCGCCCCCGCAAGCCCCGCACCCGCCGCCCCGTACCGGCCCGCCCCCCGCAAGCCCCCGCAAGCCCCGCGCCCGCGATGTCCGAGCGGCGTGCGATGCTGGTCCGCGATGGCCAGGAAGACCGCATCCGACGACGTGCTCGCCCCCCTCACCCTCGCCGTGGGCCAGGAGGACCTGCTGCTCGACCGCGCCGTGCGCGAGGTCGTGGCGGCGGCCCGCGCCGCCGACGCCGACACCGACGTACGGGACCTGCCGCCCGAGGCGCTGCAGCCCGGCACACTTGCCGAGCTGACCAGCCCCTCCCTCTTCGCCGAGCGCAAGGTCGTCGTCGTCCGCAACGCGCAGGACCTGTCGGCCGACACCGTCAAAGAGGTCAAGGCGTATCTGACCGCGCCGGCCGAGGAGATCACGCTCGTGCTGCTGCACGCCGGCGGCGCCAAGGGCAAGGCGCTGCTGGACGCGGCCCGCAAGGCCGGCGCGCGCGAGGTGGCGTGCCCGAAGATGACCAAGCCGGCCGACCGGCTGGCCTTCGTACGCGGTGAGTTCCGCACGCTCGGCCGGTCCGCGACGCCCGAGGCGGCGCAGGCCCTCGTCGACGCGCTGGGCGGTGACCTGCGCGAGCTCGCCAGCGCGTGCGCC
Organism: Actinacidiphila epipremni; assembly: GCF_012034175.1. Classification (GTDB taxonomy): domain Bacteria; phylum Actinomycetota; class Actinomycetes; order Streptomycetales; family Streptomycetaceae; genus Actinacidiphila; species Actinacidiphila epipremni. The sequence continues at coordinate 405,329 of NZ_JAATEJ010000001.1, forward strand.
CAGCTCGTCGCCGACACCGAGGGCACGGTGGACGTGAACGTCGTCGGGCGGTACTACACCGGCCGCGCCGAGGCCACCGGCTTCGAGGTCGCCGACCTCGCGGTGACCGGACGGGCGGCCGAGGCGCTGGAGCGGCTGCGCTGGGCGCTCGCGGTGGGGCAGCCCGCCCCGGGCATCACCTTCGCGCTGGCCTCGGGCGTCCGGGCGATCGGCAAGCTCGCCTCCGCCCCGCGCGGCGCCAACCCCGGCCAGCTCGCCCGGGACCTCGGCATGCCGCCGTGGAAGATCGACCGGGTGCGGCAGCAGATGCGCGGCTGGAGCGCCGACGGCGTCTCGGCCGCGCTCCAGGCGGTCGCCGAGGCCGACGCGGCCGTCAAGGGCGGCGGCGCGGACCCGGCGTACGCGCTGGAGAAGGCCGTCGTCACCATCGCCCGCGCCTCCCGCTCCCGCGGCTGAGGCAGCCGCCGGCACCCGGCGCGGTCAGCGGGGCCACTCCAGCCGCGGCCCGCGGCTACTTCAGCTTCGGCAGCGTCGCCTTCGTGGCCGCCTCGACCCACCCGGTGGCCTTGTCCAGCGACGGGAAGTTGTCCTCGCTCTCGGCCGTGGAGGCATAGCCGTTCCAGGTCAGGGAGTACGTCATCCAGCCGTCCCGCACCGCGAGCGTCACCTCGCGGCTGCCGCCCGTCGCGCTCGTCGTGCTGTCCTGCGTGATCAGATACGCCTCGTCGCCGTAGCCGTCCATCGGCGTGACGTCGTACTTCTCCGTCGGCTCCGTCCCGCGGTCCGCGAAGCTCTTCCACTGGTCGGCGAACTCCGGCCCGGGGTCGCTCCTGCGGTGCAGGTCGGCCTGCACGGACACATAGGCGTAGGAGTAGCCCGAGGAGGACGAGTCGTCGTCATCGTCCTTGTCCAGGCTCTCGCTGCAGTACATCTGCGCCAGCGAGGCCCGGTCGCTCAGATACGAGGTCGGGTGCTCGTCGGGCTTGGGGTACTCGTCCTTGAAGGCGCTCAGGTCCGCGGTGTCGCACAGCTTCTTGTGCACGGTGTAGCCGCGCAGGTCGGCCTTGGCGGAGTCCTTGCCGAACAGCACGACCCCGCCGCCCCACAGCGCCGAGGCCACGGCCGCGCCGACCGCCGCCCACAGCACCGCCCTGCCCACCGCACCGGTCCCGGTCCCGCCCGGCGTCCCGCCCGGCTGCGCGGGTATCTGCTGCACCCCGTAGTAGCCGGGCTGCTGCGGCGGGCCGTATCCCGGGGCGCTCTGGGCGTACGGGTTGTACTGCGGCGGGACGGCTCCGCCCGGCTGCTGGGGGTTCTGGTACGGCGAGGGGCCCGGCTGCCCAGGCGGAGGGGGCGTCGACATACAGTGAGGATATCGACACCCTCGGACACCCGGGGCCGGGCCCGTGAATCGCAGGATGTGTGCGCCGCGTGCACGTGGCGAACGTACGTGTACGGCGCCGGGTCGTGGCGGTGCGGGTCCGGGCGGTAGAGGGGCCGCTGGTTCCGGTTGTCCGCGGTGCGTGGGACCCGAGGGTGATCAGCCCTGGAAGGAGCCGGCAGGAGCTGGCAAGCGCCGGCCGGAGGGGTCAGCCCTGGAGCGAGGCGACCGACTGCGCGATGGCCGACTTCTTGTTGGCGGCCTGGTTCTTGTGGATGACGCCCTTGCTGGCGGCCTTGTCGAGCTTCTTGGCGGCGAGCCTCGCGGCGGCCTGGGCCTTCTCGCTGTCACCGGCCGCGACGGCCTCGCGGGTGCGGCGGATGGCCGTCTTGAGCTCGGACTTGACCGCCTTGTTGCGCTGGCGCGCCTTCTCGTTGGTCTTGTTGCGCTTGATCTGGGACTTGATGTTCGCCACGAAAGAGCCTTCTCAGGTTCGTCATTCACACATACCGAAAGGTCGGCGCCCCGGGCCCGGCGGTGGGCGACCACAAGGGGCCGACCGGCGGGGACGCGAGACGCAGCGGCCCAGATTACCAGCAGCGCGGGCCCGCTCCCAAACCGTCCCCGGGCCGCCGCTCATGGGACTATGGAGTCTGCGTATCGACCCGACCGCGACCCGACCGTGATCCACCCGCGGTCCTCCCTGTGACCCGACCCGCGATCAGACCAGAAAATGGACCCTGCGTGCCCGCGACCCCTTCTTCCGTGCCGGCCCACGTGCCGGAGCCGAGCCGTACCGACCCGGCGCTGATCCGCAACTTCTGCATCATCGCGCACATCGACCACGGCAAGTCGACGCTCGCCGACCGGATGCTCCAGCTGACCGGGGTCGTCGACGCGCGGCAGATGCGTGCCCAGTACCTCGACCGGATGGACATCGAGCGCGAGCGCGGCATCACGATCAAGTCGCAGGCCGTCCGGCTGCCCTGGCAGCCCACCGACGGCGCCTCGGGCACCCACATCCTCAACATGATCGACACCCCGGGCCATGTCGACTTCACCTACGAGGTGTCCCGGTCGCTGGCCGCCTGCGAGGGCACGATCCTGCTGGTGGACGCCGCCCAGGGCATCGAGGCGCAGACGCTGGCGAATCTGTACCTGGCGATGGAGAACGACCTGGCCATCATCCCGGTGCTCAACAAGATCGACCTGCCGGCCGCGCAGCCGGAGAAGTTCGCCGAGGAGCTGGCCAACCTGGTCGGCTGCGACCCGGACGACGTGCTGCGGGTCTCGGCGAAGACCGGTGTCGGGGTGGACGCGCTGCTGGACCGGGTGGTGCGGGACGTGCCCGCGCCGGTCGGCGTCGCCGACGCGCCCGCCCGCGCGATGATCTTCGACTCGGTCTACGACTCCTACCGCGGTGTGGTCACCTACGTCCGGGTGATCGACGGCCAGCTCAACCGGCGCGAGCGGATCCGGATGATGTCCACCGGCGCCACCCACGAGCTGCTGGAGATCGGCACCAACTCGCCCGAGATGCTGCCCGCCGACGGGCTCGGCGTCGGCGAGGTGGGTTATCTGATCACCGGCGTGAAGGACGTCCGGCAGTCCAAGGTCGGTGACACGATCACCAGCCAGAACGCCGGCGCCACCGAGGCGCTGGGCGGCTACAAGGACCCCAAGCCGATGGTGTTCTCCGGGCTGTACCCGCTGGACGGCTCGGACTACCCGGAGCTGCGCGAGGCGCTGGACAAGCTCCAGCTCAACGACGCGGCGCTGGTCTACGAGCCCGAGACGTCCGCGGCCCTCGGCTTCGGCTTCCGGGTCGGCTTCCTCGGCCTGCTGCACCTGGACGTGATCCGCGAGCGGCTGGAGCGCGAGTTCGGCCTCGACCTGATCGCGACCGCGCCCAACGTGGTCTACCGGGTGGTGATGGAGGACGGCACCGAGCATGTCGTCACCAACCCGAGTGAATTCCCCGAGGGCAAGATCGCCGAGGTCCACGAGCCGGTCGTACGCGCCACCGTGCTCGCCCCGACCGAGTTCATCGGCGCGATCATGGAGCTGTGCCAGAACCGGCGCGGCACCCTGCTGGGCATGGACTACCTGTCCGAGGACCGGGTCGAGATCCGCTACACCCTCCCGCTCGCCGAGATCGTCTTCGACTTCTTCGACAACCTCAAGTCCAAGACCCGCGGCTACGCCTCGCTGGACTACGAGCCCACCGGCGAGCAGTCCGCCGACCTGGTCAAGGTCGACATCCTGCTGCACGGCGACAAGGTCGACGCGTTCTCCGCGATCACCCACAAGGAGAAGGCGTACGCCTACGGGGTGCGGCTGGTGGCGAAGCTGCGCGAGCTGATCCCGCGGCAGAACTTCGAGGTGCCGATCCAGGCCGCCATCGGCGCCCGGGTGATCGCCCGCGAAACGGTGCGCGCCATCCGCAAGGACGTCCTCGCCAAGTGCTACGGCGGCGACATCTCCCGCAAGCGCAAGCTGCTGGAGAAGCAGAAGGAGGGCAAGAAGCGGATGAAGATGGTCGGCAGCGTGGAGGTCCCGCAGGAGGCGTTCATCGCGGTGCTGTCCACCGACTCCGACGGCGACTCCAAGGCGAAGAAGTAGACGTCCACGGCGAAGACGTAATCATGGAGTGACCGAGCGGAACGGCAGGGACGCGGCGGCAGCCGCCGCGAGGGGGCCGACGGCCCGATGCGCTGGGCTTTCCCCCTTACGCACCGGGCGTCGGCCCTCTACTCTGATCCGACCGGATAGGTTACTGGTGAGTTAAGAAAGCCCGCGCGTGCCCGGAGGTTGCGGTGACCGACACACAGACGTTGCTTGAGACCAGGCCGCCCTCCGTGGCGACCCTCTTCCTGGAGCGGGTCGCGGCAACCCCCGACGCCGAGGCGTACCGCTACCCCGTACCGCCGCAGAGCGGCGAGGGACCTGACGGCTGGAAGTCGCTCACCTGGGCGGACGCCGCCCGCCGGGTGCACGCGATCGCGGCCGGCCTGATTGACCTGGGCGTACGCCCCGAGGAGCGGGTCGCGATCGCCGCGAACACCTCGGTGGAGTGGATCCTGGCCGACCTCGGTGTGCTGTGCGCGGGCGCGGCGACCACGACCGTCTACCCCAGCACCAACGCCGAGGAGACCGCCTTCATCCTCGCCGACTCCGGCAGCCGGGTGCTGATCGCCGAGAACGCCGCGCAGCTGGACAAGGCGCTGGAGCGGCGGGCCGAGCTGCCCGAGCTCGCGCATGTCGTCGTCATCGACGCCGAGGACGCCCTCGACGAGTCCGGCGACGGCTGGATCCTGTCGCTCACCGAGCTGGAGAAGCGCGGCGACGCCTATCTGGCGCAGCACCCGGCCGCCGTCACCGACGCGGTCGCCGCGCTCACCAAGGACCAGCTCGCCACCCTGATCTACACCTCCGGCACCACCGGCAAGCCCAAGGGCGTACGCCTCCCGCATGACTGCTGGTCGTACATGGCGCGTGCGATCCAGGCCATCGACCTGCTCGAACCCGAGGACGTGCAGTACCTGTGGCTGCCGCTCGCGCACGTCTTCGGCAAGGTGCTGACCGCCGGGCAGATCGCGGTCGGGCACATCACCGCGGTCGACGGCCGGGTCGACAAGATCATCGAGAACCTGCCGGTCGTGCAGCCCACCTACATGGCGGCCGTGCCGCGGATCTTCGAGAAGGTCTACAACGGCGTCGCGGCGAAGGCCCGTGCGGGCGGCGCGGCGAAATACCGGATCTTCCAGTGGGCCGCGGACGTCGCCCGCGAATACGCCAAGGCCACCCAGAACAGCATGCGGCTCACCGGCGTGCCCTCCGCGCCGCTGGGCCTGCGCGCCCAGCACGCGCTCGCCGACAAGCTCGTCTACGGCAAGCTCCGTGAGGCGTTCGGCGGCCGGCTGCGCGCGTGCGTGTCCGGCTCGGCCGCGCTCGCCCCGGAGATCGGCTACTTCTTCGCCGGCGCCGGCATCCACATCCTGGAGGGCTACGGCCTCACCGAGTCCAGCGCCGCGAGCTTCGTCAACCCCGGCGAGAACTACCGCACCGGCACGGTCGGCAAGGCGCTGCCCGGCCTGGAGGTGCGCATCGCCGAGGAGGACGGCGAGGTGCTGCTGCGCGGGCCCGGCATCATGCAGGGCTACCACGGGCTGCCGGACAAGACCGCGGAGGTGCTGGAGCCGGACGGGTGGTTCCACACCGGTGACATCGGCGAGCTGTCGCCGGACGGCTTCCTGAAGATCACCGACCGCAAGAAGGACCTCATCAAGTCCTCCAACGGCAAGTACATCGCGCCGGCCGAGGTCGAGGGCCGCTTCAAGGCGGTGTGCCCGTTCGTGAGCAATGTGCTCGTCCTCGGCGGCGGGCGCAGCTTCTGCACGGCGCTGATCGCGCTCGACGAGCCGTCGATCCTGGACTGGGCCGCCGAGCACGGCCTGGCCGGCCGGCCGTACGGGGAGGTCGTCGCGAGCGAGGAGGTCCGTGTGCTGATGGACGGCTTCGTGGCGCGGCTCAACGAGGGGCTCCAGCGCTGGGAGCAGATCCGGCGGTTCCGCGTCCTTCCGCGCGACCTCGACGTCGAGCACGGCGACCTCACCCCGAGCCTGAAGCTCAAGCGGCCCGTCGTGGAGCGCGAGTTCGCTCCGCTCATCGACCAGATGTACGCGGGTTCGCGCGAGGCGTGAGTCCGCTCCCGCCTCGCGCGGGGCGGGTGATGATACGGGGGCGGGCGGTCTCCCGGAGCGGTTTGCGGGCAGGACGCCCGGACGGGGGCGTACGGCTGCGTCCGCGCCAGTGGGGCGTGGCAGGGTGAGGGCCGGTTGCCGTGCGCTGAGGAGCCGCCCGTGGGGCTGTTGCAGGGATGCCGTGAGGACGCGGTGTCCGAGGTCGTGGCGCGGACGAGTCTGTCCGGGGATCAGAAGGCGGCCGGTGCCGCCCGGCGGTTCCTGCGGGACGCGCTCGCCCGGTGGGAGGCGGCCGGGCTGCCCGCCGGCGTCCGCTTCGGCGACCGGCTGCTGGACGACGGCACGCTGCTGGTGAGCGAGCTGGTCACGAACGCCGTCGTGCACGCCGGCACCGACGTGGAGCTGGAGTGCCGGCTTGAGGCGTTACCGGCCCCGCCCGGCGTGGTGATCGAGGTCGGCGACCGGCACCCCGCGCGGGTGCTGCGGGACGACACGCAGGAGCCGGCGGACACCCGCGAGGGCGGCCGGGGCCTGCACCTGGTGGCGGCACTCTCCGACGCCTGGGGCATCAGCTACCGGCGCGACCGCAAGACCGTCTGGTGCCGCCTCGACCTCGCCCCCGCCGAGGACCCGGCCGACGCCCGGGACGGCGCCGCGGCACCGCCCGCCGACCTGCTCGCCCCCGTCCCGCCGCCCGCCCCGCCGCGCGGCGACCAGGACTGGACGGGCGGCGCCGCCCTGACCTTCCTCGCCGGCACCTCCGACCTGCTCGCCGGCCGCCTCGACGAGCCCGGCGTCGCCGCGCTGGCCACGCAGCTCCTCGTCCCGCGGATCGCCGACTGGTGCGCGCTGTGGACGTACGCACGCGGCTCCGCCCCCCGCCTCGCCGCCGTCTGGCACGCCGAGGAGCAACACCTCGACGCCTTGCGCTCCGCGCTGACCCCCTGCCCCCCACCCCCCGCCCCGACCCCCATCGCCCGCCCCTGGCCGTACCCGGACGCCACAGCCGCGCTTTCCCGCCCCCGGACCCCGGGCGCGGGTGACCGCGACGAGGGGGGTGGGCGTGGATCGGACCGCCCGGAGGGTCCGGCGGCGGGCTCAGCAGGGGGCTCAGACGCGGACCCGGGCCGCGACGAGGGGGGTGGGCGTGGATCGGACCGCCCGGAGGGCCTGGCGGCGGACCCGGTCGCGGCTCAGGGCGCGGACCCGCGCGGGGACTTAGCCGTGGACCCGGACCGGGTCTCGGACCAGGCCCCGGAATCGGGCGTGGGCCCGAGCGTGGACCTGGACCGGGTTGCGGGCCCGCGCGTGGGCGAGGCCGCGGAGCCGGACTCGGACCAGGGCGCAAACCCGGGCGTGGACCCGGGAGCGGGCGTGGGTTCGGGCGCGGACCAGGCCCCGGACTCGGGCGTGGGCTCGGGTGGGGGCGCGGGCCAGGCCCCGGGCCGGGGCGTGGGTTCGGGAGCTGGGTCGGGCGCTGCTCTTGGGCGATTCATCGGTGGTGGGGCTTTCGCCGTGCCGCTTGTCGTCGGGGGGAGGTGTCTGGGGACGCTGCTGGTGGGGCGGGTCGCGGGGCCGGTGATGGGGGACGGGCTCACCGGGCTCGTGGAGGACTTCGCCCGGCGGGTCGCGCTCGCGCTCGGCACGGCCCGGCAGTACGCGCGGCAGGCGGCGCTCGCCGCCGTCCTGCACCGCGGCCTGGTGCCGGCCGCCGCCGGCGCCGTCCCCGGCATCGACCACGCCGTCGTCCGGGAGCCGCCGGCCGGCGGACGGGTGGGCGGCGACTCCTGCGGCCTCCTCTACGACCTCTTCCCGGCCGGCGACGGCCGCTGGTGCTTCGCCCTCGGCGGCGTGTACGGCGACGGTCCCGAGGGCGCCCCGCTTGCCGGCCTCGTCCGCCCGGTGCTGCGGCTGCTGGCCCGCGAGGGCCTCGGCGTCCCCGGCGTCCTGGGCCGACTCGACGAGGCCCTCGCCGCCGAGACGCCCACCCCGGATTCCGGCCGGGCCCCCGGCCTCGCCCTGCTCTACGGCGAGATCACCCCGTACGTCCCCGGGCGCGGCGCCCGCTGCACCCTCGCCTCGGCCGGCCACCCCGCGCCGCTGCTGCTCAGCGGCACGTCCGGCCTGGTCACCGCGGCGGCCACGGCGCAACCACCGCTCGGGACGGCGGACCCGGCGCGCTACGCCGGCGAGTCCTTCGACCTCCGCCCGGGCGACACCCTGCTGTGCGCCACCGGGGGCGCCGCCAGCCGGCACCGGCCCGACGATGACGGCGGCGGCGACGGCGGCCTCGCGGCGCTCCTGCGCGGCTGTACGGGCCTGCCCGCGGCGGACATCGCCCGGCGCGTCCTGCACGCCGCCCCCGCCCCCGCCAACGCCCCCGCGCAAGCGCCGCCCGGCGGCGACCTCGCCGTCCTGGTCCTGCGGGCCCGCTGAGGGGCCCTGAGCACCGGCGGGCGTGCCGGATACTGGGGGGATGCCCTCCGTACTGCCCGACGGCGAACCCGTGCCCCAGGACGGCGCCCTGCCGGCGCAGGCGCTGGCCGGCGGCGCGGACCGGCCGCTCGGCTTCTACCTGCACGTGCCCTACTGCGCCACCCGCTGCGGCTACTGCGACTTCAACACCTACACCGCGAGCGAACTGCGCGGCTCCGGCGGCGCCCTCGCCTCCCGGGAGAATTACGCCGACGTCCTCATCGACGAGGTCCGCCTCGCCCGCAAGGTCCTCGGCGACGACCCGCGGCAGGTCGCGACGGTCTTCGTCGGCGGCGGCACCCCGACGCTGCTGCCCGCCGCCGACCTCGTCCGCATGCTCGGCGCGATCCGCGACGACTTCGGCCTCGCGCCCGGCGCCGAGATCACCACCGAGGCGAACCCGGAGTCCGTGGACCCGGCGTATCTGGCGGAGCTGCGCGAGGGCGGCTTCACCCGGATGTCCTTCGGCATGCAGTCCGCCCGGCAGCACGTCCTGAAGGTCCTGGACCGCACCCACACCCCCGGCCGCCCCGAGGCGTGCGTCGCCGAGGCCCGCGCCGCCGGCTTCGACCACGTCAACCTCGACCTGATCTACGGCACGCCCGGCGAGTCCGACGACGACTGGCGCGCCTCCCTGGACGCCGCGATCACCGCCGGGCCCGACCACGTCTCGGCGTACGCGCTGATCGTCGAGGAGGGTACGCGGCTGGCCCGGCAGATACGCCGCGGCGAGGTGCCCATGACCGACGACGACGAGCACGCCGACCGCTACCTCATCGCCGACGAGCGGCTGGCCGCCGCCGGCTACTCCTGGTACGAGGTCTCCAACTGGGCCACCACCGAGGCTGCCCGCTGCCGGCACAACGAGCTGTACTGGACCGGCGCCGACTGGTGGGGCGCCGGGCCCGGCGCGCACAGCCACGTCGGGGGAGTGCGCTGGTGGAACGCCAAGCACCCCGGCGCGTACGCCCAGGCGCTTGCCGAGTCCCGCACGCCCGGGGTGGGCCGCGAGGTGCTGACGGCCGAGGACCGCAGGGTCGAGCGGATCCTGCTGGAGCTGCGGCTGGCCGCGGGCTGCCCGCTGGACCTGCTCACGCCGGCCGGCGCCGCAGCCGCCGCCCGCGCGGTCGGCGCCGGCCTGCTGGAGCCCGGCCCGCACGCCGCCGGGCGCGCGGTGCTGACGCTGCGCGGCCGGCTGCTGGCCGACGCGGTCGTCCGGGACCTCACGGACTGAGCGGGCGCCGCGCACCCGGCCCCGTACGCCCTACGCCTCCGGGACGGTCACGAAGTCGATCAGGTGCTCCACCGCGCCCAGCAGCTCGGGCCGCAGGTCCTTGTAGGAGTGCACCGACGCCAGGATCCGCTGCCATGCCTCGCCGGTGGTCATGTCCCAGCCGAGCGCCCGGCACACTCCGGTCTTCCAGTCCTGCCCGCGCGGCACCCGCGGCCAGTCCGCGATACCGACCGAGGACGGCTTGACCGCCTCCCACACGTCGACGAACGGGTGGCCGACGACCAGCACGTCCGCGCCGGTCACCGACGCGGCGATCCGGGACTCCTTCGAGCCCGGCACCAGGTGGTCGACCAGCACGCCGAGCCGGGCGTCCGGCGCCGGGCCGAACGCCTCGACCACGGCGGGCAGGTCGTCGACGCCCTCCAGGAACTCCACGGCCACCCCCTCGACCCGCAGGTCGTGCCCCCACACCCGCTCGACCAGCTCCGCGTCGTGCGCGCCCTCGACGTAGATCCGCCCGGCCCGCGCGACCCGCGCCTTCGCGCCCCGCACGGCGATCGACCCGGACGCCGACAGCAGCGGCCCGCGCGGCGCGGGCGCGGCCTGCGGGCGTACGAGGGTGACCGGGCGGCCGTCGAGCAGGAAGCCGGCCGGCGTCATCGGGAAGACCCGGTGCTTGCCGAACCGGTCCTCCAGCGTGACCGTCAGCCCTTCCGCGGTCTTCTCGCAGCGCACCACCGCCCCGCAGAAGCCGGTCCCGGCCTCCTCCACCACGAGGTCCGCCTCCGCGGCCACCTCGGGCACGGCGGCCGGTTTCTTCCACGGAGGCGTGAGATCGCCGTCGTACGTCCTGCTGCGCATGCCGCCGATCGTAGCCAGCCCCCGCGCCCGCCCGGCGGCGAACCGCCCGCCCGCATCGCCCGGGACCGTCGCCCGGCCCGCCAGCCCCGCCCGTATCCGCACGGCCCGCGGGCGCCGCTGCCCGCCCCGCGGGCGCCGCAGAGGGGCTCGCGCTCAGTCGCCCGTCGCGAACCGCTCCGCCAGCGCGTCCCGCTGGGCCCGCAGGAAGCGCGCGTCCACCACGGAGCCGTGCCCCGGCACATAGCGGCCGGTCTCGCCGCCCAGCGCCAGCAGCGCGTCCAGCGTGGCCGGCCAGTCGTCGCGCACCGCGTCCTCGCCGGCCTGCGGCTCGCCGGACTCCTCGACCAGGTCGCCGCAGAAGACCACCGTGGGGTCGCTCGCGGTCGCGCCCGGCACCACCACGACCAGGTCGTGCCCGGTGTGCCCGGCGCCCGGGTGCACCAGGCGCACCTCGCGCTCGCCGAGGTCCAGGGCCGTCTCCTCGGTCACCTCGCGCGTGGGGAGCACCAACGCGCCGGCCGCCGCCGCGGCCTCCTCCCGGTCCGTCTCCAGCAGGATCGCGGTCTTGCGCAGCCCGTCCCGCTCGGCGCGCAGCCGCTCACCGAGCCCGGCGTGCCCGAAGACCTCCGCGCCGGGGAAGGCGGCCGTACCGAAGACGTGGTCGAAGTGCCCGTGCGTGAGCACGACATGCGTGACCGCCCGCCCGGTGAGCGCCTCGACCTGCTCGCGCAGCTCCGCGCCCTCGCGCAGCGTCGACCCGGTGTCGACCAGCAGCACGCCGTCCGCGCCGACCACCAGGCCGATGGTCACATTGAGATAGGGCATCCTGCGCCGGGCGACCCCGGGAGCCAGCTGCTCCCAGACGGAACCGCCCGTACCCGGATCCTCCGCGCTCTCCACAGATTCCACGGGGGTGACGGTATCGCCGCCGCGGGCCCGCCCGCCGCCACCTCACCGCACCGGTGCGCCGCGCACCCTTGCCGAGCCCTTGGCGCCTCGCCTTACACTTGCTCAGGGGAAACTGGCACTCGAAACCGCGGAGTGCCAGGCAGCGAACGACACGGCTGGAGGTGCGCGATGCTGAGCGAACGCAGACTCGAGGTCCTGCGCGCCATCGTCCAGGACTACGTCGGCACCGAGGAGCCGGTCGGTTCCAAGGCGCTCACCGAGCGCCACCACCTGGGCGTCTCCCCGGCCACCGTACGCAACGACATGGCGGTGCTGGAGGACGAGGGCTACATCGCCCAGCCGCACACCAGCGCCGGCCGTATCCCCACCGACAAGGGGTATCGGCTGTTCGTCGACAAGATGGCCGGCGTCAAGCCGCTGTCGGCCGCCGAGCGGCGGGCGATCCAGAACTTCCTCGAAGGCGCCGTCGACCTCGACGACGTCGTGGCCAGGACCGTACGGCTGCTGGCGCAGCTCACCCGGCAGGTCGCCGTCGTGCAGTACCCGTCGCTGACCCGCTCCTCGGTGCGGCACGTCGAACTGCTCTCGCTCGCGCCCGCCCGGCTGATGCTGGTGCTCATCACCGACACCGGCCGCGTCGAGCAGCGGCTCATCGACTGCCCGGCGCCCGTCACCGAGACGGTGCTCGCCGACCTGCGCGCCCGGCTCAACGCCCGGGTCGTCGGCCGGCGCTTCGCCGACGTGCCGCCGCTGGTCCAGGACCTGCCGGAGAGCTTCGAGGCCGACGACCGCCCCGCGGTCGCCGCGGTGCTCTCCACCCTGCTGGAAACCCTCGTCGAACGCCCCGAGGAGCGCATCATGCTGGGCGGCGCGGCGAACCTCACCCGGTTCAACCACGACTTCCCGCTCACGATCAGACCCGTGCTGGAAGCGCTGGAGGAGCAGATGGTGCTCCTGAAGCTGCTCGGCGAGGCCACCGACTCCGCGATGACCGTGCGGATCGGGCATGAGAATTTTCACGAGGGCCTCAATTCCACCTCGGTGGTGGCCGTCGGTTACGGTTCCGGCGACGAGGCAGTCGCCAAACTCGGCGTGGTCGGACCGACCCGCATGGACTACCCCGGAACGATGGGAGCGGTACGCGCAGTGGCACGTTACGTCGGACAGATCCTGGCGGAGTCGTAAGTGGCCACGGACTACTACGCCGTGCTCGGCGTACGCCGCGACGCAGGGCCGGACGAGATCAAGAAGGCCTTCCGCCGGCTCGCCCGTGAGCTGCACCCTGACGTCAACCCCGACCCGAAGACGCAGGAGCGGTTCAAGGAGATCAACGCCGCGTACGAGGTGCTCTCCGACCCGCAGAAGAAGCAGGTCTACGACCTCGGGGGCGATCCGCTGTCCGCGGCCGGCGGTGGCGCGGGGGGCGGCTTCGGCGGCGGCTTCGGGAACTTCAGCGACATCATGGACGCCTTCTTCGGGCAGTCCTCGCAGCGCGGACCGCGCTCGCGCACCCGGCGCGGGCAGGACGCGATGATCCGGCTGGAGATCGACCTGGAGGAGGCGGCGTTCGGCACGACCAAGGACATCCAGGTCGACACCGCGGTCACCTGCGGGACCTGCAACGGGGAGGGGGCCGCGCCCGGCACCTCCGCGCAGACCTGCGACATGTGCCGCGGGCGCGGTGAGGTCTCGCAGGTCACCCGGTCCTTCCTCGGCCAGGTCATGACGTCGCGGCCGTGCCCGCAGTGCCAGGGCTTCGGCACGGTCGTGCCCACGCCCTGCCCGGAGTGCGCCGGCGACGGCCGGGTCCGCTCGCGCCGCACGCTCACCGTCAAGATCCCGGCGGGCGTCGACAACGGCACGCGCATCCAGCTCGCCGGCGAGGGCGAGGTGGGCCCCGGCGGGGGCCCGGCCGGCGACCTCTACGTCGAGATCCGGGAGACCCCGCACCCGGTGTTCCAGCGCCGCGGCGACGACCTGCACTGCACGGTCACCATCCCGATGACCGCGGCGGCGCTCGGCACGAAGTGCCCGCTGGAGACGCTGGACGGCCTGGAGGAGATCGACATCCGCCCCGGCACGCAGTCGGGCCAGTCCATCCCCCTCCACCAGCGCGGCATCACCCACCTGCGCGGCGGAGGCCGCGGCGACCTCGTCGTCCACGTCGAGGTCCTGACCCCCACGAAGCTCGACCCCGACCAGGAGGACCTCCTCCGCCGCCTCGCCAAAGCCCGCGGCGAAGAACGCCCTACGGGCCAGTTCGCCCCGGGCCAACAGGGCCTCTTCTCCCGCCTGAAGGACGCTTTTAACGGCCGCTGAGCGCGCCCACTCTCCCCGCCGGCACGTTGCGGCTGCGCCGCGGGGTGCTTTTTCGGGGGCGCGGGGCTGTGTTTGCTGTGCGGCTGGCGCCGCGTGGGCGCGACCGGCGGGGGTCTGCGTCTGCGCCGGACGCCGGCAAACCAGGGGCGCGGGGAACTGCGCTCCCCCAGAGCTTCGCCTGGGAGGTACCCCCAGCCATATGCGGCCCGCAGGTCGTCACCGACCCAAAGGGGCTGTTCGGTTCGGTCCGGACCACCGGCCGGTGGGTGGCTGAGCGCGCAGTTCCTCGCGCCCCTGGTGGTTGGCGTCCGGCGCTGGGTGAGCCCAGCCCGGCGGGGGCTGCGGCTTGCGCCGCGGGGCAGCACACCAGGGGCGCGGGGAACTGCGCGACCAGCCAGGAACCGGCGTGCACGTCGCCACCGTCCCAAAGGGGCTGTTCGGTTCGGTCCGGACCACCGGCCGGTGGCCGGTTGCGCGCGCAGTTCCTCGCGCCCCTGGGGGGTGCCGTCCGGCGGGAGCCGTAACCCCGGGGTTCGGGGGCGCATAGGGTAGGCGTTATGTCAGGCGCGAGTTTGCCGAGCTATTCGGCGTATCCGGTCGTGCAGGCGCCCATGGCGGGCGGCGGGTCCAATCCGCGGTTGGTGACGGCCGTGGGGGCGGCGGGGGGCTTCGGGTTCCTGGCGGCGGGGTACAAGACGCCGGAGGCGATGTACGAGGAGATCCGGCAGACCAGGGACCAGAGCAACAAGCCCTTCGGGGTGAACCTGTTCATGCCGCAGCCGCAGGCCACGGACCCCTCCGCCGTGGCGGTGTACGCCGAGCAGCTCGCCGGCGAAGCCGCCTGGTACGGGACCGCCCTCGGCGACCCGGACGCCGGCACGGACGACGCGTACGAAGCGAAGGTCGCGATCCTCCTGGAGGACCCCGTCCCGATGGTGAGCTTCACCTTCGGCGTCCCCACCCCCAAGGTCCTGGAGGCCTTCCGCAAGGCGGGCACGTACACCGTCGTGACGGCCACCACCGCCGCCGAGGCCCTGGCCGCCGAGTGGGCCGGCGCGGACGCCGTGTGCGTGCAGGGCATGGAGGCCGGCGGCCACCAGGGCACGCACCGCGACGACCCGCTCCTGGACGGCGCCGGCAGCGGCCTGCTCGCCCTGCTCCCGCAGGTCCGCGAGGCCGTGCGCCTGCCCCTGATCGCCGCCGGCGGGCTGATGCGCGGCGGCCAGGTCGCCGCCGTCCTCGCGGCGGGCGCCAGCGCCGCCCAGCTCGGCACCGCCTTCCTGCCGTGCCCGGAGTCCGCCGCGCACCCCCTGCACAAGCAGGCCCTGACCGACCCGGTCTACACCCGCACCGAGTTGACAAGAGCGTTCTCCGGCCGCCCCGCCCGTACCCTGGTCAACCGCTTCGTCCGCGAGCACGGCCGCTACGCCCCGCCCGGCTACCCGCAGATCCACCACCTGACCGCCCCCCTGCGCAAGGCCGCGGCCGACGGCGGCGACCCGCAGGCGATGTCGCTGTGGGCCGGGCAGGGGCACCGGCTGGCCCGCGAGGCGTCCGCCGGGCGCCTGGTGGAGCTGCTGGTCGAGGAGATGCAGGCGGCCCGGGAGGCGGTGGCGTGACCGCCCCGGTCTTCCTGGTCAAGCCCCAAGCCCTCGACGGCGAGCCGAAGCAGCTCACCCTCGACGGCCCCGAGGGCCGGCACGCGGTGTCGGTCCGCCGGCTGCAACCCGGCGAGGAGGTCGTCCTCACCGACGGCGCCGGCCGCGGCGCGTACGGCGTCGTCACCGCGGCCCGCGGCAAGGACGAGCTGGACGTCGAGGTGCGCGAGCTGCGCGCCGAGCCGGAGCCGGCCCCGCGGATCACCGTCGTGCAGGCCCTGCCGAAGGGCGACCGCGGCGAGCTGGCCGTCGAGACGATGACGGAGGCCGGCGTGGACGCGGTCGTCCCGTGGGCGGCGAGCCGCTGCGTGACGCAGTGGCGTGCCGAGCGCGGCGCGAAGTCGCTGGCCAAGTGGCGGGCGACGGCCCGCGAGGCCGCCAAGCAGGCCCGCCGGCTGCGCTTCCCCGACGTCGCCGGGCAGCTGACGACCCGCCAGGTCGCCGAGCTCCTCGCCGCCGCCGACTTCGCGGGCGTCCTGCACGAGGAGAGCGCCGCCCCGCTCGCGACCGCCCCGCTCCCCGCCGCCGGCTCCGTCGTCCTGGTGGTCGGCCCCGAAGGCGGCGTCGCCCCCGACGAGTTGGCCGCCTTCGCCGCGGCCGGCGCACCCGCGTACCGGCTCGGCCCCACCGTCCTGCGCACCTCCACCGCGGGCGTCGCCGCGGCCTCCCTGCTGCTGGCCCGCACCGGCCGCTGGTCCTGAACGACCCGCGCCGGAAGACGCCCCTTACCTCACCCCTACGGGTCCCCGTAAGGGTGCGAATCGGTCGTGTGGGGGATGGACCGGACGCACCGTGGGCAGGACCGTGGGTGTATGCAAAAGGCCAGGAAAATGTGGGTGGTTGCGGCACTGGCGGCCGGCGCCGCGGTGTCCGTCGCGGCGTGCGACCCGGACGACGGGCTCGGCAGCAGCGCGGTGTCGGTGACGACGGACCAGCTGGCCACGCACGCCCTCAAGCACGACGGCGTGCAGGTCCAGTGGCTCTCGTGCAGCGCGCAGACGAAGAGGACCAGCGCGTCCGTGGACTGCGTCGGCCGTACCGACGAGCAGCAGAAGATCTCCGTCAAGGGCGAGGTGACCAAGCAGATGGACGACCTGTGCGTGCGCGGCCGGCTCACGGCCACCGTCGGCTCCCGGCAGGTCTTCGCCGTCCAGGGCCTCGGGAACTGCGAGAACCGGACTGCTGCGCGGAGTTGATCGAAGTTAGGGTGTCCTGGTGACGCACCCGACACAGCAGCAGCCCGCGGCGGACCCCCGGCGGGAGCAGGCGCAGCCCTCGTACCTGCGGCACCCCCATCCGTACGGGGACGTGATCGCCTTCACCGCCGAGGACGACGTGTGGGTCGCCCCGCTGGACGGCGGCCGGGCCTGGCGGGTCAGCGCCGACAACATGCCGGTCGGGCGGCCCCGGATCGCCCCGGACGGCGCGAGCGTGGCGTGGACGTCCACCCGGGACGGCGCCCCCGAGGTGCATGTCGCCCCGCTGGCGGGCGGCCCGTCGCGCCGGCTCACGTACTGGGGCGACGCGCGTACCGCCGTGCGCACCTGGACGCCGCAGGGCGTGCCGGTCGCGACCTCCGGGCACGGCCAGGCGTCCGCCCGCCGCACCTGGGCGCGTACCGTCCCGCTGGACGGCGGCCCGGGCGAGCTGCTGCCGTACGGCCCGGCCGGCGACCTGGCGTACGGTCCCGGCGGCGCGGTGCTGCTGCTGTCGGTGACGATGGGCCGCGAGGCCGCGTACTGGAAGCGCTACCGCGGCGGCACGACCGGCAAGCTGTGGCTGGACGCGGACGGCAGCGGCGAGTTCACCCGGCTGCACGCGGACCTGGCCGGCAACATCGAGTGCCCGCTGTGGGTGGGCGGCCGGATCGCGTTCCTGTCCGACCACGAGGGCGTCGGCGCCCTCTACTCCAGCCTCCCGGACGGCACCGACCTGCGCCGGCACAGCGCCCCCGAGGGCTTCTACGCCCGCCAGGCCGGTACGGACGGCACCCGCGTCGCCTGGACGTCCGGCGGCCGGCTGCACCTCCTGGACGACCTGGACGGCGCCGAGCCGCGCCCCCTCGACATCGCCCTCGGCGGCCAGCGCGCCGACCTCCAGCCGCACCCCGTGCGGGCCGCCCACCACCTCGGCGACGCCCGCCCCGACCACACCGGCCGCGGCAGCGCGGTCGAGGTGCGCGGCACCACGCACTGGATCACCCACCGCGGCGGCCCCGCCCGCACGCTCGCCGCCGAGCCGGGGGTGCGCACCCGGCTGCCGCGGGTCTTCGCGCCCGGCGGCGCGGACGGCGAGCAGCACGTGGTGTGGGTCACCGACGCGGACGGCGAGGACGCCCTGGAGCTCGCCCCGGCCCTCGGCCTGGCGCCCGGCGCCGCCCCGCGGCGGCTCGCGGCCGGCCGGCTGGGCCGGGTGCTGGAGATGGAGGTCTCCCCGGACGGCCACCGGGTCGCCGTCGCCTCGCACGACGGGCGGGTGCTGCTGGTCGAGACGCAGACCGGCGAGGTCCGCGAGGTCGCCGTGAGCGACGCCGGCGACGCCACCGGGCTCACCTTCTCGCCGGACTCCGCGTGGCTGGCCTGGTCCGCGCCCGGGCCCGGCGACCTGCGGCAGCTCAAGCTCGCCGCGACCGCGGACCTCACCGTCGTGGACGCGACGCCCTTGCGCTTCAACGACTACGCGCCCGCCTTCACCGCCGACGGCCGCCATCTGGCGTTCCTGTCCGAGCGGGCCTTCGACCCGGTCTACGACGCCCACGTCTTCGACCTGGCCTTCACCAACGCCTGCCGCCCGTACCTGATCACGCTCGCCGCGACGACCCCCTCGCCGTTCGGCCCGCAGCGGCACGGCCGCCCGTACGAGGACGACGCCGAGCACGAGGGCGGCGCCGAGGACGACAAGACCCGCGACAAGAGCGGGGACGGCGACGGCAAGAGCGAGGGCCCGCGGGTGCCGGCGACCGCCGTGGACACCGTGGGGCTGGCCGACCGCATCGTGCCCTTCCCCGTCGAGGCCGGCCGCTACTCGGACCTGCGGGCCGCCAAGGGCGGGGTGCTGTGGCTGCGCCACCCGCTGGTCGGCGCCCTCGGCTCCGCGCTCGCCACACCCGAGGCGCAGCCGCCGGGCACGACGCTGGAGCGCTACGACCTGGTGCAGCTGCGGCTGGAGGAACTCGCCGACGAGGCCGACGACTTCGCCGTCAGCGGCGACGGCGCGAAGGTGCTGCTGCGGGTGGACGGGCGGCTGCGGGTCGTGCCGGCCGACAGCAAGGCCGACTCCGACGACGACTCCGGCAGCGCCGTCACCGTGGACCTGTCCCGTGTCCGCGTCACCGTGCGGCCCGCCGACGAGTGGCGGCAGATGTTCGCCGAGACCCACCGGCTGGCCCGCGACAACTTCTGGCGCGCCGACATGGGCGGCCTGGACTGGGACGGCGTCGCGGAGCGCTACCGCCCGCTGCTGGACCGGGTCGCGACCCACGACGACCTCGTGGACCTGCTGTGGGAGCTGCACGGCGAGCTCGGCACCTCGCACGCCTACGTCTCGCCGCCCGGCGGCTACCGCGACCCGCTGCACCGCCAGGGCCTGCTCGGCGCGGACCTGTCCCGTACCGAAGACGGCCGCTGGCGGGTGGAGCGGGTGCTGCCCGGCGAGTCCTCCGACCCGCACGCCCGCTCCCCGCTGTCCGCGCCGGGCGTGGCGGTACGCGCCGGCGACGTGCTGCTCGCGGTGGACGGCCGCCCGGTGGACCCGGTGGCCGGACCGGGCCCGCTGCTGGTCGGCACCGCGGGCCTGCCCGTGGAGCTGACGGTGACCGCCGGGTCGGGCGGTCCGGTACGGCATGTGGTGGCCGTCCCGATCGACGACGAGGAGCCGCTGCGCTACCACGACTGGGTCGCCGGCCGGCGCGCGCACGTCCACCGGGCGTCGGGCGGGCGGCTGGGCTATCTGCACGTGCCGGACATGGTCGGCAGCGGCTGGGCCCAGCTGCACCGGGACCTGCGCGTCGAGGTCGCCCGCGAGGGCCTGGTGGTGGACCTGCGGGAGAACCGCGGCGGCCACACGTCGCAGCTGGTCGTGGAGAAGCTGGCCCGGCGGATCGTCGGCTGGGACCTGCCGCGCGGCCGGCACCCCGTCAGCTACCCGCAGGACGCCCCGCGCGGCCCGGTGGTGGCCGTCGCCAACGAGTTCTCCGGCTCCGACGGCGACGTCGTCAACGCGGCGATCCGCGCGCTGGGCATCGGCCCGGTCGTCGGCGTCCGCACCTGGGGCGGCGTCATCGGCATCGACAACCGCTACCAGCTCGTCGACGGCACGGGCGTGACCCAGCCCAAATACGCCTTCTGGCTGGAGGGCCACGGCTGGGACGTCGAGAACCACGGCGTGGACCCGGACATCGAGGTCGTCCACACCCCGCAGCACTGGGCGGCGGGCGAGGACCCCCAACTCGACACGGCGATCGCCCTGGCCCTGCGCGCCCTGGAATCCACCCCGGCCAAGACCCCGCCGCCCCTGCCCCCGCTGTAGCCCGCCCGGCCGCTGCCCCGGCGCCGCGCCGCCCGGGGCCGGGAGCCGGGGGCCGGTACGATGCCGGAGCCCGTAGACACCCCTGGAGAAGGGAGCCCCGCGCATGGCGGGAGAGCCGCAGGACGACTGCCTGTTCTGCAAGATCGTCGCCGGGGACATCCCCGCGACGATCGTCCGTGAGACGCCCACCACGCTCGCCTTCCGGGACATCAACCCGCAGGCGCCCACCCATGTCCTGGTCATCCCGCGGGTGCACTACCCGGACGCCGCCTCGCTCGCGGCCGGCGACCCGGACGCGGTCGCGGACGTGCTGCGGGAGGCCGGCGAGGTCGCCGCGCAGGAGAAGGTGGACGGCACCGGCTACCGCGTCGTCTTCAACACCGGCCCCGGCGCCGGGCAGACCGTCTTCCACGCGCACGCGCATGTGCTCGGCGGGCGCGACCTCCAGCGCCTGGTCTGAGCCGGGGCGCCGGAAAGCCGCCCGTGTCCGCCCGCGAGCTCGTCGTCCTCGGCACCGCCAGCCAGGTGCCGACCCGGCAGCGCAACCACAACGGCTACGTGCTGCGCTGGGACGGCGAGGGCATCCTGTTCGACCCCGGCGAGGGCAGCCAGCGGCAGATGCTGCACGCCGGGGTCGCCGCGCACGACCTGACCCGGATCTGCGTCACCCACTTCCACGGCGACCACAGCCTGGGCCTGGCCGGCGTCATCCAGCGGATCAACCTCGACCGGGTGCCGCACGAGATCACCGCCCACTACCCGGCGAGCGGGCAGCCGTACTTCGAGCGGCTGCGCCACGCCACCTCCTACCGCGAGACGGCGCGGCTGCGCGAGGAGCCCGTCCGCGGCGACGGCGTCATCGCCGCGACCCCCGCCTTCACGCTGGAGGCCCGCCGCCTCTCGCACCCGGTGGATTCCTACGGCTACCGCCTCGTCGAGCCCGACGGCCGCCGCATGCTGCGCGCCCGGCTCGCCGAACTCGGCGTCACCGGGCCGGACATCGGCCGCCTGCAACGCGAGGGCTCGCTGCGCGGGATCACCCTCGACGAGGTGAGCGCGCCGCGCCGCGGCCAGCGCTTCGCCTTCGTCATGGACACCCGCATGTGCCCGGCCGTCCCCGAACTCGCCGCCGGCTGCGACCTGCTGGTGATCGAGTCCACCTTCCAGGACCAGGACGCCGCGCTCGCCGAGGAGTACGGGCACCTCACCGCGGGCCAGGCCGCGGCCGTCGCGCGCGACGCGGGCGTACGCCACCTGGTGCTCACGCACTTCTCGCAGCGCTACCCCGAGCCGGACGGCTTCGCCGAGCAGGCCCGCGCGGCCGGCTTCACCGGCGAGCTGACCGTCGCCGCCGACCTCACCCGGGTACCGGTGCCGCGCCGCGCCTGAGGCGGCGGCACGGCACCAGCGGGCCCGGGGCCCGTACTACGGCAGGAAGTACATCGGGTTGGGCAGCTTGAACGACTTGTCCGCGTGCCCGCCGGACAGGTCGCTGTACTGGTCGCCGAAGTTGCCGATGATGTCGTAGCCCAGCGACTCGATGTGCGCCCTGGTCCCGGACTTGTACTCGATCGTCGTGCAGGTCGCCCCGCACGCCAGGTACGCCGGCGGGTTCGCGGTGTTCTTCAGGTACAAGTGGGCGGTGTCCGGCGCCGACTTGTAGCCGACCGCGGTCAGGTTCCGTACGGTGTCGGCGCGTTGCGCCTCGGGCCGGCCGGTGATCCAGAAGACCGTGACGCCCTGGCTCGCGGCCCAGTTGGTCAGCGAGTCCATGCCGAAGACCGGCGGCATGTCCTTGGTGTCGAGATACGCCTGGTTGCTGGCCGGGGTGTAGTTGAAGCCCACCTCCAGCTCGTAGTTGTACGTCAGCACGCTGGTGTCGTCGACGTCGAGGACGATCGCCGGCTTCTTGCCGTGCCTGGCGTGCTTCAGGCCGTGCGCCAGGTCCTTCTTCGCCTTGGCCTCGATACCGGCCAGCTGGCGCGCGTAGGAGCTGTCCGCGGAGGCGTAGTGCTCGCCGCCCACGACCGTGTCGCCGTAGTAGGCCTTGATGTCGTTGACGACGTCGGTGAGGTTCGGGATCTCCTTGTCGCTGCGCGGCACGGAGTTGTCCGCGGTGGCGGCTCCGACGCCGTAGAACGTGGCGCCCAGGGTGGCCGCGGCGGCGGCGAGCGCCAGCGAACGGCGGGACGGACGGGCGAGGGGCATGGCGGTGCTCCTTCAACGCTGGTTGGTGCGGCGAAAGTTAGACCCCTCCGTCGACCCTGGTCAAGGAAGGTCTACGCGCGTACCGTCACATCGCAGGTCATCCGCTGTTTCCGCGGTGTTTCCCCGGCCGTTGCGCGGGAGTCGGCGTCCCGTCAGGAAGACGCCGCGTCGAGGACACGGGCCGCCGCCGCGGGGGAGTCCACCAGCGGGTGCAGCGCCAGCGCCCGCAGCGCCGCCGTGCGCGAGCCCGTCGCCGCGGCCTCGATCGCCGCCCGCTCCACCGCCTTGACCGCCAGCATCAGCCCCGCCTGGTGCTCGTCCGGCGCCGCCACCGGCAGCGGCCGGGCCCCGAACGCGCCGACCTCGCACGGCACTTCGACGACCGCCCCGGCGTCCAGGAACGGCAGCGCGCCGCCCGAGGGCACGTTGAGGATCAGCGTCGTGCGCTCGTCGCGCGCGATCGCCCGCATCAGCGCGAGCGCGACCCGGTCGTAGCCGCCGCCGTCCAGGTCGTGCGGGTCGCGCCGCCAACCGCCGCTCGCCGCCCGGCTCTCGGCGCCGTACGTCTCCTCGCGCTCGCGCCGGGCCGTCAGCCACAGCTCGTACGCGCGGCCCGGCTCGCGGTCGGCCGCCGCGAAGAACGCGCCCTGCTGGCGGTCCAGGAACTCCCCGCGGGTCGCGTCCGCCGCCCGCACCGCCGCCAGCGTCTCGCGGCGGAAGTAGTAGTAGTGCAGGTATTCGTTGGGCAGCGACCCGAGCGCGGCCAGGAAGTCCGGGCCGAAGAGCCGGCCCTCCTCGAAGCCGCCGAGCGCCGCCGGGTCGGCCAGCAGGCCCGGCAGCAGGTCGCGGCCGGCCGCCGTCATCCGGCGCAGCCAGCCCAGGTGGTTCAGGCCCACGTAGTCGTAGCCGAAGTCCGGCGCGTCCGGGTCGGCGCCGGCCGCCCGCGCCGCCCGCCGCACCAGGCCCACCGGCGAGTCGCAGATGCCGATGACCCGCTCGCCCAGCACCCGGGACATCGCCTCGGTCACCATGCCCGCCGGGTTGGTGAAATTGATCACCCACGCGGCCGGCGCCAGCGCCCGTACCCGCTCGGCGATCCGCACCGCCACCGGCAGCGTCCGCAGCCCGTAGAGCACCCCGCCCGCGCCCACCGTCTCCTGCCCCAGCACGCCCTCGGCCAGCGGCAGCCGCTCGTCGCGCACCCGGCCGGCCGTCCCGCCGACCCGGATCGCGGAGAAGACGAAGTCCGCCCCGCCCACGGCCTCGTCGAGGCTCCCCGCGATCCGTACCGCCGGGCCGGCCGCGCCGGAGCCCGCCAGCACCGCCGCGACGACCCGCAGCCGCAGCGGGTCCTCGTCGTACAGCACGACCTCGTCGATGAGCCGGTCGCCGGCCAGCGCGCGGTGGACCAGCGGCACCCGGAAGCCGCCGCCGCCGAGAATCGTGAGCTTCACCCGTACTCCGTTCCGCGGATGCCCGCAGGTGTCAGTGCGGTCGTGCACAGTGTGTTCCATGGACGACCAGCCCGTTCTCGATCCGCTCGGCGCGGTGCGCGCCGCGGGGGACCCGGCGACCGATGTCTACCTCACCGGCACCGTCTTCCTCGACATCATCTTCACCGGCCTGGACAGCGCCCCCGTGCGCGGCACCGAGTCGTGGGCCCGCGGCATGGGCTCCAGCCCCGGCGGCGTCGCCAACATGGCGACCGCGCTGGCCCGGCTCGGCCTGCACACCACGCTCGCCGCCGCCTTCGGCGACGACATGTACGGCGACTACTGCTGGGAGTGCCTGTCGCAGGGCGAGGGCATCGATCTGGGCCCCTCCCGCCGCATCCCCGGCTGGCACTCCCCGGTCACGGTGTCGATGGCCTACGAGGGCGAGCGCACCATGGTCAGCCACGGCCACCGCGCCCCGCCGCCCGAGCAGGAGCCGGTGCCGGCCTGCCCGCCGCCGGCCAGGGCCGCCGTCGCCTCGCTCGGCCAGCGCGACCGGGCCTCGGACGAGGAGCCCGCGCCCGACCCGGACCGCGAGTGGGTCGCCCGGGCCGCCGCGCACGGCACGAAGGTCTTCGCGGACGTCGGCTGGGACGACACCGGCCGCTGGGACCCCGCCGACCTGGCGGAGCTGTGCCACTGCGCGGCCTTCCTGCCCAACGCCGAGGAGGCCATGCGCTACACCCGCACGACCTCGCCGCGCGCCGCCGCCCACGCGCTCGCCGAGTTGGTGCCGCTCGCGGTGGTGACGCTGGGCGCCGAGGGCGCGGTCGCGGTGGACGCCGGCAGCGGTGAGACGGCGGAGGTGCCCGCGCTGATCGTGGACGCACTCGATCCGACCGGCGCGGGGGACGTCTTCGTGGCCGGCTTCGTCACCGGCTCGCTGGCCGGCTGGCCGCTGCCGGACCGGCTGGCCTTCGGGTCGCTGTGCGCGGCCCTGTCGGTGCAGGAGTTCGGCGGCTCGCTGTCCGCGCCGGGCTGGCCCGAGGTCGCCGCGTGGTGGACCCGCGCCAAGGCCGACCCGGCGACGCCCGCCGAGGCGCTGCGCCGCTACGCCTTCCTCGACGCCCTCATCCCGCCCGCGCCCCGCCGCTGGCCGCTGCCCCGGGCGGTGCCCACGATCGGCTTCCGCCCGGCGTGAGACAACGGCAAATCCCCTCGGCGGCCGGCGGCCCACGTCGTACGCTTGGTATCCAAGGCCCCCAGCGGGTTCCCCGATCAGCAGAAAGCGGGATGAGCAGGCCCTAGCGCCGGCCCATGACTCAGACACCGACCAAGCAGCAGCCGCAGCCGCAGCCGGCGCGCGCCCACTTCGTCGTTCCGGCCAAGCACCCGATGGTGACCGTCCTGGGGTCCGGTGACGCTCTCCTGCGGGTGATCGAGAAGGCGTTCCCCGCCGTGGACATCCATGTGCGGGGCAACGAGATCAGCGCGGTCGGCGACCCCGCGGACGTCGCCCTCGTGCAGCGGCTCTTCGACGAGATGATGCTGGTGCTGCGCACCGGCCAGCCCATGACCGAGGACGCCGTCGAGCGCTCCATCGCCATGCTGCGGGCGGGCGGCGAGGCCGCCGGCGAGGACGCCGAGACCCCGGCCCAGGTGCTCACCCAGAACATCCTCTCCAGCCGCGGCCGGACGATCCGCCCCAAGACGCTCAACCAGAAGCGCTACGTGGACGCGATCGACAAGCACACCATCGTCTTCGGCATCGGCCCGGCCGGTACCGGCAAGACGTATCTGGCGATGGCCAAGGCGGTGCAGGCCCTGCAGTCCAAGCAGGTCACCCGCATCATCCTGACCCGCCCCGCGGTCGAGGCCGGCGAGCGGCTGGGCTTCCTGCCCGGCACCCTCTACGAGAAGATCGACCCCTACCTGCGCCCGCTCTACGACGCCCTGCACGACATGCTGGACCCGGACTCGATCCCCCGCCTGATGGCGGCCGGCACGATCGAGGTCGCCCCGCTGGCCTATATGCGCGGCCGTACGCTGAACGACGCCTTCATCATCCTGGACGAGGCGCAGAACACCAGCGCCGAGCAGATGAAGATGTTCCTGACCCGGCTCGGCTTCGACTCCAAGATCGTCATCACCGGTGACGTGACGCAGGTCGACCTGCCCGGCGGCACCAAGAGCGGCCTGCGCCAGGTGCAGGACATCCTCGCCGATGTCGACGACGTCCACTTCTCCCGGCTGACCAGCACCGACGTGGTGCGGCACAAGCTCGTCGGGCGGATCGTGGACGCCTACGAGCGGTACGACAACGCGATCGCCGAGGCGGAGAACGCCGGCGGTGCGAACGCCGGCGGCAACCGAGCCCCCCGGCCGAAGAGAAAGTAACCGAACACCACCATCATGGCGATCGACGTCAACAACGAGTCCGGCTGGGAATGCGACGAGCAGGCGGTTCTCGACGCCGCCCGGTACGCGCTCCAGCGGATGCGCATCCACCCGCTGTCGGAACTGTCCGTGATCCTCGTCGACGCCGACGCGATGGAGCAGCTGCACGTGCAGTGGATGGACCTGCCAGGCCCCACCGATGTCATGTCCTTCCCGATGGACGAGCTGCGGCCCGGCAAGGAGGACGAGGAGCCCGCGCAGGGGCTGCTCGGCGACATCGTGCTGTGCCCGGAGGTCGCCAGGAAGCAGGGCGAGGAGGCGCCGACCGGGCACAGCATGGACGAGGAACTCCAGCTGCTGACCGTGCACGGCGTCCTCCACCTGCTCGGCTACGACCACGAGGAGCCGGAGGACAAGGCCGAGATGTTCGGCCTGCAGAAGGCGATCCTGGACGGCTGGCGGGCCGAGCGCGGGGTGGCGGGCCCCTCGCCCGCGCCCACCACCCACTGACGGCGGCGCGCGCACCCCGACCCATGAACGCACTGACCATCGGCCCGGTGACCGACTCGTGATCGTCTTCGCCGTCCTGCTCGTCCTGGTCGCCTGGCTCGCCGCGTGCGCCGAGACCGCGCTCGCCAGGATCTCCCGCTTCCGCGCCGAGGACGCCGTACGCCAGGGCCGCCGCGGCGCGGCGAACCTGCTCGCGGTGGCCTCCGACCCGACCCGCTACCTCAATGTCGCCCTGCTGGTGCGGGTCGGCTGCGAGACCGCCGCGGCCGTGCTCATCACGGTGGTGTGCGACCGCACCTTCGCCAGTACGTGGCAGGTGCTGGCCGTCGCCATCGGCGTGATGGTGCTGGTGTCGTACGTGGCCGTCGGCGTCTCGCCGCGCACCATCGGCCGCCAGCACCCGCTCACCACCGCGACGGCCGCCTCGTACGTGCTGCTGCCGCTGGCCAGGGTCATGGGCCCGGTGCCGGGGCTGCTGATCCTGCTCGGCAACGCGCTGACGCCCGGCAAGGGCTTCCGCCGCGGCCCGTTCGCGAGCGAGGCGGAGCTGCGGGCGATGGTGGACCTGGCCGAGTCGCAGTCGCTCATCGAGGACGACGAGCGGCGCATGGTGCACTCGGTCTTCGAGCTGGGCGACACCATCGTGCGCGAGGTGATGGTGCCGCGCCCGGAGCTGGTGATGATCGAGCGCTTCAAGACCATCCGGCAGGCCACCACGCTGGCGCTGCGCAGCGGCTTCTCGCGCATCCCGGTGACCGGCGAGAGCGAGGACGACGTCGTCGGCTTCGTCTACCTCAAGGACCTGGCCCGGCGCACCCACATCAACCGCGACGCCGAGAGCGAGCCGGTCACCAGCGTGCTGCGGCCGGCGGCCTTCGTGCCGGACACCAAGAACGCCGGCGATCTGCTGCGCGAGATGCAGCGCGACCGCAACCACGTCGCGGTGGTCGTCGACGAGTACGGCGGCACGGCCGGCATCGTCACGATCGAGGACATCCTGGAGGAGATCGTCGGCGAGATCACCGACGAGTACGACCAGGAGACCCCGCCGGTGGAGGAGCTGGGCGGGGGCCGCCACCGGGTCACCTCGCGGCTGGACATCGGCGACCTCGGGGAGCTCTACGGGGTGCTGCTGGACGACGACGACGTCGAGACGGTCGGCGGGCTGCTGGCCAAGTCGCTCGGCCGGGTGCCGATCCCGGGCGCGACGGCGGTGGTGCCGCTGCCGGAGGACGGCTCGGGGGAGCGGCACACGGTCGCGCTGCGGCTGACCGCGGAGACGCAGGCCGGGCGGCGCAACCGGATCGGGACGGTGCTGGTGGAGCCGCTGGGCCCGGCGGACGTGGCACCGGAGGAGCTGCCTGAGGTATGAGCGGTGCTTCTGGTCGGCAGCAGAAGCATTCCTTGGACTTCTCATGGTGTCGCGGGCCAGGCTGGAAGGGAGAAGCCGGTACGACCCCGGACCCCACCCGAAAGCCGAGGGAGCCCGACCATGCCTGAGACCCGTGCCCGCGCCCACCACCCGGAGGACCTGGCCCGCCTGCTGGTGGCCCGGGTCAACGCCCGCGATCTGGACGGCATCCTGGAGCTCTTCGAGCCGGACGCCGTCGTCGCCTACCCCGTCGACCGCCCCTCGCAGGGCACGGCCGCGCTGCGCGAGCTGTACGCGAAGCTGCTGGCCGCAGAGCCGGTCTTCGAGGTCGAGGACCCGCTGCCCACGCTGATCAGCGGCGACCTGGCGCTCACCTCGACCGCCCCGAAGGACGGCACCGGGGGCAGGGTCCAGGTGGCCCGCCGGCAGCCGGACGGCACCTGGCTGCGGGTCATCGACCGCCCGGAGTCGTAGCCGGCGGAGCGCGTGCCGTCAGGGCCCGACGGCGCCCAGCATGCCCAGCAGGTTGGCGCTGGCCTCGTGGATGGAGCCGGCGAGACCGGTGTCGGCCAGATAGAAGCCCAGGGCGCCGCACGCGAGGGCGTGGCTCGCCTTGAACGCGGCCTTGCGGGTGAGGAAGACCGTGGCGGCGGCGAGCGCGAGGACCAGGGGCATGTGCAGAAGCATGCGGATCACCTCACAACGAGCGCTTGCCCTGCCAGGCTAGAGGGCGGTCGCGCCCCGCGCATGTGCGGTCACGCAGCGCAATCCACAGGGGAAAGGCCGGGGGGTCGGCGCGAAGCCCTAAGATCGCGCGTATGACCGATCAGCAGCCGGCCGCCGACCTGCCGGACCCCGAGGACCGCAAGCTCGTCACCCTCGCCCGTTCCGCCCGGGCGCGCAACGGCGTGCCGGAAGGCGCCGCGGTGCGCGACGAGACGGGCAGGACGTATGTCGCCGGCACCGTCGCGCTGGAGTCGCTGCGGCTGAGCGCGCTGCAGACCGCCGTCGCGATGGCCGTGGCCAGCGGCGCGAAGTCGCTGGAGGCCGCCGTGGTGGTCGCCGACACCGAGGCCGCCGCGGCGGCCGACCGCGCCGCGGTGCGCGATCTCGGCGGCCCCGCGGTCCCGGTCATACTCGCCGGCCCCGACGGCACGGTCCGCGCCACCGTCACCGCGGGCTGACACCGCGGGGACCCTCCGCAGCCCGCGGGGTCACAGCGCGTCGCGGGCCTGCCCGGTCCGCGGGGTCACAGCGCGTCGGGGCCGTACTCGCCGGTCCTGACGCGTACGGCGGTCTCGACCGGCACGGCCCACACCTTGCCGTCGCCGATCTTGCCGGTGCGCGCCGCCGCGACGACCGCGGCGATCACCGCGTCGGTGTCCGCGTCCTCCACCAGCACCTCGATCCGCGCCTTCGGGACGAGGTCGACACGGTATTCGGCGCCGCGGTAGACCTCGGTGTGGCCGCGCTGCCTGCCGTAGCCGCTGGCCTCGGTGACGGTCATGCCCTGCACCCCCATCTCCTGCAGGGCCGTCTTCACGTCGTCCAGCTTGTACGGCTTGATCACGGCGGTGACCAGCTTCATCCCAGGGGGCTCCTGTCGTGGAGGCCATGTGCGGCGGCGTGCACGGACGCGCCATGCGACATGCCGTGCGTGAGTACGCCGTGATCGTAGGCCGTCTCGGCGTGCACGGTGAGGTCCAGGCCGGTCCTTTCGTGCTCCTCGCTCGCCCGGAAGCCCATGAGCGTGTCGATCACCTTGCCGAGCGCGTACGTCACCGCGAAGGCGTACGCCCCGACCGCCGCGATCGCCACCAGCTGCCGGCCCAGCTGGGTGAGGCCGCCGCCGTAGAACAGGCCCTCGGGGCCGCCGGTCATCGACTCGGTGGCCAGCAGGCCGATGAGCGCGGTGCCGACGATGCCGCCGACGAGGTGGACGCCGACCACGTCGAGGGAGTCGTCCACGCCCCAGCGGAATTTCCAGCTCACCGCGTACGAGCACAGCACGCCCGCCGCGAGGCCCACGACGGCCGCGCCGGGCACGTCCACGCTGCCGCAGGAAGGGGTGATCGCCACCAGGCCGGCGACCGAGCCGGACGCGGCGCCCAGCGTCGTGGCGTGCCCGTCCCGGCGCTTCTCGACCACCAGCCAGCCCAGCAGGCCCGCGCAGCCCGCGGTCTGCGTGTTGAGGAAGGCCGCGCCCGCCATGCCGTTCGCGCCCAGCGCCGAGCCGGCGTTGAAGCCGAACCAGCCGAACCACAGCAGCCCCGCGCCCAGCAGCACCAGCGGCAGGTTGTGCGGTCGCATCGAGTCCTTGCGGAAGCCCAGCCGCGGCCCCAGCACCATCGCCATCGCCAGCCCCGAGGCGCCCGAGCACACCTCGACGACGGTGCCGCCCGCGTAGTCCAGCGCGTGCAGCTTCGCGACGATCCAACCGCCGTCGGCGAAGACCCAGTGCGCTACGGGCACGTATACGGCCAGTGTCCACACGGGGACGAAGACCACCCACGCGCCGAAGCGCGCCCGGTCGGCGACCGCGCCGCTGATGAGGGCGGCGGTGATCACCGCGAAGGTCATCTGGAAGGTCGCGAAGAGCAGCGTCGGCACATGGCCGTGCATCGCGGTCGGGCCGATGCCGTGCATCCCGGCGTTCTCCAGGCCGCCGATCAGCCCGAGCCCGCCGGCGTCGGAGCCGAAGGCGAGGCTGTAGCCGGCCAGCAGCCACACCATCGTGACCAGCGCGATCGACACGAAGCTCATCATGAGCATGTTGAGCACGCTCTTGCTGCGGACCATCCCGCCGTAGAAGAGCGCCAGGCCCGGCGTCATCAGCAGCACCATCGCCGTCGCGGCCAGCAGCCACGCGGTGTCGGCGGCGTTCACGGCGCTCTGGCCGGCGGACAGCAGCAGCACGAGGGGTCCCCTTCCACGGGCGGTATACGGAAGCGTCATGGCACAGCGTTTCCGGACGTGGGCAGCGGTGTTTCCGCCGTGTTTCGTGTTGCGTGGGCATTACGCCATCCTCACGACGCCAACCTCACGACGCCCCGCCGCGCGCCTCCGGGCCTTCCGCCGTGCGGCTCCGCGCTGCCGGGCCCGCCCGGCGGCGTCCGCGGCCACCCCGGCCATCGGGGAGAATGAAGCCATGAGCGCTCGCAACCCCGCCGCAGGCCCCGCCCACAGGTCCGGCTTCGCCTGCTTCGTGGGCCGCCCCAACGCCGGCAAGTCCACCCTCACGAACGCTCTGGTCGGCCAGAAGGTGGCGATCACCTCCAACCGCCCGCAGACCACCCGGCACACCGTGCGCGGCATCGTCCACCGCCCCGACGCCCAGCTCGTCCTGGTCGACACCCCCGGCCTGCACAAGCCCCGCACCCTGCTCGGCGAGCGGCTCAACGACGTCGTGCGCACCACCTGGGCCGAGGTCGACGTCATCGGCTTCTGCCTGCCCGCCGACCAGAAGCTCGGCCCCGGCGACACCTTCATCGCCCGCGAGCTCGCCGGGATCCGCAAGACCCCCAAGGTCGCGGTGGTCACCAAGACCGACCTGGTCGACCCCAAGGCGCTCGCCGCCCAGCTGATGGCCGTCGACCGGCTCGGCCGCGAGCTGGGCCTGGAGTGGGCCGAGATCGTGCCGGTCTCCGCGGTCTCCGGCGACCAGGTGGGCCTGCTCGCCGACCTGCTGATCCCGCTGCTGCCCGAGGGCCCGGCCCTCTACCCGGAGGGCGACCTCACCGACGAGCCCGAGCAGATCATGGTCGCCGAGCTGATCCGGGAGGCCGCGCTGGAGGGCGTGCGCGACGAGCTGCCGCACTCCATCGCCGTCGTCGTGGAGGAGATGCTGCCGCGCGCCGACCGGCCCGCCGACAAGCCGCTGCTCGACATCCACGCCAACCTCTACATCGAGCGCCCCTCCCAGAAGGGCATCGTCATCGGCCCCAAGGGCGCCCGGCTCCGGGACGTCGGCACGAAGTCCCGGCAGCAGATCGAGGCGCTGCTGGGCACACCGGTCTTCCTCGACCTGCACGTCAAGGTCGCCAAGGACTGGCAGCGCGACCCCAAGCAGCTCAGGAAGCTCGGCTTCTGAGCGGCTTGCCCGCTCACCCCGCTTACCCCGCTCACCCCGCCCGGTGCCGGTCGCGGCGCGCGGGCGGCGGGGGATAGGGGCTCGCGCCCTTGAGCGTGCGGTGGATCGGCGCGGTCTCGGTCCCGCGCACCCCGGGCAGCGCCGCGACCGGCCCGGTCAGGTAGCGGTAGAGCGCCGGGGCGTCCCGGCACAGCAGCGAGGCGTAGAGGTTCGCCGTCCCCGTCGTGGCCGCGGCGAACGCCACCTCGGCGTGCCCGGCCAGCGCGCTGCCCGCCTCCGCCAGCCGGGCCGGCTCCACCTCCAGCCACAGCGCCGCCCGCAGGTCCCGGGCGAGCGCGCCGGCACCGAAGTCGAGGTCGTAGTAGAGGGCGCCGGCCGCCCGCAGCTCGGCCATCCGGCGCCGCACGGTCGAGGCCGACCAGCCGGTGGCGGCGGCCAGCTCCGCTGCGGGGGTGCGGCCGTCCCGCGCGAGGGCGTCCAGCAGCCGCCGGTCCCCGGCGTCCAGCGGCACCGGCTCGCCCCCGGTGGGCACCACGGCCGGGCGCAGCGCCGCGGCCTGCCCGGCGTCCAGCGGGCCGCCCCGGGTGTAGGGGCTCAGGTCCTGCCCGAAGAAGACGTGCAGCAGCGTGTGCGCGGTGACCTGCACCACCCGCGGGGTGTGCGGCAGCTTCTGCAGCAGCAGCGCGTCGGAGTCCGCCGCCGGGTCGGAGGCGTGCGACAGGCAGAAGATCTCGGTGCCGCCCGACAGCAGGCTCACCCACCGGGTGTCGGTGCGCCGGGCCAGCGCCTCGCCGATCTGCGGCGCCGCGTCCGGCGTGCACCGCACCCGTACGAACCACGGCGTCAGCCCGGTGCGCAAGGGGTCGGTCAGGCCCAGCACGCGCAGGCCCGCGGTCTCCCGCAGCCGGGCGTAGCGGCGGGCGACGGTCTGGTCCGAGACGCCCAGCACCTCGCCGATCCGCCGGAAGGACGCCCGGCCGTCGATCTGCAGCGCCTGCACGACCAGCTGGTCCAGCGGGTCGAGAACGTGCAGGGGATCCCAGGTCGCGTCGGATTCCATCCCGGCAGCGTAGTCCGTGTCGGATTCCGCCGTCGGGCCGTCTGCGGCTGAGGATTCCGTGCGCGGCACCGCACGCTGGGACGGTCAACGAAAGGCACGACGCCCGCCAGGACCGCCCGCTGGGCCCGCCCGGCGGTGTCTGCACCGGTCCCACGCACGTCACACGGAGTACGGAGCCCCGTCCCATGCGCAAATGGCTGCCCCTCGTCGCGATATGCCTGGGCGCCTTCATCCTGCTGGTCGACGTCACGATCGTGAACGTCGCCCTGCCCAGGATGGCGTCCGACCTCGACGCCCCCTTCTCCTCCCTGCAATGGGTGGTGGACATCTACGCCCTCGCGCTCGCCGCGCTGCTGATGGTGGCCGGCTCGCTGGGGGACCTGTTCGGCCACCGCCGGCTGTACGCGGCCGGCCTCGTCCTGTTCGCCGCGGCCTCGCTCGGCGCGGCCCTGTCACCGAACGCCGCCGCCTTGATCACCGCCCGCGGTGTGCAGGGCTTCGGCGGCGCCGCGATGTTCGCGACGTCCGCCGCGCTGGTCGCCATGACCTACCAGGGCCGCGACCGCGGCATCGCCTTCGGCGTGTGGGGCGCGGTCAACGGCGCCGCCGCCGCGGCCGGGCCGATCCTGGGCGGGCTGCTCACGCAGGGCTTCGGCTGGCAGGCGATCTTCCTGGTCAACCTGCCGATCGCCGCCGTCGCCGTGGTGATCGCCCTGCGGTCGCTGCCCGTCCAGCAGCGGCGCGGCGCCGCCCGGCTCGACCTGCCGGGCGCCGCGGCCTTCACGCTGGCCACCGCCGCCGTCACGTACGCCCTGATCCGCGGCGGTGACAACGGGTGGACGGACGGGCTGACGCTGGCCGCCTTCGTGGTCAGCGCGCTCGCCGTGGCCGGCTTCGTGCTGGTCGAGGCCCGGTCGGCCCATCCGATGATCGAGCTGGGCCTGCTGCGCCGCCCGAGCTTCAGCGGGCTGCTCGTCGGGGCCCTGCTCTACCAGGCCGCCGCCTTCAGCGGGCTCGTCTACTTCTCCCTGTGGCTGCAGAACGTGCTGGGGCTCAGCCCCATCCGCGGCGGCCTGGCGCTGATGCCGATGGCCGGCACCGCCTTCGTGGTGGCTGCGGTCGCCGGGCGGATGATGCACCGCTACCCGGCGCGGGTGCCGATCGGCGTCGGGCTGTTCGTCATCGGCCTCGGCTGCGCCCTGCTCGCGCTGACCGTGCACGCCTCCTCCGGCCAGTCCTCGGTCTACGCCGGGATGACGGTGATCGGCGCGGGCGTCGGCCTGGTCACCCCGGTGCTGGCCGCGGCGGCGGTGGACGCGGTGCCGCCGCAGAAGGCCGGCATGGCGGGCGGCGCGATGAACACCGCGCGCCAACTGGGCATGACGCTGGGTGTCGCCCTCTTCGGCGCGGTCTTCACCGCCCGGCTGCGGCACGTCACCGGCCACGGCGGCAGCCCGCACGCCGGGTACGCCTCGGGCCTGGACCGGATCTCCGTGTACGCGGCGGTGGCCGGTGTCGTGGGCGCCCTGCTGGTGTGGGCACTGGTCCGGCCCTCCCGGGAGGCCGCCCCGGAACCCGCCGACGCTTCAGGCGCTTTTTCCGCCTCTGTCCCCATTTCCGAGTGACCGGCGTCACATAAAACCCTCACATTCAGCGCCCCCGCTTTCACTCCCGGTGAATGCGGGGGCGCCCCTTTGTGAGGTCATCGATAGGGCGTGGGTCACATACTAAGCAGCTTAGTGAATTCGCCCGCCGTATTGCACGGGCCACCGGAAGCGCTATTCGGAGCTACGAAAAAGGGCCGTAGTGGGGGTCATTGACCCGGGGTTCCGCCGCCTCTAACAATTCAGGGGTCCCGCTACGGAAGAGGTAATTTCCCCATGCAGCTCCCCACGATCCCGAAGAAGCTCCCGACGTTCGCGAAGTTCAACCAGATGTCGAAGAAGCACAAGATCTCCGCGGCCGGCGCGCTTGCCGCAGCAGCGGTCGTGCTGACCGTCACCGGGCTGGAAGCGACCGCCGGAGCCGGTTCGGCGACCGCGGCGGGCGACCCGACCGGGTTCTCCGTCTCCACCGGTACGCACGCCAAGGAACTGGGCGCGCAGACCGGTATGGCGTCGCAGAAGGCGATTCACCAGGCCGCGCAGCCGAAGACCGAGCTGGCCCCCCAGCACGCGTCCGGCGCGAAGACCGACCTGGCCGCGCAGGCGAAGAAGGCCGCGGACGCCGCGGCCAAGAAGAAGGCCGCCACCGAGGCTGCCGACCACGCGAAGGCCGCTGCCGCCGCGAACCGCTCGACCCACCGCGCTCCGGTGGCCAAGAAGGCCGCTCCGGCGCCGAAGACGGCGCACACCGCGCCCAAGGCCGCCGTGAAGCACTACTCGAACAACCTGGACGGCTGGATCCGCCAGTCGCTCGACATCATGCACAAGAAGGGGATCCCCGGCACGTACGAGGGAATCCACCGCAACATCATCCGCGAGTCCAGCGGTAACCCGAAGGCGATCAACCTGTGGGACATCAACGCCCGCAACGGCATTCCCTCCAAGGGTCTGCTCCAGGTGATCGACCCGACGTTCAACCGCTTCCACGTGGCCGGCACGTCGCACAACATCTACGACCCGGTCGCGAACATCACCGCCGCGTGCAACTACGCGGCCGACCGGTACGGCTCGATGGACAACGTGAACTCCGCGTACTGATCCGTCACCGCATCGAAGGGCGGCGGGGCCATCTCGGCCCCGCCGCCCTTCGGCGTACCGTGAACCCTCCCGCCCGGCAGGCGGGCGGACGAGCGCGGGGAGAGACGATGAGCAGGGCCGACAGCCATGACGTGATCCGGGTGCACGGGGCGCGCGTGCACAACCTCAAGGACGTGGACGTCGAGATCCCCAAGCGGCGGCTGACCGTCTTCACCGGGGTGTCCGGCTCCGGCAAGAGCTCGCTGGTCTTCGACACCGTCGCCGCCGAGTCGCAGCGGCTGATCAACGAGACGTACAGCGCCTTCGTCCAGGGCTTCATGCCGGCCCTGTCCCGCCCCGACGTGGACGTGCTCGACGGCCTCACCACCGTCATCACCGTCGACCAGCGGCGCATGGGCGCCGACCCGCGCTCCACCGTCGGCACCGCCACCGACGCCAGCGCCATACTGCGCATCCTCTTCAGCCGGCTCGGCACCCCGCACATCGGCCCGCCCGGCGCGTACGCCTTCAACGTCCCCTCCGTCCGCGCGGCCGGCGCGATCACCGTCGACCGCGGCACCCGCAAGGCCGTCAAGGCCACCTTCGAGCGCACCGGCGGCATGTGCCCGCGCTGCGAGGGCCGCGGCACCGTCTCCGACATCGACCTCACGCAGCTCTACGACGACAGCAAGTCGCTCGCCGAGGGCGCCTTCACCATCCCCGGCTGGAAGTCGGACAGCTTCTGGACCGTCCGGGTCTACGCCGAGTCCGGCCTGCTGGACCCGCACAAGCCGATCCGCGACTTCAGCGAGCAGGAGATGCGGGACTTCCTCCACCGGGAGCCCACGAAGGTCAAGGTCGAGGGCGTGAACCTCACCTACGAGGGCCTGATCCCCAAGATCCAGAAGTCCATGCTCTCCAAGGACAAGGAGTCGCTCCAGCCGCACATCCGGGCCTTCGTCGAGCGCGCGGTGACCTTCACCACCTGCCCCGCATGCGACGGCACCCGGCTCACCGAGGGCGCGCGGTCGTCGAAGATCGCCGGGATCAGCATCGCCGACGCGTGCGCCATGCAGATCAGCGACCTGGCCGCATGGGTACGCGGCCTCGACGAGCCCTCCGTCGCCCCGCTGCTGGCCGCGCTGTCGGTCACGCTGGACTCCTTCACCGAGATCGGCCTCGGCTACCTCGCCCTGGACCGCCCGACCGGCACGCTGTCCGGCGGCGAGTCGCAGCGGGTGAAGATGGTCCGCCAGCTCGGCTCGGCCCTCACCGACGTCACCTACGTCTTCGACGAGCCCACGGTCGGGCTGCACCCGCACGACATCCGGCGGATGAACGACCTGCTGCTGCGGCTGCGCGACAAGGGCAACACGGTGCTGGTCGTCGAGCACAAGCCGGAGACCATCGCGATCGCCGACCACGTCGTGGACCTCGGCCCCGGCGCGGGCTCCGCGGGCGGCACGGTGTGCTTCGAGGGCACGGTCGAAGGCCTGCGCGCGAGCGGTACGACCACGGGCCGGCACCTCGACGACCGGGCGGCACTGAAGCCGGACGTCCGCAAGCCGACCGGCTTCCTCCCGGTGCGCGGGGCCGATGCCAACAACCTCAAGAACCTGGACGTCGACATCCCGCTCGGCGTGCTGTGCGTGGTGACCGGCGTCGCGGGCTCCGGCAAGAGCTCACTCGTGCACGGCTCGCTGCTGAAGAGCCCGGTCGCGGCGGAGGCCGGCGTCGTGGTGGTCGACCAGAGCCCCATCCGCGGCTCGCGCCGCAGCAACCCGGCGACGTACACCGGCCTGCTCGACCCGATCCGCAAGGCGTTCGCCAAGGCCAACGGCGTCAAGCCGGCCCTCTTCTCCGCGAACTCCGAGGGCGCCTGCCCGGGCTGCAACGGCGCCGGCGTCGTCTACACCGACCTGGCGATGATGGCCGGCGTGGCCAGTACGTGCGAGGAGTGCGACGGCAGGCGCTTCTCCGCGGACGTGCTCGGCTACACCCTCGGCGGCCGGGACATCAGCGAGGTGCTGGCGATGTCCGTCACGCAGGCGGCGTCCTTCTTCGCCGAGGGTGACGCCCGCACGCCCGCCGCCCACACCGTCCTGACCCGGCTGCTCGACGTCGGCCTCGGCTACCTCACCATCGGCCAGCCCCTCACGACGCTGTCCGGCGGCGAGCGCCAGCGCCTGAAGCTCGCGACGCACATGGGCGACAAGGGCGGCGTCTACGTCCTGGACGAGCCCACGACCGGCCTCCACCTCGCCGACGTCGCCCACCTGCTCACCCTCCTCGACCGTCTGGTCGACGCGGGCAAGTCCGTCATCGTCGTCGAGCACCACCAGGCGGTGATGGCCCACGCCGACTGGATCCTCGACCTCGGCCCCGGCGCCGGCCACGCCGGCGGCACCCTGATCTTCGAGGGCACCCCTGCGGACCTCGCCACCACCCGCGCCACCCTGACCGGCGAGCACCTGGCGGAATACGTGGGGGCGTGACGGGGCCCGTGGCCGGCGTGCTTGCCTGCCACGAGCTCCGGGCGGGGCTGCCACGCCGTAGGGGTCAGACGGAGTGCTCGGCCGCGTAGGTGAGGAAGGCGGACCACTCCGTGGGGGTGAAGTCGAGGCGGGGGCCCTCGGGGTCCTTGGAGTCCCGGACGTGGACGGTGCCCGGGCAGGCCGCGACCTCGACGCACTCGGGGCCCTCGTTGCTGCTGTAGCTCGACTTGCGCCAGGTGACGGCGACCTCGACGCAGGCGGCACCTTCGTTGCTGCTGTAGCTGCTCTTGAACCAGTGCAGCTCGGTGGCGCTGCCGGCAGAGGGCTCGGTGGTCATGTCTCTCCCAGGACTTTCTCGATGAACGCCAACGACTCCCGCGGCGTGAGAGCCTGCGCTCGGATAATCCCATACTGGGCCTCCAGCGTCCTGACCTCGTCGCGGTTGGTGATCACCCGGCTGAAGCCCAGCACTTCGACGCGGCCGACCGTCGGGCCGTTCTTGGGATTGAGCAGTAGGAACTCCCCGCCCATTCCTGCGTGGTCCTCGCGGTCGGTCGGCATCACCTGGATCTCGACGTTGCGCAACCGGCCCAGCTCCAGCAGTCGTTCGAGCTGCCCCCTCATCACGGCCCTACCGCCGAGGGGACGCCGCAAGGTCACCTCCTCTTGCACGAAGCTCAGGATCGGCGCCGGCCAGCGGGTGAAGATCTCCTGCCGCGCCATGCGTGCGGCCACGTACCGTTCGACGGTCTCCTCGTTCAGCAGCGGGCGGCGCATCTGGTAGAGCGCTCGGGCGTAGTCCTCGGTCTGGAGCAGGCCCTGGATGTTGTGGTCGCAGTACGCGCCCAGGGTGACGGCGCTGGCCTCCAGCTTTGCCAGATCACGCACCTTGCGCGGAAAGCGCGTTCGCTCCACGTCGTCCTTGAACGCCTTGAGCAGCCCGTTCGCGCCCAGCACTTCGTCCGCGTTGTCCAGGAACTCCGGCTTCGGTGCACGACGTCCCCGCTCCACCGAGGAGACCAGCTCGTCGCCGTAGCCGATGCGCTGACCCAGCTCGGGTTGCGTCAGTTTCGCCTGTTCGCGCCAGAGTTTGACCTGCCGACCCACCATCTTGAGGAAGTCGCCCGAGTCCTCCTCCCAGTCCCTGCTGTCGTCCATGTCGCCACCCGTCTGCTCGGGCACCGCTGTCATCTGGCCCACCTCCGCTTTTCGTGTGCGCTCCGTACGCAGCCGGACGCACGGGATCACGCGTCGGACGGCCTGAATCCGTCCGGCGCTGCGTACTTCTCAGCGTAGGTACGCTCGGCCACGCTCTGTCACGTGAATAGCGAAATCTCCACCCAGATCTCCACCCCGGACCCCGAACTCGTGCTCCGTCTGTCCGCCACCAGGTGCGGGGCGCGGCTCGCGCGGCATCACGCCGTGCGGCAACTGCACGCCTGGGGGGTGCACCACGGCAGCGGCGTTTCGGACACCGCTGCCACCGTTGTCGCCGAGCTGGCGGCGAACGCCGTCACCCATGGGCGCGTGCCCGGGCGGGACTTCGAGCTGCGGCTCGTGCTCGGGGCGGACGTCGTACGGATCGAGGTGAGCGACACCCGCAGCGAGCGCAGGCTTCCGGCGCGGGAGGACGTCATCGCGCCCGGGGACGACGCCGAGTCCGGGCGCGGGCTGCTGCTCGTCGAGATGCTGGCGCGGGCCTGGGGGGTCGCGCCGAGGTCGCCCGGCAAGACGGTGTGGGCGGACATCGCGCTCGCCGCCGACACCGCTTCCGCCGAGGGCCGCTGAGCCGGTCGCCCGGCCCGGATCGCTGCCTGCCCGTACGCCCTGCTCTTTCGCGACGGGCCCGGGGCCTGGGACGATCCGGGGATGGTGACGCTTCGGCAGACGGTCGTGCTGGAACCCTTGCCGCGGGAGTGGGTGGGGGCGGCGGTGGGGGCCGTCATGGAGGCGGTCGAGGAGCTGCGGGAGGAGCGCGGCGGGCTGTTCGCCGGGCGCGAGCGGGTCCAGGGCGTGCGGGTCGCCGCGGGGCGGCACATCGGGGCCGGGGCGCGGTATCTGGCCGAGGACGTGGACGCCGAGGGCGTCAAGGTGCTGCACCGGGTGGACGTCAAGGCGTGGGACCGCGCGTCCGGGGTCCGGCTGCGCTACGACGGCAAGGCGCCGGGGCTGCGCGTACACGGTGAAGGGGAGCTGCGGGGCGTCGACGACCCGGCGGTGGTGCGGCTCTCCGCGGACTTCCGCGGGTCCGGCTCCTGGGCGCGCTACCGGCGCGGCCGGGCGAAGGGCG
Organism: Actinacidiphila epipremni; assembly: GCF_012034175.1. Classification (GTDB taxonomy): domain Bacteria; phylum Actinomycetota; class Actinomycetes; order Streptomycetales; family Streptomycetaceae; genus Actinacidiphila; species Actinacidiphila epipremni. The sequence continues at coordinate 445,932 of NZ_JAATEJ010000001.1, forward strand.
CGCTGGACCTGCGGGCATGGTGGGCCGCCGAGCCGGGCGCCGGCGCGCCGCTGACGGCCGAGCTGCGGCATCCGCTGGCCAAGGCGGCGCTGCGGGTGGCGATGACCGAGACCAAGCGCGGCGAGTGGAAGACCGTGGTCGTCGTCAGCGCCCGGGGGCGCGGCCTGGCCCGGCTGCCGGCGGCGCTGGCCGCGGTGCTGGGCGGCATCCCGCTGCGCCGGGCCTTCCGGCGGGCGGTGAAGGACTTCGCGGAGGAGTGGAACGCGGGCGTGCCGGGCGCCGTCGCGATGACGCCCGGCACGATCAAGGCGGAGTTCCTGCACGGCCTCACCGCCGCCCCGGCGGCCCCGGCGAAGCCGCCGAGCACCGAGTAGCCCCCGAGCCCGAGCCCCCGCCGGGCGGCGGCCATGCGCCCCCGGCCCGGCGGCAGCAGCGCGCCGGGTCAGCCGGTGATGCTGGGCCGGCCCGTCTCCAGGTGGCCGGTGAACCGCTGCGACCAGGACGCATCCGCGTCGGCCGTCACCGTCACGTCGTACCAGCCCTCGCTGAGCCGTACCGCGTCCACCGTCCACGTCTCGTGGCCGTGCGGCGCCACCCGGATGTGGCGCGGGGCGCCGGAGACGTAGTGGTTGTGGCGGACGGTGAAGGTCACCGGCTTCCGGCCGGTGTTGCGCAGCGTCAGGCGCAGCTCCGGGTGGCCCGACGTCCTGCCCTCGTAGTAGGCGGCCTCGACCGTGAGGTCCTTGCCCGCGGCGGCGGTGTCGCCGGTGAAGCGGCGCAGGAAGCGGTTCGGGCCGGTCACCGTCAGGTCGTACGCGGTCGGGCTCGCGCCGGTGCCGACCGGGCCCGTGCCGTGCGCCGTGGACTTCGCGCCCACCGTGTACTGGCCCGGGAAGGCGGCCGGGTACTGCGCGAGCGACGGGACGGCCGCCACGGCGTTGTCGTAGACCGTGAAGTGCGCGGCCTTCGTCGCGAACGGCGCCTCGTTGGCGAAGGACAGCCGCACCGAACCCGCCCCGAAACCGGTCAGGTTGGCGTTGGGCTGGTAGGGCAGCGGGCGGGCCGGCTTGGTGCCCTTCTCCTGCACGGGCATCGTGTTGTCGCCCGGCAGCGGGGTGTAGCGGGTCTCCGGGACCAGGTCGCCGGTCTCCGGCAGGTGCGGCAGCCCGTAGACCGGCGAGGCGAAGTCGAAGGCGCCGGTGAGGTCGCCGCACACCTTGCGGCGCCATGCGCTGATGTTGGGGGAGACGGCCGGCGTGCCCAGCGCCGTCGTCCACTTCTCCACGAACTGGATCACGGACGTGTGGTCGGACACCTCCGAGGTCACCCAACCGCCGCGCGTCCAGGGCGAGATGAGGATGAGCGGCACCCGGAAGCCGAGGCCGACCGGCAGCGGCTGCGTCACGCCGTACTCGGCCATCGTGCCCGCGACGAACTCGTCGGCCTCGCCCGGCGCCGGCACCGGCGGCGCCACATGGTCGAACTGGCCGTCGTTCTCGTCGTAGTTGACGATCACCAGCGTGGAGTTGAAGACCTCGGGGTCGGCGTCGAGCGCCTCCAGCACGCCGCGCAGGAAGTACGCGCCGTTGCTCGGGGCGGTCACCGGGTGCTCGGAGAAGAACTGGTTGTTGACGATCCAACTGACCTGCGGCAGCGAGCCGTTCAGCACGTCCGCGCGGATCGCGGCGTTGATGTTGTCGGCGTTGCCCGCAAGTCCCGTGGCCGGCTCGGGGACGTTCTTGACACCGTTGTCGTAGAAGGGGTTGCCCGGTTCGGCGGTGCCGCCCTGCGTGGGGTCGAGCTTGGCGAAGGTGTCGAAGTATTCGACGCCGTTGTCGCCGTAGTCGTCCGCGCACTGGTAGACGCGCCAGCTCACGCCCGCCTTCTGCAGCGTCTCGGCGTAGGACTCCCAGGGCAGGAACCTGCCGCGCTCGTCGCCACCGTCGTTGGCGGTGAACGTGCCGTGCTTCTTGTCGGCGTTGACCGTGCCGCCCCAGAGGTAGGTGCGGTTGGGGCCGGTCGCGCTGAGCACCGAGCAGTGGTAGGCGTCGCCGACGGTGTAGGCGTCGGCGAGGGCGTAGTGGAAGGGCAGGTCCTTGCGGTCGAGGTAGCCCAGCGTCGTGGGGCCGCCCTTGGCGTAGTACCAGCCGTTCATCAGGCCGCCGTACCAGGCGCCGTGCTGGTCGGCCCAACCGTGGCTCGTGCCGCCGTAGTTGGCCGCGCCCAGCTCCGCGCTCGGCGGGGTGGCGCCGCTCCAGGACTTCGCGCCGCTCAGCCGCCACGGGAACTGCGTCTCCGCGCCCACCACCGGCGTCTTGGGCTGCTCCCACACCGACTTGCCGCCGGGCAGCTGGATCGTGGCCCGGTCGCCGAAGCCGCGTACGCCCCTCATGGCGCCGAAGTAGTGGTCGAAGCTGCGGTTCTCCTGCATGATCACCACGACGTGCTTGATGTCGCGGAGGTCGCCGTGCCGGTGGCCGCCGTGGCCGTGCTCGGGCTCGTGGCCGTGCTCCGGGGCGGCGTCGGCGACACCGGGCGCGGCGGCGCCCACGGCAGCCGCGCCGGTGACGGTGGCGGCGGCGCCCAGGAATTTCCTGCGGGACAGTGCGGACATTTTCGGTTCCTTCAGGTCGGGGGCAAGCCCAGACACTGATCCCGCATTGCTGCCGCCAGGCATCCGCGGACCGACGCGAGGGTGGCCGGAAGTCCAAGATCCGGTCCCCTCGCGTACGGCCCCCTCGCGCACGGCCCCGTCACCTACGGGCTCGTGACGAACCCGCCGCTACGCCCCTTCGCCCAGCACCTCCATGACCAGCTCGCGCTGCGCCGGCGTCAGCACCGGGTCGGCGAACTGGATCGTGCGGCCGTCCACGTCCACGGTGTACGCGTAGCCGTCCGGGTGCGGGACGGGGACGGTCGGCGCGGCCCCCAGGGCGGCCTCGGCCAGCGCGTGGAGGTGCTCCGCGTCCGGCCGGGTCGCGGTGTCCAGGACGGCGTGCCGGGACAGGCCCGCGAAGCCGCCGGAGCGGGTCACCTCGATACGCATGGGGTCTGCTCACACCTCCTGCGGCTGGCCCGGCTGCTGCCGGGGCAGGCCCGTGGCCTTCGTGGGCGTCACGCCGACCTCCTGCCAGGCGGCCTGGACCGCGCGGCTCTGGTCGCCCTCACCGTAGCGGGCCACGGCCGCCGCGACGGTGGCCGCGGCGAAGTCGGCGAACTGGGCGTGCGACGACAGGTGCCCGCCGGTCAGCGTGTCGTACCACACCTGCCCCGCCTGCTCCCAGGCATGCCCGCCGAGCTTCGTCGCCAGCAGGTAGAACGCGTGGTTGGGGATGCCGGAGTTGAGGTGCACCCCGCCGTTGTCCGCCGAGGTGTGCACGTAGTGCGCCATCGTCGCCGGCTGCGGGTCCTTGCCGAGCTTGGGGTCGTCGTACGCGGTGCCGGGCGCCTTCATCGAGCGCAGCGCCACGCCGTGCACGCCCGGGGCGAGCAGGCCGGCGCCGATGAGCCAGTCGGCCTGGTCGGCGGTCTGGCCGGCGGCGTACTGCTTGATGAGGCTGCCGAAGACGTCGGACACCGACTCGTTGAGCGCGCCGGACTGGCCCTGGTAGTCGAGGTTGGCGCTGTACTGCGTGACGCCGTGCGTCAACTCGTGGCCGATCACGTCCACCGGGAGGGTGAAGTCCAGGAAGATCTTCCCGTCGCCGTCCCCGAAGACCATCTGCTCGCCGTTCCAGAAGGCGTTGTTGTAGTCCTTCAGGTAGTGCACGGAGGCCGTCAGCGGCAGGCCCCGGCCGTCGATGGAGTGGCGCTTGTACGCCTTCAGATACGTCTCGAAGGTCGCGCCGAGCCCGTCGTACGCCCGGTTGACGCTCGCGTCGGACGACGGGTCGGCGCCCTCGGCGCGGACCTTGCGGCCCGGGAGGGTGTCCTGGTGGCCGGAGTCGTAGATGGTGCGCTGGGGCTTGTCGGAGTCGGAGTCGGAGTCGGCGCCGGCGCCGGCCGCCGTGGCGGCGGCGGCTCCGTGCAGGCCCAGCAGGGCGTTGTGCTGGCGGCGGGTGCGCTCGCGGGCGTCGTGCTCCAGGGTGCGGCGGGCGCCGCCGGCCAGGTCCGGGTTCTCGTGCCTGGCGAGTTGGTCGAGGATGTGCGGCGGGATGATCGTGCAGAAGACGGGCGTAACGGTGTCCATGTACGCAATGTGGCACTGCCTGCACGCTCTGTCACTACCTCGGGATCGAAATTGACGAGAACGAGGGAAGTGTCGGGATTCCGGTGGACACGCCGCCGCGTCTTGCATGCTGAGAGGATCCGCATACCGGCTGCGTCAAACCGCCCCGCTCGGGTTAAGGTCGTTTCCGTCATGATTTTTGGGCTGCTTCTCCTTAGCTGCCGCGGCGAGGGCCTGTAGTCGTAGGCCGACCCCCTCCCCGCGGTGTTCGGCGTTGCCCAGCCGTCGGCCGTTCCCCGAACGGACCCCCGAGGAGTCAAGCCCCCATGAGCAGTACGCAGCGTGTCGGCAAGCCCACGCCCATCACCGCCGCCACCGTCACCCAGCGGCCCAGCGGAATGCCGATCCACAAGTACGGCCGCTACGAGCAGGTCGACCTGGCCGACCGCACCTGGCCCGACGCCCGCATCACCAAGGCGCCGCGCTGGCTGTCCACCGACCTGCGCGACGGCAACCAGGCGCTGATCGACCCCATGTCGCCGGCCCGCAAGCGGGAGATGTTCGACCTGCTGGTCCGCATGGGCTACAAGGAGATCGAGGTCGGCTTCCCCGCCTCCGGCCAGACCGACTTCGACTTCGTGCGCTCCATCATCGAGCAGGGCGCCATCCCCGAGGACGTGACGATCTCCGTCCTGACGCAGGCCCGCGAGGAGCTGATCGAGCGCACCGTCGAGGCGCTGCGCGGCGCCCCGCGCGCCACCGTGCACCTGTACAACGCCACCGCCCCGGTCTTCCGCCGCGTCGTCTTCCGCGGCACCCGCGAGCAGGTCAGGCAGATCGCCGTGGACGGCACCCGGCTGGTCATGGAGTACGCCGACAAGCTGCTGACCGACGAGACCGTCTTCGGCTACCAGTACAGCCCGGAGATCTTCACCGACACCGAGCTGGACTTCGCCCTGGAGGTCTGCGAGGGCGTCATGGACGTCTGGCAGCCCGAGCAGGGCCGCGAGATCATCCTCAACCTGCCGGCCACCGTCGAGCGCTCCACGCCCTCCACGCACGCCGACCGCTTCGAGTGGATGTCGCGCAACCTGTCGCGCCGCGCGTACGTATGCCTGTCCGTGCACCCGCACAACGACCGCGGCACCGCCGTCGCCGCCGCCGAACTGGCCCTGATGGCCGGCGCCGACCGCATCGAGGGCTGCCTGTTCGGCCAGGGCGAGCGCACCGGCAACGTCGACCTGGTCACGCTGGGGATGAACCTGTTCAGCCAGGGCGTCGACCCGCAGATCGACTTCTCTCAGATCGACGAGATCCGCCGCACCGCCGAATACTGCAACCAGATGGAGGTCCACCCGCGCCACCCCTACGCGGGCGACCTGGTCTACACCTCCTTCTCCGGCTCCCACCAGGACGCCATCAAGAAGGGCTTCGAAGCGATGGAGGCCACCGCCACCGCCGCCGGCAAGACCGTGGACGACATCACCTGGGAGGTGCCGTACCTGCCGATCGACCCCAAGGACGTCGGCCGCTCCTACGAGGCCGTCATCCGGGTCAACTCGCAGTCCGGCAAGGGCGGTGTGGCGTACGTCCTGAAGAACGGCCACAAGCTGGACCTGCCGCGCCGGATGCAGATCGAGTTCTCCAGGATCATCCAGGCCAAGACCGACGCCGAGGGCGGCGAGGTCACCCCCGAGCAGATCTGGTCGGTCTTCCGCGACGAGTACCTGCCCACCGACGACAACGCCTGGGGCCGGATCGCCCTGCGCTCGGCGCAGGCGTCCACCTCCAGCGACGGCACCGACGCCCTCACCGTCGAGGCCGTCGTGGACGGCGTCGACACCGTGCTGAGCGGCAGCGGCAACGGCCCGATCTCCGCCTTCTTCGACGCGCTGGCCAAGATCGACGTGGACGCCCGGCTGCTGGACTACTCCGAGCACACCATGAGCGAGGGCGCCTCCGCACAGGCCGCCTCCTACATCGAATGCGCCATCGGCGGCCGGGTCCTGTGGGGCATCGGCATCGACGCCAACACCACGCGCGCCGCCCTGCAGGCGGTCGTCTCGGCCGTCAACCGCGCCCACCGCTGATCACCCCGCCGGGTCCTTTCCGGCGGCGAAACAGCGGCAAAAACCCCGCGCGTACGGGGGCAATGACGAATTGCCCCCGTACGCGGTACTGACTGCACCCGACAACTGTGGCTAACATCACGGCGTACGGCACCGTCGCCGGAGCGTCAACGCGCACGTACTTCGGGCCGATGCGTGGACGTACCGGAACGAGGGACGGGCCGGAGGGTGCAGCGTGAAGAAGCTGGGACTGTGGATCTGGGGTGTGCGCACGTCCTGGCACACCGAGGACGACGGTGAGTTCTTCTGCCCCGACTGCGGCGGTGACCGCAGCTACCACCGCAGAACCGGCGTCCGGCGGCTGACGGTGATCGGCGTGCCGCTGGTCAGCCGCGGCAGCGCCGGCTCCGTCATAGAGTGCTCCGCCTGCCACCGGCATTACAGCGCCGAGGCGCTGCTGCGCCCCACCACCACCCGCTTCTCCGCGATGCTGCGCGAAGCCGTGCACACCATCGCGCTCGCGGTCCTCACCGCAGGCGGCTCCACCGGGCGGCCCGCCCGCGAGGCCGCCGTCGGCGCGGTCCGCGCGGCCGGCTTCAGCGACTGCACCGAGGACCAGCTGCTCGGCCTGCTCGCCGCGATCGTCGCCGACGAAGGCCGCTACGCCGCCTCGCAGGAGCTCGGCCACCACTCCTTCGCCGAACCCGTCGACGCGTGCGGCAGCTGGCTGTCCATCGAGCTGCACGAGGCGCTGGAGCCGCTCGCCGACCACCTCGCCCAGCTCGGCCGCGAGCGGGTGCTGCTCCAGGGCGCCCACATCGCGCTCGCCGACGGGCCCTACCTGCCCGCCGAGCGCGAGGTGCTGGAGGCCGTGGGCCGCTGCCTGTCGCTGCCCATCGACGACATCGACCGGCTGCTGGCCGCCGCGGCTGCCACCACGGGCTGACGCCGGCCGGTCCGTGATCATCCCCGGGGATAATCCGCCGGGAGTAGCGGCGGGCCCCGGCAGTCGCGGGGAGTAACCGGCAGATCGCTCCTGAGCCCGACGAAACGCGCGCCCCGCGACGGGACGCTGGTGAGGACAGCCAGCGAACCCCCGAGGGGAGCACCCGATGAGGGCCGACCGCACCGCCGCACCCGCCGAGAGCCCGCACCCGGTGACCCGCAGCGCCGCCTCCGGGCCACCGGGCGGGCCGGCGCGCCCGCGCAGCCCCCGGCGCGGGCTGCCGTGGGCGGTGATCGGCCTGTGGGTCGTGGTCCTCGCCGTCTCCGCGCTCTTCGCCGGCAAGCTCGGCGGCGTCAAGCACGACGAGGCCGTCGACTACCTGCCCGCGAGCGCGCAGTCCACGCAGGTCGCCAAGATCCAGCAGGAGATGTCCGGCGGCAGCGCCACCGACCTCGTCCTCGTCTACGACCGCGCCGCCGGCCTGACCGCCGCCGACCGCGCCACCGCCGACCGGCAGACCGCCGACCTCGCCCGCGCGTTCCCGCTCACCGGCGCCCCGCCCGCCCCCGTCACCTCGAAGGACGGCCGGACGCTGATGGTGCCGGTCTCCGTCGCCGAGAGCGCCGGCAAACCCGAGGACGTCGTCAAGGACGTACGCGACCGGCTCGCCGCGGGCCGCCCCGCGGGCCTGGCGGTCGACGTCGGCGGGCCCGGCGCCGCGCAGGCCGACGCCAAGGAGGTCTTCGCCAGCATCGACGGCACGCTGCTCGTCACCACCGCCGGGATCGTCGCGCTGCTGCTCATCCTCACCTACCGCAGCCCCTTCCTGTGGCTCGTGCCGCTCGCCGTCGTCGGCGTCGCCGCCGGCACGTCCATGGCCCTCGTCTACGGCATGGTCGAGGCGTTCGGCCTCACCGTCTCCGACATGAGCTCGTCCGTCATGACCGTGCTCATCTTCGGCGCCGGCACGGACTACGCCCTGCTGCTGATCTCCCGCTACCGCGAGGAGCTGCGCCGCGTCCCGGAGCCGTACGAGGCGATGCGCGCGGCCCTGCGCGGCGTCGGCCCGGCGGTGCTCACCTCGGCGGCCACCGTCGTCGCCGGGCTGCTGTGCCTGCTCGCCGCGGACCTCAACAGCAGCCGCGGCCTCGGGCCGGTCGGCGCGGTCGGCATCCTCTGCTCGCTGGCCGCCATGACGACGCTGCTGCCCGCCGTGCTCGTCCTGCTCGGCCGCCGCGTCTTCTGGCCGCTCATCCCCGCGTACGGCACCCCGTCGCGCGCCGGGCGCGGCGTCTACCGCCGGATCGGCACGTTCGTGGTGCGCCGCCCGGCCGCCGTGCTGGCCGCCTCCGCGGTCGCCGTGGGCGCACTGGCCCTCGGCGTCGGCAACCTGCCCGGCGCGCTGCACCAGGACGACACGTTCACCAGCGCCCCGGAGTCCGTGGACGCCGACCACATCCTGCACCGGGCCTTCCCCGAGCGCAGCACGCAGGCGATCACGGTGGTGGTGCCCGCCGCGGCGGCGGACACGGCGAAGGCGGCGGTCGCCGGCACGACGGGCGTGGCGAACGCGGTCGCCGGGCGCACCGGCGGCGGCTGGACGGAAATCTCCGCGTATGCCGCTGCCGCGCCCGACACCGCGGGGGAGAAGGCGACGATCGAGCGGCTGCGGGTCGTCGCCGCCGCCGAGCACGGCCTGGTCGGCGGGGCCGCCGCGCAGGCCCTCGACACGGCCGACACGTCCGCGCGGGACCGCGCGCTGGTCATCCCGCTGGTGCTCGCCGCGGTCTTCCTGCTGCTGGCGGCACTGCTGCGCAGCGTGGTCGCTCCGCTGCTGCTCACGGTGGCGATGGTCGCCGTGTGGGGCGCCGCACTCGGCCTCGGCGGCCTGCTCTTCGGCCCCGTCCTCGGCTTCCACGGCATCGACCCGGGCCTGCCCCTGCTGAGCTTCGTCTTCCTCGTGGCGCTGGGCGTCGACTACGGCATCTTCCTGATGCACCGCATGCGCGAGGAGGCCCGCTCCGGGGCGAGCCCCTCCGGGGCGGCCGTCGCGGCGCTGGAATCCACCGGCGGCGTCATCGCCTCCGCGGGCATAGTCCTCGCGGCGACCTTCCTGGTCCTGGCGTCCCTCCCCCTGGTGATGATGGTCGAAATGGGCCTGGTTATCGCCCTGGGCGTCCTCCTCGACACATTCGTGGTCCGCCCCTTCCTCGTCCCCGCCGCCACGACCCTCCTGGGCCCCCGAATCTGGCTCCCCTCCCACACAGGAGCTCCCCCCACGCCGCGCCGCGCCTACGCCGCAGGGTAACCACCAAGGGCGCGGCTGCGTTTGCGTCGGACGCCGGCAAACCAGGGGCGCGGGGAACTGCGCGACCAGCCATATGCGGCCCGCAGGTCGCCACCGACCCAAAGGGGCTGTTCGGTCCGATCCGGACCACCGGCCGGTGGCCGGTTGCTGGGGGTACCCCCTCTGGGGGAGCAGTTCCCCGCGCCCCTGGGGTGGTGGCCGTCAGGCGCAAACGCAGCGCCCGGCAGGGTGGGCAACATCCGGCGCAGGGAGAAGCTCTAGGCGGAAGATAGGGGGCGTGATGAGTAGCGTCGCGTTGGGCGGCACGCCGGCCGGGCCGGCGGAGCGGGTGGCAACCCGCGATATCGCGTTCGCCGCGATCGTGTTCGCGGCGCAAGCCGCCCTCGCCCTCGGGCTGCCGGAAGCCGCACGCAGCCACCGCCCCGACACCGCCGGATGGCTCATGCTCGCGGCCAGCGCCGCCGTGCTCGCATGGCGGCGCACCGCCCCCATGTGGTGCCTGCTCAGCATGGTCCTGGTCGTCGCGCCCTACCACTACATGGAGAACATCCAGGAAGCCCCGCTCCCGTCCAGCATGATCGCCCTGTACTCCCTCGCGGTCGCGGGCCCGCCGGCCCGCACCTTCCTCGCCGTCCCCACCGTCGTCGGAACGATGGCCGCGGTCATGGCGGCGATGGGCAAGCCCACCGCGGGCAGCCAGATGCTCCAGGGAGCGGGCTGGATAGTCGCGGTCGCGGTCGCCGGCGAGGTCGTGCGGATGCACCGCAACTACATCGCCGCGATCATGGAGCGCGCGGAGCGCGCCGAGCGGACCCGGGAGGAGGAGGCGGCCCGCCGGGTCGCGGAGGAGCGGCTGCGGATCGCCCGCGACCTGCACGACCTGCTCGCGCACAGCATCACCCTGATCGGCGTGCAGACCTCCGTCGCCGCGCACATCCTCGTCGCCGACCCCGAGCGGCTGGACCGCACCGCGGTGGCCGGCGCGCTGGACGCCATCGCCGACACCTGCCGGGAGGCCCGCGCGGAGCTGCGCACGACGCTGAAGGTGCTGCGGGCCGACAGCGACGGGCCGCTGCCCGACCTCGCCGGTATCCCGGCGCTGGCCAGGGCCGCGGAGGCGGCGGGCGCGAAGGTGGCGCTGCATGTCGACGCGGGCGCCGAGACCGTGCCGCCCGCGGTGGGCGCGGCGGCGTACCGGATCGTGCAGGAGTCGCTGACCAACGCCGTGCGCCACTGCGGCGCGCCCTCGCCGCGGATACGTGTCGCGGTCGAGCGGCGGGGCGCGAGCCTGCGGGTGAGCGTGGAGGACGACGGGCCCGGCCCGGTGCGCGGCCCGGACGGCGACCGCCCGGAGGGCTTCGGCATCGTCGGCATGCGGGAGCGCGCCAGGACCGTCGGCGGCAGCCTCACCGCCGGGCCGCGCGACGACGGAGAGCCCGGCTTCCGGGTCGCCGCGGTCCTCCCGTGCGCCCCCGACCTCACCGACCGCGCGGACCGGGACCGCGGCGAGGCCCCGCAGCCGCACGGCGCCGCGCTCCGTACCGACCAGCCCCAGGGAGGCCCCGCATGACGACGCCCGAACCGATCCGGGTGCTGCTCGCCGACGACCAGACGCTGGTGCGCGCGGCGTTCGCGATGCTCATCGAGTCGGCCCGCGACATGGAGGTCGTCGGGCAGGCCGGCACCGGCGTGGAGGCGGTGGAGCGGGCCCGCAGCGCCCGCGCGGACGTCATCGTCATGGACATCCGGATGCCGGAGATGGACGGCATCGAGGCCACCCGCAGGATCGCCGCCGACGACGACCTCGCCGGGGTGCGCATCCTCGTGCTGACCACCTACGACGACGACGAGAACCTCGTGGCGGCGCTGCGCGCGGGCGCGTCCGGCTTCATGGTCAAGGACACCAGGCCGGCCGAGCTGCTGGACGCGATCCGTACCGTCGCCTCGGGGGACGCGCTGCTGTCGCCCGGGCCCACCGCGCGGCTGATCTCCCGGGTGCTGCGGCTGCCCGACCGTCCGCAGGTGAGCGCGCCCGCGGCCGGCGGCGAGCGGCTCGCCGGGCTGTCGGACCGGGAGCGCGAGGTGCTGACCCTGGTGGCCCGCGGCCTGAACAACGCCGAGGCCGGCGAGGCGCTGGGCCTCAGCCCGCTGACCGCGAAGACGCATGTGAGCCGGATCATGGGCAAGCTCGGCGCCCGCGACCGGGCCCAACTGGTCATCGCCGCCTACGAGTCCGGCCTGGTCGCCCCCGGCGCCGAGCACTGAGCCCCCGGGCGGGCCCGCACCCCGCCGGCGTAGGCGAGAATGGGCCGTATGAGTCTGTTCCGCGACGACGGCATCGTGCTGCGCACCCAGAAGCTCGGTGAGGCGGACCGGATCATCTCCCTGCTGACCCGGCGGCACGGCAGGGTGCGCGCGGTCGCCCGCGGGGTACGCCGTACGAAGTCGAAGTTCGGCGCCCGGCTGGAGCCGTTCAGCCATGTGGACGTGCAGTTCTTCGCGCGCGGCGGCGAGCTGGTCGGCCGCGGGCTGCCGCTGTGCACGCAGAGCGAGACCATCGCCCCCTACGGCGGCGCCATCGTCGCCGACTACGAGCGCTACACGGCCGGCACCGCGATGCTGGAGACCGCCGAGCGCTTCACCGACCACGAGGGCGAGCCCGCGGTGCAGCAGTATCTGCTGCTGGTCGGCGCGCTGCGCACCCTCGCCGCCGGCGACCACGACCCGCGGCTGGTCCTGGACGCCTTCCTGCTGCGCTCGCTCGCCGTCAACGGCTACGCCCCCAGCTTCGACGACTGCGCCAAGTGCGGCATGGCCGGCCCCAACCGCTTCTTCGCGGTCGGCGCGGGCGGCGTGGTGTGCGGCGACTGCCGGGTGCCGGGAAGCGTCGTACCCTCACGGGAGTCACTGGAACTGCTCGGCGCGCTGCTCGGCGGCGACTGGGCGACCGCCGACGCCAGCGAGCCGCGGCACTGCCGGGAGGGCAGCGGGCTGGTCGCGGCCTACCTCCAGTGGCATCTGGAGCGCGGCCTGCGCTCCCTGCGGTTCGTCGAGAACCAGAAATAGCCCGGCAAGCAGCAGCACACCACGCACAGCAGACGTAAGCAGAGCCCAGCAGACACGTAGAGCAGAAGCAGCGCAGACGTAGGAGAGAGTACGACCATGGCACGTCGCGGCATCCTGGCCCGTAACCGGACCTCCTACCGCACCCCCGACCCGCACCCCTCCGGCGCCCGCCCGCCGAAGATCCCCGGGGAGCTGGTCCCCAAGCACGTCGCGATCGTCATGGACGGCAACGGCCGCTGGGCCAAGGACCGCGGCCTGCCGCGCACCGAGGGGCACAAGGTCGGCGAGGGCGTCGTCCTGGACGTGCTCAAGGGCTGCCTGGAGATCGGCGTGAAGAACCTGTCCCTCTACGCCTTCTCCACCGAGAACTGGAAGCGCTCACCGGACGAGGTCCGCTTCCTGATGAACTTCAACCGCGACGTCATCCGCCGCCGCCGCGACGAGATGGACGAGCTGGGCATCCGCATCCGCTGGGCCGGCCGGATGCCGAAGATGTGGAAGTCGGTCGTGCAGGAGCTCCAGGTCGCCCAGGAGCAGACCGTCGGCAACGACGCGATGACACTGTATTTCTGCCTCAACTACGGCGGCCGGGCCGAGATCGCCGACGCCGCGCAGGCCCTCGCCCGCGATGTGGCGGCCGGCCGGCTGGACCCGTCGAAGGTCAACGAGAAGACCTTCGCGAAATACCTCTACTACCCCGACATGCCGGACGTGGACCTCTTCCTGCGCCCGAGCGGCGAGATGCGCACGTCGAACTACCTGATCTGGCAGAGCAGCTACGCCGAGATGGTCTTCCAGGACGTGCTCTGGCCCGACTTCGACCGGCGCGACCTGTGGCGGGCCTGCCTGGAGTTCGCCCGCCGCGACCGCCGCTTCGGCGGGGCGCTGCCCAACGAGGCCGAGACCTCCTGACGGCCGCCCCGGCGGGCAGCCGGCGGGCGCCGGGTCAGGACTGCGTGTCGGCGCAGTCCTGGCAGGTGCCGAAGATCTCCATGGTGTGCGCCACGTCCACGAAGCCGTGCTCGGCCGCGACCGCCTCCGCCCACCGCTCCACGGCCGGGCCCTCGACCTCGACGGCCTTGCCGCACGAGCGGCAGACCAGGTGGTGGTGGTGACCGCCGCCCGAGCAGCGCCGGTAGACCGACTCGCCTTCGCCGGTGCGCAGCACATCGATCTCGCCGGCGTCGGCGAGTGACTGCAGGGTGCGGTAGACGGTGGTCAGGCCCACCGAGTCGCCGCGGTGCTTGAGGATGTCGTGCAGGTCCTGCGCGCTGCGGAACTCGTCGACCTCCTCCAGGGCCGCCGCGACCGCGGCCCGCTGCCGGGTCGCCCGGCCCGCGACGGGGGGCCCGCCGGGCGTCCCGGACGGACCGGAGGCTCCGGGCGCTCCCAAATGCTTCGTGGTGGTCACCGGTGCCTCCTCATGACGTCGTGCGCCTCCCGACGCCCCCATTGTGCCAGGCGGCTCCCGCGATGAAGAGCAGGATGAAGAGGGGGAAGACACCGGCGGCGGCGGACAGGACGGCGGAGCCGGGCGGCGGGCAATCACCGGGCCCGGACATTTGCGCAGATCTTGCAGCCCGCCGAACGGATTTGATAAGCGCCCCGCCCCCGCCGGTAATCTGGGGCAACTGACCCCTTCGTCGCACTGAAGAGAGCACCGTGGCCGCCGACAAGATCGACACCATCGTCAGCCTGAGCAAGCGCCGTGGCTTCGTTTTCCCGAGCAGCGAGATCTACGGCGGATCGAAGGCCGCCTGGGACTACGGGCCGCTGGGCGTCGAGCTCAAGGAGAACATCAAGCGCCAGTGGTGGCGGGCGATGGTCACCTCGCGCGAGGACGTGGTGGGCCTGGACTCCTCCGTGATCCTCGCCCCCGAGGTGTGGGTCGCCTCCGGCCACGTCGCGACGTTCTCCGACCCGCTCACCGAGTGCACCTCCTGCCACAAGCGCTTCCGCGCCGACCACCTGGAGGAGGCGTACGAGGCCAAGCACGGCAAGCTCCCCGCGAACGGCCTCGCCGACATCAACTGCCCGCACTGCGGCACCAAGGGCGCCTTCACCGAGCCCAAGCAGTTCTCCGGCATGCTCCAGACCCACCTCGGCCCCACGCAGGACGCCGGCTCGGTCGCCTACCTGCGGCCCGAGACCGCGCAGGGCATCTTCGTGAACTTCGCGCAGGTGCAGACCACCTCGCGCAAGAAGCCGCCGTTCGGCATCGCCCAGATGGGCAAGTCGTTCCGCAACGAGATCACGCCCGGCAACTTCATCTTCCGCACGCGGGAGTTCGAGCAGATGGAGATGGAGTTCTTCGTCAGGCCGGGCGAGGACGAGAAGTGGCACGAGTACTGGATGCAGGAGCGCTGGAACTGGTACACGGGCCTCGGCATGCGCGAGGAGAACATGCGGTGGTTCGACCACCCGAAGGAGAAGCTCTCCCACTACTCCAAGCGCACCGCCGACATCGAGTACCGCTTCAACTTCGGCGGCCAGGAGTTCAGCGAGCTGGAGGGCGTCGCCAACCGCACGGACTACGACCTGTCCTCGCACGCCAAGGCCTCCGGCCAGGACCTGACGTACTTCGACCAGGAGGCCGGCGAGCGCTGGTTCCCGTATGTGATCGAGCCGGCGGCGGGCGTCAACCGCGCGATGCTGGCGTTCATGCTCGACGCGTACAACGAGGACGAGGCGCCCAACGCGAAGGGCGTCATGGAGAAGCGCACCGTGATGCGCCTCGACCCGCGGCTCGCCCCGGTCAAGGTCGCGGTGCTGCCGCTGTCCCGCAACCCCGAGCTGTCGCCGAAGGCGAAGGGGCTGGCGACGGCGCTGCGCAAGCACTGGAACATCGAGTTCGACGACGCCGGCGCGATCGGCCGCCGCTACCGCCGCCAGGACGAGATCGGCACGCCGTTCTGCGTGACGGTGGACTTCGACACGCTCACCGACAACGCGGTGACGGTGCGCGAGCGCGATTCCATGACCCAGGAGCGCATTTCCCTCGACCAGGTCGAGGCATACCTCGCCTCCCGCCTCCTGGGCTGCTGACCTCTACTCCGCGGGCTTGCCCCCCGCCCGGCAGGGCGAGGGGCAGGTCCTCAGGCGACCGTGCGTGGCAGGCGCAGGCTCAAGGCGATGGTGGCGGCGACCGCCGCGAGCTGGGTGAGCAGGGTCCAGACCAGGGCGTCGCGGACGCCGGACGACGTGCTCAGCGTCAAGAAGAGCGTGCCGAGCGTCGCGACGCCCAGCGCGAGGCTGGCCTGCTGCGTCGTGGCCATCGCACCGCTGCCCACCCCCGCCCGCGCCGCCGGCACCTCGCTGAGCACGATGCGGAAGACCACCGGCAGCACGAACCCCTGCCCGAAGCCGACCACCGCCATGCTGGGCGCCAGAGCCCATATGCCCAGGTCAGGCCAGCCCCAGAAGAACGTCGCCGCGAGCGCGACCAGGCCCACGCCCTGGACGAGCGACCCGCCCGTGACGGTACGGCGGCCGTACCGCGCGACCATACGGGGCCCGAGCAGCGACGCCGCGAAGAACGCCGCGCACAGCGGCGCCAGCGCCGCACCCGCCGCGAGCGCCCCGAAGCGCAGCCCGTCCTGCATCGCCACGGCCACCACGAACATGAAGCCGCCGAAGCCCAGGCAGAAGGGCAGGATGAGCAGCAGCCCACTGCGCACGGAGTGGATCCGCAGCAGCGACGGCGGCAGCAGCGGGTCACCGCCGGTACGCTCCCCGCGCCGCTCGACCGCGACGAACGCCGCGCCCGCGAAGGGCGACACCGCCAGCAGCACCCACGACCACAGCGGCCAGCCGGCCGCCCGCCCCTCGGTGAGCGGCAGCAGCAGCGCGATGAGCGTGAGGGCCAGCAGCACGGTCCCGGGCCGGTCGATCCGCGCCGGGTTCGGCGAGCGGGTCTCCGGCACCGACCTCAGGGCCAGCACCAGCGCCACCGCGGCGACGGGCACGTTGACCAGGAAGATGGAGCGCCAGCCGCTCCCGGCGATGTCCGCGGAGACCAGCACCCCGCCGAGCACCTGCCCGACGACGCTGGCGATGCCCGCCGTGGCCCCGTAATAGCTGAGCGCCTTGCCGCGGCTCGCGCCGGACGTCGCGGACTGGATCGTGGCGAGCGCCTGCGGCAGCAGCAGCGCGGAGGCCGCGCCCTGCGCGACCCGGGCGGCCACCAGGGTCCACGCGGTGGGGGCGACACCGCAGGCCAGCGAGGTCACGGCGAAGAGCCCGAGGCCCCACAGGAAGAGGTTGCGGCGGCCCAGCATGTCGCCGAGCCTGCCGCCGAGCACCAGCAGCACGGCGTACGCGACGCCGTAACCGGCCACCACCATCTCCAGCACCGCGGGCCCCGCGTCGAGGTCCCGGTCGATGGTGGGCAGGGCGACGTTGACGATGAAGAAGTCCACCATCGGCAGGGCCGCGCCGAGCAGCACGGTCAGCAGGCCGAGCGGGCTCAGCCCGGGCGCGGCGGGCGCGGGGCCGGGGCGGGACGCGGCCGGGTGGGACGCGGCGGGTTCGGACGGGGCGGGGCCGGGCGCCGCGATACGGGTCACGCGCGGCAGCACCTCGGCCTTGGAGCGGAGTGCCTGGTTCATGTCGGTCACATGCTCCACACTGGACCTGCGCGTAAGGGGGTACCAGAGAGCGTTTATCCAGGTATACGAAGCACCTGGCAACCGGCTGCGGAATCCGGCACGCTGGGAATATGACGGCACCGACAGCTCACGCGGCACCGACGGCTCCAGCAGCTCCAGCGGCTCCCGCGGCTTCCGCGCCCTTGTTGAGCGAGCCGGCCACCCGGCGCCGTGAGCTCGCCTCGTTCCTGCGCAGCCGCCGCGAGCGCATCTCGCCCGAGCAGGTCGGCCTGCCGCCGGGGCGCAGGCGGCGCACGCCGGGGCTGCGCCGCGAGGAGGTCGCGCAGCTCGCCGCGGTCGGCGTGACCTGGTACACCTGGCTGGAGCAGGCCCGGGAGATCCAGGTCTCCGCGCAGGTCGCCGACGCCATCGCCCGCGCGCTGCTGCTGGACCACAACGAGCGCCGGCACCTGTTCACGCTGGCCGGCACCGCCGACCCGCACCCGCATCTGGACTGCCCCGGCATGTCCCCGGCGATCCGCGCCATGATCGACCGTCTGGAGCCGCTGCCGGCCGCGGTCTTCAACGCGCGCTACGACATCATCGCGTACAACCGCACGTACGGCCGGCTGGTCGCCGACCTCGACGCGATGCCGGTCGAGGACCGCAACGTCATGTGGCTGGCCTTCACCCACCCGGTGTGGCGCGAGCGCATGCTCGACCGCGAGCAGAACACCCGGCTGATGGCGGCGAAGTTCCGCTCCTCGATGGCCCAGCACCTGGGCGAGCCGGCGTGGAAGGAGCTGCTGCGGCGGCTGGAGCAGCACTCGCCGGAATTCCGCCGGGCGTGGGAGCGGCACGAGGTCGTGCAGCCCGGGAGCCACGTCAAGCGCTACCTCAACGCCGAGGTCGGCCTGCTCTCGTTCGACTTCAGCCATCTGTGGCTCGGCCCGCAGGAGGGCCCGCGGCTGACGGTCTATTCGCCGGTCGACGAGCTGACCCGGGAGCGGCTGGAGCGGCTGCTCGCCGTCGTGACGGCGCAGGGCACGCCGGCGGACGCGGCGCCCGGGGCGGACGGCCGGCTCGTCGACGCGGGCGGCGGGCTCGTGGACGCGGGCGGCGGGCAGCGCGCTCGGCTTAAAATCGCCGAATGACCCCCACCCGCGCCAGTGGCTCGAACCTGCGCGAGCTGACCCGCAGAACCGTACGTGCCCAGATCGCCGAGCGCGCGATGGCGCTCTTCATCGCCCAGGGCTTCGAGGAGACCACGGTCGAGCAGATCGCCTCCGAGGTCGGCATGTCCGCGCGCAGCGTCTTCCGCTACTTCGACACCAAGGAGGACATGGTCGTCGGCAGCATGCAGGAGTCCGGCGCGCTGCTCGCCGACGCGCTGGAGCGGCGGCCCGCCGACGAGGACCCCTGGCGGGCGCTGCGCGGCGCCCTCGACCTGCTGCTGGAGTATTTCGCGCAGGACAGGGAGGCGGCGCTGGCCCGGGCCCGGATGTTCGCCAGCACCCCGTCGCTGCGCGCGGCCCGCGAGCAGAAGCAGGCCCGGTGGCGGGAGCTGCTGGTGCCGGGCGTCCTGGCGCGGCTGTCCGGCGGCACGGCGGCCGACCGCGAGCTGCGCGCCGCGGCCATCACCACGGCGGTGCTCGGCTGCCTCGGCGTGGCGGTGGCCCGCTGGTCGGACCAGGGCGGCGAGGCCGACCTCGGCGCGATGCTGGACGCGGCGATCCGGGCGGTGCGCGAGTAGGGGCCCGTCAGTCCTCGTGGGCGAGGGTCGCCAGCTCCGAGGTGATGCGGTCCAGCGTCGCCAGGTCGGCCGCGGGGAGGGCGAGCAGGGCCGGGGGAGGGGTGCCGAGGATCGCGTTGGCGCGGGCGGCGGCGGCCTGGCCCGCCGGGGTCGCGGACACGATCTTGCAGCGCCGGTCGGTGGGGTGCTGGGTGCGCTGCACCAGGCCGCGCTGCTCCAGGTCGTCCACGACCAGCGTCAGATACGGCCGGTCGGAGGCCAGCTCCGCGGCGAGCTCGCTCATCCGGTACGACTGCGCGGCGATCCGGCGCAGCGCCTTGACGCGGAAGAAGCTCATGCCGAGGGCGTCGGCGACCTCCTTGCGCCGCTCGTTGTGCTCCAGCACCAGGGAGCGCAGATGCCCCCATACGCGCTCGGCCGCCGCCTGCTGCGTACCGCCGCCCGCGCCGGGCAGGACGGGGCCCGCGGCCCCACCCGGGCCGGAATCCGCAGCCGCGCCCGTCCCCGTACTCGTCCCCGTACCCGTGTCCGGGTCCGTGGCAGCCCGTACCGTAGAAGCCGTCGCGCTGGTCACGCCTTCACCGCCATCCGGTTGTCCGCCGCCTCCGGGGAGATCAGCGATTCCGCCGTACGATCCGCCGTGCGCTTGGCCCACCGGCCGGTGGTGAGCGTACCGAGCACGAGCACCGACGCACCACAGCCGGTGATGATCCACCACGCGCCCTCGTGCAGCCCGGCCGCGAGCGCCGCGCCCAGCACCGCGACACCGAGCGACTGGCCGACCTGCCGGCTGGTCGAGGCGACCGCGGCGGCCACCCCCGCCTGGGCGCGCGGCATGCCGGAGACCGCGGTGTTGGTGATGGGCGCGTTGACGAAGCCGAAGCCGATGCCGAACAGGACATACGCGGGGAAGAGCAGCGCGTTGTGCGCCTGCGCGTCGAAGCCGGCGAAGAGCACCCCGGCCGCGGTCATGCCGATGCCGGCCAGCACCAGCGGCACCCGCGGGCCCCGGGAGCCGACGAGCCGGCCCGACAGCGGCGCGAAGACCAGCGACATCGCCGCCATCGGCAGCGTGTACAGGCCCGCGTCCAGCGCCGAGAGCCCTCGGGTGTTCTGGAGGTAGAGCGTGTTGAGGAAGAGGAAGCCGCCGAGCGCGGCGAAGCCGCTCACCGCGATGACGGTGGCACCGGAGAAGGGCACGCTGCGGAAGAACCGGGTGTCGATGAGCGGGTCCTCGCGCCGGGTCTCGTAGCGGGCGAGCGCCACGACCGCCGCGGCGGCCACCACGAAGCAGCCCACGATCTCCGGCGACGTCCACCCGGCGCCGGCGCCCTCGATGATCCCGTACGTCAGGCTGCCCAGCAGCGCGATGACCAGCACCTGGCCGACCGGGTCCACCCGGCGGGCGCGCGGGGCGCGCGACTCGGGCACGAAGCGGGCGGTGAGCAGGAACGCGGCGATACCGATGGGCACGTTGATCCAGAAGATCGCCCGCCAGCCGACGCTCTGCACGAGCGCGCCGCCGACGATCGGCCCCGCGGCCATGGAGATGCCGACGACACCGCCCCACACGCCGATCGCCCGGGCGCGCTCCCGCGGCTCGTCGAAGGTGTTGGTGATGATCGACATCGCCACCGGGTTGAGCATGGAGCCGCCGACCGCCTGCACCATCCGGAAGGCGATGAGCCAGCCGAGGCCGGGCGCGATGCTGCACAGCAGCGAGCCGGTGGTGAAGACGGCCAGCCCGATCTGGAAGACCCGCTTGCGGCCGACCCGGTCGGCGGTCGAGCCGGACAGCAGCAGGAGCGAGGCGATGACGAGCAGATAGGCGTCGATCGTCCACTGCAGGCCGGAGACGGAGGAGTGGAAGTCCCGCTGCAGCGACGGCAGCGCGACGTTCAGGATCGTGTTGTCCAGGCTGACGATCAGCAGGCTCATACAGCAGATCGCGAGGATCAGCATGCGCCGGCGCGCGGTCGTTTCCGACGTGGGGTCCGACATGGATGGCGGGTCCAATGATTGTACGAGTGGAACGATTATCAGCGTACAACGACAGGCCGGGTCGGTGCCCCGCCGCGTACGGGACAATGGTCGGTATGACCGCAGACGCCACCCTGGCCCCGCCCGCGCCCGGCGCGCTGGCGATCGGCCCGCACACCGTGTGGCCGCCCGTCGTGCTCGCGCCGATGGCCGGCATCACCAACGCGCCCTTCCGCACGCTGTGCCGGGAGTTCAGCGGCGGCAAGGGGCTGTTCGTCAGCGAGATGATCACCACTCGCGCCCTGGTGGAGCGCAACGACAAGACGATGCAGCTCATCCACTTCGACGCCGCCGAGACACCGCGCTCGATCCAGCTCTACGGCGTGGACCCGGCGACGGTCGGCCGGGCGGTGCGGATGATCGTCGACGAGGACCTCGCCGACCACATCGACCTCAACTTCGGCTGCCCCGTCCCCAAGGTCACCCGCAAGGGCGGCGGCTCCGCGCTGCCGTACAAGCGCAACCTGCTGCGGTCGATCCTGCGCGAGGCGGTCGGCAACGCGGGGGACCTGCCGGTCACGATCAAGATGCGCAAGGGCATCGACGACGACCACCTGACGTATCTCGACGCCGGGCGGATCGCGGTCGAGGAGGGCGTCACGGCGGTCGCGCTGCACGGCCGCACCGCCGCCCAGCACTACGGCGGCACCGCCGACTGGGACGCGATCGCCCGGCTCAAGGAGCATGTGCCGGAGATCCCGGTGCTCGGCAACGGCGACATCTGGTCGGCGGGCGACGCGCTGCGGATGATGAAGGCCACCGGCTGCGACGGCGTGGTGGTCGGCCGCGGGTGCCTGGGCCGGCCGTGGCTGTTCGGCGACCTGGTCGCCGCGTTCGAGGCCCCCGACCAGCCGCCCGCCGCACCCGGCTTCGCGCAGGTCACGACGGTGATGCGGCGGCACGCCGAACTGCTCGGGCGCTGGCTGGGCGACGAGGCGCGCGGCGTCATCGACTTCCGCAAGCACGTGCCCTGGTACACCAAGGGCTTCGCGGTCGGCTCCGAGGCGCGCCGCGCGATGGCCTCGGCCTCGTCGCTCGCCGACCTCGACGAGCAGTTCGCCGCGCTGGACCTGGCGCAGCCGTGGCCGGCGCACGCGGACGGGCCGCGCGGGCGTACCGCGCCGGGCAAGCGGGTCGTCCTGCCGGACGGCTGGCTCGACGACCCGTACGCCTGCACGGTGCTGACGGAGGACGCGGAGGCGGACACCTCCGGCGGGTGAGCGTACGTCCGGCAGCGGGGTGGGCGTACGTCCGACGGATGAGACCGAACGGGTGATTCGCGCCACAAGTGCGGCCTTCAGTGCTCATATGAGCGCACAATCGAGCGCGTCACCTCTCGAATGCGACGACACTCCGCGGCTCCGCGACCCGTCAACAGGGTCACGTCAACGCTCACCCAGCGTCACTCCGGTGGTCGAACACCTCGCATAGCGAAGGCTTGCGTTCGAGTCCTGAACGCCGGGTGACGGGTGTGCGGCGGGGCGCCGACTTTCGATGTGAACGCAGACGAGCGGTTACACCCGTGTGTCGTGCTGATGGACGTACTGCGGGGCCTTCGAGATGGGTACGCTCCCCGCCGTCAGGGCAATCCGTCGCGATCCGTTGCGAGGAGTCGAGGCCACGTGTCGGCACGGCAGCAGCAGCAGAAATTCGTCTACGACTTCACGGAGGGCAACAAGGACCTCAAGGATCTGCTCGGCGGGAAAGGTGCGAACCTCGCCGAGATGACCAACCTCGGGCTCCCGGTCCCTCCCGGGTTCACGATCACGACCGAGGCGTGCCGGGTCTACCTGGAGTCCGGTGCCGAGCCGGCGGCGCTGCGCGACGAGGTGAGTGCGCACCTCGACGCGCTGGAGCAGCGGATGGGCAAGCGGCTCGGGCAGTCCGACGACCCGCTGCTGGTCTCGGTGCGCTCGGGCGCGAAGTTCTCCATGCCGGGGATGATGGACACCGTCCTCAACATCGGCCTGTCCGACGCCTCCGTCGAGGGCCTGGCCGCCCAGGCCGGCAACGAGCGCTTCGCGTGGGATTCGTACCGCCGCCTGGTGCAGATGTTCGGCGACACGGTGATGGGGGTGCCCGGCGAGCGGTTCGAGGACGCGCTGGAGGCGGCCAAGCGCGCCAAGGGCACTGCCAAGGGCGCCAAGGGCACCAAGGGCGCGAAGGGCACCGAGGGCGCTGCGAGCGACCTGGACCTGGACGCGGCGGACCTGCGGCAGCTCGTCACGGACTACAAGCAGATCGTCGTCAAGGAGACCGGCCGGGAGTTCCCGCAGGACCCGCGCGAGCAGATGGACCTGGCGATCCGGGCCGTCTTCGAGTCCTGGAACGGCGAGCGCGCCAAGCTCTACCGCCGCCAGGAGCGCATCCCCGGCGACCTCGGCACCGCCGTGACCGTCTGCTCCATGGTCTTCGGCAACCTCGGCCCGGACTCCGGCACCGGAGTCGCCTTCACCCGCGACCCGGCCAGCGGCGCCCAGGGCACGTACGGCGACTACCTGCAGAACGCGCAGGGCGAGGACGTCGTCGCCGGCATCCGCAACACCGTGCCGCTCGCCGAGCTGGAGCGGATCGACCCGGCCTCTTACGAGAAGCTGATGGCGATCATGCAGACGCTGGAGGAGCACTACAAGGACCTGTGCGACATCGAGTTCACGATCGAGCGCGGGCAGCTGTGGATGCTCCAGACCCGGGTCGGCAAGCGGACGGCCGCGGCGGCGTTCCGGATCGCCACCCAGCTGGTCGACCAGGGCGTCATCGACGAGGCGGAGGCGCTGCGGCGGGTCAACGGGGCGCAGCTCGCGCAGCTGATGTTCCCGCGGTTCGACGAGGCGGTGGCCGACAGCGGGGACGTACGGCGGATCGGCTGGGGCATCGCGGCCTCGCCGGGCGCGGCGACCGGCAAGGCGGTCTTCGACTCCTACACGGCGGTGAAGTGGTCCCGCTCCGGTGAGCACGTCATCCTCATCCGCCGCGAGACCAACCCCGACGACCTCAACGGCATGATCGCCGCCGAGGGCATCCTCACCTCCCGCGGCGGCAAGACCTCGCACGCGGCGGTCGTCGCGCGCGGCATGGGCAAGACATGCGTGTGCGGCGCGGAGGAGCTGGAGGTCGACACCAAGCGGCGGCGGCTGACCGCGCCGGGCGGGGTGGTGATAGAGGAGGGCGACCTCATCTCGATCGACGGCTCGTCGGGCAAGGTGTACCTGGGCGAGGTGCCGGTGGTGCCGTCGCCGGTCGTCGAGTACTTCGAGGGCCAGATGCACGCCGGCGCCGACGAGCGCGACGGGCTGGTGCAGGCGGTGCACCGCGTCATGGCGTACGCCGACCGGGTGCGGCGGCTGAGCGTACGGGCCAACGCCGACAACGCCGAGGACGCGGCGCGGGCCCGGCGCTTCGGGGCGCAGGGCATCGGGCTGTGCCGCACCGAGCACATGTTCCTCGGCGAGCGGCGCGAGCTCGTCGAGCGCCTGGTGCTCGCCGACACCGACGCCGAGCGCGAGGAGGCGCTGGGCGCGCTGCTGCCGCTGCAGAAGGCCGACTTCATCGAGCTGTTCGAGGCGATGGACGGCCTGCCGGTGACGGTACGGCTGCTGGACCCGCCGCTGCACGAGTTCCTGCCCGACATCACCGAGCTGTCGGTACGGGTCGCGCTCGCGGAGTCCCGCAAGGACGCCAACGAGAACGACCTGCGGCTGCTCCAGGCGGTCCACAAGCTCCATGAGCAGAACCCGATGCTGGGCCTGCGCGGCGTCCGGCTGGGCCTGGTCATCCCCGGCCTGTTCGCGATGCAGGTGCGGGCCATCGCGGAGGCCGCCGCCCACCGCAAGGCCGCCAAGTGCGACCCGCGCGCGGAGATCATGATCCCGCTGGTGGGGACGGTCCAGGAGCTGGAGATCGTCCGGGAGGAGGCGGACCGCGTCATCGCGGAGGTGGAGGCGGCGACGGGGACCCGGCTGAAGCTGGCCATCGGCACGATGATCGAGCTGCCGCGGGCGGCGCTGACCGCCGGCCAGATCGCGGAGGCCGCGGAGTTCTTCTCGTTCGGCACGAACGACCTGACGCAGACGGTGTGGGGCTTCTCGCGCGACGACGTCGAGGCGTCGTTCTTCACGGCGTATCTGGAGAAGGGCATCTTCGGGGTGTCGCCGTTCGAGACGATCGACCGCGACGGCGTGGGCTCCCTGGTGCGCAGCGCGGCGGAGGCCGGCCGGGCGACCAGGCCCGGCCTGAAACTCGGCATCTGCGGCGAGCACGGCGGCGACCCGGAGTCCGTCCACTTCTTCCACCAGGTGGGCCTGGACTACGTGTCCTGCTCCCCGTTCCGCATCCCCGTGGCCCGCCTGGAGGCCGGCCGCGCGGCCGTCTCCTGACCCCCACCCCCCGACCGGGCCGGACCCGGGCCCTCACCGCCGGCGCCCCTTGCCCTGGGGGCCAACCCTCACCGACCGGTGACCCCACCCGGCCCTTCCCCGCCGGGGGCGACGCTCCGTGCGGAAGCGCCGCCCCCGGCACTCTCCCCCGCGGGGCTCCGCCTGATTCACCGCGCCGGAAGCGCGAGCAGGCGGCTGCGGAGCGGCTCGGTGGTGATCGTCTCGGCGGGCCGCCAGGTGTGGGCCAGGACTTCTTCGGTCTGGAGCGCGGTGACGTCGGTGTCGGTGCGGAAGACGAAGCGGAAGTCGTAGTGCTGGTGCTCGGGTTCGTCCTTGGCGGGGTTGGCCGGGATGGGGTGGACGTCGATGTGCAGGGGGATGGGGCTGACCGGGGTGACGAGGCCGGGGTCGATCCCGGTCTCCTCGGCCAGTTCCCGTAGGGCGGCTCCCATGAGGGTTTCGTCGTTCTTCTCCAGGTGGCCGCCGGGGAAGAGCCACTTGCCGAGGGCTTTGTGTTCCACGAGCAGGAGGCGGCCGTCGGGGCGCAGGAGCAGGGCTCCGGCCGTGGCGTGGCCCTGGGACTCCTTGCGGGAGGTGATCGTCCCGGCGGTGGTCTCCAGGGCTTCGGTGAGCGTCGAGAGGGAGTCCTTGTCCTCGGGGTGCTGGTCGAGGTATGTGGTGAGGGTGTGGTGGATGTGCTGGGCGGTGATGGTCATGGGTTCTCTCAGCGGTTGAAGTAGGTCAGCCAGGTGTCGGCGATGAGGGTCCGGTCGGCGGCGGGCACTTCGTGCACGCCGGCCGGGAGGTCGGCGCGGGCGAGCATGCGGATGGCGGCGAGTATCTCGGCCTGCACGAGGAAGATGAACGGCCCCACGCTGGCGCCGTGCAGGAAGTTGACGGCGTTGCCGCCGTTGAGCAGATAGAAGTAGTGGCCTGTCGTCTGGTACCGGGTGATGTGCGCGCCGTCGGCGTTGCGCTGGTAGACGGCCGGAAGGGCAGCCAGGTCGAGTTCGTCCTCGCTGCTGGTGACCGTGGCGACGAAAGCACCGTTGCGGAGGGTCGAGAAGTCCTCGGCTCGCAGGGAGAGCGCCCCGGTGGCGCACAGGACCAGGCCCGCATTGTGCAGGGCCTTGTCCCGGTCGCGGGCGACGGTGAAGCCCTGGGACAGGGCCTGGGTGCGCCTGATGGGGTCGATGTCGTACACCGTGACCTGCACGCCCTTGGCGTGGAGCAGGCGGGCGATGGAGGAGCCGAGCTTGCCGAAGCCGATGACGAGCGCGGGCCGGCCATGCAGGATGTCGCCGCGCCCGCGCATGAGGGCCTCGGTGGAGAAGACCACGGACTGGCCGACGAGGAAGTCCTCGGGGTCCTTCAGCGGCGAGCGGGCCACGGACACCACCGGGCAGGGGAGCTTGTCCAGCTCGGCGTACCGCTTGTGGCCGTTCTCGGTGTCCTCGACCACGCCGAGGAGCGTCCCGGAGAAGCGCTCCTGGAGAGCGGTGAGGGTCGGGGCGAAGTACCCGCCGACATCGAGCAGGACGACGCGCTCATTGGCCGCACGGTTCTCGAAGTACTCGACGGTCTTGTCCGCGTCGGCGAACAGCTCCCGGCTGAGGTCGTCGCACTGCGCGATGGCCTCCACCTCGCGCTTGGCGGTCGGGGCGATGGACTTCGGCTTGGGCAGCACGGCCTTCAGCGTGGACGCGGCGTTGACCGCGCGGACGAAGCTCGGGCGCTCGGGGAGAAGGTGCGTGACGAGGAACGACGTGGGGAGTTCCTCCGGGCGGAAGTGCGATGTGATCTTGCTGAAGTAGGTGTCTAAGCGGGCGACTTCAAACGACTCCACGGGGTCACCTCTCTGCGGGTTGCTCGTGCTGGCGGTCCTCGCGCGGCACGGTGATGGTGAGCTGGTCGTCCGAGTCGGCGGTCCATTCGGACGTGGAGCTGTGGAGGGGCGGAGGACGTACAGGCCCTGCCGGATGTCGGTCACGATGCCCCCGCGCTCGGCGACGTCATCACGAACCTGGTCGCCGACCCATGCCCGGCCGTTCCTGGTCATGCGGCCGGCTCCTCGTTCAGCACGCCCCACACGCGCTTGCCGAACGGCAGCAGGTCGGTGCCCCAGCGGACCGTCAGCAACTCCACCAGGGCGAGACCGCGTCCGGATTCGGAGAGGTCGTCGGAGTTGCCGCGCCTGGGCCGGACCTTGGAGCGGTCCACGGCCCCGATACGGACCTGGCCCGGGACCGGGCAGGTGACGGACACCCGGATGAGGCGCCCCCGGGTGTGGCGAGCCGCGTTGGCGACCAGCTCGGTGACCACCAGCGCCCCGTCGTCCTCCAACGGCTCCATCCCCCAAGCACGCAGCGCGGTGCGGACGAGCTGACGAGCGGGCTCAGCGCTCTCCGCCACGCATGGCAGCGTTTTGGAATAGTCGGGGTGTCCCGTGGTGCTGACGATGCTGCTCACTGGCATGCAGGACCTCGGTCAGTGCGGGTCGAGTTGGGGTGTCGCCTCAACGCTGTCCGTGTTGCTCATGTGCCAGCGCTTGGCGACGCCTGTCGACCGTAGGGAGCCGTCCAGGGAGGGCTCAACGAGCTTGCGCAGACTTGCGCAGATTCACCCGAGCACGTTGATAGCGGAAGTGATGAGGGATCTCGCGGGCGCGCCGTAGACCGCGATGGCCCCCAACTCGGTGAATGCCCGCGAGTACTCGTCGATCTCGCGCGGTTGGGTGACCGTCAGATGGGCGGACACAAGCTCGACGTTCACCTGCGCGTCGTCGTACATGGTGAAGGACTCGACGGGCCACCCGACGCCGCGGGGATGGCCGAGCGGGATGACGCCCAGGCTCACGGAGGGGAGGGAAGCCGCCGCGATCAGATGGCCCAGTTGGCCGGCCATGATCTCGGCATCGCCGATGACCGTTCGCAGCACCCACTCCTCGACCAGCATGGCGAATCGGTGGTTGCCCGAGCGAAGGATCCGCTGGCGGTCCATCCGCACCGCAACGGCCCCCTCGACGTCGTCCGGCCCGTCCCGAAGAGTGCTGACCGTGCTCAGAACGGCACGTGTGTAAGCAGCGGTCTGGAGCAGCCCGGGAATCACCCAGGACTGGTACGTGCGAAAACGACGCGTGCGCTCGAACAGCGGGAGGACGGATTCCTGCGCATGTTTGAGGCCCGGCTGCTCCATGCGGCGCCACTCGACGTACTGTCCGTCGATACCGCGGGCGGTCGCGATGAGGTCAGGGGCCTGGTCGACCGCCCCGCAGATTTCTGTCCACGTGTGGATGTCCGCGCCGGAAGGGGGCGTCTTGCCGTGCTCCAGTCGTGAGGTCTTCGACTCGTGCCAGCCCGCGCGCCTGGCCAGCTCCCTGCCGGTGAGACCCGATTCCTTCCGGATCTCGCGGAGACGCTGGCCAAGTGCACGGCGTGCGTCCTGGACGCTGGAGGACGGGGATGTCACCGCTGCTGTGCTCGCCTCAGCCGATCTCGTACTCGGCGTGCGGGGTCGCGCGCTCCCACACCGCAGCGAAGGCGTCCGCGCACAGCTTCACTGCCGTCCTGTCGGTGCGTACCTCTTCGTCATCAGGGGCCAGTTCGTCCTCGCCGTCGAAGTGGTGGAAGACGGCAACCTCGTCGTCGAACAGCCAGAAGTCGTTTCCGGGGAGCGCCAGATCGGATGCCCGTCGGCGGGGCAGCCAGCGGACACGCTCACCTGCTGCAACGTTGGCGTGCGTCAGGTGGTGCTCGAACCTGACGTAGTCGCTCACGGGTTCCGAGACGATGCGCGCCCGCTGAACGAGAACGCCCCGCGACGTCGTGTCCGAGATCAACGACAACCACGCGTCGGCCACCTTCAGGCCGTTCCGGGTTCCCATCTGCCAGGCCACGAAGCGCGGATCGGACCGTATGTACCCGTCGCGCATCTCCAGGTGCACGGCGCTGCGGACACACGAACGCAGCCGATCCTCAAGAGTCGGAGCCGGGTCCGCCACTGCCGTTGACCTCCGGAAAGAACTGCATCATGCGCTTCGGGAACTCGATCACGGTCTCGTGTTCGGGGATGTCCATCTGCCGGAGACGCTCCTCGTCCAGCACCTTCCATCCCTGCAACAGGTAGTTGTCCGTCTCGTCGTCGTAGTACACGGTGGGGGACTTCCCCTCGGGACTCTCCGGGTCCTTCCCCAACTTGTGCAGCGTCATGATCCCCTCCGACCAGGTCTCTCCGCGAGCCGTCTCCACGAGCTTGCTCCAGCGCGCTTGCCCAGAACACAGTCTTGCGCGAACTTGCACGAGAGGTCGGGGCGCGGCGCCACCGGGCCCGATCGCCCGAACGCAAAAGGCGCCCCGCCCCTCCGCAAGGGAGAGGCGGGACGCTTCACGTGGTGATCAACTACGGATCGTCGGAAGGACGTGGCGTGTGCCTCGCCGCCCAGCCAGCCAGGAAGGAAGGTGGCCGCCGTCGGCGCCACGATGAGGATGATGGCCTGGAGGGCGCCCGGCAGCGACCCGAGCAGGGCGTGGTTGTCCTGCACGGCGTTCAGCAGCGACACCACCACGGAGGCGACGAAGGCGGTCGTCGTGGCCGACCCGGTGAAGCCGCACTTGCGCTGGAAGGCCTGGTAGCTGTCCACGTCCGCCTGGCCGAGCTTCGGGCCGGGACCGACCTTGTACCGGCCACAGCCCTCGGCGACCAGGCGCTTGCCCATCGCGGTGAAGATCGGGCTGGACTTGCCGAGCGCGGGCTTGGTGCCCTTCATGAAGAACGCGGCGCCGGGGAAGGGCTGGTAGGCGGGCGCCGGGGCGGCAGCCGACGAGCCGGGCGTACTGGGCTTCTTGGCGAGCTGCGCCTTCACGTCGGCCCGGAAGGTGTCGGTCCTCAACGGTGTGCCCCCGTTGTGCCCCGTGGCTGTCGTGCGCTGACGTATTGACTGCTCAGGGTGGTGTATCAGCACTTCGTGCGGAAGCGCCGCCCCCGGCACTCTGCTCTCGCGCTTGGCGGTCAGGACGGCTGGACCTGGTCGAAGTGGGCGAGGGCTTCGGCGGGGTCCGGGCTCACAAGGCGTTCCAGACCGGCCGTCGTGATCTCCGCCCACCTGCCGGCCCGTGCCCACATCCGCTCCTCGAAGGCGCGGACGGCCTCGTCCAGATCCCCAGGACCGGTGGCGAGGGACTCGGCGAGCTCGGCGCCCTCCAGCATCGCGAGGTTCGCGCCCGCCCCCAACGGGGGCATCAGGTGGGCGGCGTCGCCCAGTAGCGTCACCCCAGGGACGTGGGTCCAGGTGTGGGACACGGGCAGAACGTAGAGGGGGCGGTGGACGAAAGCGGTGCCGTGGCGGAGGAGGTCGAGGACGGGCGCGGCCCAGCCGTCGAACAGAGCCAGCAGGTTGGCTCGCACGGCCTCGGCGTCGGCCAGGTCCAGGTTCGCGTGCCAGTCCAGCGGCGCGCGGAACTTGGCGTACACCTTGACGTGGCCGCCGCTGTTGCGCTGGGCGATGAGTGAGCGGTTCACGCCGTACACGGCCACGGAACCGTCGCCGATCAACCGGGCGAGGCCGGGGTGGCGGGTGTCGACGTCGTCGAGGGAGGTCTCGACCGAGGTGACGCCGGTGTAGTGCGGCGTCACCGACGAGACCGCCGGGCGGATCCGGGACCAGGCGCCGTCCGCGCCGACCACGAGGTCGAACGTCTCCTGCCGCCCGTCCGCGAAATGGACCAGCGTGCCGTCCCGGGTCCCCGGCACCACCTGCGTCACGCTCCGGCCCCACTGGACATCGAGCGGGCCGAGCAGCAGGTCACGCAGTTGCCCGCGGTCGATCTCGGGATTGGCCCGCTCATCCGGACGAGGTCGCCAGTCGCGCAGGGCGGTCCCGTCCGTGTCCAGGATGCGCATGGCCTGCCCCTCGGGGCGGGACAGCGCCTCGAACTCAGCCAGCAGCCCCGCCTTGTCCAGCGCGAGCTGGCCCAGCCCTTCGTGCAGGTCCAGCGTGCCGCCCGGGGGGCGGGCGTCGGGGGCGGGATCGCGTTCGAGGACGGCGACGGGGTAGCCATGCCGGTGCAGGACGCGGGCGAAGGTGAGGCCCGCAGGACCGGCCCCGACGACGGCGATACGATGTCTCATGTTGATACACTGTATTTCCCCACTACGATGCATCGCAACAGAACGGTGTGACCATGACTGTGTGGGACCGGCCGGAGCCGCCGGCTCGCCCCGTGCCGCTCGACCGGGAGCGGATCGTCGCCGCCGCCATCGCGCTGGCCGACGAGGGTGGGCTGGAGGCGGTGTCGTTGCGCAAGGTCGCCGCCCGGCTGAACGCCGGCCCGATGCGGCTGTACGGATACATCTCCACCAAGGAGGAGCTGTTCGACCTCATGGTGGACGAGGTCCAGGCCGAGATCCTCCCCGAGGAGCAGCCCGGCGACTGGCGGGAGGCGCTGCGCGTCCTCGCCCACCGCACCAGGCAGGCCGCTCTCCGTCACGAATGGCTGGCCGACCTGCTCGGAGGCCGCCCGACCCTGGGCCCGAACGGCCTCGCCGTGACCGAGGCCGAGCTGGCCGCCCTCGACGGCCTCGCCGACATCGACACCGCCATACGCGCCGTGGAGACTGTCAGCGCCTACTTCACCGGCGCGATCAGGCGCGAGATCGCGAACCTACGGGCCGAGCGCGCCACGGGCCTGTCCAAGCGCGACTGGCAGCGCGCCCACGGCCCCCATGTGACGAGGATGCTGGCCACGGGCCGCTTCCCGGCGCTGGCCAAAGCCGTGCACGACGGCACGGACGTGGACGCCGAGACCTCCTTCGCGACCGGCCTGGACTGGGTCCTCGACGCCGTGGCCGCCAAACTCACCCCGCCGCCGGCGTGACGCTCGGCTCCTGCCGAACGCGACCACCGGCCCCGAAGCGGGGTGGGTGCTTCATGTCTCGTCGCTGAGGGCGGACTCGTAGGCCGCGAGGGTGCGGACGAAGAGGGCGCGGTCGGTGGGGGTGAGGGGGGCCAGGGCGGTGCGCCAGGCGGTGGCGCCGCGGGCGAGCCAGGTGTGGATCGCCGGGCGGTGGGCGGGGGCGATGCTCACGATCGTGCGGCGGCGGTCGGCCTCGTCGGGGGTGCGGTCGAGGATGCCCTGGCGGCCGAGGTCGCTGATCATCAGGCTCACCGTCGCGGGGGCGACTTCGAGACGGGCGGCGAGGTCGTTGACGGTCAGGGGGCCGTCGAAGAGCAGGTAGGAGAAGAGGGAGAGGTGGCGCGGGGCGAGGTTGAAGCCGCTCAGCTCCGGCGGGACCTTGATCTTCTTCGCCCGGCCCACCATGCGCGGCATCAGCAGCAGGAGGGTGCGGATGCCGTCGTCGACCGTCATGCCGGCGGGTTCGTCGGGGTCGTCCGGCGGGGGGGTTTCGCGGGCGTGCGCGGTTGACATCGGTGGTGCTCCCTCATAGCTTTACGGTCAAAGCTTCTTTGCTTGCAAAGCAAAGTCGTGCTCCGTAGTCGAGCCTATCCCCGGGAGGCGCAGGCCATGCCCGACTGGACCGATACGATCATCGCCGAATTCCGTGCCAACGGCGGCCGGGTCGGCGGCATGTTCGAGGGCGCGGACCTCGTGCTGCTCACCACCACCGGCGCGCGCAGCGGCACCCGGCGGACGACGCCGCTGGGGGTCGCGCGGGAGGACGGGCGGCTGCTGGTCTTCGCCTCGAACGCCGGGGGCGACCGGCACCCGGGGTGGTACCACAACGTCCTCGCCCACCCGCGCGCCGAGGCCGAGACCGGCGACGGCGCCGGCGGCGTACGCACCCTCGCCGTACGGGCCGAAGTGCTCACCGGGGCCGAGCGGGACGCGGCCTACGCGCGGCAGGCGGCGCGCATACCGGCGTACGGGGACTACGCCCGCAAGACCGCGCGGGTCATCCCGGTCGTGGCCCTCCACCCGCTCGACCTCACCACCGCGGACCCGGCGCGTAACAGGGCCATCGCCCAGCAACTGCTCACCGTCCACGCCGCCTTGCGCGAGCAGCTCGCCGCGCTGCGGTCCGGCGGCGTCCCCGCGGGCGAGCTCGGCGTGCACTGCCTGGCCTTCTGCGACGCCCTCGGCTCCCACCACGCCGCCGAGGACGCCGTCTTCCCGGCCTTCGACACCGGCTTCCCCCACCTCGCCCCGGTGCTGGCCCGGCTGCGCGCCGAGCACCGCGAGGTCGCCCGCGAGCTGGCCGCACTGCGCGAGCCGCCGGCCGCACCGGACGCGCCCGGCGCCCGGACCACCGCGCGGCTCGACCGGCTCGCCGACCAGCTGGAGCGGCACTTCCGCCACGAGGAGGAGCACCTGATTCCCGCCCTACTCGGGTGAGCCCGGCGGCCGGGGCGACTCGGTCCGGCGTTCGGGGGCAGACGGACGGCATACGCCCGACGGCACGCACACGACTGGGGAGCCCCCGTGTCCGAACGGATCGACACCGCCTTCGCCCGTCACCTGTGGCTGCGGTTCGCGGCCTCCTGGGTGATCGCCACCGCACTGGTCCTCGTCCTGTTTCCCGCACATTCCGTGCCGGGCACGCTCTTACGCGTCGTCGGTACGTCGGCGGTCGCGGTGGTGACGACGTTACGGCGCCGGCGCCGCGAGGAGCGGTCGGCGGGCGGGGGCGAGGAGCTGGCCGGGCTGGACCGGATGCTGCGCCGGGGCCGGGTGCCGGCGCGGCCGGAGCGGCGGCGTGCCATGGGCGAGTTCGTCGCGCGCCGGCTGCACACCGCCCGGCACCGTACCGGCGCGCTGACGGGGATGGCGGTGCTGCTGGGCGGCGTCGCCGCGATGGTGGCCGTCACGCAGGACGCGGGGCGGGCCGCCGTCTTCTCGGCCCTCATGGTGTGCTTCTGGCTCTACCTGCTGCTCGTCAGCCGGCTGAACCTGGAGCGGCTGCGGCGTATGCGCGGCCTGCTGGCGGAGCGCGACGCCGCCGGGCCGGCGGGGGGCGCCGGGACCGCCGGGACCGCCGGGGCGGTGTACGGCGCCGGGACCGGGACCGCCGGGGCGGCGAAGGACGCCGGGGCCGCCGGGCGCCCGGCCTGGGCCGCCCGGCCGCCGCGGGACGCCCGCCCCGGCGCCACGCACCCGCAGCACCCCTCCGCCGCCTGACCCGCCCCGCGCCGCCCGCCCTGACGCGACCAGGCCGCCCCCGCGCCGCCCGCCCCCGGTCCCAACCACCCCGGGTAAACTTTCCGAAGCTTTCGGTGGCCTATTCGAATCTTTTGGTCCCTCCGGATGAGAATCAGCGGCGACACAGCACACACGCACGTAACCGAGCCGGGCTACGATCGCTGCCATGAGTGCCACGATTCCCCAGCCCTCCCAGGATGACCGGTCGGGAACCTCCGGCGAGGGCACGGCGACGCTCGCCGAGATCGCCCGCGCCGCCGGGGTCTCCGCTCCGACTGTTTCGAAAGTCCTCAACGGCCGCGGCGATGTCGCCCCCGCCACCCGCAGCCGGGTCGAGGACCTGCTGCGGCAGCACGGCTACCAGCGGCGGCGCGGCAGCATGCAGCCCGCCCCGCTGCTGGACCTCGTCTTCCACGAGCTGGAGAGCTCCTGGGCGATGGAGGTCATCCGCGGGGTGGAGCGGGTCGCCGGGCAGGAGGGCCTGAGCGTGGTGCTCTCGGAGTCCGCGGGGCGGCTCAGCCCCGGCCAGACCTGGGTGGACGGGGTGCTCGCCCGCCGCCCCACCGGCGTCATCCTCGTGCTGTCCGGCCTCGACCCGGCCCAGCGCTCGCAGCTCATCAGCCGCGACATACCGTTCGTCGTCCTGGACCCGGCCGGCGACCCCGGCGAGGACGTGCCCGCGATCGGCGCGACCAACTGGCAGGGCGGCCTCGCCGCCACCCGCCATCTGCTGGACCTCGGCCACACCCGCATCGGCGTGCTCGGCGGCCCGCCGGGGATGATGTGCAGCCGGGCGCGCATCGACGGCTACCGCGCCGCGCTGGAGACCGCCGGCGTGCGCTACGACCCGGACCTCGTCGTGCCGGGCAACTTCCACCACGAGACCGGCTACACCGCCGGGCTCGAACTGCTGCGCCGCCCCGACCGCCCCACCGCCGTCTTCACCGGCAACGACCTCCAGGCGCTCGGCCTGTACGAGGCCGCGCGCGAGCTGGGCCTGTCGATCCCGCGCGACCTCAGCGTCGTCGGCTTCGACGACCTGCCGCTCGCCACCTGGATCAGCCCGCCGCTGACCACCGTGCGGCAGCCGCTGACGGAGATGGCCGAGGCCGCCGCCCGCCTGGTGCTGGACCTCAGCCGTGGCCGCGAGCCCAGCACCCTGCGGGTGGACCTCGCGACCCGGCTCGTCGAGCGCAGCAGCACCGCCCCGCCGGCCGGCGCCGCGCCCGAGGCCCGGCAGGACTGACCGCCTCAGCGCACCCGCACCGGATACGTCGCCACCGCCACGGCCTCGTCGTCCAGGCACCGCCCGTCCACCAGGTCGAAGCGCTGCTTGAGCAACGGCGAGGCCACATACGGCCGGTCGCCCACCGCCCCGACCAGCCCATGGCTGAGCACCCCCGCCCCGGTGAACGGATCGACGTTGCCGATGGCGTACGTCCGCCCGGCGCGGTCGCGGAAGAGCGCGGCCTGCCGCCCGTCCGGCAGCAGCGCGGCCACCCCGCGCCCGGGCAGCAGCGCCTCGGCGGCGCACACCGCCAACCACCGTCCGCCGACGTGCAGTTCGACCGTGCCCGGCACGGACGGGGCGGCAGCGGGGGAGAGGAGATCGGTCATGGTGGTCATACGGTCACCCTTTCCGTCAGGGAGAGCAGGATCGGCTCGGGCTTGATCTGGCCGCGCTCGGGCACGAAGCGGACCGTGGGGTCGGGCGTGCCGGGCGCGTTGACGAAGGACACGAAGCGGCTCAGCCGCTCCGGGTCGTCGAGGGTGCCGGCCCACTCGTCGCGGTAGCCGGCGACATGCGCGGCCATCAGCGCCTCCAGCTCCTCGCAGATGCCCAGCGAGTCGTGGACGACGACGTCCCGTACGTGCTCCAGGCCGCCGGGGATGCGCTCCAGCCACACGCTGGTGCGCTCCAGCCGGTCGGCGGTGCGGATGTAGAACATCAGGAACCGGTCGACGAGCCGCACGAGTTCGGCGTCCGAGAGGTCTTTCGCGAGCAGGTCGGCGTGCCGCGGGGTCGCGCCGCCGTTGCCGCCGACGTAGAGATTCCAGCCGTTCGCGGTCGCGATGACGCCGAAGTCCTTG
Source organism: Actinacidiphila epipremni (assembly GCF_012034175.1). GTDB lineage: Bacteria > Actinomycetota > Actinomycetes > Streptomycetales > Streptomycetaceae > Actinacidiphila > Actinacidiphila epipremni. The sequence goes on from NZ_JAATEJ010000001.1 coordinate 482,487, forward strand.
CTCTGCGCCTCCGCGCACTCCCTTGCGCAGCCGGACACCGCGGACTTGAGCTTGTGCGGCGAGCGCAGGCCGCGGTAGCGCAGCTCCAGGTCGATCGCCATCCGTACGCTGTCCTGCACGCCGTAGCGGCACCAGGTCTGCCCCACACAGGACTTCACCGTCCGCAGTGCCTTGCCGTACGCGTGGCCGGACTCGAAGCCGGCGTCCACCAAGCGCGCCCAGATCAGCGGCAGTTGCTCCACCCGGGCGCCGAACAGGTCGATGCGCTGGCCGCCGGTGATCTTCGTGTAGAGGCCGAAGTCCCGCGCCACCTCCCCGATCACGATCAGCTTCTCCGGGGTGATCTCGCCGCCCGGGATCCGCGGCACCACCGAATAGGAGCCGTTCTTCTGCATGTTGGCCAGGAAGTGGTCGTTGGTGTCCTGCAACGCCGCCTGCTCGCCCTCCAGTACGTGCACGCTCGCGCCCACGACCGGCGCCAGCGACGCCAGGATCGAGGCGACGGCCGGCTTGCACACCTCGCAGCCCTCGCCGCCCCGCGCACCCTCCCGCCCATGCCCGTCGAGGAGTTGGCGGTAGGAGGGGATCCGCAGCGCCAGCACGATCTCGTACAGCTCCGCGCGGGTCTGCGCGAAGTGCGGGCACAGGCCCTTGTCGACCTCGACGCCCGCCGCCTCCAGCTCGGCGTCCACCAGCTGCCCCAGCACCTTGACGCAACTGCCGCAGCTCGTACCGGCCTTGGTGCACTTCTTGACCTCGGCCACCGAGGTGCAGGAGTGCTCACCCGCGCCGCCCCCGGCACCCCCGGCACCCGCACCGCCCACGGCGGCCCTGATCGCGCCCTTGGTCACGTTGTTGCAGCTGCACACCACCGCCTCGTCCGGCAGCGCGGAAGGCCCGAGCGCCACCGGCGCGCCCGCGCCCGCCGGCAGCACCAGGTGCTCGGGCGCGACCGGCGGCACCGAGCCGGTCAGCGGGCGCAGCAGCCCGTACGACTCGACGTCGCCGACCAGCACCCCGCCCAGCAGCGTGCCGTCCGCGCCGACGACCAGCTTGCGGTAGATCCCGGAACGGGCGTCGGAGTAGCACACGTCGAGGCAGCCCTCCGCGGTGCCGTGCGCGTCACCGAAGCTCGCCACGTCCACGCCCAGCAGCTTCAGCTTCGTCGACAGGTCCGCGCCCGTGAACGCGCCCGCCTCGCCGGCGACGGTACGCGCGGCGGTCTCGGCCATCTCGTAGCCGGGCGCCACCAGCCCGTACACCCGTCCGTCCGCGGCGAGCGCGCACTCGCCGATCGCGAAGACCGAAGGATCGGCCGTACGGCACTGCTCGTCGACGACGATCCCGCCGCGCTCGCCCACCAAGAGCCCGCAGCCGCGGGCCAGTTCGTCGCGCGGCCGGACGCCGGCGGAGAACACCACCATGCCGACCGGCAGGTGGGAGCCGTCCGACAGCGCCATCCCGGTCACCCGGCCCGTGCCGCCGTCCACCGTGATCTGCTGCGTGCCGACCCCGGTGTGCACCCGTACGCCCAGGGCCTCGACGCGGCGCCGCAGCGCGTCCCCGCCGCCCGTGTCGACCTGCACCGGCATCAGCCGCGGCGCGAACTCCACGACATGCGTGTCCAGTCCGAGCCCCTTGAGCGCGCCCGCCGCCTCCAGTCCCAGCAGCCCGCCGCCGACCACCGCGCCGCTGCCGACGCCCGCCGCGTACGCCTCGATCGCCAGCAGGTCCTCGATCGTGCGGTAGACGAAGCATCCGGCGGCGTCCTTGCCCGGCACGGGCGGCACGAACGGGTACGAGCCGGTGGCCAGCACGAGCGTGTCGTAGCCGACGGTCAGCCCGGAGCGGGCCGTCACCGTACGGCGGTCGCGGTCGACACGCACCGCCGGGTCGCCCACGTGCAGCTCGATGCCGTGCCGCGCCATGAAGCCGTCCTCGACCACCGACAGCTCCCGCGGGCTCACGCCCTCGGAGAAGTACGAGGTCAGGTGCACCCTGTCGTACGCCGGGCGGGGCTCCTCGCACAGCACGACGACCCGCGTGCGCGCGGTGACGCCCCGGTCGGCGAGCGCTTCGAGGAAGCGCTGGCCCACCATGCCGTGCCCGACCAGCACGAGGGTCTTCTCCGTGGTGTCAGCCATGCCCGCAACCTCCGTCGTCGCCCATGCCACCACCGTGGGCCGGAGCTGTTTCCCACCCGCATCCCCGCCATTACCCGCAAGGAACGGTGCGCTCATCCACGCACACGGCACACTGTGAGCGGGGGAGGACAAGCTGACCGGATCGTTCCGCAGCGGGTCGTGATCGTGCCTGGCGGCGGCCCCTGCCGCACCGCGAGGATCGAGCCATGACCCACACGAGCACCCCCGCCGAGCCCCTTCCCACCGCCCTGGTCGTCATCGACGTCCAGGAGTCCTTCCGGCAGCGCGAGAGCTGGCAGGCCGCCTCCGACCCCGATGTCGCCGACAAGGTCGCGCACCTCGTCGACCACGCGCGGCGGGAGGGCCACCTGGTGGTGTGGGTGCTGCACGCCGAGCCCGGCTCCGGCACCGTCTTCGACCCCGCCCGCGGCCACGTCCGGCTCATCGAGGGCCTTGCGCCGCAGGCCGGCGAGCCGGTGCTGCACAAGACCGCGCACAACGCCTTCACCACCACCAACCTCGGGCAGATCCTCACCGAGCGCGGCATCCGGCACGTGGTCACCTGCGGCATCCGCACCGAGCAGTGCGTCGAGACCACCGCGCGGTTCGCCTCCGACCTCGGCTACGCCGTCACGTTCGTCGTCGACGCCACCGCGACCGAGCCGATCGCGCACCGCGACGCGCCCGCGGACCGGCCGCTCGCCGAGGTGCTGGCCGATCCGCGTACGCTGCTTCCCGCCGAGATCATCGCCCGAACCGAATACGCGCTGGCGGGTCGCTTCGCCACCGTGACGACCGTCAAGGAGCTGACCGGATCGTGACCCGGGTGGTCTTCCTGCTCGTCCCGCACCTGCATCTGCTCGACCTCGCGGGCCCGGCCCAGGTGTTCTCCACCGCGGCCGACCACGGCCTCGGCCACACCCTGCACTACGCGGCCGAGCAGGAAGACGTCCCCACCGCACAGGGCATCGCGCTGCGCGCCGACCCCGACCTGCCCGCGCTCGCCGCCGACGACCTGATCATCGTCCCCGGCTGGCGCTCGTACACCCTGCGCGAGCACGGCGCCCTCGGCGGCGCGACGCTGGACTGGCTGCGCGCCCACCACGCGGCGGGCGGCACGGTGGCCAGCGTCTGCGCCGGCGCCGACGCGCTCGGCCGCGCCGGGCTGCTCGACGGCCGGCGCTGCACCACCCACCACGACCTCCAGGACGAACTCGCCCGCCGCTACCCGCGGGCCGCCGTCGTCCGCGACGTGCTGTACGTGATGGACGGCCGGGTCGTCACCTCCGCCGGCATCGCCAGCGGCATCGACCTCGCGCTGCAACTGGTCGCCGTACGCCACGGGCCGGCCGCCGCGGCGCGGGTCGCCCGCCAGATGGTCGTCTACGCCCGCCGCAACGGCGACGAGCAGCAGGCCAGCGCGATGCTGCGGCACCGCTCCCACGTCAGCGACGCCGTCCACCGCGCCCAGGACCTCATCGACACCCGCTTCTGCGCCCGCCTCGCCCTGACGGACCTGGCCGCGGCCACCGGCCTGAGCGAGCGCACCCTCACCCGCCGCTTCACCGCCGCGACCGGCCTCACACCGCTGCGCTACCAGCAGGAGCTGCGCATCGAGCGCGCCGAGCACCTGATCGGGCAGGGCGCGACGGTGGAGTCGGCCGCGCGCTCGGTGGGCTTCCAGGACGCGCGCATGCTGCGCCGGCTGCGGGCGCGCGCGTCGGCGGACGCCGCGGCCGTCGCGCGGCGGCACGTACGCGACACCGCCGGCGACACCGGCCCGTAAGATCCCCGCTGCCCCCCGCTGCCCCCCGCTGCCCCCCGCTGCCCCCCGCTGCCCCCGCTGCCCCTCCGCTGAAAGGACGCCCACGATGGCCTCGGCCCATGTGCACACCTACCGCACCGACCTGGTGTGGACCGGCAACCTCGGCTCCGGTACGAGCGGTTACCGCGCCTACGAGCGGGCCCACGAGGTCTCCGCGGCCGGCGTGCCGCTGCTGCTCGGGTCCGCCGATCCGGCCTTCCGCAGGGACGCCTCGCGCTGGAACCCCGAACTGCTGCTGCTCGCCTCGCTGTCGCAGTGCCACATGCTGTCGTATCTGCATGTGTGCGTCATGAACGGCGTGACGGTGACCGGCTACACGGACCAGGCGACCGCCGCGATGACGCAGACCCCGGACGGCGGCGGCCACTTCACCGAGGCGGTGCTGCACCCGGCGGTGCGGGTCGCGGAGGCGGCGACGGCGGACAAGGCGCTGGAGCTGCACGAGCAGGCGAACCGGCTGTGCTTCATCGCCAACTCCGTCAACTTCCCCGTCCGGCATGAGCCGTTGGCGGTCACGGTCGGGTCGTGACGGCCACGTGCGGTGCCCCGGGCGCGGGATGGGTCCGCGCCCGGGGCAAGTCGCCTGCGCTCAGGGGGTGTTGTTGGCGAGCGCCAGCAGGCGGTCGGTGCCGGCGCTGAACCGGTCGCGGTCGACCGCGCCGGAGATGCCGGAGACCGAGCCGGAGTCGCTGTACTGCCAGAACGTCCAGAACGGGAAGCCGCTCGGGATGGTCGGGCTCGCCGCGGAGGTCCAGTGCGCGACGTTCAGCGGGCTGCGCGAGTACATCCCGCTCCACCCGCCGGTGCAGCTGTTCCACCAGCTCGCGCTGGTGTAGATCACGACATCGCGGCCGGTGCGCGACTTGTAGGTGTTGTAGAAGTCCAGGATCCACGACTGCATCGACGCGGCGGACTTGCCGTAGCAGCCGCCCTCCAGGTCCAGCATGCCCGGCAGGGTGAGGTTGTCCGCGGACCAGGCACCGCCGTTGCTGGCGAAGTAGTTGGCCTGCGCCGCGCCCGAGGAGAGGTCGGGCCGCGCGAAGTGGTAGGCGCCGCGGATGACCCTCGCGTTGTACGCGTTGAGGTAGTTCGCGTTGAAGGTCGGGTCCTTGTACGTCGTGCTCTCGGTGGCCTTGATGTAGGCGAACTGGATGCCGGCGGACTTCACCGAGGACCAGTTGATCGAGCCCTGGTAGTGCGAGACGTCGATGCCGGCCGGGTAGCTGGCGTTCGGCGTGACCTGGCCGGGCGCGGGCTGGGCGAGCTGGCCCTTGGTGTCCTGGGCGTATCCGGCGCCCATGTAGCCCTGGCCGACCGGGATGTTGTTGCCCTTCGAGACCGGCTGGGCGGCGCTCGCGGCGCCTGCCGACAGGGTCGTGGCGAGCGCCAGGCTCGCCCCTACGAGTGCGACCGCCATCAGATTCCGTGTGCGGGAGAGCATGGCTTTCCTCCTGAGCGCGTCAGTGTGGCAAGGGGACACGGGCGTGCAGGGTGGTTCGCTCTGTGGACCTTGGACTGCGGACGTGACTTTGTTGTGAACGCGTCATGAGTGACGCATGAAGTGACCTGTGACGTAAAGGGGTTACGCGCATAGATTGCGGTCTAGACCACGTGGCAGGGCGTGGACCTGCGGCGACGGGAGCACGTCGGCGGAACTTTCAGCTGGCCGAAAACCGCCTGCGCGGCGGATGGTTGCGGTCCGTGAGCGCGCAACTTCCCTCCGTAGAGGATCAGTTGCCGGAGGGCGTGGTGGGGGAGGGCGGGGACTTGAGGGCCCGGGCCACGCCCGGCTCGGTGGGGCCGAGGAAGCGCGGGGCGGGGTGGAAGGCGGCGTCCACCGCGGCCTTGCCGGCCGCGAGCAGTTCGCGGGCGCCGCCGGCGTACCACGTCGCGTCGTGCGGCTCGTCGACGCCCACGCCGTAGACGTCCAGCCCGGCGGACTCGCACAGCGCGACCGCCCGCCGGATGTGGAAGCCCTGGCTCACCAGGACCGCCCGGTGCACACCGAAAATGCGCCGGGCCCGGCTGCACGAGTCCCAGGTGTCGAACCCCGCGTCGTCCACGACGACGTGGGCCGCGGGCACGCCGTGCGCGACCAGGTACGTCCGCATCGCGCCCGGCTCGTCGTACGACGTACGGCTGTTGTCGCCGGTGACCAGCAACACCCGTACCTTGCCCGCCCGGTAGAGCTGCACGGCGGCGTCGAGGCGGTGGGCGAGATACGGGGAGGGCCGGCCGCCCGGTTCGAGCCCCGCGCCGAAGACGACGCCGACCGGCGCGGCGGGCACGTCCGCGAGGTCGCGCACCCGGGCGCTCCCGGTGAGCTGCACCCACACCGCGGGCAGCAGCGCCAGCGTGCACAGCGCCGCCGCGAGCTGCACGGCCCGCCGCCGTCCGGTACGGGTCCGGGGGAGGTGGAATCGCCGCAGCGAGGGCCGCCACCGCATGCGCGAGGGCCGCGGGAACCTCGGGAGCCCGAACCTGCCCATGCCGTGCCGCCCCTGCCCTCGCCGGCCCCACCTGTCACGGTGTCCGACGCGCGAATCGCTCCGCCGGTTGCGCGGCGGCCGGCCGGCCGGGGGAGCAAGGGCCGGCCCGGGCGCCCTCACCCCCGGCCCCGGCCCGCTGTGATGCGCGGGAAAAGGTCCCGTGACCTCCGGCGCAACCGCCCCGCAATCCCGTGGCGGCACCATGGACGTATGAGCCCTTCGACCGCGTACGGCCCCGCGCCGCACCCCGGCAGCCGCCCCGTCCTGGTCGCCGTCGCGCACGGCAGCCGGGACCCGCGGGCGCTGCCCGTGGTGCGGGCGCTGGTGGCGCGGGTCCGGGCGGCCCGCCCCGGGCTCGATGTACGGCTCGGGCACGTCGAGCTGGACGAGCCGCTGCTCGCGGACACCCTCGCCGGGCTGCGCGGGCGCACCGCCGTGCTCGTACCGCTGCTGCTCACCCGCGGCCACCACGTCAAGCACGACCTGCCCGCCGCGCTCGCCGCCACCCCCGGCGTACGGGGCACGGTCGCCGCGCCGCTCGGGCCGCACCCGCTGCTCGCGTGGGTCCTGCACGACCGGCTGCGGGCGGCCGGCTGGGCGGCCGGGCGCAGCGACGGCGTCATCCTCGCCGCCGCCGGGTCCCGCGACCCGGACTCCGCCGCCGACACCGCCCGTACCGCCGCGCTGCTCGCCGCCCGGCTCGGCGTGCCCGTCACGCCCGCGTACGCCTCCGCCGCGACGCCCACCGTCCCCGAAGCCCTCGCCGCCCTCACCGCGCGCGGTGCCGACCCGGCCCGTATCGCCGTGGCCTCCTGCTTCACCGCCCCCGGCCGCTTCGCCACCCAGACCGCCGCGGCGGCCCCCGACCTCGCCGCCGCCCCGCTCGGCGCCCACCCGGCGATGGCCGCGCTCGTCCTCCACCGCTACGACCAGGCACTCCGCTCCACGACGGCGAGCGGCACCGCCCTGGCCCGGGCGAGCTGAGGCCGACACCGGAGGCCACCGGCGCCTGCGCGGCCGGCGCCCGTACGCCGGGGGCCCTGACCCGTACACCCCGGGCTGTACGCCCCGGGCCGTACACCCGGGAGCCAGGCCCGTACGCCCTGAGCCAGGACCCGTACGCCCCCAGCCGTACGCCCCCGGAGGGCTCCGCGCGCCGGGCGTCGGCCTCGCGCGTTACCGTCGCCCGTATGGAGAGCGAGAGCGGCTACCGGGCCCAGGACATCGAGCGGTACGTCGACGAGCCCGACAAGCGGCCCGGGCGGACCGCGTTCCAGCGGGACCGGGCGCGGGTGCTGCACTCCGCGGCGTTGCGTCGGCTCGCCGGGAAGACGCAGGTCGTCGACCCCGGGGTCAGCGACGCCGCCGTGCCCGACACGAGCCCGCGCACCCGGCTCACCCACTCGCTGGAATGCGCGCAGGTCGGCCGGGAGCTCGGCGCGGCGCTCGGCTGCGACCCCGACCTCGTCGAGACCGCCTGCCTCGCGCACGACCTCGGCCACCCGCCCTTCGGCCACAACGGCGAACTCGTCCTCGCCGAGTTCGCCGCCGACTGCGGCGGCTTCGAGGGCAACGCCCAGAGCCTGCGCCTGCTCACCCGTATCGAGCCCAAGCGCTTCGCCTCGCCCGACGTCAGCGTGGGCCTCAACCTCACCCGGGCGGCGCTGGACGCCGCGACCAAATACCCCTGGCCGCGCGGCGGCAACCCCGCCGCCCCCGGCAGCCCCAAGTTCGGCGTCTACGAGGACGACCTGCCCGTCTTCCGCTGGGCCCGGCAGGGAGTCCCCGAAGCCCCCCACGCCCCCGAAACGCCCGGCGCCCCCGCCCCCCGGGTGTGCTTCGAGGCCCAGGTCATGGACTGGTCCGACGACGTCGCCTACTCCGTCCACGACGTCGAGGACGGCCTCCAGGCCGGCCACATCGACCCCCGCGCCCTGCGCTCCACCCCCGAGCGCGCCGACGTCTTCGCGTGCGCCGCCGGCCGCTACGCACCCGCCGGCACCTCCCCCGACGAGCTCGCCGAGGCCCTGGACCGGCTGCTGGCCCAGCCCTGGTGGCCCGCGCACTACGACGGCACCGCCCTCGACCAGGCCCGCCTGAAGGACGCCGCCTCCCAGCTCATCGGCCGCTTCTGCCTCGCCGCCGAGGGCGCCACCCGGGCCCGCTACGGCACCGCCCGCCTCACCCGTTACGCCGCCGAGCTCGTCGTACCGCGCGAGCAGCGCCTGGAGTGCGCCGTACTCAAGGCCGTCGCCGACCGCTACGTCATGCAGCGCGCCGCCCAGGCCCGCCGCCGCGCCGAGCAGCGCGTCGTCATCGCCGAGCTCGCCGCCGCCCTGCTCGCCCGCGCCCCGATCGGCCTGGACCCCCAGTTCGCCGCGATCTTCACCGCCGCCCCCGACGACCGCGCCCGCCGCCGCGCCGTCGTCGACCAGATCGCCTCCCTCACCGACGCCGCCGCGACCGCCCTGCACGCCCGCCTCACCCGGTAGCGCTACCGCCGCCGCGGGGCCCAACAGCCGCGAAACGCCCACCCGGGGGGTGCACCGGTACGGCCGCGGCAGCGGGTGATCACAATGATCATTCGGCGCGGCGCCCTTCCCGCGGGCCCCCGCCGTAAGGGACGCTCGCTCATAAGGAACGACCGGCAGGGGAGGCGCACAGTGGTGGACGCACACCAGACCTTCGTGATCGTCGGGGCGGGGCTCGCCGGGGCGAAGGCCGCGGAGACGCTACGCGCCGAGGGTTTCACCGGCCGGGTGATACTGATCGGCGACGAACGCGACCACCCCTACGAACGCCCGCCCCTGTCGAAGGGGTATCTGACCGGCAGCGCCGAGCGCGACTCCGTCTTCGTCCAGCAGCCCGGCTGGTACGCCGAGCACGACGTGGAGCTGCACCTGGGCGAGCCCGTCGTCCACCTCGACAAGGACGCCGGCACCATCAGCCTCGGCGACGGCACCACCCTCGCCTACGACAAGCTGCTGCTGGCCACCGGCTCCGAGCCGCGCCGCCTCGACATCCCCGGCACCGACCTCGCCGGCGTCCACCACCTGCGCCGGCTCGCCCACGCCGACCGGCTCAAGCACGTCCTGACCAGCCTCGGCCGGGAGAACGGCCACCTCGTCATCGCCGGCGCCGGCTGGATCGGCCTGGAAGTCGCCGCCGCGGCCCGCGGCTACGGCGCCGAGGTCACCGTCGTCGAGCCGCACCCCACCCCGCTGCACACCGTCCTCGGACCCGAACTCGGCTCCGTCTTCGCCGACCTGCACGCCGAGCACGGCGTCCGCTTCGCCTTCGGCACCCAGCTCACCGGCATCACCGGCCAGGACGGCATGGTGCTGGCCGCCCTCACCGACGACGGCGAGGAGCACCCCGCGCACGACGTGCTTGCCGCGATCGGCGCCGCCCCGCGCACCGCGCTCGCCGAAGCCGCCGGGCTCGCCCTCGCCCCGCGCGAGGAGGGCGGCGGCGTCGCCGTCGACGCGAGCCTGCGCACCTCCGACCCGCACATCTTCGCCGCCGGCGACATCGCGGGCGCCGAGCACCCGCTGCTCGGCCACCGGGTCCGCGTCGAGCACTGGGCCAACGCCCTCAACGGCGGCCCCGCCGCCGCCCGCGCCATGCTCGGCCGCGAGGTCTGCTACGACCGCATCCCGTACTTCTTCACCGACCAGTACGACCTCGGCATGGAGTTCTCCGGCCACGCCGCCCCCGGCACGTACGACCAGGTCGTCTGCCGCGGCGACGTCGGGAAGCGGCAGTTCATCGCGTTCTGGCTGCGCGAGGGCCGGGTGCTGGCCGGCATGAACGTCAACGTCTGGGACGTCACCGAGCAGATCCAGCACCTCATCCGCTCCCGCCGCGAGGTCGACCCCGAGGCGCTGTCCGACCCGTCCGTGCCGCTAACCTCGTTCCTGGACTGACCGGGCTCCCCTTCCCGGCCTGACCAGGAAGGACGAGCCCCGATGCCCGTTTCGCGCACCGCCGTCGTACCGGTCGACGAGATCTTCGCCCTGCGCTGGGCCGTCCTGCGCACCGGCCTGCCCCGCGAGACGGCCGTCTACCCCGAGGACGCCCGCCCCGACACCTTCCACATAGCCGCCTACGACGAGACCGGCGCCGTCCTCGGCTGCGCCACCTTCTTCCCCGACCCTCCCCCTGACCACGTCGGGTGGTACCCCCGTCCCGGCGAGGCGGCGACGGCGTACCGCTTCCGCGGCATGGGCAGCGCCCCCGAGGTCCGCGGCCAGGGCTTCGGCGGCGCCGCCCTCACCGCCGGCCTGCGCGAGTGCGCGGCCCGCGGCGCCACCCTCGTGTGGTGCCACGGCCGCACCTCCGCGACCGACTTCTACCGCCACATGGGCTTCGAGCGCGTCGGCGAGGAGTTCGAGATCCAGCCCAGCGGCCCGCACTACGACTTCACGACCAAGCACCTGCTGCGCGACTGACCCGCCCCCTCCCGCGGCACCGTCCGCGACCTGTCCCACCCGGGCCGTAGACTTCACGCGTGGCGGGCAGGATCAGGGACGAAGACGTGAAGGCGGTACGGGACGCCGTCCCGATCGACGCCGTGGTCTCCGAATACCTCCACCTGAAGAACGCCGGCGGCGGCAACCTGAAGGGCCTGTGCCCCTTCCACGACGAGAAGTCCCCGTCCTTCCAGGTCAGCCCCTCCAAGGGCCTCTTCCACTGCTTCGGCTGCGGGGAGGGCGGCGACACGCTGGCGTTCGTCATGAAGGTGGACCACCTGTCGTTCACCGAGGCCGTGGAGCGGCTCGCGGGGCAGGCCGGCATCACGCTGCGGTACGAGGAGGGCGGGTACGTCCCCGGGCGGCAGCAGGGGGAGCGGATCCGGCTGGTCGAGGCGCACAAGGCCGCCGCGGCCTTCTACGTCGAGCAACTGGGCAGCGCCGAGGGGGAGATCGGGCGGCGGTTCCTGACCGCGCGGGGGTTCGACCAGGCGGCGGCGGGGCATTTCGGGGTCGGGTACGCGCCGGCCGGCTGGGACCACCTGGTGCGGTTCCTGCGCGGCAAGGGCTTCTCCGACCGGGAGCTGATCACCGCGGGGCTGGCGTCGGAGAGCCGGCGCGGCGGCGCGATCGACCGGTTCCGGGGGCGGCTGATCTGGCCGATCCGCGACATCACCGGCGAGGTCATCGGCTTCGGCGCACGCAAGCTGCGCGAGGACGACCAGGGCCCGAAGTACCTCAACACCTCCGAGACGCCGCTCTACCGCAAGTCCCAGGTGCTGTACGGGATCGACCTGGCGAAGAAGGAGATCGCCCGCACCGGCCGGGCGGTCGTCGTCGAGGGCTACACCGACGTCATGGCCTGCCACCTGGCCGGCGTCACCAACGCGATCGCGACGTGCGGCACGTCCTTCGGCGGCGAGCACATCAAGATCCTGCGCCGGCTGCTGATGGACAACGCGACCTCGGAGGTCGTCTTCACCTTCGACGGTGACGAGGCCGGCCAGAAGGCGGCGCTGCGGGCCTTCGAGGACGACCAGAAGTTCGCCGCCGAGACGTCGATCGCGGTGACGCCGGGCGGCATGGACCCGTGCGAGCTGCGGCTCGCGGAGGGCGACGCGGCGGTGCAGCGGCTCATCGAGGGGCGCACCCCGCTGTTCGCGTTCGCGCTGCGCTCGATCGTGTCGCGCTACAACCTGGACACCGACGAGGGCCGGGTCGCGGCGGTGGACGCGGCGGTGCCGGTGGTCGCCGCGATCAAGAACCAGGCCCTGCGGGACCGTTACGCGATCCGGCTGGTCGGCATGGCGGGCATGGCCACGCAGGCCGAGGAGCAGTCGATGATCCGCCGGGTACGGGCGCTGGCGCGGGCCAGGGCCGCGGGCGGCGGCGGGCCCGCCGTACGGCCGCAGGACGCGCTGCGGCAGCCCGCGGCGGCCGGCGGGCCGGGGCCCGAGCGGCGCCCCGCGGGACCGCCGCAGAACGTGCCGCGCGGGCCGCGGCTGGACCTGCGCAGCCCGGCGCACCGGCTGGAGCGCGAACTGCTCAAGCTGGCCCTGCAGTTCCCGCAGCTGGTCGCGCCGGCCTTCGACGCGTACGGCGAGGACGAGTTCACCGGGCCGCCGTACGCGCAGGTGCGCCGGGTGATCGCCGAGGTCGGCGGGGTGGAGTTCGCGGACACGGACTTCCTGACCCGGGTGCGGGAGGCCGCGCCGGACGACTCGGTGCGGATGATGGTGACGGAGCTGGCCGTCGAGCCGGTGATGCACAAGGCCCCGGAGTTCTACGCGGGGGAGGTGCTGGTGGGCGTGCGGATGAACGCGGTGCGACGCCGCATCACCGAGGTGCACGCGACGCAGGCACGGCTCATCGCGCAGGGCGTACGCCACGACGCCCCGGAACTGGCGGCGGTGGGGAACGAGCGGTGGGCGCTGGAGCAGTACGCCCAGCGTCTGACCCAGCACGGGGCTGCGGCGCTCTGACCCTCGCCGGTGGGGCCGCGGGCGTACGGAGTGGGCGGAGGCGTACGACGCCGGGTGTACGGGCGGGCGTACGACGCCGGGCGTAGGGGGGCGGGCCCGCGGGCGTACGGGATGAGCGTGTCGGGGCGTGCGCGAAGCGTGACGGAAAACCGAAAAACCGGGCGCACGACCCTCGTGGCGGGCGCACTGTGTGGGCCACACTGAAGGACGGCCCAGAGCCCGCCTCGGCTCTCCTTCCGAGCCTTCTCCGAGCCCTCTCAGAGCCCAATGTCGCGCTCACCGCGGAGGTCGCTTCCGTGCAGACGCAGTCGCATTCGCATTCGCCCGCTCCGGCGCAGATACCGGTCCCGGCCGCCCGCCCCCTGCTCACCCCCGTGCCGGACCCGCCGCCCGATCCCGTGAGCCCGGCGGGCCCGGTGGGCCCGGACCCGCTGGGTCCCGCGGACCCGGTGGGCGCGGTGGACGGTGCGGACTCCCCGGACCCGGCCGACGTCCTGGACCCCGCCGCCCTGCCCGCCCTCGTCCGCCCGCGCGCCGACCCGACCGGCCCGTCCGCCGACCTCTTCCGCCAGTACCTGCGGGAGATCGGCCGCATCCCGCTGCTGACCGCCGAGCAGGAGGTGGAGCTCGCCCGGGCGGTCGAGGCCGGCCTGTTCGCCGAGGAGAAGCTGGCCGCGTTCCCGGCCCTGGACTCCCAGCTCGCGGTGGACCTCGACCGCCTCGTCGTGCAGGGCCGGGTCGCCAAGCGCAAGCTCATCGAGGCGAACCTGCGCCTGGTCGTCTCCGTGGCGAAACGTTACATCGGGCGCGGCCTGACGATGCTGGACCTCGTCCAGGAGGGCAACCTCGGCCTCATCCGCGCGGTGGAGAAGTTCGACTACGCCCGCGGCTACAAGTTCTCCACGTACGCCACCTGGTGGATCCGCCAGGCCATGTCCCGTGCGCTCGCCGACCAGGCCCGTACGATCCGGGTCCCGGTCCATGTCGTGGAACTCATCAACCGGGTCATCCGCGTCCAGCGCCGCCTGCTCCAGGAACGCGGCTACGAGCCCACCACCGAGGAGGTCGCCGCCCAGCTCGACCTCACCCCCGAGCGGGTCGGCGAGGTGCTGCGGCTGGCCCAGGAACCGGTGTCGCTGCACGCGCCGGTCGGCGAGGAGGACGATGTCGCCCTCGGTGACCTCATCGAGGACGGCGACGCCGCCTCGCCCGTCGAGACCGCCGCCTTCATGCTGCTGCGCGAGCACCTCGAAGCGGTCCTGTCCACCCTCGGCGAGCGCGAACGCAAGGTCGTCCAGCTCCGCTACGGCCTCGCCGACGGCCGCCCCCGCACCCTGGAGGAGATCGGCGGCCTGTTCGGCGTGACCCGCGAGCGCATCCGGCAGATCGAGTCCAAGACGCTCAACAAACTCCGCGACCACACCTTCGCCGACCAGCTCCGCGGATACCTGGACTGAGCCGCCCCGGCGTCCCCCCGCGCGCAGGCCCGCCCGCAGCCAGGCCCGTACGCAGGCGCATCCGCAGCCCGGCGCGTACGTACGCGCGTGCGCCGCAAGACCGTGCGGTACGTTGCCTGCCATGTCAGAACCGAGCTCCCCCGCCTGGCCGCCCGCCCCGATACGCACCGAGCGGCTCGTCCTGCGCGAGTCCGAGGCCCGCGACCGGCCGGCGTGCGTCGAGCTGTTCAGCTCGCCGGAGGTGAACACCTACCTCGGCGGCCCGCGCCCGCGTGACGAGTGCGAGCGCACACTGCCGCCGACACCCGAGCGCCGCCCCGGCCTCTTCGTGGTCGAGTGCGACGGGACGATGATCGGCACCGTCGAACTGCGCCGGCGCGAGATCCGCGCGGGCGAGTCCGCGATCGGCTACCTGTTCCTGCCGGCGGCCTGGGGCCGCGGTTACGCCGCCGAGGCGTGCACGGCGGCGCTCGGCTGGTACGCCGCCGCGCTTCCGGCCGAGCCGGTCGCGCTCTACACGCAGTCCGCCAACACCCGCTCGATGCGCCTCGCGGCCAAGCTCGGCTTCACCGAGGCCGAGCGGTTCCACAAGTGGGGCGCGGAGCAGTGGAAGGGCGTCAGGACCCCGCCGGCCTGAGCCGGCCCGAGCCGGCCCGAGCCCCTGCCGGGATCTTCGTACGGGCGACGTCACCGGATGCCGCCGGAGCGCCCCCGCCCGGGTCGGATTCTCCCGCTCGCAGCGCCCTGACCTGTGCGCTTACCGCGGTGTGCGCGGCTGACGCGAAAGTGCCTCCTTCCGCCGGGCCGGCCCCGGACGGATGCTCGGTGGCGGCTTCACGCACGCGACGGCGTACGAACGACGATGGACGAACAGGGAGTTCCCGATGATTCTCGTGACCGGTGTCTCCGGCGGCCTCGGCGGCCTGATCCTCGACGGGCTGGCCCGCCGGGACGGCCTCACGGTGGTGGGCGGCACCCGCGCCGGAAGCGGGTCCGGGGCCGGCGACCGGCGGCGTATCGACTTCGACGACCCGGCGTCGCTGCACGCGGGGTTCGCCGGCGTGGACGTGCTCGTCGTGATCTCCGCGGGGTACGCCGAGGACGATGTGGTGTACGCCCGGCACGGCGCGGTCGCCGACGCGGCTACGACCGCGGGCGTACGCCACGTCATCTACACCAGCCTCGCGTCCTCCGGGGAGTCGATGACGATCGCCCTGCCGCACCGCTGGACCGAGGACCGGCTGGCCGCCGGGCCGTTCACCACCACGATCCTCCGCAACGGCCTCTACGCCGAGGTCCCGGTCGGCCTCGCGACCGCCGGCGCCGCGCAGGCCGCCGCCACCGGGGAGTTCGCCGCGCCCTTCGGCGAGGGCAAGGTATCGGTGGTGGCCAAGGAGGATTTGGCCGACGCGGCCGTACGGGTCGCCGCCGAGTCGCAGCAGGACCTGGCGGCCGGCCGGCCGAGCCGGCACGCGGGCCGCGTCTACGAGCTGGAGGGCGACCTCGCCCTCGGCGGCGCGGACATCGCGCAGGCCCTGACCACGGCGCTCGGCCGGCCGGTCGGCTACCGCCCGGCGTCCCTGGCCGAGACCCGCGCGGGCCTGGCCGGCAGCGGCCTGGAGCCGTACCAGATCACCCACGCGCTCTCCCTCTTCTCCAACGTGATCGCCGGCCGCGCCCAGGCCCGCTCCCGCGACCTCCCCGCACTCCTCGACACCCCGCCCCGCCCCGTCCTCCCGGCGATCACCGCGGCGGTCACGCTGTCCATGGCGGGGCTCAGCGGTCCGCGCGGGGCGGGATCGCGCGGTCCAGCAGGCTCATGAGGAGCACCAGGACGCCGATCGCGGCGATCACGTACGAGACGCCGTGCAGCCCGGGGTCGGTGGCCTTGTCGCCGAAGGCGATGGCGATCAGGCTCGACGAGAAGATCGCGCCGATGTACGCGAAGGTGCGGTAGAGGCCGGAGGCGACGGCGATCTCGTCCGCGGGGGACTGGACGTAGAGGGCGGCCTGGTTGGCGAAGCCGCTGAAGCCGTTCGCGAGGCCGAAGAGGGCGGACATGCCGAGCAGCACGAGCACCGACGAGGTGTGCGTGATGAGCAGCATCACCGCGCCGGTCGCCACCAGCGAGACCCCGGTCAGGACGAGCGGCCACCGCACCCAGCCGCGCTCCGACACCAGCCGGGCCACCACGATGCTGATGCCCGACAGCGGCAGCAGGATCAGTCCCACCTGCGAGGCGCTGTAGCCGGCGCTCTCCTCCATCCACTGGCTGAGCCCGTAGAGCGCGGTGTACGTCCCGAGGGCGACGAGCGCCTGCCGGATGTACGTCCGCAGCAGGCGGCGGTTGCGGCCCAGCATCCGCACGTCGATCAGCGGGCGGGCGGTCCGCCGCTCCCACACCACCATCGCCGCGCCGAGCGCCAGGGTCAGCGGCAGCAGCCACCAGGTGGGGGAGGTGAGGTCGGACAGGAAGAGCAGCAGGCTCACGATCGTGCCGGCGAACAGCGCGATGCCGGCGACGTCGACCGTCGAGAAGAGCGAACCGCGGTCGTCCCGGCTCACCGGCCGGTCCGGCGCGACGCCGACCAGCGTCGAGACCAGGGTGACGAGCGCGAGCGGCACGTTCACCAGGAACAGCGCGCGCCAGCCCCACACGCCGGCGAGCAGCCCGCCGAGCGGCAGCCCGACGACGATCGTCACCTGCGAGGCGATCGAGAAGTTGCCCAGCACCCGGCTGGGCACCCCCGTGCCGAGTTCGTCCGCCCGCTTCCTGACCAGCGCCATCGCCGTCGGGTAGGCGGCCGACGTGCCGATGCCGATCAGCGCCCGGGAGACCAGGAGGAAGCCGAAGGCGGGCGCCGCGGCGCCGATGACGCCGGCGAGCAGCAGGATCACCACGCCGGAGACGAAGACCCGCCGGGCGCCGAAGATCGTCGCGAGCTTGCCCATCGTGGGCTGGGCGACGGCGCTGCACAGGTAGAGCACGGAGATGAGGGAGGCGGTGGTGCCCGCGCCCTTGTGGAAGTCCAGCCCGATGCCGACCAGGCCGGTCGCGATCATCGAGCTGTTGATCGGGTTGAGGGTGGAGCCGAGCAGGAGCGGGCTGACGAAGCGCGGCCCGAACCCCTTGCCGCCGCCGGTCGCCTCCGGCGCGGTCGTCGTGTGCGTCGCGGCGGTCACGACGGGTCGGTGCGGGCGTCGGCCGTGACGTCCTCGGTCGTGGGCTCCATACGGTGTCCCTCCGGGTGGTTGTAAAGTGCACTTATCTGGCCGCGAGGGTGCCGCAAGGGCAGGCCCGCCCGCCGGGGTGCCGGCCTCCGCGAGATCGGCCCCCCGCGCCGCTACGGCGACTGCGCCAGCCGCATCAGCAGCGGCGCGACCGCGCCCAGCGCCTCGATCTCGTCGCCGGACAGCCCCGTCTCCAGCGCCTTGGTGAGCCAGTCCTCCTTGGCCAGCCGCCCGGTCCTGAACTCCTCCCGGGCCGCCTCCGTGAGGCTCAGCACGGTCTTGCGCCCGTCCTTGGGATCCGGCGCCCCGCTGACCAGCCCCGCGGCGTCCAGCACCTGCACGATCTTGGCCATCGACTGCGGCCGTACGCCTTCGGCCCGCGCCAGCGCGGTCGCCGTCGCCGGCCCCTCCCGCTCCAGCCGCAGCAGCACGGACGACTGCGACCGCGTGAGATCCGTCCCCTCCGCCTGCTCCCGCAACCGCCGCGCCAACGCGGCCAACGCCACCCGCAACTCACCGGCCACCCGAGCGGTGTCGCTACGTGGGGCCGAGGCGGGTGTGTCCATGCCGCCCACGCTACCACTTAGCCAGCCAACTGCACAGCTGGCTGTCTATCTCAGGGCTCCAGCACGATCCATGTCCGCCCCGGGTGCAGGGGGAGCGGCTTGCCGGCGAGGGTGTAGGTCGTGCCGCTGGGCTCGGAGGGGCGGTCCCAGGTGGCGGGGTAGGTGCGGCCGTCGCGGAGGATCTGGGCCGTGCCGTGGCCGACGGTGTGGGAGAAGGGGACAAAGCCGGTACGGGAGTGGTAGCGGGACTCCGTCACGGCGACGTGCTGGATGATCACGTTGTCCGCCGTCCAGGGGGAGGTGTGGCCGTCCATCGCGACCTGGTAGTGCGAGCCGGTCCAGGTGAAGGTGAAGCGCGCGGCGGGCATCTTCGCCTTCGCCGAGGTGGCCGGGGTGCCGCCCGCGGGCACGGCGGAGGTGAAGCGCAGGCCGATGTCCTTGGCCGGGCCGCCCTTGGCCGCCGCGGCGGCCGGGTGCAGGAACTCGTTGTGCGGGGCGTGCCGGCCGGGCTGGCGGAAGAAGTCCCCGGTGCCGGTCACCGCCGTGAGCGCGCTGCTGTGCCGGAGCACCGGCAGGAGCTTGCTCTGCGCGCCGGAGAAGGCGAGCGCGGGCTTGTCGTACTCCGACAGCAGGTGCAGGTCCGTCTCCCGGGCGCTGCGTACGGGCCCGACGGTCTTCGGCAGGTGCGCGGCGTCGAAGACGGCCATCAGCCGGGACAGGCCGCCCTCGACCTCGATGGCGTAGACGATCGCCGCGTCGTTCAGGCCGGTCGCGGGGCGGGCCGCCGAGACGTTGTCGATCTTCACCGCCAGGACCCGGCCGGCCGCGCCCGGCTCACCGGTCAGATACGAGGCCGACGGGCCCTGCGTGTGCGTGCCGCCGGGGCCGGCGGCGTCCTTGTCCGTGCAGCCGGCGGCGACCGCCAGCGCCAGGGCCGCCGCCACCGCGGCCCCCGCCCGTAACACCCGGCCCGAGCTCGTCCGGCCTGCGCTCATCGCTTCCCCGCCTCCCCCGACGCTTCCCCCGACACTTCCCCCGGCGTGCGGTGCACCTTCCCCCATAGTGCGCCCGCACGCCGCGGAAAGCCCGCCGCCGGGTGAAGGTCAGTCGACCTCGGCCACCGCCTGCGCGAACTGCGCCGCGTACAGCCGCGCGTACGCGCCGCCCGCCGCCAGCAGCTCCTCGTGCGTGCCCTGTTCGACGATGGAGCCGGACTCCATCACGAGGATGACGTCCGCGTCGCGGACCGTGGACAGCCGGTGCGCGATGACGAAGCTCGTGCGGCCATGACTGAGCTTGGCCATCGCGCGCTGGATCAGCACCTCGGTGCGGGTATCGACCGAGCTGGTCGCCTCGTCCAGGACCAGGATCGTCGGGTCGGACAGGAACGCCCGCGCGATCGTGACCAGTTGCTTCTCGCCCGCGCTGACGCCCGTGCCCTCGTCGTCGATGACGGTGTCGTAGCCGTCCGGGAGGGTGCGGATGAAGCGGTCGGCGTGCGCGGCCCGGGCCGCCGCCTCGATGTCCTCGCGCGTCGCGCCCTCGCGCCCGTAACCGATGTTCTCGGCGATCGTGCCGCCGAAGAGCCAGGTGTCCTGGAGCACCATGCCGACCGTCGCGCGCAGCTCCTCGCGGGACATCGCCGCGACGTCCACGCCGTCCAGCGTGATCCGGCCGCCGGTGACCTCGTAGAAGCGCATCAGCAGATTGACCAGCGTGGTCTTGCCCGCGCCGGTCGGGCCGACGATCGCGACGGTCTGGCCGGGGTGGACGCTCAGCGACAGGTCGTCGATGAGCGGGGTGTCCGGGTCGTAGCGGAAGGACACCTTCTCCAGCGCGACCCGGCCGGTGACGTCCACCGGGCGGGCCGGGGCGGCGGGCTCCGCCGACTGCTCCTCGGCGTCCAGCAGCTCGAAGACCCGCTCGGCCGAGGCGACCCCGGACTGGATGAGGTTGGACATGCTCGCGACCTGCGTCAGCGGCTGGCTGAACTGCCGCGAGTACTGGATGAACGCCTGCACGTCACCGATGGACAGCGCGCCCGACGCCACCCGCAGGCCGCCGACGACGGCGACCAGCACATAGTTGAGGTTGCCGATGAACATCATCAGCGGCTGGATCGTGCCGGACAGGAACTGCGCCTTGAAACCGGCCTGGTAGAGCGCCTCGTTCTCCTCGCGGAAGGTCTCCGCCGACTCGTGGGCGCGGCCGAAGACCTTCACCAGGGAGTGGCCGGTGTACATCTCCTCGATGTGGGCGTTGAGCGTGCCCGTGGTCTTCCACTGCTGCACGAACTGCGGCTGGGCGCGCTTGCCGACCCGGGTCGCGACCAGCAGCGTCACCGGCACGGTCACCAGGGCGACCAGCGCCAGCAGCCAGGAGATCCAGAACATCATGGCCAGCACGCCGACGATGGTCAGCGTGGAGTTGATCAGCTGGCCCATGGTCTGCTGCATGGTCTGGCCGATGTTGTCGATGTCGTTGGTCGCGCGGCTGAGCACCTCGCCGCGCGGCTGCTTGTCGAAGTACGACAGCGGCAGCCGGGACAGCTTCGCCTCGACGTCGCGGCGCAGCCGGTAGACGGTGCGGTTGATGACCGTGGTGGCCGTACGCATCTGGATGACGCTCAGCACGGCGGCTGCCGCGTACACCGACAGGGCGATCAGCAGGACGCCGCCGACGGCGTGGAAGTCCATGCCCTGGCCGGGCGTGAAGTCGATGCCGGAGAGCATGTCGGCGACACCGCCCTTGCCGTGGGCGCGCAGGTAGTCCAGCGCCTGGTCCTTGGACGTGCCCTGGACCTGCCGGCCGATGACGCCGGCGAAGATCAGGTCCGTGGCGTGGCCGAGGATACGGGGGCCGGTCACGGTGAGGGCGACGCTGAGGGTGCCGACGGCCAGGACGGCGTAGAGGAGGAAGCGGTCGGGGCGCATCAGGGCGACCAGGCGCCGGGAGGAGCCCTTGAAGTCCATGGAGCGCTCGATGGGGCCGCCACCCATGAAGCGCGCCGGGCCGCCCATGGGCCCGGGCCCGCGCCGGGCGACCTTCATGACCCCGCTGCCGGGCTTTCCGCCCTCACCGCCGGGTGCGCCGGGTGCGCCCTTGCCGAGCGGGACGCCCGGCCCGCCGCCCTTGCCGCCCTCACCGCCGGGTCCGCCGCCGTTCGCGCTCATGCCGCGGCCTCCTGCTCCGTCAGCTGGGACAACACGATCTCCCGGTAGGTCTCGTTGGCGGCCATCAGCTCGCTGTGCGTTCCCGTCCCCACCACGCGGCCCTCGTCGAGCACGACGATCCGGTCCGCGTCGCGGATCGTGGACACCCGCTGGGCCACGATGACCACCGTCGCGTCCGCCGTCTCCGCCGCGAGCGCCCGCCGCAGGGCGGCGTCAGTGGCGTAGTCCAGTGCCGAGAACGAGTCGTCGAAGAGGTAGATCTCCGGGCGCCGCACCAGCGCCCGCGCGATCGCCAGCCGCTGCCGCTGCCCGCCCGACACATTGCTGCCGCCCTGCGCGATGGGCGCCTCCAGGCCGCCCTCCAGCTTGGCGACGAAGTCCTTGGCCTGCGCCACCTCCAGCGCGTGCCACAGCTCCTCGTCCGTCGCGTCCGGCTTGCCGTAGCGCAGGTTGGAGGCGACGGTGCCGGAGAAGAGGTACGGCTTCTGCGGCACCAGGCCGACGGTCTCGGCCAGCAGCGCCGGGTCCAGTTCGGCGACGTCCTCGCCGTCGACCAGCACCCGGCCGCCCGTCGCGTCGTACAACCGCGGGATGAGGCCGAGCAGCGTGGACTTACCGCTGCCGGTGGAGCCGATGACGGCCGTGGTCTCACCGGGGTGGGCGACCAGGTCCACCCCGCGCAGCACCGCGGCCTCGGCGCCGGGATAGGCGAAGTCGACGTTGAAGAGCTCCAGCTCGCCGTGCCGCCGCAGCGCGGTGATGGGCGCCTTGGGCGGGACGACGCTGGAGCTGGTGGTGAGCACTTCCTCGATGCGCTCGGCGCACACCTCGGCGCGCGGCACCATCATGAACATGAACGTGGCCATCATGACCGACATCAGGATCTGCATCAGATAGCTCAGGAACGCGGTGAGCGCCCCGATCTGCATGCCGCCGCTGTCGATGCGGTGCGCGCCGAACCACAGCACGGCGACGCTGGACAGGTTCACGATGGACATCACGGTGGGGAACATCAGCGCCAGCAGCTTGCCGGTGGCCAGCGACACTGCGGTGACCTCGTCGTTGGCGACGCCGAAGCGGCGCTGCTCGTAGTCGTCCTTGACGAAGGCGCGGATCACCCGGATGCCGGTGATCTGCTCGCGCAGCACCCGGTTCACGGTGTCCACGCGCTTTTGCATCGTGCGGAACAGCGGGCGCAGCTTGCGGATGATCAGGCTGACGGCGATGCCGAGGACGGGCACGACCGCGAGCAGCAGCGACGACAGCGGCACGTCCTGGCCGAGCGCCATGACGATGCCGCCCACGCACATGATCGGCGCGGCCACCATCATCGTGAACGACATCAGGACCAGCATCTGGACCTGCTGCACGTCGTTGGTGGTGCGGGTGATGAGGGAAGGCGCGCCGAACTGCCCCACCTCGCGCGCCGAGAAGCTCTGCACCTGGTCGAAGACGGCCGCGCGGATGTCGCGGCCCACCGCCATGGACGTCCTGGCTCCGTAATAGACCGCGCCGATCGCGCACACCATCTGCGCGACGGTCACGCCGAGCATGGTGGCGCCCATGGCCAGGATGTAGCCGGAGTCGCCCTTGACCACGCCGTTGTCGATGATGTCGGCGTTGAGGGTCGGCAGGAACAGGGCCGCGATGGTCGAGACCAGCTGGAGCGCGACCAGCAGGCCGATGGGGCGCTTGTACGGTCGCAGGTGGGACCGCAGGAGTCGGATCAGCACACTGACTACCTCGGGGGCTCGGGACGCGGGGCTCGGGGACGCGGGGCTTGGGGCATGCGGGCGCGCGGACGTACGGGCGTACGAACGTATGGGCGTACGGCGTGCTCGACCTCAGGGACGCGCCGGCGCCCGCCGGGGTTGAGCCCCGGAACCGAAGGTTCGTACGGAACCGGTGGCTCGGGGACCCGGCGGGTGGCCGGCCCCGCCCTGGCCGGCGCGCAACCCTATCCTCAGGCATCCCCGAGCCGCATCCGGTTAAAGCGAGGCAAAGGCTCCGGGGTGGGTGTGTTCGCGCACAGCGATGAACTGCTGCCGCACCGCCGAGCCGACCGCGGGCCCGCCCCCGCCGTGACCGGGCTCACCCGGCCCCGCCGCACCGTCCTGACCGGGGCCGTCCGGCAGCACGTCGGCCTCGGGGTCCAGCACCCGGGTGCCCGGCCGCGGCTCCCACGCCGGGGGCTCGGCCAGCGACTGCGAGCCCAGCACCGCGCCCAGCGACCACGCCGCCTGCCGGGCCGCGCCGAGGGCCGCGTATTCGGCCGCCGGGGGGACGACGACGAGGGTGCCGAAGAGCGAGGGCGCGAGCGCCTGCACGGCCGGCAGCTCGGCGGCGGGGCCGAGCAGGAAGACCCGGCGCACCTCCACGCCCCTGTTGCGCAGCACGTCCAGGGCGTCGGCGAGCGCGCACAGCATGCCCTCGAAGGCCGCGCGGGCCAGGTGCTCCGGCTTCATCGACTCGCGCCGCAGCCCCGCCAGGGTGCCCGCGGTGTGCGGCAGGTCGGGGGTGCGCTCGCCCTCCAGGTACGGCAGCAGGACCAGGCCGTACGCGCCGGGCGTGGAGCGCAGCGCGAGGTCGGACAGCCCCGGCAGGTCGGTGCCCAGCAGGTCGGCGGTGCCGCGCAGGGTGCGTACGGCGTTGCGTACCTGCACCACCGGCAGGTGGCGGCCGGTGGCGTCGGCGAAGGCGGTGACGGTGCCGGTGGGGTCCCGCAGCGCCTCGTGGTGGACGGCGAAGACGGTGCCGGCAGCGCCGAGGGAGACCACCGCGTCGCCGGGGCCGAGGCCCAGGCCCAGGGCCGCCGCCATGTTGTCGCCGGTGCCGGCGGAGATGAGCAGGCCCTCGGGCGTCTGCCCGGCGGGCTCGGCGGGCGCCAGGACGTCCGGCAGCCCCACGGCGTGGCCGAGGGCCAGCTCGACCAGGTCCGTGCGGTATTCGCCGGTCGCCGCGGACCAGTAGCCGGTGCCGGAGGCGTCACCGCGGTCGGTGGTCCGGCGGGCGGGCTGGCCCAGCAGCTGCCACACCAGCCAGTCGTGCGGCAGCAGCACCTCGGCGACCCGCCCGGCCGCCGCCGGCTCGTGCTGCGCGAGCCAGCGCAGCTTGGCCACCGGGTAGGCGGCCTGGGGCTGCGACCCGACGGCCTCGGCCCAGTTCGCCGGCCCGCCCAGCTCCTGGAGCAGGTCGACGGCCTGCGCCTGCGCCCGGTTGTCGCCGCGCAGCAGCGCGGGCCGCACCGTCACCCCGCCGGCGTCCAGCGCGACCAGGCCGTGCTGCTGCCCGGACACCCCGATCGCCTGCACGCCCTCCAGCACCCCGTCCTTGGCCGCCTCGCCCAGCGACAGCAGCCACGCCTGGGGGTCGATCTCGGTCGGCTTCCCGCCGTCCGGCACCTCGTGCGGTGCGTACCCCTGCCGCAGGATCTCACCGGTGTCCGTATCGCATACGACGACGGTGGTACCCGCGGTGGAGTTGTCTATACCGGCCACTTTGCCCATAGGGCCGATGATGCCGTACCGGGCGGGCCTCGCGCGGCATGGACGGGTGTCCTGGTGTTCGACTGCGGGGCCCTGCTGGGCCCTGCTGGCCCCTGCGGGGCTTGCGGGGGCCCGGCGGGGCCAGGTGTGGGAGTTCGGATGCCGGAGATCAGGTGTGGGAGGTCAGGTGTGGGAGGTCAGGTGTTGGAGGTGCCCCAGTCGTCGGCGGGGGCGCCGCCGTTGTGCATGGCGCGGACCTTGTCCGCGAGCGGCTTGGGCAGCTTCGGGCCGACCTTGGCGGTGACGGTGTCCGCGGCCTTGACCGCGGCCGTCCGGCTCTGCTGGGCGGCACTCTCGGCGGCGTTGCGCACCGCCGGGTTCTGGACGAAGGCCTGCCCGGCCTTGACCAGCTGCTCGTACCGCTCACGCCCCGCCCGGGCGCCGATCACGAAGCCCACAGCCGCTCCTGTGATGAACGTCAGCTTGTAGCGCATGGCTCCACCATCCTCGTTGCCTACGCGAGTCCTCGCGTACGCGTCGCTCGTCGCCCGTAACCCGCGTGATGCTGGCCGCCTACCCTGTGCACCCGGTCCACAACCCGGCCGCTATCGGTTGGCGGAGCACCCCCCCACTTGCGCTAATGTATGTGTCGCACCGAGCGCGCGCCTTCCGGGACTGTCCCGGCGGGTGCATTCGGTGCACGCAGAGCGATCCCCTGTAGCTCAATTGGCAGAGCAGCCGGCTGTTAACCGGCAGGTTACTGGTTCGAGTCCAGTCGGGGGAGCTCGGTCCCCTGTAGCTCAATTGGCAGAGCAGCCGGCTGTTAACCGGCAGGTTACTGGTTCGAGTCCAGTCGGGGGAGCGCACGACGAGGACCCCGTTGGGGTCCTTTTTCGTACCCCCGGGAACCATATGCCCGCCCCGGTGAGTCCACCTGATGCCGCGTCTGTGACCCACGAGGGCGACAGATCGTATGAGCAGCTATGCTGCGGCAGACGGCGCGCACGCCACGCCGTACGGGGCGGTAGCTCAGCCGGTTAGAGCAGCGGACTCATAATCCGCCGGTCCTGGGTTCGAGTCCCAGCCGCCCCACCACGGTCCTCTTCGGGCCGTCGCCGGTTGACCTGCGCGTAGGGCCCGAGGCCGGGCTTGGCGAGGGGGAAGAGGTTCTCCTTCCGGAGGGCGCGTGAGCCCGAGGTGAGCCCGGGGGCGCGTGACGCTGCCGCGCGGGGGGCCCGTGGGACCAGCCGGGCAGCCCACTCGGCGACCGCGCGGTCCAGCTCGGGCAGCAGGGCCCATATCTTGTCGAGGTCGTCCAGGGCCGCCTGCGCGGTGTCGCAACCGCTTCGGCGGAAGGTCCGTCTGCTGCCGTCATCCCGGGCGGAAGCCCCTGCCACACGTTCCAGACGCCGTGACGCCGCTTTTCCTCCCTGGTTCAGACGCCCGCGTCGGGCTGGTCGATGAAGGCGAGGTTGCCCGGGAGAGCCGGAGGCAGCAGGTCTTGCTCGCGCATGTGCCACGGAAGGCGCGCAGGGCCGAGCAGTCCTCGAAGGCATGCCCTTCATAGCCGCCGGTGCGCTCCAGGAGGGCGGCCCTGCGGATGCGGTCCAAAGTGGTGCTCGCCTCGCGTCATCGTTCCTTTGCCAGTTCCTGAGAGGCGGTGGCTGCCGCGACGAGGTCGCCGTGGCTGCGGAAGGTTGAGCAGGCCGAGGGCGCCGGGAGGCCGCCGTCCTCGCGTGCGAGGGTCGCCACGACGTGCACTTGGCGGAGCTGGTTGCTCAGGGCGATCCAGTGGCAGGCGTCCGGACCGCCGTTGACCGAGACGGTGACCGCCGCCGCTCGGCGGGCGACCTCGGCCCGCATCGGTCAGATCGCGCTGCCCAGGGTCGGCGCGGACCCATCGCCCTGAGGGTCGACGAAGGTGGCGATGCTGCCGGGCCCAGGGTCCCGTAGCGAATGGGCACACGGCAGCCCCGTCAGTATCCGGTTCGGATCTGGCGCGGTCCGCGACGTCACGCATCCTCTTGAACCAGTCATCGTTCCCGCCGGAGCCGGGAAGCTCGCACCACGTTGGTTCATCGCAAAGACGTGCATAGTCGCCAGTTAGCAGCTGCCGAAACCAGTATCTTTACGATCCGGAGCCGATCCCTCAGTGTGCAATATTCAGCCAAAGAGGCAAGTTATTTGGCTTAAAAAGGTGCACATAGATGTAGGTGTTACTTGAGTTTTTTCCTCAGCGTGTAAGCGCTGGCATGGCGCTCGCGGCCGTAGTGGCCGTGCCTGCCCACGCGTCCTCCCAGGCATGCTCTGTCTCATACGACTACGTCATCGACAGCAAGGCGAACTACTTCGTGCCTGCCGCATGGAACGGAACGCATCTCAAGGACGGGCCCGGTGGAAGTATGAGTGTCAGCGTCACCAAGGCTGGCACACTCAGTCTCAGTGCCACCGGCACCGCGGAGTTCTCGACGAGCGCCCTGTTCGCCAAGGCGAAGGTCTCGGTGAGTTCCACTGTCGCCACGAGCGTGAGCGTCACTGTGGGGCACACGTACAGCCACACCATCACTGCTGGAAAATACGGGAACGCGCAGTACGGCTCGTGGGGCTACAAGATCACCTGGTCCGAGTACATCAACAACGGGCCCGCCTGCTTGTCGCATCTGTACGCCACCGGTAGTGCTACCCTCCCCACCGACAGCACCGGATGGAAATATTGGGAGACGGCGTCGTGAGGCCAGGTGGTGGAAGGTCTCGCTCCTGCGGGGTTGGTCTTCTCGTCGCCGCCGTCGCCTCGCTGGCGGTCAGTTGCAGCTCGCACGGAACGTCCGCCGCTCCGTCTGTCAGGCCGTCATCGCCGAAGCCGTCAACGTCCGTGACGGCGTCCTCTGTCGAGTCGTCCAGCCAGCGGTTCGAGCAGGCACGGACGGCGCTGGCTTCGGTGACGAACCCTGGAGACCAACAGGACTCCGGGGGTGAGGAGTTGGTTCGTGACGGTGTGCACGCTCACCCTTCTCTGAAAGCGGGAGTTGAATACCGGCTGCAGGTGGTGTGCGTGGGTGCGGGAGCCGTGGAAGTCCAAACAGGGCCGCCGCGTAAGTCCGCGAGGCAACTGGCGTGCGACGGAGTTCCCACCAGCAGTCGTTACCAGGGTGGGGTAAGTGATCTTTCGCTCAACATCGTGAGGCAGGGGCAATCCTCGGGTGTGATTGTCTATCAGATCATGCGAGTTGGATCTGCCTGACCCGTCGCCCTTGGTGTGGAAGAATTTCCCTTCGACACCAAGGGCGCACTCATCAAAGGCCGAGGGCCGGCGGGCTGCTGTATTTCAGGCACGAGACGTCACACTTTGTGCGATGGGGCTGAGGTCTGCACGCGGAGACCGGCGGGGTGTGCAGCCGGTGCGCATGTCAGGGGCTGGGCGAGGCCCACGCTGGGCCGAGTTCGTCGAGTGGCCAGTGGTGGCTGAAACTGCGAGCTCGGTAGCGGCGGTTCAAGACTCGGGAATGCCAGGTCACAAGCGCGGGTCCTTGGTGCGCCGGTCGGTGTCGGTCTCGGAGGACCGCTGATCGATCTACCACCCCCGCACGGGTGATGGCTGAACTCCCGGGGCGCCGGCCTGTTCGGCGCGGGCGGACGTCGAGAGGTCACATCCCGGGCGAAAGCGGGTTGCACGGCCACCCGGAGGTCGGCACGGTGGATCGCCCCGGCGGACCCGCGCCCTCGGTCCTCGACCAGGCACGCGCCGACTTCGGCCGGGCCCTGGTGCCCGCCGACGACGTCCGGTAACCGCCGCGCACCGTACTCGGGAGCGGCGCCTCACAGGACGTTTACACCTTCGCGGTGCCGACAGACGGGCAGTTGCTGAACCTCGACGTCTCGGGCTGCCCGACTGCGGGCTACTCGACGCCGCTGCATTGGAAACTGCTCAGCACGGCGGCCTCGCGCGCGGCAGCGCGGGGATGCTCTACTCGCCGGGTCTTACGCGGTGCTCGTCGTCCCGACCGCGCCGGTGACGGGGAAGCTGGGCGTGCAGATCTTCGGGGCGTCCACGTCGGCGGTGACGGCGACACTGGACGGCAAGCCCTCGGCCGTGACGACCGCGGACGCCTCCCAGCCGGTGGTGGTCAGCTTCACGCCGGCGCACCTCGCAGGCCCGCCGGCGCCCCCTCGCGCCGTACCGCCCTCGCGGCCGGACTGATGAGATGCCTATCGCGCACAAGCCGGGCACGCCACGACGGAGGGACACCGCATGCGCCGCGTTCGTACCGCCCTCACCGCCATCGCCGCCGCCGGACTGGTAGCTGCCGGCCTCGGCCTCGCGGCCCCCGCCCAGGCCGCCGACAGCTGGGTCTACATCTCGCTGCCCACCTGGCTCGGCAATTGCCCAGGCGGTGGGTCCGTCAAGATGGTCTACCTCAGCGTCGGCGACACCTGGTCGACCGCCGGAGACGCCGGAGACGACATCGTCTACGCCAAGGTCCACTTGAACCAGTCCCAGCCCGTCACAGGCGAAGGGCTCTGCTACAAGGGCTCCCAGACCTACTACGGCCCGGCGTTCTACCAAGACATCACGCCCACGCGCCTGAAGCAGACATGGTGGGTCGGCCCCGGGGGCACCAGCCACAACTAGGCACGGGAGCAACCCAGGCCCCCCGCTCACCGAGCGCGGAGCCTGCGGCAGACCCTCCCCGGACTCGTCCCGGCGCACGGACGTGCCACAGCAGGGGCTGAGTTGACCGCGGCGGGTCCGCAGCTGGTGAGCCTGAGCATCTGGACTCCCCTCCCCCCCCGGGGGCCGACCAGTCAGGTCCGGAGGCCGCGGCGGCGTGCGAGGTAGCGCCGACGGCTGCACTCGGCCCCGGCCGCGCCTTCACACCGTCGCAGGCCAGGCCGAGCAGGCCGAGGTTGTCCACGTCGCGGGCTGACCCGCCCTCGGCCATGGGCGTGGCGGTGCGGGGCGACTACTGCGGACAGAGCGTGGCGCGCAGCGCTGCGTTCAGGGCCTTGCCTTGGGCGTCGGTGAGCGGGTGTGCGTCGTTGCCGAAACGCTCGGCCGCGAGGTGGTCGGGGTTCTGCGCACCGCCGCGGAGCGCCATGCACTGGTTGCGGCCGGCGTCGACGAGACTGCTGTCCGTGTCGAGCTTGAGGCTCGGGTCGACCGCCGTGACCGCGGCGAGATACAGCTTGAGGGCTGTCCCGGTGGGCTTGGACGGGATGCCGAGATCGGCCTCCATGCCGGCGGTGTCCACGGCAGTAGGCGTCGCAGCGGGCGTCTTGGGTGCCTTGCTGTCGGTGTCCTTGTCGGAGCAGGCGGCCAGGGTAAGGAGTGCGGCAGCGGCGAGGGCCGCGGCGGCGATACGGATACGCATCCGGCCAGCCTTGCGGAGCCCGTGCGTTTGCGTAGGCCCTGTGACGGACCTGTGATGGGCAGGCTCAAGGGACCGCGTCCTTCCCGGCCTGGCTCGTCTCGGGGTGCCGAGAGGACCCTCGTGGAGGCCCTGGTATCGATGAAGGAGGCCAAGCTTCAGTCGATACGGGATGACGCGCAGAAGGCCATGGACGAAGGCCGCGCCGTCTTGCCTACCGGATCGCAGACGGTTCACCGAACGGGTCTGGCTCGCTCGATTCCGTCGCTGGGGCGGGGGGATTGGGCTTGGTCGGGGTGGCGTCTGGGGCGAAGGGGTGGTGGAAGGTGAAGGCGTGGGGGGTGGGGCCGTGGGTGTGGAGGTGGTTCAGTCGGGTGACGGCGTCGTGCCAGGTGGGGATGACGCCGGTGGGGAGCCACCAGATGGTGTGGGTGGGGTGGGGTGTTCGCTCGAACCAGTCGTGGCGGCGGGTCAGCGCTGTGCGGTGCGGGCCGGTGTAGACGGCGTCGAAGGCGGGGCGCAGGCCGGTCCAGAGCGAGAGGGTCGTGGCCAGGGCCGTGGTCTCCGGGGTGCGGCCCCGGTCGTACCAGGCGGGGACGGCGAACTCGCCCCATGCGCCCCAGTCCGAGTCCCAGTGCGTGCGGCGGTCGTCTTCCGCCGGCTCGGCGTGGCCGAGGTAGCCGGGGTGGCGGCTGATCGCCGCGTAGACGGGCTCCGCGCTGTCGTGGAACTCGCGCGTGAGGGGGGCGGGGTCGGCGAGCGGTGACTTCAGGACGCCGAAGGTGTACAGAGCAAGCTGGGGCATGCGCTTCTCCCTGGTCGGTGGACCCTCCGGGCGGCTTCCGCACGGGACCGACCCGCCCCTTTGCGGGCGGCCCGGCCTGAGGAAACCCCTGGGCGACCGTGGCCGCCCACCGAAGGCCAGCCGAAGGTAGCCCGCTCGGCGAGCGCTGTCGAAGTTGCGAATCCGCCGCTGAAGTGGCCTCTCGCGCCGCGCCCTTAGGGACGCCCCGCGTCAGGACGTGGGCGCCGGGGTCACCCAGCGGCGGTAGGCGGGCATGTCGACGTTGCTGCCGCAGATGATGGTCACGACGTGGCGGCCGGCAAAGCGCTCGGGGGCTTCCAGGACCGCCGCGAGGCCGAGGGCGGCGGAGGGTTCGGCGACGAGGCCGGCGTGGTCGAGGAGGAGGCGCAGGGCGGTGATGATGGAGCGCTCCTGGACGAGCACCGCGTCGTCGGCGACCAGCAGGAGGTCGTCCAGGACGGCCGGGATGGGGTAGCGGCCGGCGACGCCGTCGGCGATGGTGTCGGCCGACTCGGTGGTGACGACCCGGCGTTGGTGGAAGGAGCGGGTCAACGCCGGTGCGCCCAGCGGCTGGACGCAGACCACCTCGACGCCGGGCGCCAGTTCCTTGAGCACATGGCCGATCCCGGTGGCCATCGCGCCACCGCCGAGCGCGATCAGGACGGTGTCGAACGACCCGGCGCGGGCGGCCAGTTCGAGGCCGATCGTCGCCGCGCCCTCGCACGTCTCGACGTCCAGGCTGTCCTCGACCAGCCGGATGCCGTCGCGGCGGGCGATGGCCGCCGCCCGTTCCCTCGCCAACTCGTGGTCGCCGTCGACCAGTTCGAGCCGGGCCCCGAGCGCCCGGATCCGGTCGAGCTTGGCGGCGGTCGCGAAGCGGGACGCCACGACGGTGACGTCCAGGCCCCGCCCGCGGGCGGACCACGCGAGCGCCTGGCCCAGGTTGCCCGCGCTGGCGCACACCGCCGCCCGCTCGCCCGCCGCCGCGAGCCCGCTCGCGACCAGTTCCGTACCGCGGCCCTTGAAGCTGCGGACCGGGTTCGCCGTCTCCAGCTTGATGCTCACCGTGCAGCCGAGGACCGGCTCCAGCGCCTCGCAGCGGTAGAGCGGGGTGTCCAGGAACACCGGGTCGATCACCGTGCGGGCCGCCCGTATCCGGGCCGTGTCGAGGCGCGTCTGCTGCACGGCACAGCAGCCTAGCCAGCCCCGGCCGGCGCACACACCGGCGCCCCGCCGGTCAGGGGGCGGGGCGCCGGTCACGAAGGTCAGCGGATCAGTGGTGGGCGCAGACGTCCCCCTGGGGGCCGGCCGGCGGGGACGGGGCAGCGGCGCCGGTCGTGCCGTCGTCCTCGCGGACCGTGATCGTCGCGAAGTCGTGGGCGCCGAGCACCGCGTCGGTGGGGACGGACACCGCGGTCTTGTACGACGTCGCCGGGCTCGCCCCCGGCAGCGTGTCGCCGGTGATCGGTACGGGCACGGCCACGCAGGTGGCGCCCGGCCGGAAGGTGACCTTCGACATCGCCGGCTCCAGCGCCCCGGTCGTCGCGCCCAGCACCGTCAGATAGGCGGTGACGGGCGTGGCGCTGCGGCGCGAGAGGTAGACCGCGACCCGTACGGTGGACGGGCCCGAACCCTCCTCCACCGACGCGGAGTCGACGTTCACCGTGGGGCGGGAGCGCGGACGCGGGCTGCCCGGGGACTTCGAGTCGAAGGCCAGGTCGGACAGGTACGCGCCGCCCGCGGGCCCGGCCGGGGTGAAGCGGACCGACGCCAGGCGGTGCAGGTCGAGCCCCGCGCGGCGCAGCGTCGCGGTCGGGACGTGGACCTGCTGGAGGACGATCTTGCCGAGCGTCGTGGACGTGCTCGCCGGCATCCGGGTGACCGCCCACGGGTTGAGCGCGGAGACCGCCGAACTCCAGTGCCGGCCACGGGAGTCGGTGACGGTGAGCGTCATGTCCGTGGCCGCGGCGACGCTTTCGTCCGGCGACATGTCGAAGCTCAGCTCGTCGTAGCGCGCGACGTCCCGCTGCCGGGCCGGCACGGAGACGGCGACGGCGCCGCCCGGCCCGGTCCACGTCACGTGCGTCATCGGGTTGAGCGGCACGTTGGGCGCGTAGTTCGCCGGAGTCCAGTACGGCACCTGCTGGTTGGTCAGCGTGCTGCCGGGGTTGGTGCAGTACGGCAGCGCCTCGGGCACCGTACGGCCGTACTTGCTCGCGCACACCGTCGCCGTGACGTCACCGGAGGCGCGTACCAGCGGGGAGGCGGACCGGAAGGTCGCCAGGTCGCTGCGGGCGGACGCGGGCTGCTGGGCGACGGTGCGGACGTCTGCGAAACCCGCCACGGACGGCGGTTCGGTGCCCGAGCCGTCGAACATGCCCTGGAAGGCGGCCACATGGCCGAGCGATGACTCGAAGAAGCCGGCGATGTACGCCGCTCCGACCTGGTACTGCTGCGCCGCGGTCAGCCGGATGTTCTGCCCCGAGGCGAGCGCGGCCGGGCTCGTCCCGCACACCGGGTCGTCGGCCTTCGACCAGTCGTCGGAGGCACCCGGATAGGGCGGCGTCCACGAGGAGTTGTAGAAGTCGTGGTCGGTACCCATGACCCAGATGTCGGAGCGCTGCACGTCGTCGTCGAAGGCGCCGTCGCGCGAGTCGGCGTAGAAGTGCTGGCCCTGCTGGTCGGAGACGTCGCCGTCGCAGTACGGCAGCAGCGTCGTGGTGGTGACGTCCGGCAGCGTGGCGCGCGTGAAGTCGATGGGCGCGAGCGCGAAGACCGACCTGATCGACCACGGGTGCGGCAGCGCCTCGTTGAGGGTGGCCGCGGTGACGACGCCCTCGCCGCCGCGCGAGTGGCCCATCAGGCCGATGCTGCCGAAGTCCATCGTCCCGGCGAACTGCCGTGCGGTGAGCGTGCCTTGGGGGTACGTGGCACGTCCGGCGGCCAGCGCCTGGTCGAAGGTGACGTCCCGGCCGGTAGCGGCGTCGTGGTAGCCGACGGCGCGGCCGGCGTCGACGGCCTTGAGCATCGTCAGGGTGTCCAGGACGAGTTGGCCGCGGGTCGCGGCGCCGTCGTCGGGGGAGAGCTGGTTGTCGTTGGCGTTGACGGCGTTCGCCGAGATCGACACGACCGTGTAGCCCGCGGCGGCCAGCGCCTCGCCGGCGGCGTCGTAGCCGGCGTAGCTCAGGATCGGCGCGGTGCCGGCCGGGCAGGGCCAGCCGCTCGCGCCCTTGAGCGTCGTGGTGTTGTAGCAGGCGCTGTGCCTGCCGTGCAGGAACACCACCAGCGGGTGCGGGCGGTGGTCGGTGGGGACGTAGATGCGGCCCTCCAACTCGCCCCGGATACCGCCGATGTCGGCGAGCGGGAGGGACTGCGCGCCGAAGTCGTAGTCGGCGACGGTGTAGGAGCCGTGCCCGGCGGTCGGGTCGGCGGGCGTCCGCCCGCTACCGCCCGGGTGGTACGGCGACGGTCGGCCGTCCTTGCCGGCTCCGGTCAACGTACGGCGCTGGGCCGCGAGTTGGTCGGCGGCCGGTGGCAGCGAGGCCGGGCCCGCGGCGGTGCTCGCACCGCCGGTGGACCACTGCCAGGCGATCGAGGACGCCTTGGCCACCGCCGGGTCCGTGGTCGTGGCCGTCAGCGTCCGCCCGTCGGCGGACTCGGCGGCGGGGCCCAGGTCCAGGCCGTCCGCGACGAGTTCGGGCACGTCGTCGCGTACCGGCAGCCGGCTGCCGAGCCGCAGCGAGACGGTGTAGCCGGCCGCGCCGCGCGTCACCGTCCAGCCGTCCCCGGCGGCCACCCGCGCGGCAGCCGTACCCGTGCCCGGCGACGAGGCCGCCGCCGGCGCCGCGGCGCCGAGCACCCCCGCCACCAGCGCACCGGCCGCGGCAAGGGCGGCGACCCCGGGCCGGCGTATCGGTATCCGCGTCGACCGGCTCACCGGTGCGCCCCTTCCCCGGCCTCGGGGTCGTCGTCCGGATACGGGTAGAAGGCCGTGCCGAGCTTCGGCAGCCAGCCCACCGTCGCGACCGGCGACAGGTCCTCGCCCGGGTGCTGCGGCGGCAGACCGGCGTTGAGCACCGGCTGCCACCCCACGGTCAGGAAGCTCATCGCAGCGCCTCCTCGGCGACCAGCGGGTCGTTGGACAGCTCCGGCGGGGTGGCCGGCTCGACCGAACGCAGCGACCGCGGGGCGACCTTGGGCGCGTCGGCGACCGGGTCGGGCGGGGCGGCGTTGTGGTACTGCGGGAAGTGCTCCTGGTAGTCGATCGCGGCCTGCACGATCTGCGGCTCGCTGAACCGCGGGCCCCAGAACTGCGCGGCGATCGGCAGCCCCACCGTGCTGTCGTAGCCGACCGGGAAGGAGACCATCGGCCAGGCAAGGGCGTTGGGCAGCTGGTAGTAGGCCCGGTAGACCGGGAAGCCGCCGCCGGCGCGCAGCCCGATCTGCGCCCCGAGCGAGAAGACCAGCATGAAGTCCACGCCCGCCTTGTCCAGCGCCGCCTGGTAGTTGGCCTGGAGCTGCCGGCGCCGCCGCTCGCCCTCGACGCGCACCGACGCCGGGATCATCCCGCCCAGCCGCGTCGCCGACTCGAAGGACGCGGCGGTCTCGCCCGGTGCCCGGCGGCCGTACTGCGCGAGCAGCGCCGCGGCCTGGTCGGCGGGGCGGGTCGCGGCGAAGTCCTTGACCGCGTCCCAGTAGCGGATCTCGTAGCGGTTGGGGCTGAGCACCGCCGACGACGGGGAGACGGCCGAGCCGTCGACGGTGGCGAGTACGTCGCCGCTGGAGAAGTACGGGTCGTTGGCCGGGTCGGTGACGTCCAGGCCCGGGAACTCCTTGACTGTCGCGCCCAGTGAACTCAGCTGCTGCTTCAGCCGGTTGAAGGCGGCCAGGTGGTCGGTGTCGTAGGTGTCCTGCGGGGAGGTGCCGGCCTGGACGCCGCGGCCGGTGCGCATCCAGTCGGTCTGCGGGATGCCGATGGTGACGCCGGCGAGCGGGCGGCGGCCCTTGCGGGCGGTCAGCGGCATCGCCGGGAAGGGCTCGGGCGCCGACAGCGTCAGCGGGTCGTTGGCCGGGTCGGGGCCGAGGATGACGGACAGGACGAGCGAGGCGTCGCGCACCGAGCGGGCGATCGGGCCGAGCACGTCGTAGCCGGGGGAGAGCGGCATCAGGCCGGCGACCGAACTCGTGCCCAGCGACGGCTTGATGCCGCTCGCGCCGTTCGCCGCCGACGGCATGACGATGGAGCCGCCGGTCTCCTCGCCGATGCACGCCGCCGCGAGCCGGGCGACCGGCGCGACACCCGAGCCCTGGCTCGAACCGCCGGGCACATACGCCTTGTTCCATGCGTTGCCGGCGAACGTGCCGGTGATGGAACCGGAGAAGGCCGAGCACACGGTGTGGCCGAGGATCACCGCGCCCGCCTCGCGCAGCCGGTGTACGACGGTGGCGTCCCGCAGCGCGGTGTTGCCGTCAAAGGCGTGCGAGCCGTCCTTGGCGTCGAAGCCCTTGACGGCGACGGAGTCCTTGATGCCGAACGGGATGCCCAGCAGCGGCGGCAGCTGCTCGTGGGTGTGCCGGGCGCGGGCGAACTTCGCGTCGGCGGCGGCTGCCTGTGCGAGCGCGCCCGCGCGGTCGATCCGGACGAAGGCGTTGTAGAGGCCGTTGTCGCCGTAGGTCTCGAAGGGGCCGTTGAAGCGGTCGATACGGTCCAGGTACGCCTTGACGACCTGGGTGGCGGTGACCTTGCCGGCCCGGAGCAGGGCGGCGAGCTCGACGACTTCGTAGTCGACCAGCCGGGAGCGCTTCTTGATGCCGGAGGCCGCGGGCAGCGCGGCCAGCAGCCGGGCGACGGGGGAGGCGGCGGCGCCGGCCGCGCCGCCGGGGGTCGCCGAGGCGGGGGCGGCGACGGCCGCGGAGACCGCGACGGCGCCCGTCACGGCGGCGGCCCCGCCGAGCACGGCCCGCCGGCTCATGCGCGAGCCGGCGCCGGAAGCGGCGGGGGAGGGGGCGGCGTCGGGAGAGGGGGAAACGGCGTGGGGGGATGCGGGGGAAGCGGGGGAGGAGCCGGAGGAGCGGGGGCTACGGGTGGGCGTGGCACGTTCTGCCGTCATGTACAGCTTTCCTGTCCTCTGCGGTGGTGAAAGAAAGGACCAGCGCGGGGTATTCGCGTCCCGGAAGCAGACTTTAGGACGCCGGATATGCGCTGCGGAAGCCGTCTGACCAGGTGTTTCATGCACCATGAATAGGGTGGGGCGCTTTATTTCCCATGGGTGTCGGGGGCGTGAAATCCGGCGCAGCCGGAAACGGTCGGGAAACGGGCGCAAAGGGCCACGAGTGCGCTGCTGATCAACTGACGGGGCCTGCGCGGAGAGGTTGGTGAAACTTAAATTAAACCTGCCGGTGGGACGCCGCCGTGGCCGGTGGGACGACAGCGAAGGGCGCCCGCACCGGAATGGTGCGGGCGCCCCTGGTCGTGCGCGCCGAGCGGTGACGCCCGGCGGAGGTTCAGCTCAGGCCCAACTGAGGCCAGCTCACGCTCAGTAGAGCTTCTTGTACGCGTTCCAGCCGCTGCCGATGCTCACCCGGGCCTTGAACTGCCCCGTCCCGGTCGCGCTGTAGCGATACGCGGTGCCCGCGGAGTTCACCGCGAGCAGGTCCGCGCGGCCGTCGCCGTCCATGTCGCCCGGCGAGGCCAGCTGGGTGTACTGGCCCCAGCCCGTGCCGATCGTGACCTTCGCCGCGAACGGCTTGGCCGCGTTGCCCGTGCCCTTGTACAGATACAGCGTGCCCGAGGCGTCCCGGGCCACGATGTCGGCCCGCCCGTCGCCGCTGAAGTCCCCTGCGCCGACAATGGCGTTGTAGGCGTTCCAGCCCGAGCCGACCAGTTGCCGGCCGGCCAGCCGCAGCCCGTCGCCGTACCCGCGGAAGACGTACAGCTTGCCGGAGCTGTCGCGGCCCAGCAGGTCGCCCTTGCCGTCGCCGCTGAGGTCGCCGGGGCCGACGACGAGGTTGTAGCCGCCCCAACCGGTGGAGATCTGGGCGTAGTCGGCGTCGCTGACGTTGTAGAGGACGCCCTCCCACCGGTCCAGGAAGGACGGCAGGCCGGAGTTGGTGAGCGCGTTGGCGTACGTCATCTGGAAGTCGCCGGCCCAGCCGCCGTTGGGGCCCGCCACCCGCGGGGTGAACGTGCCGTTGTCCAGCGTCGCGTAGAAGTACAGCGTGCCGTTCGGCGTCTCGCCGATCAGCTGCTTCTTGCCCCAGTAGGGGATGCTGCCGGAGCCGGCGATCAAGTCGACGTTGAAGCCGGTGCCGTTGGACTGGCGTGCGGCGAAACCGCCCTTGCCGTTGGGGGTGTAGAGGTAGAGCGAGCCGTCGACGGCACGGGCCCACAGGTGGGCGCTCCCGGTGTCGCCGTTGCCGAGGCCGATGAGCTGGTTGTACTGGCCCCAGCCGGTGCCGATCTCGGTCCGGCCGGCGAACGGCTTGGTGGCGCTGCCCGTGCCCCGGTAGAGCCACAGGGTGCCGGAGGCGTCGCGCGCGACGAGGTCGCTGATCCCGTCGCCGTCGATGTCGCCCGGCCCTGTGAGCTGGTCGTACTGCGCCCAGCCGGCGCCGATGGAGACCTTGGCCTTGAAGGGCGCGCTGCCGTTGCCGGTGCCCTGGTAGAGGAACAGGCCGCCGGAGTAGTCGCGCGCCACGATGTCGGCCCTGCCGTCACCGGTGAGGTCGTCGACCGCGACGAGCTTGTTGTAGACGCCCCAGCCGTTGCCGGCCCAGGAGGGGCCGTAGGTGAGGTTGCCCGGCGCGAACATCTGCAGCTGGCCGGCGGAGGTGGTGGCGAGGACTTCGGGCCCCGGCACGCCGTCCAGGTCGCCCGGCGTCAGCAGGTCCACGAACTGCTCGCTCGTGGCGCCGATTTCGGCGTTCTCGTGGGCGAGCGAGTTGTAGAGGGTGTTGCCGATCCGGAAGAGCTGGTCGTCGTAGTTGTCGCTGTCCACGTCGTAGCGGTGCGGTGCCGGGGTGGCCACCTGCGTCACGCCGGACGCCTTCGGGGTCTTGGCGGCCTTGCCCGTCTTGGGCACGGTGAGGTGCGGCAGTTGGGGCGCGGCGGTCTTCGGGTGCGTGAAGCTGTGGGTGCCCGGCTCGGCGGCCTGGGCGCCCGTCCCCAGCGCGAAGGCGCCGAGGGAGAGAATGCCGGCTGTGCACACCGCGACGAGGCGGCGGCGGCCCGTGGGCCGTACCGGCGTGGTTTCTGACACGAATCCCCCCATGGGATCTCAAGCGATGAATCCCGGAACCGGCGCGGAAAGGTTTCACGCGCCCGCTTCCGGTGCACGGAGTGTATCTCCGGGGAGTGGCTGCGATCTGCGGATATGCGGGCGTCGGCGTAATTCCGCCAGGGTTTGCATGAATATCGGCGGTGTGTGCCGGGTGAATTCATCTGCCGTCAATCTTTGTGCCGCCCATGGGCCACCTGTGGTTGTTTCCACGGTGTGCCGGGGTTCATCCGGCGGGGCTCCGGAAGGGCTCCGGTAGGGTTCAGCGGCCCGTGCGCGGCCGGGAGACATTGACCCGGCCGGACGCCTCGTGCGGCTCCAGCTCCACCTGGACGCGGTGCGTGGTGCCGCGGTCGACCGTGCCGCCCAGCTCCGCGGTGACGACGCCGATCCGCAGGCCGCCGCCCGCCCGGCCGGTGCGGTGGACCTGGACGGTGAACTCCAGGCTGACCTTCTCGACGGTGAAGCCGATGCGCTCGCCCTCCGCCGCGGTACGGGCCTGCTCCAACTCGCCGCGGATCTGGGCGATGACCTCGGCGAGCCCGACGAACGACGGCTCGGACGGTTCTTCCACGACGGCTTCCCCCCAGGGTGGTTCGCGATGCGAAGCGCCAATTGTAGGGCTTTTGAGGCGACATGACGTGTCGTCAGGCGTAGGGTGCACGGTTATGGAGGCCGGCGGGGGAATCGGTGTCAGGTCCTCCCCCCTGGCCACGCCGCCCTGGGCGGTACGTATCCG
The DNA here is from genome assembly GCF_012034175.1 of Actinacidiphila epipremni. Classification (GTDB taxonomy): domain Bacteria; phylum Actinomycetota; class Actinomycetes; order Streptomycetales; family Streptomycetaceae; genus Actinacidiphila; species Actinacidiphila epipremni. Next base: position 522,497 of record NZ_JAATEJ010000001.1, read on the forward strand.
GCGGGCCGACGGGGAGATCGCGGGCAGCGGCATTCTGCTGGGCCCGGACCGGGTGCTGACGTGCGCGCATGTGCTGGACCGCGACGAGGAGGTCGTCGCGGAGTTCGTCGGTGCCGCCGGCCGGCACGTGCCGCGGATCGACGCCCGGGTCGCGGGCGACGCCTACCGGCCCGAGGAGCGCGACGCCGACGGCGACCCCAGCGGCGATGTCGCCCTGCTGCAACTGGCCAGCCCCCGCCCGGAGTCGGAGACCACGACCCTGCACCGGCTGTCCGCGCCCGGCCGCGAGGTGCGGATGTACGGCTTCCCCGCCGCGTACAACGGCGGCCTGTGGCTGCCGGCCACCATCGTCGGCGGCTGCGGCCGGGACGGGCAGGTGCAGTTGCGCCCGCCGAGCCCCGCGGAGGTCGCCAGGCCCGGTTTCAGCGGCGGCGGGGTCGTGGACCTGGCCACCGACAAGGTCGTCGGGGTGGTGCTGGCCGGCGCCGCCGAGCACGGCGCGGGCTACTCCTTCATGAGCCCGGCCGAGACCGTCGTGCAGCACCTGCCCGAGGTCCGCGCGTGGACCCGCGGGCAGAGCGCCGTCGACGAGGAGCTGCGCTCGCCGGAGGCCGGCGCCGAACCGGCCCCGCTGGACCAGCCGTTCGCCGAGCGGCTGGCCCGCTGGCTGCGCGGGGACGCGGTCGAGCGCGGCGACGGCGCCGCCGCCCGGGTCAAGATCAGCCTCGTGCCCGAGAGCGACACCGCCCGGGCCGCGACGCTGCGGCGGGCCGTCACGCTCGCCGACCGCGAGCTGCGCACCCGGCTGTCGGTGGGCCGGGCCTCGCTGGACGCGCCCGGCACCGTGCCGGCCGCCGGGGCGCTGGACCTGGCCCTTTACGTCGCCGGCCGCGACACCGAGAGCCTGGCAGAACGCATCGCCCGCCGCATGGGGTTGTGGCAGCGGCAGGACCTGCCCGCCGCCGAGCGCATCGCCGCCGCGCGGGTCACGATCACGCTGGTCGTCGTCGGAGTGGACGCCGCCGCCGACCCGGCCTCGCTGCTGGACCTCATGGCGGTGCTCGTCGCCGGCGGCAGCCGGGTGCTGCTGGTCTTCCGCACCGCCGGCGACCATTTCGCCCGGGCCCGCGAGGAGTTGCTGCTGCGCCCGGCGCAGGAGCGCAGGGCCGCGCTCGCCCGGCGGTACGCCCGGATCTGCGGGCCCGACGCCCGGCTGCTGGCCGCGCTGACGGCCCGGGTGAGCGGGGCCGCGGAGCTGACCGAGCCCGCCGTCGCCGCGCTCGTCAGGGCGCACAGCGCCAACCGCGAACTGACCCGCTCCCAGGGCCCGTTCGCCCTCGCGCCGGACGAGGCGCCGGACCCGGCGCGCTACGAGCGCATCGCCGGGCGCGCCGAGCAGCTCATCGTGCCCGCCGTCACCGCGCTGAGCGAACTGCTGGACCGCCGCGACGAGTTACGCGGCGTCCTGGTGGCGTACCGCAGGCTGTACGAGGAGGGCGCCGCCCGCGGCGAGGACCTGGCGGCCGACGGCCTCTACCTCATCGCGCACCGGCTGCTGCACGAGCGCCCCTGCGACGTCGCCGCGGCGCAGGAGGCCGTCGCCGCGTTCCGGGCGTACGTGGACGCCCTGCCGCCGCGCGGGCCGCAACCGCCCGCACCGGACGACGCCGGCCCCGTACCGCAGCCGCCGCAGCCGCCGCAGCCGCCGGTGCCGCCGGCGGAGGACCGGGACGTACGGGGCCCGGCGGCGCAGGCCCCGTACGCCCCGGACCCGGGCGCGCAGGGCCCCGGCGCGGGAGGCGCGGCGACATGACCCGTACCGCGCCCGGCAGCCCGTGCCCCCGCGTGCCCTGCACCGGCATGATCACCGCCACCGGCTTCTGCGGCACCTGCCGCCGCCGCCCGCCCGCCGCAGCCACGGCCCCCGCCGCCCCCGGGCCGCGCCCCGCCCCCGGCGCCGGGACCGGCCGACCCGCCGCCCCGCGCAGCCCCGCCCCGCTCGACCGGGACGGCCTCGTCCAACTCCCCGCCGTCGCCTCGCCCTCGGACGAGCAGGCGGTCCGCCCCACCGCCAAGCGCCCCGAGGGCGGGCGCAGTTGCGGCACCCCCGAATGCCCCGGCGTCATCGGCATCCCGTACGGCGACGAGCCGCCGCCCGACAAGGGCTTCTGCCTCATCTGCGGCTCCCCCTACGACCTGCGCCCGCAACTCGGCCCCGGGGACGTCGTCGCCGGGCAGTACGAAGTGCTCGGCTACCTCGCGCCCGGCGGCACCGGCTGGGTCTACCTCGCCAAGGACCTGGAGCTGCCCGACCAGCGCGTCGTCCTCAAGTCGCTGCTCAACACGCAGGACGCGGCGGCCCGCCGCAAGGCCGTCGAGGAGCGGCGCTCGCTGACCACGCTGCACCACCGCGACCTCGTCCGCATCATCGGCTCCAAGCGGCACCCCGCGGACGGCGAGGCCGAACCCGCCGACTACATCGTCATGGAGTACGTCGCCGGCCGGCCGCTCGACCAGCTCCTGGCCGCCTCCGACGAGGAGTTGGCCGACCTGTTCGGCGAGCCTTTCGCGCTCGACCACGTCGTCACGTACGGCTGCAAGATCCTCGGCGCGCTGGAGTACCTGCACGAACAGGGCCTGCTCTACTGCGACATGAAGCCGGAGAACGTCATCCACTACGACCGCGAGATCAAGATCATCGATCTCGGCGCGGTCCGCAGGACCGACGACAGGACCAGCGCCCTGGTCTACACGCCGTGGTACGCGCCGCAGCGCCGCGAGCGCGAGGAGCGCGGATTCGCCGTCGACAGCGACCTGTTCACCGTCGGCCGCACCCTCGAAGCGCTCGCCCGCCGCGCCGCCCCGCCCGCCGGGCTCGCCGCCCGCTCCTTCGAACGGCTCATCGGCCGCGCCACCCACGACGAGCCCGCCGCCCGCTTCACCTCCGCCGGGCAGATGTCCCGCCAGCTGTGGGAGGTGCTGCGCGAGCACCGCGCGCTCGGCCGCGGCGAGCGCTACCCCGAGCGCTCCACCCGCTTCGAGCCGACCGCCGCGCTCTTCGGCGCCGCCCTGGGCACCGTCCCGCCGCTCACCCACTGGACCGACCGGCCCGCAGGCGGCCCGCCGCCCGACCTCGCCGTCGGCCCGCCCGACCCGCAGGAGACCGCCCGCTGCCTGCCGGGACCGATCGCCGACCGCGACGACCCCACGCACACCCTGCTCGGCCAACTCGCCGGCGACGCACCGGCGCGCACCGCCGAGCGGGTCAGGCAGGACCCCGGCCTGCGCACGGTCGAGTCCGCGCTGTGGCTGTCCCGCTCCTACGCGCTGCACAGCGAGCCGGGCCCGGCGGGGGAGCCGGCCCGCAGGGCCGCCGAGGAATGGCTCGCCGAGGCGGTACGGCTGATGGGCCCGGACGTCGCCGGCTACGACTGGCGCCCGCCGTGGCACCGCGGGCTGCTGCACCTGATGCGCGGGCAAGTACGCGAGGCCGAGGGCGAGTTCGCCGCCGTCTACGCGACCGTGCCCGGCGAGTGGGCGCCCAAGCTCGCGCTCGGCTACTGCGCCGAGCACCTGCGCGGACGCCCCGCCCAGCCGTCCCCGGGGCCCGAGGCGGCGCAAGAGCACGCCGCCGCGCGGGAGGCCGAGGCGCGGGCGGAGGAGGAGAGCGCCGCCTACTACACCGCGGTGTGGGAGCGGGACCGCTCGCAGACCAGCGCCGCCTTCGGGCTCGCCCGGCTCCGGCTGCGGCACGGCGACCGCGCCGGCGCCGTCGGCTTCCTCGACCAGGTCCCGACGACCTCCCGGCACTACGACGCCGCCCGTATCGCCGCGATACGGGTGCTCACCGGCCGGGTGGCCGGCGCCGCGCCCGGCCGCGGCGACCTGCTGCTCGCCGTCGACCGGCTCGCCGGACTGCCGCGCGACGACGCGTGGGAGCGGCTGCTCGCCGAGATCCGCGAGAACGTCCTGGCCGGCCGCCCCGCCCCCGAGCGCCCCCCGCTGTGGCGGTACGCGCTCGGCCGCCGCCCCGCCCGGCCCGACTTCCCCGCGCTCCCGGCCGGCCCCGCCTTCGAGGGCGCGGCGAGCCTGCGGGCACTGTGCGCGCTGCTGGAGAAGTCGCTGCGCGCCCTGGTCGCCCAGGCCCCGCCCGCGCTGCGCGCCGAACTCCTCGACCGCGCCTACGCCGTACGCCCGGAGAGCTGGGTGTGAGGCGGGGGGACAGGGGGCCGCGAGGGATGGACGAGCACGCCGCGAGCCGGCCGCCAGGGCCCCGCGACCGGGCCACCGGCAGCGCACGGGCGGGCCACCAGCGGCCCGTACGGGAGCGGCCTCCCGCGACCCGGCCTGAGGCCGGCCCCGACCCGGCCGCGAGCGGCGCACCACCGGACCCCGAGGCAGCCGCCGGGGCCGCACGGGCAAGCCCCGTCCCGCGCCGGACCGCGCCCGGACCCGGCCGCGAGGACGCCTGCACCGGGCCGGGCCCGGGAGCCGGCCGGGCCCGGACGGGGCGCGGACGGAATCCGTAACCGAACCCAGCGGTGAGGAGTCACAGCGACAGTGGACACCACGATCCGTCTCACGGTCAGCCAGCACAAATACCTGCCCGCGGGAGTCGGCGCGCGGGATCTGCACGCCGTCGCGACCGTCGAGGTCAGCGGGGCGGACGGGGCCGCGCCCGGGCCGGCGCTTGCCGAGATCCTGGCCGTGGACTGCTCCAGCTCCATGGACCGCCCGCCGGAGAAATTCCGCGCGGCCAAGAGCGCCGCCGTCGCCGCCCTGCAACTGCTGCCGGACGGAACGCCGTTCGCGGTGATCGCCGGCAACCACGAGGCCGCCACCGCCTACCCGCCCACCGCCTACCCGCCCACCGCCTACCCGCCCACCGGCCGTCCGCCCACCGCCGGCGGCGGCCTCGCGGTGGCCGACGCGACGACCAGGGCCGAGGCGACGGCCGCCGTGCACGGCCTCGTCGCGGCCGGCGGCACATGCCTGGGCCACTGGCTGGACCTGGCGCGGCGGCTGCTGGCCGGGCAGCCCGCGCCGGTCCGGCATGTCCTGATGCTCACCGACGGGCGCAACGAGCACGACCGCTTCCGGCCGCTGGCCGGCGTACTGGCCGACTGCGCCGGACAGTTCGTGTGCGACGCATGGGGCATCGGCCAGGACTGGGACGGCCGGCTGCTGCTGCGGGTCGCCGAGGCCCTGCACGGCAGCGCCGACGCCGTACGGGCCGAGCCCGAGCTGGTCGCCGCGTACGAGGCGCTGGTGCGCGGCCTGTTGACCAAGGCCGTACCGGAACTGACCCTCACCGTGGGCGCGTTGCCGCCCGGCGCCCGGCTGCGCTACGTCAAGCAGACCTTCCCCACCGAGCGGGCCCTGACCGCGGAGCCCGGTGAGCCCGGCGCGTTCGTCACCCGCGCCTGGGGCAACGAGCTGCGCCGCTTCCACCTGTGCCTCACCCTCGACCCCGCCGAGGACGCGCGCGGCGAGGACCTGCTGGCCGCCGAGGTCGCGGTACGCGTCCCCGAGGACTCCGGCGCCGCGCCGCCCGACCCGCAGCCGCTCATGGTGCACTGGACGGACGACCCGGTGCTGTCGGCGCTCACCGACGCGCAAGTGGTGCACGCCCAGGTGTGGGAGGAGCTCGGCAACGCCGTCGCCGACGCCACCGACGCCTACCACCGCGGCCGGCCCGACGCCGCCACCGCGCTGCTCGGCCGGGCCGTCGCGCTCGCCCACCAGGCCGGCGCCCGGCGCCAACTCGACGAACTGCGGCGGCTGGTGGAGGTCCACGATGCCGCCACCGGCGACGTCACACTGCGGCCCGCGGTGAACCCGGTGGACTTCCAGCACCTCATCACCGCCGGCAGCCACACCACCCGCGGCCCCGCCGCGGGCCCCGCGCGCGCAGCCGTCCCCCGCCCCGCCGGCGACCTGGTCCCCTGCCCGCGCTGCACGCACCGCTACCCGGCGCAGTCCGCCTTCTGCGGCAACTGCGGCGCCCCGATGGAGGCGGCCACGCCATGAGCGACAGCAGCACCGTCCAGGCCCCCGTGCCGCCGCCCCGCGCCCCGCTCGGCTCCCGCCTGCGCCGCCTCGCGGCCCGTAGGGCGCCCGGCCCGGCCGACGACGCAGCCGCCGCCCCGGAAGGCACAGGGCGGACCTCCCCGCGCAGCGGCACCCTGCGCGAACTGACCCGGCGCCGCCTGGCGTTGCTCGTGCTCGCCGTGCTGGCCTGCACCGCCCTCCACCACGCCTTCCAGGGCGTGCACGCCGACGCGGACCCGCTGCGCACCTCCACCGTGCCCGGCATCCTCGCCGTCGACACCGCGATCGACGCGCTCGCCGACGCCGAGAACGGCATCGACCCCCGGCAGGGCGCCTCCAGCGCCGACTTCCTCACCCGTATCTCGGTCGCCCACCAGAGCCTCGCGCGGGCCGCCGCCGACGACGTGACGGGCCTGAACGGACGGCAGACCATCCAGACCGTCACCGGCCTGATCGCCACCTACTCCGGCTGGATCGAGGACGCCAACGGCCAACCGGCCGGCTCGGTGCTGCAGACCGCCTACCTCCAGTACGCAACGGACATGCTGGGCACGCAGTCCGCCGGCTCCGCCGCCGACGCCACGATCATGGGGCGGCTCGTCGAACTGCGGGCCGAGCAGCAGGAAGTGCTGCGCCGGCAGAGCGACTTCGGGCCGCTGCTGTGGGCGGAGTGGAGCTTCGCGGCCGTGCTCACCCTCGTGCTGCTGGCGCTGCTCGCCGAGGCCCACGCCTTCAGCGGGACCCGCTTCCGCCACCGGTGGAACCCGCCGCTCGCGCTCGCGGTGCTGCTGCTGGCCGGCGGCGCGGTCGCGCTGGCCGTCTTCACCGTCCTCACCCGGGCCGCACTGGCCTACGCGCGCGACCAGTTGACGCCCGCGCTGAAGGGCGACGCCATCCCCAAGGCCGGCGCCGCGGTCGCCGCGCGGCTGGCCGGCACGGGCTTTCGGGCCGCCGCCGCGGACTGGATCTGGGCCGGCGGCCTGCTCCTTGCCGCGCTGGTGCTGCTGGGCCTCCAGCCGCGCATCAGCGAATACCGGGTGAGCCGGGTCCGGGCCGCCGCGACCCGGCGCAGCCGGCTGCCGCGGCCCCGCGCGCTGGCCGCCGTCGCCGGCTGCCTGGTGCTGCTCGCCGGCGCGGGCACCTACGCCGTCCAGGCCACCGGCTGGCACGGCTCGGTCACCCTGCTGGCCAACTGGACCGGCAGCGAACAGGAGGAGTTCCAGCGGCAGGTCATCGACACCTTCGAGCGCAAGTACCACATCCACGTGGTCTACCAGGGCAGTTCGGCCGAGAGCCAGGTGCTGACCGCCGACGTGCAGTCCGGGACGCCGCCGGACGTCGCGGTGCTGCCCGGGCCCGGCGAACTCGCCGGATACGCCGGCAAGGGCCTGCTGGCACCGCTGGACGACGTGGTGCGGCCGGCCGGCTTCGCCCCGACGTGGGTGCCGAAGGTCACCGGCCCCGACGGCGTCGCGCACACGTACTGGGTGCCGATCAAGACGGACCTGAAGAGCACCGTGTGGTACCCGCCGGCCCGCGTGACGGCGGCCGGCGTGCCCAAGGCCGCACGTACGCCCGCCAGTTGGTGCCTGGGCATGGCGTCGGACGCGACCTCCGGCTGGCCCGGCTCGGACTGGATCGAGGACATCCTGCTCCAGCAGAGCGGCCCCGCCGTCTACCGGGAATGGGTGAACGGCACCCGCAAGTGGACCGACCGGGCGGTCCGCCGCGCCTGGACCACCTGGGGGCAGATGGTCGGCGCGGGCCAAGCACCCTACGCCCGAACGGCGTTGACCTCCTCCTACGACGACGCCGCGAAGAGGGCCACGACGCCGGGTTCGGGGTGCGAGCTGGAGCACCAGGCGTCCTTCGCCCGCGGCACCCGCGACTTCGTGCACTCCGCCGACGTCATCCCCGGCGCGGACACCTCGGCCGCGCCGCGCTGGGAGGTCTCCGGCGACCTCGCGGCCGTGCTGCACGACACCCCGCAGTCCCACCGGCTCATCGCCTTCCTGGCCTCCGAGCAGGCCCAACGCGCCTGGGCCGGGACGCAGGCGGGCTTCTCCGTGCAGCACACCGTGCTGGCCGGCTACCCCGGCGGCGACTCCACCGCCGGCCGGATCGCCGGCACGCTGCGCGACCCCGGCGTGGTGCGCTGCTACGACGCCTCCGACGCGATGCCCTCCGCCGTACGCGACGCCTTCGCCCTCGCCGTGCTGCGCTACCTCGCCGAGCCGTCCGCCCTCGACGACGAGCTCCGGGCGCTGGACGACGCCAGCGTCAGAGCCCACGCCGAGACGACGGGCCTGACCTCGGTGTGCTCGGGACCGGGCACGTGAGGCACGCGGAGGACGCCCCGCAGACCGTCGGCCGGTCGGCCTCCCGGGAAGGCGCATCCGCGCCGGTCTGTCACGAACGGGACAGTCCGCGGGAGGTGTCTGGCCTGCGGTGATTGCGCCCTGTACCGGCCGTGGGAGTTTCCCGGCAAAGGCGGGGCAAGCGGAACCCCGGGGTTTCGTCACGCCACAGCAGTCCCATAAGGTCCAAGCGCCATGGACTACTGCTACGCGTGCCGGCGCCACCTCAACGGCGCCTTCTCCTGCCCGGGGTGCGGCACGCCCGCGGACCGGTTGCAGCTGCCGCAGGTCGGCGAGACCGCGCAGCTGCCGCTGGTCCGCGACGGCGACGCCGACGACGACAGCGCGCTACGGCCGGGCGGCGGGCGGGCCGCCGCGCGTGGCCGCAAGCGGCGCCGTACCCGCGGGCGGCAGCAGCGCGCGGCCATCTACGGGGTGGGCGCGGTCGCCGTGGTGGGGGCGCTGGCGATGTTCTCGATGGCCGCCCTGTCCGGCGGCGACCCCGGCGACGGCACCCCCGCGCCCGACGTCCCCGACATCCCGCACCTGCCGACCAGCACCAGCGCGCCGGACACCGCCGATCCCGCCGCGCAGCCCAGCCACGGCCCCGCCTCGCCCGGCAAGCACCGCACGGCGAGCCCGACGGACACCCCCGGCAGCCAGAGCGCGCCGCCCCCGGCGAGCACCACCGCGCCGCCGCCCACCGCGACCGCCGCGCCGCGGCCGACCGCGACGGGCGGCACCCCGACGTCCTCGCCGAAGCCGAGCCGCACCCCCCACCCGTCACCCTCGCCGACCTGCAAGCAGGTCCTGTGGTGGTGCCAGTAGCCGCCCGCCCGGGGGGTCGCGGGACCTTCGAGGCCCCGGTGCGGCAAGGTGGGCAGCTCGATGCGCCCCGCCCCGGTCCTAGGAGACGCCACCCATGACCACGCTCCCGTCCACCGTCCGCGAATGGCGGCTGGCCGCCCGCCCGCACGGCACCCCGACGCCCGCCGACTTCACCCTCGCCGAGACCCCGCTGCCCGAACCGGGCCCCGGCCAGGTGCTGGTCCGCAACCTCTACCTGTCCGTCGACCCGTACATGCGCGGCCGGATGAGCGAGGAGAAGTCGTACGCGGCGCCGTACGCGCTCGGCGAGGCCATGCACGGGCGCGCGGTGGGCCGGGTCGTCGCCTCGTCGGGGGACGGGCTCGCGCCGGGCGACCATGTCGTGCACAACCTCGGCTGGCGCGAGTACGCGGTCGTGGACGCCGCGCAGGCCACCCGGGTCGAGCCCGAACTCGCGCCGCTGCCGGCCTACCTCGGGGTGCTCGGCGGGACGGGGCTGACCGCGTACGCCGGGCTCGTGCGCACCGCCGAACTGCGCTCGGGGGACATCGTGTTCGTCTCCGGCGCGGCGGGCGCGGTCGGCAGCCAGGCCGGGCAGATGGCCCGGCTGCTGGGCGCCTCCCGGGTCGTCGGCAGCGCGGGCTCGGACGCCAAGTGCGCGCTGCTGGTGGAGGAGTACGGCTTCGACGCCGCCTTCAACTACAAGAAGGCGCCCGTGGCCGAGCAGTTGGCCGCCGCCGCACCCGACGGCATCGACGTCTACTTCGACAACGTCGGCGGCGACCACCTGGAGGCGGCGATCTCCGCGATGCGCCTGAACGCCCGCGCGGCGCTGTGCGGGGCCATCTCCGGCTACAACGACACCGAGCCGGCCCCCGGCCCCCGCAACCTGCGCCAACTCATCGGCAAGCGCGCCACCTTGCGCGGCTTCCTGGTCACCGACCACTTCGACCTCGCCGCCGACTTCCGCCGCGACGTCACCGCCTGGCTGCACGACGGCCGGCTGCGCTACCGCGAGACGGTCATCGAGGGCATCGACAACGCCGTCGAGGCGTTCCTGGCGATGCTGCGCGGCGACACCACCGGCAAGACCGTGGTCGCCCTGCCGGAGTAGCCCCCAACTCCCGCCGGGCTACGGCTCGGTGGCGGTGACCGAGCCGAGCAGGCCCAGGAAGTCGCGGAAGGCGCCCGGCATGTCGACGGCCTCCGGATCGAGCAGCCACTGGATCTGGAGGCCGTCCATGACGGCGGCGAGGAGGGTCGCGGCCCGCTCGGGCGTGAGCCCGCCGGGGAGCCGCTCGCCGTGCGCCGCACGCAGCGCGTCCGCGCCGCCGGCCCGCACCCGGGCGTACCGCTCGCGGAAGTGCGCCTGCGCCGGGTGGCCCTCGGTGACGCTGTCGCCGACCAGGACGGTGAAGGCCTGCACAATGCCGGGCCGGGTCGCGTTGTACTCCACGAGGTCCGCCAGCACGTCCAGCGGCCACGCCTGCGGCCCGCGCAGCGCCGCCGACGCCGTGTCCCACTGGTCGCGCGCGTCCAGCACCGCCACCAACAGCGCCTCCTTGGTGGGGAAATGGTGCATGAGCCCCTGCTGCGTGAGCCCCACCCGCTCGGCGACCGCCGCCAACGTCGCGCCCCGGTAGCCGCGTTCGGCGATCACCTCGGTGGCCGCCTGGATGATCTCGGCCCGCCGCCCCTCGCGGTCGCTCCTGGTCCTCGGCACTGCCACCCCCGGTTCGTGTCACGGATCGGTATCCATACCTACCGTACGACAGGCGATGCGCCGCCGTCCGGGCCAGCATGGAGCGATGACGCCTCACGCGCACGACCCGCGGCCCCTCCCCGGGGAAGGGGACCAGGCCGCCGACGCCGTACGGGAGCGGGCCGTGGACGCGGCCCTGCGCGCCCTCGGCCTGGACGACAAGGCGCGGCTGCTGACCGGCCGGGACATGTGGTCGCTGCCCGCGCTGCCGGCCGTCGGGCTCGGCTCACTGGTGATGTCGGACGGCCCGGTGGGCGTACGCGGCCGGCGCTGGAGCGCCGACGACCCGTCGGTGGCGCTGCCCAGCCCCACCGCGCTCGCCGCGTCCTGGGACGGCGAACTGGCCCGCCGGGCGGGGCGGTTGCTGGCGCAGGAGGCGCACCGCAAGGGCGTGCACGTCCTGCTGGCGCCCACGGTGAACCTGCACCGCAGCCCGCTGGGCGGCCGGCACTTCGAGGCGTACAGCGAGGACCCGCTGCTGACCGGCGTGATCGGCACCGGGTACGTGCGCGGTGTGCAGGACGGCGGAGTCGGCGTCACCGTCAAGCACTTCGTCGGCAACGAGGCCGAGACCGACCGCTTCACCGTCGACAACCGCATCGCCGAGCGCCCGCTGCGCGAGCTGTACCTCGCGCCCTTCGAGGCGATCGTGGCCGCCGCCCGGCCGTGGGGCGTCATGGCCGCCTACAACCGCGTGAACGGCGTGACGATGACCGAGCACGCCGCGCTGATCGGCGGGGTGCTGCGCGGCGAGTGGGGCTATGACGGCGTCGTCGTCTCCGACTGGCTCGCCGCCCGCGACACCGCCGGCGCCCTGTGCGGCGGCCTGGACCTCGCGATGCCCGGCCCGCACAGCGTGTACGGGCCCCCGCTCGCCGCCGCGGTACGCGCCGGGGAGGTGCCCGAGGAGCTGGTGGACGCCGCCGTACGCCGGGTGCTGCGGCTGGCCGCCCGCGCCGGGCTGCTCGCGGGCGCGCCCGCCGCCGTACCGCCCGGGCGGCGGCCGGCGCCGCTGGACGGGGACGCGCTCGCCCGGGAGATCGCGGTGCGCGGCTGCGTGCTGCTGCGCAACGAGCCCGCGGAGGGCGGCGCGCCCGTCCTGCCGCTGGAGGGCGACGCGGCACGCGCCGGCGTCGCGCTGCTGGGCACCGCCGCCTGCGAGCCGCGCATCCTCGGCGGCGGCTCCGCGCAGGTCTTCCCCGGCCATGTCGTCTCCCTGCTCGACGCGTTGCGCGCCGCCCTGCCCGCCGGCGCGCCGCTGGCGTACGCGCCCGGCACCGACCCCAGCGACGAACTGCCGCCCGCCGCCCGGGGTTTCGTGCTGGAAGCGGTCGCGCGCGATGCCGCGGGGCGCGAACTGGGCACCGAGGCACTGCCGTTGGGCCAGGTGCAGTGGCTCGGCGAGATGCCGCCCGGCGTCGACTACGACGCCCTGCACACCGTCGAGATCCGCGGCACCTTCACCCCCGCCGTCTCCGGCGAGCACCGCTTCGGCACCCGCGGCACCGGCGGCTTCGCCCTCACCGTCGCCGGCCGCACGCTCTTCGAGGGCCCGCAGTACGACCCGCACGGCGACCCCTTCGAGGCGTTCTTCGGCACCCCCACGCAGCGCGGCACCGTCCCGCTCACCGCGGGCGAGCCGGTCGGGGTGAGCCTGCTGCACCAGCCGCCGAAGGGCCCCGAACTCCCGCTGCCCGCAGTCGCCTTCGGCCTGCTGCACGCCGAACCCGAGCGCGACGCCGAGGAGATGATCGCCGAGGCCGTCGCGGCGGCTGCCGCCGCGCACACCGCGGTGGTCGTGGTCGGCACGACCGAGCGCGTGGAGTCCGAGGGATTCGACCGCCGCGACCTGCGGCTGCCCGGACGGCAGGACGAACTCGTCGCGCGGGTCGCCGCGGTGAACCCGCGGACCGTGGTCGTCGTCAACGCCGGCGCCCCGGTGGAACTCCCGTGGCGCGAGGACGTCGCGGCGGTGCTGGTGTGCTGGTTCCCCGGCCAGGAGGGCGGCGCCGCGCTCGCCGACGTCCTGCTCGGCGCCGAGGAGCCCGGCGGCCGGCTCCCCACGACCTGGCCCGCCCGGCTGGCCGACGCGCCCGTGGTGGACGTGACGCCGCAGGACGGCGTCCTCGCGTACGCCGAGGGCCTCGGCGTCGGCTACCGCGCCTGGCAGCGCCCCGGCGCGCCCGCCCCCGCCTACCCCTTCGGGCACGGCCTCGGCTACACCACCTGGGCGTACGAGGAGCTGATCGCGCTGCCCTCCGCGGACCCGGCGCTGCTCGCCGAGGTGACGGTACGGGTCCGCAACGCCGGCGCCAGGCCCGGCCGCGAGGTGGTCCGGCTGGCCCTGCACCGCCCGGACGGCGCCGGCCCCACGCCCACGCTCGCCGGCTTCGCGTGCGTGGGCGCCGCGCCGGGCGAGGTCGCCGAGGCCGTCGTCCGGGTGCCGCGGCGCGCCGCCGAGCAGTGGGACGAGGACGCCCACGCCTGGACCCCCGTACCCGGCCCCCTCCACCTGTCGGCCGGCCCGGCCCCGGGCCCCCGCCTGACCGTCGCCCTGCCCTGAGGCCGCACCGAAAGCTGCGCCTCTTGCGCGGGGCTCGGCCCATGGTGCAGGGCGCAGCCCATTACGCCCGGCTCGGCCCATGGCGCCCGGCTCGGCCCATGGCGCACGGCTCCGCCTATTGCGCAGGCTTCGCCGCCACCGCCGCCAGCAGCGCGGCCAGTTCGCGCTGCCCCTTGGCGTTGGGGTGGAACCAGTCCCACGCGCTCAGCTCGTCCGTGCCGAAGGAGTAGCGGAAGACGGCCCCGCCGTCGTACCGGCAGCGCGCGTACGTACGGCAGACGTCGCCCATGGCCGCGTTGTACGCCACCACCCGGTCCCGTACCTGTGCCCGGCGGGCGGTCGCGGCGGCGCTGGTGGAGTCCGCGTCCTTCAGCATCGACGGGCACAGGCCCAGCCTCCACAGCTGCGCGCCGATGACGTTGCCCCGGCCCACCGACCACAGGTGCTCCAGGTCGGGGATGCTCGCCACCAGCACCTGGGTGGCGGGCAGCGTGCGGTGCAGGTAGTCCAGCGCCTTGGCGAAGGCGGCGCGGAAGTCCGCGACCGGCGTCATCGTCCCCGGCGAGGACGTGCACGCGTCGTTCGCGCCGATCAGGATGGTCACCATGGCCGGTCTGCGGGTGGCCGCGGCCTTCGCCTGGCCCGGCAGATCGCGGACCCGGGCGCCGGTCGCCGCGAGGTTCCAGCCCTGTGTGGCGGGCGCGGCGGCGCTGAGCCGGTGGGTGAGGCTGTCGACGGACGCGCGCGAGCCGGTCGCCCAGGACACGTCCGGGCAGTCCGACAGCGGCTTGCACGCGTCGAAGCCGCGGGTGATCGAGTCGCCGAGCGCGGCCACCGACGCCGGGCGCACGTCCCACGGCCGCGCGGGCGCCTTCGGGACGTCCGGGGCGGCGGGCACCGGGCGCGCCGCGGAATGCGAGGTGTGTGCGGACGGCGACCCGGCCGTGGCACCGCGCTCCGCGTCCGGCGCGCCGCCCGCGGAGCATCCGCCCAGCAGAGCGGCACCTGCGGCCAGCGCCAGGGCCTGTCGCAGCAGGGCTCGCATACGGCACTTCCCTCCGACGAGTGGGTGACATCCGCTACCAGCACGACGGTACGTCACGCTCTATGAGACGCCGCACGGTAGCTTTTTCCCTGACACCCGGGTGAGGTGACGGGAGGTCGGGCGTGACCGGGCGTCAAACATCAGGCGTTGTCCTGTTTGCCGCGAATAGTGCGAATAGTGCAGAATGAAGCCTATGTTGCCCCGGGAGCAGCCGGTTCGGGTGGCGAGGCCGCTGGGGAAGGCGAACCTCGTCCCACACTGGAGGTACCGGTGACGACACGTGGTGTTCTGTACGTGCACGCCGCTCCGCGCGCCCTGTGCCCGCATGTCGAATGGGCCGTCGCGGGCGTCCTCGGCGTGCGCGTGAGCCTGGACTGGATCCGCCAGCCGGCGGCACCGGGCACATGGCGGGCCGAGTTCTCCTGGCAGGGCGAACCGGGCACCGCCTCCAAACTGGCGTCCGCGCTGCGCGGCTGGCAGATGCTGCGCTTCGAGGTCACCGCGGAGCCGTGCGCCGGCGCGGAGGGCGAGCGCTACAGCGCCACGCCCGACCTCGGCATCTTCCACGCCGTCATCGGCATGCACGGCGACATCCTCATCCCCGAGGACCGGCTGCGCGCCGCCATGCAGCGCGCCCGCAAGGGCGAGGCCGACCTGGAGGCCGAACTCGCCCGCCTGCTCGGCAAGCCGTGGGACGACGAGCTGGAGCCGTTCCGCTACGCGGGTGAGGGCGCGCCCGTGCGGTGGCTGCACCAGGTGGTCTGACGCCGCGACGCCCCACGAGCCGGCCCGGCGCGCCCGGCGGGTAACCCGTTTGGTCCCTGCCGCGCGGAGCACCCCGCGTCGTAGCCTGCGGGCATGTCCGACTCACTCACCGTAGCGGTCCTCGGCACCGGCCTGATGGGCGCCGGCATGGCCCGCAACCTGTCCGCCGCCGGCCACCGGGTCCGCGCGTGGAACCGCACGGTCGCCAAAGCGCAGCCGCTCGCCGCCGACGGCATCGAGGTGGTCAGGAATCCCGCGGACGCCGTGCGGGAGGCCGACGCGGTGCTGACCATGCTCATGGACGGCCCGGCCACCCTGGAGGTGCTCACCGCCGCCGGGCCCGCGCTCACCGCCGGCACGGTGTGGCTGCAGACCGGCACGGTCGGGCCCGAAGCCCAGGCGGTGCTCGCCGCCCGCGCCGCCGAGCTGGGCCTGCGCTTCTTCGACTCGCCCGTGCTCGGTACGCGCTCGGTCGCCGACGCCGGCGACCTCACCGTGCTGGCCGCCGGGCCCGAGGAGGCCCGCCCGGTCGCCGCCCGGGTCTTCGACGCCGTCGGCGGCCGTACGCTGTGGCTGCCCGGCCCCGCGGAGAAGGGCCCCGCGAGCCGGCTCAAGCTCGTCCTCAACAACTGGGTGCTGGCCCTGACCGCCGCGACCGGCGAGACCCTGGCCCTGGCCAAGGCGCTCGACGTGGACCCCCAGCGCTTCCTCGACGCCATCGAGGGCGGCTCCATGGACTCCGCCTACCTGCGGACGAAGGCCAAGGCCATCCTCGACGGCGACTACACCGCGAGCTTCACCGTCCAGGGCGCCGCCAAGGACCTCGACCTCGTCGTCGCCGCCGGCGAGTCCGCCGGCGTCCGCATGGACCTCGCCGCGGCCGGCTCCGCCCGCTTCCGCCGCGCCGCGGCCCAGGGCCACGGCAACGACGACATGGCCGCCGGCTACTTCGCGAGCTGGGAGGGCCAGCCGGGCCCCACAAGAGCCCCGTAGAGGGACCCGTAAACGGACCCGTAAAAGGGCCCCGCAAAACGCCGGGTGCCCCGGCCATGGCGGCCGGGGCACCCGTGTCAGGAGTCGCTCAGACCTGCCAGCTGCGCAGCGCCAGCACCACGTTGTGGCCGCCGAAGCCGAAGGAGTCGTTCAGGGCCGCGATCGAGCCCTCGGGGAGCGGGCGCGGCTTGTCGCGGACGATGTCCGCGTCGGCCTCCGGGTCCGGGTCGACCAGGTTGATGGTCGGCGGGGCGATGCGGTGGTAGAGGGCGAGCACGCTCGCGACCGTCTCGATGCCGCCGGCTCCGCCCAGCAGATGCCCGGTCATGGACTTCGTCGCGGACACCGCCATGTGGTCCACGTCGTCGCCGAAGACCTGGCGCAGCGCCTTGATCTCCGCCACATCACCCTGCGGGGTGGACGTCGCGTGCGCGTTGACGTGCACGATCTCCGCGGGCTTGAGGTCGGAGCCGTCCAGCAGGTGCTGCAGGGCCGCCGCGATGCCGCGCCCGGTGGGCTCCGGCTGGGTGATGTGGTGGGCGTCGGCGGAGATGCCCTGCCCTATCACCTCGGCGTACACCCGGGCGCCGCGCGCCCTGGCGTGCTCCACGGACTCCAGCACGACCACGCCCGCGCCCTCGCCGAGCACGAAGCCGTCACGTCCCGCGTCGTACGGGCGCGAGGCGCCCTGCGGGTCGTCGTTCTTCTTGGACATCGCCATCATGTTGCCGAAGGCGACGATGGGCAGCGGGTGGACCGCCGCCTCGGTGCCGCCGGCCACGACGACGTCGGCGCGGCCGGTGCGGATCATCTCCACCGCGTAGCCGATCGCCTCCGCGCCCGAGGCGCACGCGCTGACCGGGGTGTGGACACCCGCCCGCGCGTTGATGTCGATCCCGACGTTGGCCGCCGGGCTGTTGGGCATGAGCATCGGCACGGTGTGCGGGGAGACCTTGCGGACGCCCTGCTCCTTGAGCACGTCGTACTGCCCGAGCAGCGTCGTCACCCCGCCGATGCCGGACGCGACGACCGCGCCGAGCCGGTCCGGGTCGACCGCCGGGTCCTCGCCCGCCTTCGCGGTGAAGCCGGCGTCCGCCCACGCCTCACGCGCCGCGATCAGCGCGAACTGCGCGCTGCGGTCCAGCTTGCGGGCCAGCGGCCGGGGCAGGACCTCCCCGGGCTCCACGGCGATCTGCGCGGCGATCCGCACGGGCAGCTCGGCCGCCCAGTCCTGTTCCAGCGGGCGCACACCTGACCGGCCGGCAAGCAGCGCCTCCCAGGTCGACGCGCTGTCGCCACCCAGCGGTGTGGTTGCTCCGATACCGGTGACGACCACGGTGCGATTGGTCGGGCTCACAGGAATGACTCTCCACTCTAGAAGGGCGGGCGACAGGCGCGTCGTCCCGGTTGCCGATCCCGCCGGCCGCGGTGCGCAGCCGGTCGCGGGATCGTTTCGGCCCAGATGCCCTGGGGCGGCTCCGCCGCCGTCAGGCCTTCTGCTGGGCCTTGAGGATGTAGTCGGCCGCGTCGCCGACCGTCTTGAGGTTCTTCACGTCGTCGTCCGGGATCTTCACACCGAACTGCTCCTCGGCCGCCACGACGACCTCGACCATCGACAGCGAGTCGACGTCCAGGTCGTCGGTGAAGGACTTGTCGAGCTTGACGTCCTCGGTGGGGATGCCGGCGATCTCGTTCACGATGTCGGCGAGACCGGCGACGATCTCTTCCTGGGTGGCCATTGTGTACGGCGCTCCTTGATGTGTAACCGTTGACGCGGCGGGC
The DNA here is from genome assembly GCF_012034175.1 of Actinacidiphila epipremni. Lineage (GTDB taxonomy): Bacteria > Actinomycetota > Actinomycetes > Streptomycetales > Streptomycetaceae > Actinacidiphila > Actinacidiphila epipremni. The sequence goes on from NZ_JAATEJ010000001.1 coordinate 540,643, forward strand.
GGGACTGCGGCGCCGCGAGGGGTGTGACTAGGGGAGAGTAACCACAGTCGCCGCATAGACCAGACCCGCCCCGAACCCGATGACCAGGGCGGTGTCCCCGCTCTTGGCCGCACCGGTGGCGAGCAGCCGCTCCATGGCGAGCGGAATGGACGCGGCGGAGGTGTTGCCGGTGGTCTCGATGTCGCGGGCCACCGCGACATGGTCGGGCAGCTTCAGCGCCTTGATCATCGAGTCGATGATCCGCATGTTCGCCTGGTGCGGGATGAACGCGTCCAGGTCCTCCGCGGTGATCCCGGCGGCGTCCAGCGCCTCCTGGGCGACCTTGGCCATCTCGAACACCGCCCAGCGGAAGACCGCCTGGCCCTCCTGGGTGAGCGCGGGGAAGCGCACCTGCTCGGCGGGCGTGTCCCGGTAGACGTCCCAGGGCAGTGTCTGCTTGATGGTCTCGGCTTTGTCGCCCTCCGAGCCCCACACCGTCGGGCCTATCGCCGGCTCCTGCGACGGGCCGATGATGACCGCGCCCGCGCCGTCGCCGAACAGGAAGGCCGTCGCGCGGTCCTCCAGGTCGGTGAGGTCGCTCAGCCGCTCCACGCCGATCACCAGCACATACTGCGCGGTGCCGTCGGTGACCATGCCCTTGGCGAGCGTCAGCCCGTACGTGAAGCCCGCGCAGCCCGCGGAGATGTCGAAGGCGGCCGGCTTGCCCGCGCCGAGGCGGTAGGCGATGTCGGTCGCGACGGCCGGGGTCTGCTTGAAGTGCGAGACGGTCGCGACGATGACGGCGTCGATGTCCGAGGCGCTGATCCCGGCGTCCGCGACGGCCTTGCCGCCCGCGGCGATCGACATCTCGGCGACGGTCTCGTCCGGGCCCGCCCAGTGCCGGCTGGCGATGCCGGACCGCGAGCGGATCCACTCGTCGCTGGAGTCGATGTGCTCCAGGATCACCTCGTTGGGCACCACGCGGCTCGGGCGGTAGCCGCCCACACCGAGGATCCGCGCGTACGGGGAGCCCTTGCTCGGGCTGATCTTCGCTGTCATCGCTGCAACGGCTCCTGTTCGGCGGGGGCTTCGGGTACGGCCGCAGGCACGGTCGCGGGCACGGCGGCGTCGGCCGCGGGCCCGGTGGCGGTGTCGGCCGCGGACTGCGCGAGCTCCGCGACCAGCGCGCGGGCCGCTTCCAGGTCGTCGGGGGTCTTCAGCGCCAGCGTCCGCACCCCGGGCAGCGCCCGCTTGGCGAGGCCCACCAGCGTCCCGCCCGGCGAGACCTCGATGATCGCGGTGACGCCGCGCTCCTTGAACGTCTCCATGCACAGATCCCAGCGGACCGGATGGGACACCTGCGCGACGAGCCGGCGTACGACCTCGGCGCCGCTGTCCACAGCTTGCCCGTCGGTGTTGGAAACATACGGCAGCGAAGGGTCGGAAACCGTCAGCGACGGGGCAAGTGCCTCCAGCGTCGCGACGGCGGGGGCCATGTGGGCGGTGTGGAAGGCGCCGGCGACCTTCAGCGCGATCACCCGGGCCTTCTCGGGCCGGTTCTCGGCGAGCGCGGCCAGCTGCTCCATGGTGCCGGCGGCCACGATCTGGCCGGCGCCGTTGACGTTGGCCGGGGTCAGGCCGAGGCCCGCCAGGTGCGCCACGACCGCGTCCGGGTCGCCGCCCAGCACCGCGGACATCCCCGTCGCGGTGACGGCGGCGGCGTCGGCCATGGCCCGGCCGCGGGCCGCCACGAACGTCATGGCGTCATCGGCGGACAGCACGCCGGCGAGCACCGCGGCGGTGATCTCGCCGACGCTGTGGCCGGCGACCGCGTCCGGCGTCACGCCGAGCTCGCCCGCCGAGAGCAGGCCGGCCGCCACCAGCAGCGGCTGGGCGACCTTGGTGTCGCGGATCTCGTCCGCGTCCGCGGTGGTGCCGTAGCGGGCCAGGTCGAGTCCGGCCGCGTCGGAGAAGCCGGCGACACGGTCGGCGGCGCCGGGGAGTTCGAGCCAGGGGGCGAGGAAGCCGGGCGTCTGGGCGCCCTGGCCGGGAGCGACGAGTACGAGCACGTTCACACTCTCTCTCGCGGGCGGGGCCGACCGCCCGTGGGGACAGGGACCAAGAACTGTCAGGTGATTTGTGGGTGTCCAACAAACCCCTAACCAGGCCGCTCCGTTTCGGACAGCCTGCCGAGGATCAGGGCGATGCGCAGGGTGAACGCCGAACGGACATCGGAGGGTGACCAACCGGTGACATCGGTCACACGTCGCAGCCGGTAGCGAACGGTATTGGGGTGCACGAACAGCATCCGCGCGGCCCCCTCCAGGGAGGACGCCTGCTCCAGATAGACACTCAGCGTCTCCAGCAGCGCGGAGCCCGCTTCCTCCAGGGGCCTGTAGATCTCCTCCACCAACTGCTCACGGGCCTGCCGGTCGCCGGCCATCGCCCGCTCCGGCAGCAGGTCGTCGGAGGACACCGGGCGCGGCGCGTCCGGCCAGGCGTGGCAGGCCCGCAGGCCAGCCGCCGCGGCCTGCGCCGAGCGCGTCGCCGACAACAGGTCGCCGACCACCGGGCCCGCCACCACGGGGCCCGGCGCGAACGGCCCGATCAGCGCCTTCGCCACCTTGACGGGATCGCCGTCGCCGCCGGCCACCACGACCAGCCGCTCGCCCAGGACGCCGGTGAGCACCTGGAGCTTGGCGTGCCGGGAGGCCCGGCGGATCGCCTCCACGGTCAGCTCGCTGTCGCCGTTGGGCGCGGTGCCGAGCACCACCACGATCTTGTCCGGCGAGTTCCAGCCCAGCGCCGCCGCGCGCGACAGCACGCCCTCGTCGGCCTCGCCGGACAGCACCGCGTTGACCACCAGCGACTCCAGCCGGGCGTCCCACGCGCCGCGCGCCTCGGCGGCCTGCGCGTACACCTGCGCGGTGGCGAAGGCGATCTCCCGCGCGTAGACCAGCAGCGCCTCGCGCAGCACCGACTCGTCGCCGGGGGCGGCGACCTCGTCGATCGCGCCCTCCATGACCTCGATCGTGGTGCGCACCATCTCCACGGTCTGCCGCAGCGAGATCGCCCGGGTCAGCTCGCGCGGCGCGGTGCCGAACACGTCCGTGCTGATCGCCTGCGGCGCCTCGGGGTGCCGGAACCACTCGGTGAAGGCGGCGATGCCCGCCTGGGCGACCAGGCCGATCCAGGAGCGGTTCTCCGGCGGCATCGCCCTGTACCACGGCAGCGACTCATCCATCCGGGCGATCGCCTTGGCGGCGAGCCTCCCGGCGGACTTCTCCAGCCTGCGCAGCGTCGCGGAGTGCTCCCCGCGGAGGGGTTCGGCGGGGGGCTGCGGCGGCTGAGAGGCGTCTGGCACGCCCCCCAGCCTATGGGGTCGGTTTTTCCGGCTTCGCCGGACGCCCGCCGTGGCCCGTCCGGGGGATACGGTGAGGGCATGATCGACGTGCGGCGGGGCGCGGACCGGCACCGCGGCGGGGACCCGGCCGCCGGCATCGACACCCGGCACGCCTTCTCCTTCGCCGGCTACTACGACCCGGACGACGTGGGCTTCGGGCTGCTGATGGCCTGCAACGAGGAACGGCTCGCGCCGGGCGCGGGATTCGCCGAGCATCCGCACCGGGACGTCGAGATCGTCACGTGGGTGATCGAGGGTGAGCTCGAACACGTCGGCCCCGACGGGAGCCCGGTACGGCTCGGGGCGGGCGCCGCGCAGGCGCTGAGCGCGGGCGGCGGGGTCCGGCACGTCGAGCGCAACGGTGGGGCTGCGCCCCTGCGCTTCCTCCAGATGTGGCTGCACCCCGCCGTCTACGGCGCCGCGCCGTCGTACGCCGCCACGCCGCCGCTGCCGCCGGCGCCGGGCCTCACCCCGCTCGCCTCCGGCGCGCTCCCCGAGGCGCCGCTGCGGCTGCGGCAGCCCGCCGCGACCCTCTTCCTCGGCCGCGGCCCGGCCTCTTTGCCGCCGGCCCCCTTCGGCTACCTCCACGCCCTCCGCGGCCCGCTGCACCTCGCCGGTGGGACCACCCTGGCCGAGGGCGACGCCGCGAGGCTCACCTCCGAGCCGGTTGCGCTGCGCGCGGCCCCGGAGGCGGAGTATCTCTTCTGGTCCATGCAATCCGAGCCCTCGTACGGCTGACCCCAGCCCTCCGGGCTGCCCCGTTCCGCCGTCCCGGGACCTTCCCCCGTCCCGTGGCTGGTCGCGCCGTTCCCCGCGCCCCTGAAAAGCCCACCTCCGCGCGCGAGGGCAACCTCTCAGGGGCGCGGGGAACTGCGCGACCAGCCGGGACGGACCGGCAGACGCGGGACGGGGGAAAGGGGCAGCCCCTTAGGCGCCTGCCTCGGAGAGCACCGCATCCGTCAAAGCCGGCCACGCCTCCTGGGCCCAGGGGCCGAACGCCCGGTCGGTCAAGGCGGCGCAAGCCACCTTCGCGTGCGGGTCGAACCAGAGGAACGTGCCGGACTGGCCGAAGTGGCCGAAGGTCGCCGCGGAGGAGCGCGACCCCGTCCAGTGCGGGGACTTGGCGTCCCGGATCTCGAACCCGAGCCCCCAGTCGTTCGCGGCCTGCATGCCGTACCCGGGCAGGACCCCGCGCAGCCCCGGGAAGGCGACCTCCAGGGTCGCCGCCGCCACCGTCGAGGGGTGCAGCAGCCGCGGCGCCTGGACCTCCGCGGCGAAGCGCGCCAGGTCCGCGGCGGTGGACACCGCGCCGGCCGCCGGCGAGCCCCGCAGGGCCGTCGCGCTCATGCCGAGCGGTTCGAGCACCGCCTCGCGCAGGTAGGAGCCGACGTCCATGCCCGTGGCCCCGGCGATCGTCTCGCCCAGGACCTCGAACCCCGCGTTGGAGTAGATGCGCCGGGTCCCCGGCGCCGCCATGACCCGGCGCTCGTCGAACGCCAGCCCCGAGGTGTGCGCGAGCAGGTGCCGTACGGTCGAGCCGTCCGGCCCCGCCGGGTCGTCCAGCTCGTACGCGCCCTCTTCGTACGCCACGAGCGCCGCGTACGCCACGAGCGGCTTGGTCACCGACGCGAGCGGGAAGGCCAGGTCCTGCGGCCCGTGCGCGCCGGCGACCGTCCCGTCCGCCCGTACGACGACCGCAGCCGCGTTCGGTACCGGCCACTGATCGATCATCCGCAGGCTGTCCATGCGGGCGATGCTAACGAACCGCGCTTGCTTCGAGCGCACTCGAAGGACTTAGCGTTAGGACCATGACGGTCGTGCAGATGGTGAAGCAGGAAGCGTCCCCGGAGCAGGAGCAGCACGAGCAGCACGGGCAGCAGGAGCAGCAGCGGGAGAGCCGGCAGGAAGCCGCGCGGCGCGCGTCCGCCGCGGCGCGGTGCGAGGCGCCGTCGCCGTATCCGCGGCCCGACGGCAGCGACCAGTACACGATCAGCGAGGTCGCCGAGCTCACCGGGCTCAGCGCCCACACACTGCGCTGGTACGAGCGGATCGGGCTGATGCCGCACGTGGGCCGCTCCACCACCGGGCAGCGCCGGTTCAGCAACCGCGACCTGGACTGGCTGGCCTTCGTCGGCAAGCTGCGGCTGACCGGGATGCCGGTCGCCGACATGGTGACGTACGCCGAGATGGTCAGGGCCGGGCAGCGCACGTTCGCGCAGCGCAAGGAGCTGCTGGAGGCGACCCGGGTGGACGTCGTGCAGCGCATCGCCGAGCTTCAGGACACCCTGACGGTGCTCGACCACAAGATCGCAACGTACGCGGGCGCCGAGCCGGCGCCGGAGAGGACAGGTGCGTGATGGCCGCCGCACGGATCGACACGGTACGGCTGGGCACGGACGGGCCGCAGGTCGGCGTCCAGGGCCTGGGCTGCATGGGCATGAGCGAGTTCTACGGCGACACCGACGAGGCCGCGGCCCGCGAGACGCTGGAGACCGCGCTCGGCGCGGGCGTGACGCTCTTCGACACCGCCGACATGTACGGCATCGGTGCGAACGAGGAGTTCCTCGCGCCCTTCGTCGCCGCCCACCGCGACGAGATCACCCTGGCCACGAAGTTCGCCAACGAGCGGCGCCGCGAGGACCCGACCTACCGGGCCATCCGCAACGACCCGCCCTACATCCGGCAGGCCGTCGACGCGAGCCTGCGCCGCCTGGGCGTCGACGTCATCGACCTGTACTACATGCACCGCCGCGACCCGCGGATCCCGCTCGCGGAGTCGGTCGGCGCGATGGGCGAGCTGGTCGCGGCCGGCAAGGTGCGCCACCTCGGGCTGTCGGAGGTGACGGGGGCGGAGCTGCGCGAGGCGCACGCGGTGCACCCGATCGCCGCGGTGCAGTCGGAGTGGTCGCTGTTCAGCCGGGACGTGGAGCGCTCCGTGGTGGGCGCCGCCGCCGAGCTGGGGGTGGCCTTCGTGCCGTACTCGCCGCTCGGCCGCGGCTTCCTGACCGGCTCCTTCCAGGACGCCGCGAGCGACCTGGCCGCCGGCGACATGCGCCGCAACCAGCCGCGCTTCACCGGCGAGAACGCCCGCCGCAACGCCGACCTGCTGGAGCCGGTCCGCCGGATCGCCAAGGCGCACGACGCCACGCCCGGCCAGATCGCCCTGGCCTGGGTGCACTCGCGGGCGCGGGTGCACGGCCTGCCGGTGGTGCCGATCCCGGGCACCCGGCGCGCCTCGCGGGTGCTGGAGAACGTCGCCGCGGCCTCGCTCGTGCTGGACGACGCCGAGCTCGCCGAGCTGGAGCCGATCGCCGGGCAGGTCGTGGGCGACCGCTACCCGGACATGAGCACGACCTCCGCGGCCCGCGAGTAGCCGGTACGTGCCCGGGTCCGCGTGGGGGCTCAGCCCTGCGGGTACGTGCCCGGTCCGCGCGGGGGTTCAGCCCTGCGGGCGGACCCGTACGGAGCGGATCGCGGCGAGCACCGCCGCGGCGAAGGGCAGCGACTCGTGGACCGGCCCGTAGCCGAGGCCGAAGAGCACCGCTGCGGGGTCCTGGTCGGGTTCGCCCGGCTGGGGCCCGCCGTCGCGGCGCAGCAGCCGCAGATAGCCGTGCAGCATCTCCGGTGAGCGCCAGTCCACGCCGCTCAGCTCCTCGACCGGGAAGCTCTGGTCGCCGGCCTTCCACTTGGCCGTCGACGCGCCGGTCCAGAACCAGCGGAAGCTCACCGTGCGCCCGTCGAAGAGGGCCTTGGCGTCGTACGCCTTGAACGACCGCGGCGGGGCCGGCGCGTCCACCAGGAAGCGGGTCAGCGCCTCGCCCGGCCCGGCGATCACCGCGCGTAGCTCGTCGCGGTAGAACTCCGCGAGCGTTTCGGAGGACTCCGGGAGGATCAGCCGGTACGGGTCCGCGCTCTCCTTGAGCTGGCCGGCCGCGGCCTCGACGAGCGGGTCGGCGCCGGCCCGCGGCACCGCCCGCAGCACGACCTGCCCGCGGCGCCCCTCGTCCAGCTCCACCGCCTCCAGCGCGGCGTGCGGCACCCGCCGCTCCCCGAGCGCGGGCAGCAGCCGCGCCCCCCGCGCCCCCCGGTTGTACCGGATGACGACGGCGTCGGGCTCGAACTCCCATACGGCATTGTTTCCGGCCAGCACGTCGCCCATACGAGTCAGCCTATTCCGGAATACATCCCTCTGTCCGTCCCCTGGCGCCTACGCGGCGTCTTCCCGCCGCGTTCCCGCCGTGTTCCGGGGGCGTTCGCGGTGCTCGCGGCGGTGCGGGGCGTCAGGTCAGGCCCGCGGTGCACGCGGGGCGCGCGCAACTGACGGCGGCGTAGTCGCCGAGGGCGATCCGGGTGAAGTTGGCCAGGCTCGCGGTGCCGGGCGCGAGGTAGCCGGGGTGGCCGTCGGCGCCGGCCGCGCTCACCACCCGGGCGCCGAAGGCGGCCGAGACCGGGTCCGTACCGTGGCCGAGGCCGGCGAACTCCAGGTGGGGGACGTCCTCGATCCAGTCGCCGCTGTCCCGGGCGGCCCAGATGTGCGCGTCGGTGTGCAGGGCGGCGGCGCGGTGGGCGTGCATGCCGGGGCTGCCGAAGACGGCGATGTCGGCGACCTGGCCGGCGCGCAGCCGCGGTGCGGCGACTCCGCACAGGACCGAGCCGTACGAGTGGCAGAAAAGCGCCACCCGCCGGCCGCGGGGCAGCGCGGCGAGCAGCGCCAGCAGCCGGGTGGCGCCGCGCTCGGCGAGATTCGCGGTGGAGGCGTCCAGGCCGATGCTGCTGGGCGCGGTGTAGTCGTCCCACGCGATGACGGCGGTACGGGCGGTGGGCGCGGTGGCGCGTTCGCGCCGGTAGAGGGCGCGGGCCATGCCCGCGGGGGCCGCGTAGGGGCGGGTGTCGCGCTCGAAGGTCAGGACGTCGCTGCCGACGCCCGGCACGACGACGGCGATCCGCGCGGCGGTCGTGAGGTCGCCGAGGACCTCGGCGACGCGGCCGGCGCCCGCGGGGTCGAAGGCGAGGATCTGCCGGCGGGGGGCCAGCAGCGAGCCGTAGCGCTCGGCCCGGCGCGCGGCGTCCGTGCGGCCCGCCGGCGTCAGCGCCCCGCTCGCCGCCCGGGCCAGCTCCAGCGCCCGCGCCTTGGCCAGGGCGTAGCGGTTGGCCTGGTAGCGCAGGGCCGGCGGCGCGCCGTCGAGGTTGCCGACGACCAGCGCGTACCGCCGGGCCAGCCGCAGCGCCTGGGGGCGGCTGAGCGAGGCGAAGAACCGCGCGACGGCCCCCGGCCCCGCCCGCTCCGGATCCGGCGTCCTGTGCCCCCCGACGCTCACCCGCAACCACGCGGCGACCGCCGCCCCCCGCGCATCCCTGACCCCGCCCTCCCGCACCGCCGCCCACCCCGTGACGGCCAGCAACACGAACGCCACCCCCAACGCCACCCCGGCCCAAGCCGACACCCCCACCCACCGCGCGCCACGCTGCGGCGTGCCGCGAACCGCCGGCGCGCCGCTTCTGGCCGTGGGCACCTTGTGCACCGGGCCCGCAGCCGTCGGCGGCGCGCTGGGAGGTCGCTCGGTAAGGACGGTCACTCGCGGGTGCCTCGCGGACGGTAGGGCCCTGGCCGACAGTAGCCACGACGTGCCCGCCCAGCGTAGACAAACCGGGGCATCCGACCGGGTAAGCCGCGCCCCGCGCGCCCCCGGGAACGCCGGAGCCCCGGCGGTGGGGGCCGGCCGGGGCTTCGGGCTTTGTAGGGAGAGGGCTTACGCGTCGCCGCCCGCCGTGCCGGGGGCCGCGGCGGAGGCGTCGAGGAGCTGGTAGCGGTCGATCGCCTGCTTCAGGATCGAGCGGTCGACCTTGCCGTCGCGGGCGAGTTCGGTGAGGACCGCCAGGACGATGGACTCCGCGTCGATGTGGAAGAAGCGGCGCGCGGCGCCCCGCGTGTCGGCGAAGCCGAAGCCGTCCGCGCCGAGCGAGGTGTAGCGGCCCGGCACCCAGCGGGCGATCTGGTCGGGCACCGACCGCATCCAGTCGGAGACGGCCACGAACGGCCCCTCCGCCCCGCTGAGCTTGCGCGTCACGTACGGCACGCGCTGCTCCTCCTCCGGGTGCAGCAGATTGTGCTCCTCGACGGCCACGGCCTCGCGCCGCAGCTCGTTCCAGGACGTCGCCGACCACACGTCGGCCCGGACGTTCCACTGCTCGGCCAGGATGCGCTGCGCCTCCAGCGCCCACGGCACCGCCACGCCCGACGCCATGATCTGCGCCGGGATCGCGCCGCCCTCGCCGGCCCGCAGCCGGTACACGCCCTTGACGATGCCCTCCGCGTCGACGTCCGCCGGCTCGGCCGGGTGCTGGATCGGCTCGTTGTAGACCGTCAGGTAGTAGAAGACGTCCTCGCCGGGCCGCCCGTCCGCCGTCTCGCCGTACATCCGGCGCAGGCCGTCCTGCACGATGTACGCGATCTCGTACGCGTACGCCGGGTCGTACGCCACGCACGCCGGGTTCGTGGACGCCAGCAGCTGCGAGTGGCCGTCGGCGTGCTGCAGGCCCTCACCGGTGAGCGTCGTACGGCCGGCGGTCGCGCCGAGGACGAAGCCGCGGGCGAGCTGGTCGGCCATCTGCCAGAACTGGTCGCCGGTGCGCTGGAAGCCGAACATCGAGTAGAAGACGTAGACCGGGATCAGCGGCTCGCCGTGCGTGGCGTACGCGGAACCCGCCGCAATGAGCGACGCCGTACAGCCCGCCTCGGAGATGCCGTCGTGCAGCATCTGCCCGGTCGGCGACTCCTTGTACGCCAGCAGCAGCTCGCGGTCCACCGACTCGTACTGCTGCCCCAGCGGGTTGTAGATCTTCGCGCTGGGGAAGAACGCGTCCATGCCGAAGGTGCGGTATTCGTCCGGCGCGATCAGCACGAAGCGCTTGCCGATCTCCTTGTCCCGCATCAGGTCCTTCAGGATCCGCACGAACGCCATCGTCGTGGCGATCGACTGGACCCCGGAGCCCTTCTTCGCCGCCGCGTACACCTTGTCGGCCGGCTGCGGCAGCGGCTTGGCGCGCACCACCCGGGTCGGTACATAGCCACCGCACGCCTTGCGGTGGTCGTGCATGTACTGGATCTCCTCGGAGTCCCGGCCGGGGTGGTAGTACGGCGGGTAGCCCTCGTCGAGCTGCTTGTCGGTGATCGGCAGGTGCAGCCGGTCCCGGAAGCGCTTGAGGTCGTCGACGGTGAGCTTCTTCATCTGGTGGGTCGCGTTGCGGCCCTCGAAGTTCGGCCCGAGCGTCCAGCCCTTGATCGTCTGGGCGAGGATGACCGTCGGCTGGCCCTTGTGCTCCATGGCCGCGGTGTAGGCGGCGAAGATCTTGCGGTGGTCGTGCCCGCCGCGCCCCAGGTGCAGGATCTGCTCGTCGGTGAGGTTCTCCACCATCTTGCGCAGCCGCTGGTCGTCACCGAAGAAGTGCTCGCGGATGTACGCGCCGGACTCGGTCGCGTACGTCTGGAACTGGCCGTCCGGCGTGGTGTTCATCTTGTTGACCAGCAGGCCGTCGCGGTCCTGCGCCAGCAGCGGGTCCCACGAGCGGTCCCACACCAGCTTGATCACGTTCCAGCCGGCGCCGCGGAACTGCGACTCCAGCTCCTGGATGATCTTGCCGTTGCCGCGCACCGGGCCGTCGAGCCGCTGGAGGTTGCAGTTGACGACGAAGGTCAGGTTGTCCAGGCCCTCGCGGGCGGCGATGGACAGCTGGCCCAGCGACTCCGGCTCGTCCATCTCGCCGTCGCCGAGGAAGGCCCACACGTGCGAGCCCGAGGTGTCGGCGATGCCGCGCGCGTGCATGTAGCGGTTCATCCGGGCCTGGTAGATCGCGCCGAGCGGGCCCAGGCCCATCGACACGGTCGGGAACTCCCAGAAGTCCGGCATCAGCCGCGGGTGCGGGTAGCTGGACAGGCCGTCGGGCGCCTTGGACTTCTCCTGGCGGAACCCGTCGAGCTGCGCCTCGGAGAGCCGGTCGAGCAGGAAGGCGCGGGCGTAGATACCGGGGGAGGCGTGGCCCTGGAAGAAGATCTGGTCGCCGCCCAGGCCGTCGTCCTTCCCCCGGAAGAAGTGGTTGAAGCCCACGTCGTAGAGGGAGGCCGAGGAGGCGAAGGTCGCGATGTGGCCGCCGACGCCGATCCCGGGGCGCTGGGCGCGCGAGACCATGACCGCGGCGTTCCACCGGGTCGCGTTCAGGATCCGCCGCTCGATCTCCTCGTTGCCGGGGAAGAACGGCTCGTCCTTGGTCGCGATGGTGTTGACGTAGTCGGTGCTGCGCATCTCCGGCACCGCGACCCGCTTCTCGCGGGCGCGCTCGATGAGCCGCAGCATCAGGTAGCGGGCCCGCTCACGACCGCGCTCGTCGATCGCCGCGTCCAGCGAGTCCAGCCACTCCGCCGTCTCCTCGGGATCGAAATCCGGGACCTGGCTCGGAAGGCCGCCAATGATGATCGGGTTGCGATCGGATGCGGAAGCCACGCTTTTCCTTTGCTTCTCGGTGTGCTGCTCGATGTGCTGCTGTCGGACGGGGTCGCGCCGCCCTCCATCGTGGACCGCGCCGCGCGAAACGTCATCTCTACCCAGTGGTAACCGCGGGGTAGCCGGGGCTGCGACAATGGGCCGGGTCCCACCCGCGGCCAAACCTGAACTCTACGCCCCCACTCGGACGTACGACCGACTGGTGGCGCCAATCGTGCGCAACACCGGCAAACCGTCGTGAGCTGCGTCACCATAGGGGGTACGGGTTGCGGCGACACGGTCGAATCGTCACCGTTTCGGCGGTCTCGTACGCCGGGTACTTGCGCGATCCGCCGCGCCCGTGTGGACTACCGCCAATAAGTCCGCGTGCGCGCGGGCTCACCAGATGACAGGAGGCAAAGCGTGAGCGCGACCGCGGACCACGCGGAGGAGCGGACCAACCCGGCGAGCCGGCTTGGTTTCGAGCCCGGACAGGTGGTCCAGGAGCTCGGGTACGACGAGGACTGCGACCAGGAGCTTCGCGAGGGCATCGAGGAGCTCACGGGCGAGGAGCTCGCCGATGAGGAGTACGACGACGTGCCCGACGCCGTCCTGCTGTGGTTCCGCGAGGACGACGGCGACCTCACCGACGCGCTGGTCGACGCGACCTCGACGGTGGACCCCGGCGCCCCGATCTGGCTCATGACCCCCAAGACGGGTCGTGACGGCCACGTCGAGCCCAGCGAGATCGGCGAGGCGGCGCAGACCGCCGGGCTGGCCCAGACGAGCAGCGTCAACGCCGCGGCCGACTGGACCGGCAGCCGCCTCGTGACCCCCAAGGCAGCCAAGGCCGGCAAGCGCTGATCCCTGCCGGGCAACCCCGCGGTGCGGCTTCCCGCCGCGGGGGACTTTGTCATGTGCCCAGCTGCTTCCGGCGCGGCTCAGCCCTCCGGGCTGCCCCGTTCCGCCGTCGCGGGATCTTCCGCCGTGGGTGGCTTGTCGCGCAGTTCCCCGCGCCCCTGTCTGTCACCCGGCGCGGCAGAGGAGGACCCATGAGCTCAGAGCCCAGCGCACCCGACTTCGAGCTGCCCGACCAGCATGGTCGGCGGGTGGGCCTCAAGGGCTTCCGCGGCGTGAAGAACGTCGTGCTCGTGTTCTATCCGTTCGCGTTCACCAGTGTGTGCAGCGGCGAGCTGCGGGCCCTCCAGGAAGGGCTCGGCGCGCTCCAGGGCGACGACACCGTGCTGCTGGCCGTCTCGTGCGACTCCATGCACTCCCAGCGGGTCTTCTCCGACCAGGAGGGCTTCGACTTCCCCCTGCTCTCGGACTTCTGGCCGCACGGCAACGCCGCGCGGGCGTACGGCGTCTTCGACGACGACAAGGGCTGTGCGTTGCGCGGCACGTTCGTGATCGACCGCGAGGGGGCGATCCGCTGGTCCGTGGTGAACGGGCTGCCGGACGCGCGGGACCTTCACGACTACGTAAAGGCGCTGGAAGCAGTGCGGTCGACGGGAACGGGTCACTAAGCTCGGCTCGTTGACCGGGCGCGCGGCCCGGTGGCGCGCGAGCGCGCCGTATACACGTGTACACGTAACGAAACCGATGGGGAGGACTCGTGGGAGTCAGCCTGAGCAAGGGTGGCAACGTCTCGCTGACGAAGGAGGCGCCCAATCTGCAGGCGGTCGTCGTCGGTCTCGGCTGGGACGCGCGGACGACCACCGGTGCGGACTTTGACCTCGACGCGAGCGCGCTGCTCACCGACGAGGCGGGCAAGGTGCTGTCCGACCAGCACTTCGTGTTCTTCAACAACCTGCGCAGCCCCGACGGCTCGGTCGAGCACACCGGTGACAACCTCACCGGTGAGGGCGAGGGCGACGACGAGGTGATCAACGTCAACCTGGTCGGCGTGCCGGCCGATGTCGCCAAGATCGTCTTCCCGGTGTCGATCTACGACGCCGAGTCCCGCCAGCAGAGCTTCGGCCAGGTGCGCAACGCCTACATCCGGGTGCTCAACGCCGCCGACCAGCGCGAGCTGGCCCGCTACGACCTCACCGAGGACGCCTCGACCGAGACCGCGATGGTCTTCGGCGAGCTGTACCGGCACGGCGGCGAGTGGAAGTTCCGGGCCATCGGCCAGGGCTACGCCTCGGGCCTGCGCGGTATCGCGCAGGACTTCGGCGTCAACGTCTGACCCGGCAGCAGCGGCAGAGCACCGACCTAGGGGGAAAGGGACACCATGGGCGTCACACTGGCCAAGGGGGGCAACGTCTCGCTCTCCAAGGCCGCACCGAATCTCACCAGGGTGCAGATCGGCCTCGGCTGGAGGGCCCGCTCGACCACCGGCGCGGACTTTGACCTGGACGCCAGCGCCCTGCTGTGCGGCAACGGCCGGGTGCTGGGGGACGAGTTCTTCGTCTTCTACAACAACCTCAAGAGCCCGGAGGGCTCCGTCGAGCACACCGGGGACGACCTGACCGGCGGCAGCGGCGGTGACGACGAGACGATCCTGGTCGACCTGACGCTGGTGCCGGAGCGGGCCGACAAGATCGTCTTCCCGGTGTCGATCTATGACGCGGACGCCCGCGCGCAGACCTTCGGCCAGGTCAGCGACGCGTACATCCGGGTGATCAACCAGTCCGACGGAGCGGAGCTGGCCCGTTACGACCTGACCGAGGACGCCTCGACGGAGACCGCGATGATCTTCGGCGAGCTCTACCGCTACGGCGGCGAGTGGAAGTTCCGGGCAGTGGGTCAGGGGTACGCCTCCGGTCTGCGGGGCATCGCCCTAGACTTCGGGGTCAACGTTTCGTAAAGCCGCGTACCGCGCGGGGGACTTCGTGATCACAGGTCACAGGGATTGGGTGGGAAGCACGTGCTCCTCAGAACTTTCGGCTGGTCGTTCGGCATCACTGCCGCCGGCCTGGCCCTGGCCGGCGTCCTCTGGGGGTGGCACGGACTCGCGATCGTCGCGATCCTGTCGGTCCTGGAGATCTCGCTCTCCTTCGACAACGCCGTCATCAACGCGGGCATCCTGCGGAAGCTGAACGCCTTCTGGCAGAAGATGTTCCTGACCGTCGGCGTGCTCATCGCGGTCTTCGGCATGCGGCTGATCTTCCCGATCATCATCGTGGCGATCACCGCGAAGCTGAGCCCGTGGGAGGCGGTCAATGTCGCGATCAACGACCACGACCGCTACGAGGCGCTGGTCACCGGGGCCCACCCGGCCATCGCCGCCTTCGGCGGCATGTTCCTGCTGATGATCTTCCTGGACTTCATCTTCGAGGAGCGCGAGATCACCTGGCTGGGCTGGCTGGAGCGGCCCCTGGCCAAGCTCGGCAAGCTGGACATGCTCTCGGTGGTCATCGCGCTGGTCGTGCTGGTCATCGCGGGCACCACGGTGGCCACCGGGGTCCCGGTGCACGGCGGGCACGGCGAGATCGACAAGGCCGAGACGGTGCTGCTCGCCGGTGTCGGCGGCCTGATCACGTATCTCGTCGTCGGCGGCATCTCCGGCTTCTTCGAGGACCGCCTGGAGGACGACGAGGACGAGGACGGCGACGAGGAAGCCGGCGAGGACGGCGAGGGCTCCGGAGCGGCCGAGGGCGCCGCGGCGGCGGGCAGCAACGGCCCGACCGCCGGGCAGGTGGCCGGGCTCGCGGGCAAGGCCGCGTTCTTCATGTTCCTCTACCTGGAGGTCATCGACGCGTCGTTCTCCTTCGACGGCGTCGTCGGCGCCTTCGCGATCAGCAACGACATCTTCGAGATCGCGCTCGGCCTCGGCATCGGAGCGATGTACATCAGGTCGCTGACCGTCTTCCTGGTCCGCAAGGGCACCCTGGACGACTACGTGTACCTGGAGCACGGCGCCCACTACGCGATCGGCGCGCTGGCGTTCATCCTGCTGGCGACGATCAAGTACGACATCAGCGAGGTCGTCACCGGCCTGGTCGGCGTCGTCCTGATCGGTGCGTCGTACTGGTCCTCGGTGGTGCGCAACCGCCGGCTCGAAGGGGACTCCTCGCAGTCGGACGACGACAAGAGGGAAGTCACGACCGGCGTGTGACCCACTCCGCACGCCGAGTGCCGCTGCCCCCGCCGCCCGGCGGGGGCAGCGGCGTGTGCGCGTGTGCGGGGGGCCGCCGGCGGGCAGATAACGGCTGGTACGGCGCTGAGGCGGAGGTGCTCCGGCCTTACGGACTCGACGAGGGGTGGCGGCGGCGATGGCGTCGTGGCGGGACTTCTTCCGGCCGAGTGGGGCGGGCCAGTTCGACATGGCCAACGCGCACTCGGTCGAGCTCACCAAACGGCACCCGGTGGTGTCGCTGACCAAGCAGGGCGCGGCGGTCGGCAATATGCGGGTCAACCTGTCCTGGTCGATGCGCTCCTCCGACACCGGCAGCTGGGCCAGCGACGACCGCGGCTTCCTGCGCCGCCAGCTGGACGTCTTCAAGCCGCGCATCGTGCAGGCGGCCGGCCCCGCCATGGTCAACGTCGACCTGGACCTGGCGTGCCTGTACGAACTGGCCGACGGCAGCAAGGGCGTCGTGCAGCCGCTCGGCAATTTCCTGGGCGACCTGGACGCGCCGCCGTACATCCAGATGAGCGGCGACGACCGGTTCGGCGGCACGTCCGGCGAGACGCTGTACATCAACTTCGACAAGCGCGACGAGTTCAAGCGGCTGCTGGTCTTCGTCTACATCTACGACGGCACGCCCGCCTTCGACCGCACCCACGCGAAGGTGGAGATCTTCCCCGGCTCGGGCCCGCGCATCGAGATCCCGCTCACCGAGCGGGAGCCGCAGGCGCGCTCGTGCGCGGTGGTGCTGATCGAGAACGAGAAGGGCGAGCTGATCGTCCGCCGCGAGGTGAAGTACGTCTACGGCTTCCAGGCGGAGATCGACCGGCTCTACGGGTGGGGCCTGCAATGGGGCAGGGGCTACAAGTCCAAGGTCTGATTCTTCTGCCGCCCTCGCACCGCTGCGCGGGCTTCGGGCGGCTGCGCCGGACTCCGTCCGGCGGGAACTGCCGGCCCTTCAGCGGTGGTGGGGCTGCTGGAACTGCGGGCCCTGCGGGGGGAGGGCGAAGGCGGGGCCGCCGCTGTTGCCCGCGGCGGAGGCCGCCACCGGCTGCGGGTAGCCGTACGCCGGGTAGCCGGTCTGCGGCTGCTGGTGCACCGCCGGCGCGGTCGGCGGCGCCGCGGGGGGCGGCGGTACGGGCGGGGCGGCGGCGACGGGCTGCGGGTAGCCGTACGCGGGCTGGGCGGGCACATGGCCGGGCGCGGGGGCCGGCAGCGGGTAGCCGTACGCGCTGGGGCCGGCGTCGGGGCCGGCGTGCGGCATGGTCGGCTGGGCGGACGACTGCGCGGAGGGCTGCGCGGGGGAGGGGTGCGGCGCCGGGGTGCCCTGGGAGGCGCTGTCGGCGTCCTCGTCGTCCACGGTGATGCCGAACTCCGTCGCGAGCCCGACGAGGCCGGTCGCGTACCCCTGCCCGACCGCCCGGAATTTCCAGCCGCCGTCCTTGCGGTAGAGCTCGCCGCAGTTCAGCGCGGTCTCCGCGCCGGTGTCGGGGCGTACGTCGAAGCTCACCAGGGGCGCGGCGGCCGGCGAGGCGGTGTCGTAGAGCAGCACGCACAGGTCCCTGACCAGCCGGAACGGCCCACCGTCGCAGGACGCGGCGACGACCACCCGCTCGACGGCCGGCTCCAGCGCCGCCAGGTCCACCTCGACGGTGTCGGTCAGGCCCTCGGCGACCCGGGATTTGGGCAGGTGGCGGGCCACGCCCGAGGGGTGCCGCGGCTCGTTGTAGAAGACGAAGTCGGCGTCCGAGCGCACCCGGCCGTCCCGGCCGAGCAGCAGCAGGCAGGCGTCCACGTCCGGTGTGCCGGTGCCGGGGGACCAGCGCAGCACCGCGCGGATGCCCGGGGCGTCCAGGGCGACGTTCGAGCCCTTCACCATCACGTGCGTCATGCCCGTCATCCTGCCCTTCCCGCGGGCCGCCCCACAACGCCGGGCCCCGGCGGCGGTGCGTACCGGCTCCGTCACACGGTGCGGCGCCGGGCGGCCCGGCGGCGCTTCCGGAATGCCCCACTCCGCCGTACGGTGTCCCGCACACCCGACGTCACCGCGCCGACCTGCGGTGGTTACGTGTTTTTCACGTGCGGTGGGAACGTCTGATGCATGCTCGCCCGTACGATAATCGGCCAGATGTCCTCAAGGACCCTATCTCGCCGCCCGTGACCCGGACCGCGAACCGGGCCTCGTCACGGACCGCGAACCGGACCTCGTCCGCGAGCGTCTTTTCCAGCACTTTGCAGCCCGTACCGTGAAAGGGGGCGCCATGCGACACTTCGGTCAGCTCGAACCGCAGACCAGGCAGGAGCTGTTCCACATCGAGCCGCGGGAGTTCACCGCGGATTCGTCCGCCGGCACACTCGCCGCGGCACTCGGCGCCACCCTCTACAGCCCCGCGACCCGGCCCACCCTCGCCGAGGACGTGCTCAAGCAGGCCGCCCGCGGGGTCGTCTCCATGGTGCTGTGCCTGGAGGACTCCATCGACGACCGCGACGTCGAGGCCGGCGAGGCCAACATCGTCCGGCACTTCCGCGACCTCGCCGACCGGCCCGGCGCCGCCGAGCGGCTGCCGCTGCTGTTCATCCGGGTCCGCACCCCCTGGCAGATCACCGACCTGACCGCGCGGCTCGGCGACTGCGTGGCGCTGCTGTCCGGCTTCGTGCTGCCCAAGTTCACCGAGGAGTCCGGCGTCCCCTTCCTGGAGGCGCTCGCCGAGGCCGAGGCCGCGTGCGGGCGGCGGCTGTTCGCCATGCCCGTGCTGGAGTCGCCCGAGCTGATGCACCTGGAGAGCCGGGTCGAGACGCTCAACGGCATCTCCCGCACCGTCGACAAGTACCGCGAGCGGGTGCTCGCGCTGCGGCTGGGCGTCACCGACTTCTGCTCCTCCTACGGCATCCGCCGCGGGCCCGCCATGACCGCCTACGACGTGCAGATCGTCGCCTCGGTCATCGCCGACGTCGTCAACGTCCTCGGCCGGGCCGACGGCAGCGGCTTCACCGTCACCGGGCCGGTCTGGGAGTACTTCCGGCACCAGGAGCGGATCTTCAAGCCGCAGCTGCGCCGCAGCCCCTTCGCCGCCGGCGAGTCCGAGGACCTGCGCGAGCAGCTGCTGGAGCGCGACATGGACGGCCTGCTGCGGGAGATCGAGCTCGACCGCGCCAACGGGCTCCAGGGCAAGACCTGCATCCACCCCACGCACGTCCCCGTCGTGCACGCGCTGAGCGTCGTCACGCACGAGGAGTACACCGACGCCGCCGACATCCTGCACGTGGACCGCAGCGGCGGCGGGGTGCTGCGCTCGGCGTACACGAACAAGATGAACGAGGTCAAGCCGCACCGGGCGTGGGCCGAGCGCACGATCCTGCGGGCCGAGGCGTTCGGGGTCGCGCGGGACGGGATCAGCTTCGTCGAGCTGCTTGCGGCCTGCCTGCCGGCCGGCTGACCAGGCATGCTTGTAGCAGACATGAAATCCACCGAAGAAGAGCCCGTACGCGACGCCGACCCGGGCCCGGCCCCGGTTCCTGCCGGCGGCCCTGCCGTGCCCTGGACGGGGCAGTGGGTCGCCGACCGGCTGGGCATAGCCCTGCACGGCGAAGGACTGCCCGAGCTGCTGGGCCTGGCCCTGCGGCGCAACCCCAAGCGCGCCCACCTGCTGGTGTCCAACGTGCTCGGCAAGCATGTGCCGCAGCGCCCCGGCACGGTCTACGGGCACGCCTACGACCTGGGCCTGCGGGTGCGCGCCCTGCTGGGCGAGCAGGACGCCGCCCGGGCCGTCGTCGTCGGCTACGCCGAGACCGCGACCGGCCTCGGGCACGCCGTCGCGGACGGCGTCGGCCGCGTGCCGTACCTGCACTCCACCCGGCGCGAGGTGCCGGGCCTGGCCTCCGGCGGCGCCTTCCAGGAGGAGCACAGCCACGCCACCGGCCACCTGCTGCTGCCCGCCGAGCCCGGGCTGCTCGCCGGCGACGGGCCGCTGGTGCTGGTGGACGACGAGTTCTCCACCGGGCAGACGGTGCTCAACACCATCCGCGACCTGCACGCCCGGCACCCGCGCGGCCGTTACGTCGTCGTCGCCCTCACCGACATGCGCTCACCCGCCGACCACGCCCGCCTCACCGCTTTCGCGGCGGAACTGGGCGCCCGGGTGGACGTCCTGTCACTGGCCGCGGGGACGGTGACGCTCCCGGAGGGCGTGCTGGCGAGCGCCCAGGCGCTGGTGGCGGCGTGGGGGGAGGGCGGCCCTGCCGGGGCTTCCGCGGGTGGGGCTGCGTCCGCGGGCATCTGCGGCGCCGCGGCTGCCGTGGCACCCGGGGCGCCGGTTGCCGTGCCGGGCGGGTCGCCGGCCGGCGGTGCTCGGGGCGGCGCCTCCGTCGCCGGTGTGCGGCGGGTCGCGCTCGGGTGGCCGGGTGGGGTGCCGGACGGCGGGCGGCACGGGTTCCTGCCCCGGCACCGGGAGGCGCTGGAGGCGGCGCTGCCCGGGATGGGGCGGCGGATCGCCGCCGCGCTGCCGGCGGGCACCCGGCGGGTGCTCGTCCTGGGCACCGAGGAGCTGATGTACGCCCCGCTGCGGCTCGCGCAGGCGCTGGAGGCGTACGAGCCCGGCGGAGCGCCCGCAGGCCCGCACGGGGGCGTCCAGGCGTTTTTCTCGACCACCACCCGCTCGCCCGTCCTCGCGGTCGACGACCCCGGGTACGCGATACGCAGCCGGCTCGTCTTCCCGGCGCACGACGACCCCGCGGACGGCGGCTCCACGGAGCGTTACGCCTACAACGTCGCCGGCGGCGGCTTCGACGCCGTCGTCTGCGTCACGGACTCCGCGGGGGACACCCCCGCGCTGCACGCGCCCGGCGGGCTGCTCGCCCGGCTCGCCCCGCACACCGGCGCGGTGCTGCTGGCCGTCGTGCCCACGTACCTCCCCGCTCTCCCCGGCGGCGCACCCGCCGCCCCCGCCCCCGCGCCCCACCGCACGACCCTTCGACCGAACGGAAACCCTGGCCTGATGACCGCGACCCCCGCCGAGCCGCTGCGCGGACCCGCCTTCGGATCGTACGCACCGGACGAGGTGGGCTGGCTGCTCAAGGACCTGTCCGACGTCGCGCTCGAAGCGCCCACCGAAGAGCGCGAGGAGGCCATACAGAGCGGCGGCGCGCACTACGCCGAGTCGCTGCCCGTCGAATACCAGCCCAGCGCCGAATACCAGGAGCTCTTCAAGGCCGCGCTGGCGACCTCCGCCGAGCGCATCGCCCGCGCGGTCGGCGCCGTCACCGAGCTGGTGCTCGCCGAGCGCGGGCCCGGCGCGGTGCTGGTGTCGCTGGCCCGGGCCGGCACGCCCGTCGGGGTGCTGATGCGCCGCTGGGCCCGGCACACCCGCGGCCTGGACCTGCCGCACTACGCCGTCTCCATCGTCCGGGGCCGCGGCATCGACGCGACCGCGCTGAGCTGGCTGGCCGCCCACCACCGGGCCGCCGACTGCGTGTTCGTCGACGGCTGGACAGGCAAGGGCGCGATCACCCGCGAACTCGCCGACGCCGTCGCCGACTTCCCCGGCTTCGACCCGGGGATCGCCGTACTCGCCGACCCCGGCGGCTGCGTGTCCACCTACGGCACCCGCGACGACTTCCTGATCCCCTCCGCGTGCCTGAACTCCACCGTCTCCGGGCTGGTCTCCCGAACGGTGCTGCGGGCGGACCTCATCGGGCCCGGCGAATTCCACGGGGCGAAGTTCTACCGGGAGTTGGCGGGCTCCGACGTCTCCGGCCACTTCCTGGACACCGTCACCGCCGCCTTCGACGCCGTCCGCGAAGGTGTCGCCGAAGACGTCAAGTCCCTGCGCTCGCAGGACCGTTCACCGACGTGGGACGGCTGGCGGGCGGTCGAGCGGATCAGCGAGGAGTACGGCATCGGCGACGTCAACCTCGTCAAGCCCGGCGTCGGCGAGACGACCCGGGTGCTGCTGCGCCGCGTCCCGTGGAAGATCCTCGCCAAGCGCGGCGCGGGCGCCGACCTTGACCACGTCCGGCTGCTGGCCGCGCAGCGCGGGGTGCCCGTCGAGGAGACCGGCGACCTGCCGTACTCGTGCGTCGGCCTGATCCACCCGCGCTACACGCGCGGTGCGACCGGCACCGACGGCAAGGCGGTGGGCGCCAAGTGAACCGCCCCGCCGACCGTACCGTCGTCGCCAGCGACCTGGACCGCACCCTCGTCTACTCCTCCGCCGCGCTGGCCCTGTCCATGCCCGACGAGGAGGCGCCGCGGCTGCTGTGCGTCGAGGTCCACGAGAGCCGGCCGCTGTCGTACATGACCGAGACCGCGGGCCGGCTGCTGGCCGAACTCGCCGACACCGCGCGCTTCGTGCCCGCCACCACCCGCACCCGCAAGCAGTACCGGCGGATCAACCTGCCGTGCCCGCAGCCCAGTTACGCCATCTGCGCCAACGGCGGCCATCTGCTGGTCAACGGCCGCACCGACCACGACTGGAACGCCGAGATGCGCCGCCGGCTCGCCGACGGCTCCGCGCCGCTCGCCGAGATCCGCGCGCACCTGGCCCTCACCGCCGACCCGGAGTGGCTGCGCAAGGAGCGCATCGCCGAGGAGCTGTTCGCCTACCTGGTCGTGGACCGGGAGCGGCTGCCCGTCGGGTGGGTCAAGGAACTCGCCGGGTGGGCCGAGCCGTTGGGCTGGACGGTCTCGCTCCAGGGCCGCAAGGTCTACGCGGTGCCCAAGCCGCTGTCCAAGAGCGCCGCCCTGGCCGAGGTCGCCCGCCGCACCGGCGCGCAGCGCATCCTCGCCGCGGGGGATTCGCTGCTGGACATCGACCTGCTCAACGCGGCGGACTCGGGCTGGACCCCGGGGCACGGCGAGTTGGCCGACACCGGCTGGACGGCCCCGCACGTCACGGCACTCACGACGCCGGGCGTCGCGGCGGGCGAGCGCATACTGCGGGAGTTCCTGGCGCACGTGTGAGGGCCTTGCGGCTCAGGCCCCCCGGGCGTCAGCCGCGCGGGTCCACCACCCGGGTGCAGTGGGCCCGACTGGCCTCGATGCGGCGGGCGTTGGGGCGCTCGCTCGCGGCGATGAAGTCGTGGGCCTCCTCCGGGGTGCGCCCGCCGCGGATGTGCCGGCGCAGCAGCCGCTGCTCGCGCAGCCGGCGCGGCGTGTCGACGTACCAGAGCTCGTCGAGCAGGTCGCGCACCTGGCTCCAGCCCGGGCCGTCGTCGGCGAGGTAGTTGCCCTCGGTGACGACCAGGCCCGTGCCGGGCGGCACGACCAGGGCCGCCGCGAGCGGTTCGTCGACCCGCCGGTCGAAGTCCGGCGCGTACACCGGGCGGGTGCGCTCGGCGCGGATCCGGCCGAGCAGCACGACGTAGCCGTCCACGTCGAAGGTCTCGGGGGCGCCCTTGCGGTCACGCAGGTCCAGGCGGTCCAATTGCGCGTTGGCCAGGTGGAATCCATCCATCGGGACATACGCGGCCGTGCCCGCGCCGAGCCGTTCGTCGACGCCGGCGACCAGCCGCCGGGCCAGGGTGGACTTCCCGGCGGCGGGCGCTCCCACGAGCCCCAGCAGCGCGCGGCGGCCTGGAATGCTGGGCACGAGGGCGACCGCGTCATCGACAAGCATCCCGTCACCCTAAGCGCCAGACCAGGGAGCAGACTCTTGTACCAGACGAAAAACCCGCAGCTCACCCCCGAGCTGTACGCATACGTACTCGACCACAACCCGCTGGACGCGGTGCAGCGCGAACTCGTCGACGTCACCCACCGGCAGCTCGCCGACGACGCGGGCCTGCAGACCGCGCCGGAGCAGGGCCCGCTGCTGGCGTTCCTGGTCCGGCTCACCGGGGCGCGGCAGATCGTCGAGGTCGGCACCTTCACCGGCTTCTCCACGCTGTCCATGGCGCAGGCGCTGCCCGAGGGCGGCCGGGTCATCGCGTGCGACGTCTCCGAGGAGTGGACCGCGTACGGCCGCGAGGCGTGGGCGAAGGCGGGCGTCGCCGACCGCGTCGACCTGCGCATCGCCCCGGCCATCGACACGCTGCGGGCGCTGCCGCAGGACCCGTGGATCGACCTGGTCTTCCTCGACGCGGACAAGGCCTCGTACATCGCCTACTGGGAGGAGCTGGTCCCGCGCATGCGCCCGGGCGGCCTGCTCGTCGTCGACAACACCCTCTTCCACGGCGAGGTCACCGACCAGGAGCGGGGCGGCGGGGCCGCGGCGATCCGGGCGTTCAACGAGCACGTGCGCGCCGACGCCCGCGTCGAGGACGTGCTGCTGACCGTCGCGGACGGGCTGACGCTGGCCCGCCGGCTGTAGCGGCGCCTTTTCCTGACCTGCCGGGTCCGGGCGCGAGCCGCTGCGCCCGGGTCCCGCTACCCTGAGGCCATGCCTCGTT
The DNA here is from genome assembly GCF_012034175.1 of Actinacidiphila epipremni. Classification (GTDB taxonomy): domain Bacteria; phylum Actinomycetota; class Actinomycetes; order Streptomycetales; family Streptomycetaceae; genus Actinacidiphila; species Actinacidiphila epipremni. The sequence continues at coordinate 564,962 of NZ_JAATEJ010000001.1, forward strand.
ACGAATACCGCTGCAAGACGTGCGGCGCGACCTTCGAAATGCGCCGCCCCATGGCGCAGTCCGCCGCCCCCGCGCCGTGCCCCCAGGGCCACGACGACACCGTCAAGCTGCTCTCGACGGTCTCCGTGGCCTCCTCCGCGTCCGCCCCGGCGCCGGCCCCTGCGGGCGGCGCGGGTGGCGGCTGCTGCGGCGGCGGCTGCTGCGCCTGAGCGGGCTCCACGCCTGAGGGCTGGCAGCGCCTGAGGGCGCCCGGGTCGGCGCCCGGGGTTCGAGTACGGCTGAGGGCGCGCGGGTCGGCGGCGCGTCACGTACGGCTGCGCCTGAGGGCGCGCGGGTCGGCGCCGGGTGCGGTGGCCGGCCGACCGGCGGCCCGGCACCCGCGCGTGCCGCCGGACCCGTACGAGGCGCGTACCGTCGGCGCGGGCGCGCGGGTCGGCGCCGGGTGCGGTGGCCGGCCGACCGGCGGCCCGGCACCCGCGCGTGCCGCCGGACCCGTACGAGGCGCGTACCGTCGGCGGCCTACGACCGGCCCGCGGCGCGGTCCTCGCGGATGTTGGACACCACGCGGTTCGCGGTCTCGCGGACCGCGGCGGTCTCGGTGAGGAAGGCCCAGTAGTCCGGGTGCACGCCCTCCAGGGCGGCGAGCGCGCGATCCAGGCGGGCGACGGCCTCGTCGAGCGGGCGGGCGTGCCGCGGCTCGGGCTGATTGCGGCCCTGCATGGCCAGCCGCTGGGCGTCGCGGATGACGAAGCGCGTGCGCTCCACCTCCGCCTTCGGGTCCCGGCTGACCTCGTTGAGCCGCTGGAGCCGGTCCCGGGCGGCGCCCACCGCGCCGTCCACGTCGTCCATGAGCTGCCGTACCGTCGCGAGCTTCGCCGTCGCCTGCGCCCATTGCTGCGCGTCCCGCGCCTTGCGGGCCTCCGCGAGCGTCGCCTCCGCCTGCCGTACGGCCTGCGCGGCCTGCTCCGGCACGGTCTGGAGGTCCTGCCAGCACGCGACGGAGAAGCGCCGCCGCAGCTCGCTCAGCACGGGCGCGACGCCTTCCGCGCGGGTGCCGAGCGCCTGGACCCGGGTGCGCAGCGAGACCAGCCGCTTGTCGATCTCCCGGGCCTGCTCCGGGAGCCGGTCGGCCTCGGCGCGTACCGCCTCCGCCTTGCGGCGGATGTCGTCGGCGCGCTGCACCGTCTCCTTGACGCCGTGCTTGGCGGCGCCCTCGTTCAGCTTGGTCAGCTCCGGGGCGAGGGCGGCCAGCCGCGCGGCCAGGTCGTCCGCGGCCAGCCCCGCCGCCCGTACCGCGTCCAGCGCCTGGCTGGCGGCCAGCAGCGCCTGCTTGGCCTGCTCCCGGGCCGGGGCGAGCCGGGCGAGCTGCGTCTCGGCGCGGTCCAGCAGCGGCGCCGTCTGCGCCTGGTAGCGCTCCAGCTCCGTCCTGACGTTGACCAGGTCGTCCTTCGCGCGGTTGAGCTCCCCGATCGCCCGCCCCGCGGCGCCGTGGTCCAGGTCGTCCCGGTCGATGTCGTGCGCGTCCACCGTACGGATGTACGCCGCGCTGACCTGGTCGATCCGGTCCTTGAGCGCCTGGAAGCCGGCGAGCGCGCGGCGTGCCTCCGCGGACTGCTCGACCGCCTTGATCGTCTCGATGGAGATCTCCAGCTCGCGCTGCGCGGTGTCCAGCTCGTAGAAGGCCTGCGCGGCGGCGTCCTTCGCGGCCTGCGCCTCGGCACGCTGGTTGTCGCCGCGCCGCCACCACGAACGTGCCGTCGTCACCGTGAGTCTCTCTCCCCGCGCTCGCCGCCCACCACCGTCGGCTCCATCCTCCCACCCACCCGCCCCGAACACACGGCCCGGTCCTTCCCCCAGGTCCGCCCCCCGTACACACCCCCGTATGCCCTTGCCCACCCTCCCCCGCGGCAAGGTAACCTGTGACGTCGCAACCTGCGGGGCGTGTAGCTCAGTGGTAGAGCGCCGCCCTTACAAGGCGGATGTCGGCGGTTCGAAACCGTCCACGCCCACCCTTCACCAGCGTCGATGACGCCGAACTCCCAGGCCAGCCACATGCGGCAGCTAGCGGCTCGCGTTGCACGCATCCTGGCTACACGCTCACTACGGGCCGCCTACTGCGTGACTACCAGCGTCCGTCTCCCGTTTGTCTCCCAAATGATCATGCCGTTTCTGCAGGCGGGGAGGCAGAACGGCCCCCCGCGGAGTGAGCGCGGGGGGCCGCCTTACCCCGGCTGCACCGTGCGCGGGGGCGTACTGGATGCAGCGGGGCGTTCACGGGGGTCAGACACTCCACCCGGACTAACGGATGTACGGCTGACCAGGTGATTCACTCTTTCGGGTGAACATTAGTTCGAGTCTCGCACGCAACTCCAGCCCCACGGCGAGATGCATGCCGCGGGGCTGCGGGGCAACGATGCTCAGACGGTTACCCCAGGTATCTATCAGGAAACCGGCAGGAGTCCCAGATCTGGTACTGACTTTTTGATCATGCTGGGCTGGCGTGGCCCCTGTGTCCGCCGACCCCCGGCCCGACTGGGTCCTCGCCCGCCGCGCCGCCATCGGCCACCACATCGCCTGCCTCCGCGCCGCCCGCGGCATGAGCATCGACGACCTCGCCGAGGCCGCCGGCGTAGACCGCAAGACCGTGATACGCGCCGAGGGAGCCACCGTCAGCACCGGCCTGGACCTGCTGCTCATGATCGCCGCCGGCCTCGGCGTCAGCGCCGGCCAACTGCTCGACGGGGCGCCCCCGCGGACGTGACGCGCCCCGCCGGCGCGTGCAGGCACACCGGCGGGGCGCGGGTCTCGGGGGGGCTACCGCTCCTTCAGCTTGTCGACGATGTCGCCGGCCGCGTCGGCGGCGCCGTCGCGCAGCGCGTCGGGCAGCGTCGTATCGCTCGCGATGGTCGCCGCAGATCCGAGTGCGGCGATGTCGTCGAAGAACTCGTCGTCGTCGGGCTCGGTCACAGTGTGTCCTTTCGGTCGGTGGATGAGCGGCCCCGGCGTGCGGCCCGGGCCCGCTGGCACGGCTCGGCATCTCGGCACCAGACGATCTCCCCGGCGTGGTCGTCAGCAGCCTGGACCGTCCAGTCGGACGTCGCCCGGCCGCACCAGCCGCAGGTGCGCGGAGGCATGCTGGCCGGCCATCCCACGGCTGCGTGCCCCAGCTCCGGGGTCACCACACCGCCCCCTCGGGCAGTAGGCGCGTCAGGTGCTCAACGACCTCGACAGGCAGCGGCGGCACATAGACGTAGCCGTGCTCGCCCAGGTCTGCCCACCCGGAGACGCGCTGCACCAGCTCGGGGTCGGCGCCCAGGTCGGTGAGTAAGCGGCGCAGCTCGCCGGCGGCCTGGTGGCCGTCCACGGCGGCCTGCTGGTGATCCTGCACGGGCATGGCGCCTCCGATGCGTGGTCGTCGCAACGACTTCACGCTACGGACGATGACGACCCGTCACCAGGCACGATCCGTGGCCCTCTTGTGGAACGTAGTCACCGAAGGACCACGGATCGTGCACCTACGGGGCGTCGAAGAACGTTGCGAGCTCGCGCTGGCTGCGGCTCATGCGCCCGCCCGCCTGCTGCACCTCATGGAACGTCTCCGCCGCCATGCGCTGGTGCCGCAGCCACTCCGGCGTCTCACGGTGCAGACGCGTCAGCACCCCCAATGCCTCTGCCCGTTGCCGCAGCATCGCGTGAGCCTGCGCCACATCGAGAAGATGCCGACGCATGAACGTGCCGTCCCCGGCGCCCGCGACCCGCTCAGAGAGTCGCAGTACGACGTCCGGGCGGTTGTTCACGAGGTGGTTCTCGATGCCCTGGAAGGCGATCGTGCGCCAGTCGAACCGGCCCCAGCTCGACTCGGCGACCGCCGTCCCGCCGGCCAGAGCGGCGCCCGCGGTCCGGCCCATGCGCAGCATCTCTCGCGCCTCCGATGCGCGGTTGTTGCGGGCTGCTGCTGCGGAGGCGTGCACCAGCAGCTTCCCCCAGGCTCCGAGGTCGTGCCGGGACGCGCGGGAGATGCGGGGCTCCACGGCCTCGGCCGTGTCCACGCTTACCTGCTCGGCCTCGTCCAGGCGCCCCTGACGCATGAGGAGCCACCCCTGCTGGTACACCGCCGCCGCGACGGCGCCGAGGTCGTTCACGGCGAGGGCGTCGGTGACGGCGTCCCGCAGGGCGATATGCGCGAGGTCGTAGGCCCGGACTTGGGTGAGGTATCGGCCGGCCATCTGGAGCACGTCCGAGCGCACGCGCAGTGCGGAGGTGCCCTCGGGGCCGCCGTCGAAGTGGCGGACGGTGGCGTGCGCGCTGTGGACGAGCGGCGGCAGCAGCTCGGCGACGGTGGCGTAGTCGTCGCCGTGGTATGCCGCCGCCACGGTGCGCGCGGTCGCAGTCAGCCGGCCGAGGTCCGGCTCATCTCCGGCGTCCGGCGCGAGCCGACCGCCGACGCCGATGGGCGGAGCGATCGCCTGCCGGAACAGCAGCAGATCGAGCTTGTCGGCGTCATCGCGGCGGACGTGGTGTGGGCCCGGCGCGTCGAAAAGTTGGGATGTACGAACGCCGAGGGCGCGGGCGAGCGTGTGGTAGGTCTCCAGGCGCCCGGTGCCTCCGCGCTCCAGTTTCTTGATCACTCCGAGCGAAAGCCCCGTGCGCGCGGCGAGGGCTTCCTGGGTGAGGCCGCGGCGCAGACGGGCCGCTCTCAGCCGGTCGCCGGGCAGGGATGACGAACTGTCCGTGGCATGTGGCATGCTGGGCTCCGGTGTTTCGAACTCGACACTCGAAACGGTACAGCGACCCCCGCTTCGGCGGGGGTCGCTGCGTTGTACGGACAGGGGGCGCGTGAGCAGGATCGTGCGGTACGTGGGCGGTCCGCTGGACGGCCAGGAGCTGGACGTCACCGGCTGGACGGACGAGGAGATCCGCACCGGTACGTACGAGATCGTCGACGGCTGGGCCGACCGCGCCGACTACGAGCCCGAGCCCGGCGGCGACCCGCTGCTCTGGCACTACCGCGGGCCCGCACCCGGATAGCCGGACACGACGAAAGCGCCCCCGCCCTCCCGAAGGAGAAGCGGGGGCGCGTCATCGCCACGGCAGCAGCTCTAGGTCGTCGGGCGGCTCCGGCGGCGGGCCGGCCGGGCCCGGGTCGACGGCGCGGGCCCACCGCAGCAGGTCCACATACGCCTGCGCCAGCAGCCGCCGCTGCTCCCGCTCGTGCCGGAGTTCGGCGTCCAGGCGCCGGGTGATGGTGGTGAAGCTGCTGCGCCGGGACTGCCGCCAGGCAGCTGCCCCGCCGAGCACCGTAGCCACCGCGGTCCCCACCGCGCCCAGATCAATCACGCGGCCCCTCCCCCCTCCGTACGTACAGCGCCTCGATCACCCACGGCGGCTCGGACATGCCCGCGCACAGCACCACGAACGCGGCGAAGCTGAGCCAGGCCGCTGCGCTGCCGCCGGCGGACGGGTAGCCGCCCGCGAGCGCCGTCCGCGCGTAGGCCGCCCCCCACAGCGCCGCCGGCGTCGCCAACGCAGCAAAGCCGGGCGCCTGGTAGCGCATTCGACGTCCGAGCGCGGCCAGCACCGCGATGGTGCCGGCCGCCACCCACACCCACCCGAGCGCGCCCAGCGGCACGTACCGGGTCACCCCGGCTAGCCCCCGCGACCGCCCGTACGTCGGGTCGGTGACGATCGAGCGGCCGTAGACGATCCAGCCGGCGCCGAGGACGAGCAGGGCAGCGGGCCGCAGCCCGCCGACCAGGCGCACCACGGCCCGCACGGTCAGGCCCCCGGCGTGGTCGGGGCAGGAGGCGCCGGGTCGACGGCGTCGAGGTCCGGCCGCGGCGTGTGCCGCGCGGACCAGCCCGCGAGGAAGGCGAGCAGAGGCGGCGCCAGCATCGTGATGAGGGTCTGGCCCCACGTCGGGACGGGGGCCAGCAGCGCCTCGTCGGCGACCGCCTGGTTGAGGACGGTGACGCCGACACCGGCGACGCCGGCCGCCGCGGTAGCCGCGATCACCTTGAGCTCGACGAGCGCGCGAGACCGCGTGGTAGAGGAAGTGGCCATGATGCAGATCCGTTTCTGCTGGTAGGGGTGGAGATCAGGCGGTGACGGTGAAGCCGTGCCGCTTGCCGAGCGCGGTCAGCGACGCCTTCCCGGGGATGCCGTCCGCGTCGTGACCGGAGTAGCCGAGGTGACGCTGCCACTTCGCGTAGGCGGCCACGGTGACGCTTCCGAAGGAGCCGTCGCCGGCGTACTGGGGCGTGAGGTAGCCCTCTGCCTTGAGCGCGGCCTCGACGATCCGCACGTCCGCAGCGTGCGTCTGGTGGCCCTGCTTGCCCTTCGGGTCGGCCTTCGCCGCGGCGATCAGGTTGCTGAGGTCCACCTTCGGTGCCGCGGGCTTCGCCGGGGGCTTGGGCGTGCGCGCGCCCGCCCAACTGGCGAGCGCGGCCCGGCTGGCGAAGTTGCCGACGTTGCGGTCGATGCCGCCTGCCGAGCTGTACTGGTGGAACAGCCACGGGTGCTCGACGCGGGGCTTGCCCTTGGGCGCGGAGGGATCGGCGATCCACAGCCCGTCCGCGCAGTAGGACGTGATGTCGCGGTGCAGCCAGTAATCGCGGTTCGAATACATGATCACCCGGTGCTCGGGGACCTTGGACTTCGCGTCGTGCAGCCAGGCGTCCTTGTCGGCGTTGGAGACGCCGGGGTCCTCCCAGTCCAGGGCGAGGAAGTCCCCAGCCTTGGCGCCGGCGTGCGCCAAGAAGTAGTCGACCTGCGCCGACATCGAGCCGGGCCGGACGAAGTGGTAGTGGCCGACAACCAGGCCGTGGGCGCGGGCCGTCGCGACCTGTCCGGAGTGCTTGGGGTTGACGTAGCTCGACCCCTCGGTGGCCTTGACGACCACGAAGTCCAGGCCCGCGGTGGGGTAGTCACTGGCCTGGTACGAGGCGACGTCGACGCCGTTGACGGTGGTGCTCATGTGCCCTCCAGGGCGTGGTGAGGATGGGTCAGGCCACGCGGATGAGCCGCAACCAGCTGCCCGCGCGGACGAGCGTCGCCGTGGCGTTGGAGGCGATCTGCGCCCATTGGAGGCCGAAGGTGCCGCCGGTGCCGCCCACGGTGAGCTGGCCGGTGGGGGCGGCGCGCATCGCGGTGCCCAAGTTCGAGGGCAGGTTGCGGGTGCCGGCGAGCCCGTTGGACGTGACGTCCTGCCCCGTGAGGCTGGTGGGTCCGTCCGTGCCGTCCGAGGACCACACCAGGGTGCTGCCGGCGGGCGCCGTCCACCCCAGCTTGATGCCGCTGGTGCTGCTCGCGGCGAGGTTCTGCGAGTAGGAGACGTAGCCCTCCATCAGGTACGTCGCGCCTGCCTCGACGGTCAATTTCAGGGCGCCGTCCGTGGCCATCGCGGTGGTGCTGGCCCGTGACTCGTCGACCGTCTTGACGACGGACAGCGGCAGCATGCTGGCCAGCAGACCGGCGGTGACCCGCTGACCTGCATGGATCGTGGGATACGCCATCGTGCGAGCTCCTTCCAGGGCGAGTACCAGTGGGGTGGCCAGCCGGATGTCAGTGCCGGCATCCCAACCGCGGGTGACGCCGTTGACGCCGCGGACCACGGTCACGTTCTGCGGGCTGCTCGCGCCGGTGCAGCCGGTCGCGGTGACGTCCTCGCCGCCCAGGCGGAGGACCACCGGGTATTCGGCGGGGTCGGTCGTCCACAGCGGACCGTCCGTGACCGCGACGGACAGCGTGGTGTCGTCCGGGCCGACCGGGGCGGCCAGTCGGGCGCCGTCCGTGTCGGCACGGCCGAGCACGTCGTCGCCGATGACCCCCACCGTGTACGGGGCGCCCGGCGTGCAGGTCGTCGTCGCGGTCCAGGAGGTGCCCGAGTACGTCTCGGTGTACCCCTGGATGAGCGTCTGCACGGTGTCCGAGGGGTGCTGCGGCGGCAGGTCGGTCACCGCGATCAGGTCCCCGGAGTCCGCCGCGAGCCAGGCCCCGATCAGCTGCGGGGCCAGCTCCAGATCTATCGTGAGCTGCGGATACCGCAGCCCCTGGACCGTCTTGAGATGCAGCTCCCAGCCCGCGAGGTCGGGCAGCTGGGCGTCCGTCTGCGGGTTGACGTCGAGTTGGTCCTCTCGCGCGCCGGAGCGCGCGATGGACGCGGCGTCCTCGACCGTCGCCGAGGAACCGCCCATGCGCTGGGCAGTGATCCGATTGCGCAGCTCGGAGTCGTTCCGGACGGGCGCGAACGGGTTGGCGATCTCACCGGCGCCCGCGTTCAGGGTCAGCATGGGCGCCTGGTTGTAGAAGGAGGTGAGGGTGCGGTACTTCAGCGCGAGCCGGTCGCGCTGCTCGGTCAGCGCCCCGCCGTCGGTGTCCGCGCACTCCTGGAGCAGGTCGAGGAGTGTCTGCGGGGTCTGCGGCCCCATGGGTGCGGTGGCCGCGGTGTCGCCGCAGATGAGCAGCGGCAGGTTCTCCTCCGCGCACAGCCGGATCATCCGCTCGGCGGCCGGCTCGCCGGCGAACCCGGTGTCGGCGCTGTTGTAGATGTTGGTGTCGGCGACGGAGAACACGCCGAGGTGCCCGATCCGCATGTTCTCGGTGCCGGCGGCGTAGTTGGCGTAGACGCCGGCGACGGTGCCCGGGGTGCCGGTGTAGGTCACCGTCGCGCTTCCGGCCGGCTGCCCGATGACGACGGCGCGGAACGACACCGTGGTGCTGGTCCCGTTCTGCTGCGCGGAGACGGAGAACCGGCACCAGGTCCCCGTCGAGTTCGGGGCGCCGAACGCGCTCTTGTTCACCAGGGTGCCGGTGCTGTCGAGGAGCCCGTACCCGAAGGCGCTCAACGCGGTGGTGACCTGTACCTCGCGGTATGTCCCCCCGTTCAGCCGGACGTTGATGAACGGGACCTCGGCGGCCGGTGCGCTGTCGAGGCGGAAGACGAACTCGACGCGCCAGCCCGTGCTCCCGGCCGGAGGGGCGGGCACCGGCACGTTGAGGGCCGACGACGGGCCCAGGGTGGGCAGCGGGGAGGATCCGGCGAGGGAGTCGTCGGCCGCCCACGTCGCGCCGGTGAGACGTGCGGCCTGGCCGGAGGGCAGGCCCGAGGCGGCCTGGGTGGCGGACGGCCCGTCCTCGAACGGGATGTACGCCACGATGTGCCGGTCGGTCGGGATGCGGCGGCGCAGCGTGGACGCGAGCGCCGGCTGCCCCTGGCCGAGGCGCTGGAGGATTCCGGATGCGGAGACCGCGACCTCGGCCTCGCCCGGGTCGCCGGTCTCCGGGTCGGACAGGTCGCCCGCCGGCCAGCTCGGCGCCCACTCGGTCACCGCCGCGGTGATCCTGGGCACCCACCGGGTCGCCCCGGCCGGGGCCGTGACGGTCCACGTCCGGCCGCCCTGGACGAAGGCGGCGGCGTCCTCGTCGACGGCTGCCGCGTCCACGCTCGCGCGCACGGTCCCGCCGATGCCCTGCCTCACCTCCAGGCCGTGCAGGCGGCCCACCGGCGCCACCGTGTCCGGCAGCATCGGGTGGGTCAGGGCGCCGGCCTCGACCGCCGCGGTGGACGGCCACAGCGCGGACGCCCCGCTGACCGGGACCGGGTCGCCGAGCGCGGTCCACGGCCCCGCCAGCGTGGGCGCGGTCCAGAAGTAGGCGATCAGGCCGCCGGCGCCGTCGTCGACGTCCACCGCGGCGCGGACCGCCAGGCGCCCGGACGGCGGCACCACCAGCGGCTGCGTGGAGGGCAGGTCCAGCCACGAATCCGTGGCTTCCCGCCACGCCAGGTGCAGGCGGCCGTCCGCGTCCGCGCACATCTCCCAGCTCTGGTCCGTACCGGAGCCGGCCTTGTTCATCAGCCCGATGTTGTGCCCGGGCAGCCGCCACTGCGTGAGCGTCAGGTCGATCCGCAGGTCGAAGTCGCCGGTGAACTGGAGGTCGGCGGACGTGGGGGTGCTGATCCGGGCGCCGGCGCCGGGCAGCTCGATGAAGGTCGTGGTGCCGCGCAGCGACTCGCGCATCGGCACGCCCTCGACGACGTACGGGTAGTGCGCGCCCGTCGCCAGGTCCGGCGTGAAGTCGCCGCCGGGGTTGTCCAGGACGACGCTGATGCTGCCGGGGGTGACGGCCCCAGACTCGGCCTGCCGGCCCCGGGTGATGCTGATCTGCTGCTCCAGCAGCGCGGGCGTGGCGTCCGTCCACACCCACGTGCCCGGATCCGCCGTCAGGTCCGCGCCGAACGCGAACTGCGTGCGGTGCTGGAGCGGATCGTCGGGGAACACCACGGTCATCCCTTTCCTGTGCCGAGGTAGACCTGCACGCTGCCGCCGGCCTCGTTCCGGATGGCGCGCTGGAGCCACTGGACCAGGCCGCGGTCCAGGCCGGCGGCGTTGAGGTAGATCACCGGCTGCTGCTGCGCCGCGGGCTGGTAGCGGGACGCGCCCGCGGCGACCGCCTGCGCCGCTGCCGCGGATGCCGCCATGGCCTGCCACTGCGAGGCCGTGAGGATCGCCTCCGGCCGGCCCGTGGCGTTGACCGCGGTCGTCGCGCCGGGCGTGAGCCACCCGCCCGAGTCGTAGCCCGAGGCCGGGATGGCGTCGGCCGCCCCGAACAGCGCGTCGATCATGCGGGACGGGACATGCCGGACCATCTGGCCCCAGCCAGTCCCCAGGCCGGGGATGCGGGCCAGCAGCGGGTTGACGACCGCGCGCACGCCCGCCTCAGCGGAGGCCCGCGCTGTCTCCTTCAGCCAGGACGCGGTCTTCTTCACCGTGTTCCACGCCGCGCTGCCCGCGCCGATCACCGCGCCAGCAGCCGACTTGAGCGGGTCGAAGATCCCGCCGCCGCCCTTGAACCCTGGCGTCCCACTGCGCAGTCCGCCGGCCGCGGCCCACGCCCGCAGTTGGGCGACCGCGCCGTGGCCGCCGGCGCCCTTCACCTCGGCGGCAGTCCACACATGCTCATTGCGGCTGAGCCACGCTGGTACATCGTCGCTGGTTTCGGTCCCCGCGCCATACACCGGGCCGCCCGCGGCGAAGCCCTTGAACAGCCCCAGCTTGGGCGCCCCGAAGGCGCCGGCGACCTTGTTCCACACCCCCACCAGGCCCTTGTTGTAGACCGTGTTGATGATGAACGCGATCGGCTTCTTCGCGATCCCAGACAGCTGGCCCCACTGCGTGGCGATGGCGTCCTTCGCCGACTTGAACGCGCCGCCGACCTGCCCGGCGAGCTGCTTGACCTTGTCCAGCGGCGGCTTGACACCCTTGTCGTACAGCCACTGCGCCACCGTCGCGATCGCGTGCAGCGCCGGCGAGACGTACGCGGTGTAGAGGCTGCTCGCCGCCGTGCCGACCGCCTTGAACACCCCGATCAGCAGGGTCAGCGCGTACTTCCCCCCGGCATACAGCGCCTGGAGGCCGGCCACGATCCAGCCCACCACCGGGGAGATCGCGGACGTCCACAGCCACAGCGCGACCGTCGCCAGCGCCCGGAACAGCGCGATGTTCGCGTTGATGTACAACGTCGCCGCGGTCCACCACAACTTCAGGTTCCACACGATCAGGGCGACGATCGGGGCGATGACCGCGGTGTACAGCCACTGCGCCACCACAGCGACGCCCCGGATCAGCAGCGTGATGGCGTCGATGTACAACTTGGTCCCGAACCACCACACCTTGAAGGCCAGGACGAGGGTGACTCCGACGATCGTCGCGAGGATCCGCAGGACCGGCAGGGCGTAGGTGAACGCCGGCACCAGCACTGACCGCCACAGCCACACGGCCCCGTCCGCGATGACCTGCCAGCCGGTCACCAGGGCCGCGATCAGCGGCTTCAGGACGGTCTTCCAGGCCGTCTCCGCGGCGGCCTGGATCCCCTGCCACGCGGCCTGCACGATGCGCCGGAAGGTGTCCGACCGCTTGTAGGCGATGAAAAGCGCGGTCGCCAGGGCGACCACCGCGATCGCGACCAGCACGAACGGGTTGAGGGCCATCACCGAGTTGAGCAGGGCCTGCGCGGCGGCGAACCCGTCGGTGACCGTGGTGGCGATTCCGGTCACGGTCATCCACGCCGCGGTCGCGCCGGCCGCGATGCTCGCGGCGATGGACTCGGCGCCCAGCGCCAGCGCGACCCCGCCGACCAGCACCGCGATCGGCGTCAGCCAGACGCCCCACTGCCGTAGCCAGGTGATGGTGCCGCCGATCACCCGGGCGGTGCCCTGCACGGCCGGCAGGAAGTCCCGGTCGAGGACGCCGCCCACGGCGGCGACGGGCGGTAGCACGTCCTCGTCGAACGCCTTGCCCCAGCGGCCGAGGATCGGCAGCACCTTCCCGCCGATGAACTGCACCAGTCCTTGCTCGACTGTGCGCTTGAAGACCTGGATCTCGTATGACGGCCCGCTACGCAGGTCGTCGCCGAGCTGGTTAGCGGCACCGTCGACCTTGCCGATCGTCTCCACGGCGGTCGTCGGGTCGAGGGCAAACAAGGCTTGCCCGAGGTCTTCTGCCTGTGTGCCGAACAGCCCGACCGCCGCCGACTCCCGCTGGACCGGATCGTGGATCGCCCGCAGCCGGTCGAGGACGTCGGCGAGCGCACTGGACGCGCCGTCACCGCCCCGGGCGATCTGCTGCTCCAGGCCCAGGATTTCCTTGTGGTTGTAGCCGAGCTGCGCATAGGCAGTCCGGCTCGACGCGGACATGTCGATCGACCGGATCGAAAATTCTTTCAATGCGTCGGCGACGATGTCCGTGTCCCGGGCGCCGCCCTGCATCCCCTGCTGGAACAGCCCCAAGCTCGTCTCGGCATCCAGGCCGAGCTTCCGCAGCTGGACCGGGTACTCCTGGAAAGTCTCCAGAACGTCCTCGCCGGCCGGGCCGAGAGACTGGAACCCGCGGGTGATGACGTCCAGGGCGCTATCGACGTCGGGGGCCAGGTGGTTCTTGAGCAGCGCGGAGACGGCCTGCGTCTGCAAGGTCATGTCCGAGCCGAACGTGGTGCTGACGTCCTGCATGTGCGTCGCGATCGACGTCAGCTGCGCGTTGGTCGCGGTCGGGTCGACCAGCCCGGTCGAGACCAGCGCGCGGACCGTCTCGGCGCCGTCCTCGAACGACTCCGTGATGCCCTTGCTGTAGAGCTGCCCGACGACCTTCCCGTAGCGGGAGGCGTCCGCCTGCGACGCCCCCAGCTGGGCCTTCAGCTTCCCGGTGATCTGGCCCTGCTCGACCGCCTTCGAGAACGCCTCGCTGAAAAACTCGCCGGCCTTCTCCGCGATGGCCTCGACGCCGAGCGCGGCGAGGGCGCCCTTGAAGGCGTCGCGGAAGCCTCCGCCGCCCTCTTCGCCTGCACGCTCGCCGGCCTGCGCCGCCGGGCCCACGAGCTGCTGCCGCAGTTCGTCCGCGATCCCGCGCACCGAGGGGATGATCTGGAGCGTCGCGTATCCGACGTTGGGCATGGGCCACCCCCTCGGTGCGCGCTAGGTGATGTCTCCGCGGGCGATCGCGGCACGGCGCTCGGCGGCGCGACGGCGCGCGTCCGCCCTCTTCGCCTGCCGCTCCGGACTGGCCTTGTCGGCATTGCGGCGGCCGATGCCGGGGCGCGCGATGGGCCTCGGGGGCTTGGACTGCTGGCTCTTCTTCGCGCCTTCGTTCGCGCGCTGCCAGTTCCCGACGCGCACCTCATCGATGAGGAGTGCAGTCAGGTGCTCGGACAGCCCCCACAGGCCGTCAGCGTCCCCTTGTGCGAGCCGCGTGCGCGCGCCCGCGGGGAGCTGCCGCACCAACACCGCCAGCTCCCGCCACGTCAACAGACGCCCGCCGGCGGCATCGCGCCGGAACAGGTCGCCGAGACGGACGCCGTAGTGCTCGCGCAGGTCTGCTTCTACCTCGTCGCGGTGCTCGCTCAGGAGTCGGACGAGGCCGGCGATTCCCCCGGGGCCTGGCCGCTGTGCTTGCGGTAGGCGTCGAACAGGGCCTTCATCTTGTACTGCGGCAGCGGGGTCTTCCGGAACTCGTCCCAGTCGTCGCCGAGCGCGGTACGGAAGATCCCGGCCATGGCGGCGGCGTCGCCGCCCTCGGCCGCGGCCATCAGCGGCCAGACGTCCAGGCCCTCCATGTGGGCCATGGTCAGGCGGCGGTTCGGGTCGTCCTTGCTCGCCCAGCGGAACACGAACGGTGCGAGGTCGCTTTCGGCCTGGACGGCGTTGAGGTCGAAGTCGAACGGCTTGTCGTCGGGACGACCGGTCGCGGTTCGGGTGGTGGCCACAGCTCTACTCCTTGATGGTCTGGACGGTGTGGGCGAGCAGCGTCAGGCGGACGGTGCTCGGAACGGCGGGGTCGTCGCTGACGGTGATCTCGACGGGCGCGGCGGCGGCGGGCAGACGGTTGCCGTCCAGCTCGATGCCGGCACCGGGCCGGATGGTGATCTGACCGCCGACGTACGGGCCGTCGTCGGACGGCTGCGCGGTCTCGGCGCGGCGCTCCTCGACGAGGGCGGCCACGACGCGGGACCGCAGGTGCGCGGGCACCGTATGGCCCTCGTAGATGAGGCCGAGCTGCGCGGCCTTGGCCCGGATCTCGGGGTCGCTGAACTCCAGCACTGCTGGACCTCCTGTCGCGGTGGTGTCGCGGTGAGGTGGTGCACCGGGGCGCGGCCGAACCGCGACGAACACCGCGCCCCGGCGGTTCAGGTCAGCCGGCGGAGACGGTGACCGCGCAGGTGTCCGTCTGGCCACCGAAGCTCGCCGACACGTTGGCGGCGCCCGCGGCCACGCCGGTAACGAACCCCGCAGTGACGGTGGCCGTCGCCGGGGCCGAGCTGATCCAGGTGGCCTCGGCCGTCACGTTCGCAGTGGACCCGTCGTCGTAGGTCGCGGTCGCGGTGAGGGCGCCGATCTCGCCGACGTCCACGCCGAGCGTCGCGGGGGCGACCTCGATGGACTCCAGGACCGGGGTGGACTGGCGGTGGAAGAGCACACCGCCGGCGGTCGGGAAGATGGTGCACGCGATCGTCGCCGATTCGAGGTCGGTCTCGTTCTCGCCGTGGTCGCCGTCGAGGGAGCACTCGGCGTACAGGGCGGTGATCAGGCGCCGCACCTTGTCGCCCTCGCGGGTCTCGAACGCAACCAGGACGCGGGCGGGGCGCGGCACGACGATCTGGGTGTCCGTCGAGCCCGGCCAGATCAGCGCGCGGGTGGTCGGGTTGTCCTCCAGTGCAGTGAAGCTCTTGGTGAGCTTGAAGTGCTGGCGGCTGGTGCGGACGAGGATGCCGCCCCACGCGAACTTGTCGTCGGTGTCCTCGTCACGGGTCTCCGGGAAACCGTCGTCCCCGTCGAGCAGGCCGACGAGGTTCCAGTCCGGGCCGAACGGGGTGTTCGCGTCGGCGGGCAGGGTCGCAGAGAGGTTGGGGGACACGAGGACGTCGGCGTCGGTCCACAAGTTCGCGAGTGTCGGGTCGCCGGACATCGGCGCCTCCGTTCTGTCGGTCGGGTAGAGGTGCCGCGGTGGGTGGCCGTCAGGCCGTGAGCACGGTGGGCTTGACGTTCGCCAGGACCGTGAATGTCGAGAGATCCACGCCGGATTCGTCGCGCGCGGGCAGCGGGCCGGTGGCCGGTCGGCAGCCGCGGATCACCGGGCCGGAGTGCACCAGGAGCAGGCCCTGGCACAGCTGCGCGAGGTCGTGCGCCTGGTCGGCGTCGGCATGCCAGACCGTGACCCGCAGCGTCACGCGCGCGTTCGCCATCGAGGAGTGCGGCAGGTCGCTGTCCTTGGCGACCAGGACGTACGGCAGGTGCGGTGTCTCCGGCGATCGGTCGCCCGGCACCAGCGTGCCGACCTCGGCTCCGGCCGCGTAGTCCTCGCCGCGGGCGCTGAGTGCGGCTCGGAGCACGCTGACGGCGGCGGCCTGGACGTCGCCGAACACCACCAGCGGCTTCACCGGGCGCCCCAGGCGCGGACCTCGACGCCGGCCTCGCCCGCGGCCCGCGTCAGGATCCCGGAGCGGGCCTGCCACGCCATCGCCCGCACGTCCTCCACGGTGACCGCGGCGGCATCGCGGTCGGTGGTGTACGGATGGAGCACCACCCGCGTGCCCGGCGGGACCTTGGCCCGCACCCGCACCTGGATGTCGAGCGCGGCCCCGTTGACCATCTGCCGCATCTCCGCGGACTTCAGCACCTCGCGCACCCCGCGGGTGTCGAGCTCCAGGCGTTCCAGCACGGCGGCCACCTCCTACCCGGTGATGCGCTGCATGGACCACTCCACGTGGTGGGTGCCGCCGTCGAGCGGGTCCGGCCACGCCGCGACCTCGCCGACCACCTCGCACGTCAGCCCGCCGAACTCGATCCGGTCGGACGCCAGGATGTCCGGCGCCGTTCCGGGCTCGCTGAGGACGTGCCAGCCGGTGACGACCAGCGCGGGCCGGTCCGTGGTCGCGGTCTCCTGCTGCACCGTGGGCTGCACGGACAGGTGCCCGATCTCGGTCCGCTCGGCGAGCGTCCAGTCGAGCACCGTGTTACCGGCGCGGTCCGTGCGCGTGCCCGCGCGGACGCGCGTGACGGACTGATCGAACATCAGGCGCTGGCGAGGACGCCGCGCGCGCGGAGCAGGGCCAGCAGCGCGTTGAAGTCCGCCAGCAGGCCCGCGACGTCGGTCGCGGTGCTGTCGGCCTGCGCGGTGGCGGTGCCGGTCATGGTGTCGCCCGCGGCGGCGCCGCCGGCGAAGTCCCCGCCGACCACGACCAGATCGGCGGTCGCCTGGTTCGGGTTGGCGGTCTCGCCCTCGGCGAGGGTGCTGAGGTTGACGTACTTGCTGGTCACGGGCTCTCTCCCCGGTTGAGTCGGTACCGCTCGACGGCGGTAGTCCACTGGGCGGTCACGCCGACCGCGGCCTGCGCCCCGTAGGTGATGGCCTCGCCGCCGGCCTGGATCGTCTGGACGCCGGGCTGCACCCGGAACAGGCTGCGGGCCTGGTCGATGACGACCTCCTGGACGTCGTCGGGGATCGGGTCGTACCCGTGGTCCCAGACGACGTCCACCTCGGCCCAGTCCGGCCACACGTCCCCGATGCGCCGCAGCACACTGGCGTCGCGCCGCACCTTGTAGCTGGTGCCGGCCTCCAGCGCGGTGCCGTCCACGGTCACCGAGACGATCCGCAGGACCGGCGCCGCGGGCAGCAGCAGCCGGTCCGTGCAGTCCCCGTACAGCGTCGTGGTGTCGCCGAGGACCGCCCGCACGGGGTGGCGCACGGCGCCCGCGAACCGCTTGCTCGCCGCGGCCAGGGCGGCGAGCAGCTTCGGGTCGTCCGCGGGCACCGGCAGCCACACCGCCAGGTCGGCCGGGTCGGCCAGGTACGGCTCAGGTGGCAGCGCCACCGGTGCCCCCGTCGCGCTCGGCCGCCGCCGCGAGCAGCTGCTCGCGGCGGTTGGTGATGCCGACACGGTTCTTGCCCGCGGCCTCCGCGTCCAGGACCCGCGCGGCCTCGGCAGCGCCGACCGTGCCGAGGTACGTCAGCACCTGGTCGGCGTTCGCCGAGGCCGGGTCGAACGGCACGGCGGGCGCCGCGGGGGCCGGCTCGGGGACGGCGGCCGGCCGGTACCGGTGGGCATCCTCAGTCCGGACCCGGACACCGTTGATCGTGAGCATCTTGTGCTCGGGCATGGTGTCCTCCGATCAGGCCGCGAGGTCGGCGACGCACAGCTGCGCGGGCTTCCAGATGGCCTGCGCCGCCCGCAGCTCCCCGCGGACGTAGGTGAGGTTCCGGCGGGCGTAGTCCGCGTGCTGGTTGAACGCCAGGACGGACAGGCCCTCGCGGTCCATCAGCGACACGGTGGACCAGTTGCCGAGGATCGCAGTGCCCTGCGGGATGACGTCGGAGACGACACGCGGGCGCCCCCAGATCGTGCCGGGGCCGGACGACCACGGGCCCTGGCCCAGGTACCGGCCGTCCGCGTCCTTCATCAGGTCGAACGCCTCGTCGTCCTCAGCGCTCACCGCGACGGCCGTGATCGGGCTCTTGATCTTGGCGAGCTTGGTGATGGCCTTCCGCAGGGTGGCCACCATGTCGGTGTCGAACGCCTGGGACTGCACGCCGGTGGTGTGCATGATGCCGGTCGGCTCACCGTCCGCCCCGGTGCCGTTGAGGATCATGTCCTCGACGACCGAGTTGATGTTCGTACCGAGGTTCGCGTTCAGGTAGGTGGCCAGACCCCCGGCATCCGCGAGCATCTGGTTCGTCACCGTGTAGCCGTCCGCGTAGGTGTACACCTTCGCGGTGGCCAGGTTCGTGCCCAGCGTCGACAGCGGCTTGACGGTGGTGTCGCCCGGCAGGATCTCGTCCGGCACGATCGCCGCACCGCGAGTCACGCTGGTGATCTGGAGGTACTCGAAGCTCGGGCCGTCGATGTGGCCGGAGGTGTCGATCAGGTCCAGCAGCGTCAGCTGCGGCGGCACCGTCAGGTCGACGGTGGGCAGCCTGATGTTCTGGACGTGCCCGAGGCCGACCTGGAGCGGCGCCGGGTCGGCCTTCATCGCCCGGCGGCCCTCGCGGACACCGCGGACGAACGCCTTCAGGCTGCCAGCCTGGACGGACGGAATGCTGATCGGGGTGCCATTGCCGAAGCCGGTCCCCGCGGACTTCCGCCACGCGGTGTACGCCTCGGACTTGACGTACTGCTCACCGAACGTCGCCAGGTCGGAGACTTCCTGCCGGTCCTTGACGCCGGTCAGCTTCGGCGCGGGCTTACCGTCGCCGGCTGCCGCCTTCCCGGCCATCTCGTCAGCGGCGGCCTGGGCAGCATCGGCCGCCTCGACCTTCGCAGTCAGGTCGGTGACCTTCGCCTTGAGGTCGGTGATCTCCTTGACCTCATCGTCGGTGAAGTCGCGGCCGTCCGTCTTCGCGGCCTGGGCGATCTCTGCCGCTCGGGTCAGGGCCGCCTTGAGCTGCTCGCGCAGCGTCATGATGCACTCTCCATCGTCAGGTTGGTGATGTCGGCCCATGCGGCGACCTGGGCGGGCGTGGGGGCCGTCGACTTCGCGGGCACTGGTTCGGTGGCGGCGGTCGGGTCGGCCGGCGGCTGGCCGGTCTGCTGCTCGGGGGTGGCCGCGCCCGCGGCCGGGGCGGCGGGGGGCGCGGAAGTCTTCGGGGTGTGCCGGGCCTTGGCCGGTTCGGCGGCGGCGAGGACCTCGCCGATCGCGGCGTGCGCGGCGGTCAGACGCTCGTAGTGGGCTTGCGCGAGGACGCGGCCTTCCTTCACACCGCGGGCGAGGTCCGCGGCCTTGGCCGCCAGCAACGCGGTCTCCTGGTTCGCGCCGACCAGGCATGGGCCGACCTCGTAGAGCGCGGAGAACCGGCGGATCTCGTAGTACTCGCCCCACGGGTAGGTGTCGGTGTCGTCGGTCTCGATCCACCCGCCCTCGCCGACGTCGTAGGCGAAGCTGAACTGCTTGACGCGGCGGCCGGTGAGCAGGCCGTGCACGTGCTTGGCGGTCGGGTTGGTGTCGAGATCATCGATCTGGCCGAGAACCTCCAGGCCATCGGCGGTCTCGGTGGCTTCCAGGACCCGCCCGAGGTGACTGAACGGGTCGCTCCACTTGTGCGCCCACAGCACGGGGATGGGATCGCCGGACGCCTTCCACTGCGCGAGGACGTCAGCGAAGGCGCCCGGCGCCACCACGTCGCCCATCGAGTCCTGGTTGCCGAACACGCTGACCAGCGCACGGAACTGGCCGACCTCCAGGCCATCGGCGGGGCCGGCGGCCTTGATGTGGGCCTTGCACTCCTTGGTGCGGGGCACGGTCAGCCCCCCTCTCGCTCGTAGTCCAGGTCGCAGTTGCAGCGGGCGGTCTCCTTGGCGTCGCCGAGCCCGTCGCCGGGCCAGCGCAGGCCGTTGCCGAACACGTCGTCGAGCGCGACGGCCTCGCCGTCGAGCGCCTTGTGCGAGGGCCGGGGGTTGCGCCCGCCGGTGCGCCAGACCTTCCGGGTGAGCCCGGACGCGCCGGCCGCGTCGTGGCCGCCGAAGGACCGGGCCTCGGTCGCCGCGGTGGTCGCGCGGGTCGCGCCGGCCGACACCCACGCGGCCATGCCCGTACGGAGGTTGTCGCGCCAGTCGCCCTCGTCGACTACGGCCGCCACAGCGGCGGCGTGGCCGGCCTGCTCGTACTGCTCGGCGTGCGAGGCCGCGGCCTTCGCCAGCCAGGCCTCCATCACCGCGGCGTCCCAGCCGTCCGCGCCCGGGTTCCAGACGTCGAGCACCGACCAGGCGCCGATCTGCGCCAGCCGGAACCCGTAGCCCTGGATCAGGGCCGCGAGCTGCGCCTGCCGCTCCGGCGAGGACGCAGCCCACAGCTCGTAGAAGTCCGGCGGCCCGTCGCCGTCCGCCTTCACCCCGGACGCATCAAGCAGCCGGTCAGCCTGCCCCTGCGCCCACGCCGTCAGCGCGTCGGTGAAGGCGTCCCGCTCGACCTCGAAGGTCGCGAGATCATCCGGCCGCCCGGCCTTCCCCCCGGACGGCCGACCGCTTTTGGGACCGGCCCGCCCGCCTTCGGCGCCGTGTCCGTAGGGGACGCGAGGCCGCCCGTCACCACGTTCAGCGGCGTCACCAGCTCCTCGGTGCCCTCGATGTAGGGAAGGTTCTGCCTCGCGCGGGCCTCCGCCCGCAGCATGTACGGGGCCCCGACCGCGGTCTGCAACAGCGACGCCTGCTCCTCGAAGCTACCGCGGAGTTTGGCCGCGACGTTCGCCTCGACGTACAGCGCCGAGCCCGGCGCGAGCAGCGGCACCAGCTGCGTGTTGAGGACGTCCTCCAGCATCGTGATGTCCGGCCCGACGCTGTGGGTGTAGAGCATCTGCCGGAACGCGTCCAAGTTGCTGAACGTGCCCTCTCGGGCGCCTACCAGCTCCGGAGGGATGTGGTACGCCGAGGCCACCTCCGCGTCGGAGAGCTGGCGGCCCTCGATGTCAGTGGTGTCCTTCGGGGAGAACGCCTGCACGGGAACGAGCCGCATGCCGTCCTCCAGGATCGGCGTACCGCCCGCCTCCGCCCCGCGGCCGATGAACCGCTTGAACGCTTCCAGGAATCGGGTCTTCGCGTCCGAGGACCAGGACGGGGCGTCGGCTGGCCGCTCGATCACGACCGGCGTGCGGGCGGAGTTGCGCCACACCTGCCGCCGGTACTCCACGGACTCGCGCTGCTCGTCGAGCAGCTGCCGCAGCGTCTCCATCGGGCTGGTGCCGTCCGCGCCCCACGCCGCGTAGCCGGAGTCGAACAGATACCGCTCGCCCGCGGGCCCGGCCTGCCCGACCGGCACGACGGCCGCCTGGCCGTCGCCGTATGCCACGTACAGGGCGGCGGGCTGGTCGTCGTCGTCCGCGAGCACGTGGAAGCGGCGCGCGGGCTTCCGGCGCAGCTCCCACCCACTGGCCGTGTCGGCGGACGGCAGCAGTGTGGCCGCCCACCGGTCGTGGATCAGCCAGTCCACGATGATGCTGTGCCATAGCCGGGAGGGCGAACGGCCCGGCCCCGGTGCGGCGAGCAGCTGCGCGAGCGGATGATCCGTCACCCGGCGCCGGTCGGTGTCGCTGACGCGCTCGTAGACGTGCCACGGGATCGTGGCCAGCGCCCGGGCGATGTAGTCCACGACCTTCCGCACGGATGGCTGGGTGCGCCACACGTCGTAGGCCGTCACCCCGCCGTAGGCCGCGAGCGGCACGCCGGGGTCGGGCACGATCACCGTGCCGTTGTACGTCCACGGCTTGTCGAGCCCCTCGAAGGTGGCGAGCACCCCGTCGCGCACCGGCGCCGCCTTCGCCGTCACCAGCAGCCCGTCCGGGGTGATCACCGTGCCCCGAGGGAGCCGGCCCTTCCTGCGCCACCACGCCACAGCGGCCCCCTCTCGTCAGATGACCTCGAACTCGCCGTCTTCGTAGGCGGACCTGCGCTTGGGCGGGCGGGCCAGCACCTCGGACATGGCGTCGCAGAGAGCGCTCACACCGTCGATCTTGTCGCCGCCATGGGACTTGTCCGGCTTCACGTTCCCGGCCGCGTCCATCGCGACAGCGAGGTTGTCGACCATCCACGCCATGACCGGGTTACCCCCGTGCCGCAGCATCGGGCGCCCGCCGGCGCGCACCTGCTTCTCGCCTTGGAGCAGCAGCCGCTTCACCGCCTTCAGCGCGGGCGACATGGTCTTGTACCCCTGGCCGACGCCGACCAGCGGAGCGCGCTCGCCCTCCAGCGAGTTCGTCAGCGGCGTGGACGACCACCGGTCGAACCCCAGGCTCTTGACATCGAAGGCGTCGAGGTCGGCGCGGATCTGCGCCCCGATCACGTCGTAGTCCGTGACGTTGCCCGGCGTCGTCCTCAGCCAGCCCTCACGGACCCACACCGAGGCGTTCCCCGCAGTGCGGCGGTCCAGATCCTTGATGTTGTCCTCAGGCGTCCAGAATCGGACCAGCAGGTCAACGCTGCCGTCGCTGTCGTCGGGGAACAGCCAGGCGAGTGCGTTGAGGTCGGACACGGCCCCGAGGTCGAGGCCTCCGTACGCCTCACCGCCGCGCAGCTTCTCCTCGTCGACCAGGGCGCCGTTGGCCGTCCACGACTCCAGCGTCAGGTACTTCGTGACCTGCTTGGTGCGGATGCCCAGGTGCAGCCGCAAGAACGAGGCCAGCTCGGCCGGGGACTGCTTCGCCTTGTCCGCCGCGGTCCGCAGGTACGCCCGGGTCGGGCTGATGCCGTAGCCCGGGTTCGCCTTCTTCCACGTCTCCTCGGCGAACGGGTCATCGTCCTTCTCGGCGGCGAACACCACGCCGTACACCGCAGGCGCCCGGAAGGCGCCACGGGCCAGCTGCTCGATGCGCTCCCGCTTCCGCCCGTAGACCGACTCCTTCTTGCCGGCGTCCGCGGTCGTGATGATGAAGATCAGCGGCTGCCTGCGGGAGCCGGTGCCCGACTCGATCGTCTCGACCAGCTCGGGCGACTTGTGCTCGTGCAGCTCGTCGACCAGGCCGCAGTGGAGGTTCAGGCCGTGCTGCGCGCCCGCGAGAGACGACACCGGCTTGAAGTAGCTGTCGGTCTTCGGGTGGAGGATCACCGAGGCGAGTGGCTGCATGACCCGCTTCAGCGCCGGCGACTTCTCCACGATCGCCTTGACCGGGCCGAACAGCAGCCCCGCCTGCTCTTTCGTCACGGCCGCCGTGATGACCTGCGCGCCGGGCTCGCCGTCGCCGCCCATCATGTACAGCGCGATACCGCCGCCGAGCGTCGTCTTGCCGTTCTTCCGCGGCACGTCGACGTAGACCTCGCGGATGATCCGCACGTACATGTCGGCGTCGTCGTCCCAGTGCACCCACCCGAAGATCGGCGCCAGGATGTAGGCAACCTGCCATGGGTCCGGGCGCAGCGGCTGCCCGGCGAGTGCGCCCTGGGTGTGCCTCAGCTTCTCGAACGCCCGCAGCACGCGGTCGACGCGCTCGGCGTCGAACACCGCCCCGGGCTCGTCCCGGGGCTCCGGCGTCTTGATCAGCGGCGGGCAGTCCGGCAGCGGGATGCCCCGCTGGGTCAGGTACCAGGCGACCTCGGGCGAGATCTTCAGCCGGGCCAGCAGCTCCTCGTCGAGGTACGCGGCCGGCGTCGGCGGGGTCTTCGTCCTACCCGAACGGGTTGTCGGGGTCCGGCTCATTCTCCGACCCCCTCGCCAGGGCCTGCTCCGTCGAGGGTGTCAACCCGAAGTGGCCCGCCCACGCCCGCAGCTCGCGGCCGGCCGCCCGCGCGATGCCGACCGCCGGGTGCGGGAGCGTCCCCTGCTTCGCGTCGGTCGTCAGCCCCTCCCGCTGCACCGTCTCGGTCGCCTCGCGGAAGGTGGCCCAGGCCTCGCAGTAGGCCGCCAGCGCGGCGCCGTCCTCGGGCTTGAGCAGGTCCAGCCGAGCCAGGCCGGGAAGGACGCGGTCCCACTCCGCGCGGGCCTCGTCCGACAGCCACTCCGGCGCCTCCGGCGGCAGCCGCTTGAACGCGGGGCCGGAGTTCACCTCGCGCCCGGCGGAGTCCTTGCCCGGCGCCCGGCCCTTGATCAGCTTCAGCGCGGCAGGCTGAGGGGTCCGGCCCATCTCGTCACCCCCTGTAGTCGCTACAAAAGCGCAGGTCGGAGCACCGTGGCCCGGCTGACCCCCCCCATGGGATTCTGTGCACGCACGCGCCGAGTTGACCGCGGCGGGTCCCCAGCCGGTCAGCCTGGAAATCTGGACTCCCCTTCCCCCGGGGGGGGGTAGGGGATCGGGCGGGTTGGGTCATCGCGCCGCGAGTCTCTGACCTGCACGTTTGTGGCGTCGGATTCGGCCCGTACGTATCGGGTGCGTCGTGCTCGACATGCACGCAGTCTCACAGGGCTTGCAACGCTCTGACCTGCACTTTTGCGCAGTTCGGCGTAAAAGTGCAGGTCAGAGGCTCGCGTGCGGCCCGCGCTCTGCCCCCGCTGGCACCTGACCTGACTGCAAGCCTCTGACCTGCGCTTTTGTGGAGAGTTGCGTAAAGTCGCAGGTCAGGGGGTTGCAATGTTCGTGCGATGTGCTCAGCCCGCCCGGCGCCGGGGGAGTTGTCTCGGGGCCCGCGAAGTCGGCGCCTGTGCGCGGGAGTTATAGCGCTCTGACCTGCACGTTTGTGCAGTTTGCCGTAAAACCGCAGGTCAGGGGGGTGCATCCCCGGGGGGATTTTCCCCCGGGGGGGGTGCTTCAGACCAGCCCGGGGGGGGTGCGTTTCCGCAGGTCAGGGGGGTGTGATTCCTCGGCGGCGGGCGAGATACCGCTGTCGCCCGCGCTCGGCCTCAGCTGCGCTCTTCACGCGATCGCAGGACGGGCAGAGCAGGCCGAGGTTGTCGAGGTCACGGGCCGATCCGCCCTCGGCGACGGGCGTCTTGTGGTCCAGGACGTAGGTCTCGGCGTCGGGGTCGTCGGGGTCGGGCTCGGCCCCGCACAGGTAGCAGGTGTCGTGGTCACGGCGGGCGATGCGGGCCTTGAGGGCTCGCCACTCGCCGCTGCTGATGCCGTCGTACCGGGCGGCCTTGTCGTCCCGGCCGGCCCAGGGGCGGCGCTTGTGCTCGTCGCACCTGCCCTCGGTGGTCAGCTCCCGGCAGCCGGGTTCGGCGCATCGGGATGGGGGGCGGGTGGGCACCGGGGGTCACCTCCGGGGGCTTCCGGTCCGTGGGGGCGGAAGACGGTGAGTACCACGCCCTGGCTGGTGACGCCGGTGATCATGGCTGCGGTGCAGGTGCCGTCGTGGTTGACGTGGACGATGCGGCCGACGCTGGGCTACATGGATGCCTCCCGGTGCTGGACATGCCGCAGGCCCCGGACCGTGGTCGTCTCGGGGCCTGCGGGCATACGTGTGCGGAAAGATCGTGACACCGGCTGTGACCTGGCGTCAAGCGGCCTCGCGGTCACGCCACAGCGCGAGTACCTGCTCGGTGTCGTAGTAGGGCTGGCGCTGGCTTCCGCCGGCGCGGGCGAGCTGGCCGCGCTGGACGAGCTTGCGGACGCCCGGCAGGCCGATGCCGAGGGTGTCGGCGACCTGCCGGGCGGTCATGTGGCCGGCGGGGACGAACAGGGGCTCCATGCCCCCAGTGTGCCGCGCTTCCGCCGGGCGATGTGCGGCTACTCGTCGCTGTGTTCGTCCTCGGCGGCGGCGACCGCGGCCTCTGCTCGGGCCATGGCCTCGTCGTGCTCGACCGTGCCGGGTGGGGTGGCGCCGGCGGCGGCGATGGCGGCCCAGGCGGCGTCGGTTTTGTCGCTCATGGTGTCGATCCTCTCATCGGGGTGGCCCGCCGGGGTGTGCCCGGCGGGCCGTGGCCGCCGGGGGGCGGTCGGGGCGGGTGTTATGCGTCGCTGTCGGTGGGAGGCCCGCAGCGGCAGTTCTCGGCGTCGGCGCCCTGCCCGATGCGGCAGGCGCAGTAGAGAGGTCCGAGGGCGCCGGTGGCGGTGACGCCGTTCTCGTCGCCGCCGTAGCAGTTGTCACACTCGCCGGGCTGCCACTCTTCGGTGGTGTCGTCGTCCTCGTCGTCCATGTAGTCGTCGTGGTCGGTGTACGCGTCGATCACGATGTTCCTTTCTGTCAGCGGTTGCCGTTCTGGCATCCGTGGCCGATGGGCATCCACCCGCCGCAGGCGGCGCAGTAGGTGGTGGTGAACCGGCCGCCATCGGCGGCGAGGACGCCGAGCCGGGTGAGCGCGCGGTGGATCATCGGCGGGCCTCCTGCCGGTCGACGGGGCCGTGCTTGACGAGCAGGCCCCCCTCTCCGATCGCGGTCTTGGTCGTGTTGTCGCTGTTGTTGTTGTCGGTGTGACCTGCGGCAACAACCCCGCCTGGAGCCGGATCGGGCTGGGGGAGCGGGGGCAGGTCTGTGCGGTGGATGCCGGTGGTGACGGCGGGGTCGGCGCCGGGCACGCGGACTTGGCGGGTGCGGATGCCGGCGGCGCGGCACAGGGCGAGGACGTCCCACTGCCGACCCGTCTCGGCGGCGAGTTGGGCGCCGATGGCGGTCAAGTGGACGTTGCCGCCGCCGGCGACGTCGTGGATGAGGTCGAGGAAGTCGTCGAAGTCGAGCGGCGGCTCGTCGTCCGCATCGTCCTCGGCCGGCTCGTCGTCCGCGTCGTCCTGGTCGTCGTCCTCGGCCTCGGTCTCCGGGGCTCCGGCAACGAGGACGGACAGGACGGCGAGCGCGCCGGCGCTCCCCCAGGCGACCGGGCCCAGCTCGTAGGCCACTCCCCCGACCACCCACGCGGCGATGCCGCCGCCGAGGGTGCGGCCGAGGGCGGTACGGGTGCGGTGCTCGTCGACGTCGTCGGCGGCGAACCAGGCTGCGGCGGAGCGGGCAAGCTGGTCGATGCCGCGGGCGATGCGGGTCTCTGCGCGGCTGAGGTCGGTGTCGGTCATCGGGCCATCGCCTTCGTGAAGGCGGCGCCGAGGGTGTTGACGCCATCGCCGAGAGGGACGGCGGCGGCTCCGGCGACGGTGCCGGACAGGGCGAGGCAGATACCGGCGACCAGGCCAACGGCGAGCTTCCAGGAGCGGAGCTTCTTCGCCCACTTCCACAGGGCGAGCAGGACGACGGTGACGAGCAGGACGACCACGTGTCCGCCGGGGTCGAGGACGAGCTGGCGGGCGCGGGTGACATCCATGGTGGTCCCGCCGACGCCGTATTTGAGCGTCTTGTCGCCGACCTGGTTGGCGCCCCATAGGGTGGTGCGCGCGGCCCAGCCGAGCAGGCCGCCCCCGGAGAGCGTGAGGAGCATCCCGTAGGCGGCGGCGAGGATGAACGGGACGAGGGCCCCGCCCTTGTGGCCCTCGCGGAACCACCAGTAGACGGCGTAGGCGGCTACGCAGCAGGAGCCGACGGCGATGCCGCCGAGGGTGACGGAGTGCGGAATGGTCATGGTGGTTGCGTCCTTAGAGCGCGAAGAGGAACGCCACGTAGCCACCCACGGCGACGACCAGCGCGGCCGTGGCGAGCACGGGCGGGAGCGCGCGGCGGTCGACGGCGAGCAGCGCGAGGGCTGCGCCGACCATGGCGGCCAGGAAGAGCACGAGGAGCACGGCACTGGGCACGGTGGTCTCCGGGGTGGTGTGGCGTGGGGTCGCGCGCGGGTCTGCTCGCCGGGTCTGCGCCGTGGTGGGCGCTCGCCGGGGCTCGCCGGTCTGCGGGCCGCTCGGGCGGCCTCGGCCGACGCCGCGCCGGTGGGGGCGGCGACGACCGGGGCGGTCCGTCAGCGGGCGGTGGTGCCGTCTTCCTCGCGGGACATGAGGTCGCCCCAGGCCCGGCGTACACGCTCTTCACTGCCGACGTACCCGGCGTCACGGAAGGCCGTGACGGCGGCGCGGTAGGACCGGGGCGGGTCCTCCTGGTAGCGCAGCCAGCGGAGTACGACGACCAGCTGCTCGCCGCTCAGCGCGTCGCCGGGGGTAGGCGTGGGCACGCCCGCGACCACGGCCAGCTCGGCGAGGGCGGCGGCAGGTGCCTCCGGCTCGATGACCTGCGTGACGGCGCCGGGCACGGGTGTGCCGGTCTCGGCCGCGGGGGGTTGTTCGACGGCAGGTTCGGGCGCGGGGTCGAGGGCGGGCGTCACGCTCGTGCCCACGGCGTCACGGGCGGGTGTGACGGCGGGGGCGAACATCGCGGCGAGCGCGGCGTCGGCGCCTTCGGTGAGCCGGACCCGCTGGACGTCGAGCAGCTGCTCGCCGAGCGCGGTGTCGTCGGCGCCGACGCGGCGCGCGAGGCGCCAGGCCCGGCGTGCCGCACGCTGTCGTACGGCCTCGTCGGGGTGGCGCTCGGCGCGGGCCTGCTCGTAGGCGAGTGCCCGTACGGCGGCGGCCGTACGGCGGCGGGCCTCGACGTCCTCCCCGGTGGTCCGGACGACGATGCGCCGGGCGAGCAGCCCGACGCCCTCCGCGGCTGCCACCATCGCCAACGGCGTGGCCGCGTAGACGACGGTGGTGCGCGCACCGCCGGCGGCGACGGCGCCGAGGGCGGAGCCGACGGCGGGCAGCAGCCAGAGGCCGGCGCGGACGGTGCGCGGGGCGCCCTGCCCCAGCATCACCAGGCCCACGTAGGCGAGCGCGAGGATCAGGGTGGCGCCCTCGCCCGCGGCGACAGCGCCGAGCGCGGTGGAGCCGCTGTAGATGCTGGTCAGGTTCGAGTAGGTGCCGCGGGCTCCGGCGGCGCCGATGGCGAGCATGCCGAGCATGGCGGCGCCCAGGACGCCGGCCTGCGTGCGGGTGAGGGGGCGGCCGGTCATCGGTCACCTCGCGCGCAGATGGGGCAGCGGTGGTCGGCGATCTCGGTGTCGTGGCAGCGGTTGACGCAGGCCCGGCAGTAGGTGGTGTCGCGGTGGCGGGCGGCGCCGTCCCACCGGGTGTCGGCCGGGTCGAACGGGCGGCGGCAGACGGTGCACGCGTCCACCTCGGCCGCCGTGAGGGCGGCGGGCTGCCACAGGGTGTAGGTGACCGGGGCGGCAGCGGTGCGGGCGCGCAGGTCCGCGGCCAGCTCGGCCGGGTCGAGGCGGGCGACGTACTCCGGGCTCAGGGAGACGGACAGCACGGCGTGCAGGTCGATGAGGCGCCGGTGCATCAGGTTGCGCCAGGCGATCTCGTCGGCGTCGGCGGTGCTGGGCAGCGGCAGGCCGGTGGCGTCGCGGATGGCGGCGAGCAGGTCGAGGACGTCGCTGGACAACGTGGACTCGCCCTTGCGGGTGTCCTTCGCGGCGGCGTCGGTCGTCGGTGCGGTCTGGCAGCCGCGGGAGCAGATGAGCTGTCCCTGCTCGGCGATGGGGTCCGGGAGCAGGGGGCCGGTGGTGCTGCCGCAGAGGTGGCACCCGGCGGGGTGGGGCTCGACGGCCGGCGGGCCGGAGCGCGTGGGAAGATCCATGAAGCCGGTCTCCTGGTTTCGTCAGGTGGTCGGTCAGGCCCGCGGTTGGTGTTGGTAGCACCGGCCGTGGGCCGTTTTAGCGTTTCAGCCGCTCAAGGTGGCTAGCCACCACTCTACGCACGACCGTAGACGGGTGGCAATACACCGTGCGAAAATCGCGTCATGCCCTCAGTCCACAAGCACCCGGCGAAGACGTTCCGGCCCGAACCCGAGCTGTACGCGCGGGCCCAGGCGGCCGTCTCCGAGGTCGGCTCGGACATGCAGGCGCACATCGTCGGCTTCCTGCGCTGGCTCACGCACGAGACGGACTCTCTCCCCAGCCGCCCGCCGAAACCGCAGGGCTGACGTCGGCCTGCACCTCCCGGAGCCACATCCACAGCCGCCCGGGGTACTCGGCCTGGCACCACGGGCAGGTGATCACGTCGGCTCCGCGCTCCATGCGCAGCACAGCGCCACACGCCTGGCCGTCGCGGAGCGCCGGGCAGTAGCCGATGCGGGTGGTGCGTACCGGCGGCGCCACGATCGACGTGATCTCGGCGTACAGGTCGGCGACCTCCCGCGCGAGCGTGCCGGCCTCCGGCCAATGCGCGGCGATCCACGGCAGATGGGCGGACAGGGCCGCCGCAGCGGCACGAACGCGCGGCTCCACGCCGGCCGGGATGACCGGCTCGGCCCAACCGCGCTCGGCGTGGAGGCCGGCCTGCCAGTCCTCCAGGACGCCGACGATGCCGCCGCCAGCGCGCAGCACCAGGGGGTGCTCGACGACGGGCAGCGGCGCGTCCACGCGGGTGCCGCCGCCGCCGTCCTGGCGGGGCCAGTTCGAGCCGAGCGGTACCAGCTCGTCGGCGAGGTTGCGGTAGAGGTACGGGAACGCGGCGAGGCGCTGGGCTGTGGTGGTGACGCACGCCTGGCAGAGGTGGGCGTCGGCGTCCTGGTGCTGTTCGCACAGTCCGCAGGTGGACATGGTTCCTCCGGGTGGTGCGCCCGGGGCGGCGGGTCTGGTGGCTGGCGCCGCCCCGAGCGGATCAGAATGTCGACTCGCGGCTACGCGCCAGCGGGCTCCAACTCGGTGCCGGTCAACTCGGCGTACAGCGCCTTGCAGGCGTCGCAGTCGCACGTCCGCGGACCGCCGGCGTCGCCCTCGGTGCTGAGCTGGTCGCCGGGCGGCACGATCCGCTCTATGCTGCGGCCCTTCGTGTCGAAGGTGGGCAGCAGCTCGGGCTTGTCGCTGCGGCGGCAGAGGGTGGTGCAGCCGGCGCAACCGCAGGACATCGGGCCTTTCTTGTCGGAGCCGTGGCTGAGGTCGCCATGCCGGCACTTGCAGCGGTGTCCGATGCGCATTTCAGGTGTCCTTCCGGTGGTTGGTGGCGGGCCGTGGCGGGGGTTTGATGCGCACTGCCCGAACGATCTGGGTCAGTGCGGCCGGTCTGCTGCGTCGATGAGGCTGAGCGCGTGGAGGAGGAGACCGCGGGCGATAGCCCGTTCGCGGGCGGCGGTGGGGGCCTGCTCGTCGACTTGCACCTCGTCGCCGTTGGTGGCCCGGTAGGTGAGCGTCGGGGCGGTGCTCACCTCCGGCTCGACGGGCCCGCGGAGCGGGAGGCCGAACCCCATCACTCGTCGCCGTAGCCGCGGATCGCGCTCCGGATCCGGAGGGCAACCTCGGTGCCGGGTGCTCGCCAGGCTTGGTCGTCGACCTCGTCCGCCAGTTCGTGGACGCGGGCGAGGCTCGCCTCGGCGCGCTTGGCACGCTCGCGCAGGGCCAGGGTGCGACGCGCCAGCAGTTCCTTGGTCTTCGCCGTGACCGAGTCGGCGAGGCTCGCCTGTCGGACGAGTTCGGCGACGCAGGACCGAAGGCTGCGCAGCTCGGTGCCGGAGGGCGTTTTGCCGCGATCGAGGCGGTCGAGGATGAAGCCGACGGTCGCGGCCGGGCCGGGCGAGGTACGCGGCTGCGCGGTCTCGGCATGGCGGTCGTTGTACGCCTTGGTGCGGGCTTGGTGGACGTCGTGCCGCCGTACGCGGGCTCCGCCGTGCGAGGTGCAGAGGGCGCCGGGTTCCGAGCTGCACGCAGGGCAGGCGACGGCGAGCGCGGGCAGGGTGTAGGCCGCGGTGGTATCCGTGCTGGCGTGGCCCAGCTCGGTGGCGATGTCGGCGGGCTGGGGGGTGAGGGACTGCTCGGTCATGGGTGGTCGTCTCCTTCGGTTACGCCTGGGCGGTGGTGCCAAGCAGCGCCTCGTCGACGGCGGCCTGCGCCTGGTCGAACTCGGCGTCGGTCACGGTCGGGTCGTCCTCGATGTCGCGCAGCCACGCGGTGACGTCGTTCGGGTGCCAGCGGTCGAGGTCGGTCGGGATGGTGAGCATCTGCTTCTCCTTCGTGGTGAGATGGGGCGCGGCCGGGCCTGGTAACGACAGGCCCGGCCGGTCACGTGGTGGCCCGGGCGGGGCAGCGTCCCGCGTGGACGGCGCGGACGTGCTCGACGAACGAGGCGACCGGGCGGGGCCCGGTGACGGGGCCCTCGGTGGTGCCGCAGCGGTGGCAGTCGTAGCGAGCCGCCGGCTGGTCGCCGAGGACGACGTGGAGCAGACCCGCGAGCTGTTGCGGCCGGCCAGTCATGCCGCACCGACCAGGGCCGTGTCGAGCCGGGCCGACGCGCGGTGGACGTCCTGGAGGTCGGCGACGTCGCCGGCCGTCGCGCCGGGCGGGACCGGGATGCGGTGGTACCGGCAGAACTTCAGCTGCCGCTCGGTGGGACGGCCGGACCGCCAGCTGGCCGCGCGGGTGAGCAGCGCGGAGCTGACGGCGCGGCGGGCGTGTGCCTCCATCCAGTGCATGGCGTCGACGAGGTCGAATGCCTCGTCGCGCGGGGGCGAAATCGTCTGACCGTTCGCCCACTTGCGGAGGCGGTAGCCGCCTGCGGTGTGGTCGGGGGTCAGGAAGAGCAGCAGCTCGCCGGCCGGGATGAACCAGGTGCCCCGGTAGGTGCGCAGCCAGCGGATCCGGGAGCCGCCGAAGACGTCGATGTCCTCAACGCGCAGGACCGGGAGGACGGTGGGCGGGACCGCGCGGGCCATCTCGGCGGCGGCGCGCAGCGACTGCCCCTCGCGCACCTCCGCGACGGCCTCGGACGAGAGGTCGACGATGCTGGCGAGCTTGTGACGTGTGCTCGCGCCGACCACGTCGAGGATCAGCGCGTCGCGCTTGCCGGTCTCGGGGCTGAGCCGGAGCGCCCGGCCGGCCATCTGCACGTACAACCCCGGGGACTTGGTCGGGCGCGCGATCACGGCGCAGCTGGTGTGCGGCGCGTCAAAGCCCTCCGTCAGCACCATGCAGTTGGCCACCGCCTGGAGGTCGCCGGCGCCGTACCGCGCGAGCACGCTTCGCCGCTCCTCGCGGGGCATCTCGCCCCACACCACGCCGGTCGGGATCCCGGCCTCGGTCATCACCTGGGCCATCACCTGGGCGCTGCTGACGGTGGGCGTGAAGACCACGCCGGGCCGGTCGGCAGCGTGCTCGCGGTACGCCTGGGCGACCACGGCCGCGGCGTTGGAGTCCTCCAGTGCCTGGCCGAGCTGCCCGCCGACGAGGTCGCCGGCGCTGGTCTTCACGCGGTCGAGGTCGAGGCCGTCGACCACGACGCGCTTCCCGCGGACGTCGACCAGGTGGCCGGCCTCGATCAGGTCGAGGATGTCGAGCTGGTAGACGACGCCGGTCCACACGTCGCCGAGGCCGCCGTCGCCGCGGGCCAGGGTCGCGGTGAATCCGGCGGTCGGCACGTCGCGCCAGGCGCCGAAGTGCCGGAGGACGTCGAGGTAGGTCTGGGCGGCGGCGTGGTGGCACTCGTCCACGATGATCAGGCCGACGTCGCGTAGGGCCTCGCGCCGCTTCGGCACGGCCAGGGTCTGGACGCTGGCCACGACGACGTCGGCGAAGGTCTCGTCGCGCTCGGCCTTGACGATGCCCACGGTGCGGTCAGGGACGACGGCCCGGATCTTCTCGGCGGCCTGGTGCAGCAGCTCTTCGCGGTGGGCGATGACGAGGGCCCGGCCGGGAAGCAGCTCTGCGCGGTCCCGAGAGGCGATCAGGCCGGCGAACGTCACGGT
This sequence comes from Actinacidiphila epipremni, assembly GCF_012034175.1. Classification (GTDB taxonomy): domain Bacteria; phylum Actinomycetota; class Actinomycetes; order Streptomycetales; family Streptomycetaceae; genus Actinacidiphila; species Actinacidiphila epipremni. Next base: position 598,451 of record NZ_JAATEJ010000001.1, read on the forward strand.
CTTGCCGGCGCCGGTGGGCAGCACGACCGCGAGCCGATTGCGGCCCTCGGCCCACGCGCTCTCCAGTGCGCTGATGGTGTCGGCCTGGTACGGCCGGAGTTGGAAGGTCAAGTCCTCACCTCGACTGTTGCGGGGATGTGCGGGGATGGGTGCGGGGATCTACGGGAGCCTCCGCACGGTGCTGAGCTGTGGTTTTGCGGGGATGCGGGGATCTACGGGGATCTCTCCAAGCTCTGCGCAGTGAGGAGAAGCCCGGTGGTGCGTTCGCTGCGTGGTGATGTGCGATGTGCGGTACGCACCGGTCGTGTTGCGTGTGCAGACGGACGGACGGGGTCCCCGCAAGTCCCCGCATCCCCGCATCGCCGCAGATGGGGCCGCGTGCGGGGGCTCGCGTAGATCCCCGCCCCCATCCCCGCACATCCCCGCAGCGTGCGGTCATCGCGCGCCTGCCAGAACGCCGGACGGCTGGACGCGCCACAGGTTCCGCTTGTTGCGGCGGTCGAGGACGAGGACCGGCTTGATGCCGTCGAAGTAGCGGCCGTCGCGGGCCTTGAGCCAGTGCCCCAGGCTGTTCGCGGACGGCGGTTCACCGGTCCGGTGGTCACGCGGGACGACGTCGATCAGCGCGGCCAGGATCTTGCTGACCGGGTGGGCCTCGGTACCCAGCTTGTCCTGCCAGGCGGCCAGGAAGGCAGCCCACTCCAGTACCTCGTCGTCCTGGCCGACAAGGTCGTCTCGGTCGGTCATCCATCCCTCGACGCCGAGGAAGCCGAGCAGGCCGGCGACGATGGTGGCCCACTCCGAGTAGTCGCCCTTGCGGGTGCGGATGGTGGGTGCGCCGGCCGCCAGCCAGGCGCGGACCATCGTGACGAGGGCGGCGACGACGGTGGACGCCTGGGCGCGCAGCCAGGGGCGGAGGTCGCCTACGCGAAACCCGTCGCGCTGGTCGGGGTCGGGGCAGTCGGGGTCGAGACGGACCCACAGCGTCCGGCGTCCGTTGTCGCCGCCGGTGCGCAGGCCGTTGCCGGTGACGACCCACAACCGGTCGTTGGGCATGGTGACGGACGCGGTAGAGCCGAGCACGCGGTCGCCCCAGTGCTCTTGGGTGAGCAGGGCGGAGATGACCGGCGACTTGATCACGTGTCCGTTGGGGAGGTTGTCGAGGACGACAACGGGCTGCCCTGTGGTGTAGAGCTGCGTGGTGATGCTCTTCCGCAGTTCGGTGTCGTTCTCCGGCCACGCGGTGTCGGCGATGCCGTACAGCGCCTTGAAGATGTCCTTCAGCAGGCTCTTGCCGCTGCCGGGCGCGGTCGCGCTGATGACGAGCATCGGGGTGGGTCCGTGGAAGTACGGGCGCAGGATCGGCGTCAGCAGGCCGCCGAGCATGTGCGCGCGGTCGGCTGGCTGCGTCCACGGGAAGTCGTGCAGCATCTCGTCCAGGACGATCCGGCGCGCAGTCGTCAGGCTCTCAGAGCTGACGTGCGGCTGGAGGCGCCGCAGCGGGACGCGAGGGTGCAGGTAGAGGCCGGTGGCCGGGTCGTATCCGGGGGACTGAATCAGGCTCCCGTCCGGCCTGACGACGGGACTGGTGACGACGCCGCGCAGAGGCGGCAGCGGCCAGTCCTTGCGGCCCAGGATCGTGCCACAGGTCTTCGGCATGAACAGCTCGCGGACTTCCTCGCTCTGCTCGGTGCGCGGGTCGGTCTTCACCACGAAGCTGCCGACGTGGTCCGCCAGGTAGGCGCGCAAGTTGTCCGATCCGAGCTGCTGCATGATCGGACTGCCGTTGTCGTCGGTGTGCACCCACACCGGGCCGCCGGACCGCTTGTAGAGGTCGGGCAGCTGGCCGTCCGCCATCAGTCCGAGAACGCCGTCGAGCGCATCGGCCTCGTTGGTGATGTCCAGCTCGGGGCGACCCTGCGGAACGACATGCAGCGCGGGCCCGCCGGCCGCCTGCTCGTCCGGCTCGGCGGCCGGGTCCAGCGCGGTGCTCCCGTCGCTGAACGCGGCGGCCCGCGGCGAGGTCGAGCCGATGCGGCGGCGCTCCGGTGCGCGTCCATAGCCCTGCCGCTTGAGGTCGGCGGCGGCACGCTTGTGGTCGCCTCCGAAGTTGAGCAGCGCGTGGGCCCCGAACTTGGTGTAGGGCACCTCGGCGGTGAACTCTGTGCCGGTGGTGAAGACGTACAGCCGGTCGGCGTCTGCGGCGCGGCCGGTGGTCGCCGAGACGCCCCGATCCTTGCCGGGGCGCCGCCAGTAGCGGGTGCGGCCCCGCTGTTGGACGAAGGTCCAGCCGTGCGGCTGGAGGATGTCCGCCCAGTCGGCGCGGGCGTCGAAGTCGTCGCCCGGGCGCAGGCCGCCCTCGCCGATCGGCCGCACGTCGCGCGGTGCGCTCGCCGGCGTCTCCTGCTTCGGGACGGCGTCGACCATGCGGCAGACCTCGCGTACCGCGTCCATCCGGTCGGCGTCGATCTCCGGCAGTGTGGCGGGGCTGCCGCTGATCCGGACGTACGGCCGGCCGCTGGCGTGGACGCTGCCGTGCGAGGGCGCGACGACCCCGTATCCGCCCTCGCCGCGAGTTTCGATGAGGACGCGGATCGGGGGCTTGGCCCCCGGCTTCTCGGCCAGGCGCTGCCGTTCCTCGGGGGTGAACTCGTCCTCGCGCGCCAGGCGGGACGCGAGCTTCATGCTGCCCTGCACGGGGGCGCCGACGATGCGGGCGCGGAAGTGCAGGCCGCCGCTGGGCGACTGGTCTACCCACCCGGTGGTGATCGCGTCCCAGTCGTCGCCGAGGCCCGACCCGATCATGATGTCGGTGACCTCGTCGAGCAGGCCCTCGGCGATGGCGCGGCCCTCGAACTCGATCATCTCGATGTTGCCGCTGACCGCGCCGTAGACGACTCCGATGCCGGTACGGCGGCCGTCGCCGAACCAGGCGTCGTGCTCGGCGGGCGTGGAGCGATTGACCTTGTAGGAGGTCCAGCTGCGGACGTCCGGCTGCTTGGTGCCGTTGGCCTTGACGGGCAGGACGCAGAGGCTGGCGGCGTGCAGCTCGTCGGCCGCGACCCGCAGGTTCGGCGGCGCGTCAGGGGTGTTCGTCACGGAAGTCCTTGGGGTTGTGCTGGTTGTGGTCCGTGAAGGCGGGCCCGGCGCCGGGGGAAGGCGGCGCCGGGCCCGCGGGCCCGTCAGCCGGGGGCCGTGGAGGCGACGTAGATCGCGATGACGCGTCGCGCGTCACCGAGGTGGCTGTCGCACACCGGCCAGACGTCGGCCTGCTCGCCTGCGCGGTAGAGCCGCAGGACGGTGGTGGCCGGCCGCGTGCAGCCGCCGCAGGGCACGGTGTCGGGGGCGGTCACTGGGCAGTCGCACCAGGTGCACCCCTCTCCGGAGGGGAAGTCGGCGAAGAGGACCGGCTCGGTCGCGGACAGGTCGCGCACGAGCGCCTGGGCCTGGTCGCGGGCGGCGACCATCGCCGCGCTGAAGGTGCTCAAGGACGCTCACCCCCGTTCGCCAGTTCCAGCAGCACGGCGGCGTGGCAGTGGTCGGGCTGGCCGGGGGCGGGCAGGGGGCACCAGCACATGAGGTCCCGGCCCGCCAGCTCCCGGCGTGCGGCCTCCGCCAGCGACGGGTGCTGCTCCAGCCACCGCCGGTACATCTCGGTGGCCTGCTCGCGGGTGGCGGGGGCGAAGGCGAAGGCCGTCACCGCGCACCCCCACGGGTGAAGGTGAACGTGCCGGAGACGCCGCGGGCCGTGATCTTTCCGCCGGAGACGAGCATGTCGACGGTGACCTCGATGCGCTCGGTAGCGCCGACGAAGGGCGTGAGGTCGGTGCGGATCTGCTCGGCGAGGTCGGCCGCGCTGTCGGCGACGACCGTGAGCGGGGCGAGGGAAAGGAGGCGGTGCGGGCCGAGCCGGTCGTAGGTGACGACGTACCGGCCGGGCTGGAACTGCGGCGCGGGGCGGGCGGTGGCGGGCTCGGGAGGCGGGGTGAACTCCGCCCGGGACAGCACCGGGGCGGGGTCGAGGGCGGCCTTGGGCGCGGCGGGCGGCGGCACCGGGACCGGCGCCAGATCCGACGGCGATGGCCGACGACGGGAGAACAGCTTCATCGGGGCTTCGGCTCCTTGCAGACGTGCCAGTCGGTGAGCAGCCCGCCGCACTCCGGGCAGGTGGGGATGACGGCGTGGCGGCCCAGGTGCGCGGCGGCGTACAGCTCGCGGGCCGGGGTGCGGCCGGCGGCGAGGGTGCGGGCGATCTCGGCGCGGGCCTCGGCCCGGCGGTGGTGCGCGTCCTCGGCGCCGATGGCGGTGTACAGCGGCAGGGCGGCGGCCAGGGCGCACCGCAGCGTGGTGATCACCTGCCCTCACCGCCCTCGGTGAGCTTCGGCAGCCGGTCCAGGTGGCAGACCGCCACCACCGGCACGCCGCGCCACAGGCCATGCGCCGTCGCGGTCCCCCCGCGGTACGTCGCCTCGCCGATCAGGCACCCGAGGCGCCGCTGCCAGTCCTGCCACTCCTGCCAGGTGCGGGGGTGGAGGATCAGCCGCAGGGCACCGATGCCGATGAGGTAGCCGATGACGGCCGGGTCGTGGAGGTCCTGGATCTCGCGGGCGGCGCGGCCGGCCGGGGTCTCGGGCTCGCTGTCCTCGCTCGCGCGCAGGTGGGCGGCGGCCTGGGTGTAGAGCAGGTTCACCGCGTCGTCGTCGCGCTCGGTCGCCTCCAGCAGGTGGGCGGCCTCGCGGTACGTCGTCCCGATGGCGGCGGCGAGCTGCTGCTCCAGCTCCGCGATACGGACCTGCGCGTTCAAGAGGAGCCGTACGACCGGGCCGGTATGCTCGACCAGCGTCTCGACGGCTTCACGCCATGCAGCGGTCCCCGGCTCGGTGTCGCGCGCCTGGTGTACGGACTCGGCCACCGTCTTCACGGTCTCCGCCGATGCGACACCAGGCGTGTACTGGAGCGCCCGGCGCACGAGCCTGCACTGCTCAGCGCTCAGCGGGGCGCTCACGCGTCCTCACCGGCCTCGGCCTTGAGTCGGGCGATCTCCGCGCGGGCCTCCGCCAGCTCGTCCTGCGCGGTGCGCTCCTGCTCGGCCAGCCTGACCAGGTCGTCCCGCCACCCCTGGACGCCGAGCAGCATCGACTCCGCGGCGCGAACCTTGTCGGCCAGGGGCGTGCTGTTCGGGAAGAGGAAGCTGACGGACGTGGACTGGGCGGCGTCGGAGTAGAAGTACAGCGACCCGAGGAGGCTGGCAGTGCTGCTGGCCGTCGCGTGCTTGTCGAGGAAGATCGTGATCTGGGTGCTCACGCGTCACCTCGCATCACGGCACGGAAGGCGCCGGCCACCGTGTCCGGCTGCTGCGTCGGCGCCGGGTCGGACCAGTCGGCCGGCGTCACGTACCCGGCCTCCACGGACGCCTGGTAGTCGGCGTCGGGGGCGAGCGCGTCGGCCAGCGGCTGCGCGGCGGCGTCGCGGGCCATCGCGCGCTGGTGCGCCGCCTGCTGCCGGGGGCTACGGGCGCACGCGTCGCAGCAGGCGAGGGTGTCGATCGGCTCGACCGGCGGGGCGACGGCGAGCGGGGGCACCGCCGGGTCGTCCACGTCGTGCCGCTGCACCAGCAGCGCGGCCCGGCGCCGGCGCTCCGCGTCCTCCGCCGGCGTCCGCACCGCCACGCCGTACGGCACGTCCACGTCGCACGTGAACTCCACCGGGACCGCGGCGATCGACAGCGACACCGACAGCCAGACGCTGCCCGGGTACGCGTGGAGCTCCACGGCCGCGGGGGCGACCGCCAGGAGCGCACGCCACCGCTCCAGCGCGGCCGGGGACTCGACGACGATGCGGACACCGACGCGCGGCCCGACGCCGATACGGACCGGCGGCATGTCGGCGGCGGTGGTGGCGAGCCAGGTCGCCGCGCGCAGGGCGGGCAGCTGATCGCCGATGGTGGGCGGGCGCCCGGTAGGCTGGTCGGACATGGCGATACCTCTCTGATCTGCTGTTGGGTGAGGTGGAGCCGTGGGGGCCGTACCGGTGGCAGCCGGGCGGCCCCGACGCGTGTCGGGGTCAGGCGCTCTTGCGGCGCGGCGCCGGCACCTGCCGCGCGGTCGCGGCGTTGTAGGCGCGGATGTCGTCGGCGGTGAGCGTGATCCGGCCACCGTCGCCGTGGTGCTGGAGCTTCCGGGCGTAGCACTTCTCGCGGATCATGCGGGCGGTGAAGGGGAGCCACCCCCGCGCCGCGACCTCCTCCGGCGTGTAGCGCCGGAGCTCGTCGACCTCGTCGGTCGGCTCGGTGGGGGTAGTGGGCTGCTCCGTGGCCTGTGCGGTCACGTCGTCGTCTCCTTGTGGGTGATGGCGGCCTCCGGCACGTCCAGCGCCCGTGCGATCCGCCCGACGGTCTCGCCGCTAGCTCCCGCGAGACCCCGCTCCAGCTTGGAGAGGTGTCCGCGGTGCCGGCCAGTGAGGGTCGCGAGGGTCCGGAGGCTCATTCCTTGAGACTCCCTGAGGGCTCTGATTGCGTCGCCGTTCGGTGTCACCCTCAGAGACTAAGGGTACGAGGCGTCGAACTGCAAGCACTCTGCCTACATCATGCCCTCAATCTCGCAGGGTGGGGCGACAGTGACTGAGGGGATTGCGCCCCCTGTGCGCCGTATGCAACCCACGCGCCCCTCAATGGGCCCCTTGGTGCAGGTCAAGGGCTGAGACTGGCCTGTGCGGGTTGCATGGGATGGGGCATCATGGGGTCTCATGGATGACGAGTGGATGCGGCTCGGGGCTGCAATCCGTGAGGCCCGGAAGGCGATGCGCCTCAGACAGGCCGATATTGGCGACGCTGTCGGCGTGGGCGCCACCACCATCGCCAATATCGAGCAAGCACGCACCCGTGCCATTACGCCCACGCTGAGATCTGTTGCACGCGTGCTCGGTTGGGCCCCCGATGTCATCGAGCGCGTACTCGCTGGCGGTGACGCCCCCGAGCCCCAGCGCGGGGCCGCCACGGTGCATGGGGAGGCCCAAGTGCTTGAAGCGCAGTCGTTCCCGCCGGAGGGGATGCCGCTGCGTATCGCTCGGGCGCTGGCCGAAGGCTCGACGCTCGACACGACGATCGTGCCGCTCGGCCCCGGCGCCGACATGGTCGTAGTCGTGAAGGGCAAGCCGACCGCGAGCCCGGAGGAGCTGCGCGCGGCACTTCTGGCGTGGGAGGAGCGTGAGGGGCACCTCGACCGCCTAGGGCTCACCGCGGACGATCGGGACCAGTCGCAGGACGGAACCTAACTGATCATCAGTTATACGCATTCCCTACACATTCCGCACACCCTTGTGGCAGCATGACCGGCACGGACGCGCGGGGGCACGACCGCAGGGGGGCCTTCATGGTCCACGTTCTACGCGTGTCCGAGCTGCCGGGGCGCGCGCTGATCTGGGTGAGGATGCTCGGCGCGACCAGGGTTGTGTACATCACCGATGAGTGGCTGCGAGCCACTGGTGACGTAGGACCCTGGAAGACTGGCATCTAAGGGCCGCTGAGCGGCACCTGACGCTGGGACATCGGCGGCGTCGCAGCTCGCCGCCGACCCCACGCCCCCTCTTTGACGCACCGCGAGGTGATCCAGTGGCGTATGCCGAGAAGCGCGTCAGCACCGCCAAGGGCAGCAAGGGCAAGGTGACCTGGCGGTCCCGCTACCTCCGCCCGGACGGGACCTGGGGGAGTGAGCCCGGCTTCCCCACGAAGCGCACCGCGGTCGAGTGGGGCGAAGCGCAGGAGGCGGCGATACGCGAGGGCCGCTGGATCGACCCGGCACTCGCCCGCGGCCCCTTCGGCGAGTGGGCTCGGAAGTACATGGCAGACCGCGAGCCCCGCGGCCGGACCCGCGGCACGATGTGGGAGAAGCTGGAGCGGCACATCCTGCCGCGCTGGGAGTACGTGCCCCTCCAGGGCATCACCTGGTACGACGCGGAGACGTGGGCCAACGGGCTGCACTGCGACGACAGTACGGCGACGAAGTGCTTGACCATCATGAGTCAGATCCTCACCGGTGCGGTGGACGCGAAGAGGCTCCTCGTCAACCCGCTGGCGAACCGGCGCCGGTCCAGGCCGGCCGCGGTGAAGGATGCCGTACGGGCGAAGGACACCGCGGAGATGTGGGCGCCGCCGGAGGTCGTGCTCCAGCTCGCGCGCCGCGTCGGGCCGGCCGATGGGTTGCACATCATCACGACAGCCTTCGCCGGTGTTCGGTGGGGCGAGTCGCTTGCGCTGCGCCCGGCCTCGCTGGGGGAGCGCAGTGAGAGAGGCTTCACCTGCCCCACCCTGTCGGTGACGGAAGAGGTGGCGGAGTACACCCGGCGCGGGCCGGACGGCGAGCGCCGGGGGTTGTTTCTCGGCCTGGAGCCGGTGAAGACCGCGGAGAGCAAGCGCAGCATCGACCTGCCGCCGTTCCTTGCCGAGCTGCTCGCCGCGCACGCCGCGGACTGGCGGCATGAGTTCCTCTTCTGCACCCGGGCCGGCGGCCACTGGCGGCGCGGCAACTTCGGGCGGCAGGTGGTCCGGCCGGCCGCCGACGGCAGGGAGGCCCTGGTGGCGACGAAGGGGCACGCGCCTCGCACCGCCTGGGCGCCGATCATGCCGGGCCTGACCATGCGCGCTCTGCGGCACACCCACGACACCTACCAGGATGAGATCGGCGTGAAGCCGGCGCTCGCGTTCGAGCAGGCCGGCCACAAGCGGCCGGGTATCAAGGCGGTGTACCAGCACCCCACGCCGGAGATGCGGCGCGCTAGGCTGGAAGGGCTCCAGGGGATCTACGAGCGCGGGATGAAGGCGCTCGGGTGGTCGAGGGTCTGGGAGGAAAGTTGATCTCCCGAAAATCTCCCAGATGATCTTCTTCTAGCGACACTTCGCAGGTCAGAGGAGAAAGAGCGCCGCCCTTACAAGGCGGATGTCGGCGGTTCGAAACCGTCCACGCCCACCCCGGAGAACCCCTGCCCGTGCGGGGACGACGCGCACCCCGTCGCGCATCGGTGCGATGCCGGTGGAGAACCCCCGCTCATGCGGGGACGACGCGAGTTCCGGCGGGTGATAAGCGCCGATCCGGGGAGAACCCCCGCTCGTGTGGGGACGACACACGGAGAGGCACCGGGGCGGTCGGCAACTCGGGAGAACCCCCGCTCGTGCGGGGACGACATGAACGACGTGCTGAACAGGGTGCCGGCCGAGGGAGAACCCCCGCTCGCGCGGGGACGACTGCGGAAGGAGGCGGAAATAGCCCGTCGCCAGAGGAGAACCCCCGCTCGCGCGGGGACGACGCCGCGGAGCAGCAGGACGAGATCGTGGATGCGGGAGAACCCCCGCTCGTGCGGGGACGACCTGCGGCCCGCCGACCTCGGTGTGCAGGACGGCGGAGAACCCCCGCTCGTGCGGGGACGACACACATTGGCCATCCGGTGTGCTGTGGGTGGACGGAGAACCCTCGCTCGTGCGGGGACGACCACCCGACACCGCTCGCCCAGTCTCAGCGTGCGGGAGAACCCTCGCTCGTGCGGGGACGACTGCACGTCGGCCGTGGGGTCGCCGTAGTCGCCGGGAGAACCCCCGCTCGTGCGGGGACGACACGTCGTAGTCGTACATCGTCTGCCATCCGAGCGGAGAACCCCCGCTCGTGCGGGGACGACCCGAGCAGTTCTGGCGGCACAGCGTTGATCAGCGGAGAACCGCCGCTCGTGCGGGGACGACGCATCAGCATGGAGCATTTCCGGCGGCTGCACAGGAGAACCCCCGCTCGTGCGGGGACGACACACGGAGAGGCACCGGGGCGGTCGGCAGCTCGGGAGAACCCCCGCTCGTGCGGGGACGACACACATTGGCCATCCGGTGTGCTGTGGGTGGACGGAGAACCCCCGCTCGTGCGGGGACGACGTGTAGGCGGTGGTCATGCGGCCACCGGTGCGCGGAGAACCCCCGCTCGTGCGGGGACGACTTGTGTGGCCGGGCGATCACTGGGTCGCCCGCCGGAGAACCCCCGCTCGTGCGGGGACGACGAGATCACCTGGAACCACATCCTGTCCGTCCAGGGAGAACCCCCGCTCGCGCGGGGACGACGGCGTGCCGTACGCCGCAGTCCCTCCCGCGACGGGAAGAACCCCCGCTCGTGCGGGGACGACCCCGTAGGTGTCATGTCGGCAGCCAAGACCGAAGGAGAACCCCCGCTCGTGCGGGGACGACTGCACGTCGGCCGTGGGGTCGCCGTAGTCGCCGGGAGAACCCCCGCTCGTGCGGGGACGACGCCACCTTGTACCGGCCGAACGCCACAGTGCACGGAGAACCCCCGCTCGTGCGGGGACGACCCGCAGCTGCGCCGCCGCCCGTACCGGCGCCGCGGAGAACCCCCGCTCGTGCGGGGACGACAGCATGACGCGGGCGACCGCGCAGACCACCCGCGGAGAACCCCCGCTCGTGCGGGGACGACCGCCTGGAGGTGGACGCCGCGGTCCGCGAGGTGGGAGAACCCCCGCTCGTGCGGGGACGACGCCGGCGAGACCCCGCAGCGCGTCGCGATCGCCGGAGAACCCCCGCTCGTGCGGGGACGACTCCGAACGCGGCGGGTCGATCAGGACGAAGGCAGGAGAACCCCCGCTCGTGCGGGGACGACTTGGTGGTCGATCCGTTGTCGTAGATCAGGTAGGGAGAACCCCCGCTCGTGCGGGGACGACTGGTGGCGCAGGCACTGGGTGTGCTGGGGCCGAGGAGAACCCCCGCTCGTGCGGGGACGACAGATCCGTCAGGGCCGCGAGCCACGCCGGCCGCGGAGAACCCCCGCTCGTGCGGGGACGACTTTCGCAGAGATCCGCGGGCTGCACGTCCCTGCGGAGAACCCCCGCTCGTGCGGGGACGACGACGACGGCCTGACGGCTGACGACCTGCTGCACGGAGAACCCCCGCTCGTGCGGGGACGACCAGCACGTTCCGGACGTTGGCGCGGATGCGGCCGGAGAACCCCCGCTCGTGCGGGGACGACGGCGGCAGCTTCCCCCGGCGGAGCGTGCGCAGCGGAGAACCCCCGCTCGTGCGGGGACGACGCGCCAGGCGATGTTCGACCGGCGCGACCCGAAGGAGAACCCCCGCTCGTGCGGGGACGACCCGGCATGACAGCTCGTCTCGCGCTGTCGAGCAGGAGAACCCCCGCTCGTGCGGGGACGACATCACGGTCGGCGGCGCAGCTGCGGGCGCAAGGGGAGAACCCCCGCTCGTGCGGGGACGACGGCATTCACGGTGTAGGTCTGCCGCTCCCAGTAGGAGAACCCCCGCTCGTGCGGGGACGACGCTGTAGACGTTCGTGCTCGCGTTGAGCGTGAAGGAGAACCCCCGCTCGTGCGGGGACGACGATAATCGGTCCCTCGCCGTGCCGCATGGCCAAGGAGAACCCCCGCTCGTGCGGGGACGACGCAACACCCGGAAAAGGGTGGGGTGGGGGCCTCGGAGAACCCCCGCTCGTGCGGGGACGACATCGCGGCCGTCAAGGGGATGGCCGGCCGCGGCGGAGAACCCCCGCTCGTGCGGGGACGACACGACCAGCGCCCAGCGTTCGCGCCAGGTGAGGGGAGAACCCCCGCTCGTGCGGGGACGACGCCTGCTCGACCATCGCAGGGACGCCGTGGTCGGGAGAACCCCCGCTCGTGCGGGGACGACCCCAACGCACCGGGGTTGCCGGCCGCCAGGGCGGGAGAACCCCCGCTCGTGCGGGGACGACTGCCCGCTCCTGGCCGGCGCGCTCGAGGTCGGCGGAGAACCCCCGCTCGTGCGGGGACGACATCGCGGAAGCGCAGCCCATGACGTTGTAGGCGGGAGAACCCCCGCTCGTGCGGGGACGACTTCCCGGACCTGCCGTCCGCGTACACCACCGGGGGAGAACCCCCGCTCGTGCGGGGACGACAAGCGGAGGCTGTCCGGCTGGCGGCGCTGACCGGGAGAACCCCCGCTCGTGCGGGGACGACGCTTGCTGAGCAGGGATTCTATCGGGCCGGAGCCCGAATTTCGTTGAGTTGCCCGCCGGCCCGCACGGCCCGCGCCCGGAGGGCGAACGAAGCGTTGATCATCGTCCTCCGGTTGTCAGTGGTCAGCTCTAGGCTGCGAACAGCTTACGAGCGAGGAGAGTTGCGTGGCCGGAGGGGGCGGGATCCGTCTCGGTGCGGATGGGGATGCGTTACGCGCGGCGGGCGTGTTGTGGGGGAAGTCGGCCGGGCGGGCCGGGGGGCGTAAGAATCTGCTGCTGCAGCATCTGCTGGACACGGCGGCGGTGGCGGGGTGGATGTGGGACGGGTTCCTGGCCCCGGCGACCCGGGCGTTGCTGGACGAGGTGACGGGGGGCGAAGGGCGGGGGCGGGTCCTCTTTGTGTGGCTCTGTGGGGTTCATGACGTCGGGAAGGCGACTCCGGCGTTCCAGCGGATGTGGCCGGAGGGGGCGGCGGCGGTTCGCGCGTCGGGGTTGGGCTGGCAGGAGTCGGTGCTGGCCGGCTGCAAGCGGAAGTGGCGGCACGACCGCGCCGGTGCGTATGTGCTGCGTCGGCTGCTTCCCGAGGCGGGTTGGACGGCGGAGCATGTGGCGTGGGTGTGGCCGCTGATCGCCGGTCACCATGGAGCGTTTCCGAGCCCCGGTGCGCTGGCCCCGCCGCCGCAGGGCCTCGGGCAGCACGCGGGCGGTGACGCCTGGGAGCGCGCGCGGAAAGCGCTGCTGTGCCGCTTCACCGCCGAGGTCACCGGTGGGGCAGGTCCCGGCGCGGTCGCCCCCGCCCGCGTACCCTCCCGGGCTGCCCAGCTCCACCTGAGCGGGCTGATCGTCATGGCGGACTGGATCGCCAGCGACGAGGAGCATTTCCCCGGCGTGGACGACATCGACGCGGTGTCGTTCGACGGGGCGCGTCGAAGGGCCGCCGCGGCGTGGAAGGCGCTGCGTATCCGTGGCGGCTGGACCGAGCTCGCCGAGCCCGGCCCGGAGGACTTCGGCCGGCGCTTCGGCGGGCAGGAGCCCCGTGACTCGCAGCGGATGGTCATGGAGGCGGCTCGGCGGATGCCGGAGCCGGGCCTGCTGGTCGTCGAGGCGCCGATGGGGGAGGGCAAGACCAAGGCGGCGCTGATGGCGGCGGAGATCCTCGCCGCGCGGTTCGGCGCCGACGGGGTGTTCGTCGGGATGCCGACACAGGCGACGAGCGACCCGATGTTCGGGCAGGTGCGCTCCTGGGTGGCGGCCCTCGACGGGGAACTCGCCGACCACGTGGCCCTGTTGCACGGCAAGCGGATGTTCAACAAGGAATGGCGGGCGCTGGTCGACGGCGAGTCCGAGGACGGCGCCGGGGGCCGGTTCGAGGGCGTGGACGAGTACGGCGAGTGCTGGGACGACGAGTGGGGCGGCGATCTGTACGGGATCGCCGAGCCGGTGACGGACCGCAACCCGGCGGCCCGGGGCCCGGCCGAGTGGTTCCTCGGGGCCAAGCGCGGCCTGCTGTGCCCCTTCGTCGTCGGGACGATCGACCAGCTCCTCTTCGCCGCGACCCGGACGAAGCACGTGATGCTCCGCATGGCGGGGCTGGCCGGCAAGGTGGTCGTGCTGGACGAGGTGCATGCGGCGGACGTCTACATGTCGCAGTTCCTCGCCGAGTGCCTGCGCTGGCTCGGCCAGGCCCGCGTGCCGGTCGTGCTCCTGTCCGCCACGCTGCCGCCGGCCCAGCGACGGGAGCTGGTCGAGGCGTATCTGGCCGGGGCCGCCACGCAGGAGGAGTACACGGCCCAGGATTTTCCGGAGCCGGCCGGCTATCCGTCGGTGATCGCCGCGAGCCTGCCGCGTACCGGCGCCCCCGCCCGGATCGACGTGGCCACGGCTGCGCCCTGGCGGCGGAACGCACCTGCGGTGACTGTCGAGTTGCTGCCCGAGACCCTCGCCGGGGCGAAGACGCCCGCCGAGAAGCGGGAGGCGCTGCGCAAGTCCGCGGACCTGGCCGTCGTCACCCGCCTGGAGCGCGAACTCGTCGACGGCGGCTGCGCGTTGGTGATCCGCAACACCGTCGACCGGGCGCAGAGCCTCTTCACCGCGCTGCGCGACCGGTTCGGGCACGACGTCGTGCTGCTGCACGCCCGCCTCGCCGTCGGGCCGCGCGCGGACCGTACCGCCGACTGCCTGCGCATGCTCGGCCCGCAGCCGGACCCGACGTCACCACGTCCGCGGACGATCGTCGTGGCGACGCAACTGGCCGAGCAGTCCTTCGACGTGGACGCCGACCTCCTGGTGACGGACCTGGCCCCCACGGATCTCCTGCTGCAGCGCATCGGCCGGCTGCACCGGCACGACGGTGTGGCCCGCCCCGCCCGGCTGTCCGTACCACGGGTCCTCGTCACCGGCTTCGCGAGCGACCACGAAGCAGCCCGCGTCGGCGGACCGCCCGCCTTCCTCGGCGGCTCGACCTTCATCTACGGCGAGCACCTTCTGCTGCGTACCGCCGCCCTCGTTCTGCGGGCCGCGGCAGAAGGGGGCTGGCAAATCCCTTCCGACGTGCCCGAGTTGGTGGCGCAGTGCTACGGCGACGACCTCTCGACGCTCCCCGAGCCCTGGCGCGGGCCGGCCGAGTCGGCTGCCGCGGAATGGCAGAAAGAGCAGCGGGACCGCGCCGACAGGGCCACCCCGTACCTGCTGACGCGGCGTGGCGACAAGGAGGGGCCGACACTCGCCGGGCTCCACGCAGGCCCGGGCAGCGGCGGCAGAGCCCCCGTGCGGGACGGCGAGATGGGCCTGGAGGCGGTGCTGGTGTACGGCGGCGCGAACGGAACGGCGTACCGCACCCTCTCCCGCCGGGCCCTGACGGTGAACGGCGACGTGGCGGAGGACATGCTCGACGACGTCCTCGCCGGCACCGTCCGGCTGCCGCCCCCGTGCACGAAGGACGCCGTCGAGGAACTGCGGCCCCTGCCGGGATGGCTCGCCCACCCGCGCCTGCGATATACCCCGGCGCTGGTGCTGGACGGCAACGGCTGCGCGCGCGTCGGCAGGCACCTGCTCAGCTACGACGACGAGTTGGGCCTCAGCGTGGCGGCGGGCGCATGACGTCGGCCGGGGGCCGGGCCGTACGGCGTGCGCCGGCCCGTCCCCCGTATCCCCGCTGGCGCGGGGCCAACCCCCGCCTGAGACGTAGACAGGGAACACCCCCGCTCCGCTCGCCGCAGATACGCGGGGCCCTCCGGATTCTTCCATTCGCCTGACACCGCCTGCAGCGCAGTGCCAGACTCCAAGTCGGCAGCAAGACGTAGACAGTTGAGAGTTTCAGTTGAACATCATCGACGACCCCTGCTTACAGGTCACCGTCCTGGCGACCGCAGGGGAACCACCCGACACACCCGGCAGCCCCATCGCTGAGGTAGGCGCCCGCCAACTCCTCCTCGACGCACACCTGTTCGCCGACCTCGTCGTCGACCTCCCGACCCAGAAGCCCGCGCTGCTGCGGCAGTTGCTGCTGCCGATCGTCGTCGACGCGCTCGGCTGGCCCGCGGACACGGACGAGTGGACGACCTGGTTCACGGCCGGAGCCTTCACCCACGCGCAGCGGAACCGGATCAGCGCCTACCTGGACGAGCACCGGCACCTCTTCGAACTCTTCGGCGCAGCCGACCCGTTCGGCCAGGTGGCCGGTCTGCGGACGGCGAAGGACGAGGCGAAGAGCGCCGCGCTGCTCGTGGCCACCGCCGCCACCGGCAACAACGTGCCGCTCTTCGCCTCCCGGACCGAAGCCGACCGGCTGGAGCTGACCCCCGCGCAGGCCCTGCGCTGGCTGCTCCACACCCACTGCTGGGACACCGCGGCGATCAAGACCGGCGTCGTGGGCGACCCGCGTGCGGTCGGCGGGAAGACGAGCGGCAACCCGACGGGACCGCTCGGCCAGCTCGGGGTGATCCTGCCCACGGGCCGTACGCTCTTCGAGACCCTGCTGCTGAACATCCCCTGCAAGCGCAGCGCTCCCGCGGACGACCGGCCGCAGTGGCGGCGGCGCGCGACGGACGGGCCGGTCGAGAAGACGCTGTCGGTGGCGACACCGGCCTGGGACACCCGCGCGGCGCGGGGGACGCTGGATCTGTGGACGTGGCAGTCCCGGCGCATCCGGCTGATCCCCGAGGAGACCGACCACGGTACGCGCGTGGCACGGGTTGTCGTGGCGGCCGGCGACCGGCTGGCGAGCATCTCCCAGGACGAGGAGACGCATACGGCGTGGTCGACCGGCCGGCCGAGCGGTGCGGCGGCCACCGCACGCCGGCGCCAGCCGCCCCGTAAAGCCCCCGAGGGTCCTCGTCCGCGGCGCCATCAGCCGGGCCGGGCCGGTTGGCGCGGCCTCGCAGCGCTCCTGGCGATCGGCGGCATGACCGAGGAAGGCGGCGCCTTCGCCACCAGCAGCCTCCTGGCCCAGCTCGCCGCGGTGTCCGCCGGCCTTCCCGGCAACTTCCCCCTCCAGGTCGAGCTGTCCGGGATCTCGTACGGCAACCAGTCCGCCGTGATCGAGGACGTCATCCACGACAGCATTCCGCTGCCGATGACGGCACTCGACCCCACCGGTTTCGTCTACGGCGCCCTGCTCGGGGCCGTCGACCAGGCCGAGGACCTGGCCGACGCCGTCAACCGCCTGTCGGCGGACCTGCGCCGAGCCGCCGGGAGCGACCCCATCCCCTGGGACAAGGGCCAGCGCCCCGGGGACGTACTGCTGTACGCCCTTGACCCGATCGCCAGACGCCTGCTGGTCGAACTACGCGGCGTAGGTGCCGTACGCGACGTGGGCGACGTGGCCGATGACTTCGACGCCGTACTGGAGAAGCTCGGCGCGTGGGAGGACAAGGCGGCCGAGGCGACGTGGGCCGTGGCTGAGCAGGTCCTGTCGGCCGTGCCTCCCACCACCTTCGTCGGCCGCTCGGTGAGCAAGGACGGCAAGGACGGCAAGGACGGCAAGGAGCGCGTGTACCGGCTCAGCACCGCCGAACGCGCCTTCCGGATCCGCGTCAACGACATCCTGGCGCGTCGCGCCGCACGCCGCTCCGCCTGACGGGGCTTCTTCCGCGCGCCCGTACCACCGGCCGTCGCCCGCGTAAGCGCGTATCCCAGCAGACTCCCACGACGAAAGGGCTCGCCATGCCCCCGACCGACCCGCCCCCCGACCAGGCCGCCGAACCCGTACGCCGCTACTGGGGCAGGCACGTCCGCGACGACGGCACCTGGCGTATCGACCCCGCGAACGGGTCCCCGCTCCAGGCGCCCGGCGAGGACCTTGCGGCACTGCGCAGCGGGCTCGGCCGCACCGCCGGCACCGCCCCCGCGCTCTGGCCGTTCTACACGACCCCACCGGACGACGGCCGCTTCGGCGTCGAGCTGGAGGCGGAGCACGCGGCGCTGTCCCTCTACGGGCTGCACCAGCAGGGGCGCCGCGAGCCCATGCACAAGCGCGACGTCCGCCTGGGTGACGCGCTGCGCGCCCTCCGGCGAAGCGACCGGTTCAGCGCCGACGCCGTCGACCGCCGGGTGGCGGCCCTGGCCAACGCCGGCTCCGCCTCCGTACTCGTCTACCGGCTCCGCGGCCTGATCACCCAGCTGCGCGGCATCGGCCAGCCCCTCGACTACGACGCCCTGCTGAGGGACATCCAGCGCTGGCACACCCCGCGCTCGCGCAACCGGGCCAGGCGCGAACTGGGCCTCGCCTACTACGCGTGGGCCGCCAAGCCCAAGGACCCGGCTCCGTCCGAGGACTTGGCCGCGGCCAAAGACCCGGCGCCGTCCGATGACCCGGCGCCGGCCAAGGACCCGGCTCCCGCCCCGTAACGCCCCGCACTTCCCACCCGACACCGGAGGACCACCATGGCGCCGACCGCGCCCCGCACCTACATCGACGTGCACATCTTGCAGACCGTGCCGCCGGCCAACCTCAACCGCGACGACCAGGGCAACCCGAAGGAGGCGTACTTCGGCGGCGTCCGCCGGTCCCGCGTGTCCTCGCAGGCGTGGAAGCGCGCCACGCGCCTGCACTTCGCCGAGCGCATGCCGGAGCAGGACCTGGCCACCAGGACCCGGCGGGTCAGCGCCACCCTGACCGGGCAGATCAGGGCCGCCACCGGCCTGCCGCCCGAGGACGCCGCGAGGCTCGCCGCCGCGCTGCTCGTACCGCTGGAGATCAAGCCGGGCAAGAAGGAGGGCGACACCGCGTACCTCTTCTTCTACGGCCGGCGCCAGATGGAGGCGGTGGTCGACCTGGTCCGCGAGCGCGCCGACGAACTCGCCGCGCTCGACGACGCCGCCTTGGCCGCGCACATCTCCACACTGGCCGTACGGGAGAAGTTCGGCACCGGACACCCCCTGGACGTGGCCCTCTTCGGCCGCATGGTCGCCGACGTACCCTCGCTCAACGTCGATGCCGCCGTGCAGGTCGGACACGCGCTGTCCACGCACGAAGCCGAGCTGGAATTCGACTACTTCACCGCCGTGGACGACGAGCAGAAGAAGGGGCAGGAGACCGGCGCCGGCATGATCGGCACGATCGGCTTCAACTCCGCGACGCTCTACCGCTACGCCACCCTCGGGCTCCACCAGCTCCAGCACACCCTCGGCGACGACGAGGCGGCCCGCGAAGCGGTGGGGGAGTTCCTCACGTCCTTCGCCCGGTCGATGCCCACCGGTTACGCCAACTCCTTCGCCCACCGCACCCTGCCCAGCCTCGTCGCGGTGGCCGTCCGCAGCGACCAGCCGGTCAACCTCGTCTCTGCCTTCGAGGAGCCCGTGACCGTGACCGCGTCCGCGGGCATCGCGGCCGAGTCCGCGCGGCGCCTGGCGCGCGAACACACCGCTGCCGTCCGCGCCTGGGGCGACGCGCCGCAGTACACGGCCGTGTGCCACACCTTCCCCGACACCGACTCCACCGCGAAGGTCCTGGCCGGGGCATTCGGGGACTCCCTCACCTTCCCCGAGCTGGTCGGCGCAGTCCACGCGCACCTCGTCGAGGCGGCGAAGAAGGCCGCCCGATGACGCACAGCACCGGCGCGGCAGGTGACGCCGTCCTTCTGCTGCGGCTGGCCGGCCCCCTCCAGTCGTGGGGCCTGCGCAGCTCCTTCAACCGGCGGGAGACCAACGCCGAGCCGACCAAGTCCGGCGTCCTCGGCCTCCTCGCCGCAGCCGCGGGCCTGGCCCGCGAGGACCCGCTCGACGACCTGATCCCGCTGCGCCTCGGCGTGCGCGTCGACCAGGCCGGCACGTTGCTGCGCGATTACCACACCGTCAGCGACTACCGCGGCAGGCCGCTGCTCCAGTCCGGGGTCAACGCCAAGGGCGTCCAGCGCCCGACCTCGCCCGTCAAGCACACCCACGTCACCGTCCGCTACTACCTCCAGGACGCCGTGTTCGTCGCCGCCGTCGCCGGACCGCGGGCCCTGGTCACCACCCTCGACCACGCCGTGCGCTCGCCCGCCTTCCCGCTCGCCCTCGGCCGCAGATCCTGCCCGCCCACCCAGCCCGTCTCGCTCGGCGTCCACGAGGGCGACCTCGCCGCCGTGCTGAAGGCGCTGCCCTGGCAGGCGTCCCGGGCGGCGCGCGATCGCTACGTCCGGCGCGCCAGGAGCGGCGGCCGGGACGGCTCCCGGCAGGCGCCTCCGGCCGGTATCGACCTGCCCGCCACCGTCGAGGACCCCGCCGGCGACGACGTGCTCCACGACGCCCCCACCTCCTTCGACCCCCGCGCCCGTGCCTTCACCGACCGCCGCGTACGCCATTGCTGGCTGCACGTGCCGACCGGCTTCCCGTCGACCGGCTTCCCGTCGACCGGCTCCCCGTCGACCGGCTTCCCGCCGGCGGGCGACGCCGAGCCCGGCGCCCCGGACGACGGCACCGCCCACGACCCCTTCGCCCTTCTGGGCTGGTGACCCATGACCTACCTCTCCCGTATCCGCATCAACCCCCTGCGCAGCCGCAGCCGGGAACTCCTCGCCAGCCCCGGCGCCCTGCACCGCTGGGTCGCCTACGCCGTCCCCGGCCCCGCGGAGGACGAACGCCTCCTGTGGCGCCTGGACTCCGACAACCTCCACCGCCCGCAGCTGTTCGCCCTCACCCGTTCCAAGCCCGACTGGACGCACCTCGTCGACGAGGCCGGCTGGCCCGCGTCCGACGGCGACCACGCGATCGTCCGCTCGTACGAACCCCTGCTGGAGCAGATCGCTGCCGGCCGCGAGTTCGCGTTCCGGCTCACCGCCAACCCGGTCCAGAACTCGGCCAAGCCCGTCAAGCCGACCCCCGCGCAGGCCGCGCGGCTCGCCACTCCGCTCGGAGAGGGCGAGCACCGCCGGGGCTTCCGGCTGGCCCACCGCACCGCCGCCGCCCAGCTGGACTGGTTCCTGAGCCGCACCGCCGGCTGGGGCTTCGACGTTCCCGCCTCCCGTACCGACGACCCCGCGCCCGGACTCGTCCCCGACGTCCCTGATGCCCGCGACGTCCCCGACGTGCCCGACGTCACCGCCGACGCGGACCGGCCCGGGCCCGCCCGCGAGGTCCGCATCGTCCAGCGCCGCCGTCACGCCTTCGACAAGCGGCCCGGCGGTCCCCGCGTCACCTTCCACAGCGCCACCTTCGAAGGCCGGCTCCGCGTCACCGACGCCACCGCCTTCCGTACGCGCCTGCTCGACGGCATCGGCCCGTCCAAGGCGTACGGCTGCGGCCTGCTCACCCTCGCCCCCCTTGCCCCCGTCACCCCGCTCACTGCCCGGAAGGACTGACGCCCGTGGCCGACATCTGGTGGAAGGCCGAACCCCACGACCTGCATCGCGTCACCGACCGCGTCTCCAGCATCTACATCGAGCGCAGCCATCTCGACCGCGACGAGAACGCCGTCGTCATCGTCAACAAGCGGGAGACCGTACGGGTGCCGGCGGCCATGATCGCGGTCGTCCTCCTCGGACCCGGCACCCGCGTCACCCACGGGGCGATCCGCCTGCTCGCCGACTCCGGCACGGCCGTGTGCTGGGTGGGCGAGCAGGGGGTGCGCATGTACGCCGCCGGGCTCGGCCCCAGCCGCGGCGCCGGCCTCCTCCACCGCCAGGCGTGGCTCGTCACCCGCCCCAAGGAACGCCTCGCCGTCGCCCGCGCCATGTACGGCATGCGGTTCCCCGGCGAGGACGTCTCCCAGGCCACCATGCAGCAACTCCGCGGCAGGGAAGGCGCACGCATCCGCAAGCTCTACCAGCACCACGCGCGCCGCACCGGCGTGCGCTGGGACGGCCGCGTCTACAAGGCCGGCGAGGCGTTCGCCGCCGGAGACGACCTCAACCGGCTGCTCTCGGCGGCCAACGCGGCCCTCTACGGGATCTGCCACGCCGTCATCACCGGCCTCGGCGCGAGCCCCGGACTCGGCTTCGTCCACACCGGCTCGGCCATCTCCTTCGTCCTGGACATAGCCGACCTCTACAAGGCCGACTACACTATTCCCCTCGCCTTCGACCTCTTCGCCAAGGGCCTCGTCGAAGAGCGCGACGCCCGCACCGGCCTGCGCGACCAGATCGCCGAGACCAAGCTGCTCACCCGCGTCGTCACCGACATCAAGACCCTCCTGACCCCGCCGGACGGCGCCGACTTCGACACACCGGAGCGCGGCGAACTCTGGGACGACAAGGACGGCACCGTCCCCTCGGGCGTCAACTGGTCCCGCGAGGCCGACCTCGGCGAGCAGCACATCGCCGTCATCGGCCCCGAACTCGAACCCCCCGCCCCTGCGAGCGGCAGCGAGAACCCATGACCGTCATCGTCCTGATCGCCGCCCCCGAGGGCCTGCGCGGCCACCTCACCCGCTGGATGGTCGAAGTCAACGCGGGCGTCTTCGTCGGCAACCCCAACCGCCGCGTCCGCGACCGCCTCTGGGAAGTCCTCGCCGCTCGCATCGGCGACGGCCAGGCAGTCCTCGTCGAACCCGCCCCCAACGAACAAGGCTGGGCCACCCGCACCGCCGGCCGCGACCGCTGGACCCCCACCGACTTCGACGGCCTCCTCCTCTCCGCCCGCGCCCGCCGCCCCTCCCCGCCGCCCCCCGCGGGGTGACCCCCGACGCGCCGGTCCGGCTCAGTCCGACATAGAGCCAGACCGGCACCGCACGGTCCCTTCGCATGCCGACCCCAACCAATCGCCCCGGCCCCGGGGCGGAAGAGCCCCCGCTCGCGCGGGGACGACGGCGCTGCCGGAGCGCACTCCCGCAGGGGCGTCGGAGAACCCCCGCTCGCGCGGGGACGACCCCTCCCCCACCCCCCCGGGGGGAAGGGGAGGGAGAACCCCCGCTCGCGCAGGGACGGCCGGCGCTCATAGCGGCCACCGCCCGGTAGAGGAGGAGGACCCCCGCTCGTGCGGGGACGACTGCAGCGCCGGTTGAGCATGCCCAACTCACCAGGGAGAACCCCCGCTCGCGCGGGGACGACCACCGCATGAGTTCGATCAGGCGGGCGGACAGGGGAGAACCCCCGCTCGCGCGGGGACGACATCTTCTCGCTGATCCTGGCCCGGCAGCAGCTGGGAGAACCCCCGCTCGTGCGGGGACGACGGGCGAGCCGTACCTGTCGCGGGAGGGCGTGAAGGAGAACCCCCGCTCGTGCGGGGACGACCTTCCCGCTCAGGAAGAAATCCGCGCGCCCCTGGGAGAACCCCCGCTTGTGCGGGGACGACGCCGTCCTCGACTCGCGCGGCGACGACGTCACCGGAGAACCCCCGCTTGTGCGGGGACGACGCCTGGACGGTGTCCCATGTGATCGCAGCCCCGGGAGAACCCCCGCTCGTGCGGGGACGATCACGCACCCTGCTCACACACGCCGGATACGACCGGAGAACCCCCGCTCGTGCGGGGACGACCCCTCGTGCTGGTCCTCGTCCTGGCCGGCTCGGGGAGAACCCCCGCTCGTGCGGGGACGACCGATCCGATGGAGCGCGGCAGCGCTTCCCCTGCGGAGAACCCCCGCTCGTTCGGGGACGACGCTCGGCGTCGCCGGAGGCTGCTGGATCAGTCGGGAGAACCCCCGCTCGCGCGGGGACGACCCCCAGATGTGGCCTACGGCGTGAGCTGCGCGTGGAGAACCCCCGCTCGTGCGGGGACGACCCCCCGAGGCGAGAACGCCCGTCGCGTCGGGGGGGAGAACCCCCGCTCGTGCGGGGACGACAAGCGGGCGCTGGGCGCGAAGGTCGACCCGCTGGGAGAACCCCCGCTCGTGCGGGGACGACGCCGCCCTGGCCCTATGGGCGCAGCCGAACCCCGGAGAACCCCCGCTCGTGCGGGGACGACGCATACGTAGTCAAGGGCGGCTCCACCGCGCAGGGAGAACCCCCGCTCGTGCGGGGACGACTGCGAGTTGGTCTGGGTGGCGACGTCCTGGGCGGGAGAACCCCCGCTCGTGCGGGGACGACTTCTCCCAATCCGACTGGAGCGTCTCGGCGATCGGAGAACCCCCGCTCGTGCGGGGACGACGAGAGGTAGGCGGGGGCGGCAGTCGAGGCGGCCGGAGAACCCCCGCTCGTGCGGGGACGACGTGTTGATGAGCTGCACGGGCTCCGGGGCTGGGGGAGAACCCCCGCTCGTGCGGGGACGACGGATACAACGCCGGATGGGGCCGGGTCGATCAGGGAGAACCCCCGCTCGTGCGGGGACGACTCAGGCGTCGGCGGGCGGCTGTTCGCGCAGGACGGAGAACCCCCGCTCGTGCGGGGACGACCCGGGAGTCGGGCCGGGTGCAGAGCCGGGCCAGGGAGAACCCCCGCTCGTGCGGGGACGACCCGACTTGCGGTGACCGGGCGTGCACGAGAGCGGGAGAACCTCCGCTCGCGCGGGGACGACTCGACGACGTGCGCGAGGCTCGGCTGGACCCGCGGAGAACCCCCGCTCGCGCGGAGACGACTGCGCCGCCTTGTGCAGCATCGTCTCCAGCACCGGAGAACCCCCGCTCGCGCGGGGACGACCCCTGTGGGAGCAGGCCGACACTCTCGCCGGAGGGAGAACCCCCGCTCGCGCGGGGACGACACGCCGAGGCTGTGTGCAGTCGGGCCGACGTACGGAGAACCCCTGCCGCTCGCGCGGGGACGACTCGATGGCGCCGCGCTGTATCTCCGGGGAGATCGGAGAACCCCCGCTCACGCGGGGACGACCCGTAACAAGGGCCGGGCCGAACGCCGCGCGGAGGAGAACCCCCGCTCGTGCGGGGACGACTTCTGATGGATGAGGTCTACCGTCGCGCGGGCCGGAGAACCCCCGCTCGTGCGGGGACGACGGATCTCAGCCACGGCGGCCACCGCCCCGGCGGGGAGAACCCCCGCTCGTGCGGGGACGACCGCGGCCCGGATGTCCTGGAGGGTCCGCAGCAGGGAGAACCCCCGCTCGTGCGGGGACGACTGGCGGCGCCGTACCCGGGTGCTGCTGGAGCCGGGAGAACCCCCGCTCGTGCGGGGACGACGCGGCGGAGACGAGGGCGAAGTTGTCGAGGCGGGGAGAACCCCCGCTCGTGCGGGGACGACCTGATGAAGAGGTCGGCCAAGAAGCCGTTCGTCGGAGAACCCCCGCTCGTGCGGGGACGACGAGCTGTTGGGACCGTTGACGACGGTCTTCCACGGAGAACCCCCGCTCGTGCGGGGACGACGGACGCTCGATCACCACCGGCGTCCGCGCGCTGGGAGAACCCCCGCTCGTGCGGGGACGACTTCGACAGGCCGCCGAGGATCAGTTTCGTGCAGGGAGAACCCCCGCTCGTGCGGGGACGACCAGGAAGTCGTCATCGACCAGGCCCGCACCATGGGAGAACCCCCGCTCGTGCGGGGACGACCCCCGCAGGTGTCCGTCGCCGGGTCGTTCGGGCGGAGAACCCCCGCTCGTGCGGGGACGACACCCGGCTGAGACCGAAGGTCTCGTCAGCCGGGGGAGAACCCCCGCTCGTGCGGGGACGACAGCGAGGGGGGCAGGCCAGTGCCTGACCACGGAGGAGAACCCCCGCTCGTGCGGGGACGACAGAACGACGTTCAAAAGTGTTCTGACGTGGGAAGGAGAACCCCCGCTCGTGCGGGGACGACCGAAAGCCTCCTGCGCCAACAGGACCTGCAGCAGGAGAACCCCCGCTCGTGCGGGGACGACTGGTCCGGGACGGTCCCGCCGTCGAAGATGAAGGGAGAACCCCCGCTCGTGCGGGGACGACACGCGCCCGGCCCCATGTCGATGGACGTGCGCAGGAGAACCCCCGCTCGTGCGGGGACGACACGAGGGCGTAATGGCGGAGACGACAGGTCCGAGGAGAACCCCCGCTCGTGCGGGGACGACGACGGAGGCGTACTCCGTCGTACTCACGATCTGGGAGAACCCCCGCTCGTGCGGGGACGACCCCGAAGCGCTCGGCGCGCAGCTGGCCGCCCGGGGAGAACCCCCGCTCGTGCGGGGACGACACTTGCTGAGCTGGGATTCTATCGGCCGGAGGGTCGGTTTTTCTTTAGTCGTTCGTGGCCGGGCCCGAGGTGTGTTGGTCTGGTGGACCAAGGGGTGATCACTTTACCGCCGGGTGTTTGGGGGCCGTCTTTGTAGGTTGAGGACAGTTTATGGGGGAGGCGGGGCGTGGTTGTGGTCTCGTGGGCGGAGGGTGGCGCGGACTGGGGTAGTTGCCGATGAGCTGCGGCATTAGGCCCCGTTGGTGGCGTCAACGGCAGGCAGTGGCTTGGTGCTGGGCGCGGATGCCGCTGTTCGCCGTTGAGCTGGAGCGTACGGGGGGTGGGCGGCTGTGTAGCGGTGGCGGTGCGGGTGAGGGTGGTCTGTCGGCGGCGGGCATGTTCGACCAGATCGTGGGGGTGGGGCGTGAGTGGGTGGCTGCGGCGTGGTCGTTGGCCGGCTCGCAGACGGGGGAGCCCTGTTCGTACGGAGGTTCGGGGGAGTCCGCGGGGGTTTGCGGCGTGCTGCTGCCGGGGGGTGAGACGCGGGTGACTGTTGGCGGGCACGGCGTCAGGTGGTCGTCTTGTGGCACACATGAGGCCGAGAAGCGCGGGGATGCGTTCTCGCAGGTCAGCCGGGTAGTGGGCGGCCTTGTTGCAGGTCAGAGGCTTGGTCGGGAAACTATGCGGCGGATGTCGACGGCTTGAGACCGTCCACGCCTTGCCTTCCCTTGCGGACTCCCCCTGCCCCGCTCGGCTCCCCGCCGGCCCGGGGCCACGGGATCGTGGTCGTCACCCGTCTGCCCGCACGGCGAGCGCTCGGGAGCGTCCGGGTCGAGAGTGGAACCCCGACCTCACGTAGGAGCGCCCGGTGATTGTGAAACTGCTGCATGACAAGGGCCTGCGAGCCGACCACTGCTTTGATGCCGGTCTCGCGTCGATCGGTCTGTCCGTCGTGGCGTGGGCGCTGTCGATGCAGGCGGAGGCGTCGGGCGTGAGCCGCGCCGACAGGTGGGGGATCTTCGTCGGTGAGTGGGCACCCACCTTCTTCGCTCTCGGGCTGGCTCTGTCCCGGTACGAGGACTGACGGGCCCGGGCCTGGCCCAGTCTTGCCCGTGTCCTGCCGGCTGCGGCGGCGAACCCGGGCTGCGCGATGTCGCGGTGGGGGTGGCTGGGAAGTGGTTCGTACGGATGATCGTATGTTTGGTGGGGGTGTTACTCCTTACGGGGAATGTCGGGCTTGGGGGCTCGTGCGGGGGGCCGGGGTGCTGACGATGAAGGCGTGAGCACTTCTAGGGGGAGGCGTCTGCGGGTCTGGGCGGTGGTTGCCGTGGTCACGGCGGCTGTCGGGGCGTGGGGGGTTCAGGGGGCGGCCGAGGCTGCTCCCGGGCGTCCGCGTCTGCCGGGGATCGCGGGGGCCTCCGAGTTCGCCGCGCAATTGTCCGTGCCCGGGGGTGGGGAACTGCCGGTGGCCGGTCCCGTACGACTGGCTGGTGCTGGTGCTGGTGCTGGTGCTGGTGGCCGTGGCGGGGGCGGTGCTGGCGGCGGGGGGCTTTCGTTGGCGCATGGCGCCAAGCCCTCGCACGCGCCGCGTCATACGCCGGGGCCGCCGCACAAACCGCGCAAGCCCCGCAAGCCGCACCGGCCGAAGCCGCCGCGTCTGCCGCGGCCGGCGTACTGGTGCGGGCGGTGGCATCGGGAGTGGAAGTGGCCGCCGCCGCTGCATTGCCACAAGCCGAAACCGCCGGTCAAGCCGACGCCCACGCCGACGCCCACGCCCACACCCAAGCCGACGCCGACTCCGCCGCCCACCCCCGCGCCGCAACCGAAACCCACACCCAAGCCCAAGCCCACGCCGAAACCGGTGGTGAGAGCCATTCCCAAGCCCGCACCCAAGCCCGCCCCCAAACCCGCAGCGCCCAAGCCAAACCCCGCGCCCCCCGAACCGGCCCCCGCGCCGCAACCCGCCCCGCCCGTCGTCCACTGGCCCAGGCAAGCCGTCGTCCCGGCCGCCGCCCCGCAGCCGCACCGCCGCAAGCTCACCACCGCGCTGCTGCTCACGACCGTGCCGGGGCTGCTGGCCGCCGCGGTGCTCAAACCCGGCTCAGGGGCCTATCGCAGGAACAACCGGTAAGCAGGCAGGGGGAGTTCACATGACGCAATGGTTGGCCCTGCTGATCGCGATGGTCGCGGTCTGCGCGGTCGTGATCGTCGTGGTCGTGCTGCGGCAGCGCAGGATCGGCGAGGACGACGACCCGAACGAGACACCGGACGTCATCGAGTACATGGTCATGATGATCGGCGTGATCTACGCGATCGTGCTCGGCCTGGCGATCGCCGGCGTGTGGGAGGGCCAGGGCGGGGCGCAGACCGCCGTCCAGGCCGAGGCGCAGGCGCTGCACGAGGTCAAGGAGCGCGTGCAGGTCTACCCGCCCGCGGTACGCGACAAGGTACGCGCGGACGTGGACGCGTACGCCGCCTTCGTCGCCGACAAGGAGTGGCCGTACATGCGCGAGCACGGCGACGTCTCGCCGCACGGCACACAACTTCTGGACAAGGTACGCACCGACGTCACGCAGTTCGCCCCGACCACCGACCTGGAGGCGCAGGCGTACCAGCCCGTGGTGGACGAGGTCGCCGCCGCCGACGCGGCGCGTACCACGCGGGCGCAGAGCGCCGGGGCGACGATGCCGCCGGTGGTGTGGTTCGGCCTGGTGACCGGCGCGCTGGTCACCGTGGGGCTGATCTTCACCTTGCAGATCCGCCGCTCGGCGCGCGAACTGCTGCTCGCCGGGCTCTTCAGCGCGCTGATCGCCTTCCTGCTGTTCCTCATCTGGGACCTGGACGCGCCCTTCGGCAGCGGCCTGGCCGTCTCCGCGGACGTCTTCCGCCAGTTGGGCTGAGCCCGCCGGGTCCGGGCGGCGGCGGCAACGGGCACCCCGCCGCCGCCCGGACCGTAACCCGGCATACATTGCTCAGCCTTCCGGCTGCGGATGATGCGCCAACCGGTGGCCCTCAAGGCCCAGTTCCAGCCGCAGATCCTCCGCGTCCAGCGACTCCTGCACCCGCCGCAGCACCGAGTCGTCGATGCGCCGCCGGTCGCGCAGATCGACCAGCGCCGTGCGCTTGGCGGCGATGATCTGCCGGCGCAGGGCGTATTCCGTGCGGTGGCCCGGCGAGGGGCCCTCGGTCATCGCGGCGTGGGCCCGCAGCTCATTGCCGACCCGTTCGACGACCGCGGCCGGCGTGTGCAGCCGGGCGGCGTGGCCGGGCAGCGACTCCAGGGCGGCCTCCGCGATGTGGCGGTAGGCCAGTTGCTCCTCGGTGTCGGCCTCGCGGTCCGGCGGCAGGCGGGCCCAGCGGATGACCGCGGGGAGGGTCTGGCCCTGGAGCAGCAGGGTCGCGACGATGACCATGGCGGTGACGAAGACGACGGTGTCGCGCGAGGCCAGGTGCTGCCCGCTCTCGGTGAGCGTCGGCATGGACAGCGCCGCCGCGAGCGAGACGCCGCCGCGCACCCCGCCCCACGCGGTGGGGATGCGGTAGCGGGGCGGGATGCGGCGCAGCCGCTGCACCTTGCGCCGGTCCACCGCCCGTACGGCGTAGGGGCTGAAGAAGACGTAGACCAGCCGGGTGGCCATGACGACCGCGCTGACCGCCGCCGCGAGCTGCACCGCCCGCCAGGGGCTCATGGCCGTCAAGTCACCGACGACATGCGGGAGTTGCGTGCCGACCAGCACGAACAGCGAGCCGTTGAGCAGGAATGCGGTGACGCTCCAGAAGTCCACGACCTGCATACGGCTGCGCGCCGGGATGAGCAGCGGGCTCGCCCGGCTGATGACGAGCCCGCCCACCACCACGGCGAGCACCCCGGAGACGCCGGCCGCCTCGGCCGGCAGATACGCCGCGAACGGCGTGAGCACGCTCAACCCGCTCTCCAGCGGCGTGCTGTGCAGATGCCGCCGCACCGCGATCACCAGCAGCCCCACGCCCGCGCCGATCGCCAGCCCGCCCGCGTAGTCGAGCAGGAAGCGGCCCACGGCCTCGCCCCAGGAGAAGGAGTTGCGGCCGGTCGCCACGTCCACGGCGACGGCGTACGCGGCCAGCGCCGTACCGTCGTTGACCAGGCTCTCGGCCTGCATCGTGGTGAGGAACCGGCGCGGCAGCCCGCGCGCGACGGCCGCGACGGCGGTCGCGTCGGTGGGGGAGAGCACCGCGCCCAGCACGAAGGCGACCGCCCAGGTCAGCCCGAAGGCGTGGCCGGTCGCCGCGACCGTCGCGGTGGTGGCGAGCACCAGGCCCACCGAGAGCAGCACGATCACCCGGAAGTTGGCCCGGATCTGGTACTGCGAGATGGTCAGCGCCTCGGCGTAGAGCAGCGGCGGCAGGAAGCCGAGCAGCACGACGTTCCCGGACAGGTGCACCCCGCCGATGTCGGGGGCCGCGGCGAGCACCAGCCCGCCGAGCAGCAGGAGCAGCGGCTCGCTCACCCGCAGCCGCTGGGCGAGCCAGGTCAGGGCGAGCACAGCCGTCAGCACCACGACGATGATCTCCAGCCCGCGCACGGGATCACTATCCCATTACGTCGCTGTTTTTCCGTTATGCGACGGGCGGTGGCAGCCGCTGACGCCCCGAGGCCGGCGGCTGCCGGGGGAAGGGGAAGAGGAGCGCGGGCGGCCGGGTTGACCGGACGGGAACCCGGAACGGAAAGAGGAATCGTGGATCTGCGACTGGACGGACGGCGGGCCGTGGTCACCGGCGGCAGCAAGGGCATCGGCCTGGCAGTGGGCAAGGCGCTGGCCGCGGAGGGTGTACGGGTGGCGCTGGTGGCCCGCGGCGAGGAGGCGCTGGCCGCGGCGGCGGCGCAGGTGCCGGGCGCGGTGGCGGTGAGCGCGGACACCGGCGACGACGCCTCGGTCGCCGCGCTGGCCCGCGAGGTGAACGAGCGGCTCGGCGGGGTGGACATCCTCGTCAACGCCGCCGCCACCCCGAGCTCCGGGCGCTTCGAGGAGAGCGACCTGGAGGCGGAGATCAACGTCAAGGTACGCGGCTATCTGCGCACCGCCCGGGCGTTCGCGCCGGGCATGACGGCCGCGGGGTGGGGCCGTATCGTCAACATCAGCGGCCTGGCGGCCCGGCAGAGCGGCAGCCTGGTCGGCTCGGTGCGCAATGTCGCGGTCGCGGCGCTGACCAAGAACCTCGCCGACGAGCTGGGCCCGCAGGGCGTCAACGTGGTCGTCGTCCACCCGGGCCTGACCCGCACCGAGAAGACCCCGCAGACGCTCGCCGCGATGGCGGCGGCCCGCGGGGTGGAGGCCGCCGACGTCGAGCGCGCCGCGGTCGCCGGTATCTCGATCGGCCGCATCGTCACCGCCGAGGAGGTCGCCTCGGTGGTGGCCTTCCTCGCCAGCCCGCTCAGCGTGGCCATCAACGGCGACGCGATCGCCGTGGGCGTCGGCGCCAAGGGCGCGATCCACTACTGACGCGGCCGGTCCGGGCGGCGGGGCCCCACCGCCCGGACCGGCGACGGGGCCCCTTCCCACCCCCTCACGCGGCTCCGTATGACTGCTGACCACCCAAGGGGCGGGGAAGCTGAGCCCCCAAGGGGCGGGGAATCAGCGCCAGTTCGACACGTTCACGTTCTCCAGCACGCCCAGCGCGTCCGGCACCAGGACCGCCGCCGAGAAGTACGTACTGACCAGATAGCTGATGACCGCCTTGTCGTCGATGCCCATGAACCGGACGTTGAGCCCCGGCTCGTACTCGTCGGGCAGGCCGGTCTGGTTGAGGCCGATCACGCCCTGGTTGTCCTCGCCGGTGCGGACCGCGATGATCGAGCTGGTCCTGGCCTCGGTGACCGGGATCTTGTTGCAGCTCAGGATCGGGACGCCGCGCCAGGCCGGCACGGTGTGGCCGTGCAGCTCCACCGGGTCGGGGTAGATGCCGGCCCTGGTCCACTCCCGGCCGATCGCCGCGATGGTGCGCGGGTGGGCGAACAGGAAGCGGGTGCCGCGCCGGCGGCTGATCAGCTCGTCCAGGTCGTCGGGCAGCGGCGGCCCGGCGTGCGGCTGGATGCGCTGGTCGTACTCGGCGTTGTGGAGCAGGCCGAACTCCGGGTTGTTGATGAGCTCGTGCTCCTGGCGCTCGCGCAGCGCCTCGATCGTGAGCTTCAACTGCTCCTCGGTCTGGTTCATCGGCTCGTTGTAGAGGTCGGCGACCCTGCTGTGCACCCGCAGCACGGTCTGCGCGACGCTCAGCTCGTACTCGCGCGGCCGGACCTCGTAGTCGACGAACGTGCCCGGCAGCTGCTGCTCGCCCCGGTGGCCGGAGGCGAAGGCGATGTCGGCCTCGCCCTTGCGGTTGGTCCGCTGCGAGGGGATGAGCCGGATGGCGGCGAGGTGCTCGCGCAGCGAGCCGGCCTGGGCGAGCAGCTGCTCCAGGTCCTGCCGGGACAGTGCCAGCGCCGTCGTCGCGGTGACCGCGCGGGCGGTGTACGCCCACTCGCTGTCCCCGTCGAGCAGCGCCTGCTCGCCGAAGTGGTCGCCGTCGGCGACCGTGCCGAGACGGTTCTGCTCGCCGTAGGAGCCCTCGCTGAGCTTCTCCACCTTTCCGTGCGCGATCAGGTAGACCGTGTGGGCCGGCTCCCCGGCCTGGGCCAGCACGTCCCCCGGGGCGAACTCGCGCTGCACGAAGCGGTCGGCGAGCGCGGTCAGCGCCTCCTCGTCGCCGAAGGACCGCAGCGCGGCGATCTCGCCCAACTCCTGCGGGATGACCCGGACATGCGACCCGGTCTTGACGAACGTCACCCGCCCGTCCCCGACGGCGTACGAAAGCCGCCGGTTGACGCGGTACGTGCCCGCGTTGACCTGCACCCAGGGCAGCGCCTTCAGCAGCCACCTGGACGAGATCCCCTGCATCTGGGGCGCGGACTTGGTCGTCGTGGCCAGATTCCGCGCAGCCGCGGTGTCGAGGCTCGTCCGCGCGTTGTCCGGGGAATTGCCGAGTGCGGTGTCCTGGCCCGCATCTACCGACATGGTGCCTGTCCTTCCCGTATGGGGGTGATACGGGAGAATTCTTGTCGTT
Source organism: Actinacidiphila epipremni (assembly GCF_012034175.1). Taxonomy (GTDB): domain Bacteria; phylum Actinomycetota; class Actinomycetes; order Streptomycetales; family Streptomycetaceae; genus Actinacidiphila; species Actinacidiphila epipremni. Next base: position 630,952 of record NZ_JAATEJ010000001.1, read on the forward strand.
ACGCTGCGTGTTGCCTATTGCCGTATCGAGTGAGAATACTTTTGACGGAACGGGGCACTGGTGCAGGAAACGGGCGGCCTACGGCGAACTGCGGCGGCCTACGGCGACCTGCAGCGGCCTACGGCGACCTACAGCGCCTCGACGACCGAACTGCGGTCCGGCCCGGCGGTCCCCTGCGGCGGGATCGACAGCGGCACCGCGGCATACGTGGCGGCGGCCATCGCCGTACGGCGCTCCCGGCGGAAGACGTACGCGGCGAACGCGCCCGCGCCCAGCAGCGCCACGAACGACATCAGCGTCCCCAGCCAGCTCGCGCCCAGCCATTCGCCGCCGACCCAGCCCAGGCCCACGCTGTACGACGCCCAGCACACCCCGGCCAGCGCCGACCACGGCAGGAACTCGCGCGGTCGGCGGCGGGCCGTACCGGCGCCCAGGCTCACCACGCTGCGGCCCGCGGGGGCGAACCGGGCGAGCACCACCAGGGCGCCACCGCCGTGCGCCAGCACCTGGCCGAGGCGGTCGTGGGCGGCCTCCAGGCGGCGCGAGGAGGCCATCCGGCGGGCGAACCAGTCGCCGCCGCGGAAGGCCAGCCGGTAGGCGATCAGATCACCCAGGCAGGAGGCGACGGCCGCGCATCCCAGCAGCGCGAGCACGTCGAGCAGGCCGTCACTGGTGCCGGACGAGCCGGCGGTCGCGGCGCTGACGACGAGCACACCGCTCGGCAGCACGGGAACGAAGACGTCCAGCAGGACGGACAGCGCGACGAGCACATAGATCCACGGCCACTCGAAAAGAGAGCCCAGGCCTTGCAGCACCGCGCCTCCTCGTCTTCGCCGGTCCTACGCTTGCCATCTGGTCCTGTCGGGTCCTGCGGTGCCGTAACGAAGCGCGTTCGGTGACCGTTTGTGCTGGTCAGAGCCTTGCTGGGCTGTCCGTGCCGGTCTCGCGTCAACGGCGGCGGATCTTCATCCGCCGTCAGCCGTACAGGTTACGCCAGCACGGCCCGGCGGTCCCTGCCAGGGTGCGTGACGTACGAGACAATCACGACCTTGTCACGACAGGAATACCTGCCCGATCAACGTGCCGGCCGCCGTGGAAGTGCCTCCGGTACCGCGTCGGCATGCCGCCGCGGCACACGGCCGCGATCCCGCCGGTACCTGAATCTGCCCAGGTCCGGGGTCCCGTACACTGGTCGCAGCAGAAGGGGAGTAGCTCTTCGCCGGACCGTCGACATACTGCCGGGTTCCATGTGCTTCGCCGAACGGCGCGGCAATGGACCGGGCCGGCGCCCGGAGGCAGCGATACGTGATCGATACCGACCGCGTGCCGCCGCCAGCGAGACCTTCGGCCGCAGTGTCCCGACGCTGCCGTGCCGAAGCGACCCCGTTCTCGTGTGTCTCTCGGCAGGGCGGCCCCTACCGATCGAGGAACCCGACCCGTGCTCAGCCTGACCGTCATCGTCGTCGTCTTCGGCGTGATCTTCCTGGCCGAACTCCCCGACAAGACCGCGCTCGCCAGCCTGATGCTCGGCACGCGCTACCGCGCCTCCTACGTCTTCGCCGGCGTCGCGGCGGCCTTCGTGGTCCATGTGGCCCTCGCCATCGCCGCCGGCAGCCTCCTGACGCTGCTGCCGCACCGCCTGGTGCAGGGCGTGGTGGGCCTGCTCTTCCTCGGCGGCGCGGCGATGCTGCTGTTCTCCAAGGGCGAGGAGGAGGAAGAGGTCAGGCCGCCCGCCGACCAGTCCTTCTGGAAGGTCGCGGGCGCGGGCTTCATGCTCATCCTGGTGGCCGAGTTCGGCGATCTGACGCAGATCATGACGGCCAACCTCGCCGCCCGGTACGACAATCCGGTTTCCGTGGCCATTGGCGCGGTGCTCGGCCTGTGGGCGGTGGGCGCGCTGGGCATCTTCGGCGGGCGGATGCTGATGAAGAAGGTGCCGCTGAAGCTGATCACGAAGATCGCCGCCGGCGTCATGGTGGTGCTGGCCGCCTTCAGCCTTGCCGAGGCGATCGCCGGCTGAGCATCCGGGCCGGGCGTCCGGCGGGGCATCCGGCTGGGTATCCGGCATCGGCGTCCGGCTGGGTATCCGGCATCGGCGTCCGGCTGGGTATCCGGCATCGGCGTCCGGCCGGGCGCCCGGCGTCGGCGTCCGGCTCGGCATATTGCCGAGCCGGCTTGGCACATTGCTGCGGCTCAGCCCACGGTCACGGTGAGCAGCCCGCCGGCGGCGCTCACCGTGACGGCCTCCAGCGAGCCGGCGAGCGCGTCCGGCGCGAAGGCCGCGGCCCGCGCCCCGACGCCCACCACCGGCATCCCGGCGGCCCGGGCCGCGGCGATGCCGACCTCGGCGTCCTCGAAGACCAGGCAGTCGGCGGGCCCGAAGCCCAGTTCGGCGGCGCCCTTGAGGAAGCCCTCCGGGTCCGGCTTGCTCGCGCCGACCCGTTCGGCGGTCACCCGCACGGGCGGCATGGCCAGGCCTGCGGCGCCCATCCGCGCCCGGGCCAGGCCCTCGCTCGCGGAGGTCACCAGCGCGTGCGGGCAGCCGGCGAGGGCGGCGAGGAAGGCGGGGGCGCCGGGGATCGGGACGACGCCGTCCAGGTCGGCGGTCTCCTCGGCGAGCAGCACCGCGTTCTCGGCGTAGTTCTCCGCCATCGGGCGGCCCGGCAGCAGCGCGGCCATGGTGGCGTGCCCCTGCCGGCCGTGCACCACGGACAGGACGGCGGCCGGGTCGAGGTCGTGCGCCACCGCCCAGCGGGTCCAGCAGCGTTCGACCACGGCGTGGGAGTCGACGAGCGTGCCGTCCATGTCGAGCAGCAGGGCGCGAGTGGTGAACGTGACGGGCGCGGACGGCATGGGGCTCCTCGGCAGGCGTCGCGGGGTCCGGCGGCGGCCTCGCGGGACGTACGCAGTGGTTCCGCCCGACGGTCAGGGCGAGCGGGCGGAACCACTTTGTTCCTGCACGATACAAAACCGCGGGCCAGTACGCCAGCCCCGATTTCGGCGGCGCGCCGATCGCCGGCGGATACGGCCGACCACGTACGGCCGGCCACGTCGCCGGAACGTCAGCGGTCGGCGACGTACTGCAGCAGGCCCCACGTGAAGTGCGCGACCAGCCGCTCGCCCGTCACCGGCGCGGTGAAGGCCAGCCTCGCACGGCTCGGCGCGTCGGGCGGCAGCGGCTCGGTCGGCGGGAAGGCCCGCACCACGTCCTCGACGACGCACGACCACGGCGCCAGGTCCGCGACGTCCTCCAGCGCCGGCGGCGCCGCGCCCGGGGCGCGGACCAGCCACTCGTTCCACACCGCCTGCCCGCCCGGTGCGCACAGCACCTCGAAGCGCAGGTCGGGCCACAGCGGCAGCGGCCATTGCAGCGCGGTGCACACCAGGTCCCCGACCTGCCGCCGCACCTCACGCTCGGGCACGCCGAGCGTGATCCGGTACCGCTGGGCGCCGCCGGGATGCGTGCGCGAGCGCAGCCGCGCCTGCCAGTTGCGGTGCGCCTCGCGCAGGTCGGCGTGCGTGGCGCCGAGTTCGCGCAGGGCGTCGTCCACCAGCTCGGGGTGGTGGTCGGCCATCCTGCGCAACAGGACCAGCTGGAACTGCTCCCTCGTGAACCGCGGCATTCCGGTGACACTACCCGGACCGGGACGGACCGAGCCGGGAGGGGCGGTCGGGCCGGCGGCTCCTACGGGCGCGGCCGGCGGCCCCAGCGGGCCCATGGCGACGCCCCGGCGGAAGGCCCCGCGCGGAAGCGCTCAGCGGTGGTGGTCGTGCCCGTCGTCGGAGGCGGTCGCGGCCATCAGCGCGGTGCGCGTCGCGGGCCCGTAGACGCCCGACGGGTCGCCCTGGACGCCGTACCAGACCTGGAACATCGCGACGGCCTGCTGCACGCGCTGGTCGTACGTGCCGTTCTGCGGCCCGTGGTAGACCCATACGTCGGTCAGCCGGCGCTGGAGGTCCTGGACCGCCGGGCCGCTGTCGCCGAGCCTGAGCACGGACGGCTGGGAGGCCGGCGGCGGGGTGCCGGTCGGGCTCTGCGACGGCGTGGTGCTCGCCGGGGTGGTCGGCGGCGCGGTCGTGGTGGCCGAGGCGGAGGGCGTGGCGGAGGAGGGCGGCGTCGTCTTCGGCGCGGGCGTCGTCGTGGCCCGCATCGGGTGGTGCGTGACGGGCACCGGCTCGGAGGCCGCGCCCGGCGCCGCGTCGGCGGGCAGCGTGACGTCCGGCGAGGCGGCGGACGGCTCGGGCAGCGCGCGCTTGGCGGAGCCCTCGTCGCCCATCACCTGGCCGGTCACGGCCACCGCCCCGGCGGCCAGCGCGGACGCGGCGACGGCCGCCGCGGCCACCACGATGCCGCGCCGCCTGCGCCGGTGCCGCCCGTGCGCGGCGCCCGTGGCGCCGACCAGGCCCGGCGGTTCCTCGGCGCCGCCGCCGTCCGCGGGGTGCTCCTGCGGGTATTCCTCGGCGGCCTCCATCTCGGCGTAGGCCGCCGGGAAGAGGCCGAGGTCGGTGGTCGCGGGACCGCCGTCGGGGTCGACGTCGATGAGCGGGCGCGCGGTCGTACCGGCGGGGAAGGCGTCCTCCGAGTCGGCGACGTAGGGGCGTACGCGCAGCGGATGGAAGCCCTCGGTCACCGCGAGCGCCGCGGCGCGCTCGGCCGAGCGCTCGTCGGCCCGGGTGGCGCCATCGCCCGCGGCGTCGTCCATTGCCACGCCGCCCGCCACGGCCTTGCCCATTGCCACGCCGCCGGTCATGGCCCCGCCCATGGCGGAGCCGTCCGCAACGGCGTGGCCTATTGCCACGCCGTTTGCCCCGCCGTCCATGACGGCTGTGCCTATGGCGGAGTCGTCGTCGGCGTGCCCGCCCTTGACGACGGTGCCCTGGATGACCTCGCCGGTCCCACTCGTCACATCCGTCACACCGCCGTCGTCGGACTCGTACGACCCGGCTCTTCGGTGCGGCTGCTGCGGCGCCACTGGGTTCCCCTCCTGCCGTCGTTCGCGCGTTCGCGTAGACGTGTCAGTGATTATGCCGACACACCATGCCGCCGCCTACCCGGTCCCTCCCACTGGCGCACTCCCGCACGTCATATCCGTACAAACGGTGCGACGATGAGAGTCCGACCGTCGGGGGGCGACGCGAGGAGCCGTTGATGGCGCAGGACACCGCCACCGCCGTGGCGCCCGGGACGCCCGGCGAGGGCCAGGACCGGCGCCAGGTGCGGATCGCCATCGGTGCCCTCGCGCTCGGCCTGCTGCTCGCCGCCCTCGACCAGACCATCGTCTCCACCGCGCTGCCCACCATCGTCAGCGAACTCGGCGGCATCGACCACCTGTCGTGGGTCGTCACCGCCTACCTGCTCGCCTCGACCGCCGCGACCCCGCTGTGGGGCAAGCTCGGCGACATGTACGGCCGCAAGCGGCTGTACCAGGGCGTCATCGTCCTGTTCCTGGTCGGCTCGGCCCTGTGCGGAGTCGCGCAGTCCATGGGCGAGCTGATCGCCTTCCGGGCCCTCCAGGGCCTGGGCGGCGGCGGGTTGATCGTGCTGTCCATGGCGATCGTCGGCGACATCGTGCCGCCCCGCGACCGTGGCCGCTACCAGGGCGTCTTCGGCGGGGTGTTCGGCGCCGCGAGCGTCCTCGGGCCGCTGCTGGGCGGGGTGTTCACCGAGCAGCTGTCCTGGCGGTGGGTCTTCTACGTCAACCTGCCGATCGGCGTCATCGCGCTCGCCGTCATCGCCGCCGTCCTGCACATCCCGGCCCGCCGCACCGACCACCGCATCGACTACCTCGGCATGGCGGTCGTCGCAGCCGCCGCGACCTGCCTGGTGCTGGTCACCTCGCTCGGCGGCAGCACCCTGGCGTGGGGCTCGGCGGCGATCATCACCCTCGCCGTCGTCGGCGTGCTGCTGGTCGGCGTGTTCGTCCTGATCGAGCGGCGCGCCCAGGAACCCGTCCTGCCGCCGCGGCTGTTCCGGGTGCGGACCTTCGTCGTCTGCTCGGTGATCTCCTTCATCATCGGCTTCGCCATGTTCGGCGCCATGACCTATCTGCCGACCTTCCTCCAGGTCGTGCACGGCTACTCGCCGACGCTCTCCGGCGTCCACATGATCCCCATGGTCGTCGGCCTGCTCGTGGCCTCCACCGGCTCCGGGCAGATCGTCAGCCGCACCGGGCACTACAAGCCGTTCCCGATCATCGGCACCGCCGTCACCGCGGTCGGCCTGCTGCTCCTGCACACCCTCGACGAGCACACCGCCACCTGGGTGATGAGCCTGTACTTCTTCGTCTTCGGCTTCGGGCTCGGCCTGGTGATGCAGGTGCTGGTGCTCGCCGTGCAGAATGCCGTCGGATACGAGGACCTGGGCTCGGCGACCTCCGGCGCGACCTTCTTCCGCTCCATCGGCGCGTCCTTCGGCGTGTCCGTCTTCGGCACCGTCTTCACCAACCAGCTCTCCGACAAGCTCACCGCGGCGCTGCGCGGCGTACCCGTGCCGCCCGGCTTCGACTTCGGGCAGCTCCAGGCCGATCCCACGGCCGTGGGCCGGCTGCCGCCGGTCGTCAAGGCACCCGTGCTGCACGCGTACTCACAGGCCATCACCACCGTCTTCCTGTGGGCGGTGCCGGTCGCCGCGCTCGGCTTCGCCATGGCGTGGCTGCTCAAGGAGCAGCCGCTGCGCGGCAGCGTCACCGTGCCGGACGGCGGCGAGACGGTCGGCGTCAACCCCGTCGAGCGGTCCTCGCTGGACGAGATCGCCCGCTGCCTGTCGCTGCTCGGCAGCCGCGACGCGCGCCGCGACCTGTACGAGCGCATCACCCGCCTCGCCGGCCTCGACATCCGCCCCGCCACCAGCTGGCTGCTGCTGCGGCTGGCCCACGACGGCGGCGCCGACCCCGTCGAGCTCGCGCGCCGCACCACCGTGCCGGCCCAGGTCATCGAGGAGGCCGCCGTCGAGGCGGAGTCCGGCGGCTACGCGGTGCGCGCCGGCAACCCGCTGGTCCTGACCGCCTCCGGCGCCGCGCTCGCCGAACGCCTCACCGACGCCCGCCGCTCGGTCCTGGCCGGCCTGCTGGGCGACTGGGACCCCGCCGGGCACGAGGAGCTGGCCGCGCTGGTCCGCAAGCTCGCCACCGAGCTGTGCGGCGGCGACACCGACCACCCCGACCGCAAGCCCCGCGCGGTCCGCGAGGCCGCCGGCGGCGAGGCCTGAAGCCGCGCCCCCGCGGGCACTTACGGGTTTGCGCCGCCCTTTCGCGGCAAACCGACCGTCTGGAGGGCGACCACCGGAACAGACGGAGGCAGACCATGTCCACAGCAGCGATCATCGCCGTCGTGGCGGCGGTGATCATCGTCGCCGCGGTCGTCGCGGCCCTCGTCCTACGGGGCGGCGGAGCCGGTCCGAACCTGAAGCGGCGCTTCGGCCCCGAGTACGAGCGCACCCTGAGCCTGCACGACGGCGACGCCCGCGCCACCCGGCGCGAACTGGGCGAGCGGCTCAAGCGCTACCGCGGCATCGAGCCGCGCGAGCTGACCGCCGAGGAGAGCGAGCGGTACGCCGCCCGCTGGCGCGCGGTCCAGGGGCAGTTCGTGGACGACCCGGCGGGCGCGCTCGGCGCCGCCGACACGCTCATCGCCGACCTCGCCGTCGACCGCGGCTACCCGCCGGCCGACTCGCCCGAGCACGTCGACGCGCTGTCCGTGCACCACCCGCACCAGGTCCAGGGCTACCGCGACGCGCACGCCGCGACCCTGGCCGCGGGCGGCGGGCACCGCCTCGACACCGAGGAGCAGCGCACCGCGCTGGTGGCCGCGCGCGGCCTGTTCACCGAGCTGCTGCGCTCCGGCACGCACCGGGGCGCGGGCACGCCGGACACCGCCGACGGTACGCAGGCGCCGACGCCGGCGCCCGAGCCCGAGCGGACGGCCGAGCCGGCCGCCGAGCAGGCCCCGGACCCGGCGGAGGGCCCCGTACCGCACGACGGTGCGGCGGACGGCTCCAAGGACGGGCACAAGACGCTCGGCAGGCGGTTCGCGGCACTGACGGAACGTGGACGGACGGAGGCGCACCAGTGAGGGACACCACGGCCCAGGCACGGCACACCCAGGACCCGACGCGTACGGCCGACGGCGAGGACGCGGACCGTACGAGCAAGGCGGCGGACGTGAGCGACCCCGGGCGTACGACCAAGGCGGCGGACACGCGCGACCCTGAGCGTACGACCGAGGCGGGCACGCGCGACCCCGGGCGTACGACCGAGGCAGCGCGTACGACCGCGGCCGGCGGCGGCTCCGCGCGGGCGGGCGACACCGCGGCCACGCGGGAAGCAGCCGGTGCGAGCGGCCCGGCGCGGGGCGCGGGGCCGGCGGGCGACGCACACACCACGGACTCCGCGGGCCGGGACCCGCGGACCGGAAGCCCCGGGCGCGAGAAAGCGACCCCCGACGCTCCGCAGGCCATGAGCCCGGAGCCCCGGGCGGCCCGTGCCGAGGCTCCCCAGGCCGAGCGGACCCGGCCCGTGACAGGGCCGGCGCAAGGGCCCGCTCAGGCGCCGTCGCCGGACGGGACCCCGCAGGGCCCGGACCCGGCGTCGCGCGCCGAGGCCGCGCGGCTCGGCCGCCGCATGGACGACGCGGTCCACACGTTCGTCGACGACCCGCGGGCCGCGGTCCGCGAGGCCGACGCCGTACTGGACGAGGCCATCGCGCGCCTGGAGCGTGCCGTGGAGGCCCGTCGCGACGCCCTGCGGACCGGGTCGGCGGAAGGCGCCGACACCGAGGCGCTGCGCGTGGCGCTGACCCGCTACCGGTCGCTCGCCGCGCACATCCTCACCCTTCCGGCGGAGTGAACGACGTCGCAGGGGAGAACGAGGCCCGCCGGGTCGCCCGCCGCAGCGCGGCGAGCACCGGCGGGCCGAGCGTGCAGGACAGCACCGCGGTCAGGGCCGCGCGCGGCAGGTCCCAGCCGAGCGACGTGGTCAGGCAGTACGCGGCGAAGCGCGCGAGGTTCGCGCCCAGCGAGAGGTGCGGGGAGTAGCTGATGTCCGAGGCCAGGCCGCCGATGTAGGGCCAGCCCTGGAGGTTCATCACCGTCCCGTACGCCACCGCCGCCAGGGCCCCGTACACCGCGAGCATCAGCAGCTCGGGCCGCCCGCGCAGCCATGGGCGCGGCAGCAGCCCCGCGCCCATCGTGACCCACCCCATTGCCAGCATCTGGAACGGCAGCCACGGCCCGACCCCGCCGGTCAGCAGCGCGGAGGCGAACATCGTGAGCGAGCCGAGGGTGAAGCCGAAGCCGGGCCCGAGGACCCGGCCGGAGAGCACCATCAGGAAGAACATCGGCTCGATGCCGGCCGTGCCCGCGCCGAGCGGACGCAGCGCCGCGCCCGCCGCGGCGAGCATGCCGAGCATGGCGACGGCCTTCGGGTCCATCCCGTCGTCCGCGACCGTGGCGATGACGACGGCCACCAGCAGCGGCAGCAGCGCCGCGAACAGCCAGGGCGCGTCCGCGCTGTGCGCGGCGACCGCGGAGCCGTGCGCGGCCAGCAGCGGCCAGCAGAAGGCGGCCACCCCGACCGCCGAGACCAGCGCCAGGACGACGATCCCGCGCGGCCCGAGCCGTACGGGGTCGGTACGTGTCCGGGTCCGCGCCCGGCCCATTGCGCCGGCCTGCGTGCGCCCGCTCATTGTGCCGCCTCCAGGGCTGCCAGCGCGTCGCCGACCTGCGTGACGGTCAGCCAGGGGGCGGGGGCGAGGATCTTGGCCGTCTGGGGGGCGAAGGCGGGGGAGGACAGCACGACGTCGGCGGCCCGGCCGTCGGCGACGACCTCCCCGTCGGCGAGGATCACCACCCGGTCGGCGAGGTCGGCGGCCAACTCGACGTCGTGCGTGGCCAGGACGATCGCATGGCCCGCGGCGGCGAGTCCGCGCAGGTGGGCGACCAGCCGGGATTTCGCCGCGTAGTCCAGGCCGCGGGTCGGCTCGTCGAGCAGCAGCACCGGCGGGCCCGCGGTCAGCACGATCGCCAGCGCGAGGGAGAGCCGCTGGCCCTCCGACAGGTCCCGCGGGTGGACGCCGTCCGGCACGCCGGGCAGCAGCTCGGCGACCAGGGCGCGGCAACTGCCGGGCGGGGCCGCGGCGTCGCGGTCCGCGGCGGCGCATTCGGCGGCGACGGTGTCGGCGTACAGCAGATCGCGCGGCTCCTGCGGCACGAGCCCGACGCGGCGCAGCAGTTGGGCGGGCCGGGTGCGGTGCGGGACGGCGCCGCCCACGCGCACCGAGCCCGCCGCCGGGGCGTGCAGCCCCACCAGCGCCGACAGCAGCGTGGACTTGCCCGCGCCGTTGCGCCCCATGAGCGCGACCGTCTCGCCGGCCCGTACGGTCAGGTCCACCCCGCGCAGCGCCTCGACGCGCCCGCGCCGCACGGCCAACCGCCTTGCTTCTACGAGCAGTTCACCGGCGGCGCCGACCACGGTGGGCGGGGTGCGGCCGGCCAGCCGCTCGCGCAGCGGGGCCGCGGCGCGGCGGGCGTCGCGGACCGACAGCGGCAGCGGGGACCAGCCGGCGAGCCGGCCCAGCGCCACGACGGGCGGGTGCACGGGCGAGACGGCCATCACCTCGGCCGGCGGTCCCACGACGGGCGGGGCGCCCGGCGCGGGCAGCAGGACGACCTGGTCGGCGTACTGCACGACCCGCTCCAGCCGGTGCTCGGCCAGCAGCACGGTCGTGCCGAGGTCGTGCACGAGCCGCTGGAGGACGGCCAGCACCTCCTCGGCCGCGCCCGGGTCGAGCGCGGACGTCGGCTCGTCGAGCACCAGCACCCGCGGGTGCACGGTCAGCACCGAGCCGATCGCGACCCGCTGCTGCTGGCCGCCGGAGAGCGCCGCGATGGGCCGGTCGCGCAGGTCCGCGAGCCCCAGCAGGTCCAGCGTCTCCTCGACCCGCCGCCGCATCGTCTCCGGCGGTACGCCCAACGACTCCATGCCGTAGGCGAGTTCGTCCTCGACGGTGTCGGTGACGAAGTGCGAGAGCGGGTCCTGGCCCACCGTGCCGACGACGTCGGCGAGTTCCCGCGGGCGGTGGGTGCGGGTGTCGCGGCCGGCGACGGTCACCCTGCCGGTCAGGTGGCCGCCGGTGAAGTGCGGGACGAGGCCGCTCACCGCGCCCAGCAGCGTCGACTTGCCGACCCCGGACGGGCCGACGACCAGGCACAACTCCCCTTCGGGGACGGTGAAGTCGAGGCCGCCGAGCGCGGGCGGCGCGTCCGGGTCCGCGCCGTCGTAGCGGAACGACACGCGCTCGAAGCGGATCACTGCGCGGCCCTCTTCGAAGTGGCCGCGTAGGCCGGGGACTTGGCGGCACGCGGCGGCTTCGGCGCCGCGAACGCCGGGAGCAGGCCCAGCAGTACGCAGGCGGCCGGCCACAGCGGCAGCACCGGCGCGGCCAGCGGCACCGCGGGCGGGTCGAGGGCGGCGGGCGCGTACGAGGCGGCGGCGATCGTCGCGGCGGCCACGGCCGCGCCGGAACCGGCGACCAGCCACGCCCGGGCGCCCCACGCGTCGGGCCGGTAGCGGGTCCGCGGCGAGCGCCGCCCGCCGAGCCGCAGCCCCGCCGTGGCCGCCGCGAGGCCCAGCAGCAGCACCGGCAGCCCGTAGCCCGCCCCGGACGCCGCGAGCAGCCCGTAGGTGCCCGCGCACACCCCGAGCAGGCCGCCGACGGTCAGCACGGCGGTGGCCCGGCGTACGGCGGGCGGCACGTCGGCCGTACGCCCGTATCCGCGCGCGTCCATCGCGGCGGCCAGCGCTACGGACCGCTCCAGCGCGCCCTCCAGCACCGGCAACCCGACCTGGAGCAGGGCCCGTACGCCCCGGTCGTCGCGCCCGCGCAGCCGGCGGGCGGCACGCAGCCGCGCCACGTCGGCGACCAGGTGCGGGGCGAACGTCATGGCGACGACGACCGCGACGCCCGCCTCGTACAGCGCGCCCGGCAGCGACTTGAGCAACCGGGCAGGGTTGGCGAGGGAGTTGGCGGCGCCCAGGCAGACCAGCAGGGTCGCGAGCTTCAGGCCGTCGCGCAGCGCGAAGACCACCGCCTCGGCGGTGACCCGCCCGCCGAGCCTGACGCCCTGCGCCCAGCCGGGCAGCGGCACTTGGGGCAGCGTGAAGAGGGTGTGCGTGCCGGGGATCGGCGAACCGAGGGCGACGGCGAAGACCACGCGGATGGCCACGACGATCAGGCCGAGCCGCAGGAAGGTGCCGTAGGAGCGGGCCCAGGGCGCGTCCCCGCGGGTGGTCGCGACGACGTACGCGGTGACGGCGGCGACCAGGCCGAGCAGCAGCACGTTGGTGGTGCGGCTCGCGGCGGTCGCCAGGCCCAGCGCCCAGACCCACCACGCCCCGGCGTGCAGCGCGCGGGCCCGCCGGACCGCCGGGAGGGCGGCCGGTGCCGCGGAGGGTGCCGCGGCGGTCATCGGGCGCGGCGGCGGGACTGCCGGACAGCGGCGACCGCGAGCCCGGCGATGGCCGCGGCGCCGGCGAGCAGCCCGACCGAGGGGCCGGTGTGCGAGGACTCCGGGGCCGACGCGGTGCTGCCGGCCGCGACCTGCTCGCCGCAGCCGGCCGCCGGGTAGCCGGCGATGGCGCACAGGATGCCGGCGGAGTCGTACCGCAGCGGTTTCGCGACCGCGGCGAGCGCGTCGGCGGACGAGGCGTCCGCCGGCACCCGCGCGCACGCCGTACGGGGCGCCGGCGGCGTCGCCTTCGCGTCGGGCGCGTCGGCGGCGGTGCCGGCGTCGATGACGAGCGCGATCCGCTTGCGCCCGGCCTCGGCGGGCGTCCCGCCGCATATGGCCGCGAAGTCGGCCGCCCCGCGCGGCTGTACGGCCTTGTCGGCGGCGTCCTTGCTGACGGCGAACCGCCACCCCTCGACGCTCCCGTCACCCGGCACATGCATCGCGGGACCCGTCTGCGCGTACGTCCACGCCCCGCTGCCGGAGCGCAGCCAGTACGACCAGTAGCGGTAGCCGGCGGCGTGCGCGGGCGCGGCGAGCAGCAGCACCAGGGCGGCGACGAGGCCGAGCACGGCGACGGCGGCCCGTGGGGAGCCGGTTCGCGGCAAGACGGCCCGCGGGGAGGGTAGTTGCGGCGCGGCGGCCTGCGGGGCGCGGCATATTGCGCCGGGAAAGCGGGGCGTGCGCATCAGGCGCGCCGTCGCTTGCGGCCACTGAGCAGGATGCCCGCGCCGGCGCTCGCGACGAAGACGGCGCCGACGATGATCCAGGTCGTGGAGCTGGAGGAGGCGTCGCCCTTGTCGCTGTCGGCCTTGGTCATCGCGCCGGTGGGGCGCTTGGTGGGGGCCGGGCCGAGGGCGATGAGCTGGGCGACCGGGTCGGCGCCGCCGGCGAGGGTGCGACCGCCCTGGACGGCGTCGGCGGCGAAGATCAGCTGGGCGAGCGCGGCCGGGTTGCCCTTGGCCCAGGCGCCGGCGTTCGCGGCGAGCCAGGTGTAGGCGGCCTTGGCGTCGGCGGGGCGCAGGACGGCCAGGGCCGCGGCGGCGTCCGCGGTGGTGCCGTAGTCCGGGGTCGGGGTGTCGGAGCCGGGCGTCACCGCGTCCAAGTGCCCGCCGCCCGCGCGCAGTTGGGCCGCCAGCCAGTCCGCGGCGGCGAAGGCGGCGGCGTGCGGGTCGAGCGTGTCGTACGCCTTGGGGTCCGCGGTGCAGTCCGCGGCCTTCGGCGTGGGCGGCGCGGACTCGGTCTCGGTGTACGTGGTGAGGTTCGCGGCGGCCATGCCGCTCAGCGCGTCGGCGGTGGCCTTCGCGTTGGGCGCCAGCTTGCCGTCGGTGCCGGGGTAGCCGAAGGCGCCGCGGTCGGCGGCCTTGGCGGCGCAGCCGAACTGGAAGGCGCGCAGGGCCTCGTACGGCGACCTGCCCTTCGCGCCGGCCTTCATGGCCGCGTCCTCGCCGAGCGCGCCGAGCGCGATCGCGGTGGAGTCGGGGTCGGAGGGCCCGCCGGGGTTGTACGACCAGCCGCCGTCCGCGTTCTGCACTGTGCGCAGCCACGCCTGCCCGCGGTCCAGCGCCTGCCTGCTCGCGCCGCCGGGACTCATCGCCCGGAGCGTGTCGACCGCCTCGCCGGTGGCGTTGGTGTCCTCGGTCTTCGGGTCGCACGGCTTGGCGGTGTCCGGGCGGTAGGAGGGCCAGCCGCCGTCGGCGCACTGCTGCGCGAGCAGCCATCCGACGGCGGAGGTGGAGGCGAAGTAGCCGGACCTGTTCACCGCGCGTATCGCGTACGACTGCCGCCACACGCCGTCGTACGTCGGGTCGCCCGCGCCGTAGAGGTCCGCGCGGGTGGGCGCCGGGGCCGCCGCGGCGGTGCCGGTGGCCGTACCCGTGGCGGTGGGCGCGGGGTCCGCGGACGCCGCCTGCGCCGGCCCGCCCAGTGCCGTGAGGGCGGCGAGCGTCGAGGCGGCGGTCGCCAGCAGGGCGGCACGGCGGCGCAGAGGCATGGGGCGGGGCCTTTCCGGGGTCGGGGGTCCGTTCACCCTAACCTGCGCCCCGCGGCCCTCCGGCGCGGGCTCCAGGAGGCCGTACGCGGCCCCTGCGCCGCCCGCTCAGGACCCGGCGGCCCCGCGTTTGATCGCGTGCAGGAAGCGGGCCAGCGCCGACGGTGTGGTGGACAGCACGACGCCGGGCTCGTCGCTCTCCCGTATCAGCACCGCACCCCCCTTCGCGACCGCTAGCTCCACGCAGTCGCCCTCTTCGCCCGAGTACGTGGACTTCTGCCAGCTCAGCGTCTGCGCGGTCATCGGCTGCCTTCGGGGGTCAGAGGCCGGGTGGGGGAGGACGGGTCCTCCCGGCCGGGGGTCAGAGGTCTCGGGAGGCGCTGAGGATGAAGTCCCGCGACTGGGACTCGTCGAGCGCGCCGGCGGCCAGCCGCTCGAAGTGGGTGCGGTACTTGAGCAGATGGGGCGCGGCGTGCAGAAAGGTGACGCCGTGCGCGGTGTCGATCTGCACCGTGTCGAGCGCCTGCACCGCGCCGAAGGTGTAGAGGCTCGCGTGCCCGGTGCCGATGTAGCCGCTCCCGGCGAACGGCACGATCCGCACGCTTATGTGCGGCAGGTGGCTCAGCTCCATCAGATGGTCCAGTTGCGCGCGGGTGATCTTCGTGCCGCCGAACCGCATGCGCAGCGCCGCCTCGTGGATCACCGCCTCGTAGGGCGGCGCGGAGTCGCGGTAGAGCACACCGGTGCGCTCCATGCGGTGCGCGACCCGCGCCTCCAACTCGGCGGTCGGCAGCGGCGGGATCACGTAGCCGAAGACGGTGCGGGTGTAGTCCTCGGTCTGGAACACCCCGGGGATGTGGGTGATCTGGATCGTGCGCAGGCCCGTGGCGTAGTACTCCAGCTCCGCGATGTCCAGCATCGCCGCCGGCACCACCCCGCGGTAGGCCTCCCACCAGCCCTTGCGGCCGAGGCCGTTGGCCATCGCCACGAGCGCGTCGATGAGCGCGCCGTCCCCGCACTGGTAGAAGGACGCCAGCCGCCGCAGCCGCTCCTCGCTGACACCGAGCCGCCCGGCCTCGATATGGCTGACCTTCGCCGGGTCGGTGCCGAGCAGACGGGCGGTGTCGCGGGCGGTGATTCCTGCTGCCTCGCGCATCTTCCGTAGCTCCGCACCGAGGCGCTCCTGACGGGCGGTTGCGGTGCTTCTGAGCGGCATGGTGTCCCTTCTTGACGCTGGTTCGAGTGTGCCGTTCCGCTCACGCCGGGTCCAGATCGTTTCTGGAAATTTCGGCGACAACGTTGCAGAGGGGCAGTATTGCCCCATAAAGACCCGCGGCGTGTGCGTACGTGAACAGTCAACTCCCCTATGGCGCACGGTAGTTGACGGGGGATGGGTTACTCCGGGTCCACTGCCGGACCGACGCCGTCAGGCGCTTGACCAGCGTGACGGGGGAGGCGCCGGGGACGGCTGAACATCAACCGGACGGCGTCCGCCCGGCATGTCACGCGGTTGACGCACGGGGCTCGCGGGGCCTGATTTCCGGGCGCGGGCGGTGCCGGCCGGGCCCAGGGCCGAGCGATGCCGGCCGGGGCGTGCGCCGAGCCTGGTGGTGCCACCACCGGTAAAACCGGCACTCTTCACGGCCGGCGCCCGCGCGCCGAGGGTGGAGGGGAGCCCACCGACCACCCGAAAGGCAGCACTCGTGTCGCACTCTGCCACCCCGCCCGCCCGGTCCGTGCTGGTCACCGGCGCCACCGGCGGCCTCGGCCGCGCCGTCGCCCGGCGGCTCGCCGCCGAGGGCTGGACGGTCCACGCGGCCCACCGCGCCCCCGCCGACGCCGCCCGCCTGGCCCAACTCCCCGGCGACGTACGCCCGGTGGCCCTCGACGTCACCGACGAGGCGAGTGTGCGATCCGCAGTCGCACACCTGGGCACCGCCCGGCTCGACGGCCTCGTCAACAGCGCGGGCCTGATCGTCCAGGGCTTCTGGGAGCAGGTGCCCGGCGACGCGCTGCGCCGCCAGTTCGACGTCAACGTCCTCGGCCTGATGGCCGTCACCCGCGCGGCACTTCCCGCGCTGCGGGCCGGCGGCGGGCGGGTGGTCAACATCGGCGCCCTCAGCTCGCTCGTCGCGCTGCCCTTCTTCGGCCCGATCGCCGCGTCCAAGGCCGCGCTGGCCTCGCTGAGCGACTCGCTGCGCATCGAGCTGCGCCACCAGGGCGTGAAGGTCGCCCTCGTCGAGCCCGGCGCGATGCGCACCGAGATCTTCGCGCGCGCCGTCCGCTCCGGGCAGGCCGACGGGCTCGCCGGCGGACCGGAGGTCGGCAGGCACTACGCCCGCGCCCTGGAGAGCGCCGCGGCGGCCGTTGCGGCGACCGAACTGCACCCGGTCGACGCGGCCGTCGACGCCGTCCACCACGCCCTCACCGCCCGCCGCCCGCGCACCCGCTACCTCGTCGGCCCCGACGCCCGCACGGTCCGTATCGCCCGCCGCCTGCCCACCGGCGTGCGCGACCGCGCGCTGCTGTCCGCCCTCAAGCTCACGCCGGCCTCCTTCGGCGGCTGAGCGGGCACGTCCGCCGCCCCGCCCGCGCCGCCCCACCTGCGCCTGCCCGCCCCTGCCCGCGCCCGTACGCCGGCGGCGCCCGGCGCCGGCCGCGCATTCCGCCCGCCGGACCCGTGCGTTCCGCACGGCCATGAGGTGACAACGGTTACTTCTCGGCCGGCCCGCCGCTGTGGAAATCTTTTGTCCGTCACCGCCACAAGGGGGATCGATGGACAATCGCTACGAGGTTTTCTGCCTCGCGGACCGGTATTTCTACGAAAGCCTCGACCGGCTTCCGCTGGCGCAGTCCACCGATTCCGTTTCGGCGCCGGGGGAGCGTACGGGCGGTGCCGGGGGCGAGCCGGCGGGGGAATGTACGGGGGAGCGGGCGGGCGAGCCGGCCGCGGCGCCGCCGCTGGTGGCCGCCTTCGAGACCGCCGAGCGCGACGTGCCCGACGGCTGGCGGCAGATCCGCTTCGGCGACTGGCTCAGCCTCGACCCGCTCGCCACCGTGGAGGGCGGCTCCGGCGGGGCGGGCCACCCGGCGCAGGGCTGGAAGATCCATGTCTCCGCCGGCCTCGGCAACGCCGACAAGGTCGCCGCGAAGGTGTGGGACTACTGCGTGCCGCGCGGCATTCCGTTTAAATTCGTGCCGAGCCCGCAGCTGCTCCACCTGCGCAATTCCAAATACGCCGGCCGCGACACCAGCGGGAAATTCGTCACCGTCTACCCGGACGGCGAGCAGCAGCTGCGCACGATCCTCGAAGAACTCGGCGAACTCCTCGACGGCGAACCCGGCCCGTACATCCTCACCGACCTGCGCTGGCGCGAAGGCCCGCTCTATGTGCGCTACGGCGCCTTCGCCAAACGCTTCTGCGTCGGCGAGCACGGCACCCTCGTGCCGGCCGTCGAGGACGGCGAGGGGCGGCTCGTGCCCGACAGCCGCGCGCCCGCCTTCCACGTCCCCGCGTGGGTGACGCTGCCGGACTTCCTGCGCCCGCACCTGGAGGCGCGCAACGCCACCACCGTCGGCGACCTGCCGTACCGCATCGAGTCGGCGCTGCACTTCTCCAACGGCGGCGGCGTCTACGTCGGCACCGACACCCGCAGCGGCGAGAAGGTCGTCCTCAAGGAGGGCCGCCCGCACGCCGGGCTCGCCTCCGACGGCGCGGACGCCGTCACCCGGCTGGAGCGCGAACGCGACATGCTGCGCGCGCTGTCCGGGCTCGGCGTCGCGCCCGAGGTCCGCGACTGGTTCACCCTCGGCGACCACCGGTTCCTGGTCATGGAGTTCCTGGAGGGCAAGCCGCTCAACAGCTTCTTCGGCCACCGCCACCCGCTGCTCACCCCCGACCCGGACCCGGCCGACGTCGCCGACTACACCGGCTGGGCGCTGCGCGTCCACGCGAACGTCGAGCGCGCGGTCGCCGCGGTGCACGGGCGCGGCGTCGTCTTCAACGACCTGCACATGTACAACATCATGGTCGGCCCGGACGGCGAGTCCGTACGGCTGCTGGACTTCGAGGCCGCGACCACCACCGGCGACAACCTCCGCCAGTCCGTCGCCCACCCCGGCTTCATGGCCCCGCCCGACCGCCGCGGCACCTCCGTCGACCACTACGCCCTCGCCTGCCTGCGGCTGGCCCTCTTCCTGCCGGTGACGACGCTGCTCGCGATCGACCGCACGAAGGCGGCGCACCTCGCGGAGGTCATCGCCGGGCAATTCCCGCTGCCCCAGGGCTTCTTGGACGAGGCCGTCCGCGAGATCACCCGGGGGATGCCGCCCGCGCCCGCGGCCGGCGTACCGGAACCGCACCCAACGCCCTTACGCACGGCCGGCGTTGCCGCGGTACCGGTAACGCGCCCTGCATCCGCGCCGGTCGGGACCGCGGGACGGTACCTGCCCGCCGCGACCACCGACTGGGCCGGGGCGCGCGACGCCATGGTCGAGGCGATCCTGGCGTCCGCGACGCCCGGGCGCGGGGACCGGCTCTTCCCCGGCGACATCGCCCAGTTCTCCGACGGCGGCGGCCTCGGCATCGCGCACGGCGCCGCCGGCGTCCTGCTCGCCCTCGCCGACAGCGGCCTGCCGCCGTACCCCGAAGGCGAGCAGTGGCTGCTGGACCACACCGCCCCGCCGCCCGGCGGCACCCCGCTGGGACTGTACGACGGCGTCGCCGGCATCGCGTACGCCCTGGACCGGCTCGGCCACACCGAGCGCGCCCTCGACCTCGTACGCGGCCTGCTCGCCGAGAAGTGGCAGCAGTTGGCGCCCGACCTGTCCGGCGGGCTCGCCGGCATCGGCCTGGTCCTGGACCACCTCGCCCGCAGCACCGGCGAGAGCGAGCTGCGCGACCGCGCCCTGGAGGCCGCCGGCATCGTCGCCGCCCGGCTCGGCGGCGGCACCACCCGCGCCGGCCTCATGCACGGCGCCACCGGCGCGGCCCTGCTCTTCGTGCGGCTGTACGAGCACACCGGCGCGCCCGCCCTGCTCACCCACGCCGCCCGCGCCCTGCGCCTGGACCTCGACCGCTGCGTGCACACCGCCGCGGGCGGCCTCGACGTGGACGAGGGCTGGCGCACCATGCCGTACGTCGGCGACGGCAGCGCCGGGATCGGCCTGGTCCTCGACGACTTCCTGCCGCTCGCCCGCGCGGCCCGCGCCGCCGGGACCCTCGAAGCCGGCGCTTTCGACGCGGAGTCGGACGCCCGCTTCGAGCAGGCCCGCACCGACATCGTCCGCGCGGCCACCTTGCGGCTGTACGCCCAGCCCGGCCTCTTCGCCGGCCGGGCCGGCATGATCCTGCACCTGGCGCGCACCCGTACCGCGGTGCCCGCCGGCGCGCTCGCCGAACAGGTCGACGCGCTCGGCTGGTACGGCATGCCCTACCGCGGCGGGCTCGCCTTCCCCGGCAACCAGATGATGCGGCTGTCCATGGACTACGGCACCGGCACCGCCGGCTGCCTGCTCGCCCTGGGCGCGGCCATCGGCGGCACCGCCGCCGGGTTGCCCTTCCTGCCGCCGCTCACCGGCGGCTCCTGAACCGGGCCCGGCCACCCGGCCGGGACCGCGCACCACCACACCCATCCGAAAGGAACGGTCATGGCCCTTCTCGACCTGCAGAACATGGAGCCCGAGAACAACCACGGCGCCGGCGCCCCCGCGAGCTCCCTGAGCCTGCTGGGCTGCATCAGCTCCGTGAGCTTCCTGATCTGCCTCTAAGCACCTCCCGGCCCCGGGCGGCGGCCCCAACCGCCGCCCGGGGCCACCTGCGTCGCACCCCGCGCATCCCGCCGGGCGCCGCCCGTCGCGGCCCCGACACCTGGCCTCCGTCGCCCGGCCCCGCCGCGCGCCACCCGGCACCTGCGCACTCCGGTGCGACCGCGGTCCGCCGCACGGCATGGGGCATGCGGCGGACCGTACGACGCGTGGGCTACGCGGGCCGCGTGGGCTGCGTTGGCCGCGCGGGCCGCGCGGCTTCCGGCGCCAGGGGGGCGCCTGTCCCGGGACGGCCGGGGGTCCCGCCCAGGCGGTTCGGGAGCCGGCGTCGCCGGCCCGCCGTACCGGCTCAACCACCGCACCGGAGAGGGGACTTGCCATGGCCGTCATCGCGGACGCGGCCCGGCGCGACGCCGGGCGGGTGGTCGCGCTGGGGGTGCTCGGCCTCGGGTCCGCGGGGCTCGCGCTGGTGCTGCCCGCGGCGCTCGGGCATGCGCTCGACCTGCTGCTGCGCGGCGAGCCCGCGGGGCGCTGGACGGCGCTGTGCGCGCTCATCGTGGGGGTCCAGGCCGCCACCGCCGCCGTCGAGGACCTGCTCACCGGCGTCACCACCGCCCGCGCCACCGCGCACATCCGCCGTACCGCCGTACGGCACATGCTCGCCGCCGGGCCGCGCGCGGCGCACCGCGGCACCGGCGACCTCGTCACGCGGCTGGTCGGCAACGCCTCCGACGCCGCCGGCACCCCCGCCTCCGCCGCGTCGCTGCCGGCCGCGCTCGCCGCGCCCGTGGGCGGCATCGTCGCGCTCGGCCTCACCGACCCCTGGCTCGCCGTCGTCTTCCTCGCCGGCGCGCCCCTACTCACCCTGCTCGTACGGCACTTCGCCCGCGCCTCCGCCGACTGCGTCACCGGCTACCAGCATGTCCAGGGCCGGATCGCCACGCTGCTCGTCGAGGCGCTGGGCGGCGCCCGTACCATCGCCGCGGCCGGCACGAAGGAGCGCGAGGCCGCGCGGGTGCTCGGGCCGCTGCCCGAACTCGCCGCGCACGGGCGGACGATGTGGCACGTGCAGGGCCGGGCGACCGCGCAGGCCGCGGTGCTCGTCCCGCTGCTCCAGGTCGCCGTGCTCGCCGTCGGCGGTATCCGCCTCGCCCAGGGCGCGCTGAGCCCCGGCGACCTGCTCGCCGCCGGGCGCTATGTGCTGCTCGCCACCGGAATCGGCGTCGTCGTCGGCCAGTTGGGAGCGGTGGTACGCGGGCGGGCCGCGGCCGGACGGGTCGCCGACGTGCTCGCCGAGCCCGTACCGGCGTACGGGCAGCGGCAGTTGCCGCCGGACGGTCCCGGCACCCTCGAACTGCGCGGCGTCACCGCGGTCCGCGGCGGCGAGACCGTGCTGGACGGGCTCGACCTGACGGTGCCCGGCGGCAGTTGCGTCGCCGTCGTCGGCCGTTCGGGCGCCGGCAAGTCCGTACTGGCCGCGCTCGCCGGGCGGTTGGCCGACCCGGACGCCGGCACCGTCCTGCTCGACGGCTGCCCGCTGCCCGACCTCACCGAGACGGGATTGCGCGACGCGGTCGGCTACGCCTTCGAGCGCCCCGTCCTGCTCGGTGACACGATCGAGGACACGATCACCTTCGGCCCCCGCCCCCTGCCACCGCGGGCCGCCGAAGAGGCCGCCCGCGCCGCGGAGGCCGACGGCTTCGTCCGGCTCCTCCCGGCCGGTTACGCGACCGCGCGCGACCGCGCCCCCTTCTCCGGCGGCGAGGTCCAACGCCTCGGCCTGGCAAGGGCGTTCGCCCACCCCGGCCGCCTCCTCGTCCTCGACGACGCAACGTCCAGCCTCGACACCGTCACCGAACTCCGCGTCGCCCAGGCCCTCTTCCGCGACCACCCGCACCGCACCCGCCTGCTCACCACCCACCGCGCCTCCACCGCCGCCCGCGCCGACACCGTCGCCTGGCTCGACTCCGGCCACCTCCGCGCCCTGGCCCCCCACGCAACCCTCTGGCCCGACCCGGAATACCGGGCACTCTTCGGAGGTGAGGATGCGTAAGTTCTCTTCCCGGAAAGGCGCCCTCGGCGCCACGCGACGACCAGGTGCGGCGGCCGGCCACCAGGTCGATGCGGTACCCCGGTTGGGCCCCGCGGGTGCCGTCGAGGAGCCGTCCGTAGAGGGCAAGGCGGCTTCCCGGCCGCGTCGTGCCGATGCCCCCGCGGCAAGCGCGTCGCGCCCGCTGCGGCTGCGTGACGCCCTGCGCGGGCAGGCCCGCGTCGTCGGGGTGCTGCTCGCGTGGTCGGTGCTGGAGGCCGGGCAGACGTTTCTGCTCGGGTACGCCCTCGCGCGGGCGATGGACGACGGGTTCCTGCGGGGGCGGCAGGGCACCGGCCTGTGGTGGCTCGGGCTCGCCGCGGTGGGGGTGCCGGTCGGGGCGTACGGGACCGGGCGGGTCTTCCGGGGGGTCGCCGCGCTCGTGGAGCCGCTGCGGGACCGGCTGGTGCGGCGGGTGGTGCGGCGCGGGCTCGGCGACGCCGTGCGCGGCGGGGGGAGCGGGGCCGCCCGGCCGGCGGACTCCGCGGTGGTGTCCCGGCTCACGCACCAGGTCGAGATCGCCCGCGACGCCTTCGGCGGCCTCGTCATGGTGCTGCGCTCCTTCGTCTTCACCGCGGCCGGCGCGCTCGCCGGCATGATCGCGCTCGCGCCCGTCCTGCTGCTCGTCGTGCTGCCGCCGCTCGCCGCCGGCGTCGGCCTCTTCGTCGCCGCCCTGCGCCCGCTCGCCCGCCGCCAGGACCGCTTCCTGAGCGCGGACGAGGCCGTCGCCGAGGAGTGCGGGGAACTCGCTGCCGGGCTGCGCGACATCACCGCGTGCGGCGCGCGCGAGCCCATGGCGGCCAGGGCCGACGTCCGCATCGAGGCCGCGCAGCGCGCCGCCCGCTCACTGGCCCGCTTCGGCGTCGTCCGCACCGCCGCCCTCGCGATCGGCGGCCAACTGCCCCTGGTCCTGCTGCTGCTCACCGCGCCCTGGCTGCTGTCCTCGCACCGCGTCACACCCGGCGCGCTGCTCGGCGCCTTCGCCTACCTCACGCAATCCCTCCAGCCCGCCCTGCAGAACCTCCTGCACACCCTGGGCGCCGCCGGCACCCGCCTCGGCGTCATCCTCGCCCGCCTCACCGCCCCCGAGCCGCCTGAGGCCCCTGAGCTTCCTGAGCCGCCCGCGCCGCCCGCCGTCACCGCCACGGAGCCCGGCCTCGCCCTCCAGCTGCGCCGCCTCACCTTCGCGTACGGCCCCGGCGCCGAGCCGGTCCTGCGCGACCTGGACCTCGGCGTCGCGCAGGGCGAGCACCTGGCCGTCGTCGGGCCCAGCGGCACCGGCAAGTCGACGCTCGCCGGCCTGGTCGCCGGGCTGCTGCGGCCCGCCGCGGGGGAGGTGCGGCGTAACGGCGAGGTCGTGCTCGTACCCCAGGAGGCGTACGTCTTCCGGGGGACGGTCGCGGAGAACGTCGGCTATCTGCGCCCCGAGGCCGGGCCGGACGACGTGCTCGCCGCCGTGGCCGCGGTGGGCGCCGACGCGCTGGTCGCCGCGCTCGGCGGGCCCGAGGGCGCGGTGGACCCCGCGGAGCTGTCCGCGGGCGAGCGGCAGCTGCTCGCGCTGGCCCGCACCTATGCCGCCCGCGGCCGTATCGTCGTCCTGGACGAGGCGACCTGCCATCTGGACGCCGCCGCCGAGGCCCGCGCCGAGCGGGCGTTCGCGGCCCGCCCGGCGACCACTCTGCTGGTCGTCGCGCACCGCATCAGCTCCGCGCGGCGCGCCGACCGTACGCTCGTCCTCGACGGCCCGCGCACCGTGTGCGCCCCGCACGACACGCTGCTGGCGGCCTCACCGCTCTACCGCGACCTCACCGCCGCCTGGTCGCCTGCCCCGGCCGGCTGAGCCGCCCCCGAAGCCCTCCGGACGCCCTCCGAAGCCCCCCAGATGCCCCCGGGCGCCCCGGGGAGCTCACACCCACCCGGCGAAGCGCGAGATGCGGATCGCGTCCACCCGGTTGCGCGCCCCGGTCTTGCGGGTGATCGCCGCCAGGTAATTGCGCACGGTCCCGTTGCACAGGTGCAGGCTGCGGGCGATCTCGGTCACCGACGCGCCCTCCGCGCTGAGCGACAGCACGCTCAGCTCGCGCGGCGTCAGCGGCATGTCCGCCGCCTGGAGGAATTCGACGGCCAGCGACTCGTCGACGAAGCGTTTCCCCTCCGCGACCGCCCGTATGGCCGCGGGCAGCCGGTCGGCGGAGCGGTCCTTGTTGACGAAGCCGAGGACGTCCGCCTCGTACGCGCGCCGCAGGCTGCCCGGCTTGCCGCTGCTGGTCAGCACGATGACCCCGCACTCCTGGTGCACCATCTGCGCCGCGGCGGCCCCGGCACCGGATCCGCCGGGACCCGCCGCCCGGTCGGTGTGCCGGCGCCAGCCGGGGCAGTCCGCGTCCACCACGCACACATGCGGCCGGCCGGTACATCGGCCGGCCTCGCCCACCTGGTGCCACCCCGCGTCGGTCACGTCGAAGTCCGGTTCCTTGACCAGCAGCGCGGCGATCGCGGATCGCAGCAGGCTGGTGTCGTGGGCCACCAGTACGCGTATCAACTCGGCTTTCCCCTTGGCTCGTCGGACCGGAAGAGACCGGTCCATTCCTACCCTGGCGAGTTGTCCCGGAGGGCCCGGATTCCCGTCATTCGGGGGTAGATCGGGGGTGAACGGATGCTCTGGAGGGGCGCACGTGACAACGCCGCGCGCGCCACCCGTGTGGGTGACGTACGGCCTGACGTACGGCCTGACGTACGGCCTGACGTACGGCCTGATGTTCGGCCTGATGTTCGGCCCGACGTACGGCCCTGCGGGAGTCCCGCCTCCAGGCGGCGCCCACCGCCTCCTGCGACTATGGCGCCTCCGCCGGCACGAGCCGGCAGACCGTACGGATGTCCGCCTGCACCTGTGCGACCGGCGCACGGTCCGCCAGCCACCCCACCAGCGCCGCGTGCCAGGTGTGCTCCACCACCCGGATGGCCGAAAGGCACTCCGGCGACGGGTCGGCGCCCAGCCGCATCGCGTCCAGGATGATCGCCCGGGTCAGCACGGACACCGTGTCGACCTCCTCGCGCACCGACCGGTCGGCGAAGATCACCGCCCGCACCATCGCCTCGGCCAGCAGCGGCTCGCGCTGCAGCGCCCGGAAGGCCCGCAGCAGCGTCTCGGCGACCCGCTCGCCGGGCGTCGCGGCGGTCGGCGGCCGGTGCAGCAGCGTGCCGTGCAGCCGCCCCAGCTGGTCCTGCATGACCGCGACCAGCAGATGGATCTTGGACGGGAAGTAGCGGTAGAGCGTGCCGAGCGCGACCCCGGACTCCTCGGCGACCTCCCGCATCTGGACCGCGTCAAAACCGCCGCCGGCCGCGAGCCGGATGCTGGCCTCCAGGATGCGCCGCCGTCTGGCCTCCTGCCGTACGGTCAAGGCGGTGGTGCTGCGGTCCATGGCTGCGTCCGTCCGTCACGCGCGGGGCCGGTGGCAAGCCGCCGGGACCCGCGCCGGGGGCCGTCCGCTTGCCGGGCGATCCGGCTTCTGTACCATCGAGTCTGAAACTTGTTCTAGATTAGCGCGACCGGTTACGCTCCGGCTCAATGCTTGCGAAGGGGGCCGGAGTGACGGCAGAGGCCAGACCGCTGCGGGTCGCGCTGCTGAGCTACAAGGGCAATCCCTACTGCGGCGGCCAGGGCGTGTACGTCCGGCACCTGTCCCGCGAGCTGGCCGCGCTCGGCCACCGCGTCGAGGTCATCGCCGCGCAGCCCTACCCGGTCCTGGACGCCCTCGGCGAGGGCGTGACCCTCACCGAACTGCCGAGCCTGGACCTCTACCGCCAGCCGGACCCGTTCCGTACGCCCAGGCGCGGCGAGTACCGCGACTGGATCGACGCGCTGGAGGTCGCCACCATGTGGACCGGCGGCTTCCCCGAGCCGCTGACCTTCAGCCTGCGCGCCCGCCGCCATCTGGCCGCCCGCCGCGCCGACTTCGACGTCGTGCACGACAACCAGACGCTCGGCTACGGGTTGTTGGACCTGGGCATGCCGCTGGTCACCACCGTGCACCACCCCATCACCGTCGACCGCCGCCTGGACCTGGCCGCCGCCCCCACCTGGCGGCGCCGCGCCTCGATCCGCCGCTGGTACGGCTTCACGCGCATGCAGAAGCGGGTCGCCCGCCGGCTGCCGTCCGTGCTCACCGTCTCCGGCTCCTCCAGCGCCGAGATCAGCGCCGACCTCGGCGTGCCGCCCGCGCGCATCCACACCGTGCCGATCGGCGCCGACACCCGGCTGTTCAGCCCCGACCCGGCGGTGCCCGAGGTGCCCGGCCGGATCGTCACGACCTCCAGCGCCGACGTGCCGCTCAAGGGCCTGGTCTTCCTCGTCGAAGCGCTCGCCAAGGTGCGCGTGCAGCACCCCGAGGCGCATCTGGTCGTCGTCGGCAAGCGCCCCGACGGCGGCCCGGTCGCCGACGCCGTCGAGAGCTTCGGGCTCCAGGAGGCGGTGAAGTTCGTCAAGGGCATCAGCGACGCCGAACTCGTCGACCTGATCCGCAGCGCCCAGGTCGCCTGCGTCCCGTCCCTCTACGAGGGCTTCTCGCTGCCCGCCGCCGAGGCCATGGCGACCGGCACCGCGCTGGTCGCCACGACCGGCGGCGCCGTCCCCGAGGTCGCCGGGCCCGACGGCGAGACGTGCCTGGCCGTACCGCCGGGCGACGCCGGGGCGCTCGCCGCGGCCCTGGACCGCGCCCTCACCGACCCCGGGCTGCGCCGCCGGCTGGCCGCCGCCGGCCGCGCCCGGGTGCTGGCGCACTTCACCTGGACCCGCGCGGCCGTCCGCACCGCCGAGCTCTACCACGAGGCGATCGCGACGCAGGGTGCCAAGTCCCCGGTGGGCGAGCGCGGTTCGGACGCCGGCCGGCGCGGGCGGCCCACCGCCGGCGGGCCGGCCGGCCACGACAGCAACACCCCCTTCGGTGCGGAACCGGAGCGGGCCGCCGCACACGGGAGCCGCACATGCTGACCGTCGACTTCACCCGCTTCCCCGTCGCCGAAGGCGACCGCGTCCTCGACCTCGGATGCGGCGGCGGCCGGCACGCCTTCGAGTGCTACCGGCGCGGCGCCCGCGTCGTCGCCCTCGACCGCAACGGCGAGGAGATCCGCGAGGTCGCCCGCTGGTTCGCGGCGATGAAGGAGGCCGGCGAGGCCCCGGCGGGCGCCACCGCCACCGCCATGGAGGGCGACGCCCTCCAACTCCCCTTCCCCGACGCCAGCTTCGACGTCGTCATCATCTCCGAGGTGATGGAGCACATCCCCGACGACAAGGGCGTGCTCGCCGAGATGGTGCGGGTGCTGCGCCCTGGCGGCCGTCTCGCGGTGACCGTGCCGCGCTACGGCCCGGAAAAGGTCTGCTGGGCCCTGTCCGACGCCTACCACGAGGTCGAGGGCGGCCACATCCGCATCTACAAGGCCCACCAACTCCTGGAGCGGATACGGGAAGCGGGCCTGCGCCCGTACGGCACCCACCACGCGCACGGGCTGCACGCGCCGTACTGGTGGATCAAGTGCGCGGTCGGCGTGGACAACGACAAGGCCCTGCCGGTGAAGCTGTACCACAAGCTGCTGGTGTGGGACATCATGAAGAAACCGCTGGCCACCAGGGTCGCCGAGCAGGCGCTCAACCCGCTGATCGGCAAGAGCTTCGTGGCCTACGCCACCAAGCCGCACCTGCCGGCGGACGCGCTCGACGACGTCCTCGACGAGGCGCTCGGCGACGCCCCGGGCGGCGCGGACTCCGCGGACGCCCTCACGTGACCCGGGCCGGGCGGCAGCGCGGCACGGAGCGGCTGGTCCTGCCCGGCGTGCTGAGCGCCGCGCAGGCCGAGCGGACCGTGGACGCGCTGCTTGCGGTGCAGCGGCCGGACGGCGCCATCCCGTGGTTCCCCGGCCACCACCTCGACCCGTGGGACCACATCGAGGTCGCCATGGCGCTGGACGCGGCCGGCGAACACGATGCCGCGGAGGCCGCGTACGGCTGGCTCGTGACCCACCAGCAGCCGGACGGCGGGTGGTTCGCCGCCTACCAGGACGGCGATCCGGCCCGGCCCACCGACCGCGGCCGGGAGTCCAACTTCTGCGCCTACATCGCCGTCGGCGCCTGGCACCACTACCTGTCCACCGGCGACGACGCGTTCGTCGACCGCATCTGGCCCTCGGTGTCGGCCGCCGTGGAGTTCGTGCTGGCGCTCCAGCAGCCCGGCGGGCAGATCGGCTGGAAGCGCGAGGCCGACGCGGACGGCGGCGCGGCCGTCACCGACGCGCTGCTGACCGGGAGTTCATCGGTGCACCAGGCGCTGCGCTGCGCGCTGGCCATCGCCGAGCACCTCGAAGAGCCGCAGCCGGACTGGGAGTTGGCGACCGGTGCGCTCGGCCACGCGATCCGCCGGCACCCCGAGCGCTTCCTGGACAAGTCCCGCTACTCGATGGACTGGTACTACCCGGTGCTGTCCGGCACCCTGCGCGGGCCGCGCGCCCTGGCCAGGATCGAGGAGGGCTGGTCGCGCTTCGTCGTGCCCGGCCTCGGGGTGCGCTGCGTGCTGCCCAACCCGTGGGTCACCGGCGGCGAGAGCGCCGAACTGGCCCTGGCGCTGTGGGCGATGGGGGAGTCGGACCGCGCGGTGCGCATCCTCGCCGACATCCAGCACCTGCGCCACGACGACGGGCTGTACTGGACCGGCTACGTCTTCGACGACCAGGCGTACTGGCCGGTGGAGCGCACCACATGGACCGCCGGCGCCATGCTGTTGGCGGTGGCCGCACTCGGGGGGGACGAGGCGACCACCGCCGTCTTCGGGGCGGAACGACTGCCGAACGGCCTTGCGCCCGGCTGCTGTCCGCCCCGGCTCTGAAGGGGCACCGGGCGTCAGGCCCGGTTGACCCGGCCGGAGATCGCGTGGGCGATCAGCAGGTAGACCACCGCGGGCAGGCCGTAGTTGAGCACGGTGCGCCACTTGGCGTTGTCCACGGTGAAGAGGTCCTTCGACCAGCCCGCCAGCCAGTTGGCCGCATGGTGAACCCAGTCGACCAGGTCGTTCGCCCGGTTGGCGTCGAAGACGAAGAACAGGATCCACAGGATCAGGATCAGTGCAGCGATGTCTGCGGCGAGCAGGATGATCGCCGCGGCGGGGTTGCCGCCGTAACGTCTGGCCATGACCGCCGCCTTGCCCCGATCGGCCGGTTGAAACCCGCCACCCGCACACCCGCACACCCGCACGGCCCGGGTCCCGGGTCCCGGCGCCCGGCAGGACCGGGCCGTACACGCACGGCGGCCGGCCGCCCCGGATCGGGGTGACCGGCCGTCGTGCGGTTTTCAGACCCGCGTCAGCAGATGTGGTGCGCTGGTGGAGCTATGTGTGCAGATACGGTTCAGCCGCGCTGGATGCCGCTGCTGTCCTGCAGCACACCGCGCCGCCCGTCCTGGGTCTGCGCGATCAGCGAGGCACCCCGCTGGTCGACGGCCAGGTACCAGGTGCCCGGGGTCAGTTCGGCGATCTGCGCGCCCGAGCCGTCCTCCGCGTACAGCGGGCGCGGCACCGGCACGGCGAACCAGAAGGCGCTGAAGTCCGAGGCCGGCGCGGCCGGCTGCGCCGCCTGCGGGGCCGCGGCCTGGGCGCCGTACGGCTGCTGCTGGCCGAAGGCCGGGTCGACGGACTGCGCGCCGCCCGGGTAGCCGTAACCGGCCTGCTGCGGGGCCGGGCCGCCGTAGGGCGCGCCGCCCACCGCGTACGGCTGCGGGGCCGGCGAAGGGGCGCCCGCCAGCGGGGCCTTGAGCGCCGGCAGCCGGCTCGACAGCGGCGCGACGACCGCGATGGCCAGCCCGAAGACCAGCGTCAGCCACAGGCCCGCGCCCTTGTCCAGGCCGCCGGAGTCCGCGAACAGCGTGGCCCACACGGCCGTCCAGCCGCTGAAGACGGCCAGCGCCACCGCCCACTGGTCGAACGTGAGGCCCAGGATCTGCTTGCCGGTGAACTGCGGGGAGCGCGCGGCCAGTATCGCGGCGGCGGCTGCGATCGCGGTCAGCGTCACCGACGGCAGGATCGGGAAGAACTGCGAGTGCCACAAGTTCCTGGACGCGGACCCGAATTCGGACTTGTAACTGTAGAACGGCAAGAAGGAAGCGATCAGCAGCAGCACCGCTGCTCCGATCACCGCGCCGTCTCCTCGGGTCAGGGAGCGGATGTTCACGTCAGGTCCTGTCCTTTGTCGGTACTGCTTCTGTCAGGTCGTGATCTGGTCGTACGTCCGTCAACCGGAGCGGTGCCCCATGGTACGAGGACGATCTTGGCCGGAGGGCCGGGCATGGTCATTGGTGCACGATCCATACCGGACTGCTACAGCCCTGTCACCTCTTGCCTTCCAGGAAGGAGGTGAGCCCGTCGGCGATCCCGACGGCGGCCTTCTGCCGCCACGCGGGATCGGTCATCTCGGCGGCGTCGTGCGCGTTGCGCATGTTGCCGCATTCGATGAAGACCTTGGGCACGGTCGTGAGATTGAGCCCGCCGAGGTCGTCGCGGATCGTCAGACCCTTCCCACCGAGGTAGTTTGCCAGCGGTTCGCCGGTCGCCGCCTGGAAATGCGCGCGCAAAGTGGTGGCAAGGAGCAGGGAAGGCGCCGCGACGGCGCGGGTGTCCGCCGCGCCCTTGTGCACCGACTTCGGTGCGATCACATGGAAGCCGAAGCGGTCGGCGGGTGCGCCGTCCGCATGGATGGACAGGGCCGCGTCCGCATGCGCGGCGTTGCCTATGCGGGCCCTTTCGTCCACGCACGGACCCCACGGCCGGTCCCCGTCGTACGTCAGGATCACCTTCGCGCCGCGCGCCTCCAGCAGCGCCCGCGCCCGGTGGGCCACGTCCAGCGTGTAGGCCGCCTCCGGATAACCGGCGTTGGTGGCCGTGCCGGTGGTGTCGCACGCCTTGCGGTTGGTGCCGATGTCCACGAGCTTGTCGATCTCGGCGGTGTGCTTGGCGTTGCCCAGGTTGTGGCCGGGGTCGATCACGATGGTCCGGCCGGTCAGCTCCTTGCGGGGCGCGGCCGATGTCGCGTCGGGCAGGGCCGGCGCGGTGGTCGCGCCGTCACCGTGCGCCACCGGGGAGCCCGTCGTACGGCCGGCGTCCGCGGTCGCGGAGGCCCCGGCGGAGGGGCCGTGCGCCCCCGCGGGACCTGCGTCGTCGCCGCGCTGCGCGTCGTACACGAACCAGCCCCCGGTCAGTGCCGCCGCCACCACGATCGCCGTGATGACCAGCGGTCTGCCCCGAGCGCCCCCGCGTGACTCGTTGCTGAACACGCCCGCGACTCTATCGGCCCCGCTCGCCGCCTCGCACCGCCCCTGTCGAAAGCGCCCCCGGGCGCCGCCGCGCACTACCGTACGGCGCCGCCCGTCACTCTGCGCAGCAGCCGCAGCGAGCCGGTGCCGGGCTCCTCGGCGAAGACGCCCGACTCCAGGGCGCGGCGGTAGATCCGGTACGGCGCCTGGCCGCCGTCGGCGGGGTCGGGGAAGACGTCGTGGACGGCCAGCAGGCCGCCCTCGGCGACATGCGGGGCCCAGCCCTCGTAGTCGGCGCCGGCGTGCTCGTCGGTGTGGCCGCCGTCGACGAAGACCAGGGCGAACGGCCGCCCCCACAGCGCCGCGACCTGCGGCGAGCGCCCCACGATCGCGACGACGTGCTCCTCCAGGCCCGCGTCGTACAGGGCGCGGCGGAAGTGCGGGAGGGTGTCCATGCGGCCGGTGTGCTCGTCGACCAGGTCCGTATCGTGGTACTCCCAGCCCGGCTGCTGCTCCTCACTGCCGCGGTGGTGGTCCACGGTCACCGCGACCGTGCCCGCCTGCCGGGCGGCGTCGGCGAGCAGGATCGTGGAGCGCCCGCAGTAGCTGCCGATCTCCAGCACCGGCAGCCGCAGCTCCCGCGCGGCGCCGCGGGCCGCCTCGTAGAGCGCCAGGCCCTCGTCCGCGGGCATGAACCCCTTGGCGGCCTCGAACGCCGCGAGCACGTCGGTCATCCCCGTATCGTACGAAGCCGCTGGTGGCTGGGGCCCCGCGGGACCGGGCGATACGGTCGCGGGCTGACGCCGTACGGGTGAGGCGTGCGGTGGGCGGCGTACGACGGGGGCGGGCGGGGCGTAGGGCGCACGCGGTACGGGCCGGCGGGCGGGTCGGTCCCGGGTTGTGGTCCCGGGCCTGAGGAAGTAGGCCCGAAAGCCGATGCGCCGCGCCGGGGCGGGAGGGGACGATGGTGCCCATGAGCGAAATCCTCGGACAGCGCACCACCTCGACATCCGACTGCAAGCCGCGCCGGGCCGCGCCGGCCTGGGCGGTGCTGCTCGCGGTGTGTGCCGGGCAGTTCCTCGTCGTCCTCGACGTGTCGGTGGTCAACGTGGCGCTGCCGTCCATGCGCAGCGCCCTCGGCCTCGGCGAGAGCGCCCAGCAGTGGGTGGTCAACGGCTACGCGCTCACCTTCGCCGGCTTCCTGCTGCTCGGCGGGCGGGCCGCCGACCTCTTCGGCCGCAAGCGGATATTCGTCGCGGGGCTGGGCCTGTTCACGGCGGCGAGCCTGGCCGGCGGGCTCGCGCAGAACCCGACGATGCTGATCACCGCGCGGGCGGTGCAGGGCCTGGGCTCGGCGATCCTCGCGCCCACCACGCTGTCCATCCTCACCACCTCCTTCCCCGAGGGCCCCGAGCGGACCCGGGCGATCGCGACCTGGTCGGCGGTCGGCGCGGGCGGCGGCGCGGCCGGCAGCCTCGTCGGCGGCACCCTGACCGATCTGCTGTCCTGGCGCTGGGTGCTGCTGGTCAACGTGCCGGTGGGCGCGGTGGTGCTGGTCGCGGCGGCGCTGTTCCTGACCGAGGGCCGCGGCACGACCGTGCGGCGCCTCGACATCCCCGGCGCGATCCTCGTCACCGGCGGCGTGGCCGCGCTGGCGTACGGCATCGCCGAGACCGAGACGCACGGGTGGTCCTCGCCGCACTCGCTGGTGCCGCTGGTCGGCGGTGTGCTGATCCTCGCGCTCTTCACGGCGGTCGAGGCGCGCGCCGCCCAACCGCTCGTGCCGTTGCGGCTGTTCACGGTGCGGTCGGTGGCGTCGGCGAACACGGTGCTCTTCGCGTCGGGCGCGGCGACCTTCGCCGTCTGGTATTTCCTGTCCCTCTACATGCAGCAGGTGCTGCACTACAGCCCGATCAAGGCGGGGCTGTCCTTCCTGCCGCACACCATCGCGATCGTGGCCGGCTCCAAGCTCGCGCCACGGCTGATGAGCCGGCTCGACTCGCGGCTGATCGTCGCGTGCGGCGGCGCGATATCCGCGGTGGGGCTGGTGTGGCAGAGCCGGGTCAGCGCGGACGGCACGTTCCTCGGCATCATCCTCGGGCCCGGCATCCTGGCGATGTTCGGCGCGGGCCTGATGATGACGCCGGTCGCCGCGGCGGCGATGTCCGGCGTGGGCCGGGCGGAACAGGGCCTGGTGTCCGGCCTGCTCAACACCTCCCGGCAACTCGGCGGCGCGCTGGGCCTGACGATCCTCGCCACGACCGCGGCCTCCCGCATCACCGCGCGCACGCAGGCCGGCGCCTCCACGGCCTCGGCCCTGTCCTCCGGCTACGGCCTGGCGTTCCTGGTCAGCGCGGCGTTCCTCGCGGCGGCGGCATGCCTGGCGATGCTCCTGCCGAAGCCGCAGCCGCACGAGGTCTGAGCGGGCGGCTGCGCCGGGCTTGCGGGGGTGCGGTGGCGCCCCGGCGCCGGGCGCGGGCTGTAGCGCTGCCGGGTGCCGGGTGGGCCTGGCGTCGGGCCCGCGGGCCCGGAGGGCGTGGTGGGGGTCAGAGCCAGCCGTTCTGGCGGGCGGTGCGGACGGCCTCCATGCGGTTGCGGGTGCCGGTCTTGCCGATCGCGGCGGAGAGGTAGTTCCGTACGGTCGACTCGGACAGGAAGAGCTTGCCGGCGATGTCGGCGACGGTGGCGCCGTCCGCCGCCGCGTTCAGCACGTCCCGTTCACGCGGGGTGAGCGGGCTCGGGCCCGCGCTGAGCGCGGCGGCGGCCAGGGCGGGGTCGATGACGCGCTCCCCGCGCAGCACCCGGCGGATCGCCCCGGCCAGCTCCTCCACGGGCCCGTCCTTGACGAGGAAGCCGGCCGCGCCCGCCTCCATCGCCCGCCGCAGATAGCCGGGCCGCCCGAAGGTCGTGAGGATCAGCACCTGGCAGCCCGGCAGCTTCTGCCGCAACTCGGCGGCTGCGTCCAGCCCACTGCGCCCGGGCAGCTCGATGTCCAGCAGGGCCACATCCGGCCGCGCGGCCAGCGCCTCCGCGACGATCCGGTCGCCCGCGGACACCTGGGCGACGACCTCCATGTCGTCCTCCAGGTCCAGCAGCAGCGCGAGCGCCCCGCGCATCATCCCCTGATCCTCGGCGAGCAGTACCCTCACGGCCTTGGGTGCGTCCTCAGTCACCCCGCCAGAGTACGATCCGACTCCGCCGGACCGTCCGCCGAGATCCACTCCGGGCGAGGCCGTACAGCTCTTGCGGCGTGCGCGGCCGGCTTATGGGCCGGGGCCGGTGGGGGTGGCGGCGTCCGGCGCTGGCTCATGCGCCGGGGGCCGGTACGGGGTGGGCGTCATCGTCCAGCCACACCTGCCGTGCGCCGGTGGCGTCCGCCGTGAGGCCGAAGCGGCTTACCGGCGGGGTGCCCTGCGCTTGCCACCAGGACAGGGCTCGCGTGACCTCGTCCCACAGTCGGCGGGTGCCGGACTGGCGGACGAGGGCCCGTGTCGCCCCGGGGCGGAATTCGGCGGAGGCCCAGGCGCGCGAGCCCGGGCGCATGTCGAAGAACCAGAGGGTGGCGCCGGCGCCGGCGGTGTTGAGCACATGCGCGCAGTCCGGTACGAGCAGGCCGAGGACGAAGGCGGTGCCGCCCATCCGCCGCCGCCCCTCGCCGAGTTCGGTGAGGCTCACGGCGGTCTCGGAGGTGTCGGCGTCGCCGGGGTAGGGCCCGACGTGTGCGCGGAAGCGCCCCCAGTCCAGCCGCTGGGCCCGCAGCTTCATGAACTCCACCGGCCGCAGGAAGGGCCCGCTCGCGGTGCCGTCGCCGCGGACGGTGAGGCGTACGAGGGCGTCACCGTTGCCGTAGTGCGTCCCCCACGGCGCGAGCACCACCCCGCCGGGCCGGGTCTGCTCCAGCCACGCCGCCGGCAGCGCCCGTACGCCCGCGGTTGCGATCAGCCGGTCGTACGGCGCCCCGGCGGCCCAGCCGTCCCGCCCGTCCCCGCACACCACCTCGGCCCGCAGCCCCGCCCGTACCAGCGCGGCCCGCGCCCGTACGGCGACGGCCTCGTCCACCTCGACGGTGACGACACCGCCGCTGCCGCCCAGCCGCGCGGCGAGCAGCCCGGCGTTCCAGCCCGTCCCGGTCCCGACCTCCAGCACGCGCATCCCGGGCCGTACGTCGAGGTCCCGCAGCATGCCGGCGACGACGGACGGCATGCTCGCGGAACTCGTCGGCACATGCCCGGGGCCGGGCCCTTCATGCGCTCCGTCGTCCCACTGCGTGGTGACCGGCACATCCGCGTACGCGGCCCGCTCCCACGCGTCCCCGTCCACCCGCCGGTCCACGACCCGGCTCGCGCCGGACCCCATGTCGTACGGCCATATGACGTCGGGCAGGAACGCCCCCCGAGGCACGGCCTCGAAGACCTCGACCCACTCCGCCGCCAACGCCCCGCCCTCCCGCAGCAACCGCGTGAGCTCACCCCGCGGCCCGCCCGTACTCACTTCCGGTGCTTCCCGTCTCCCTCGGGAGCGTCCCCGTCCGGTGACGGCGGCTCCTTCGGGGGCGTCCAGGGCTGGCCGGGCAGGGGGTCGTCGTCACCCTGGGTGTTCCGCTGCGACATGCGCCGCCTCCTCTCCGTTCCCTCCGATGATGCCGAACTCCGCGCCGGCATATGCCAATTGCCTACGCTTCCCACTCCCACGTGTGACGCCCCGGGTGCGCCGCGAACAGCGAGCAGCCGCCGACGTCGCCGGGCCCGAGGGCAGGGCAATCCGGCAGGACGCAAATGGCCCGGGCCCGGGTCTCGCCCTCCTCCCAGCGGGCCCATACCGCCCCGGCGTCGGGGCCGTCGAGGTGGTCGTAGGCGAGGGCGACGTGCCCGCCGAGGTGCCGGGCCTCCAGGTAACACAGAAGCGTCGCCGCGACGAGGTCCGGCGCGATGCGCGCGCCGAGCGCGAGCACCTGGCTCGTCAGCCCGGGCCCGAGGCGTACGGAGGCGTGGCAATAGGGGGCGGATTCCTCGACCTCCCCGCCGATGTGCGCCCACACGACCTTGCCGGGCTGGCCCTCCCGGGTGGCCACGCCCCACGCGTGCCGCGTGACGGCGTCCACGATCTGCAGCCCCCGCCCCCGCACCTGCTCCTCCCCGGCCTTCCCCAGCGCCGGCAGGCGATACGCGTCGCCGTCCCACACCTCCAGCCGCACACCACCGCGTCCGCGGCGGAGCAGGCGCGTCCCGACCGGCCCACCCGCCGCATGCTCCACGGCATTCGTGAGCAGCTCCGCCAGCACGACCTCCGCCTCATCCCCGAGCCCACCCAGCCCCCACCCCACGAGCACCGCCCGCAGGGCGTGCCTTGCCTGTGGCACGGAGGCCGGCGCGGCCGGCCAGAGCTGCACCACAGGTGCCGGGGAAACCAGCGGTGCCGCAGTGCTCGCAGGTGCCATGGGGCTTGCCCTTCCCTCTGTTCCGGCCCCGGGGCCGGAGCGGTACCTCTAGGTTGGGACCTGTCTACGGTCAGTGACAGAGGTGCCGCGTATTCAGAAGTGACCGAATACGCCGGAGGGGACGGTGCGCGATGGGCTCGGCAAATGGCGACGGCCAGGGGTATATGGCGGTCCGGGCGGACGGTCTGCTGTCCTGGCTGCGCTACTTCGGGGAGGAGTTGCGCCTGGCGCGGGAGGCGTGCGGGATGTCCGTACGGCAACTCGCCGCGCACACCTCGTATTCGTACCAGCAGCTCGCCAACGTCGAGACCGGGCGGCGTACACCGTCCGAGTCGTTCGCCGGCGAGGTCGACGCCGCTTTGGGCGCGGACGGGCGGTTCACGCGCCTGCTGCAACGGGTGCTGGCGGAAGCGCTGCCGGACTGGTTCGAGGGCTTCGTGCGGGAGGAGTCGCGGGCAACCCGCGTGCGGACGTACCAATGCCAGGTCGTGCACGGCCTGTTGCAGACCGAGGAGTACGCGCGCGCCCTGATCCGCGCCGGGTTGCCGAGGGCGTCCCCGGAGCAGGTCGAGGAGCTGGTCGCCCGGCGGATCGCCCGGCGGGCGATCTTCGAGCGGCCGGAGCCGCCCCACCTGTGGGTCGTCCTGGACGAGGCCGCGCTGCACCGGGCGGTGGGCGGCCCCGCGGTGATGGCCGGGCAGCTCAGGCAGCTGCTCAAGGACGCGGAGAACCCGCACGTGATCATCCAGGTCCTGCCGTTCTCCGCGGGCGCGCACGCGGCGACCAACGGCTCCTTCGTCCTCTGGTCCTACCGCGACCGCCCCGACACGATGTACATGGAGGGGATGTACGGCGACCGCGTCGTCCAGCAGCGGGCGAGCCTGGAGGACGTCCGGCTGCGCTACGAGCACCTCCAGGCGGTCGCCCTGCCGCAGGCGCAGTCGGCGGACATGATCCGCGGCGCACTGGAGCGCTTCACCGCGGCCCCGGCGCCAGAGGCCCCGGCGTAAGCGGCCCCCGTGCAAGCGCCCCCGGCGTAACGGATCGCGGGGCCGTTCGGCGTGCCGGAGGGTGGGGACGGGGTACGGGCGGCCCACGATGGGGAAAGCTCTCATTTCCCGTCGAACGAGGAGAAAACGCCCGATGCGCCACGGTCCGCTGGCCCGGCACTATCCCGCGGTGGCGACAATGGTCGTCTTCGCCCTGGTGCCCTTCCTCGCGCTCTCCGCCGCGCTGGGGCCCATCACGCCGATCATCACCCGCGACCTCCACATGAGCGCCCAGACGTTCAGCATCACCGAGGGCATGGCGAACGCCGGGTACGCGTTCGGCACCGTCCTGGCCGTGCAGTTCGCGCAGCACCTCCCGCAGCGGCGGATGCTCCTGGTCTACGGCATCGTGCTGGTCGTCGGCTCCGTGCTCACCGCCGCCGCGACCGGGCCGGGCATGTTCATCACCGGGCACATCCTCCAGGGCCTGTGCACCAGCCTGCTCCTCATCGCGGCCGTGCCGCCGCTCATCATCGGGTATCCGGCGTCCCGCCTGCGCACGACCGTCATCGTCCTGAACGTCTGCATCTTCGGCGCCGTCGCGCTCGGCCCGGTCGTCGGCGGCATCCAGGCCGACGCCCACGGATGGCGTCCGCTCTTCTGGGTCATCGCCGGCATCGCGGTGGCCGCGCTGATCCTCTCCGTCGTGACGTACCAGGAGGTCCCGCCGGCGAACAAAGGCGCCAGGATCGACTGGATCGCCCTCGTCCTGGCCTCCGCCGGCTGCGCCGCGGCCTTCTTCGGCGCCTCCGAGCTGACCACCCACCGCTTCCTCGACCCCGTCGCGAGCGGCCCGCTGCTGGGCGGGCTGCTGCTCATCGTGATCCTCTTCGTCCACGAGTACCTGAGCAGGAACCCGCTGCTGTGTGTGGCCAGCCTGGTCAGCACGCTGCCGGTCGCCGGCATCGTCGCGGCCGTGTGCGCCGCCGCCGCGTCGGTCTCGGCGATCTCGCTGACGCTGACCGGCCTCGCGCCCACCATGAGCCCGCTGCACCTCGGCCTGCTCTACCTGCCCGAGTTCGGCGGCGCGGTGCTCGCCGCGTTCGTCTTCGGCACCGTCTTCCGCACCCACCTCCTGCACTACTTCGTCCTGGTCGGCCTGGCCTTCCTCGCCGTGGGCGTCGTGCTGATGAACGCCGCCTCGCCGCCCACCGGCGTCCTGACCTCCGTCGGCTCGGGCTTCGTCGGCGTCGGCGTGGGCTCCTCCGTCGTGCCGGCGCTGTTCATCGCCGGCTTCTCGCTGCGCTCCAACAATGTGCAGCGGGTCTTCGCGATCATCGAGCTGGTCCGGGCGGTCGCGGCGTTCATGGTCGCGCCGGTCCTGGTGTACGTCGCCGCGACGGTCGGCGGCGGCCTGGCCTCGGGCACCCGTACGGCGCTGTGGGTCTGCTTCGCGATCACCTGCGCCGGCGCGGTGATCGGGGCGGCGCTGTACGCGCTCGGCGGCGTACGACGGCCGCCGCACCCTTCCGTACCGGCGTGGATGAGCGGCGAGCAGCCCGGCTGGGACTCACCGCCGCTGCTGGCCGCCGTGCGGCGGGGCAAGGAGACGCAGCGGGACGACAACTGCCTTTAGGGCCTGCCACCCCTTCAGGGCCTCCTCCCAGGACCCGGCCAAGGCCCCAGGGCCCTACCGCCTCCGGAGTCCGTCGCCTACACCTCGTCCCCACTTGCCTAAAGCTATTAGGCAAGGGCAAGATGGCTGTAGGCAAAAGGAGGCAAGCCCATGGTGAGAGCGGGACTGACCCCGGAGCGGCTGGCGCGCGCGGGAGCGGAGCTGGCGGACGAGGTCGGCTTCGACCAGGTGACCGTCTCCGCGCTCGCCCGGCGGTTCGACGTCAAGGTCGCGAGCCTGTACTCGCACGTCAAGAGCTCGCACGACCTCAAGACCCGCATCGCGCTGTACGCCCTCGCGGAGCTGGCCGACCGGGTCTCCGACGCGGTCGCGGGGCGGGCCGGCAAGGACGCGCTCACCGCCTTCGCAGACGCGTACCGCCGTTACGCCCACGAGCACCCCGGCCGCTACGACGCCGCCCGCTTCCGCCTCGACCCCGCCACCGCAGCCGCGAGCGCCGGTGTGCGGCACGCGCAGACGGCCCGGGCGATCCTGCGCGGCTACGACCTCGCCGAGCCCGACGCGACGCACGCCGTCCGCATGCTCGGCAGCGCCTTCCACGGCTACATCAGCCTGGAGGCCGCCGGCGGCTTCGCCCACAGTGCCCCGGGCCCGCAGGAGTCGTGGGCCTGGATGGTCGACTCCCTCGACCTCCTGCTGCGCGGCCGGGCGGCCACCACCCCCTGACCCGCCCCGGCCCGCCCCATACACCCCCGACAAGCACCAGGCAGAGGCAATGAACCCCCAGCACCACCACGGCAAGAGCCCCACCGTCACCACCCCCGTCACCGCGGACCTGCTCCGCGGCCACCTCGACGTCGAGGCGACCGCGCACGGCCTGCTCCCGCACCGGCTGACCGCCCGGGCCCGCCGGCAGATCCCCGACGACCAGCTCGCCGTCGCCGAGGCCCAGCCCTCCGGCGTACGGCTGGCCTTCCGCACCCGGGCCACCGTCGTCGAGCTCGACACACTCCCCACCAAGCGCGTCTACCAGGGCTTCCCGCCCCCGCCGGACGGCGTCTACGACCTGCTCGTCGACGGCGTCCCCGCAGGCCGGGCCACCGTGCCCGGCGGCAACCTGCGCACGATCACCGACATGTTCACCCAGACCGCCGAGCTGACCGAGGGCCAGCCCGGCACCGCCCGGTTCGCCGGGCTACCGGGGGGCGACAAGGACGTCGAGATCTGGCTCCCGCACACCGAGATCACCGAGCTGATCGCCCTGCGCACCGACGCCCCCGTCGAACCGGCCCGGGCCGCCGGGCGCCGGGTGTGGCTGCACCACGGCAGCTCCATCAGCCACGGCTCCAACGCCACCCGCCCCACCGCCATATGGCCCGCCCTGGCCGCCGCGTCCGGCGGTGTGGAGCTGGTCAACCTGGGCTTCAGCGGCAGCGCCCTGGTCGACCCCTTCACCGCCCGCGCCATGCGCGACACCCCCGCGGACCTGATCAGCGTCAAGCTCGGCATCAACGTCGTCAACGCCGACCTCATGCGGCTGCGCGCCTTCACGCCCGCCGTCCACGGCTTCCTCGACACCCTCCGCGAGGGCCACCCGACGACGCCCCTCCTCGTCGTCTCGCCGATCCTGTGCCCGGTCCAGGAGGACACCCCCGGCCCCCTCGCCCCCGACTTCGCCGACGGCACCCTCCGCTTCAAGGCCCTCGGCGACCCCGCCGAGCGCGCCGCCGGCCGCCTCACCCTCACCGCCGTCCGGGAAGCCCTCGCCGCCGTCGTCACCGCCCGCACCCCCGACGACCCCCACCTCCACTACCTCGACGGCCTCGCCCTCTACGGCCCCGAGGACCACGCCGAACTCCCCCTCCCCGACGGCCTCCACCCCGACGACCCCGGCCACCACCGCATCGCCGCCAACTTCACCCGCCTCGCCTTCACGCCCGGCGGCCCCTTCGCCGAACACGCTGCGTGACCGACCCTCGGACCCTCCCGTTCCGGCACGACCCTGCCGCCCGGCGTGGTGGACGGGGTCCGGGGCCCCGAGGGGGTGGTCGCCGCCTGGCCCGGCGGGTGAACCGCGCGGCTCTGCGCGCCGCTCAGAAGCGGACGTGCAGCGTCGTCGGGCCGCGGACGATGAGGCCCTGGCGCCAGGCGGGGGGTTCGGCGGCGAGGGTGAGGCCGGGGGCGCGGGCGAGCAGGGTGGGGATGGCGACCTTGGCCTCCAGGCGGGCCAGCGGGGCGCCGAGGCAGTAGTGGATGCCGTGGCCGAAGGCGATGTTGCCCTGCGGAGGGCGGAGGATGTCGAACGTGTCGGGCTCGGGGAAGCGCTGCGGGTCGCGGTCTGCGGCGGCCAGCGAGACCAGGACGGAGTCGCCGCGGGCGATGTGCGTGCCGCCGATGGTGAGCGGTTCGCGGGCAAAGCGCCAGGTCGTGGTCTCCACCGGGCCGTCGTAGCGCAGCATCTCCTCGACGGCGCCGTCGATCAGGCCGGGGTCGGCGCGTAGCGCGGCGAGCTGGTCGGGGTGCCGGAGCAGGGCGAGCACGCCGTTGGTGATGAGGTTCACCGTCGTCTCGTGGCCGGCTATCAGCAGCAGGAAGGCCATGCCGACCAGCTCGTCCGCCGAGAGCTTGTCGCCGTCCTCGTCGCGGGTCCTGATCAGCGCGCTGAGCAGGTCGTCGGCCGGGGCGCCGGCCCGCTTGGCCTCGATCAGCTCGGCCAGATACACCGACATCGCGCCGATCGCGGTGCGCTCGGTGTGCGGGTCGCCGGTGATGAAGTCGTTGGACCAGTTGCGGAAGGTCTCCCGGTCCAGGTCCGGGACGCCCAGCAGCTCGCAGATGACGTTCATCGGCAGCGGGAAGGCCAGCGCCTCGACGAGGTCCGCGGACGGCCGGCTCATCGCTGCGTCCAGCAGCTCGTCGGTGATGCGCTGCACCCGCGGTCGCAGCGCCGCGACGCGCCGGGTGGTGAACTCGCGCGCGACCAGGCGGCGCAGCCGGGGGTGCAGCGGCGGGTCGGAGTTCAGCATGTTCGCCCGGGCCGGCGGCTCGTCCCCGCGGTCGGCCATGACGCTGCGGTCCTTCGACAGCCGCCCGTCCGCCAGCGCCTCCCGCGCCGCCTCGTGCCCGACGACGAGCCAGGTCTCCCCGACCTCCGCGGCCCGCACCCAGTGCACCGGCCCCTTGGCCCGTAACCGCTCGTACGTCGCGTACGGATCCGCGGCGAACTCCGCGCCGCCCAGCTCCACCGGCGCCTCCGCCGGCTCAGGCGTCCGACCCATGCCCTGCCCCCAGCCACATGCTGCCTACGGTTGTGTCCTGCACCGCACAACGTAGCGGCAGAGGCGTGCACGGCCGATGGCGTCACGACTCCGTAATTGCCCTGGATGAGCGAACCGGGGGATTCCGGGCCCGGGCAGCCGCCCGCTAGGGTTCCTGCCCATGACCGATGACGCCGGACGCACCGCCGACCCCTCCGCCGACCCCACCGCCCTGCCCCCGCTGGAGCTGGGCTTCCCCGGCGAGCTGCGGGACCGGCTGGTCGCGGCGGTGCTCGACGGCAGCAAGACGGCCACCACCGGCGTCGTCGCCGGCTACGCGCACGAGGGCGAGGAGCTGCCCCGGGTCGGGCGGCGCTCCCTGGTGCTGGACTCGGCGGGGGAGAGCGTCGCCGTGGTCGAGGTCACCGAGGTGCGGGTCGTCCCGCTCGGGGACGTCGACCTCGGGCACGCGGTGGACGAGGGCGAGGGCCACACGACGCTCGCCGAGTGGCGGCGCGACCACGAGGCTTTCTGGCACGGGCCGGACATGCGCACGGCCCTGGACGACCCGCACTTCACCGTCGACGACGACACGCCGGTGGTGCTGGAACGCTTCCGCGTCGTCGCCGACCTGCGCGCCTGACGGCCCGGCCCCCGCGTCGTACGACCCGGCGCGTACGCCTGTACCGCCCGGTGTACGCCCCGCCGGGTACGACCGGCGCCGTACGACCCCGCGCGTACGCCCAGGGACCCGGCCCCGTACGACCCGCGCCGTACCGCCGCCGCCCCCTCAGGCCGGCGTGTCCTCGCCCAGGGGCAGCACCGCCGTGACGCGGAAGCCGCCCGCCGTCGCCGGGCCCGTCGTGAGGGAGCCGCCCGCCGCGGCCAGGCGCTCGGTCAGGCCGCGCAGCCCCGTCCCCGTACGCGTCGACTCCAGCGTCGCCGTCCCGCCAGCAGCCCGCGGCGCCGGGGCGGCCGGCCCGCGGCCGTTGTCGGTGATCGTCAGCCGCGCCTGCCCCTCCGCCGCGTGCAGCTCGATCCGCGCCCGGGACGCGCCACTGTGCCGTACGACGTTGGTCACGCCCTCCCGTACGACCCACCCCAGCAGCGCCTCGGTCTGCGGCGGCAGCGGCGGGCCCGACTCGTGCAGCACGACCTCGATGTCGGAGGCGGCCAGCGCCGAGCGGGCCCGGTCCAGCTCGGTGGCGAGGCTGCCCTCGCGGTAGCCGGTGACGGCCTCGCGGATCTCGGTGAGCGCCTGCCGCCCCACCGCCTCGATGTCGCCGACCTGCGTCAGCGCCGCGTCCAGGTCCCGCCCGGCGATCCGCCGCGCGGCCTCCGCCTTCACCACGACCACCGACAGCGTGTGCCCCAGCAGATCGTGCAGGTCGCGCGAGAAACGCAGCCGCTCCTCGGCGACGGCGT
Source organism: Actinacidiphila epipremni (assembly GCF_012034175.1). Lineage (GTDB taxonomy): Bacteria > Actinomycetota > Actinomycetes > Streptomycetales > Streptomycetaceae > Actinacidiphila > Actinacidiphila epipremni. Next base: position 675,335 of record NZ_JAATEJ010000001.1, read on the forward strand.
TGCGCGCCAGCTCCTGCCGGGTCGACTTCAGCTGCGCCACCGCCTGGAACAGCATGATGATCACCGACACGACGAAACCCGACAGGAACGTCCCGTACGCCAGGCTCGCCGTGCTCCAGAAGCCCTCGTGGTGCATCCCCGAGACGATCCCCGCCGACGCGCTCAGCAGCATCAGCACCAGCCCCAGATGCCGGCGGCTGCGCGAGGCGCTGCCCGCGCACAGCGACACCAGCACGAACAGCAGCATGAAGTTGCCGCCGTAGCCGATCGCGAGCGCCAGCGTGAGCCCGGCGAGCGTCCACAGCAGCTGGTACGGGACCGGTCCGCGCTTCCAGCGCTCGCCGAAGGCGGTCCGGATCGTGGCGACGTACAGCACGCAGAAGGCGGCGAGCCCGGCGCCGGCCAGCCACGGCAGCGGCACATCGCCCTTGAGGATGTCCGTGCCGGGGCCGATCACCATCAGCAGCCACGGGATGAGCGCCCCGCCGTCCGGCGCCTTCAGGTGCTCGATCTCCTGCTCGAAGTCCGCGGGGCCGCGCTTCCACCAGGCCCGGCGGCAGGAGGCGTCCGCCGCCGGCCGCCGTGTGTCGTCCAGCGTCTCGTTCGATGCCATGCCCGGTCCCCGTCTCCGTCGTCCCCGTCGTCCCGCTCGTCGCCGTCGTGTGCGCGTCGGTCCGGTGCCCGGCGGGGAGCCGACGATCGTACGGTCATACGGTCCGCGCGCTCCGCCGGTACGAGAACACAGCGTAACCGGCGAAAAGAACCAGCCAAAGGGCAAGAACGGACAGCGTCCCCGCCCCCGGGCCGTGGTGGGCCAGCACGCTCCAGCCGAGATCGCCGAAGCGGGCGGTCGGCGTCCAGCGGGAGATCGAGGCCAGCCAGTGCGGGAAGGCGTCCACCGGGAACCACAGACCGCCGATGACCGACAGGCCCATCATGCTGGCCATGCTCACCACACCGGTGGTCTGCGCGCTGAAGCCGTAGCCGTTGCCGAGGCCGAGCAACGTGAACGGGACCGTGCCGAGCCACATCAGGCCCGCCGCCGCGGCCCACTGCCACGCCGCGAGCCGCACGCCGTTGACCAGGGCGCCGGCGGCGAAGACCGACACGATCGCCGGCAGTACGGTGACGCCGGCGGTCAGCGCCCGGCCCACCACCACCTGGAACGGGCTCAGCGGCGTGACCCGCAGCTGCCGCAGCCAGCCGCGCGCCTTGTCCTCCGCGACGCCCGGGCCCACCGCGAGGGCCGCGCCGAGCGCGCCGTACGCGGCCATGCCGATCATCGAGTAGCGGGCGTAGTCCATCGAGTCCTTGGCGCTGTCGCTCGCGCCGATGTTGGTGAAGAGCACGTACATCAGCAGCGGGGTGGCTATCCCGACGATCACGAAACCGGTGTCCCGCAGGGTGCGGCGGATTTCGAGCCGGACGTAGGCGAGCATCATCGGGCGGCCTCCTCGTAGGACTGGGCGGGGTCGGGGGTGGCGCCGGTACCTGTTCCGGCGCCGGTACCTGCTCCGGCGCTGGCGTCGGTGCGGGCATCAGCGCCGGCGCTGTCGTGCGCGGTGAGGGTGAGGAAGGCGTCCTCCAGGCTCGCGGGCGTCACCGACAGGCCGCGCACCAGGCCGGCGGCGGCCAGCGCGAGGACGGTGGCGTCGGAGTCGGAGCTGCGCAGCACCGCGCGGTCGCCGCGTACCTCCAGGGCGAGCACGCCCGGCAGCCCGCGCAGGCCCCGCGTACTGCCGCCGGCCAGGTCGAACGCGACGAGCGTGGCGCCGACCGCGCGCTTGATCGCCTCGCCGGTGCCGTCGGCGACGGTACGGCCCTGGTCCAGGACGACGATGCGGTCGGCGTTGCCGTCCGCCTCCTCCAGGTAGTGCGTCGAGAACAGCACGGTGTTGCCGCGCCCGGCGTACGCCCGCATCGAGCGCCAGAACGCCCGCCGGGCCTCCACGTCCAGCGCGGCGGTCGGCTCGTCCAGCACCAGCAGCTCGGGCCCGCCGGCCACCGCCAGCGCGAACCGCAGCCGCTGCGCCTGCCCGCCCGACAGCCGGTCCGCCCGCCGCTCCGCGAGCTCCCCGATCCCGGCGAGCTCCAGCGCCTCCCGCCACGGCAGGGGCCGCGGATACGTCGACGCGACGAAGCTCACCAGTTCCTTTACGGTCGCCCGGGGCACGGGCTGGCCCTCCTGCAGCATCGCCCCGACCCGCCCGGCCCGCACGGCCGCCTCCGGCACCCCGCCGAACAACTCCACCTCGCCGTCGTCGGGCCGGTCCAGCCCCAGCAGCAGCGCGATCGTCGTCGACTTCCCGGCGCCGTTGCGCCCGAGCAGCGCGAGCGTCTCGCCTGCGGCGATCCCCAGGTCCAGTCCCCTCAGCGCCTGGACGGCCCCGAACCTCTTCCCTACAGCGCGAAACCGCGCGGCTTCCGTCATACCCCGAAGCTAAGCCGCGCCCTTGCGCGGCAGGCAGCGCCGTTTGTCCCCGCCCGCCCAGGACATTTGTCCTGCGGCCCGGGTCGTCACCGGACCAAGGGGGCTGTTGCTGTCGCGTCCGGGCCGGCGGCCGGTGGCAGGAGCTTGGACGTCAGGTCCGAGAAGACCGCACGCTCCTGCGGGCTGAGCCGGGAGGCAAGTGTGGCGACGGACGTCGCGATGGCTGCCGCGCAGCGGGTGGTGAGGGCGCGGCCCTCGGGAGTGAGGGTGACGAGGACGGCGCGGCCGTCGTGCGGGGAGGGCTCGCGGCGGACGAGGCCGCGGCGTTCCGCTCGGGTGACCAGGCCGGTCATGGAGGACTTGTCCAGGCCCAGGTGCCGGGCCAGCTCCAGCATGCCGGGGCGGCGGTCCCGCAGGATGCCCAGCAGCCGCGCCTGCACCACCGAGAGGTCGAACTCCGCCGCCACCCGCGCCAGTTCCGCCTGGACGACGAACGACAGCTGCACCACCGCGTCCATCATCCGCACCTCCTCCGGATCGCCGCCCTCCCCGCCCCACAGCTCGTTCGCACCCACCGCGACCTCCTCCTCCACCCGCGCTTGACGTAGTACGTGCCACAAACTACCGTCGAAGTAGTACGCGGCACAAACCATACGCCGGCCCCATCACCACCCGGAGACCCGCCATGCACGCAGCCCTCGTCCGCTCCTTCGACGCCCCGCCCCGCTACGAGACCGTCGAAGCCCCCACCCCCCGCACCGAGGACCACGTCCTCGTCGACGTCCTCGCCGCCGGCCTCCACCCCCGCGTCCGCTCGGACGCGAACGGCAGCCACTACACCACCTCCGCCGGCAAGCTCCCTTTCGTCCCCGGCATCGACGCCGTCGGCCGCACGGAGGACGGCGAACTCCTCTACTTCGTCGCCCCCGACGACGTCCCCGGCACGATGGCCGGCAAAGCCCTCGCCGACCGCCGCCGCGCGGTCGTACTGCCCGCCGGTACGGACCCGGTCGCGGTCGCCGCGGCCATGAACCCGGGCATGTCCTCCTGGGTCGCCCTGCGCCGCCGCGCCCACCTCGAACCCGGCGGCAAAGTCCTGATCCTCGGCGCCACCGGCAACGCCGGCATGCTCGCCGTCCAGATCGCCAAGCACCTCGGCGCCGGCGAGGTCGTCGCCGCCGGCCGTAACGCCGCCCGGCTCGCCCTGCTGCCCGGCCTCGGCGCCGACGCCACCGTCCCGCTGGCCGGCGACCCGGCCGCGACCGCCGACGCCCTCGGCCGTGACGCAGGCGACGCCGACGTCGTCCTGGACTACCTCTGGGGCCCGGTCACCGAGAGCGCGATGCGCGCCGTCCTCACCGCCCGCCCCGACCGCGCCAAGCCCCTCGCGTGGGTGCAGATCGGCGCGGTCGCGGGCCCCGGCATCACCCTGCCCTCCGCGCTGCTGCGCGGCGCCGCCCTCCAGCTCACCGGCAGCGGCCAGGGCTCGGTCAGCACCGCCGGCATCCTCGCCGAACTCCCCGCGCTCGCCGCCCACATCACCTCCGGGCGGCTGGCGGTCACCCCCGTGCCCGTACCGCTCAAGGACGTCGAGTCCGCGTGGACGTCCCCCGCCGCGCCCGGCCACCGCGTCGTCCTCACACCCTGACCGCAACCCCCGGAAGGGACCCGCTCACAGCCGGGTCACCATCAGCGACACGTCGTCCTGCTGCCCGTCCGGATTCGCCATCTCCGCCAGCAGCCCGTCCGCCAGCTCCTCCGGCGGCAGCCCCCGCATCCCGCGCATCGCCCCGACCAGCCGGTCCAGCCCGACGTCGATGTCCTCGGTGCGCCGCTCCACCAGCCCGTCCGTGTACATCACCAGCGTGTCGCCCCGCCGGTATTCGACCGTCGCCTGGGGTCTGGGCACATGCTCGAACCGCACACCCAGCGGCGGGTCGGTCGCGCCGTCCAGGAAGACGTACGAGCCGTCCGCGCGCATCAGCACCGGCGGCAGATGGCCGGCGTTGCTGTACATCAGCAGCCTGCTGGCCGGATACACCTGGCAGGCGAACGTGGTCGTCGCCATCGCGCCCTTCTGCGCCCTCGCGTACAGCCCCAGCGTCTCCAGCGCCCCGCTCGGCCCGTCCGCGACCCGCATCGCCGCGCTCAGCGCGCTGCGCAGCATGCCCATGACGCTCGCCGCGTCCACGCCGTGCCCGACGACGTCCCCGACCGTCAACCCGAGCCGCCCGCCCGGCAGATCGACCACGTCGTACCAGTCGCCGCACGCGTTCAGCTCGCGCAGCGCGGGGCGGTAGCGCACCGCGATCTCCGGGTGGTCGGCCAGGTCGGGCGTGGCGAGCATCGCCTGCTGGAGGGTGAGCGCGAGATCCCGGGTGCGGCTGGTCATCTCCTGGAGCCGGGCGTTGGCCTCCTGCAACTCCCGCGCCCGGGTGAACAGTTCCGCGCGCGGCGCCTTCACCTGCTCGCCGTCCGCGACCGGTTCGACGCCCTCGCGCTCCCACCGCACGAACGCCGTGACGTCGTCGATACGGTGGACGATCAGCTCCACCCGGCCCTCCGGGCCGATGATCGGCCGGTTGGTGACGTTCCACCAGCGCGGCTCGAACTCGCCGGGGCGGTTGGGGTTCGGGATCGCGAAACGGTGCAGCAGGAGCATGTTCTGCCGGCCGGTCCGCAGCGCCAGCTCCAGCCCCTGGCGCTGCGCCTCGGCGCCCTGCGAGGTGGGCTCGTCGGGGTCGGGCGGATAGGCCTCGAAGAAGTCCGTGCCGGCCAGCTCCGCCGCCGTCCGGCCGGTGACCTCCGTATACGCCTCGTTGAGGGTGACGATGCGGAGGTCGCGGTCGAGGACGACGCAGGCCGCCGGGACGGCGGTGAACAGCGCTTTGTAGTCCAGCGTGTCCGCAGCCGGGCCCCGGCGCCCGCCGCCCTTGCCGTGGCCGCCGCCGGACGCGCTGCCGCCGCCGCCCGCGCTCTCCCTGCCCGCGCCGTCCCGGCCCGTACCGTCCGCGCTGCCCGCGCCCGTACCGTCCGCACCGCCCGTCGCCACCACCGCGCCGCCGCCTCCCTCCCGCATCCGCATCCACCGGCGAGTCAACCCGCGCCGCCGCCCCGCCCCGCGCAGGCGACCCGCGACGCGCCCGTACTGCGCCCGTACAGCGCATTGGCCGCGCGGACGGCCACCGCCCCCACCTGCGGAAACTGACGTAACTCTTGCCACGCACGTGACGGCCCCTTACCTTCCTTGTTTCGAAGCAGTTGTGGGAGCGCTCCCACTCGGATCGAATGGCATCGAACCCGGATCGAAACGAGATCGAACGGAGCCCGCCCGCACCGCGCTTGCTCAATCCCCCCCACCTCCGTGCCTGTCGGAAAGGACAAGCATGAAGTCGATACGGCAAGCTCTCCGCTCCACGCGCCGAACGGCCGTCGCCGCCCTCGCGGCCCTCGGCCTCGGCATCGGCGGCCTGGTCACCCTGACCGTCGCGCCCGCCGCGCACGCCGACACCCAGATCTGCGACCAGTACGGCTCGACGACCGTCGGCGGCAAGTACGTCGTCCAGAACAACCGCTGGGGCACCACCGAGCAGCAGTGCATCAACGTCACCAGCAGCGGTTTCCAGGTCACCACGGCCGACGGCTCGGTCGCGACCAACGGCGCGCCCAAGTCGTACCCGTCGATCTACAACGGCTGCCACTACAAGAACTGCTCGCCCGGCACCAACCTGCCCGCGCAGCTCAGCGCGATCAGCAGCGCGCCGACCAGCATCTCGTACGGCTACGTCAGCAACGCCGTCTTCGACGCGGCCTACGACATCTGGCTGGACCCGACCGCGAAGACGGACGGCGTCAACAAGACCGAGATCATGGTGTGGTTCAACCATGTCGGCTCGATCCAGCCGGTCGGCTCCAAGGTCGGCACCGCGAACGTCGCCGGCCGCAGCTGGGACGTGTGGACCGGCAACAACGGCGGCAACGACGTGATCTCCTTCGTCGCGCCCTCGGCGATCGACAGCTGGAGCTTCGACGTCAAGGCGTTCGCGAACGAGACGATCAGCCGCGGCCTGGCGCAGAGCAACTGGTACCTGACCAGCGTGCAGGCCGGCTTCGAGCCGTGGCAGAACGGCGCGGGCCTGGCCGTCAACTCCTTCTCGTCCTCGGTCAACACCGGCGGCGGCTCGACCAACGGCGGCACCACCAACGGCGGTACGACGTCCGGCACGACCAACGGCGGTACGTCCAGCGGTACGACGTCCGGTACGACCTCGGGCACGACGTCCGGCACGACCTCCGGCACCACCAACGGCGGCCAGACCGGCGGCAGCACGGGCGGCAACGGCTCCTCGTCCTGCAAGGTGACGTACGCGGCGCAGACCTGGAACGGCGGCTTCACGGCGAACGTCACGATCGCCAACACCGGCTCCAGCGCGGTCAACGGCTGGAAGCTCGGCTTCACGCTGCCGTCCGGCCAGAGCGTCACCAGCGCCTGGAACGCCTCCCTGAGCCCCACCTCCGGCGCCGTCACGGCCACGAACCTCTCCTACAACGCGGCCATCCCGGCCGGCGGCTCCCAGTCCTTCGGCTTCCAGGGCTCCGCCACCGGCAGCACGGCCTCCCCGACCAGCTTCACCCTCAACGGCACCCCCTGCTCCTGACCCTTCCCCCCACCCCGGCGCCGCCCGCCCCACCGCGGGCGGCGCCCCGCCATGCCCCTCCCGCCCAGCCCCAAGCCGCGAGGCGGCACGTCACCTCGCCCGGTTCCCCGTGGTCGCGTCCACGATCGCCTTGGACACGGCTGTCGCCGTGGCGGCGTCCGTGGCAAGGCCGGTGACGCGTGAGCCGACCGGCGGTCGGCCGCACACAGCGATGTAATGCGCGTTGCCGGGTGGGGAGTCGGTCCCGAACGCCCGGCACAAGTCGTCGCCGACCGTGACGACGACGGAACACCGCATCTGGACGAGCGTCGCCAGGTAGGTGCTCGGCGTGACACCCGAGGGCAGTGCGAACCTCTCGTCTCGGACGGCGCGAGCACGTACGGCTACACCGCCCGCGGCACCACGACGGGATCGACCGTCACAACGACGGGCTTCACCACGGCCTCCGCCTTCGACGCGTTCGGACAGGAGATCAGCGCCGGCGGCATCACCTACGGCTACGATGCGCTGGGTCGCGCCACGTCGGCAGGCGGCACCCCGCTCGCCTATTCGGGACAGGACAACACCGTCGCCGCGGACGGCACCGGCACGTACACCCACGACTCCGGCGGCTCCCTCGTCGCGGTCGCCCCGTCGGCCGCCCCGGCCACCCTGGCGTTCACCGACCTCCACACCGACCTGGTCGGCGAATACGCCCCGGACGGCACCGCCCTGACCGGCTCCGCTGCCTACGACCCCTGGGGAACCCCGACCGTTCCCAGCACCCTCGCGGGCAGCATCGGCTATCAGAGCGAATACACCGACCCGGCATCCGGCCAGGTCAACATGCACGCCCGCTGGTACACCCCGGCAACCGGCACCTTCATCTCGGCGGACACGGCCGAGAACCCGGCAGTCGGCACATCGGCCGCCGCCAACCCCTTCGCCTACGGCAACGCGAGCCCTTTGAACGGCACTGACTCGACGGGGCACAACTGGGCCGCAGCTCTCGACGCCCTGGAAGGAGTGGCAGGAGCAGAAGCCGCGAACGGCGCAAATGACTGGAATCCTGTCGGGTGGGCCACTGCTGCAGGGATCGCCGTAGTCGGTGGGGCCTACGTAGGCTACAAGTACTACCAAAGCCACAGCGGGCCCAGCTCGCACACCGCATATGACGACTTTGCCTGGACAAGTTCCAGCGTCTACTCAAATCCGATTTACACCTATCAGCCATACGCCGCGCCCTCGTTCTACGCCAGATGCGCAAGCGCTTGGTCGCTCGCATGCGATAGCAATTTCGGTAACCCCGAGAGTTCGCCGAAGGGGACCCACCCTCGCACCCCGCACGGCCTCAACCCCCGCGCGATAGCTGCAGCCGCTGCGGCTGCGGCGGCAGCCCGAGCGGCAGCGATCAAACACAAAGCCGAGCAACTGACCAAGGCTATCGGCAGCGCCACCCTCACTACCCACTCCAGTGCAGTAGCCGCATCACCCACCACTCACATCAACATCCCCGATCTTGGTGATCTCGCCAGGAATGCCGCAGCTGCTGTCAGTGCCGCTAGCACCGCAGTCGCAGTGTGCGTCGTTACTCAGGAATGTGAGGTGAGAAAGAATAAGGAGAAAGATCCTTGCGACCATGGTCCTGTGGGAGTGGGGAGAAATATTGAGTATATGCCGCTGGAGGAGGCGCCGGGGGGTGAAGGGTGCCGGGCTACGGGCGCTGTGGCTCAATTGTCTGAGGACGATGTCCGGAAAAAGAGGGTAGATGCCGGTGTGGATCCGGACGGCTTCTTCAATCTTGAGGCGGAGCCCGCGAGAGGGCATTTGATAGCGTCAGTGTACGGCGGCGCTGGAAACGTGCTAGAGAATTTCGTTCCCATGTACCAGCCGGCCAATCAGCTCATGTACAACACGATTGAGGGTAGGATTGAGCGGTCCCTTAAGGCGGGAGGGCACGTGAACCTGGTGGTGATCCCAAGGTATTCTGGCAGGGATCCTCTGGCGCCGAGCTCCATAGTGGTAATCGCGCGAGGCGATGTGGACGATGATTGCTTTATAGTCAATACTCGGACCCCAGTGTCAAAATGCAGAAGGGATTGAATCTGTGCTTTCCCGCCGTGTGATTGACGCTTTCGGCGACTATCGCCAGTATTCCTCGTTGGATGCCTGGGAGGGTATTGAAGCGTCAACGGGGCAACTGCCCGTCGAATACAAGGAATTTTGCTCATTGTATGGCCCGGGGATTATTGGAAGGTTTATAAAGATCTTCCATCCCGATTCTCAAGTGGCCAATATGCATGATCAAATCTCGCAAATGGCACCGCTCTATCAGGAGCTTTATCCGCAGAAGATTCCGTATGAGATGTATCCGTTTGTTGCTGATGGTGCAATCCTGTGGGCTCTTTCTGCGCAAAGCGACGCCTTCTTTCTTGTCCCCTCTGGTTGGGGTGATTGGCATATCGGTGTTTGGTATAGACAGTGGGCGGAGTGGGAGGAGTACTCGGATGATGTCCCAACGTGGCTAACGCGCCAGGTTGTCGGCGAGCTTGAGATTCCAGGGATTCCACTCAAAAAGTACGGTGGCTTTTCTGGTTTGGCGTGAGATGGCGTCGGCCCTTGCGGTCGACCGGTCTGCTGGTGTAGTCAACCGACAATTCCCTGCTATTTTGGTTTGGTGAGGCGCCGCTACGCCAGCTTCACAGACATCGACGTCCAGGTGCTCGACGCACCCACCCCAGGGCACGTCGGCACCCTCATCGCCCGCGCTCAGGCGGCAGAACCGGCTACCGACTC
>NZ_JAATEJ010000010.1 GCF_012034175.1 Actinacidiphila epipremni
AAACCACCCCTGATACCCGACAGTGATCTTGCCCACAACATCGCCCGGGGAACTGGCCGCGGAGGCGCTTCCGGCGAGTGCGGTCTGTGCGATTCCCACCGTTCCGGTTGCGGTGGCTGCAAGCGCGGCCTGTAACACCGTCCGGCGTGTGACACCCATCTGGACTCCTCGCAGCGGTCGGCAACTCCCGCCGTCGCACGGCCGATCGGTCTACGGCAGCGGACCGGGAGTCTGGTGCGGGGATCGTAACGACGGGGTTACGCCTCCGCAATAGATCGCGCATCAGGCGAAATATTTGACAGAAGTCACGCAAGAAGCGCTCACCCTCGCGTGACACCCTGACCTGCGGAAAACACCCCACTCAGCCAAGTCGGTACGAAAATCTTAGGAGAATGAAATATTCCGGTCTTAGCGTCTGGACCATGACGCACGCACCACCAGGACCACCGCACGGCGGGCGCGCCCGAGGGCGTTCCCGATCCCACCGGCGGCGGCCCAGGACACCGTGGTGGAAGCGCCCCGCGGTCGTCTCGGCGGCCGTGCTCGGCACGATAGGGCTGGTGACGCTGGCGGTCGTCACCCGCTCGCCGTCGGCGAAGGCCCATGACGACGACCCCGCCGCCGACGCCAAGGCGTCCGGCCCCACGACCGCCGCGAGCACCGCGCCGGCCACGACCGCGGCCCCCACCACGACCGCCGCCCCGACCCCCACCGCGCTGCCCACCAAGTCGCCGGCGCAGGCCAAGAGCGAGCTCAGCGCGGCGATCAAGGAGCTGTCCGACAAGCGCGGCGGCCGGCTGTCGGTCGCGGTCACCGAACTCGACGGCGACGCGGGCGTGAGCTACGACGACGGCTCGTCGACGTACGACACCGCGAGCATCGTCAAGGTCGACATCCTCGCCACCGTCCTGCTGCGGCACCAGAAGGCCGGCACGACGCTCACCTCCACCGAGCGGTCCGAGGCCACGGTGATGATCCGGCAGAGCGACAACGACGCGGCGACCGCGCTGTGGCACGCCGCCGGCGGTACGTCCGGGATCAACGCGGCCAACAAGACCTTCGGCCTGAAGCACACCAGGGCCGGCGCGGGCGACCTGTGGGGCCTGACGCAGACCACGACCGCCGACCAGCTCGCGCTGCTGCGGGTGGTCTTCGGCGGCTCCGACTCCCCGCTGTCGGAGGCGTCCCGCACGTACATGAAGGGCCTGATGGGCACGGTCACCAAGGGCCAGCAGTGGGGCGCGTCGGCGGCCGACGAGGACCACGCGGGCTTCGCGCTGAAGAACGGCTGGCTCCAGCGCAGCGGCACCGGGCTGTGGGACATCAACAGCGTCGGGCAGGTGCAGTACGGCGGGAAGACGCTGCTGGTGTGCGTGCTGTCGTCCGGCAACAAGTCGGAGCAGGCCGGGATAGACAAGGTCGAGGCCGCCGCGCTGGCCGCGGCGAAGGCGCTGCTGTCCTGACGCCGGGCCGCGGTACGGGCCGGCAGCCGGTGTCGGCAGCCGGCCCCGCGCCGGCAGCGGGCCCGGCGTAGGCACCGGCACCGGGCCCGTACCGCGGCCCGGCGTCAGGGGGCGACGTCGACGAGCACCTTGCCGATCGCGTTGCCCTCCACGGCGTCGTGCGCGTCGGCGGTGCGCTCCAGCGGGAAGCGGTGCAGCGGCAGCCCCGCGTCCTCGCCGACGCGGAAGGCGCCGTCCGCGACGGCCGCGGCCACCGCGGCGACGGCGTCGTCCTTGGCCGCGGCCGGCACGGTGTAGACCAGCACGCCCTGCCAGCGCAGGTTCCGCGACATCGACGGCCACGGCGGTACGGCCACGGTCCCGGCGTCCTGCGCGTAGAAGGCGACGACCCCGCCGGGCGCGAGCACCGCGGCGTCCAGCGCGGCGTTCGCGCCCGGCGCGACCTCCACGACGATGTGCACGCCGTCCGGGGCGAGGTCGCGGATCGCGGCGGCGGCGTCCTGCGTGCGGTAGTCCACGGTGTGGTGCGCGCCGGCCGCGGTCGCCAGCGCGGCCTTCCGCGGGCTGCTCACGGTGCTCAGCACGGTCGCGCCGGCCCAGCGGGCGAGCTGGATCGCCGCGTTGCCGACCGCGCCCGCGCCGCCGGCGACCAGCACCGTGACGCCCGACAGGGCGCCCGGGGCGAGCCGGGCGGGGCCGCCGTCGGCGACGGTCAGGGTGCGGTGGGCGGTCAGTGCGGGGATGCCGAGGCTCGCGCCGAGGTCGAAGGAGGCGCCCTCGGAGAGCGGGACGGCCTGCCGGGCGGGCAGGGTGACGTACTCCTGGGCGGTGCCGTTCTCCCGCTGCCAGGCCGCCTCCCACAGCCATACCCGCTCGCCGATCCGGGCCTCGTCGACGCCGGGGCCGACGGCGTCGACGACGCCGGAGCCGTCCTGGTTCGGCACCTGCTCGGTGCGGGGCGCGGTGTTCGCGCGGGCCTTCCAGTCCGTCGGGTTGACGCCCGAGACCCGGACCGCGACGCGCACCTCGCCCTCGCCGGGCGCGGGCAGGGGGCGCTCGGTCAGCGCCAGGACGGAGGAGGGGCCGTTGCCGGTGTACGTGATCGCCTTCATAGCGCGTACAAGCTACCGGCCCCGCGCTTTCTTCCCCCGGCGCCGCGCCCGGCCCCGCTCAACCGAGCAACTCCTCCGCCTTCGCCAGGATCTCGGTCACCCGCAGCCCGAACCGGGCGTCGCACGCGTGCGGTTCGGCCGAGGTGAGGGCGTCGATCGCCCGGGCGTACGCGTCCGTCGCGGCGAACTCGCCGCCGGGGTAGGTGGCGACGCCGTGCGTGCCGCGGAACTCGACGCAGACCCCGGCGGCGGCCGGCGGCGCGGTGAGGGTCAGGGCGGCGGTGCTGGAGGCGCCGCTGTCGTGACGCAGCGTCAAGTGCACGGTGTCGCCCGGCCCGTGGGCGGCGGCGAGGTCCGTGACGTCGCCGAGCACCGGCAGCAGTACGGACAGCGCGTGCGGCCCGACGTCCCACAGCCCGCCCTTCTCCTTGCGCCACGGCGAGTCGGCGAACGGGCTCGCGCCGGGGCCGAAGACGGCGCCGTACCAGTCGGCGCGGGCGGTGAACCAGCCGCCGGCGGCGGCCTGTTCGGCGAGCCAGTCGCTGGTGGGCCCGTCGAAGCGCAGGGTGAAGAAGACCACCGACCGCACCCCGCTCGCCTCGACGGCGGCGGCGACCTCCCGGGCGCCGGCGACGGTCGCGGCGAGCGGCTTGTCCAGCAGCAGATGCCGCCCGGCGCGGGCGGCCCGGGCGGCGAGCGGCGCCTGGAGGGCCGGCGGCAGCGCGATCGCCACCGCGTCGACGTCGGCGATCAGCGCGTCGGGGTCGGCGTAGGCGCGGGCGCCGAACTGCCCGGCGACCTCCGCGGCGGCCTCCGGCCGGCGGCCCCACACCCCGGCGAGCTCGACGCCCGGGTGCGCGGCGAGCGCGGGGCCGTGCGCGAGCCGCGCCCACGGGCCCGTACCGAGCAGTCCCACCCGCAGGGCGCTCATGGCGCCACCGCCCGCGGCTCCTCGTGCCGCGCGTACGCCTCGCGGTCCAGGTCGCGCAGGTCGACGGAGAACTGCACCTCGAACTGCGGGGTCGGCGCGGTGTGTTCGCGCAGGGCGGCGAGCACCGCAGCGGTCAGGGCGCGCTTGGTTTCCGGGTCGCGGCCGGACAGCAGCGCGACCTCGACGTGGATCATCGCGCGGTGCGGTGAACCGTCGCCGATCCACAGGTCGTCATGGCGTACGAAACGGGTCTTGCAACCGGCGGCGCGACCGCCGGCGATGGTGACCAGGGCCTCGTGCAGGGCTGTGCCGAAGCCCGGTTTGTCCAGGGCCCCGGTGAGCGTTCCGGAGTATTCCACGGTGGTATGCGGCATGTCCGGACCCTAATCCCGGCTGGTCGCGGGCGGTAAGTGCGTCTCACGGCGCAGGACGGTGACGTCCGACACCTCGGTTACGTCCTGTTAACACAAGGGCAATGGACGGGAAAACCGTCCTTGCGACGCTGCCCTCGGCCCGATCGCAGACGCTCGGCCGCCCACGCGCTCACGTTCGTTAAGGATGGCGTCACCGTGACCTACAAGGCTGAGTACATCTGGATAGACGGCACCTCGCCGACCGCGAAGCTCCGCTCCAAGACGCGGATCCTGGCCGACGGCGCGGAACTGCCGATCTGGGGCTTCGACGGATCCAGCACCAACCAGGCCGAGGGCCACGCCTCGGACCGGGTGCTCAAGCCGGTCGCGTCCTTCCCCGACCCGATCCGCGGCGGCGACGACGTCCTCGTGATGTGCGAGGTCCTCAACATCGACGGGACGCCGCACGAGTCCAACACGCGTGCGGCGCTGCGCGAGGTCGCCGAGAAGTACGCGGCGCAGGAGTCGCTGTTCGGCATCGAGCAGGAGTACACCTTCTTCCAGGGCTCGCGCCCGCTGGGCTTCCCGGAGAACGGCTTCCCCGCCCCGCAGGGCGGCTACTACTGCGGGGTCGGCGCCGACGAGATCTTCGGCCGCCCCGTCGTCGAGAAGCACCTGGAGAACTGCCTGGCCGCCGGCATCGGCATCTCCGGCATCAACGCCGAGGTCATGCCCGGCCAGTGGGAGTTCCAGGTCGGCCCGCTCAGCCCGCTGGAGGTCGCCGACCACCTGTGGGTCGCGCGCTGGCTGCTCTACCGCACCGCCGAGGACTTCGGCATCTCCGCGACGCTGGACCCCAAGCCCGCCAAGGGCGACTGGAACGGCGCGGGCGCGCACACCAACTTCTCCACCAAGGCGATGCGCGAGAACTACGCGGCGATCATCGAGGCCGCCGAGTCGCTGGGCCGCGACGACAAGCCGCTGGAGCACATCAAGAACTACGGCGCCGGCGTCGAGGCCCGCCTCACCGGCGCGCACGAGACCGCGCCGTGGAACGAGTACAGCTACGGCGTGTCCGACCGCGGCGCGTCGGTGCGCATCCCGTGGCAGGTCGAGGTGGACCAGAAGGGCTACATCGAGGACCGCCGGCCGAACGCGAACGTCGACCCGTACGTCGTGACGCGGCTGATCGTGGACACGTGCTGCACCGCGCTGGAGAAGGCCGACCTGGTCTGAGGCGGACCGCTGCCGCGAGCGCGGTCCGGTCGAGCCGTCACCGGGCCCGGGCGGCGGCCCGGACCCGGTACGCCGTGGAGGGCGCCCGTCGCGTGGCGGGCGCCCTCCGGCGTGCCCGGCGGGGGTGACCAACGCCGAGGTCACTCGTTTGACGCAGCGTGAAGAGCCGACCGCAGCGTGCCGCCGTGAATCCGCCGAAGCCCGGCCCGTCCGGGGGCTCCCGGGCTCCGGGGCGGGCAGCCGGCGCCCGGGGCTCGCGGCGGCGCGGGCGCCGGCGGGGCGCGCCTGCCGGGCCGGCCGCGGCCGAGGCGGCGCTGGTCGAGCACTACCCGCGGCTGGTGCGGCTGGCGTATCTGGCGCTGCCCGACTCCGCCGGCCCGCACGGCAGGGTGCTCACCGCGCACCGCCTCGTGCAGCGCTCGCTGCGGGCCGCCTCCGCCGCGCGGGGCGGCGGCCCGCAAGGCTACGAGCTGCTGCGCCGCGAGGTGCTGCGGGCCGCGCTGGGCCGGCCGCCCGCCGGGCGGCTGCGCGGGGCGCTCGCGGCGGCCGGGCTGCCGCAGGTGCTGGGGCTGCGGCTGCACCCGCGGGCCGGTGGCGGCGCCGGACTCGCCCTGGACCGCGCGCTCGCCGCGCTGCCCGCGCCGGCCAGGGCCGCGTACGCGCTGCTCGGCTTCGAGGGCCTGGACGAGCCGGCCGCCCGCGCGGTGCTGGACGCGGCGGGCGTCGCCGACCCGCGGGAGGCGGTGCGCAAGGCCGCGGGCCTGGAGGGCGACCGGCGGCTGCTCGCGGCCGGCGAATTCGACCCCTGCACGGTGCAGTTGCGGCCCACCGACCTGCTGCGGCGGCGGCAGCGCGGCCGGGCCGGGCTCACGGTCGGCGCGGTGGTCGCGGTCGGGGCGGTGCTGCTGGGCCTCTCGGCGGCGGGCGGCTCGCCGCGGCCGTACGGGGCGGCGGGCCCGCCGGGCGCGTCGGCCGCGTCGGCGCAGGCGCTGGACCCGGCGTCCGTGGTGCGGGTCGCCCCGCAGGCGTGGACGCGGACCGGGCGGCTGGACTTCACCGTGTGGCCCGCGCGCGGCAGCCGCACCGACGACACCGCGCTGCTGCGCCGGGCCCTCGCGGTGTGGGCGAGCCCCGGCCCGTCCGTCCAGGTCTCCGCGACGCCGGGCACCGCCCGCACCGCCCCCGTACAGCCCCCGCAGCTGCTCTACGCGGGGGACGCCGACAAGGCGACGGTGGTGCTCTTCTTCGACGGGCTGCGGATCATCCGGTACGCCGAGGCGCGCGGCGGCGACGGCTCGGGCGGTGCGGCGCTGGACTTCGCGCAGGTGCCGGGCGCGGATGTGACGACCGCGGCGGCGGTCGTCGTCGACCGGATCGACGGCAACACCCGCTTCCTGACCGCCCCTTGGGTCGCCCAGGCGCAGACCCGGGACCTGCTGCGGCCCGACCAGGCGGCGGCGCCGCTGCACCTCGCGGCGGACGGCACGACCGATCCGGTACGGATGCCGGGCGCCGGCGCGGCGGCGGGGGCGTGCGGGGCGAGCTGGCCGGCGCTGCAACTGCGGTCCTCGGCGCAGGTCTTGCCGCAGCACGCGTTTGTGCTGAGTGACCTGGGTGACCTCAGCCCGGTGCACCTGACCTTCACGCCGCCGCCGTCTTCGGGGGACTCCCCCGATGCCGCCCCGCGCGAGGCCACGGGGCCTGCGGCGCTGGCGAGTTGGGCGCACAGCGCGTGCCGGCTCGGCGAGTTGCGGGGGCAGGGGGTGCGGGCCGTCAACGACTGGGAGTTCGCCCGCACGCCGCTGCCCGAGGGCGCGGGGCCCGCGCTGTGGACCTGCGACCGCGCCGACACGTGGCGCGGGCCGGGCCGCGCGACGGTCCAGTTCGTCCCCCCGGACGCGTCCCCCGCCGCGACCGGCACGCTGGCCGGCCGGCAGTCCGACGGTGCGGCGTGCAGCCGCTACGGCCAGGACGTCATGGCGGGCGTGATGTGGAAGTCCCCCGCGGGCCACTGGTACGTCGTGGCCGCGGGCAGCCGCGAGGTGGTTTCCCTGACGGCCACGAATGGCCTGACGGCGTCTTCCGAAGGCCCCTACCTCGCCGCAAGGGCCCCCCAATCCGCCCGCCCCACCCTGACCGCCCGCACCTCCGCAGGCCAGACCCTCCACCCCCTCGACGCCTCCTGACCTCCCCCTCCCCGAGCTGCTGCTTGCTGCTGTGCCGAGACCGTCCGCCGGTGGTTGACCTCACACGTCGAGGCCGGGCACGGGCGGGGGCTGCCGTTGCGCGTGAGGGGCACAAACCAGGGGCGCGGGGAACGGCGCGACAAGCCACCCACCGGCAGAAGGTCTCGCGACCGGCACAAGGGCGCAGCCCGGAGAGAGGGGCGCGGGGAACGGCGCGACAAGCCACCCACCGGCGGGTGGTCTCGGGGCCGGCGCAAGGGGCAGGTCGGGGAGACGCCGTGAAAGAGCGCCGCGGAGGCCCCGCTCCGGTGTCAGGGGCCGGAGCGGGGCCGCCGCGGGGTTCAGCGGGCCGTGAAGACGGCCACCGTGCGGGGTGGGACGGTGAACGTACCGGTCGAGCGGCTGTACGTGGAGCTCTTCACGACCGGGTCCGTGCCATCCGCCTGCACAGGGTGCAGAGCGTACGCCGTCCCGGCGAGTGAGCCCACGCGCTGGGACTGCTTCTGCGGTGTCGCGTTGAAGACGACCACCAGATCTCCCGCCCTCATCGTGATGACGCCCGGCGTCTCGTGCGTCCCGGACAGCGGGAAGGAGACCTCCTGCTGCACCTGCGCGGCCGTCGTGAGGTGGAAGGCGGGCTCGGCGGTGCGGATCCGCAGCAGGTCCTGGTAGGCCGCGGACGCCGCGGTGATCTGCGCGCAGCCGGGGACGGCCGCCGGGTCGGTCAGCAACGGCGTGGCGTAAGGCCACTTGTCCTCGTTGTCGGCGGCCGGCGGCAACCCCCGCCCCATACCGTTGCCTTGGCCGCAGCTCCAGTGGATCGCGTTGAACCAGTCCCCGGAGTCGAACGAATTGCGGTCCAGCGACTTGGAGCGCAGCAGGTCCGAGCCGGCCTGGTAGAGCGCCGGGCCCTGGGAGAGCGCCGCGGTCGCCTCGGCGATGACCTGCATACGGGCCCGGTCCGCGGCCGACGTGCCGGCCGGCAGCTTGTAGGCCAGCGCGTCGTAGAGGGACTCGTTGTCGTGCGCGTCGGCGTACGCGAGCGCGTCACCGGGCGCGTCGGCGTATCCGGCGGGCGCCCCGTTGTAGTCGATCTCCGCCCCGGTGACCTGCTTGCCCTCGGAGTCGGTGAAGCCGAACTGCCGCAGGTTGCCGGTGAGTCCGACCTTGATGAGGTCCTGGTAGTGCAGCAGCCGCGCCTTCTGCTCCGCCGGACTGCCGTTGGCCGTGGACGAGTTGGGGTCGGTGTAGAGCCCGGAGGCGAAGCCCTGCACGCCGGGGTCGGCGTCGAAGGGGCTGCCGCCGCGCACGGCGTCCCGCGCCCGGTCGGAGAACGTCGCGATCCCGGTGCCCGCCATGTTCGCCTGCGTGGCCTGCACGAACCGCGCGTTGTCGGCGACCTCGCCGAAGTTCCAGCCCTCCCCGTAGAGAATGATCTTCTTGCCGTCCACGCCGTCCTTGGCGGGCGTCAGCGCGTCGAGCGCCTTGCGGACGGCGAGGATGTTGGCCTTGGGGTGGTGGCCCATGAGGTCAAAACGGAAGCCGTCGACCTTGTACTCCTTGGCCCAGGTGACGATCGAGTCCACCACGAGCTTGCCCATCATCGCGTTCTCCGGCGCGGTCCCGGCGCAGCAGGTGGACGTGGCCACCGAGCTGTCCGGCATGAGCCGCTGGTAGTAGCCGGGCACGATCTTGTCGAGCACGGACGTGTCGGCCTGGCCGCTGGCCGAGGTGTGGTTGTAGACGACGTCCATCACCACCCGCAGCCCGGCCCCGTTGAGCCCCTGCACCATCTGCCGGAATTCGGTCGTACGGCTCGCCCCGTCCGGATTCTTCGCGTAGGAGCCCTCGGGCACGGTGAAGTGGTACGGGTCGTAGCCCCAGTTGTACGCGTCGGTCGCCTGCTGGGCGGTGACGCACGCCTGTTGCTGCTCGCTCGCCGGCCCGTACGAGGCCAGGTCGCAGTCGGGGGTGGTCTGGTCGGCGGTGCGCTCGGGCACGGTCGCGAAGTCGAACACGGGCAGCAGGTGCACGTAGTTGACGCCGGCCTTCGCGAGGTCGCGCAGATGCGTCATGCCGGCCGACGAGGTGTCGGTGAAGGCCGCGTACTTCCCGCGGTCGGCGGCCGGCACGGTGGTGTCGGCGACGGAGAAGTCCCGGACGTGCAGCTCCTGGATCTCGGCCTGGCTCATCGGCACGGCGGCGGGCTTGTGCTCGGTGGCCCAGCCCTTGGGGGCGAGCTTCGGGTCGTCGAGGTCCACCAGCAGGCTCTGCTTCGAGTCCGCCGTGAGCGCGACCGAATACGGGTCGGTGACCTTGTTGACGACGAGCTTCTGCACGCTCGGCGCCCACACCGTCACGTCGTACAGATACGCCTTGCCCGTCCAGGACTTGGGCCCGCGCACCGACCACACCCCGCTCGCGGGGTCCTCGCGCATCGCTACGGTCTTCCCGCCGATCCCGACCGCGACGCTGTGCGCGGTGGGCGCCCACACCGACAGGCTCGGCGTGCCGTGGGCGTCGAACACCGGGCCCAGGGTGGCGTGTTGGGCGGCGCCGGCGTAGAGGTCGTCGAGGACGCCTTGCGTCTGCACGCCCGTCGCGGCCAACAGCGCGCCGGAGGCGGCCCGTTGGGTGGCGATGAGCTGTCCGCGCAGCGCGTCGCGCACCCGCCCGCGGTCGCGCGGGTCCACGGTGAAGGCCGAATAGCCCTTCAGCTGCGGGAATTTCGCGAGCTGCGCGGCGGTGAGCCCACCGGCGACCTTCTGCAGCCGCAGCCAGCGGCCCTCGCCGGACAGCGCCCCGTCCTGGACGGTGATGCCGCCGTCGGCGGAGTAGACGAGCTGCTGCGAGGCGGCGGGCGCGGAGGTCTGCCAGGCGACGGTGTCCCGGTCGATCCACTGGGCCTGCGCCTTGCCCAGGTCCAGGTCGGCGCCGCCGCCCTGGGGCTGCGGCAGCAGGTAGGCGGGCGTGCCGTCGAGCAGCCACGCCTCGTGCCCGGTGCCGGTGAGGTCGAGGGACTGGTCGCTGGGCAGGTCCTTGGTGTCGCCGTTGTGGAGGATGTAGCTCAGCGATGTGGCGCCCGCGGCGAGCGGCACCTCGAAGACGGCCCCGTAGGAGTCGATGCGGGTGGGCTGGAGCGGCGCGGTCCAGTCGGTGGGGTTCGCGGCGCCGGTCCACACGTGCAGGCCCCAGCCGGCGTAATTCCCGTCCGCCCGGTGGTAGTGCAGGACGGCCTTCGAGGTGTCCTGCGGCGGGTAGGCGCCGTCCGGCGGGCTGGTCGCGACGGCCGCGCTGCCCTGGCCGACCCACACCTCGGCGCTCACGCCGAGGTCGATCGTGCGGTCGCCGTCGGTGTCCTTGACGCCGTCCTTGTCGACCACGATGAAGCCGACGCTGGAGGCGCCCGGCGTGAGCTTGACGTAGGCGAAGGCGCCGTAGGCGTCCCGCCCGGTGAAGGGGTGGCCGGCCGGCCAGGTGGTGGCCTCGCCGTCGGCGATGTCGCCCCAGGCGTAGAGGTTCCAATCGGCGTAGTCCGCATCGGACCGCTGGTAGTGCACGATCGCGTAGTCGTGGCTGACCGCGGTGGGCGGCGCGGTCACCGGTGTGGCGCCGGTGACGGTCGCGGCGGTCGCGGCGGAGGTGTGCCCGGCGGCGTCCACGACGACGGCCTTGTAGCGCACCGGGGTGCCCGCGGCCGTCTTCGGGTCGATCACCTGCGTGACCTTGTACGGGGCGTGGTCGGCCGAACCGAGCACCTTCCAGGGCGCGTTGCCGACCTGCGCGGCGAAGACGACCCGGTTCAGGCCGCCGCCGGTGACGTCGGCGGCGAGCTCGACCGTGCCGGTGGCGCCGGCGGCGGGCGCGGTGAGCGCCAGGTGCGCGGCGGCGGAGGGCTTGGCGAGCGGCCCGGCGGCGTGCAGCACCACGGACTGGAGCGGCGGCACGGTGAGCACCAGGGTGCCGCCGGAGCCGGCGGTGGAGGTGCCGGTGGTGCCGTAGATCGCGGTGTAGCGGGCGCCCGCGGTGTTGCCGGTGGGCACGGTCACGGTCTGGGCGCTGGTGGAGTTGTTGACGGCCACCAGGTAGTCGTCGCGGCTCGCGGCGTCGGTGCGCGAGTAGGCGTAGACGCCCGGGCCGTCGCCGGCGGAGACGTAGCGCTCGGTCTGGACGCCGTCGCGCAGCGCCGGGTGGTCCTTGGTGAGCTTGGACAGCGCGGCGATCGCCCGGTAGAGCGGGTGGCCGGGGTCGTAGGCGTCGGCGGCGGCGGTGCGGTCGGTGCCGATCTCGTCGTCGTCGAGGTAGTCGGCGACCTGGGAGGCGAACATCGTCTGCCGGGCGTTCTTGTCGCCGCCGGGGGCGCCGGTGAAGCCCTGCTCGTCGCCGTAGTAGACGACCGGGTTGCCGCGGCCGAGGAACATCACCTGGTTGGCGAGCTCGTCGCGCTTGAGCAGTTCGGCGTCGCTCGCGCCGGGGTTGTCCTGGGCGAGGAAGCTGCCGATGCGGCCCATGTCGTGGTTGCCGAGGAAGGTGACCTCCTCGTACGCGTTGGCCTTGTCGGTGGTGTAGCGGTAGTCCTGCCCGTAGACGGCGGCGAGCTTGCCGGGCGCGGCGCCCTGCGAGGCGTAGGCGCGGGCGGCGTCCTGGAAGGGGAAGTCGAGCGTCGCGTCGAGCCGGCCCTGCGTGACGTAGGGGGAGGTGACGGCGGGGTCGGCGTCGTAGGTCTCGCCGAACAGGAAGAAGTTCTTGCGGCCGTGCTGGGCGGCGTAGGCGTCCAGGGCGGTCGCCCACTGCGTCCAGAACGGCATGTCGACGTTCTTGACGGTGTCGATGCGGAAGCCGTCGACGGCGAAGTCGCGCACCCACTTCTCGTAGATCTGCTCCATGCCGTGCACGACCTCGGGCCGCTGGGTCCACAGGTCGTCCAGGCCGGAGAAGTCGCCCTGGTCGGCGCTCTCGCCGGCGAAGGTGGAGTCCCCGCGGTTGTGGTACATCGTGGGGTCGTTGAGCCAGTCGGGCACCTTGGTGTGCTGCTCGCCGGCCGGCACGGTGGGGGTGCGCGGGAAGGACGCGGTGGTGACCTTGGGGAAGGGTGCCGACCCGGCGGCGTAGGTGTCGTCGTCGAAGGGGGTGCCGTCGGCGGACAGGTACGGGAAGGCGCCCTTGGACAGGTAGCTGCTGGTGGTGTCGGTGGTGCCGATGACGTCGGCGGTGTGGTTGGTGATGACGTCGAAGAAGACCTTCATGCCCTTGGCGTGGGCGGCGGAGATGAGCTTCCTGAGGTCGTCGTTGGTGCCGAAGTGCGGGTCCACCTGGGTGAAGTCGGTGATCCAGTACCCGTGGTAGCCGGCCGACACATCGCTGCCAGTTCCCTGCACGGGCTGGTTCTTGAAGATCGGCGCCATCCATATCGCGGTGGTGCCGAGCCCCTTGATGTAGTCCAGCTTCTGCGTCAGGCCCTTGAGGTCGCCGCCCTGGTAGAAGCCCTTGTCGGTGGGGTCGTAGCCGGTGGCCAGCCGGCTCCCGGTCAGGCCGCCGCGGTCGTTGGACGGGTCGCCGTTCGCGAAGCGGTCGGGCATCACGAAGTAGAACTGCTCGCGCGTGTCGTCGTGCCGGGCGGCCTGCCCGGCCAGCGTCCGGTCGGAGGGCGGCGCGGGCGGCGGCGGGGTGCCGTGCGCGTAGGCGGGCGCGGCGAGGGGTACGAGTGCGGCCAGCGCCGTGAGGGCGGTGAGCGCGGCGCGGCGCCGCAGCCGGCGGCGTCGGGGGCGGTACGCGGGCAGCCTGAACTCCAGGGCCACGGGCGGTTCTCCTTGCTGGGGACAGCCTCCGCGGCCGGGTCCACGCGCATGAACCGGTCGCCACTGCGGCGTCGGTGCCGAAGCTGTCCGGGACCGTATCCCTGCAAGGGCGGTTGCAGCAAGAGTCTGCAACGACTTCCCGCCCGCAGGCGGACGCGCGGGCGACACGCGCTGGTCACGGCGGTGTCACGGACGGGGGATCTTGCAGAAAGTTTCTTGCAGCCTCTTTCGCAAACCATTTCAACGCTGTTACGGTCCTCCCCAGCCCGACGGCCCGCAGGGACGACAGCGGCCGGCACCCAGCCTGGCCAGGGCGAACGGGCACTTCCCTCATCAAGGAGTCAGGTATGCGACGCGGCATATCCGCCGTGGCGATGGCCGCGGCCATCGTTCTCGGGGTCACCGCCTGTGGCGGCAGTGGTAGCGACGACACGAGCGACAAGGGGGCAGCCGCCAAGGACCCGGCGGCGGTCTCCGGGACGATCACCTACTGGGACACCTCCGACGCCAAGAACGAGGCCCCGACCTACCAGGCCCTCATCAAGGACTTCGAGGCGAAGTACCCCAAGATCAAGGTCAACTACCAGAACGTCGACTTCGGCACGGTGGAGCAGAAGTTCAAGGCGGCGGCGCAGAGCGGCAAGGGCGCGCCCGACGTGATCCGTACCGACGTCGGCCTGATCCCGGAGTACGCCTCGCTGCACTACATCGCCCCGCTGGACGGCACCGCGGCGCTCAGCGACACCCAGGACTTCCTCGCCGGGCCGATGAACACCACCAAGTACGAGGGCAAGACGTACGGTGTGCCGTCGGTGACCGACACCCTCGGCCTGCTCTACAACAAGGACATCTTCGCCAAGGCCGGTATCACCGCCCCGCCCACCACGTGGGACGAGCTGATCGCCGACTCCGCGACGATCAAGGCGAAGGTGCCGGGCGTCGCCGGCACGTACGTCAACCCCGACTCGTACTTCCTCTTCCCGGTGCTGTTCGGCGAGGGCGCCGACCTCGCCGACCCGGCGGGCAAGAAGGTCACGATCAACTCGCCGGAGGCCGTCAAGGCGGTCACCGAGGCGAAGAAGATCTACGACACGTCCTCGCTGAAGATCGACTTCGCGAGCGCGTACGACAACATGCAGACCTCGTTCAAGACCGGCAAGGTCGCCATGCTCATCCAGGGCCCGTGGTCGGTCGGCGACGACCTGACCGGCTCGGCCTTCCAGGGCAAGGAGTCCAACCTCGGTTACGCGCCCGTCCCGGCCGGCTCCACCGGCAAGGCGCAGGCGCCGACCGGCGGCCATGACCTCGCGGTCTACCAGGGCTCGAAGAACCTCGACGCGTCCTACCTGTTCACGCAGTTCATGACGTCCTCGGCGAGCCAGCAGACGATCGCCGGCAAGAACGGCACGCTGCCGACCCGGACGTCGGCCTACACCCCCGAGGTGCTGAAGAACCAGACGATCGCGGGCTTCAAGCCGATCATGGACACCGCCCGGCCGCGCGTGGCGCTGCCGCAGGTGGGCAGCCTGTTCACGCCGCTGCAGCAGGAGTACATCAAGATCCTCCAGGGCAAGTCGTCGGTCCAGGACGGCCTGGACGCCGCCGCCAAGGAGTTCGGCAAGCTGCTGCCGGGCTACACCGTGCAGTAGCCGGCCGCACAGGTTCCGGACCGGCCGGCCGGGGCCCCGCCTCCCGCAGGGAGCACGGGGCCCACGCGCCCGGCCGGCCGGTCCGGTCAGGCCCCTCCCCCCCCCATCCCGCTGTCCCCCGTCCCGCCCGCCCCGCCCGTAGCACCCACCGCCGACAGAGCCGAGGAGCGATGACCACCGCCACCATGGACGACCCCGCCGCGGGTACGGCCGCCCGCCCGCCGCGCGAGCCGCGGCCCGGCCTCATGACGTCGATCAGGCGTTCCTGGGACCGGTACTGGTACGCCTGGGCGATGATCGCCCCGGTCGTGATCGTGCTCGCCGTCCTGGTGTTCTATCCGCTCGGCTACGGCGCCTACCTGTCGCTGACCAACGCCAACGAGACCAATGTCGCCAAGGACATCGGCCCGGTCCACATCGGCGCCACCTACCACTGGGTGGGCCTGCACAACTACTGGCAGGTGCTGTCCGGCAGGGACGGCGACTTCTACCCGCGCCTGGAGTGGACGCTGGTGTGGACGGTCGCATGCGTGGCGATCACCTACTCCATCGGCCTGGGCATGGCGATGCTGCTCAACCGCAAGGTGAAGTTCCGGCTGTTCTACCGGCTGTGCCTGATCATGCCGTGGGCGGTGCCGGCCTTCATCGGGGTGTTCGCCTGGCGGCTGATGCTCAACTCGCAGTACGGCGTCTTCAACGACATCATCACCAGCGTCGGGCTGCCCGCGCAGGACTGGCTCGGCTCGCCGCTGTCGCAGAAGATCGCGGTGATCATGGTGAACATCTGGGTCGGCGTGCCCTTCATGATGGTCGCCCTGCTCGGCGGCCTGCAGTCGATACCCGGAGAGCTCTACGAGGCCGCCGAGATGGACGGCGCCTCGCCGCGGCAGCGGTTCTGGAACGTCACCGTCCCCGGGCTGCGCCCGGTGACCAGCACCGTCGTCCTGCTCAGCACGGTGTGGACGTTCAACATGTTCGCGATCATCTACCTGCTGCTGGGCAACAACACCACCGGCGACACGGACATCCTGGTGACGTACGCCTACGAGAAGGCGTTCACCGGAGTGTCCGATTATTCCGCGGCAGCCACCTACGGAATCGTCATCCTCCTCATCCTCGTGGCCTTCTCCACCTTCTACCGCCGCCAGTTGAAGCCCGAGCAGGCCTAGGAGCCGGATCACCATGACCGCCACCACCCCCCTCAAATACCGCGGGCGCGGCGAGCGCAGCCGCGGCGCGTCGCTGGCGCTGCACGGCACGCTCATCGTCGCGAGCGTCATCGCCGTCTTCCCCGTGCTGTGGATCCTGTTCATCTCGCTCGGCCCCAGCTCCGCCTGGCAGCAGCCGCACGAGGTGCTGCACCACCTGGGCCTGTCCAACTACCGCTTCGTGCTGCTGCACTCGGACTTCCCGAAGTGGTTCCGCAACTCGCTGATCGTGGCCGGCGCCACCACCGTGCTCGGTGTGCTGGTCTCGGCGAGCGCCGGCTACGCGATCTCCCGGATGCGCTTCCCCGGGCACCGGACGCTGATGTGGACCTTCCTGGTCACGCAGATGTTCCCGATGGCGGTACTGATCGTGCCGCTGTACAACCTGCTGGCGCAGCTGGACCTCATCGACACCTACCTGGGCCTGATCCTGGTCTACTGCACCATCGCGGTGCCGTTCTGCGCCTGGATGCTCAAGGGCTACTTCGACACCATCCCGCGGGACATCGACGAGGCCGGCCGGGTCGACGGGCTCACCCCGTTCGGCACGTTCTGGCGGCTGATCGTGCCGCTGGCCCGCCCGGGACTGGCCGTCACCGCCTTCTACAGCTTCCTGACCGCCTGGGGCGAAGTGGCGTACGCGGCGCAGTTCATGAGCAGCGACCACTCCACGCTGGCGGCCGGCATCCGCACCTTCGCCTCCGACCAGCGCGCCGACTGGGGCAGCATGACGGCCGCCTCGGTGCTGATCGCGATACCCGCGTCCCTCGTCTTCCTGCTCGTCCAGCGCCACCTGGTGACCGGCCTGACGGCCGGCGGCACCAAGGGCTGACGCCCGCGGGGCCGTGCGCCCCGACCCGTACTCCCCACGCACCCGGAACCGCACAGACGTCCGCTCCGCACCGGCCGACCGCCGGGAGCAGGACCGGACCCGCACCCGACAAGGGAATCCATGAGCCAGCACCTCTCCGACGCGCCCCGCTCCGCCGCCGCTCCCGCTGCCGCCGACCGCGCCAGAGACTGGTGGCGCGACGCGGTGATCTACCAGGTCTACCCGCGCAGCTTCGCCGACGGCAACGGCGACGGCATGGGCGACCTGCCCGGCGTCACGGCCCGGCTGCCCTACCTGCGGGACCTCGGTGTGGACGCGGTGTGGCTGTCGCCCTTCTACTCCTCCCCGCAGGCCGACGCCGGCTACGACGTCGCGGACTACCGCGAGGTGGACCCGATGTTCGGCACCCTCAGCGACGCCGACGAGCTGGTACGGGCCGCGCACGCGCTGGACCTGCGGGTCATCGTCGACCTGGTGCCCAACCACTGCTCCGACCAGCACGAGTGGTTCAAGCAGGCGCTGCGCGAGGGCCCGGGCTCCGCGCTGCGGGACCGCTTCCACTTCCGCCCCGGCAAGGGCGTGAGCGGCGAACTGCCGCCCAACGACTGGGAGTCCATCTTCGGCGGCCCGGCCTGGACCCGCACCACCAACCCGGACGGCACGCCCGGCGAGTGGTATCTGCACCTGTTCGCGCCCGAGCAGCCGGACTTCGACTGGGACCACCCGGCGGTGCACGAGGAGTTCCGCTCGGTGCTGCGCTTCTGGCTGGACCTGGGCGTCGACGGCTTCCGGATCGACGTCGCGCACGGCCTGGTCAAGGCCGCGGGGCTGCCCGACATCGGGCACAGCGAGCAGCTGGCGCTGCTGGGCAGCGCGCCCATGCCGTACTTCGACCAGGACGGCGTGCACGAGATCTACCGCGGCTGGCGGCGCATCCTGGACGAATACCCCGGGCAGCGCATCGGTGTCGCCGAGGCGTGGACGCCGACGATCGAGCGGGCGGCCCTCTACCTGCGGCCCGACGAGCTGCACCAGGCGTTCAACTTCGAGTACCTGGGCACCGCGTGGGACGCCGCCGAGCTGCGCCGGGTCATCGACGGCTGCCTGGCGGCGATGGCCGGTGTCGGGGCGCCGGCGACCTGGGTGCTGTCCAACCACGACGTGACGCGGCACGCGACCCGGTTCGCCAACCCGCCCGGCCTGGGCACGCAGCTGCGCGAGCCCGGTGACCGGGAGCTGGGGCTGCGCAGGGCGCGGGCGGCGACGCTGCTGATGCTCGCGCTGCCGGGCTCGGCGTACCTCTACCAGGGCGAGGAGCTGGGCCTGCCGGACGTCACCGACCTGCCGGACGAGGTGCGGCAGGACCCGTCGTTCTTCCGCGCCGCCGGGCAGGACGGCTTCCGCGACGGCTGCCGGGTGCCGATCCCGTGGTCGGGCGACGAGCCGCCGTACGGCTTCGGGCCGGTGGCCGGCGGGCCGAGCTGGCTGCCGCAGCCGGCGAGCTGGGCGGGGCTGAGCGTCGAGGCGCAGACCGGTGACCCGGCGTCCACGCTGGAGATGTACCGGGCGGCGCTGCGGCTGCGGCGCGAGCTGCCGGCGCTGGGCGCGGGCGAGGCGGTGCGGTGGCTGCCGGCGCCCGAGGGGGTGCTGGCCTTCCGCCGCGATCCGGGGGCCGGGCGCGACGGCTCCGGCCGGGGCGGCGGCCTGCTGTGCCTGGTGAACCTCACCGCGCGCCCGGTGACGCTGGCGGTGCCGGCCGGCCGGGCGGTGCTGTCGAGCGCGCCGGCGGTGTCCGTACCGTCCGCGCCGGCGGTTTCCGGGGCCGGCGCGGGTTCGGGGGCCGGCGCGGTTTCCGCGGTTTCCGGGGTAGTCGGCCGGCAGGCGACCGGGGCGGCGGGCGGCGCCGACGGCATCAACCGGATGGACGTCACAATCGCCGCCGACACGACAATTTGGTGGGCGATCTGACGTGGTGGCATTCCGTCCAATAGCATCCGGTGCTGTGACCGCGCGGCTAGCCGACATCGCAGCCCAGGCGGGGGTCAGCGAAGCGACGGTCAGCCGGGTCCTCAACGGCAAGCCGGGGGTTTCCGCCACCACCCGCGAGTCCGTGCTGGCCGCGCTGGACCTGCTCGGCTACGAGCGCCCGGTCCGGCTGCGGCAGCGCAGCGCGGGCCTGGTCGGGCTCATCACACCCGAGCTGGAGAACCCGATCTTCCCGGCGTTCGCCCAGGTCATCGGGCAGGCGCTGACCCGTGAGGGCTATACGCCGGTGCTGGCGACCCAGACGCCCGGCGGCTCCACCGAGGACGAGCTGGTGGAGATGCTGGTCGAGCGCGGGGTCGCGGGCATCATCTTCGTCTCCGGGCTGCACGCCGATTCCACCGCGGACATGGAGCGCTACGCCCGGCTGCAGGGCCAGGGCGTGCCGTTCGTGCTGATCAACGGCTTCACCGAGAAGGTCAACGCGCCCTTCGTCTCGCCCGACGACCGCGGTGCGATGCGGCTGGCCGTGACGCATCTGGCGGCGCTCGGGCACCGGCAGATCGGCCTCGCGGTCGGGCAGAAGCGTTTCGTCCCCGTGCAGCGCAAGATCGAGGGCTTCATCGCCTCGATGGGCGATGTGCTCGGCAGCTCCGAGGACGACGCGCACGCGCTGATCCAGCACTCGCTGTTCACCCTGGAGGGCGGGCAGGCCGCCGCGACCGCGCTGATATCCGCCGGCTGCACCGCGATCGTGTGCGCGTCGGACATGATGGCGCTCGGCGCGATACGCGCGGCCCGGCAGCAGGGCCTGAGCGTGCCGGAGGACGTGTCGGTGGTCGGCTTCGACGACTCGCCGCTCATCGCCTTCACCGACCCGCCGCTGACCACCATCCGGCAGCCCGTGCCGGCGATGGGGCAGGCCGCGGTCAACGCGCTGCTGGAGGAGATCGGCGGGACGCCCGCCCCGCACAGCGAGTTCGTCTTCCTGCCCGAGCTGGTCGTCCGCGGCTCCACGGCGGCCGGTCCCAGCGGGCAGGGCGCGCCGCTGCCGGCGCCGGGCGGGCCGGCCGCCGCCCGGCTCACCCGACCGGGTGGCGATCAGACCGGGGTCTGAGCCTCAGCACGGGACAGATCTGGCAGACTGGTGTCCTATGGGGGAACCGACTGCGAAAACCGCGCGCCAGACGGATGGACGGTCCGCCGCAGCGCAGCGATCCAGCGGGTCCCGGGCGGCCGACGGGGGCGGCGGCTCCGGTGAGCCCAGTCTCGCGCGTACGCTGCTGGAGCGCCTGCGGACGCCCCGGCAGCCCAAGTTCTGGTTCGAGATACTGCTGATCGGGGTCAGCTACTGGCTGTACTCGCAGATCAGGAACGCGGTGCCGCAGCAGGAGTCGGTCGCGCTGCGGCACGCCGACGCCATCTGGGCGTTCGAACACCACCTCGGCCTTGCCGTGGAGCGCTCGGTCAACCACGCCGTCAACTCGGTGACGTGGGTGATCGTGGGGATGAACTACTACTACGCCACGCTGCACTTCTTCATCACCATCGGCGTGTTGATATGGCTCTACATCTACCACCCCTCGCGCTACGGCCCGGCCCGGCTGGTGCTGTTCCTCACCACATGGCTGGCGCTCATCGGCTTCTGGGCGTATCCGCTGGCGCCGCCGCGGCTGATGACCGGCGGCGGCTTCATCGACACGGTGGCGGTGCACCACACCTGGGGCTCGCTGTCGCAGGGCAGCCTGGCGAAGGTGTCCAACCAGTACGCGGCCATGCCGTCGATGCACATCGGCTGGTCGCTGTGGTCGGGCATCACCGTCATCACGCTCGCGAAACCGCTGTGGGCGAAGATCCTGGGCGGGCTCTACCCGGTGTTCACGCTGCTGGTGATCATCTCGACCGGCAACCACTTCTGGATGGACGCGGTCGGTGGCGCCTTCTGCCTGGGCGTGGGCTTCCTGGTCGTGTCGCTGATCTACGGGCGGTGGGTGTACGCGCTGCCGAAGTTCTCCACGGGCGCGCTGGCGCTGGAGGACCAGAAGGACAAGCGGACGCTGAGCCCGCGCCGGGACCAGCAGTGAGGTCCGGGGCCGGGGGCGGCGGGGCGTCGCTGCGGCGCCCCGGGGCCGGCGGCGTGGGGGCTCAGCCCTCGTAGAAGATGCGCTCCACGACGGCCCGGGCCCGGCGGGTGCGGCGGCGGTAGTCGTCGAGCATCTCGCCGACGTGCCCGGGCGGGAAGCCCAGGTAGCGGCCGACGGCGGCGAGCTCGCGGCCCTCGACGGGGAAGGTGTCGCCGGGCCGGCCGCGTACCAGCATCACCGCGTTGCGGACCCGGGTGGCCAGCACCCACGCCTCGTCGAGCACCTCGGCGTCCGCCGGCTCGATCAGGCCCGCCTCGGTGGCCGCGGCGAGGGCGGTACGGGTGCCGGTGGTGCGCAGCTGCGGGAGCCGCCCGGCGTGCTGGAGCTGGAGCAGCTGCACCGTCCACTCGACGTCGGACAGCCCGCCGCGGCCGAGCTTGGCGTGCAGCGCCGGGTCGGCGCCGCGCGGCAGCCGCTCGGACTCCATGCGCGCCTTGAGCCGGCGGATCTCGCGTACCGACTCCTCCGCCAGCCCGCCGGCCGGGTAGCGCAGCGGGTCGACCAGCTCGGTGAAGCGCGCGCCGAGCCCGGCGTCGCCGGCGACCGGCGCGGCCCGCAGCAGCGCCTGGCTCTCCCACACCAGCGACCAGCGGCGGTAGTAGGCGGCGTACGAGGCCAGGCTGCGGCTGAGCGGGCCGGTCTTGCCCTCGGGCCGCAGGTCGGCGTCGACCAGCAGCGGCGGGTCGGCGGTCGGGATCTGCAGCAGCCGGCGCAGCTCGTTGGCGACGGCGAGCGCGGAGCGGTTGGCCTCCTCCTGGCCGACGCCGTCCAGCGGCTCGTGCACGAACAGCACATCGGCGTCCGAGCCGTAGCCGAGCTCCCGGCCGCCGAAGCGGCCCATGCCGATGACGGCGAAGCGCACCGGGAGCGGGCGGGCGTCGTTGTCGGTGACCGCGTTGACCGCGGCCCGCAGCGCGCCGGCGACCGTCGCCGCGGTGAGCCCGAAGACGGCGCAGCCGACCCGGTCGACCAGCTCGGCCGGCGGCACCCGGCCGGCGGCGCTCCCCGGGTCCCCGGCTTCCCCGGCCTCCTCGGCGTCGTCGCCATAGGTGTCGATGAGGTCGGCCGCGGCGGTACGGAACAGCTCGCGCCGCCGCACCCCCCGTACCGCGGCGATGGCCTGCTCGGGCCCGGCGGCGCGGTCGACGGCGGCCAGCACCTCCTGCTCCAGGGCGGTGTGCTCGCGGGGTACCAGCCCGCCGTCGACGGAGCCGAGGACGGCGACGGCCTCGGGGGCGCGCATCAGCAGGTCGGGGGCGAGCCGGCCGGAGGACAGCACACGGGCCAGCCGCTGGGCGGCGGCGCCCTCGTCGCGCAGCAGCCGCAGGTACCAGGGGGTCTTGCCGAGGGCTTCGGAGACCTTGCGGAAGCCCAGCAGCCCGGCGTCGGGGTCGGCGGAGTCGGCGAACCAGCCGAGCAGCACCGGCAGCAGGGTGCGCTGGATCGACGAGGCCCGGCTGACGCCGCTGGCCAGCGCCTCCAGATGGCGCATCGCGGCGGCCGGGTCGGCGTATCCGAGGGCCTGGAGGCGCTGGAGGGCGGCGCCGGTGCTCAGCCGGGTGTCCTCGCGGCCGAGCTGGGCGACCGATTCCAGCAGCGGGCGGTAGAAGAGCTTCTCGTGCAGCCGCCGGACCTCCATGGCGTGCCGCTTCCACTCCCGGGTGAGGGTGGCGACCGGCTCGGAGCGCAGGCCCAGGCCCCGGCCGAGCCGGCGCAGGCCCGCCTCGTCGTCGGGGACGAGGTGGGTGCGGCGCAGTTTGTGCAGCTGGATGCGGTGCTCCATGAGCCGCAGGAAGCGGTAGGCGGCGTCCAGGGAGGCGGCGTCGGTGCGGCCGACGTAGCCGCCGTCGGCGAGCGCGGCGAGCGCGGTCAGGGTGGTGCTGCTGCGCAGCGAGGTGTCGGTGCGGCCGTGCACGAGCTGCAGCAGCTGCACGGCGAACTCCACGTCCCGCAGGCCGCCGGGCCCGAGCTTGAGCTCGCGGTCCACCTGGGCGGCGGGGATGTTGTCGACGACCCGGCGGCGCATCTGCTGCACGTCGGTGACGAAGTGCTCGCGCTCGGCGGCCTGCCACACCAGGGGGCGGATCGCCTCGACGTACGCGGCGCCGAGCGCCGGGTCGCCGGCGACCGGGCGGGCCTTGAGCAGCGCCTGGAACTCCCAGGTCTTGGCCCAGCGGGCGTAGTAGGCGAGGTGGCTGGACAAGGTCCGCACCAGCGGGCCGTTCTTGCCCTCGGGCCGCAGGTTGGCGTCGACCGGCCAGATGGTGCCCTCGGCGGTGGTGTCGGAGCACACCCGCATCATGCGGGCGGCGAGCCGGGTCGCCGCGCGCAGCGCCTCGGTCTCGTCGGCGCCCTCGGTTCCCTCGGCCGGCTCGGCGACGAAGATGACGTCCACGTCCGAGACGTAGTTCAGCTCGTGGCCGCCGCACTTGCCCATGCCGATGACGGCGAGCCGGGCCGCGGCGGCGTCCTGCGGGCTCTCCGCGGCGGCGATGGCCAGCGCCGCACGCAGCGTGGCGACGGCCAGGTCGGCGAGTTCGCCCGCGGTACGCACCAGGTCGCTGGTGCCGCACACGTCGCGGGCGGCTATGCCGAGCAGGCAGCGCCGGTAGGCCGCCCGCAGCGCGTCCGGGTCGGTGGCGGCGGCGAGCCCGCGCTCGAACTCCGCGACACCCGGGTGCAGGTCGGCCGCCTCGTACGTGACGAGCGCGTGCCAGTCCGCGGGGTGCCTGGCCAGGTGGTCCCCCAGCGCCTCGGAGGCGCCCAGCACCCCGAGCAGCCGGTCGCGCAGCGGCTTGGCGGTCGTGACGGTGTCCAGCAGCGTGCGCCGCTCGGCCTCCCCCAGCGCCTCGACCAGCCGCACCAGCCCGAGCAGCGCCTGATCGGGGTCGGCGGTGCCCCCCAGCGCCTCCAGCAGCACCGGATCACTGCGCACCCCGTGCAACTCGTCCACCCCGAGCAGCCGCTCGGCCCCCCCGGGATCGGTGAACCCGTGCCGGAGCAGCCGGGTGAACGTACTGCTCCGTCGTCCCTGCATCAACCCTCCCGGCGCGTCCCGTCCCACCTTATCCGCGCGCGTTCGGGGGCGCCTCCGGCGCGGGGGCGCGGACCTGCGGGGCGGGTCGGTCGCGGCGGGCGGCGGGCGCAAGCGGCCGGGGGGTCTGCTCAGCGTTCGCCCGCTCTTCACCTGGCGCACCGTTCGCACGTTCCCCGGGCGCCCCTACTTTTGGCATGTGCACGTAGGAGCCCGGGGCCGGGGTAGGGGTCCGGGGCTGTACGTGTGCGCGTACGTCTCACACGTCGCCCCCTTACCGGAGGTAATCCGTGCGCAGCCGCAGCCGTACCGCATTGTTGACCGCCGGCGGTCTCGCCGCCGCCTCCGCCGGGCTGTGGGCCGGGCTCGGCAGCGACGCCCATGCGGCCGGTTCCGTCCCCCACCCCGACCACGTCGTCGTCGTGGTCATGGAGAACCACGCCTACAGCCAGGTGATCGGCAGCTCCAGCGCCCCGTACATCAACTCGCTCAAGTCCGGCGGCGCCAACCTCACGCAGGCGCACGCCATCACGCACCCCAGCCAGCCGAACTACTACGCCCTCTTCTCCGGCTCCACGCAGGGCGTCACGTCCGACAGCTGCGTCACGATCGGCTTCAGCTCGGCGGCCAACCTCGGCTCCGAGGTCGCCGCGGCCGGCAAGACCTTCGGCAGCTACAACGAGACGCTGCCCAGCCAGGGCTCGACCACCTGCAAGAGCGGCAACTACGCGCAGAAGCACAACCCGTGGTTCGGCTTCTCCAACGTGCCGACCTCCAGTGCGAAGACCTTCGCGCAGTTCCCGGCCGACTACGCGACGCTGCCGAACGTGTCGTTCGTCGTGCCGAACCTGTGCAGCGACATGCACGACTGCTCGGTGTCCACCGGCGACACCTGGATCAAGAACAACCTGGGCGCGTACGCGACCTGGGCGAAGACGCACAACAGCCTGCTCGTCGTCACCTTCGACGAGGACAACTCGCTCAGCGGCAACCGCATCCCGACGGTCTTCTACGGCCAGCCGGTCACCGCGGGCTCGTCCACCTCGACCACGTACAACCACTACAACCTGCTGCGGACGCTGGAGGACCTGGCGGGCACGTCCACGCACGCCGGGCAGGCGGCCTCGGCGGCGGACATCACCGGCATCTGGTCCAGCTGACCGATGTACGTCAGCGAGAGCCGCGCGAGCACACCCGCGGTCGCCTCGCCGGCCGCCGCCCGGGGCATCCGACGCCCCGGGCGGCGGTCCGCCGTGGCCTCCACCGTGCTGGCGCTGGGCGCGGTCAGCCTCATCACGGACATCTCCTCGGAGATGGTCACCGCGGTGCTGCCGCTCTACCTGGTCACCGGACTCGGCCTGTCCCCGCTGGGTTTCGGCCTGCTCGACGGCGTCTACAACGGCTTCAGCGCGCTCGTCCGGCTCGTCGGCGGCCACCTCGCCGACCGCGGCGGGCGGCACAAGCGGGTGGCCGTCCTCGGCTACGGCCTGTCCGCGCTGTGCAAGCCGCTGCTGCTGGCCGTGCACACCCTGCCGCTGATCGGCGCGGTGCTCGCCGCCGACCGCACCGGCAAGGGCCTGCGCACCGCGCCGCGCGACGCGCTGATCTCCCTGTCGTCGGACCCCGCGAGCCGGGGCCGCGCCTTCGGGGTGCACCGGGCGATGGACACGACGGGGGCGCTGCTGGGGCCGCTGGTCGCCTTCCTGATCCTGCGCCGGGCGGCGGAGGGCTACGACGCGGTGTTCACCGTGAGCTTCTGCGTGGCGGCGGTGGGGGTGCTGGTGCTGCTGCTGTTCGTGCCCGCGCGGGTACGGCAGGCGGGGGCGGCGACCGGGTCCGCGGAGCCGGCCGGCGGGGGCGCGCGGCCGTCGCTGCGGGCCGCGGTGGGGCTGCTCGGGCGGCGGGAGCTGCGCGGGCTCGCGCTGTGCGCGATGGCGCTGGGCCTGGCCACCGTCAGCGACTCCTTCGTCTACCTCATGCTCCAGCGCCGGCTCGGCGTCCCCGACCGCTGGTTCGCCCTCCTCCCGCTCGGCACGGCGGGCGCGTTCCTGCTGCTGGCGGTGCCGCTCGGCCGCTGGGCCGACCGCGTCGGGCGCTGGCGGGTCTTCGTCGGCGGCCACCTCGCGCTGCTGCTCGCGTACGGCCTGCTGCTGACGCACCTGCGGGCCGGCGTGCTGCCGTACGCGGTGCTCGCCCTGCACGGCACCTTCTACGCCGCCACCGACGGCGTCCTGATGGCCGCCGCGGCCGGGTCCGTACCCGCCGCGCTGCGCTCCAGCGGCCTCGCCCTCGTCCAGACCGGCCAGGCCGCGGCGCGCTTCGTGTGCTCGATCGCCTTCGGCGCGGCCTGGACGGCGTTCGGCGACCGCTCGGCGCTCAGCGGCGCGGCGGTCGCGCTGCTGGTGAGCGTGCTGCTGTCGGTACGGCTGCGGCCCCGGGAGGGCGCCGTATGACCGACGACCTCGCGACCCGCCGGGACGCGGCCGACGACTCGGCCCCGGACGGCCCGGGCCCGCAGGACTCCGCCCCGGACGACCCCGCCCCGTACGACTCCCCCCTCGCGCGGCTGAGCCCCCGCGGCCGGGTGCTGGTGCTGCTCGCCGGGGTGGTGGTGCTGGCGCTCCTGGCCGGCGTGGCGGTGTGGCGGGCGGCGGACCGGGCCGACCGCAGGAACCAGGTCCAGGCGGGCGGCCCGGCGGTGCACGCCGGCACGGTGTCGCTCGCGGCGGGCGACAGCCCGCGGATCGTCTTCCGCTCCATGGCCTGGGGCCCGCACCGCGACGAGCTGGCGAGCGTCCCGGCCGCCGACCCGAACGGCCCCCGTACCGCCTCCGGCGTGCAGTGCCTGCGCTTCTACGCCGCCGGCGGCACCGGCATCTGCCTCCAGGCCGAGCGCGGCGCGGTCAACGACTCCTACCGGGCGCTCGTGCTGGACGCCCGGCTGCGCACCACCCGCCATGTCGACCTCGCGGGCATCCCGACCCGCGCCCGGGTCTCGCCGAGCGGCCGGATGGTGGCCTGGACGGTCTTCGTCGGCGGCGACTCCTACGCGGGCACGAACTTCTCCACCCGCACCTCGATCCTCGACACCCGCACCGGCGCGCTCCAACCGACGCTGGAGGACTACGCGTTGACGCGCGACGGCACGCGCGTGCGGGCCGCCGACCTCAACTACTGGGGCGTCACCTTCGCCGACGACACGCACTTCTACGCGACGGCGGCGACGGGCGGCCACACGTACCTGATCCGCGGCGACACCGCGACCCGCACCGCGGTCACCCTGCGCACGAACGTCGAATGCCCCTCCCTGTCCCCCGACGGCACGCGCATCGCCTTCAAGAAGCGCGTCCCGGGCCTGTCCCCGGACGCGCCCTGGCGCCTGTACGTCCTCGACCTCGGCACGCTCAAGGACCACCCCACGGCGGAGTCCCGCAACGTCGACGACCAGGCGGTCTGGCGCGACGACGGCACCCTCTCCTACTCCCTCCCCGGCGACTACGGCTCCGACCTCTTCACCGTCCCCGCCGACGGCACCGGCCGCCCGTCCCTGCTCACCCCCTCGGCCCTCTCCCCCTCCTGGCTCGGCTGACCCGGGGCCCGCTCAACCGCACGGGGCCTCGGCGAACACCGGGCCCGCCGCCGCCAGGCACAGGGCCAGGGAGGTGGCGCCGGGGTCGGGCGAGCCCAGGCTGCGCTCGGCCAGCGGGCGGGCCCGGCCGAGCCGGGGGCGCAGCTCCGCGGTGCGCTCGGCGGCCCGGGTGGCGACCCGGGCCGCCGCCGTCCACGCGGCGGCGAGCGTGGCGCCGTCCTGCACCTGGGCGCGGAAGGTCTCGGCGAACGGGACGAGCGCGTCCAGCATGGTCTTGTCGCCGACGGCGGCGTGGCCGACCGCCTGGAGCCGTGCGACGCCGTGGTCGAGGGCGCCGGACAGCCGCCGGGCGGTACGGCCGGGTCCTGCCGCGTCGCCGGCCAGGTGGGCGCCGACGGCGTCGAGCAGCACGCCCCACAGCGCGCCGCTGGTGCCGCCGCTCTTGTCCGACCAGGCGGCGCCGGCCGCGCGCAGCAGCGAGCCGGGGTCCGCGGCGTGCCGGCCGGTGGCGTCGAGGGCGGCCCGCAGGCCCCGGGTCATGCCGATGCCGTGGTCGCCGTCCCCGGCGACGGCGTCCAGCCGGCCCAGCTCCTCCTCGGCGGCGCTCACGGCCGAGAGCATCGCGGCCAGCACCCGGCGGGCGACCTCGGCCCCGGGGGCGTCCGGGGCCGGTGCGGCGGCCGGGTCCGGGTCAGAGGCCGGGTCCAGAGCCGGGGCCGGGGCCTCCTCCCGTACGGACGTCACCGCGGGCGCGGCGGCCCGCGGACCGGGCGCGGGCGGGCGCGCATCGCCCGGGGCGCGGCGCAGGGCCGGGGTGTCGGCCGGGGCCGCCCACAGCTCCTCCAGCGTGTCGTCGAGCCAGGTCAGGCTCAGGGAGCAGCCGGCCATGTTCAGGCTCGTGACGTACTCCCCGACCTCCGGCAGCACCACCTCGACGCCGGCCCGGGCGAGGTGCCGGGCGATGCCGCTCCACAGCACGAACAGCTCGTCCTGCCCGGTCGCGCCGAGCCCGTTGAGCAGCACGGCGGCCCGGGCCGGGCCGTCGCCGGGCGCCTCGGCCAACAGCGCGTCGACCAGGGTGCGGGCCAGCGCCTCGGCGGGCATCCGCGCGACGGTGCGGATGCCCGGCTCGCCGTGGATGCCCAGGCCGATGGCCATGGCGTCGGCGTCCACCCGGAAGAGGGGTTCTGCGGCTCCGGGCAGGGTGCAGCCGCTGAAGGCGACGCCGATGCTGCGGGTGCGGTCGTTGGTGCGCCGGGCGATGCTCTCGACATCGTCGATGCCGTCACCGCGGGTGGCCGCGGCGCCGGTGGTCTTGAAGACGACGACGCTGCCGGCGATGCCCCGGCGTATCGCGGCGTCGGCGCTGTCCGCGGAGGCGATGTCGTCGGTGACCTGCACGCTGCGGCAGTCGATGCCCTCGGCCTTGAGCCGGTCCTGGGCCATGGTGAAGTTCAGTACGTCGCCGGCGTAGTTGCCGTAGCAGAAGAGCACGGGCGCGCCGTCGGGCAGGGCGCGGACGAGCCGGTGGATCTGCTCGGTGGACGGCGAGGCGAAGACGTTGCCCAGCACCGCCGCGTCGGCCATGCCGTGGCCGACGAACCCGGCGGTCCAGGGGAAGTGGCCGCTGCCGCCCCCGAGGACCAGCCGGGTGGCGCGGTCGCCGGGGCGTGCGTGCCGCAGCACCCCGCCGTCGGGGACGGCGCGCACATAGCGGGCGTAGGCCGAGGTGAAGCCGTCGACCATGTCGAGGGCGAAGTCCTGCGGATCGTTGGCGATCGTCGTCATGCTGTGGTTCCGGTCCTTTCCAGCAACCCCACTCGTCCTGCTTCGGTTCGTGCGCCGCGCGCGCGGCCGGGCATCGGTGTCAAGGGCTCTCCTGTACGTCGGCCGGCGTGCCGGGCGGCCAGCCGACCGGGTGGGCCGGCAGGTCCCGGGGGACGCGGGTGGTGAAGGCGGGCGGGCGCTTGCCGAGGAAGGCCGCGACCCCCTCCGCGACGTCGGGTCCGAGCTTGAGCTCGTGGTTGACGTGCGACTCGGCGAGGTGGGCCCGCTCCGGGCCGGGCGCCAGCAGGCCGGCCCACAGCAGGCGCCTGGTCATCGCGGTGGCGGCGGGCGAGGTGCCGAGGGTCATCCGGCGGGCCAGTGCCAGCGCGGCCGGCAGCAGCTCGGCCGGCTCGTGCACGGACCGCACCAGGCCCGCCCGGTGGGCCTCGCCGGCGTCGAACAGCTCGGCGGTGAGCATCCATTCCAGGGCCTGGGCGACGCCGACGACGCGGGGCAGGAACCAGCTGGACGCGGCTTCCGGGCCGAGTCCGCGGCGGGTGTGGACGAACCCGAAGCGGGCGCTGGTGCTGGCCAGCCGGGCGTCCATGGCAAGGGTCATGGACGCGCCGAGGCCCACGGCGGGGCCGTTGACCGCCGCGATCACCGGCTTGGTGCAGGCGGCGATGCGCAGCGTGAGCTGTCCGCCGCGGTCGCGCGGCACCCCGTCGATCATGTCCACCGGGCGCTGCGCGGCAACCGGCGCGGCGGTGAAGGCCCGGTCCGGGTCGCTCATGTCGGCGCCGGCGCAGAAGGCCCGCCCGGCGCCGGTGACCACGACGGCGCGGATGGTGTCGTCGGCGTCGGCCGCGTCGAGGGCGGCGATCAGTTCGTCGCGCATCACGGCGGTGAACGCGTTGAGTTTCCGCGGCCGGTCCAGGGTGATGACGGCGCAGTCGTCGTCGGTCGTGCAGCCGATCGTGGTGTACGGGCCCGTCATGACGCCGGCACCTCCAGGATCGCCGGGGCGATACGTGCCCGGTGCTCGGCGGGCGTGCCGAGCAGGGCGCGGCCGGCCCGGGCGCGCTTGAGGTACAGGTGGGCGGGGTGCTCGGCGGTGAAGCCGATGCCGCCGAGCACCTGGAGGGCCGATTCGGCGACGGCCACGTAGGCGTCGGCGTTGTGCGCGAAGAGCGCCGCGGCGACGAGCGGGAACTGCCCGTCGTCCGTGCCGAGGGCCCACGCCAGGGTCTCCGCGGCGCGTTCGCCGAGGTCGGCGGCGACGACCATGTCGGCGACCCGGTGCTTGACCGCCTGGAAGGAGCCGATGGGCGCGCCGAACTGCTCCCGGGTGCGGGCGTGCTCGGCGGCGAGGTCGGTGAGCCGGGCCATGCCGCCGACCGCTTCGGCGGCCAGCGCGGCGAGCGCGGTGTCGCGGACCTGCTCCAGGGTGCGCCGGCCGGCGCCCTCCTCGCCGACGAGCCGCGCGGGGGCGTCGTCGAGGACGACGTCGCAAAGACGCCGGGTCACGTCGATGCCGGGCCGCGGGGTGATGGCGACGCCCGGCGCGGTGCGCGCGACCCGCAGCAGGCTCACGCCCTCGCCGGTGCGTGCCGCGACGAGCAGGTCGTCGGCGGTGTGCGCGTCGACCACCGCGGTCTTGGTCCCGCGCAGGCGCCGGGTGCGGCCGGTGCCGGTCGCCGTGGCGGCGACCCCGGCGGGCGTCCACCCCGGGCGGCGCTCGGAGACCGCGACGGTGGCGGTCCGCTCGCCGGCGACGATCCCGGGCAGCAGCTCCCGGCAGGCGTCGTCGTCGCCGCTCGCCAGCAGCGCGGTGGTGGCGAGCACGACCGAGGAGAACAGCGGCGCGGGGCACAGCGCCCGGCCGGACTCCACGAGGATCCACACCAGTTCGGCCGGCGAGAAGCCGCTGCCGCCGTACTGCTCGGGCACGGCGATGCCCGGCAGGCCCAGTTCGGCCGCGGCGCGCCGCCAGGCCGCGCGGTCGAAGCCGGCCGGCTGCGCGGTCTGGGCGAGCAGGTGCTCGTACGAGCAGGTCGCGGCGAGGAAGTCCCGTACGGTGGCGCGCAGTTGGCGCTGCTCGTCGGTGGGGGTGATCATCGTGGCTCCCGTCCGCGCCCGGGTACGGTTCGCCGGGTGCGTTGTCGCAGCTTGGTGTCCATGGGGCCGCTCCTCACGGGCGTTCGACCAGGACGGCGATGCCTTGGCCGACGCCGATGCACAGGGTGGCGACCGCGCGGGCGGCGTCCCGGCGGCCGAGTTCGCGCGCGGCGGTGAGGACCAGCCGGGCGCCGCTCATGCCCACCGGGTGGCCGAGCGCGATGGCGCCGCCGCCGGGGTTGACGTGCTCGGCGTCGTCGGGCAGGCCCCAGTGCCGGACGACGGCCAGGCTCTGGGCGGCGAACGCCTCGTTGAGCTCGATGACGTCGATGTCGCCGATGGTGCGGCCGGCGCGGCCCAGCAGCTTGCCGGTCGCCGGGATCGGGCCCAGCCCCATGACGCGCGGGGCGACCCCGGCGGTGGCCGCGCCGGTGATCCGGGCGATCGGGGTCAGCCCGTAGCGGGCCACGGCACGCGGTGAGGCGAGCAGCAGGGCGGCGGCGCCGTCGTTGATGCCGGAGGAGTTGCCGGCCGTCACGGTGCCGCCGGCGCGGAAGGCCGGGCGGAGCGCGGCGAGCTTGTCGGGGGTGGTCGTGCGGGGGTGCTCGTCGGTGTCCACCGGCGGCGCGTCGGGCCGCTGGACGGGCAGGATCTCCTCGGCCATCCGCCCGTCGGCGATCTTCCCGGCGGTACGTTCCTGGGAGCGCAGCGCGAAAGCGTCCTGGTCCTCGCGGGAGACGCCGTGTTCTGCGGCGACGTTCTCCGCGGTCTCGCCCATGGTGTCGACGCCGTAGCGGCGCTCCAGCTCGGGGTTGACGAACCGCCAGCCCAGC
Source organism: Actinacidiphila epipremni (assembly GCF_012034175.1). Taxonomy (GTDB): domain Bacteria; phylum Actinomycetota; class Actinomycetes; order Streptomycetales; family Streptomycetaceae; genus Actinacidiphila; species Actinacidiphila epipremni. Next base: position 32,237 of record NZ_JAATEJ010000010.1, read on the forward strand.
GTGGTGTCGTGGAGCTCGGCCCGGCGGGAGAAGGGCTTGTCGGCCTTGCCCTGCACGAAGGGGGCGCGGCTCATGCTCTCCACGCCGCCGGCGACGACCAGGTCCTGCTCGCCGGCGGCGATGGCGCGGGCGGCGACCGCGACGGCCTCGGCCCCCGAGCCGCACAGCCGGTTGACGGTGACGCCGGGGACCTGCTCGGGCAGCCCGGCCAGCAGCAGCGCCATCCGGGCGACGTTGCGGTTGTCCTCGCCGGCCTGGTTGGTGGCGCCGAGGACCACGTCGTCGAGTGCGGCCCAGTCCACGCCGGGGTGCCGGGCGGTGAGCCCGGAGAGCACCTGGGCGGCCAGGTCGTCGGGGCGGATGCCGGCGAGGGCGCCGCCGTAGCGGCCGATGGGGGTGCGCAGGCCGTCGACCAGGTAGGCGTGGGTCATGACGCCACCGCCGGCTTGTCGTAGGCGTACACGCCGCGCCCGGTCTTGCGGCCGAGCCGGCCGGCGCTGACGTACTGCTCCAGCAGCGGTGCCGGCCGGTACTTGTCGCCCAGGACGCGGTGCAGCTCGCGGGTCGCGGCGAGCCGCACGTCGAGGCCGACGAGGTCGGCGAGCTGGAAGGGGCCCATGGGGTGGTTGAGGGCGAGCCGGACCGCCCGGTCGATGCCCTCGGCGGAGGCCACGCCCTGCTCCAGCATCAGGAACGCCTCGTTGCCGATGACGATGTTGATCCGGGAGGTGACGAAGCCGGCGAGGTCGCGGACCTGCACCGTCTGCTTGCCGAGGGCGGCGGCGGCCTGCTCGGCGCGGTCGATCGTGGCGGGGGCGGTTTCCAGGCCGACCACGATCTCGCACAGCTGCATGGCCCGTACCGGGTTGAAGAAGTGCATGCCGACGCCGCGGGCCGGGTCGTCCAGGGCGGACATCAGGTGGGTGACGGACAGCGCCGAGGTGTTGCTGGCGAGGACCGCGTCCCGCGGGGCGGCGGCCTCGGCCTGGCGCAGCACGTCCTGCTTGACGACCGGGTCCTCGATGACGGCCTCGACGACCAGGTCGGCGCCGGCGACGCAGTCGGCGAGACCGGTGGCGGGCCGCACCCGGGCGAGCGCGGCGTCGCGGCCGGCCGGGTCGAGCTTGCCGCGGCGTACCCCGTCGTCGAGGTCCGCGGTGATACGGGCCAGGCCCGCCTCGCGGGCGGCGGGCACGAAGTCGAAGACGCTGACGTCCTGGCCGCGGGCGGCGGCGACGTAGGCGATGCCGGCGCCCATGGTGCCGGTGCCGATGACGGCGATGTGCATGGAGGGGTTCCCTTCGGTTGGGCGGGGATCCGGGCGGGAGGCCCTGGGGTGCCCGCGCCTGGTGGTCCGCGCCTAGTTGCCCGCGAGGGCGGCGACCACGGGGGCGAACGCGGTGATGTCGTTGCCGGGCGCCAGGGTCCAGTAGCTGATACCCCAGCGTTCGCGGCGCCGGCGCAGGTCGTCGGTGATCTGCGCGGCCGTGCCGACCAGGAAATGCGGGGAGCTGCGCAGGTGGTCCGGCGGCAGGTTCTGGGCGCGGGCCAGCCGGTCGATCGCCTCGTCGCGGCGGTCGGTCACGACGAGCTTGAGGATCAGCGCGTGCAGCGTGAGCGCGGGCAGCCGGGGCCCGGCGGCCTCGGTGATCCAGGCGACCTTCTTCGCCATCGCGTCCAGGTGCGGCCCCTGGTCGCCGGTCTCGGCCTGCCAGGACTTCGCGGCCGACCCGTGCTCCATGTTGCGGTGGACGCTGACGATGTCGGCGTGCCGCGCGGCCAGTTGCAGCACCCGGCGGGATCCGCCGCCGACGAGCAGCGGGATGTGCGGGAGGTCCGCCGGCCGCCACGGCGTGCCGCCGCTGTCGATCCGGTAGTGCTCGCCGGCGTGGTCCACCGGGCGGCCGGACAGCGCCGCGTCCAGGACGCGCAGGGTCTCGCCGAGCCGGTCGACCCGGGTGCCGGGGCCGTGCCGGGTGATGCCGGCGCCGGTGTAGTCGCCGGCGTTCCAGCCGGCGCCGATGCCGATCTCCAGGCTGTGGTCGGTGAGCAGGTCGGTGGTGGCCGCCTCGCGGGCCAGGACCGCCGGGTTCCACAGGTCGTTGTTGAGCACCAGGGTGCCCACGCGCAGCCCGGGGGCGGCGTCGTGCGCGCTGACCAGGGCGGACCAGATGCCGGGTGAGCCGATGTGGTCGACGACGGTGAGCACGTCGTAGCCGGTGTCGGCGACCTGCCGTGCGGTCTGCTGCCAGCCGGCCCGGTCGGTCAGCTGCGCGCAGGTGGCGCCGAACCTGAAGGGCTTGCCGGCGCTCATGCGGCTGCTCCGCCGTCGAGTTCCCGCTGCATGAATTCCGCGATCCTTTCCGCGACCGTCATCGTGGTCACCGCCGTGTTGGCCCGCACCATGCGCGGGAAGACCGACGCGTCGGCGACGCGCAGGTTCTGCAGCCCGTGGACGCGCCCGTACTGGTCCACCACCGCCGAGGGGTCCGCGGCCGGGCCCATCCGGCAGGTGCCGCCGGTGTGGTGGGAGGTGCGCACCGTCGCCCGCAGCCATCGGTCGACCGCGCCGTCGTCGGCGAGTTCGCGGTCGGTGAGGGTGGTACGGCGGCCCAGCAGCGCCGCCATCGGGGCGCGCCGGGAGATGTCCACCGTGAGGCGTACCGCCTCGCGCAGCCGGCGCAGGTCCCCGGGCTCGTGCAGGAAGCGCAGCTCGACGGCCGGCTGGACGGCGGGGTCCGCCGAGGTCAGGGTCACCGAGCCGGTGGAGTGGGGCAGTTCGATGGCCGGCACCAGGGAGACCAGGCTGTCGCCGTGGCGCCCGGGGGCGGCGGTCCGCACGGTGATCTGCATGTCGTCGGCGTCGGCGGAGCCGTCGGCGGTGTAGCGCAGCGCGACCTGGACGCGCGGGGTGGCCGCGCCCGCCCGGACCGTCTCGGGGGCGACCTCCCACACCAGGTCGGCGACCTGGTGGTCGGCGAGGTTGCGGCCGACCGCGGGCAGCTTCGCCACCGGGGCGATGCCCAGCCGTACGAGCGCGTCCGGGTCGCCGACGCCGGAGAGCATGAGCAGCTGGGGCGAGCCGATCACGCCGGCCGACAGCACGATCTGCCCGGCGGTGACGGTCTCGACGCGGCCGGCGTGCTCGACCTCGACGCCGGTGGCCCGGGTGCCGCTGAACAGCAGCCGGCGCGCACGGGTGTCGGGCAGCAGGGTGAAGTCCGGCCGGGCGCGGGCGGCGGGCAGGTAGGTCAGGGCGGTGCTGGCGCGGATGCCGCCGACGTTGTTGAAGGGGATCGGGCCGACTCCGGTGGCGTCGGGCGCGTTGGCGTCGGGGCAGTCGGCGAAGTCCTGCCGGCATGCCTCGTAGAAGGCGGTCTGCGGCGGCAGCCACTCCTCGCGGGGGTAGCGCCGCACCTTGATGGGGCCGCGGGTGCCGTGCCAGGGGTCGGTGAAGTCGAGGTCGTGCTCGATCGCGCGCATGGCGGGCAGCAGGCTGTCGTAGTCCCACAGGTCGTTGCCGAGGTCGCGCCAGGCGCGGAAGTCGTCGCGCAGGCCGCGCAGGAAGACCTGGCCGTTGATGGCGCTGGTGCCGCCGACGACCTTGCCGCGGGGCAGCGGGCGCAGCGGCTGCCCTTGGGCGGCGCGGGCCTGGTAGCCCCACATGTGGCCGTGGGTCGTGACGTAGGCGGCGGTGGCGTTGCCGTAGCGCAGTTCGCCGGGCAGCGTGTCCGGGTCGGGGTAGTCGGGGCCCGCCTCGATCAGCGCCACGCGCAGTCCCGGCAGCTGCGACAGGCGTGCGGCCAGGACGGCTCCCGCCGATCCGGCACCGATGACGACGACGTCGAAGCTCATGGGTTACGTCTCTCCGTTCTGGGGCGCGAGGCCCGGGTCCATGCGGTCCACCATGCGCAGCACCTCTTCCGCGCTGCCCGCGCGCAGGGCCCGGGCGGCGGCGGGCGCGAGCCGGCCGGTGTCGAGGCGGCGCACCTGCTCCTTGACCGCGGCGATGTCAACCGCGGGGACGGCGAGTTCGCGTACGCCGAGGCCCAGCAGCAGCGGCAGCATGCGCGGGTCGCGGGCGGCGGCGCCGAGGACGGCCACGGGCACGCCGCTCTCGCCGCTCTCGCCGGCCGCGGCGGCGACCGAGGCGATCAGCCGCAGCACCGCCGGGTCCCATTCCCGCAGCAGGTGGGCGACGTCGGCGTCGCCGCGCTCGGCGGCGAGGGTGTAGCGGGTGAGGTCGTCGGTGCCGATGGCCACGAAGTCGGCTGCGCCGAGCAGGGTGCCGGCCTTCAGGGCCGCGGCGGGCGTGTCGACCGTGATGCCGAGCGGGAGGTGCCCGGGCGGGTGCAGTCCCTCGGCCGCGAGGTCGGCGCGGGCCTGGCGCAGCAGCTCCCGGGTGCGGTGGATCTCGTCGGCGACGGTGACCATGGGCAGCAGGAGCCGCAGCGGATGCCCCGCCGCGGCGGTCCGCAGCGCCGCGCGCAACTGGGGCACCATCAACTCCGGTTGCCGCAGCGTGAGCCGGATGCCGCGCAGCCCGGGCGGGGCGGGCGCGGTGTCCCCGCCGGCGTCGAGGGTGCGCAGCACCACGGGCCGGCCGGGCAGCGCGGAGCAGATCCGGGCGTAGAGGGCGGCCTGCTCGTCCTCGCCGGGCAGCACGGGGTCCCCGCCGAAGAGCGACTCCGCCCGCACCACCCCGATCCCGTCCGCCCCGGCCGCCTCCGCGTCCGCCACGTCGCCGACCCGCCCGACATCCGCCACGACCCGGATGCGCACGCCGTCTTGCGTGTACGCGGCGGCGCCGGCCGCGGCGCGGGGCCGGGCACGGTCGGCCTCGACGTCGCGTCGGGCGCGGGCTGCGCCGGCGCCGGGCCGGGCGCGGTTGCCGTCGGTGTCGCGCCGGGTGCCGGCGTCCGCGGTGTCGGGCAGGACGCCCTCGGCCGTGACGCCACGCCGGGTGCCGGTGGCGCCGGCGGCGGGCCGGCCGTCTTCGTCCCCGGCGCCGGGCAGGCCGTCTTCGTCCGCGGCGTCGCGCGGAGCGCCCTCGGGCTGGGTGAAGTCGCGGGCGGCCAGGGCGCGGAGGTCGGCGGTGAGGGCGGGGGCTTCGGGGCCGGTGGCGGCGACCTGGACCTGGTGGCCCTGGCGGACGCCCAGGGTGAGGAGGCCGTTGAGGCTGGTCGCGGGGACCGGGCCGGTGCCGGAGGTGAGGTTGCGGAGCACCGCCGTGGCCCGCCGGCGGCCCGCGGCGCGGACGATCGCGGCGGCCGGGCGGGCGTGCAGGCCCTGCGGCGTGCGGACGGTGAAGGTCACGACCGCGGCCGGCGGTGCCGCCTCGTCAAAGGCGAGGGCGGCGTGCGCGTCGGCGCCCGGGGCGTGGCCGCGCCCGGCGAGGTGCTCGCGCTTGGGCTGGAGCGCGGCACGGGCGTGCCCGGCGACCTCGGTGAGGCCGGCGCCGGACATGGACGCCACCGCGGCGGCGACCAGGCCCTCCACGAAGGGGGCGTCGCACAGCAGCACCCGCCCGCGGGCCTCGGGCGCCAGCAGGCCCAGCGCGAACTCCGCGGACAGCAGCGCGCTGCCGAGGTCCATCAGCACCAGGACCCCGTCGGCGCCGTCGACCTCCTCGATCGCCGCCCGTACCCGCAGCGGGTCGCAGCCCAGCGGGTGCCGGGGGTCGTCGATGCCGGCCGCGACGGCGAGCCGGACGGCCGTGGTGGACACGGCCCGGGCCAGTTCCGCGGCGCCTTCGGCGAGCCGGGCGCTGTGCGAGACCACGACGATTGCGACGCTCATGGCCGGCTAGCCCGCCAGCGTCGTGGTCGCGGCCCGGACCAGCAGCCAGCTCGACCGCGCCCCGGGGTCCTGGTGCCCGGCGCTGCGCGGGCCGATGTAGCTGGCCCGACCCTTGCGCGCGACCAGCGGCACCGTCGCCTCCAGCCCCTGCTCGGCGGCGTCCAGCGCGGCCTTGAGCATGCCGCCCAGGTCCACCGTGTGCCAGGCGGCGGTGTCGAGGGCGTCGCGTACGGGGGCGAGGACGTCGAGCATGGTCTTGTCGCCCACCTCGGCCCGGCCCCTGGCCACGACGGCGGCGACCCCGGCGTGCCACGCGGCGGCGAACCCGCGCGGGGTCAGGCCCTGCGCGCCGGGCGCGCTCGCCCCGAAGTCCAGGAAGAAGCTGCCGTAGAGCACCCCGCTGGCGCCGCCCACGTGCGCGAGCAGCTGCATGCCGACGGTGCGGCCGAAGTCGCCGACGGTGCGCGGCGGTTCCGCGTGGAGCGTGCGCAGCGCCTCCCGGCAGCCCCGGTTGAGGTTGGTGCCGTGGTCGGCGTCGCCGATCGCGCCGTCCAGCGCGCTGAGTTCGTCGGCGTGCAGGGCGACGTCGCGGGTGAAGCCGGCGAACCAGCCGACCAGGCGCGGGACCGGGACGAGCTGCTCGCCCTGGCGGCCCGTCACACCGTCCCCCAGGTGAGAGCCGGGGTGGCCACCGGTGCGTCCCACAGACTCGTCATCTCCTCGTCGAGCCGCAGCACGGTCAGCGAGCAGCCGGCCATGTCGAGTGCGGCCATGTACGTGCCGGTCAGGGTCCGTTGAAGGGTCAGTCCGCGTGCGTCCAGCAGCCGGGCGACCTCGTCGAGGACGATGTAGAGCTCCATCAGCGGGGTCGCGCCCATGCCGTTGACGAAGGCGAGCACCTGCTCGCCGGGCTCCAGCGGCATGTCGGCGAGCACCCGGTCGAGCAGGATCGCGGCGACTTCCCTGGCCGGTACGAGCTTGTGCCGGAACCGGCCGGTCTCGCCGTGCATCCCGATGCCGACCTCCATCTCGTCCTCGCCGAGGGTGAAGGTCGGCCGGCGGGCGGACGGCACGGTGCAGGACGTGAGGGCGATGCCCATGCTGCGGGCGTTGGCGATGACGCGGTTGCCGAGGTCGGCGACCCGGGCCAGCGGCCAGCGCCGTTCGGCCGCGGCCCCGCAGATCTTCTCGACCAGGACGGTGGCCCCGACGCCGCGGCGGCCCGCGGTGGTCAGGCCGTCGTTGGCGACGTCGTCCCCGACGGTGACGGCCCGCACCTCGATGCCCCGGGCGCGGGCGAGGTCGCCGGCCATCTCGAAGTTCATCACGTCGCCCGTGTAGTTCTTGACGATGTGCAGGACGCCGCGGCCACCGTCGACGCGCCGGGTCGCTTCGAGGATCTGCTGCGGTGAGGGCGAGGTGAAGATCTCGCCGGGGCAGGCCGCGTCGAGCATGCCGCGCCCCACGTAGCCGACGTGCAGCGGTTCATGGCCGGAGCCGCCGCCCGACAGGATCCCGACCTTTCCGGGCACGGGCGCGTCACCGCGGACGACGACCCGCTTGCCGACGTCGACCGACAGTTCCCGGTGGGCGATGGCCAGTCCGCGCAGGCTGTCGGCGACGACGGTCTCGGGGCTGTTGATGAGCTTCTTCATCGCACGTGTCCTCCCGCTGCGTCCGCCGAGACGTCGGGTCGCACTGCCGGTGCCGGGCCGGGGTGGAGACCGGCCACGTACACGCCCATGAGATCCGGGGGCGGTCCGGCACTCTCGGACCGCATTCGGCATAATCGAATGGAGCACACTTAAGTCCACGACAGGCCGGTTGTAAAGGGGTGTGACGGCGAAATCCGGTCCGTCAGGCCGGGCGGGCCCTGGACGCCGAACAGGCACGGCCCCCGGGGGTCATGGGGCTCCACACCCCGTCACCTGCCCGTGAGGACCGTGCCTGTCGTCGTGCCGCGCGTGCGGTCGCCCGCGCCCGTCGCCTTGCCGGTCGCCTTGCCGGTCGCCTTGCTCGGCGCCTACGCGCCGCCTCGCTCGCCGCCGTTACGGCGCGCTGCCGTCCATCGCCCGGCCGGGGGTCCTGCGCTGCCGCTGGGCGGGGCGGGGGTGCCGGGCGCCGGACTGGTCCATCGGCCAGGACAGCGCCCCCATGCTGCGCGAGATCCCGATCGCCGCCTCGCGTACCGCGCTCATCACGGTGACGCCGAAGATCGCCGGACCCGGGTCGGCGCTGCCGTGCGCCTCCTCCGGGGTCGGCAGCACGACGCTGACCGCGCCGACCGCGGTGCCCCGCGCGTCGAAGATCGCGGCGGCGACCTCGGACTCGCCGAGCACGACCTCGTCGAGCTCGTACGCCATGCCGTCCTGGCGCACCTGCTCCAGCGAGGCCCGCAGCACCTCGCGGACGGCCACGGTCCGGCCGGTGAGCCGGCGCAGCGGGACGTCCTCGGGCAGCAGCACGTCGAGGTTGGGCTGGAAGGCGAGCAGCACCTTGCCGAGCGCGGTGGCGTGCGCGGGGATCGCGATGCCCAGCTCGCGCATCTGCCGGCTGCCGTCGGGGCGCAGGACGTGGTGCACCACGACCACGTCGGAGCCGAGCAGGACCGCGACCCGCACCGCGTGCCCGGTGCGCTCGGACAGCGCCTCGGCCGCGCTGAGGCTGCGCAGCCGGAACTCGTTGCTGTCCAGGAAGGCGTTGCCCAGCCCCAGGACCCGGGGGCCGAGCATGTACTGCCCGGACGAGTCCTGTTCGATCATGCCGTCCATGGCGAGCGTACGGACCAGGCCGTGCACCGTGGAGCTGGGCAGCATGACCCGGTGCGCGAGCTCGGACAGGGGCAACCGCCGGGCCCCCTGGAGCTCGAAGAGGATCCGCACCGCGCGGCTGACCGACTGGATCATCATTGCCCTTCCCTAGCGAACTGCGTCACGACGCTCATGGACCGACGGCGAGCCTGAGCGCTTCGAACAGCAGCGCCGAGGAGGTGGCACCCGGGTCCTGGTGCCCCTCGCTGCGGGGCCCGAGGTAGGCGGCACGGCCTTTGCGCGCCCGCAGCGGGATCGTCGAGCGGGCCCCGCGCGCGGCGGCCTCGGCCGCCGCCGCCACCGCCTCGGGGAACGGGGCGCCGACCGAGACCAGTTGCTCCAGCTCGGCCACGGCGGGCGCGATGGCGTCGACCATCGTCTTGTCGCCGACCACGGCCGCGCCCAGGTTGTGCAGGCTGATCAGCGCCTCGCGCATGCCGGCGACCAGGTCGCCGGCGCCGATGTCGGTGGTCGCGGGGACCGAGTCGCCCAGGGCCAGGAAGATGGCGCCGTAGAGCGGACCGCTCGCGCCGCCGATGTACTGGGCCAGCGCCTCGCCGACCTCGCTGAAGGCCGCCGCGGTGGTCAGCGGCGGTACGTCGCCGAGCACGGCCTTGCACGCGCAGGTCGCGCGCGTCATGTTCGCACCGTGGTCGGCGTCGCCTATCGCGGCGTCGAACTCGGTCAACTGCGGCTCCGCCTCGACGACGAGCCTGTCCAGGATATCGATCCATCTCATGACGAATCGCGCATCGAGCCGATGATCGGCCATCGGTCCTGACCTCCATCCGCTGGGCCTTGCCGGGAGTCGTTCACTGATCGCGCGGTGGTGGTCGAACCGGGGATCCGGTGCACGGACCCCGACTGCAGAGAACCCTTGCACCTGAGCGGCCTCCCACAATAGCGGCGATCCGCCCGGGCGAACCCCGGCCGTAACAGGGGCCACGCCCGGTGGGGACGGCGCGGATCCGGACGTGTTCGAGGGGTTGACAACGCCGGTTTCGCGCGAGTTACATGACGTGCATTCGAGGATACCGAATGACATTCGGAAGCTTCCGATCGATGCAGTGTCTCGAATCTGCTCCCTCAGAGCCCTCCCGGACACCTCTCGCCGCACGCGGAACGCTGCCGGGCATCCACCTATCCCATGGAGGTTGGCGATGGCATCACGACCCCGCAGAACCAGAAACCTCACCCGTACGGTCCTCGCCGTCCTCTGCGTGGCCGCGGTGACCGGCGTCGCGGCCTGCGGTACCGCCCCCAAGTCGGACGCCGACAAGCCCAAGGACGTCGCCGGCACGATCGGCGGGAGCCTGGACTCCCTGGTCGCGGCGGCGAAGAAGGAGGGCACGCTGACCCTCTACTCCGGCGACGCGCAGGACACCCTGAACATCGAGGCCGCCGAGTTCAAGAGCAAGTACGGCATCGACGTCAAGATCGTCCGCGCCCTGACCGACCCGCTCGACGCCCGTATCGCCAGCGAGTACAAGTCGGGCGTCCACAACGCCGACGTCTACCAGGCTGGCTCGACCGAGCCGTTCCTGGCCCAGAACAAGGACTACTTCCTGCCGCTGTCGGCGTCGAACGTGCCCGGCTGGGACGACTACCCGGCGGCGGCCCGGCAGCAGAACAGCTACGTCTACCTGCGCGAGAACCCGACCGTCATCCAGTACAACACCACGCTGGTGCCCAAGGACAAGGTGCCCACCAGCTGGCAGGACCTGCTCGACCCGTTCTGGAAGGGCCACCTCCAGCTGACCGACCTGACCTCGTCCGGCTCCTACATGCAGTGGGCCGAGATCATGAAGCAGCAGTACGGCATCTCCTACCTGCAGAAGCTCAAGGCCCAGGGGCTCAAGATCGCCGCCAGCGGCACCGCGGCGGCCCAGGACATCGCCGCCGGCAGCGCCTACGCCGACTTCCCCGGCCGCATCGTGCACTCGGTGACGCTGCGCAAGGAGAAGGCGCCGATCGCCTACCAGGTCATGCCGGGCAGCGGGGTGCCGATCTTCGCCGCCGTCTTCGCCAAGGCCCCGCACCCGTACGCCTCGCTGCTGTTCGTGGACTACCTGATGTCCGTCGAGGGCCAGAAGGACATGTGCGCCAAGGTCGAAGGCACGCTCAGCTTCTACAACATCGACGGCAAGTCGCCGGACCAGCAGATCGAGGGGTGCCTGCCGCCGGAGAAGGGCTGGCAGCTCAACCCCTTCAACGTCACCGACGAGTCCGAGCGCAACGCCCTGCTCACCGCCATCGGCCAGAAGTGACCCCGCCGGACCGTGAGCTCCCCAAGAACCCGTAGCGCTTCACGCACCCGTAGCACTTCGGGCACCCGAAGCACCTCGCGCACTCGAAGCACCTCAAGCACCTCAAGCACTCGAAGAAGGGGCGGGCAATGAGCCTTGGCGGACCGAAGACCCAGGCGAATCATCCGCCGCCGGACGGTGGCACCGGCTCCGTGGACGACCCACGCGGCAGCCGGGCCACCCGCCCCGCGATCGACATGCGCCGCATCAGCAAGCGTTTCCAGCGCGTCTCCGGCTCCACCACGGTGGCGATCGACGAGGTCTCCCTGTCGGTGGCCCCGGGCGAGCTGGTGGCCGTCGTCGGGCCCAGCGGTTGCGGCAAGACCACGCTGCTGCGCTGCCTGGCCGGCCTGGAGCGGCCCGACGAGGGCGAGATCCACATCGACGGCAAGGCCGTCTTCGACTCCGCCCGGCGCAAGTTCACCCCGCCCGAGCGCCGCGAGATCGGCATGATGTTCCAGAGCTACGCGCTGTGGCCGCACATGACGGTGGCGCAGAACGTCGGCTACCCCTTGCGCTGCCGTGGCGTCTCCGGCCGGCAGACCGCCGCCCGGGTCAGCGCGATCCTGGCCACCGTGGGCTTGGCGGGGCTGGAGAACGAGCCGCCCAACCGGCTCAGCGGCGGCCAGCAGCAGCGCGTGGCGCTCGCCCGCAGCCTCGTCGCCGAGCCCTCCGTCGTCCTGTTCGACGAGCCGCTGTCCAACGTGGACGCCCGGGTGCGGGAGGAACTGCGCCTGGAGCTGGTGCAGATCCACACCAAGCTCGGCTTCTCCGGCCTCTACGTCACCCACGACCAGGAGGACGCGATGGAGGTCTGCGACCGGCTCGTGGTCCTGAAGGGCGGCCGTATCGAGCAGATCGGCACACCCGCCGAGGTCTACCGGGCGCCGCGTACGACGTACGTGGCCGAGTTCGTCGGCATGGTCAACCGGGTCGGCGTGAGCGCGGCGGCGTACGAGGGCTCGTCGGTGCTGCTGACCAGCGACCTGGGCCGGCTCGTGGCCGCCGAGCAGCCCGCCACCGACGCCGCGGACCCGGCCACCGACACCACCACCGGCGCGGCCTCCGGCTCGGCCGACGGTGAGCTCACCGCCCTCATCCGGCCCGAGCACGTCCGGCTGGCCGCCGGGCAGGCGCCGCCGGAGGGCGCCGCGAACAGCTGGCCCGGCACCGTCGCCTTCAGCCTCTTCCGCGGCTCGTGGATGCAGTACCTGGTCAGGATCGGCGACGTGGAGCTGTCGGTGCTCAGCGCCGACCACTCGCTGCGGCCGGGCACGGCCGTCGTGGTGAGCGTCGCGCCCGAGCACGTCATGGTCCGGTCGGCGCGATGACGGCGACCACGACGACCCCCGGAGCCGGCGCGGACCAGGACCGGTCCGGCACCCGGCGCACCCGTACCGCACTGGCCCGCGCCACCTGGAGCGGCCGGATCTTCGCCGTGTGCTGCGCGGCGCTGACCCTGGTGCTGCTCGCGCTGCTGGTCTTCCCGCTCGGCTCGATGCTCGTGCGGGAGCTGGACACCGCCGCGATCCGCGACGTGCTCGGCGACGACGCCTTCTACGAGGCCGCCCGCAACACCGCGATCCTGGTGGTGGTGCCCGGTGTGTTCGCCGTGGCGATCGGCTCCTTCTTCGCCTGGGTCAACGAGCGCACCGACGCCAAGATGGGCGCGGTCTCCACGATGCTGCCGCTGGCCCCGCTGGTGCTGCCGCAGATCGCGCTGAGCGTCGGCTGGATCTTCCTGGCCGACTCCCACTCCGGGGTGCTCAACGTCTTCCTGCGCAGCGTGCTGCGGCATGTGGGCATCCACCTCGCGAGCGGCCCCTTCGACGTCGACTCCTGGTACGGGATGATCTTCCTGTACACCATCGTGCTGGTGCCGCTGGTGCACATCATGGTCTCGGCGGCGCTGCGCAACCTCGACCCGTCGCTGGAGGAGGCCGCCCGGGTCAGCGGCGCCCCGGTCTGGCGGACGCTGCGCACCGTCTCGCTGCCGGCGATCCGCCCGGCGATCGGCGCCTCCTGCTTCCTGGTGCTGCTCATGGGGGTGGCGCAGTATTCCGTCCCGCGGACGATCGGCGTCTCGGCCCGTATCGACGTGCTGTCCACCTACCTGGTCCGGCTGTTCCAGAGCTTCCCGCCCAAGACGGGCTCCGCGGTCTTCGTCGGCGTGCTGGTGCTGGTGGTCATGGCCGCGGCGTGGCTGCTGGAGCGGCGGCTGACCAGGCGGCAGAGCCACAGCACGATCGGCGGGCGCGGCCAGACGCCCTCGCTGGTCCGGCTGGGCCCGCTGCGCTGGGTGGTGCGGGTGGTCATGCTGGGCTACCTGGCGGTCGCCTCGCTGCTGCCGCTCGTGGCGCTGCTGATCGTGGCCTTCCTGCCCTACTGGACGGCCCACCCGGACTTCTCCGCGATGACGCTGGCCAACTTCCGTACCTACTTCGCCGACGACGGCTTCCGCCGGGCGCTGACCGACAGCGCGGAGCTGGGCGCGGTCGGCGCCACCGCCGGGGTGCTCATCGCCGCCGTGCTGGTGTCGTTCGCGCGGCTGCGCGGCGGGCGGGCGGTGCGCGGCATCGACATGGTCGCCCGCGCGCCCGGGGCGATCTCGCACATCGTGCTCGCCGTGGCGTTCCTGATCGCGCTGGGCGGCGCGCCCTTCTACTGGGCCAACACCCTGCGCATCCTCATCCTCGTCTACGTCGTGATGAACCTGCCGCAGGCGTGGGTCGCCGCCGACACGGCCGTGGACCAGATCGGGCAGCCGCTGACGGAGGCGTCGGCGATCTCGGGCGCGTCCAGCCTGCGGACCATGGTGCGCATCCACCTGCCGCTGATGGCCGGCGGCCTCGCCGCGGCCTGGGCGATGCTCTTCGTCGTCATCGTCGGCGACCTCAACGCCTCGTCGATCCTCGCCGGCCCCGACACCCCCGTCGTCGGATCGGTGATCCTCAGCATCTTCGACAACGGCACCTACTCGCAGCTGGCCGCCCTCGGATCGATCATCGCCGTCGCCTCGGGCGTGATCGTCTCGCTGGTCATGCTGCTCACCCGCCGGCTGCAGGCGGCAGCCTCCCAGCCCAGGCGCTCCCGGGCCCGCCGCAACCGCCCGCGCAGCGCGCAGGAGAGTCGATGAATCCCCGTATACCGCCGTTCGACGAGCTCCCGATGATCGACACCCTCGGCCTGCGTCACTCCTGGGACGTCTTCGGCCGCGACGACAACGTCGGGACGATCAACCACCTCACCCCCGAGCGGGTGGTGCAGGCCGCCTCGCTGGTCCGCACCGGGCAGGTCCTCGACCTGACGTGGCCCGTGGACGAGCCCGACCCGCCGATGTACGGCCGGCGCCCGTACGCCCACACCATCTACCCGCCCGCCCGCAACGAGCTGGACGACTACCTGGACGGCTTCTACCTCCAGGGCTCCACCCAGTGGGACGGCCTGCGCCACGTGCGGGCCCGCGAGTTCGGCTTCTACACCGGCTTCACCGGCGAGATGGCCCCGGGCCCGGGCCGGCTGGGCATCGAGCACTGGGTGCAGCACGGCATCGTGGGCCGCGGCGTTCTCGTCGACGTCGCCCGCCACCAGCAGCAGCTCGGCACCCCGCTGGTGCACACCGAGGGCCGTTCCATCGAGGCCGACGAGATCGCCGCGGCGGCTGCGGCCCAAGGCGTGGAGCTGCGCCCGGGGGACGTGCTGTGCGTACGGCTCGGCTGGCCCGCCTACTACGAGCCGCTGACGCACGACGAGCGGGTCGAGGTCAACAAGACCATGGCCTTCCCGGGGCTGTCGGCCCGCGAGTCGACGGCCAGGTTCCTGTGGGACCACCAGGTCGCCGCCGTCACCTGCGACAACCCGTCGTTCGAGGTGTCGCCGGGAGACGCCTCGATCGGCTATCTGCACCGCCGGCTGATCCCGTCGCTGGGCATGGCCATCGGCGAGTTCTTCCGCTTCGAGCAGCTCGCCGAGGCGTGCGCCGCCGAAGGGCGGTGGGACTTCCTGTTCGTCTCCGTACCCCTGCACGTGCGCGGCGCGATCGGCTCTCCGGCCAACGCGATCGCGGTGCGGTGAGCGGGGAGGCCGCCGATGCGTGACCTGGACGTCGTACTGGAACCGCGGCACGAGCTGCTGCGTACGGAGCTGCGTGGGTGGCTCGCCCGCAACGCCCCGCCGCGCCCTGCCGATGACGACAACGATTCAGACGAGCAGACAATGCTCGCCCACCGGCGGGAGTGGCACGCGCGGCTGTCCGCCGGGGGCTGGTCGGCCGTCGGCTGGCCGGAGCGGTTCGGCGGGCGCGCCGCCGACGCGCTGGACCGCTACCTCTACCACGAGGAGCTGACGCGTGCCGGGGTGCCGCGGCTGCTGACCACCGCCGGGATCGCGCTGGTCGGGCCGGTCCTGATGCGGCACGGCACACCGGAGCAGCAGGCCCGCCACCTGCCGCGGATCCTGTCCGGCGAGGAGCTGTGGTGCCTCGGCCTGACCGAGCCGGACGCCGGCTCCGACCTGGCCGGGCTGCGCGCCGAGGCCCGGCTGGAGGACGGCGGCTGGGTGCTCAGCGGCCGTAAGACATGGGTCCGCTGGGCCGAACCCGCCACGCACTGCGCGGTGCTGGTCCGCACCGAGCAGGCGCCCCGGCACCGGGGCCTGTCCTTCCTGGCCGTCGCCCTCAACGACCCGGCGGTCACCGTCCGCCCGCTGCGCTCGGCCGACGGCCGGCACACCTGGGACACCGTGGACTTCGACGCGGTACGGGTGCCCGCCGACGCGCTCATCGGCGAGCGGGGCGGCGGATGGGCCGTCGCCATGGGCCTGATGGAACTCGAACGCGCCGACCAGAGCTTCGCCGACCACACCGACCTGCTGGAGCTGCTGCGCACCGCCCTGGCCGCCGCCGGCGCCCGGCACCGGCGCGGCGAGATCGACGACGCGGCGCTGAGCCGGCTGCACCGGGGCGCGGTCGCGGTCTGGACGCGGTGCCAGCTCTTCCGCGCCGTCAACCTGCGCACCGCCCGGCGGCTGCGGGCCGGTGAGCCGGTCGGCGACGAGGGCTCGCTGATCAGGCTGCACTGGACCCGGGCCTACCAGGAGCTCGCGGCCGTCGTGGAGGACGCCTGCGGGCCCGGCCTGCTCGCCGCGGACGCCTGGAGCCGCCGCTACCTGGACGCCCGCGCCACCTCGATCTTCTCCGGGTCGTCGGAGATCCAGCGCACCGTCGTCGGCGAGCGGATCGCCCGACTGCCGCGCACCCGCACCCGCACCCGCACCACGCCGAAGGGATGACATGAGCTACCAGACGCTGCTGATCGAACACGAGGGACCCCTGTCCTGGATCACCCTGAACCGCCCGCACCGGCTGAACGCGATGAACGACCAGCTGCTCGGCGAACTCGGCGCCGCGCTCGCCGAGTTGCGCGACAGCGGCGGACCGGTCCTGGGCATCCGCGGGGCCGGCCGGGCCTTCTCCAGCGGATACGACATCGAGAACGACTCCGAGGAGATGACCGGCGCCGCCGAGCGCGACATCACCGAGGACCACGACCGGCTGGAGGGCAACCTCAAGCGGTTCCTGGAGATATGGGACCACCCCAAGCCGGTGATCGCCGCCGTGCACGGCTACTGCCTGGCCGGCGCGACCCAGTTGTGCATGTTCACCGACATCACCGTCGTCGCCGAGGACGCCAAGATCGGCCTGCCCTCGCTGCCGATGGGCGGCGGCTACATCACCCCGCTGTGGACGCCGTTCGTCGGGCCCAAGCGCGCCAAGCAGATGTCGTTCGTGCCGTCCAGCCGGATCGACGGCAGGACCGCGGAGCTGTGGGGGTGGGCCAACTACGCGGTGCCGGCCGACGACCTGATGGACGACGTCCGCGCCCTC
This sequence comes from Actinacidiphila epipremni, assembly GCF_012034175.1. Taxonomy (GTDB): domain Bacteria; phylum Actinomycetota; class Actinomycetes; order Streptomycetales; family Streptomycetaceae; genus Actinacidiphila; species Actinacidiphila epipremni. The sequence goes on from NZ_JAATEJ010000010.1 coordinate 49,036, forward strand.
GCCGAGAAGATCGCCACCATCCCCTCGCCCATCCTGCGGGTGAAGAAGATGGCGATCAACCGGGTGTGGGACGCGATGGGCTTCCGCAACACCGTGCTGATGGGCGCCGAGTCCGACGCGATGCTGCACGCCTCCCGGCCGGTACGGGCGCTGAGCGCGCTGATCACCGAGCACGGGCTCAAGGGCGCGATCGCCAAGTACAGCGCCGGCGACTGGGACCCCGACCGTGGCTGACGGCGGGACGGCGACCGGGATGGCGGCAACCGGCACGGCGCCCGGCGCGGTGGCGGACTCGGCGACCGGCGCGGCGGCCGGCGCTTCGGCGGGGCGGGGCGGGCGCCATGCGTAGATCGATCGTCTTCGGCACCGACGCCTTCACCGAGCTGGTCCCGGTCGCCCGGGCGGCGGAGGAAGCCGGCTTCCACCGGCTGTGGACCACCGAGTACACCGGCCGGGACGCCGTCCTGCGGTCGCTGCTGCTGGCCGGCGCCACCTCGACCATCGGCGTGGGCACCGGTATCGCCTACGCCTTCTCCCGGGCGCCGCTGGCCATGGCGGCGACCGCCGCCGACGCCTACATGGCCACCGGCGGGCGCTTCACCCTGGGCATCGGCGCCGGCACCCGCGGCATGCGGACCCGGTGGTACGCCGCCGAGTTCGACCACCCGGCGCCGCGGCTCGCCGACTACGTCCGGCTGATGCGCGCCACCTGGTCGGCCGGCGCCGGCGGCCTGGACTACGCCGGCGACCACTACACCCTGCGCATCCCCGCCTTCCGCCCCGGCCACCCGGCCGAAGCGCTCGCCGGCCTGCCCGTCTACGGGGCCGGGCTCAACCGGATCATGCTGCGGCACGCCGCGCAGGCGTGCGACGGGGTGGCGCTGCACCCGCTGGCCGCGTCCGAGCACTACCTGCACGAGGTGGCCGCCCCCGCGATCCGGCTCGGCCGGCAGCACGCGGAGCGCCCGGACGGCTCGCTGGCCGTATGGCTGATCACCTCGGTCGACGACGACGCCGAGACCGCCCGGCGGCGGGCCCGGATCAGCCTGGCCTTCTACTTCTCCACCCCCAGCTACCGCACCATCGTCGCGGGCACCCCCTGGGAGCGGGCCGGCGAGGCGATCCGCGCCGGCTTCCTCGACGAGGGCGCCGACTGGCAGTCGCTGGCGCGGCTGGTGCCGGAAGCGATGGTCGACGCCTTCGCGCTGGCCGGCACCCCCGAGGACGTACGGGCCCGCGTCGGCGCGTACGAGCGGCGGTTCGCCGAGGCCGGCGCCGACGAGCTGGTGTTCCAGACGGTCGGCGAGACGCTCGGCCGCGAGCAGGTCGTCGCCAACTGCGCCCGGATCGTCCAGGTCCTCGCCCCGCCCGCCCGCACCGACCCCCTTGACCGTATCCCGACCCCCGGCAGCACCGGATTGGACGTAACCCGATGACACTCAGCCAGGTACCCGGCAACGACGAAGGCGTCGTGTACGCCGGGGTGCAGAACAACCCGACGATCGGCGACAAGCTCCAGCCGGTCGACATCGTCGCCGACGAGGAGTTCGTCCGCGACTACGTCAACGCCACCGGCGACGAGACCTTCTGGGCGTTCCGCGCGAGCACCCGGGCCCGGCACGGCATCGACGTGTCGCCGCTGACGATGTTCGACCGGGACATCGGCGCCCGGCTGGTCGGCATCAGCGCCCGCTTCGGCCTGCACGCCAAGCAGGAGTTCACCTTCAACGGGCCGGTCACCCCCGGTGGCGCGTACCGGCTGGCCGGCGAGGTCGTCAACGTCTTCGAGAAGCGCGGCATCGAATACTTCACCACCCGCTGCTACTGCCACCCGATCGACGAGCCGGACAACGTCCTGCTGGACTCGCTCTACACCCGCGCCTACAAATTCCCGCAGAACCAGTACCCGCAGAGCCGGGAGGACCGCCGCGCCCGGCTGAGCGACTGGCTGCAGGCCAGCGGCGGCCGGGCCCGCGAGACGTTCCCGCACCCCGGCGCGATCGTGGAGGGACGCACCCGGCTGCTCGACCAGGCCCGGCTCAACCTCTACTCCGGGCCCGGCTCCGGCGCGCACACCGACAACCTGCTGGCCCGGCAGGGCGGGCTGCGCGGCACCGTCGGGCAGGCGCTGATGCTCACCGAGCTGGAGAGCGAGCTCTACCGGGACCTGTTCGGCATCGACTTCTACCGCAAGGGCGCGATGCGCTCGTCGTTCATCGCGACCATCCCGGTGGGCGTGGAGGTGCGCGCCGCGACCGTCGTGGAGTCGGTCGCGGACGGGGTGCTGACGCTGCGCAGCGCGGTCGCCTCGACGTCCGGGGACCTGCTGTCGGTCGGCACGGCCACCATCAGGGACTGGCTGTGACCGGCGGCGACGCCGGGCCGTCACCGGGGGCGGGTCCGGGCGCGGGCGCTCCGGTGCCGCCACTGGGGGTCGGTGTCGTCGGCGCGAGCCCCGACCGGGGGTGGGCGCTGGACGCCCACCTCCCGGCGGTCGCCGGGCTGGCGGAGTACCGGCTGGCGGCGGTCGCGACGACCCGTCCGGAGACCGCCCGGCGGGCCGCCGAGGTGTTCGGGGCCGCCGCCGCGTACACCGACCCGGCGGCGCTGGCCGCGGACCCGGCGGTGGACCTGGTGGTCGTCTGCGTGAAGGTGCCCGCCCACGCGGAGGTCGTGGAGCGGGCGCTGCGGGCCGGCAAGCACGTGTACTGCGAGTGGCCGCTGGGCCTGACCACCGCCGAGGCGGAGCGGCTGGCCGCGCTCGCCGGCGAGCGCGGCGTCCGGCACGCCGTGGGCCTCCAGGCCCGCAGCTCACCGCTGCTGGCCACGCTGCGCGCGGCCCTCGCCGACGGCCTGCTCGGCACCGTCCTGAGCTGCACCGCCTACTCCCCCACCGGCTCCGGCGGCCCGCACCGCGACCTCGCCCGCCGCTACACCGCCGACCGGGCCAACGCCGCGCACACCCTCACGATCAACACCGGCCACACCCTCGACACGCTCGGCTGGCTGCTGGGCCCGCTGGACTGCTTCGACGCGCGCGTGGCGGTACGGCAGCCGGCCGCGACGGTGACCGAGACCGGCGAGGAGCTGGCCGTCACCGCGCCCGACCAGGTCGTGGTGTCCGCCACGACCGGGGACGGCTGCGTGGTGAGCGTCCACGCCCACAGCGGGGCGCGGCCGAACGGCACGCACTTCGCCGCGCGCTTCCACGGCACCCGAGGCGACCTCGTCCTGCGCTCCACCGGTGTGCGCGGCCTGCAGATCGAGGACCTGTCCGCGCGGTTCTGCCCGGCCGGCTCGACCCGCTGGCGGGCCGTCAGGACCGACCCGCGGCACTACCGGGTGCCCGAGCCGCTGCGCGCGCAGCCGGTCCTCAACGTCGCGCAGGCCCTGCGCCGGCTCGCGGTCGCGATCCGCGGCGGCACCCGCTTCGAGCCGGACTTCGGCACGGCCGTCGCGCTGCACCGCCGGCTCGACGCGGTGGAGCGGGCCGCCGCGACCGGGCGGCGGCAGTGCGCCGGCGCCAGGACCGGGGGCACCCCGGGGCCCGGCGGGAACAGGGGGCCCGGCGGGACGAGCGGGACCGGCGGAAGCAGCGGGCCCCGAGACCTTTCCGACCCAGCCGGCGTCGCCGGCGCCGCATAGGAGCGCCATCGTGCTTGAAGGCATCGTTGTTCTCGAACTGTCCCAGGTCTTCGCCGGCCCGCTGGCCGCCCGGCTGCTCGCCGAGATGGGCGCCACCGTCATCAAGGTCGAGCGGCCCACCGGGGACGTCTCCCGCCAGCAGCTGTGGCGCACCGGCGGGCGCAGCGGCTACTTCGTCCAGCAGAACCGCGGCAAGTACGGCGTGAGCGTGGACCTGCGCACCCCGGAGGGCGTCGAGCTGCTGTGGCGGCTGGTCGAGCGGGCCGATGTGCTGCTCGACGGCTTCGCGCCCGGCGTGCTGGCCAAGTACGGCTTCACCTACGACACGATGGCGGCGCGCAACGAGCGGATCGTGGTCTGCGAGCTGTCCGCCCTCGGCCGTACCGGCGAACTCGGCACGGTCCGCGGCTACGACCAGGTCGGCGCCTGCTACTCCGGGGTCGCCTACACCTCATCGGACGGCGCCGGCCCGTCCATCATGCCCTCGGTGGCGCTCGGCGACTCCGCGATGGGCCTGTGCGCGTACGCCGGCATCCTCTCCGCGCTGTACGCGGTACGCGACACCGGCCGCGGCCAGCTGGTGGACGTCTCCCTCGTGGACGCCTACATCCAGTCGCACTCCAGCAACCTGGAGGCGTACAGCATCAGCGGCGGCCGGATCAACGCCCGCCCGGTGGGCGGCCAGAACGCCTACATCTGCCCGGCCGGCGTGTTCGAGACCCCGGACGGGCGCGAGCTGTACATCGTGGCGATGAGCAACCACGAGTGGGTCCGGCTGGCCGGCTGCATCGGCCGCCCCGAGCTGGGCACCGACCCGCGCTACGACACCACCGAGCACCGCATCGCCCACCGCCAGGACGTGCTCGACCTGCTCGACGCGTGGCTCGTCGGCTTCCCGACCCGCGACGACGCGGTGGCGGCGCTGCGCCGCGCCGGGGTGGTCGCCGCGCCCGTACTGGACATCGGCGAGGTCATCGACAACCCGCACCTGCGGGCGCGGGGCACCGTGGAGATGGTCCACGACGACGTGCTCGGCGAGTTCGCCGTTCCCGGGCCGCCGTTCCGGCTCAGCGGCAGCGCGCGGAGCCCGCTCGGCCCGGCGCCGGAGATCGGCGAGCACAACCACGAGGTCTTCGCCCGGGTCGGCGGGCTGAGCGACGAGGAGATCGACGCGTATGTCGCCTCGGGCGCGCTGTTCGCGGCGCCGCCGGCCGCCGAGGGGGCGAGCGCCTGATGGCCGCGACGGTGCCGGCGGGGCGTACGCATGCGTGACCTGACCGTACGGCTGGACGAGGAGAGCGAGGAGCTGCGCCGCGAGTTCCGGGCGTGGCTGCGCGGCCACCTGCCCGAGCCGGCCCCTTCCGGCGACCGGGCCGACCGGGCCGACCGGGAGGAGTCGCAGGACGAGATGTACGCGCGGCAGCTGGCGTGGCACCGCAGCCTGTACGAGGGCGGCTGGATGGGGCTCGACTGGCCGGTCGCGTACGGCGGGCGGGGCGCGTCGGCGGCGCAGAAGTACGTCTACTACGAGGAGCTGGCCCGGGTGCGGGCGCCGCGGCTGCTCAACCACCCGGCGGTCGCGCTGGTCGGGCCGACGATGATGCGGCTGGCCGCCGGCCACCTCACCGCGCGCTACCTGCCGCGCATCCTGTCCGGCGAGGACGTGTGGTGCCAGGGCTTCAGCGAGCCCGACGCCGGCTCGGACCTGGCGGGGCTGCGCACCTCGGCGGTGCTCGACGGCGACCGGTGGGTCGTCAACGGCCAGAAGGTCTGGACGACCTGGGCGATGTACGCGACCCGGTGCGCGCTGCTGTGCCGCACCGACCCGGCGGCGCCCCGGCACCGGGGCCTGACGATGCTCGTCCTCGACATGGACCAGCCCGGCGTCCGGGTGCGGCCGATCCGCCAGATGACCGGGCGGCAGGAGTTCTGCGAGGTGTTCCTCACGGACGCGGTCGCCCCGGCCGACCACGTCATCGGCGCACCGGGGCAGGGGTGGGCGGCGGCGATGACGATGCTGGAGTTCGAGCGGTCCGACCAGAGCTTCACCGATCACACGCGGCTGCTGGGGATGCTCGGGGGGATGGCTTCCGGGCTGGGCCCGGAGGGCGAGGAGGCTGCGGGCGGCGGGGCCGCAGGTGGCTGGGCCGCCGACGGCGGGGTCGCGGCCGGCGAGGCTGCGGGGGCCGCCAGTGGCGGGGCCGGCGGGGCGGCGGGCGGCCGGCTCGTGGCCGGCGGGGCGGTGGCCGACGACGCGCGGCAGGATTTCGTCGCCCTGTGGACCCGCACCCAGCTGCTGCGGGCGACCAACCTCGCCGCGGCCCGCGACGTCGCCGCCGGTGGCGCCGTCGGCTCGCGCGGGTCGCTGGTCAAGCTCGCCTGGAGCGAGTTGCTGCGTGACATCGCGAGCCTCGGCGACGACCTCGCGGAGCCCGGTTCCGCCGACGCCGCGTGGTGGAGCGACCTGTACCTGGAGACGCGCTCGGCGACCGTCTACTCCGGCACCTCCGAGATCCAGCGCACCATCATCGCCGAACGCCTCGCGGGCATGCCGCGCCCGTGACGGACCCGTACGTATATGTGAGGGACATGAAGTGACCGTGATCACCGACGACGGGGACCAGCCCTGGACGACACCCGGGGTGTACCGGGTGGCCCCGGGCGTCTTCCGGATACCCATGCCGCTGCCGGACGAGAGCCGGCTGCGGGCCGTCAACGTCTACGCCGTCCGGTCCGGCGCGGACCTCGTGCTCGTCGACTCGGGCTGGGCCATGCGCGGCGCCCGCGACCGGCTCGCCGCGGGCCTGGCCGCGCTCGGCGCCGAGCTGGGCGACGTCGGCCGCTTCCTCGTCACGCACCAGCACCGCGACCACTACACGCTGGCGGTCGAGGTGCGGCGGGCGTTCGGCACGAGGATCAGCGTCGGGATCGGCGAGCAGCCCGGGCTGGCCCTCGCCGCGACGCCGGGGCGGCAGCAGTTGCAGGCCCAGGCGGACGCGCTGCGCCGGCACGGGGCCGGCGCGCTGGCCGACGAGGTGCTGGCCGGCCTCCGCGACGTGGACACCTCGCAGCTGTGGGAGCCGCCCGACGACTGGCTACGTCCCCCGCAGGAGGTGGCGGTGGGCGACCGGCTGCTGCGGGCCGTGCCGACGCCCGGCCACACGCGCGGGCATGTCGTCTTCGTCGAGCCGGGCGCGGGGCTGCTGTTCGCCGGCGACCATGTGCTGCCGCACATCACGCCGTCGATCGGCTTCGAGCCCGTCGCCTTCGAGCATCCGCTGCGCGACTACCTGGCCTCGCTGCGGCTGGTCCGCGGCCTGCCCGACGCCCGGCTGCTGCCCGCGCACGGGCCGGTCCAGGAGCGGGCCCACCCCCGGGTCGACGCGCTCCTGGCCCACCACGAGCGCCGGCTCGACGCGACGCAGGCCCTCGTCGAGCGCGGCGCGCACACCGCGTACGAGGTGGCTCGCGGGCTGCGCTGGACGCGCCGGGAGCTGCCGCTGCGCGAGCTGGACACCTTCAACCGGATGCTCGCGGTGCTGGAGACGGCGGCGCATCTGGATGTGCTGGAGGGGCTGGGGCGGGTGGGCACGGTCCTGGCCGAGGGGCCGGAGGTCCACTACACGCCGGGCGGCGGTCCTGGTCCGGCCCCGGGCCCGCCCGGGTCCGGGGGTCCGGGGGCCTCGGGGCCCGCCACCCCGGAAGCGCCCGGGGCTGCCGCCGCGGGTCCGTCCGCCGATGCGGGCCCGCCCGCCGTCCCGGGCCCGTCCGCTGCCGCGGGCCCGTCCGCCGGCCGTACCGCCGAACGCTAGGAGCCGCCGTATGCAACCCCCGTTCGTCGCCGTCGAGATCGACGCGCCCGTCGCCACCGTCACCCTCAGCCGCCCCGAGGCACGTAACGCCCTCTCCCCCGGCGGCATCGCCGAGCTGATGGGAGCGCTCGGCGCGCTGGACGAGGACGACCGGGTACGGGCGGTCGTGCTCACCGGCGGCCCCAAGGTCTTCGCGGCCGGCGCGGACATCGCCGAGATGGTGACCCGTACGCCCGCCGACCAGCTCGCCATCGAGCGCGGGCCGCGCTGGCAGCCCCTGCTGCGCTTCACCAAGCCGCTGATCGCCGCCGTCAACGGCTATGCGCTGGGCGGCGGCTGCGAGCTGGCGATGATGTGCGACATGATCATCGCCGGGGACGGCGCGCGGTTCGGCCAGCCCGAGGTCAACCTCGGCATCCTGCCCGGCGCCGGCGGCACCCAGCGGTGGCCGCGCACGGCCGGCAAGTACGTCGCCATGGAGGCCAACCTCACCGGCGACCTCGTCGACGCGGAGCGCGCGTACCAACTGGGCATCGCCAACCGGGTGGTGCCGGCTGCGGAGACCGTCGCCACCGCCCAGGAGCTGGCCCGGCGCATCGCCGCGAAGCCGCCGATCGCGGTGCGGCTGATCAAGGAAGCCGTCAACGCCGCGTACGAGACCACCCTGACCGCCGGGCTCGCCGGTGAACGGCGCTCCTTCCACCTGCTGTTCGCCACCGACGACCAGACCGAGGGCATGCGGGCGTTCCTCGACAAGCGCCCGCCTCACTTCAAGGGGATGTGACCCATGCCGAACGACAAGACCACCGACTACGAGACGGGCCTGCGGATCCGCAAGGAGGTGGTGGGCGCCGACCACGTCGAGCGATCCCTCGCGCAGGCCGACGAGTTCACCGGCCCCTTGCAGCAACTGGTGACGGAGTATTGCTGGGGGCGGGTGTGGGGGCGGCTCGAACTGCCGCGCGCCACGCGCAGTTTGCTGAACGTCGCCATGCTCACCGTGCTGAACCGGCCGCACGAGTTGAAGCTGCATGTCACGGGCGCGCTGCGCAACGGCTGCTCGGTGGAGGAGATCCGGGAGGTGCTGCTCCAGACCGCGATCTACTGCGGCGTGCCGGCCGCGCTGGACGCGACCCGGGTGGCGCGGGAGGCGGTCACCGCGTACGAGGCGGGGCAGCGGGGCGAGGCCGTATGAGCGGCCCGCTTGCGGAGGTGGCTCCGGGCGCGCGCGTCGGCTTCGTGGGGCTCGGGCGGATGGGGCGGCCGATGCTCGGCAGGCTGGTGGCCGCGGGTTACCGGGTGACGGGTTACGACGCCGACGCCGCCGTACGGGAACGGGTCCGCGGGGAGGTGCCCGCGGCGGACGTGGCCGAGGAGCTGACCGCCGTGGCGGCCGGAGCGGCGGCGGTGGTGCTGATGCTGCCGGACTCCGCGGTCGTGGCGGCGGTGCTGGGCGCGCTGGCCGGGCGGCTGCGGTCCGGCCAGGTCGTGGTGGACATGGGCTCCTCGGAGCCCGCCGAGACGGTCCGGCACGCCCGTTCACTCGCCGCCGCCCAGGTCGGCCTGGTGGACGCGCCGGTGTCCGGCGGGGTGGCCGGGGCGGAGTCGGGCACCCTGACCGTCATGGTCGGCGGCGAGGAGGCGGACGCCCTGCGGGTGACGCCCCTGCTGTCGCAGCTGGGCGCCCGTATCGTACGGGTCGGCCCCGCGGGCGCCGGGCACGCGGTCAAGGCGCTCAACAACCTGCTCTCGGCGAGCCATCTGCTGGCCACGTCCGAGGCGTTGGCCGTGGCGGCGAGGTTCGGCCTGGACGCGCCGACCGTCCTGGACGCGATCAACACCTCCAGCGGGCGCAGCGGTTCCTCGGAGGTCAAGTGGCCCCGCCATGTCCTCCCGGGGACGTACGACTCGGGTTTCGCGCTGCGGCTGATGCTCAAGGACGTCGGGATCGCGGTGTCGCTGGCCCGCTCGGTGGGCGGCGCGGCGCCGCATGCGGAGGAGACGGTACGGCTGTGGTCGCAGGCCGCGGCGGCGCTGCCGGCGGACGCGGACCACACGGAGGTCGCCCGCTGGGTGGCCGAACGCTCCGGCGCGGCTGCCGGGTCCGGCGGGAAGGGGTGACGATGGCGGTCGACTTCACGCAGAGCGACGGCGTCGGGCTGCTGACCCTCTCCCAGCCGGACCGGCTGAACCCGATGAACGACGCGACGTGGACGGCGATGGACGCGCTGCTCGACGAGCTGGAGGCGGGGCCCTCCGGCGGGTTGCGCGCGCTGGTCGTCACGGGCGCGGGGCGTGTCTTCTCGGCCGGCGGCGACATCAACCGTATGCGCGCGGTGCTCACCAGCGGCCGGTCGGAGGAGGAGTTCCGGCGCTCCGAGCTGGCCCGGCTGCGGCGGATCGCCGCGTCCTTGGTGCGGTTCGTGCGCCTGCCCGTGGTGCGGGTGGCGGCGGTCAACCACTGCGCGGTCGGCGCGGGCCTGGCGCTGGCCTGCGCGTGCGACTACCGGATCATCGACGAGGACGGCTTCCTCGACACCTCGTTCGGCCGCCTGGGCCTGCCCGGCGACACCGGCATCACCCACTTCCTCCCCCAGCTCATCGGCCCCCACCGCGCCCGGGACTGGCTCCTCCGCCCCCGCCGCGTCCCCGCACCGCAAGCCCTGTCCCTCGGCCTGGTCGACGAGGTCGTCCCCACCCCTCAACTCCTCCCCCGCGCCCACGAACTGGCCACGCAATACGCCCAAGCGTCCCCGCCGCTGCTGCGCTCCGTCCACCACCTGGTCGACACCCTCCCCGGCCTCGAACCAGCCCTGGAGGCCGAGGCCCAGGCCACAGTGACCTGCAAACTCTCCCCCGCCCACCGCGCGGCCGTCACCGCCTTCCTCAACCACCAGGCCCAACGCTGACATTCACCCGCCGAATCCGTACTCCAGCACGTAGGGAGCGCAGCTCCTCCTTCCCGCGGGGCGGGAAGGGGCTCAGGTGGGGAAGTCGGAGCGGGTGGGGAGTGGGGGGCCGGGGAGGCAGGGGGTTTGGGCGTAGAGGGTGACGGTGGTGAGGCGTTTTTCGAGTTCCAGGGTGTAACCCGCCTGGATCGCGCCGGTGAAGCGGGTGTCGGGGGTCGGGGTGTCGGAGCTCCAGGCGGGGAGGTGCCAGCCGTGGGCGAGGAGGTTGCCCAGGACGGTGGTGGCGTAGGCGTCGCTCGCGCCGACGGCGACCTCCGTGACCACGTGGGCCGCCCGGCCGGCCGGGCAGTTGGTGCGGACGGCGGAGTCGGGCAGGACGGAGCCCCGGCGGACGACCGCCTTCTTGCCGCCGGCCGGCATCATGGACTCCAGGTAGGCGTGCAGCTGCGGGTCCACCTCGGCGAGCGTGGTGGCGGCGGGGAGTTGCGCTCCCGCGGAGGTCGCGCCGCCGGCCTTGCCGCAGGCGGTGAGCAGGACGGCCGCGGACGCGGCGACGAGCAGGGCCGGTATGCCGGCTCTGGGAGGGCGCATGGGGATGCGGGTGCCTTTCGCTGTCCCGGGGCGCACGGAACGCGCCGGGAGTGCCACGGTGGGGTGCGCCCGCGCGAGGGGAGCGGTGCGTACCGGAGGGGCGCGCGGCAAGCTTAGGGCCGGGGGCTGACCGGCGCGTTCCACAGGCCCGTCAGGGCGTCGATGAGGCCGGAGGCCAGGGCGGACCAGGTGGGGTGGGCCAGCGGGGCGTTGTCGGCCAGGGCGCGTTCGCGCTCGACGCACATCTGGACGATGAGGTGGCGGGCCATGACGCCGCGGTCGGCCTTGACGTCGGCGGGGAGGCCGGGCAGGCACGCGTTGAGGCCGTCGAGCAGGACGCGCAGCGAGGGCGAGGCCATGGTCTCGGGGACGACGGCGTCGTAAAGCGCCGGGTCGGCGAAGACCTGCGCGTTGAAGCGGGCGTACCACGTGGGGCTGCCGAGCGCTTCGAGGTGCTCGGTGAGGGGCCGCACCATGCACGCGACCCAGTCGCGCAACTCGCCCGAGCCCTCGGTCCGCGCGACCTGCCGGACCCGGATCCGCTCGATCTGCTCGGTGTGCCGCGCGGCGATCGCCCGTACGAGGTCGGTCTTGCCGCCGAAGTGGTAGTTGACGGCCGCGGTGTTGCCCTGGCCGGCAGCGTTGCTGATCTGCCGGTTGGAGATGTTGTAGACGCCGTGCTCGGCGAAGAGCTGCTCCGCGGCGGCCAGGATCGCCTCCCGGGTCGCCGCGACCTTCTCCTGCCGGACGCCGCCCCTGCCAGACATGTCCCCACCGCCGCTCGCCGTTCGCTTCTCCCCTGCGACCTTAACGATCCGCTCGCGCCGTCCGCGCCCGCGACCTCGGCGTACGCCCCGTACTTGACGAGTGCTTGACGTACCGGCCCGCACCGCCCTACGTTTAATTCAACCGGTTTAATTAAAAGATTACGCCGGTGTCCGCGCCGGGTCCAGACGCCACGGCCGCCGCGGACGCCACAGACGCCACGACGGAGGCCCCATGTCCCCCGGCTCCACGTCCCCCGCCCCCGACGAGCCCGCGGCGGCGAAGTCGGCCGGCGTGCCCGCCGAGGGCACGGTCGCCCACGCCCGGGCCGACGCCGTCGTCGTGGTGCTGGCCTTCGCCGGGATCGTCGTCTCCCTCATGCAGACCCTGGTCATCCCGCTGGTCCCGGAGCTGCCCGACCTCCTGCACGCCTCCGCCTCCGACGCCACCTGGGCGGTCACCGCGACCCTGCTGGCCTCCGCCGTCGCCACCCCCGTCTTCGGCCGGCTCGGCGACATGTACGGCAAGCGCCGCCTGCTGCTGCTCAGCCTCGCGCTGCTGACCGCCGGCTCCGTGGTGTGCGCGCTGTCGGACACGCTCGCCCCGATGGTCGTCGGGCGCGCCCTGCAAGGCGTGTCGGCCGGCGTGATCCCGCTCGGCATCAGCATCATGCGCGACGAGCTGCCCGTCGAGAAGCTCGCCTCCGCGACCGCCGTGATGAGCGCGTCGCTGGGTGTCGGCGGCGCGCTCGGGCTGCCCGCGGCGGCGCTGCTGGCCGACCACTTCGACTGGCACATGCTCTTCTGGGTCTCGGCCGCGGCCGGCGTCGTGGCCACGGGCCTGGTGCTGGCGCTGGTGCCCGAGTCGCGCGTCCGCAGCGGCGGGCGGTTCGACGTCGCCGGTGCGCTGGGGCTGTCGGCGGCGCTGGTCTGCCTGCTGCTGGCGATCTCCAAGGGCGCGCAGTGGGGGTGGGCGAGCGGGACGACGCTGGGGCTGTTCGGGGCGGGCGCGGTGATCCTGCTGGCGTGGGGAGCCTTCCAACTGCGCGTCCCCTACGCCCTGGTGGACCTGCGGGTCGCCGCCCGCCGCCAGGTGCTCTTCACCAACCTGGCGTCGGTCTCGTTCGGCTTCTCGATGTTCGCGCTGTCGCTGGTGATGCCGCAGCTGCTCCAGCTGCCCACCGCCACCGGTTACGGGCTCGGCAAGTCGCTGCTGGTCTCCGGCCTGGTGCTGGCCCCGCAGGGCCTGGTCATGATGGCGACCGCCCCGCTCTCGGCCCGTATCACCCGGGCCCGCGGGCCGAAGGTGACGCTCATGCTCGGCACGGTCACGGTGGCGGCGGGCTATGTCGTCAACATCGCGCTGATGTCGCAGGTGTGGCAGCTGGTGCTGGTCTCCTGCATCATCGGCGCGGGCGTCGGCCTGGGGTACGGTGCGATGCCGGCGCTGGTCATGGGTGCGGTGCCGGTGTCCGAGACGGCGGCGGCCAACAGCCTCAACTCCCTGATGAGGGCGGTCGGTACGTCCGTCTCCAGCGCGGTGGCGGGCGTGGTGCTGGCCCAGATGACCCTCACCTTCGGCGCCGCGCGGCTGCCGTCCCAGAACGGCTTCCGCACGGTGATGGCGATCGGCGCGGGCGCGGCCCTGCTCGCCCTGGCGCTGGCCTCCTTCATCCCCGCCCGCCGCGCCCCCGCCCCGTCCGCCACCCCCCAGGGCACCCCGGAACCGGCACTGACCTCGGGCGACGCGACCTGACCGAGCCGCCCCGGGCTCGACGCTCCCGGCAGCCCGGCGCCGGGCCCGGGCGGGTGCCGTGCGGGGTCACCAGCCGCCGCCCCCGTGGTGCCCGCCGTCGTGCCCGTGGTGGCCGCCCCCGCCGTGCCCGTGGTGGCCGCCGCCGTACGCGTCACCGGCCGACGCGCCGCTGCCGTGGCCGTCAGCGCCGCTGAAAGTCCGGAGGCAGACGGTGTCGATCCCGGAGTAGAGGCCGCGGGTCAGCGCCTGGACGTCCCGGGCCCGGGCGGCGGCCCCGTACGCCGCCTCCACCGCGCCGGCCGGTGCGCCGGGTCGGCCGCCGGCCGCCGCGAGGGCCTTGAGCCGGCGCCGGGCGGGGAGGCCGCGCAGGCCCGGGTGGACGGCGCGCGACAGGTGCGCGGAGTGCGCCAGCACCGCGAGGACGACGTCGTGTTCGGCCTGCGCGCCGCCCGCCCCGTCCTGCGCCGCCGCCCGCAGCGAGGCGGTGACGCGCGAGACCAGGGCCCGGCGGCGTACGGGATCGACCGCGAGGATGTCATGGCGGGTCCGGCCGACGCGGTCCCGGCTGCGGTGCACCCGGACCACTTTCCGGTCGTGCAGCCGGGACAGGTATTCGGAGGTCAGGGAGCGCGGCGTGGCCCGCAGCCAACTCTCCACGGTCGCGGGCGGGTTGGCACCCTCCAGCGCACGCAGCACGCCGTCCAGCCGCCCGGTGCCGACCGGCGCCCGGTCGACCACCTCGATCCGCCGCTCCCCCACCGCGATCCGCCCGAGCAGCCCCAGCTCCGCCAACTCCGCACCCCGCAGGGCGAACCGCAGCCGCTGCGGCGACCGCACACGTATCCGCATCCCCCGCCGGCCGGGCGATATCGCCAGCAGGAGCAATTCATCCCCCATCATCACATCCGCCAGGCTACGTCCCCCCTCACCCCGAACGTCCAGCCCCAGCCCCGAACATGGCGCTTAGCCGCCACCTCACCCCGCCGCGGGAACCGCGGGACGCGCGTCACGCGTCCGTGCGGGTCAGGACGACGACGGGGATGCGGCGCTTGCCGGCGCGGTCCTGGAAGCCGGCGAAGTAGGGGGCGGTGGTGAGTTGGCGGGACCAGAGGCGTTCGCGTTCGGCGCCTTCGGCCTCGGACGCGGTCACGGCGTAGGCGTCGGTGCCGACCTCGACGTGGGCGGTCGGGGCGGCCAGCAGGTTGTGGTACCAGCCGGGGTGGTGGGGACGGCCGCCGTTCGCGGCGAAGACCACGAGGCGCTCCCCGTCGGCGAGATACATCACCGGCATCGTGCGCGGCTCGCCGCTGCGGGCCCCCGTCGTGGTGAGCAGCAGCAGCGGCGTGCCCGTGTAGTCGCCGCCCACCACCCCGCCGGCGGACCGGAATTCGTCGATGACCGCCTGGTTCATCTGCAACCGCTCGGCAGACACGCCCCGCCTCCCCCCGGCAGCCCGGCGCCGGGCCACGCGTGCCCACCCTACTGCCGGGCCGCCGGGCCCGGCAGCGGGAACGGCGGACGGGCGTACCGTCCTCAACCGGCGGGCAGCGCCTACAGGTTGGGGAGGTTCTTGATGAGCTCGAAGGGGGTGACCTGGGAGCGGTATTCCTCCCATTCCTGCTTCTTGTTGCGGAGGAAGAACTCGAAGACGTGCTCGCCCAGCGTCTCGGCGACGAGTTCGCTGTGCTGCATGAGGTTGATGGCCTCGCCCAGGTTCTGCGGGAGGGGTTCGATGCCCAGGGCGCGGCGTTCCGCGTCGGTGAGGGCCCAGACGTCGTCGTCGGCGCCGGGGGGGAGTTCGTAGCCCTCCTGGATGCCCTTCATGCCGGCGGCGAGGAGGACGGCGTAGGAGAGGTAGGGGTTGGCGCCGGAGTCGAGGGAGCGGACCTCGACGCGGGTGGAGCCGGTCTTGCCGGGCTTGTACATGGGGACGCGGATCAGGGCGGAGCGGTTGTTGTGGCCCCAGCAGATGTACGAGGGGGCCTCGCCGCCGGCGCCGGCGGTGCGCTGGGAGCCGCCCCAGATGCGCTTGTAGGAGTTGACCCACTGGTTGGTGACCGCGGAGATCTCGCCGGCGTGCCGCAGCAGGCCCGCGATGAAGGAGCGGCCGACCTTGGAGAGCTGGAACTCCGAGCCGGACTCGTAGAACGCGTTGCGGTCGCCCTCGAAGAGGGACAGGTGGGTGTGCATGCCCGAGCCCGGGTGCTCGGAGAAGGGCTTGGGCATGAAGGTCGCGTGCACGCCCTGCTCCAGCGCGACCTGCTTCATCACCAGCCGGAAGGTCATGACGTTGTCGGCGGTGGACAGCGCGTCGGCGTACCGCAGGTCGATCTCCTGCTGGCCGGGGGCGCCCTCGTGGTGGGAGAACTCCACCGAGATGCCCATCGACTCCAGCATCGTGATGGCCTGCCGGCGGAAGTCCATGCCGACGGCCTGCGGGGTGTGGTCGAAGTAGCCGGAGTTGTCGGCGGGGGTGGGCCGGCCGCCGTCCAGGGGGCGGTTCTTGAGCAGGTAGAACTCGATCTCGGGGTGGGTGTAGAAGGTGAACCCGAGGTCGGAGACCTTGGCGAGCGCGCGCTTGAGGACAAAGCGCGGGTCGGCGTAGGAGGGCGAGCCGTCGGGCATGAGGATGTCGCAGAACATCCGGGCGGTGCCGGGGCCCTCGGCGCGCCAGGGCAGGATCTGGAAGGTGCCGGGGTCCGGCTTGGCGATCATGTCGGACTCGTACACCCGGGCGAAGCCCTCGATGGCGGAGCCGTCGAACCCGATCCCCTCGTCGAATGCCTGTTCGAGCTCGGCGGGGGCGACGGCGACCGACTTCAGATAGCCCAGCACGTCGGTGAACCACAGCCGCACGAAGCGGATGTCCCGCTCCTCCAGGGTCCGGAGCACGAACTCCTGCTGCTTATCCATATCCATCCATCCTCGCCGGTCAGGCACCGCCCCCCGCCTGGTCCGGGCGGGGGATCACGAGCATTGCATCACACCGTTTCGGGTGCGTTGCAGTCACGGCTCACCCCCATAGTGCCCGCCCGGAGGGCTCATCCGAAGGTGCCGATCGCGGCGATCCGCCATGTGCCGCCCTGCCGGACGGCGTCCACCGTGAACATCGCCGCGGCGTACGTGCTGCCGGCGCCCGCCTTCGCCGTGCTGGTGTTGCGCTGGTCGGCGAAGACCAGGACGTGCGCGCGGTCGCCGTCGATCGTCGTGACGCCGGTGTCGGTCACGGTGGTGGTCAGCACGAGCTTCTGCACGGGGGCCTGCTTGCGCACCTCGGCGAGCATGGCCGCGTACTGCTGTACCGCCTTTCCGGTGAGCAGCCGCTTGGCGGCGGTGTCGGTACGGGCCGGGTCGGCGTAGTCGTACGAGAAGACGGCGTTGACGGCCTGCGCGATCTGGCCCTTGACCTCGCTGGTACGGGCGGTGTCGGTGAGGGCGGTGTTGTGCTCGGCCACGGAGTCGTGCAGGGCGGCGGTACGGCTCGCGGCGAGCGCGGCGAAGCCGCCGAGCAGGACGGTGAGCGCGGCGAGGAGGGCCGGGAGGACGCGCCTGGCCCTGCGGGGCGCCGGGGCCTCCTCGGTGGCTTCGGCTGCCGCCGTCCGGGGGGTGGCGGTACGGGGCGTGGCGGTACGGGGGCGGGCCGGCGGGCGTACGGTCCGCTCCCCCGCCGCGGGGGCCGGGGCGGCGGTGCGCTCGGCCGCCGCCGCGGAGACGGCCGCGAGCCGGCGCTGCCGGTTGATCAGGTGCCGGGTGGTCGACATGGTGCGTCGGTCCTCTCGCGTACGGCCGTCAGCGGCTCGCGGTGGGCTGCGGGGTGGTGGGCTGCGGGCCGGTGGGCGCCGCGGTGGGGCCGCCCGCCGCCGGGTCGGGGGCGCTGTCGCCCATCGGTGCCTGGCCCAGCGCGCTGAGCTTCCAGCCGTCGGCGGTACGGGTCAGCTCGCCGAGCATCCGCGACTCCTTCACCGCGGGCGCGGCCTTCGGCGCCTGGACGGTGATCCGCAGCGCGACCATGACGCTCGCCTTGCCGGTGCGGGTGTCCAGCTCGGTGACCGCGCCGGAGAGCACCTTGGCGGTGCTGGTGGTCTGCGCCTGCCGCACCTGGGCGGCGAAGTCGCTGCGGCCTTGGGTGAGTTGGGTGTGCAGGTCGCCGGTGGTGGAGGACTCCCAGATGTCCAGGCCGTGGTCGAGGTCGGTGTAGGCGAGGGTGTTGAGGTTCTGTACGGCCTGCTCGCCGGCCGCGAGGACGGTGTCGCGGGTACGGGCGAAGGCCGCGTCGTCGTCATGGGCGGCGCCGTACCAGGCCCAGCCGCTGACCGCGGCGGCGACGGCCGCGACGACGGCGAGCGCGAGCGCGACGAGCAGCACGGGGTGCCTTCCGTCCCGCCGGGCGCCGGGGCGCGGGCCCGGCGCCGGCGTCTGCGTCCGGCCGCGCTTGCGCTCGGGCCGGTCCGGGGCGGCGGGCTCGCTCCGGGCGGGCTCGGGCGGCTCGGTCCCGTCCGGCTCCTCCGGCTCTGTGCGATCGGCCTTACCGCGCTCGGTCCCGCCCGGCTCCCCGGGCTCGGAGGCATGGTCCGGGGCCGGGGCGGCGCTCGGGGGCGCGGGGTCTTCCGGGGGGTGCGGCGTGCGTGCCATCGGGGCTTCTCCTACCGGGCCTTGAGTTCCGTGATCCGCCAGTGGCCGGCCACCAGGTGGGCCTGGACGGACAGTTGGGCCGCCGCGCTGGTGGCGGCGGCGCCGGCGCGCTGGGCGGTCTGGTCGAGGAAGATCAGCAGCCGGGCCCGGTCACCGGTGAGGGAGACCACCGCGCAGCGCACGACCCTGGTGCTGAGGGTGAGTTGCTGCGCGGCCACCTGGTCGCGGATCTGCGCGAAGAGCTGCTGGTACTGCGTGGCCGCCGCGCCCTCCAGCGTGTCGTGGGCGGCCTGCTCGGTGGACCGCGTGTCCTCGGGCGTGTAGCCGAAGATCCGGCTCAGCGCGTCGCTGACGTCACCGGTGAGCCGGCTGGTGGCCCCGGTGTCGGTCAGCGCGTGGTTGCGCTCCGCGCCCGGGTCCTGCAACTGCTGGGCTGCGAGGGCGAATCCGCCGCCGGTGAGCAGCAGCGCGACGATGCCGGCGAGCGCGGCGGCCCGCCGCGGATTCCGCCGCACGACCTGCGGCAGCCGTACGTGCCCGCGCCAACGCCGCACGAGAGCCGCGGACTTGGCCGCGAGGCGGAGTACGGCCCCGGTCCCGGCGACTCGCCCGGCCCCGCCCCCGGAGCCCCCAGCCGCACCGGGCCCGCCCTCCGCGCCCTCCGCACCGCCGGCCTCCGCAAGTCCGGCCCTCTCCCCCGCCGCAGAGCCGCCGGCCTCCGCGAGGCCCGCCCCCGCCTCGCCCGGCCCGGCAGCCTCCGCCCCGGAGCCGGCGGACTCCGCAAGCCCCGCGGCAGCCGACCCCCCGGACTCGGCGGACTCCGCAAGCCCCGCGTCATCCGCAGCCGCGGACTCCGTCCGCTTCTGCTCTGTCGTCGTCACCTTCGCCACTCCCCCTCCCCTCAGCTCGCCCCGACCGGTACCGCCGTGAGGGCGGTCAGCTTCCAGCCGGTGGACGTGTGCGACAGGCCCGCCTCGAAGCGTTTGCGGTCGGTCGTGGCGGCGCCCGAGCGCGGGGTGAGGTGGACCTCGACCGTGGCGATGAGCTTGGCCGTGCCCGCCCGGGTGTCCAGCTCCGTGACCGCCGCGTCCGTGACCGTGCCCTTCGTCGAGGTGCCGGACTGCCTGACGGTCGCCGTGTCGGCGCTGTGCGTGGCGGTCATCCGGTCGTGCAGCGGGCCCGCCGTGACGTCCAGCCATGCGTCGAGGTCGGCCGCCGCGCGGCTCGCGTCCACCGTGTTGAGCCGGGCGATGTCCAGCCGGCCGTCGGCGAGCGCGGCGTCCCGCGCCTTGCCGTAGCTCAGCGCGTCGTCGCCGCGCGTGGCGGCGTACGACCACACGCCGAGCCCGCACGCCACGACGGCGGCCGTCCACGCCGCGGCCCACACCACACGCCCCGGCACCCGCATCCGCACGCGTAACCTCCTCACCGCGCCACCCCCAGCAGCCCCGCCAGGTCCGAGGGCCCACCCGGCGGCAGCGCCGGCAGCGCAAGAGCGCCCGGCAACTGCGGCCCCGCCATCGCGGGTTGAGCCGCCGCAGCCGCCCGCGTCGGCAGTACGGACCCGGGCTCCGCCGGAGCCGGGACGCCGCCGCCGCCCGGCGCATGCGCCGAGCCGCGCACATCCGTGCCGGACGAGGCCGGCTCCGTACAGCGGGCCGCGGTGTTGAAGGCGACCGCCGGCGCGCTCGTGTCCAGGCCGTTGCGGTAGGCCGTGCCGCCGTAACCGGACGTGCAGGGCAGCGGGTTGAAGAAGGTGACGGCCATGCCGAAGTGCAGCCCCTTGGAATCGACGGCGGACGAGCCCGCGGCGACGACGGCCGGCACCCGGACCAGATACTCCTCGATGCCGTTCTGCCGGGTCGCGGCGATGTCGGAGGTCGTGAGGAGGTTCGCGAGCACCACGCTGAGCTGCGGCCCGACGTCCCGCAGCAGCGCGCTGACCTGCGTGGCCGCGTCCGGCGCGGCGGTGATGAGCCGCCGCAGGTCCGCGTCGGAGGTGTCGAGTTGCGCGGCGAGTTGCTGGGCGCTGTCCGCGAAGGACCTGATCGCGGCGCCCTCGTCGGCCTGCGTGTGCAGCACCGTCTGCCCGTCCACGACGAGTTGCGTGTCCGCCGGGAGGTTGCGGTCGGCCGCGGAGATGAAGTCGCCGCTGGTGTCCAGCAGCGACTGGAGGTTGTCGGCCTGCCCGTCGAAGACCTTCCCGAACTCGTCGACGACCGTCCGCAGCGACTCCAACGGCACGGACCCGGCGAGGTTGTTGACGCTGGTGAGCAGGTTCGTGACGGGTGCCGGCACTTGCGTCGATGCCTGCTCGACGCGTGAACCGTCGTGCAGGTAGGGGCCCTTGTCGGTGCTGGGCCGGAGGTCGATGTACTGCTCGCCGACCGCCGACAGGCTCGCGACGACGGCGGTGAGGCGCTGCGGGATGTGCGGCGCGGAGTGGTCGATGCGCAGGTCCGCCTCGACGCCGTCCGGGGTGAGCCGGATGGGCCCGACCCGGCCCACCGACACACCCCGGTAGGTGACGTCGGAGTGCTCGAACAGGCCGCCGGTCTCGGGGAGTTCGACCCGGACGGTGTAGTAGTCGTGGACGCCGGCGTAGCGGCCGAGGTCGGCGTAGTGGACGCCGGTGTAGCCGAGGACGAGCACGGCGACCAGCAGGAAGGCGATGTTCTTGGCGATGGTGGCCCGGGTGAGCATCAGCGCACCCCCGTCGTGGTCACCGAGGGCAGCGGCAGCGGGAGTTGCAGCGGCAGCCGCGGGGTGGCAGCACCGCCGGACCCCTTCTTCGCGCCCGGCGCGGACTTCCTCAGCGGCACCGGGTCGTAGACGTTCTGGTCGTGCGTGAGGATCGGGATCAGCTCGGTGCCGGGCACGGCGGTCAGGTCGAGGTAGACGTTGAGGTAGTCGCCCTTGACGCCGTTCAGGACCTCGTCGGTGAAGGGGTAGGTGAGCAGCACCTGGAGCGAGTCGGGCAGGTCCTTGCCGGAGTCGGCGAGCCGTTGCAGGGTGGGCGCGAGGGCCTTGAGGTCGGCGACCATGTCGTCCTTGCTCCGGTTGACGGTGTCGACGGCGACGCCCGAGAGGGTGTCGA
Source organism: Actinacidiphila epipremni (assembly GCF_012034175.1). GTDB lineage: Bacteria > Actinomycetota > Actinomycetes > Streptomycetales > Streptomycetaceae > Actinacidiphila > Actinacidiphila epipremni. The sequence goes on from NZ_JAATEJ010000010.1 coordinate 70,242, forward strand.
GGGCGCGCAGCATGGTGACGAGCGAGCCGCGCTGCTCGTCGAGGACCTTCAGGCCGGGGCTGAGGCCGGTGAGCACCGCGCCGATCTTCTGGTCGCGGGTGGCGAGCGTCGCGGACAGCTCGTTGACGCCGTCGAGCGCGTCGGTGATGTCCTGCTTGTGGGTGTCGAGTCGGGTGACGAGCGTGTCTACCTGGCCGAGCATGTCGCGCACTTGCGGCTCGTTGCCCGAAAGCGCCTTGTCCAGCTCGGTGTCGATGGTCTTGAGCTGCTGGATGCCGCCGCCGTTGAGCAGCATCGACAGGGCGCCGAAGACCTCTTCGACCTCGGGGTTGCGGTTGGTGTGCGTCTCGGGGATCACCGGGGCGCCCTTGAGCTGCCCGTGGGAGCCCTCGGCGGCCGGCGGCGCGGACAGTTGCACGTACTTCTCGCCGAGCAGGCTGGACTGCTCCAGGTGCGCGTAGGCGTTGGCGGGCAGCCGGACGTCGCCGTTGACCTTCATGGTGACCAGCGCGGACCAGCCGTCGCCGGCGACCTTGATCGAGGTGACCCGGCCGACGGCGACGTCGTTGACGCGTACCGACGCCTGCGGCACGAGGTCGAGGACGTCGGCGAACTGCGCCCTGACGGTGTACGGGTGGCCGCCGAGGTCGGCGCCGCCGGGCAGCGGCAGGCTCTGCACCCCGCCGACGGAGCAGCCGGTCAGGGCGAGGCCGAGCAGCGCAGCCGCGGCGGCGGTGGTGGTCGTACGGCGTCGGCTCATCGCGCGGCCCCCTCGGTGGTGGCGTCCCCCACGGCGGGGAAGGGCAGCGGCAGGCCCGCGGTGTCCTTGCCGGCGGGCGCGGCGGCCGTCGTCCCGGGCTGCGTCCGGGCCGCCGCCGTCCCGGATGGCGTCCGGGCCGGCGAAGTCCCGCCCCCGCTCAGCTCGTTGATGTTCGTGCGGCCGTCGATGACGCGGTGCGCCGGGTCGTAGGCGTTGAGCAGGTTGTCCGCGGCGAGCGGCGCGGTGTCGAGGAGTTCGGCGAGCGAGGCCCGCTGGTCGACCAATGTCTGCGTGAGGGGCTGGAGTTTGTCGATGCTGGTCTTCAGCCGCGCCCGGTTGGTGTCGATGAACGACTTGACCTGGCCGAGCGCGGTGGACAACTGCTGGAGCGCGCCGCCGAGATCCTGCTTGTCGGCGGCCAGGAAGCCGGTGACGGTGGCGAGTTGGTCGGCGGCGGCCTTCACCTTGCCGTCGTTGGTCTTGAGCATGCCGGTGAAGGACTGGAGGTAGGCGAGGTTGGCGAACAGGTCGTCGCTGTGGCTGTCGAGGGTCTTCGACGCCTGGCCGAGCTGGGTGATGCTGTCGCCGATGGCCTTGCCGTTGCCGTCGAGGTTCGCCGCTCCCACGTCGAGGAGCTGGGAGAGCGCGCCGGTGGTGTTGGCGCCGTTCGGGCCGAGGGCGTCGCTGAGCTGGGTGACGCTGTCGTAGAGCTGGTCGATCTCGACGGGTGTCGCGGTGTGGGCCGCGGTGATGACGGCGTGGTCCTTGATCTGCGGGCCGCCGGTGTAGGCGGGGGTGAGCTGGACGTAGCGGTCGGCGACGACGCTGGGGGCGACGACGACGGCGCCGGCGTCCGCGGGCACCTTGACGCCGTGGTCGAGCCGCAGCCGCACCTCGACCTGCGTGCCCCGGGGCGTCACCGCTTCGACCCGGCCCACCGTGACGCCGAGGATGCGCAGGTCGGAGCCCTTGTAGACGCCGACCGTACGGTCGAAGTAGGCGGTGATGTGCTTGCCGCCGGGCCCACCGAAGGCGGCGAAGCCGGCGGTGACGGCGCCGGCGGCGACCAGCGCCAGGACGACGGCGGTCACCAGTACGCGGGCCGGGATGCCGCGCGGGATCCTCACTTGGCTCCTCCCGTCGCCTTGGGCGGCAAGCAGCCCTGCGCGGGCGGGGTGCCGGCAGGCAGGTAGCTCTTGGGCAGCAGCCCGCACAGGTAGCTGTCGAACCAGCGGCCGTTGCCGAGGGTGTTGCCGACCAGCCGGTAGTAGGGGCCGGCGAGCGCGAGGGCCTGGTCGAGGCTGGACTGGTTGGCGAGCAGGACGTCCGTGACCCGGTCGAGGGCGTCGAGGGTCGGGCCGAGCTGCCGGTTGTTGTCGGCGACCAGGCCGCTGAGCTGGGTGCCGAGGTCCTGGGTGCCGGTGAGCAGCGCGTGGATGGCGTCGCGGCGCTGCTGGATCTCGCCGAGCAGCAGGTCGCCGTCGGAGATGAGGCTCTGGAAGCGGCTGTTCTGGCCGGCGATGGTCTGGGTGAGCTGCTTGCTGCCGCTGAGGAGCTGGGCGAGTGCGGCGTCCCGGCTGGAGATGGTCTGCGACAGCGCGGACAGTCCGTCGGCGGCGCTGCGCACGGAGGCCGGGGTGTCCTTGAAGGTGTCGGAGAGGGTCCGGAAGCTCGCCGCGAGCTGCTGGGTGTCGATGGCGCCGAGCGTCTGTCCCAGCCCGTCGAAGGCCTGGGTGACGTCGTACGGGGAGGTGGTGCGGCTCTTGGGGATGGTGCGGCCGGGGTCCTGCTCACGGCTGCCGAGCGGGTCCAGGGCCAGGTATTTCTCGCCGAGCAGCGTCTTGATGCCGATGGCGGCGGTGCTGGCGTCGCCGACCCAGGTGTGCCGGACCTTGAAGGTGACCTCGACCTGGTCGCCGTCGAGCGCCACGCCCGTCACCTTGCCGACCTTGACGCCGGCGACGCGTACTTCGTTGCCGGTCCGCAGGCCCGCGGCTTCGGTGAAGTCGGCGGAGTAGGTGGTGCCGCCGCCGATGACGGGCAGCGCGTCGGCGTTGTAGGCGACGAGCGCGAGCAGCACGAGCACCAGCAGCCCGGCGGCGCCCACGGCGACGGGGTTGCGCTCGCGCAGCGGCCGGAAGAGGGGCCGGCCGCGGTCGGCGCGGTCCCGGCGCAGCCGCCCCGGCCGTACAGAGCGCGGGAGTTGCGGGAGATGCGGGCGGTTCATGACCGGCACCTCGATTCGGTGATCGCTATGCCGGTCGGCGGCGCGCTGCCGTCGGAGGTGGTGACGCCGCCGACGGTGGCCTGGCACAGGTAGAGGTTGAGCCAGGAGCCGTAGGACGACAGCCGCCCGATGGCCTGGAATTTCTGCGGGGTCTTGACCAGGAAGTCCTGCAACTGGGGTGTGGCGTCACCGAGGTTGGTGGAGAGCCTGCCGAGCTGGGCGATGGACTGCTTGAGCGGTGCGCGTCCCTGCGTCAGCAGGTCCGCGGTGCTGGTGGTGAGTCGGGAGATCGCGGTGATGGACTGGCCGATGGGCTCGCGGTCGCCGGCGAAGCCGGTGACGAGCTGCTGGAGGGTGGTGACGAGGTCGTTGAAGTTCGCCTCGCGGGAGTTGACGGTGGCGAGCACGCTGTTGAGGTTGTCGATGACCTGGCCGATGACCTGGTCCTTGGCGGCCAGCGTGGTGGTGAGCGAGCCGATGCTGCCGATGAGGCTGTCGACGGTGCCGCCCTCGCCCTGGAGCACCTGGACGATCTCGCCGGCGAGTTGGTTGACCTCTTTGGGCGACAGGCCCTCGAAGAGCGGCTGGAAGCCGTCGAAGAGCTGGGTGAGGTCCAGCGCGGGTGTGGTGTGGTCGAGCGGGATGGTCTGGCCGGGTTGCAGGGTCCGGCCGACCGGCCCGGTGCCCTGCTCCAGGTCGATGTAGCGCTGGCCGACCAGGTTGAGGTACTTGATGGTCAGGCTCGCGGACTGCGGCAGGGTGCGTTCGCGCTGCACGGAGAAGTGCACTTTGGCGAGGTTGTGCCGGTAGACGGTGATGGAGTCGACCTGGCCGACCTTGACACCGGCGATGCGTACGCTGTCGCCGGACATCAGGCCGGTGGTGTCGGTGAACAGCGCGTTGTAGCCGCGGGTGTCGCCGACGCCGGCGCCGGCGATGCTGACCGCGAGCACGGTGGTGGCGAGCGCGGTGACCAGGACGAAGATCAGCGACTTGACGATGGGGCCGGTCAGGCTGCGGCGCTTCACTCGACGGTCACCTCCGCCCCGCGGAAGACCGGCCCGGTCAGCAGGCTGCCCCAGTCGGGCAGCGCGGCGGGGTCGGTGCCGGCGCCCGGCGCGAGGAGTTCGTTGATCAGCTCGTTCTCCTGCGGGGAGTTGGCCGTGGGGGTGGTGCCCTTGCCGGTGTACGGCACGGGGTAGCACTGCGGGCCGCCGCTCGCGTCGTAGCGCGGGGTGTCCTTGCCGGGCTGGTAGGCGCCGCGCGAGGCGACGCTGGTGACGTCGACATGCAGGCCGGGCTCGTGGGTGCCCTTGCCGAGGGCCTTGTCCATGACGGGCACGAAGTCGGCGAGGGTGCGCAGGGTGCACGGGAATGACGGGGCGTACTGCGCGAGCAGGCCGAGGGTGCCGCGGCTGCCGGCGGCCAGGCGGATGAGGTTGGGGCTGTTCTGCCGCAGGTAGGTGGTGAGGTCCTGGGCGGTGCCGGTCGTGGTGCCGTAGAGCGTGTCGAGGCCGGCGCGCTCCTCGGCGATGGTGCCGCTGGTCCTGGTCAGGTCGGTGAGGGCCTGCACGAGGTCGGGGGCGGCGTCGGCGTAGACGTGGCTGACGGTGACGAGCTGCTTGATGTCGTCGGTGAGGGCGGGCAGTTCGGGGTTGAGCTTGCGCAGGTAGGTGTCGAGGTCGACCAGCGTGGTGCCGAGCTGCGTGCCGCGGCCGTCGAGGGCGGTGGCGACGGCGCCGAGGGTCGCGGCGAGTTTCTGCGGCTGGACGGCGGTCAGCAGCGGCATGACGTTGTCGAGGACCTGCTGCAGCTCGACGGCGTCCTTCGAGCGGTCCTGCGGGATGGTGCCGCCGGCCCGCAGCGTGGCGCCGCCGGGCCGGGCGCCGGCGGGCGGCACGAGGGCGACGTAGCGGGCGCCGAAGAGGGTGGTGGGCAGCATCTGGGCGGTGACGCCGGCGGGGATGCGGCGCAGCTGGTCCCTGTCGACGGCGAGGGTGAGCCGGGCGCCCTGCCCGTCGGCGTGGATGGCGCTGACCCGGCCGACGACGACACCGCGGACCTTGACGTCGGCGCCGGGGTGCATCTCGTTGCCGACGCTGCCGGTCAGCACGGTCAGCGTCGCGTCGTCGCTGAAGTCCTTGTCGTAGACGGCCACCGCGAGCCACGCCAGCAGCGCGGGCACCAGCAGGAAGACGATGCCGGCGGTGCGCCGGCCGGCCCGTCCGGCGTTCATCCGGCCACCCGCACGGTCGTGGTGGCGCCCCACAGCGCAAGCGACAGGAAGAAGTCGGTCACCGAGATGATGACGATGGCGTTGCGCACCGACCGGCCGACCGCGATGCCGACGCCGGCCGGGCCGCCCTTGGCGGTGTAGCCGTAGTAGCAGTGCGCGAGGATCACGATGACGCTGAAGATCAGCACCTTCAGGGCGGACAGCAGCACGTCGGTGGGCGACAGGAAGAGGGTGAAGTAGTGGTCGTAGGTGCCCGGTGACTGGCCGTTGAAGAAGACGGTCACCAGCCGGGAGGCGGCGTAGCTGCTGAGCAGGCCGACGCCGTACAGCGGCACGATCGCCACGACGCCGGCGATGATGCGGGTGCTGACCAGGTACGGCATGGAGCGGATGCCCATGCCCTCCAGGGCGTCGACCTCCTCGTTGATGCGCATGGCGCCGAGTTGGGCGGTGAAGCCGGCGCCGACGGTGGCCGACAGGGCGAGGCCGGCCACCAGCGGGGCGATCTCGCGGGTGTTGAAGTAGGCGGAGATGAAGCCGGTGAAGGCGGCGGTGCCGAGCTGGTTCATGGCCGCGTAGCCCTGGAGGCCGACGACGGTGCCGGTGGCGAGCGTCATGCCGATCATCACGCCGACGGTGCCGCCGATGACGCCGAGCCCGCCGCTGCCGAACGCGACCTCGGCGAGCAGGCGTTGGACCTCCCGCAGGTAGCGGCGCAGGGTGCGGGGGATCCACAGCACGGCAGTGACGTGGAAGATGAAGTGGTCGCCGGTCTCGTCGAGCCAGCGCAGGGGGCGGTCGAGCAGTGCCATCGGCTCAGGCCCCCTTCTGCGGGACGAGTTGCAGGTAGATCGCGGTGATCACGACGTTGACGACGAACAGCAGCAGGAAGGTGATGACGACGGACTGGTTGACGGCGTCGCCGACGCCCTTGGGCCCGCCGCGGGGGTTGAGGCCGCGGTAGGCGGCGACGATGCCGGCGATGAAGCCGAAGACCAGCGCCTTGATCTCGCTGATGTAGAGGTCGGGCAGCTGGGCGAGCGAGGAGAAGCTGGACAGGTAGGCGCCCGGAGTGCCGTGCTGGATCACGACGTTGAAGAAGTAGCCGCCGGCGGTGCCGACGACCGACACCAGGCCGTTGAGCAGCACCGCGACCAGCATGGTGGCCAGCACCCGTGGCACGACGAGGCGTTGGACGGGCGAGACGCCCATGACCTCCATCGCGTCCAGCTCCTCGCGGATCTTGCGCGAGCCGAGGTCGGCGCAGATGGCGCTGCCGCCGGCGCCGGCGATGAGCAGCGCCACGATGAGCGGGCTGGCCTGCTGGATGACGGCGAGGACGCTGGCGCCGCCGGTGAAGGACTGCGCGCCGAGCTGCTGGGTGAGCGAGCCGACCTGGAGGGCGATGACGGCGCCGAACGGGATCGACACCAGCGCGGCGGGCAGGATCGTCACGCTGGCCACGAACCAGAACTGCTCGATGAGCTCGCGGACCTGGAAGGGCCGCCGGAAGGTGTCCCGGACGGTGGTCGCGGCGAGCGTCATGAGCTGCCCGGTCTGCCGCAGCGCGCCGGTGCCGGGGATCTCCCGCCGCCCGGCCGGGCCGCGGCGCCGCGCGGGGTCGCGCAGCCGTACCGGAGCGCTCATGCCGGCTCTCCCTGTACGGGGCTCAGGCCGGTCTGCGCGGCGGTGCGGGCGGCGGCGGGCAGCTGGTCCCACATGCCCAGCACCCGCGCCCGGCGCCGCTGCACGGCCTGCCGCGGCGGCAGGCCGGGGCTCGGCTCCAGCTGCGGTACGAGCCGGGTCGGCGGGGGCGGCGCGGTGGCGGTCCCGGCGAGCTGCTCGGCGGCGAGGGTGGCCTCGTCCTTCTCCTCGGCCATGCCGATGGGGCCTTCGCGACGGCCGCTGAGGAACTGCCGTACGACCGGGATGTCGCTGGTCAGCAGCACCTCGCGGGGGCCGAAGGCGACCAGCTCGCGGCGGAAGAGCATGCCCATGTTGTCGGGCACGGTCGCGGCGATGTCGAGGTTGTGGGTGACGATGAGCATGGTCGCGTCGATCTGCGCGTTGAGGTCGATCAGCAGCTGCGAGATGTAGGAGGTGCGCACCGGGTCCAGGCCGGAGTCGGGTTCGTCGCACAGGATGATCTGCGGGTCCAGGACCAGGGCGCGGGCGAGCCCGGCGCGTTTGCGCATGCCGCCGGAGATCTCGCCGGGGAGCTTGGCCTCGGAGCCGAGCAGGCCGACCATGTCCATCCGCTCCATGACGACGCGGCGGATCTCGCTCTCCTTCTTGCGGGTGTGCTCGCGCAAGGGGAAGGCGATGTTGTCGAAGAGGTTCATGGAGCCGAACAGGGCGCCGTCCTGGAACATCAGGCCGAACAGCTTGCGGGTGCGGTAGATGTCGCGCTCACTGCCGCCCACCATGTCGACGCCGTCGACGAGGACCCGGCCGCGTTCGGGCTTGAGCAGCCCGATGAGCGACTTGAGGAAGACGGTCTTGCCGGTGCCGGAGGGGCCCAGCATGACGCTGACCTCGCCGGGCGGCAGGGTGAGCGTGACGTCCTGCCAGACGGTCTGCTTGCCGAAGGACTTCGTCAGTCCTTCGACGGTCACTTCGATTCCCACGGGGCGCACCTCCTTGGGGCGTTCGGGGCCGGACTCAGCGGTGCGGCGGGGTCGGGTAGCCGATCTCGGGGTCGCAGTTGAGGAAGGCGCTCGGGATGCACAGCGGCCCCTGGATGAGGTTGAGCGAGTTGCCGGGCCCGGAGATGGACGCGGTGAGCAGCGCGTCGACGTCGTCGCCGTGGGCGGTGCAGCCGGTGAACGGCGGGATGGTGAGCTCGTCCTGGTAGAGCGGGCCGCCGCTGATCTCGTTGTAGTCGGTGGGCTTGATGACACCGCCGCCCCCGGCGGTGTTGCTCAGGTCGATGCCGAGCAGCTTGATGTCCAGCGGCTCGACGGTGCGGCAGTCGGGCCCGACGTCGAGCGGGGTGCCGTTGACCTCGATGTGGCTCAGGCGCAGTTGGAGCTTGCCGTAGACGGTGGTCGTGGTGACGTAGTCGTCGCCGCTGCTGCCGACGATGACCAGGGTGAGCGGGCCGACCTGGGTGAGCGTCATGACGGCGGAGGTCGGCATGAAGCCGAACGTCAGGAAGGTGGAGGGGCCGGGCGGCAGTTGCATGGTGGCCACGGAGTCGAACTCGCTGTAGAGGGAGCCGTCCTCCTGGAAGCCGATCCAGGTGCCCGTCTGCGTCACGTTGGTGAGGGCCGGATGGTGGTTCAGGTCGTTGACGACGGAGGCGCCGCCGAGCTTGCCGACGTTGGACAGGCCGGTGAGGAAGGTGCATTCGGCCTGCCGGTCCTCCTTGGCGACCGGGATGAAGAAGGAGCCGGGCGGGCGCGGCAGCGAGTCCAGGAGGTCCTGGTCGGGGTCGTCGGTGGGCGGCGGCGGGCAGGTGTCGATGCCGGAGTGCGGGGGTTCGGCCAGGGCGATGGTGCCGTGCCGGGTGGTGGGCCCGGTCCCGGTGGTGCCGCCCGGGGCGCCGGGCGCGGCCGGCGTGCTGCCGGTGGGCGCGGGGGCCGCGGGGCTCGCGGCCGGGGTGACGGTGACCTCGCCGAGGGTGGTGGCCTGGCCCGGCTCGGGCGTGCAGGCGGCGGTGAGGCCGCCGGTGCCGGCGGCGGGGACGGCGAGGCCGGCCGCGGTACGGGCGGTGCGCTCGGCGGCGGCGGTGACGGCGGGGCGGGCGGCTGCGGCGGTGGTCGCGGCGCCCTCCGGCGTCCCGGTGCCGTCCGGCGTGCCGCCGGGGGCCCCGGGCTCAGCGGTCGGCGTCGGGGTGTCCGGCGGGGTCGTGGCGTCGCCGGCGGCGTGGACGGCCAGGTCCAGCCGCCCGGCGTCGAAGCGGACGGTGCCCGGCGCGGTGACGCTGAGCGCGCCGGCCTCGCCGGTGAAGGTCAGGTCCAGGCCGTGCGCGGCGGGCGTGGCGGCGGCCCGCAGGCCGGGCCAGAGCGCGTCGGCGGTGGAGCCGCCCTGCGTGACGCGGGCGGTGAGCGACGCCTCGGCGGTGGCCGAGGTCGCGCCCGCGGGCAGGACCGCGCCGGCGGCGTCCGCGTCCAGGGCGACCTCGACGGTGAGCGGGCCGGGCTGGATACGGGCGCCGACCGCGCCGGTCGCGGGGTAGCGCTGGTGGACGGTGACGGCGGCCTCCACGGTCACCGGGGCGCCGGCGGAGGGCGCGGGCCCGGCGGTGGGCGTCGGGGAGTCGGTCGTGCCGGCGGCCGGCCCGGTGCCGTCGCCCGTCGAGAACGCGCAGGTGTAAGCCAGTGCGACCGCGCCACCCGGGCCCGAGGCCGCGGAGGGCGTGCCGGGCAGTATCCCGGCCAGTACGGCGACCGACGCCGTGGCGGCCGTCAGCGCCGCCCGGCGCGGGTTCACGGCACCTCGCATCGACTGTGACTCCTCTGGGTGGCGCGTCGGCGACGCACGGACATTACGAGCGGGTAATAAGACCGTTCAAGTGATCGACCGGGGCGATTTCGGCGAGCCCGCCGAGGGGCGCTTTTCTTGTCAACCGGTGACAATCCGGCCGCCCGTTCTTGTCGCCGGGTGAGTGCCGGCGCCGCGGCGGGCGGGGACGGCGAACCCCGGCGGGAAGGGTGCCCGCCGGGGTTCGGTGGTACGGGGCCGGCCTCAGGTCGCGTTGACGGCGAGGGTGGCCGGGGTGACGACGTAGTTGGCGTTGTAGACGACCGCGTCGCCGTTGTTGATCAGCCCCAGGCACAGCCCGCTGACGCCGGAGACGGTCAGGCTGCCGGCGTTGATGGCCAGCGTGTGCGTGGAGTTGGTGTACGTGCCGGTGACCGCGCCGGTGACGGTGGCGTTGCACGCGCCGGTGAGCGAGGCGTTGACGCCGGTGATGGAGCCGGGGGTGACGTCCCCGGTGGAGTCGGTGGCGCCGGTGGCGTTCAGGCTCCACGGGGTGGCGTTGGCGGTCACCGAGAAGCCGATGCCGCTGATCGTGCACTGGTTCCACTTCAGGGTGGTCAGCGAGGCGACCGAGATCGCGTTGGGCGCGCCGGCGGTGTAGGTGCCGTTCTTGGCGATGCCGGAGGCCGTGGCGGAGGCGCAGGTGAGCTTGACCTTGGTCTTGCTGTCGGTCAGCGTCGGGCCGGTGGCGGTGGCCGAGAAGGATCCGTCGGAGTTGGTGTTGCCGCTGACCGTCGCGGTGTTGACGGTGGCGAAGGCCGGGGCCGCGGCGAGCGCGACGGCCGCGACGATCGCCGCGCCCGTGGCCGCCGTACCGGTGAACGCCCTGGTGAGCTTGCGCATGGGCTGATTCCTTCCGTGATACCGAGGAGTTCGACGTACCTGATAAACCGAAACCGCGCATGCGCGCCGCGGCGCACGTGGGGGGCGGAATTCGGCTGCGACTGCTACCTGGAACGTGGGGCACCGATTCCCTCGGGTGCCCTTGCAGGGCTGGACGTTACGCACGGGTAACCGAGGGGCGCAACAATCGCGTCCAAGATTCCGCTTGGGACGCTACCGCCGGGTAATTTTCTGTCACCGCGGCAACATTGCAGCCCCGGCTTTTGTCGGCGAGTGAGCATTCGCCCGCCCCGGCCCGCCGCCCGGCGGCCCGGTCCCCGCCCGGCTGACAACGTCGGCCCACCGGCGGGGCTGCGCGCCTTGCACATTTGGTCTATGTTGCAGCGAGGCCACCGACGCGATGAGGCGGTACGGGAGGGGGTGCGGGATGTCCGTCATGCGGCAGATCCCGGATCAAGGGGAGATCGCGGGTCCCATACCCCGGGAGTTCGCCGCCGTCATGCGCCCGGAACTGCCGAGCCTTTTAAAAGAGATGGCGGCTGAAATCGTCGCCGCGATCCCCGAATACGGGCATCTCCTGGAAGGCCCGAACAGCAAGGTCATCCGCTTCGGCATCGAGCAGAGCATCGCCAGTTTCGTGGACCGGGTGGCCGCCCCCACCGCGACCACCTCGGCGCGCGACGACCTGTGCCGGCGCTTCGGCCGCTACGAGGCGTACGAGGGCCGGAGCCTGGACAACCTCCAGGCCGCCTACCGGATCGGCTGCCAGGTGGCGCTGCGCCGGGTGCGCGCGGTCGGCCGCCGCTACAACCTGTCGGCGTCCTTCATGCTCACCTTCGCCGACGCGCTGTTCGCGTACATGGGCGATCTGGCCGAGCTCTCCCGCGAGGGCTACGTGCAGGCGCTCGCCGAGCTCGGCGAGGAGCCGGACAACCGGCGCCGGCGGCTGCTGCGCCGGATCCTCGGCGGCACCGCGGTGGCCCGCAGCGCGCTGGCCGAACTCGCCGAGCACTGCGCGTGGCGGTTACCGGACGAGGTGACCATGGTGGCGCTCGCCCCGGGCACCCGGCCGCGGCGGCAGGCGCTGGACGCCGACATGCTCGCGGACTTCGCCGACCCCGAGCCGCATCTGCTGGTGCCGGGGCCGCTGACCGGGGAGCGCCGGGCGTGCCTGGACGAGGCGCTGGGCGGCTGCCGGGCCGCGGTGGGGCTCACCACCGGGCTCGGTGAGGCGGCGGACTCGCTGCGCTGGGCGCGGCAGACGCTGTCGCTGGCCGGCAGCGGGGCGGTGGCGGGCGGGCAGTTGCTGCTGTGCGAGGACCATCTGCTGCCGCTGTGGCTGCTGGGCGACCCGGCGCTGGCCGACCAGATGGCCGCCCGCTACCTCGCGCCGCTGGCCGCGCTGACCCCGGCGCAGCAGGCCCGGCTGGTCGACACGCTGCGGATCTGGCTGACGACCCGGGGCACCGCGGCGCAGATCGCCGAGCAGCTGGGCGTCCACCCGCAGACGGTGCGCTACCGGATGCGCATCCTGGAGCGCGCCTTCGGCGAGCAGCTGACCCGTCCCGACGAGCGGTTCGCCACCGAGATCGCGTTACGGGCGCTGCACCTGCGCGACGGCGGCGGTGACGGCGCCCGCTCCCCGCGGCGCAAGGCGGCGGGCGGCGGCACCCCCCAGAAGCGCCGCCGCCCGCCGTCGCATGCCGGCTCCGGCCACGAGGCGTAGGCCCTACGAGGCGTACGCCTGACGGAGCCCGGACCCTACGGGGCGTACGCCTCCAGCTCGGACAACTGGCCCGCGGGCCAACCGGTGTTGCCGGTGAAGGTCAGCCGCAGGTAGCGGACGCTCGGCGAACCCAGCGTGATGGTCGCGGTGTTGCCGCTGGAGGGGTTGAACGTGTAGCCGGCCGACGACTTCAGCGTGCTCCAGGAGGAGTTGTCCGTGGAGCCCAGCACCGACAGCGTCTCGGTACGGGTCGCCCACGCGCTGGCCGGCGGCAGCTTGAGCACGAGCCGGCCCACCTTCTGCGCCGAGCCGAGGTCGACGGTCAGCGACTGCGGGAAGGCGTTGTTGGTGCTCTCCCAGTACGTGTTGGCGTTGCCGTCGACCGCGTTGCCCGCGGTGTAGACGTCGGCGTGGCCGGTGTCGCTCGCCGGGCGGCCCAGCGCGAGGTTGCCGCTCGCCGGGGGCGGGGTCGTACCGCCCGTGCCGCCGCCGGTGGTGCTGCCGCCGCTGGTGCCGGGACCGCTGCCGGGCTGCGGCCAGGTGCTGCAGTTGCCCCACACGCCGTCCCAACCGCTGTTGCCGGAGCCCTTGTTGATGCTGAAGGCGGGCAGGTTCGCCGGGTAGGAGCAGTTGTAGACGCCGGTGGCGCCGGTGTTGGTGGCGGTGACGTTGCTGAAGGACGCCGAGCCGGGCGTCTCGGCCTGCACCACGACGGTGCCGGTGCCGCTCGCGGTCGCGCCGCTGACCGTCACGCCGGAGACGGTATAGCCGTGGCCGCCGCCGGAGACGAACTCGAAGTCGCTGTACGGGCTGTCGATGAAGCTGGTGTTGCTGATCCGGATGTCGTTGCTGATGGCGTAGTCGTAGGAGTCCACGCGCAACGCGCCCATCGGGTGGCCCCAGTTGGGGTTGAGGGCGCCGGTGCGGATGAGGGTGTTGCCGGAGACGGTGACCGTACCGGACAGCGGGTTGAAGGGCTGCAGGAAGGCCTGGTTGGAGATGGCGATACCGCTGCCGAGCGCGTTGGTGTCGGCGATCACGTTGTTGGAGGCGGTGTTGTTGCTGCCGCCGTAGATCGCGATGCCGTTGGCGAGGTTGGGCTGCACGATGGTGTTGCCGGTGAAGGTGTTGCCGGTGTCGGGCGAGCCGAGCGACCACATGGCGAGCGAGTCGTCGCCCTGGTTGCGCAGGAAGTTGTTCTTGACGGTGACGTTGTGGGCGCTGCCGTCGAGGTTGAGGCCGTCGGCGGTGGTGCCGATGATGCGGCTGTTCTGCACCACGAGGTTGTCGTTGTTGCCGGTCAGCCACAGGCCGACCTTCTCGCGCTGGATCCACATGCCGGACACCACGGAGTTGGGGCCGAGGCTGCCGGTGACGAAGTTGTCGGGCGAGTTGTCGTTGCGGACGCTGACGTCGCCGAAGACGGCGAAGTCGTAGAGCTTGGTGTTGCCGCCCGCCGAGGTCTGGTCGATGAAGTGCGAACTGCGCACGACGGAGTACCAGTTGCCGGCGCCGCGCAGGGTCACGCCGTCGGCCGGGATCTGCGAGGTGACCCGGAAGGTGCCCGGCGGGATCCAGACCTCCTTGCCCTGTGCCTTGGCGTCGGATATCGCCTGCCGGAAGGCCTGGGTGGAGTCGCCGTTGCCGCTGGCGTCGGCGCCGTCGCTGACGACCGAGACGGAGTTCGCGGGCTGGGTGGCGGCGCCCGCGACCTGCTCGAAGTCCGCGACGTCGACGGTGGCGCTGCCGGTGTCGCCCGCGTCCAGCTGGAGCTTGACCTTGCCGCCGGCGGCGACGTTCTGGCCGAGCAGCAGCCGTGAGTCGTCGAAGTAGTGGTGCGTCTTGGAGCCGGCGATCCAGCCGGTGTCGACGTAGGAATACTGCGAGGTGACCGCGAGCTTCCCGGAGATCTTGGCGCCGTTGACGTACACCGAGATGGTGCCGGAGGCGCCGCGCGGCAGGTTGACAGCGACATCGACGGCGTTGGCGGCCTTGCTGAGGGTGAACTCGACGTACTTGCCCTGGCCGCTGAGGGTGACCGCGCGGCGCCCCGATGCCTCGGAGGCGACCGTTGACTGGGTGTAGTCGGGGCCGAGCTGGCTGCCGTTGGTGGCCGCGGACTCGGCTTCGTACTCGGTGAACGGTACGGTGGCACCGCCGCTGACCGCGAACGGCGAGACGGCCTGCGCGGTGGGGGCGGCGCTGGCCTGCGGGACGAGGGCGGTGACGGCGAGTCCGCCGGCGGCGAGTGCCGCCGCGGTGGCGGCGCCGAGCCACCTGCTGCTGTGACGACTGGTGTCCATGCGGTGGGGGGTTCCCTTCGTACGGGAGTCGCTGGTGTGACGCCCGACACCCTAGGGACGTCGACGAGGTACAGCAATATGTCGACCAGGTTTCGCAAAATTTGGATGACTTGCAGAGATTCCGCAAAATCACCGCAAGAATCTTGCGCCTCCTGTACTAGAATCGACGCCATGACACGACGACTTGCCGAGGTGGCAAAGAAGGTCGGGGTGAGCGAGGCCACCGTCAGCCGGGTGCTGAACGGAAAGCCCGGCGTCTCCGACGCGACCCGGGCCGCGGTCCTCACCGCTCTCGACGTGCTCGGATACGAACGGCCCACCCAGCTGCGCGGGGAACGCGCCCGGCTGGTCGGCATGGTCATGCCCGAGCTGCAGAACCCGATCTTCCCCGCTTTCGCGGAGGTGGTCGGTGGCGCGCTGGCCCAGCAGGGCTTCACGCCGGTGCTGTGCACCCAGACCGCGGGCGGCGTGTCCGAGGCCGACTACGTGGAGTTGCTGCTCCAGCAGCATGTGTCCGGGGTGGTCTTCTTCGGCGGGCTGTACGCCCAGGCCGAGTCGCCGCACGACCACTACGCACGGCTCGCCGAGCGCAACCTGCCGACCGTGCTGATGAACGCGGCGATCGACCATCTGGACTTCCCCCGGGTCTCCTGCGACGACGCGGTGGCGGTCGAGCAGGCGATGAACCACCTGATGTCGCTCGGCCACCAGCGCATCGCGCTGGTGCTGGGCCCGCCGGACCACGTGCCCTCGCGCCGCAAGCTCGCCGCCGCCCGCCGGGTGGACCCCTCGGTGACGGTGGAGCACGCGCTGTTCACCCTGGAGGGCGGCCAGGCCGCCGCGAGCCGGCTGCTGGCCCGCGGCATCACCGCCTTCATCTGCGCCTCCGACCTGCTGGCGCTCGGCACGATCCGGGCCGCCCGGCGGCGCCGGCTGTCGGTGCCGGAGGACGTGTCGGTCATCGGCTACGACGACTCCTCGCTGATGAACTGCACCGAGCCGCCGCTGACCACGGTGCGGCAGCCCATCGAGGCGATGGGCCGGGCCGCGGTCGACCTGCTGGCCGGCGAGATCAGCGGCGCCTCGGTCGACCACGACGAGCTGTTCTTCGAGCCGGAACTGGTGGTGCGCGGCTCCACCGGCCCGGCCCCGCACCCGGCCCGCATCCCGCACCCGGAGGCGCGTACGAACGCCTAGCCGCCCCTGGCCGCCGTACCGGCCGTGCAGGGCCCGCAAACGCGGTCCCAGGCAGCGAGCGCGCAGCTCAGCGCACCGGGCTCCGGTGTGCCGGATCTGCGCGCTCTGCCGTCTCCGCTGCGTGACGTGCTCACCAGGCTTCGTAACCAAGTCGTGTCTTTGCGAAATTCGCGCGACATCTTGCGGACATCTATCGGGTTAAGTACGTTGAGCCAACCCGAGACGGTCGCGCTGCACCTGCGCCGGACATCATGTGCATCATGCGCCGCGGGGGTCCCGATCGCAGTCCAACGACGCGCAGTGGTTCAGGGGAAGGGTTTGATCATGAGCAGAATCCGCTACCGCAGACTGGTGGCATTCGCGCTGGTCGCAGGCATCGGATTGACGAGCGCCGCGTGCTCCGACAGCAACGACAAGAAGGACGACGGCGGCAGCAAGACCAGCAGCAACGCCAGCGCCGGTACGCCCTTGGACCCCAACACCAAGGTGACGATCAGCGTCGACTGCATGCCGCCCACCACCAAGAAGCCCGAGCGCAAGCAGTGGCTGGACGACATCGCGGAGTTCCACAAGACGTACCCGAACGTGACGATCAACAGCAAGGACGCGTTCCCCTGCGAGGAGACGGACAAGTTCACCGCCCAGCTCCAGGGCGGGTCCGAGACCGACGCGTTCTACAGCTACGTCACCGACCTCCAGCAGGTCCTCGACGCCGGCCAGGCCGCCGACATCACCGACTACGTCAACGACAAGACGGTGCCCAACCTCAAGGACATCGACCCGGGCGTCCTGGACATCCTCAAGGACAACGGGCGGCTGTACGGCCTGCCGACCACCAACTACTCGATGGGCCTGATCTACAACCGCAAGATCTTCCAGGAGGCCGGCCTCGACCCGAACAAGCCGCCGACGACCTGGGACGAGATCCGCGCCGACGCCAAGACCATCCAGGACAAGCTCGGCAGCAAGGGCATCCACGGCTTCTTCGAGTACGGCGCCGGCAACCAGGGCGGCTGGCACCTGACCTCCGCGCTCTACGGCGCCGGCAACACCGTGGTCAGCGACGACGGCTCCAAGGCGACCTTCAACGGCCCCGAGGCCAAGTCGATCCTGCAGACCATCCACGACATGCGGTGGGTCGACAACAGCATGCCGCAGAGCGCCGGCAAGGAGTGGGGCGAGAGCCAGAAGGCGATGGGCGCCGGCCAGATCGGCATGTACCTCGCGGCTCCCGACGACATCCAGCTCATGGTCCAGCAGTACGGCGCCAACTTCGACGACCTCGGCATGGCGCCGATCCCCGGCGGCAAGACCTCGCTGATGGGCGGCAACGACTACTTCTTCAAGAAGTCGGACACCCCCGACCAGATCAAGGCCGGCATCGCCTGGATCAACTTCAAGTTCCTGACCCTGAAGAAGGGCCAGTTCAACTACGCGCGCAACAAGGCCGACGGCATCCCGGTCGGCCTGCCTCAGCCCTTCTTCTTCACCGGCCAGTCCAAGGCGACCGACACCGCGGACAAGACGCAGTACGCGACCGTGCCGGTCGAGAACTACAAGTCCTACGTGGACGCGCAGGTGCCGGTGAAGGGTGAGCCGCCGAACGCGCAGAAGCTCTACACCGTCCTGGACACCGTGATGTCCGGTGTGCTCAGCAACAAGAGCGCCAACGTCGACAAGCTGCTCTCCGACGCCGAGACGCAGGCGAACCAGCTGCTGGCCGCGAGCCAGTAACAGCGCAAGCCCCCGGGGGGCCGGTCGGCGACCGGCCCCCCGCGGCGCGACACCGCACCGCACGCGCCGCACGCACCGCACCGCGCCACACAGCGCATCACGCAACGCTTCCAGCCGAGGAGCTTCCATGGCGGCGACGACCGTCCCCGACAAGACAACACGGCGCCACGCCGGGCGCGGCACCGCCGGCCCCAAAGCCGCAGGCGGCCGGGGCGGCCTCAGCCGCAAGCTGACCCACAACCTCCAGGCCTACGGCTTCCTGATCGGCGCGATCATCTGCTTCGGGCTCTTCTCGTGGTACCCGATGGTCCGCGAGTTCATCATGAGCTTCCAGCAGACCAAGCGCGGGGTGACCAGCTGGGTCGGCTTCCACAACATCAAGACGGTCTACCACGACCCGTATTTCTGGACGGCCTGGAAGAACACCGGGCTGTTCACGCTCTACGCGCTCGTCATCGGATTCGCGGTGCCTTTCCTGGTCGCGATCCTGCTCAACGAACTGCGGCACGCGCGGGCCTACCTGCGGGTCCTGGTCTATCTGCCGGTGATGCTCCCGCCGGTCGCCGGGGCGCTGCTCTTCAAGTACTTCTACAACCCGGAATACGGCCTCTTCAACCGCATTCTGAAATTCTTCCACCTGCCCACGTCGCAATGGCTGGACTCCTCGCACACCGCGCTGATCTCGGTGGTGATCGCGGCCACCTGGATGAGCATGGGCAGCGCCACCCTGATCTACCTCGCGGCGCTGCAGAACATCCCCGGTGAGCTGTACGAGGCCGCCGACCTGGACGGCGCGGGCCTGTGGAGCAAGATCTGGCACGTGACGATCCCGCAGACCCGGCTGGTGCTGTCGCTCATGCTGCTGCTGCAGATCGTGGCGACGATGCAGGAATTCACCAACGTGTTCCTGATGGCCGGCGGAAACGGCCCGGAGAACTCCACGATGACGGTCGTCTACATGGTCTACCAGTACGGCTACCGCTACAACAACTTCGGCGGCGCCGCGGCGCTCGGCCTCTTCCTGCTCCTGGTACTGGTCGGGTTCTCCGGTCTGTACGCACGGCTCAACCGGAACAGCGACTAGGACGGATCACACGTCATGGCAGAGTTCACTCCGCAGAACCGGACGCTGATATCGTCCGCGGCACTGGCCAGGCCGCGCGGCAAGCGCATCTACTGGACCGTGCTGACCGTGGTGATCGTGGTCTTCACCCTGGTCTTCGTCGGGCCGCTGTACTGGATGATCACCAGCGGCTTCAAATCCGTGCACGAGGTCGTGCAGAATCCGCCGACGCTCTTCCCGCACGACCCGCAGCCGTCGAACTACCACACCGCCTGGACGCAGCTGAAGCTCGCCAAGCTGCTGTGGAACACCTTCTACTACGCGTTCGGCGCGCTGGCCTTCCAGCTGGTCTTCGACGTGACGGCCGCCTACGCGCTGTCCAAGCTGCGGCCGGTGCTGGGCAACGTGGTGCTCGGCGCGATGCTCGCGACGCTGATGATCCCGTCGGCGGTGCTGATCATCCCGCAGTACATGACCGTGCTCGACCTGCCGCTGCTGCACGTCAACCTGATCAACCACCCGTGGGCGATCTGGCTGCCGACGGTCGCGAACGGCTTCAACATCTTCCTGCTCAAGCGGTTCTTCGACTCGATCCCCAACGACCTGATGGCGGCTGCCGCCATCGACGGGGCCGGGCCGACCCGCACCCTGCTGTCCATCGTGCTGCCGATGTCCCGGCCGATCCTGGGCGTCGTGTCGATCTTCGCGGTGGTCAACGTCTGGAAGGACTTCCTCTGGCCGATGCTGGTGGAGCCCGACCCGACCAAGCAGCCGATCAACATCGGCATCAACTCGCTGTCCCAGGGCGTACCGGAGAACGTGCTCATCGCCGCGCTCGCCATCTCCGCGCTGCCGACCCTGCTGATCTTCCTGCTCTTCCAGCGCAACATCATGTCCGGCCTGACCGCCGGCAGCCTCAAGGGCTGACCGGCCGCAGGAGGCCGCCCAGCCCGCCGTAACGCTCCACCCCACAGCACTCCGCCGCCGGCCCTCATGGCCCCCCTGAATGTCAAAAGCCCCATCCATTCTGGGCCGGCGGCGGGGTCCCACCTGCCCGAAAGGACGTTGACGTGGCAGACACCCCTCAGCCCGAGGCCGACGAGAACTGGTGGCGCGGCGCGGTCATCTACCAGGTCTACCCGCGGAGCTTCGCCGACAGCAACGGGGACGGGACCGGTGATCTCGCCGGCGTGCGGTCCCGGCTGCCGTACCTGGCCGAGCTGGGCGTCAACGCTCTGTGGTTCTGCCCGTGGTATCCCTCGCCGATGGCCGACGGCGGCTACGACGTCGC
Organism: Actinacidiphila epipremni; assembly: GCF_012034175.1. GTDB lineage: Bacteria > Actinomycetota > Actinomycetes > Streptomycetales > Streptomycetaceae > Actinacidiphila > Actinacidiphila epipremni. The sequence goes on from NZ_JAATEJ010000010.1 coordinate 90,107, forward strand.
CGACTACCGGGACGTCGAGCCGGTCTTCGGCACCCTCGCCGAGGCCGAGAAGCTGATCTCCGAGGCCCTCGCGCTCGGCATCAGGACCATCATCGACATCGTGCCGAACCACATCTCGGCCGCCCACCCGTGGTTCCGCGAGGCGCTGGCGGCCGGGCCCGGCTCGCCCGCGCGCGAGCGGTTCTGGTTCCGCCCCGGCCGCGGCGAGCACGGCGAGCTGCCGCCCAACAACTGGCCCTCGCAGTTCGGCGGCCCGGCCTGGACCAGGACCACCGACCCGGACGGCACGCCCGGCGACTGGTTCCTCAACCTCTTCGACTCCGAGCAGCCCGACCTCAACTGGAACCACCCCGACGTGCGGGCCGAGCACGAGGACATCCTGCGGTTCTGGTTCGACCGCGGCGCCGGCGGGGTGCGGATCGACTCCGCCGCGATGGTCATGAAGGACCCGGCCCTGCCCGACCTCACCGACGAGCCGGGCGTCCCGCACCCGTACATCGACCGCGACGAGCTGCACGAGGTCTACCGCGGCTGGCGCGCCATCGCCGACTCCTACCCCGGCGCGCGGATCCTGGTCGGCGAGGTGTGGCTGCCGGACGCCGAGCGCTTCGCGCGCTACCTGCGCCCGGACGAGATGCACACCGCGTTCAACTTCGACTTCCTGGCGTGCCCGTGGGAGGCCGACCGGCTGCGCACCTCGATCGACGTCACGCTCGCCGCGCACGCGCCGGTCAGCGCGCCGGCCACCTGGGTGCTGTGCAACCACGACGTGACGCGTACGGTGACCCGCTACGGGCGGGCCGACACCGGCTTCGACTTCGCCACGAAGGCGTTCGGCATCCCGACCGACCTGGAGCTCGGCACCCGGCGGGCCCGGGCCGCGGCCCTGCTCACCCTCGCGCTGCCCGGCTCGGTCTACCTCTACCAGGGCGAGGAGCTGGGGCTGCCCGAGGTCGAGGACATCCCGCTGGACAAGCTCCAGGACCCGATGTACCTGCGCTCGGGCGACACCAACCCCGGGCGGGACGGCTGCCGGGTGCCGCTGCCGTGGAGCGGCGAGGCGCCGCCCTTCGGCTTCAGCCCCGCGGGCGCCGCCGCCGAGCCGTGGCTTCCGCAGCCGGCGGACTGGGCCGCCCGTACGGCCGAGGCGCAGGCCGCCGACCCGGACTCCATGCTCACCCTCTACCGCGCGGCCCTCCGGCTGCGCCGCGCCGAGCCGGGTCTGGGCGACGGCACGTTCGCCTGGCTGGAGTCCGCCCCCGGCGTCCTGACCTTCCGCCGCTCCCCGGACTTCGTCTTCACCCTCAACCTGGCCGAAGAACCGGCGGAGCTGCCCCCTCACACGCAGATCCTGCTGACCAGCGCCCCCCTCACCGCCGGCCGCCTCCCCGCGGACACGGCAGCCTGGCTGCGGGGCTGATCCCACGCCTGGGGGGACCACACCAGGGGCGCGGGGAACTGCGCGCGCGGCAGCGCAACCGCGCCCCTGTGACCCTCAAGACAGCGCATCTCGTCGAGGTGACGATTACACTGAGGCCGTGCCTCAACTACGACTCGCCCTCAACCAGATCGACTCGACCGTCGGAGACATCGCCGGGAACGCCGACTCGATCCTCCGGTGGACCCGGCACGCTGCCGGCCAGGGAGCCCACCTCGTCGCCTTCCCGGAGATGATGCTCACCGGCTACCCGGTGGAGGACCTGGCCCTGCGGTCGTCCTTCGTCGAGGCGAGCCGCGCCGCGCTCGCGGACCTGGCGCAGCGGCTCGCCGCCGAGGGGCTGGGCGAGCTGCCGGTCGTCGTGGGCTACCTGGGCCGCAGCGAGAACGCGCGGCCCACCCTCGGCCAGCCCGCGGGCGCCCCGCAGAACTGCGCGGCGGTGCTGCACCGCGGCGAGGTCGCGCTGCGCTTCGCCAAGCACCACCTGCCGAACTACGGCGTCTTCGACGAGTTCCGCTACTTCGTGCAGGGCGACACCATGCCCGTCATCCGGGTCCGCGGGGTGGACGTCGCGCTCGCGATCTGCGAGGACCTGTGGCAGGAGGGCGGCCGGGTGCCGGCCGCGCGTTCCGCGGGGGCCGGCCTGCTGCTGTCGGTCAACGCCTCGCCGTACGAGCGGGACAAGGACGACACGCGGCTGGAGCTGGTGCGCAAGCGGGCCCGCCAGGCGGGCTGCACGACCGCGTATCTGGCGATGGTCGGCGCGCAGGACGAGCTGGTCTTCGACGGCGACACCATCGTGTGCTCGGCCGAGGGCGATGTCATCGCGCGGGCCCCGCAGTTCACCGAGCAGTGCGTGGTGCTGGACCTGGACCTGCCGGCCGCCGCGCCGCAGCCGGCGTCCGGTGTCGTGGACGACGGCCTGCGCGTGCAGCACGTCACGCTGTCGCAGGAGCCGGTCGAGCCGTACCCGCCGCAGTTCACCGGCGAGATCGCCGAGCCGCTGGAGGACGACGCCGAGGTCTACGGCGCGCTGGTGACGGGCCTGCGCGCGTACGTGGAGAAGAACGGCTTCCGCTCGGTGCTGATCGGGCTGTCCGGCGGTATCGACTCCGCGCTCGTGGCGGCCATCGCGTGCGACGCGGTCGGCGCCGCGAACGTCTACGGCGTGTCGATGCCGTCTGCGTACTCCTCCGAGCACTCCCGGGACGACGCGGCCGACCTCGCGCACCGCACGGGGCTGAACTTCCGCACCGTGCCGATCGCGCCGATGTTCGACGCGTACATGGACGCGCTGAAGCTCACCGGGCTCGCGGAGGAGAACCTGCAGTCGCGGCTGCGCGGGGTGACGCTGATGGCGATCTCCAACCAGGAGGGCCACATCGTGCTCGCGCCGGGCAACAAGAGCGAGCTGGCGGTGGGGTATTCGACGCTGTACGGCGACTCGGTCGGCGCGTACGGGCCGATCAAGGACGTCTACAAGACGACGGTCTTCCGGCTCGCGCGCTGGCGCAACGCCGCGGCGGCGGCCAAGGGCGAGACGCCGCCGATCCCGGAGAACTCGATCAGCAAGCCGCCGAGCGCGGAGCTGCGCCCCGGGCAGGTCGACACCGACTCGCTGCCGGACTACGACGTGCTGGACCGGGTGCTGGAGCTGTACGTGGACCGCGACCAGGGCCGCGAGGCGATCGTCGCGGCGGGCTACGACCCGGAGTTGGTCACCCGGATCCTGAAGCTGACCGACACCGCGGAGTACAAGCGGCGGCAGTATCCGCCGGGCACGAAGATCTCCGCGAAGGGCTTCGGCAAGGACCGCCGGCTGCCCATCACCGACCGCTGGCGCGAGGGCGAGTGAGCGGCTAGCTGCCGGCGGGCAGTTGGAGGCGGGCGGCGACCGGGAGGTGGTCGCTGCCCGTGCGGGGCAGGGTCCACGAGGAGCGCGGTTCCGCGCCCTTGACCATGATCTGGTCGATCCGCGCCATCGGCCAGTTCGCCGGCCAGCTGAAGCCCATGCCGTTGCCGGCGGCGCCCTGCGTGGAGCGCATCTGCGAGGTCACCGACGCCAACGACCGGTCGTTCATGGTGCCGTTGAGGTCGCCGAGCAGCACCACGCTGTGCAGCGGCTCGGCGACGATGGCCTGGCCGAGCGCCTCGGCGGCGTTGTCGCGCTGCCCCGCGGTGAAGCCGGCGTCGAACTTGACGCGTACGGACGGCAGATGGGCCACGTACACGGCGACCGTCCCGTCCGGTGTGCGCACCGCGGCGCGCATCGCCCGGGTCCACCCCATGCGGATGTCCACCGGACGCACCCCGCTGAGCGGGTACTTGCTCCACAGCCCCACCGTGCCCTGCACCGAGTGGTACGGATAGCTCGCCGCGAGGTCCTTGACGTAGCGCGGCGCCTGGTTCTCGGCCAGCTCCTCCAGCGCGACGATGTCGGCACCGGCCTTGGCCACGTCCCGCGCGGTGCCGTCGGGGTCGGCGTTCTGGGCGTTGACGTTGTGGGTCAGTACGGTCAGGTCGCCGCCGGAGTGCGACTTGTCGGTGAGCTGGCCGCCGAACAGGTTCAGCCACACCGTCACCGGCAGCACCAGCGCGATGAGCGCGGTGGTGGAGCGGCGCAGCAGCGCGACGACGAGGAGCACCGGCAGGACCAGGCCCAGCCACGGCAGGAACGTCTCGGTCAGGCTGCCGAGGTTGCCGATCCGGTTGGGGATGTGGGAGTGGAAGAACAGCACGCCGGTGAGCAGCACGCACACCGCGGCGGTGACGATGCCGCGCCGCCACATCCCGGCCGGCCGCCACCACCGCGTGAACCGCCGGGCGGCCCGTTCGATCCTTCCGCCGCCTGCCGCGGGCGCGGCTTCCTCCCGCGCCGCCCCGCCGCTCGCCGTGGCGTCCGTGCCGCTGTGCGCCTGCGTCATTCGGAACCTCGCTGTGCCTTGCCGGGTGCTGTGCCGACCTTAGGCGATCGGCATGTGAAGCGACGGCCCCGACCTCCCCGCGGGTTCCGCTTCGTCCCCTCTCGTGACGAAACCCGGACTTCGTGGTCCCCAGGCCGTCTTATGGCTCCGCCGGCCCGGCTGACGGCGCGATGCCGTTCAGGATGAGGTCCACCACCCGCTCCGAGATGCCCTCGTCCAGCGACGCGCCCTGCCGGAAGGTGGTCCGCGACAGCATCGTGCCGGTCACGAAGTCGATGAGCAGCTCCATGTCGGCGCCCAGTTCCGGGCGTACCGCGCCGATGGCCATGCCGTGTTCCAGCAGCCGGGCGAGCGCCGCGCGCCGCTTGGCGATGACGGTGTCGTGGTACGCCTTCCACAGCTCGGGGCTGTTCTGCATCTGCCCCAGCATGGTGCGCAGCATCGCCGACTCGCGCTTGGCCAGCCCCCGGCGCCGTATCGCCTCGACCGCGGTGAGCAGGTGGTCGCGGAAGCTGCCGGCGGTGAAGCGCGGCGGGGGCTCGAAGCAGTCGACCGCGGCGAGCACGTCGAGCAGCAGCGCGTCCTTGCCGTTCCAGCGGCGGTAGACGGTGGCCTTGCCGACGCCCGCGGCGCGCGCGATGCCCTCCATGGTGAGGTCGCCGAAGGTGGCGCCGTCGGCGATGAGCCGCAGCACCGTCTCGACGACCTTGCGGCCGACGGCCGCGTCGCGCGGGCGTCCGCGCGGCACGGCCGTGGTATCCGGGGCCTCGGGTGCGTTCACTGCTCGGCACCGGCCATCGCCGGCTCGGTCTCACCGCCGGGCGCGGCGGGCGCGGGCGCGGACTTACCGGGCAGGAAGACCAGCACGACGAGCGCGCCGAGCAGCGCCACGCAGCCGGAGGCGGTGGCGGTGACGTGCATGGCGTGGATGAAGGCGTCGTCGGCGGGCTGCACCAGAGTGCCGCCCTTGGCGCCGAGGTGCTGGGCGGCGGCCATCGTGGACTCGATGGACTCGGCGGCGTCGTGCCGGCGGGCCGGGGGCACCGCGTCGAGGTGGTCCTTGATGCCGTTGCGGTAGACGGTGGACATCAGCGAGCCCAGCACCGCGACCCCGACCGCGCCGCCGACCTGCCGGAAGACGTTGTTGACGGCCGATCCGGAGCCGGCCTTCTCCCGCGGCAGCGACGACATGATCATCACGGTGGCGGGCGGCATGACATGCGCCATGGCGGTGCCCATGAGGAAGAACAGCACCTCCAGGACCCAGATCGGGGTGTCGGCGTCCATCAGCAGGAAGCCGATGAAGGCGAGCCCGGTGAGCGTCATGCCGGCCGCGCACACCGCGCGGGCGCCGAACTTCTGCACCAGCAGCCGGGCGCGCGGCGCGAAGACCATCTGCGCGGCGGCGAGCGGGAGCAGCAGCAGGCCGGACTGCAGGGCGCTGTAGCCGCGTACGGACTGGGTGTAGAAGACGATGAAGAAGGTCACGCCCATGAGCGCGAAGAAGACCAGGCCGATGGCGGCGACGGAGGCGGAGAACTGCCGCTTCTTGAAGTACGAGACGTCCAGCGCCGGGTGGTCGATCCGCCGCTCGTACAGGACGAAGCCGGTGAGGATGACCAGGCCGCCGAGGCCGGTGAGCCACACCTCGGGGTCGGTGAAGTCGCCGAGCTGGCCGCCCTTGATGATGCCGTAGATCAGCAGCACCAGGCCGGAGATGGACAGCAGCACGCCGACCGGGTCCAGGCGGCCGGGCCTGGGGTCCTTGGAGTCGGGGACGAGCACGAACATCGCGATCAGGCCGGCGATCACGATCGGCACGTTGACCAGGAAGACCGAGCCCCACCAGAAGTGCTGGAGCAGCAGGCCGCCGGTGATGGGGCCGATCGCGATGGCGAGCCCGACGACGCCGGCCCAGATGCCGATGGCCTTGGGCTGCTCCTCGCGCTGGAAGACGTTCATGATGATCGCGAGCGTGGCGGGCATGATGAACGCCCCGCCGAAGCCCATCACCCCGCGGTAGGCGATCAGTTCGCCCGCGGATCCGGCGGAGGCCGACAGCGCGGATCCGACGCCGAAGACGAGCATGCCGAAGAGCAGCACCTTCTTGCGCCCGAGCCGGTCGCCGAGCAGGCCCGCGGTGAACAGCAGGCCGGCGAAGACCAGGGTGTAGGAGTTGATGGCCCATTCGAGCTGGCTCTGCTTGGCGCCGAGGCCGGTCGGCTTGGGCTGGGCGATGGTCTTCATCGCCACGTTCAGGATCGAGTTGTCCAGCACCACGACGAGCAGGCTGAACAGCAGTACGACGAGGATCGCCCAGCGGCGGCGGTGTATCGCCTCCGGGACCGTGAAGGTTGCAGTGTCGGCCATGGTGCCAAGAGTAGGGGCCATTTACGATACGGGGCCGTCTCGTATCGTAAAGTCCCGGTAAAACCGGGGGTGTTGACGGCTGCCGGGGTCTGTTGCGCGGGCAGGGGGCGGCTGATAGATCTGGGGCGCGTCGTCACCGTCACATGTTCGATACCGGGGGGAGTCCCTGTGGTCGCCCCGGCTCTCGACCCGTCGCCGCGGCGGCAGGCGGACGCGCCGCGCCCGCGGCGCCGGCTGCCCGGTGTCGCCCGGCGCGCCACGCGGCACGGACTGGTCCTCGCCGCCGTCGCGGTGACCGTCCTGCTGTGCGCGACGGCGCTCGCCGCGCTCACGGCCCAGGCCGGCAGCTCGGTCCAGGCCGGCGCGGTACGCCGGCTCGCCGCCGGCGCCGATGCGCAGGTCACCGTCAGCGCGTCCTTCGAGGCCGGCGGGATGGCCGCCGCCGACCGCGGCGTACGGGCCGCCGGCGACCGGGTGTTCGGCGGGGTGCCGCAGCACACGTACGTCGGGCTGGTCGGCACGTCACCGGTCTCCGTGACCGGCGTCGACGGGGCCGCGGGCCCGCCGAAAGGCCCCGGCGGGACGGATCTTCACCCGGTCGCGGTGCAAGACGCGGGCGCCTTCGGCCAGTTGGTCGCCGGGGCGTGGCCGGCCGGCGCGGGCGACGCCCCGGCCGCCGCCTTCACCTCGCTGCCCGCCGTCCGGGTCGGCACCGGCTCCACCGCCCCGGTCGAGGCCGCGATACCGGACGCCCTGGCCCAGTTGCTCGGCCTGCGGGCCGGCTCCGTGCTCCGGGTCCAGGACGCCTTCCAGCGCCCGCTGACGCTGCGGATCACCGGCGTCTTCCGGCCGGCCGGCCCCGCCGGCTTCTGGCCCGCGACGACCGGCGACCCGGCCCGGCAGGACACCGCCGCACCCCAGGACCTGCTGGTCGTCTCCCCCGCCGCGCTCAACGGCAGCGCCGCCCTCAACGGCCACCTGACCGCGCACTGGACGATGCAGCCCGACATCGCCCGGCTCGACGCGGACGCCCTGCCCGGTCTGCGTGACCGGCTGCGGGCCTTCTCCGGCAGCAGGACCGGGGTGTCGGTCTTCGGCGGCCGGCAGCCGTCGCTGGCCGACATGACGGTCGTCTCGGGCCTGCCCGGCGCGATCGACGCGCTGTCCGTGCCGATGGTGGCGGCCCGCTCCTCGCTGTACCTGCCGAGCGCGATGCTCGCCGTCCTGGCGCTCGCCACCCTGCTGCTGGCCGCCCGCCAGCTGACGGTGCGGCGGCGCGCCGAGCTGGCCCTCCAGCGGGCCAGGGGCGCCGGCACGCTGCGGCTGCTGCGCGGCGCGGCCGGCGAGTGGGCGCTCACCGGACTGCCGGCCGCGGTCGCCGCGGTCTTCCTCGCCGGGCTGCTGCACCCCGGCACCCGGGGCACCGACGCGTGGGCCGCGGTGGGCCTGACCCTGCTGGTGCACGCCGCGGCCGTGCTGCTGCCCGTGCTGCCGCAGCCCCCGTCCCGGCCGGCCCGCGGCGAGCGCGCCGCCGCCGCGCAGCGCGCCGGGGCGGACCTGGCGCTGCTGGCCGTCGCCGTGCTGGGGCTGCTGGAGCTGCGCCGGCACCACTCGCTGCTGGGCGGATTCGGCAGCGGCGGCGCCGCCGCGGACCCGGTGATGGTCCTGGTGCCCGCGGTGGTGGCCGGCGCCGCCGCGCTGCTGCTGCCGCGGCTGCTGCCGCTGACGTCGCTGCTGCTGGACGCGTACGGCCGCCGCAGCCGGGGCCTGGTCCTGGCGCTCGCCGGCTGGCACCTGGGCCGCCGGGCGGCGCGCAATGCCGGGCCCGTGGTGCTGATGTGCCTGGCGGTGTCGGTGAGCGCCTTCGCCACCACCGCGCTGGCCTGCCTGGACGGCCTGGCCGCCGAGCAGGCCGCCTTCGCCGTCGGCGCGGACGTACGGATCCAGCCGGCCGCCGCCGACGGCTACCCCGCCGCGGTGCTCGGGGCCGGCTACCGCGGGCTGCCGGCGGCCACCGCCGTGACGCCGGTGACGCAGTCGGCGGTCAACCTGCCCGGCGGCGCCGGCGGCACCCTGGTCGGCGCGATCGGCGGCCCCGCGCCCCGTACGCCGGCGCCGGCCGTCCACGGGATACCGGTGCCGGGCCGCCCGGCCGCGCTGCTGCTGGACGAGCGGCTGAGCAGCGACGGCAGCCGCGCGGCGCCCAAGCTCGCCCTGACGGTGCAGGACGCGTACGGCCTCGACAGCACCGTGTCGGCGTTCCTGCCCGCCGCGGACGGCGCCCGGCACACCGTCGCCGTCCCGCTCGACGTGCCCGCGGGCGACGGGCGGCCCCGGGCGTATCCGCTGACGGTCACCGCCGTCGACCTGCTGCCGCAGCCCGGGGTGCGGCCCGCGCGGCTGGAGCTGGAGCTGATCCGGATCGGCGCCCGCGCCGCCACCGACACCTGGGCCGCGCCGCCGGCCGCCCTGACCTGGACGGACGGCACCGACCAGGGCGCGCGGTCCGCCGCCGCGGCCTGCGAGGGCACGCCCGATCTCGGCTACCAGCCCGGCACCCCCGCGGTGTGCGCGATCGCCCACGGCGGCCCCGACGCGCTGCGGGCCACCGTCAGCACCGGCCTCAAGGCGTCCCAGGCGAGCGCGGACTTCGCCCTCGGCATGTCCGTAAGCGATTACGACACCCGGAGCGGCGCACAGGTGCGGCTCGTGGCCGGTCCCGCCGGGAAACCGGCGCCGCTCCCCGTACGCGCCGACGCCGCCGCGCTGCACGACGCGCACGTGGGCGTGGGCGGCACCACCACGCTGGACCTGGGCGACGGCAGGCGGCTCACCGCGCGGGTCGTCGGCCGGCTCGGCTCGCTCCCGGGCCTCGGCCGCGGGCAGGGCCACCTGGTCGCCGACCAGCGGCAGCTCGCCTCGGCGCTGACGCTCGCCGGCGCCGGGCAGAAGGACCCGGCCTTCTGGTGGCTGGACAGCACCGACAGCGCCCGGACGGCCGCCGCCGCGCAGGCGCAGCCCGCGCTCGGCCGCGTCACCACCACGGCCGGCAGCACGGCGTCCCTGCGGGCCGACCCCTTCCGCAGCGGGCTGCGCCGGGTGCTGGAGCTGGTGCGCTTCATGGCGCCGGGTTTCGCGGTCGTCGCCTTCACCGTCCACGCGGTGATCTCCGCCCGGCAGCGCCGCCGTGAGTTCGCCCTGCTGCGGGCGGTCGGCGTGCGCTCCCGGAGCCTTTCGGCGCTGCTGGCCGCCGAGCAGCTGAGCCTCGCGCTCTTCGCGGTGCTGCCGGGCGCGCTGATGGGCACGGCCCTGGCCTCGGAGGTGCTGCCCCTGGTCACCGTCGACGACACCGGCCACGCCCCCTACCCGCCGCTGCCGCTGGTGATCCCCTGGGGCGTCGTGACGCTGACCGCGGTCGCGACGGCCCTGGCCATCAGCGCGGTCGTCCTGACCCTGGCCCGCCTGCTGTCCCGGGTGGACCTGGTGCGGGTACTGCGGGCGGGTGAGGACCGGTGAGGGCCGCCGGGGGCGGAGAGGGTAGGGGCGAGGCGGGGCCTACGGTCCGGGGCGGGCGCGTGGTCGGCGCGGGGCGTGCGGACCCGGCGGGACTTGCGGGCCGGGGCCCGCGTACGGACGAGGCGGGGTATACGGGCAGGCCAGCACCTGCGGGCCGGGGCGGAAGCGCCGACCGCGCGGGGCGTACGGGCCCGGCGGGACGTCCGGGTCGGCCGGGGCGTACGGTCCGCAGCCCGCGGGCGGGCGAAGGCGCGGTGTGGTGGCGGGGTGGGGAGGGTGGAGGGTGAGGCGAGGCCCAGGTGGGGGCGCCGGGATGACCGGGCGGCTCATACGCAGGGAGACCCGGGGCGATCTGCCGTTGCTGGCCTGCCTCGCGGTGCTGGTCCTGGTGCTGGCGGCGCTGTGCGCCTGGGCGCCCGCGCTCGCCGGCCGGCAGGAGGACCGGGCGCTGCGGCAGCGCGTCCAGGCGGCGCAGGCGCAGGGACCGCTCATCAGCGTGAGCACCACCTTCGCGGTCTTCTCCAACGCGCCGGAGTCCGTCGGCATGGGCGCGCTGCTCGGCGCCGGCCGCGCGCTCACCGGCCACCTCGGCGCCCCCGCGGCACGCCGCCTCGCCCCGGCCGGCGGCACCTACGACTACAGCCAGGCGTCCCTGAGCGCGCCGAGGCCGCCGGACCCCGCGGTCACCAGCACACGGCTCGCGCTGAGCTATCTGCCCGCCGCGCAGGGCCATCTGCGGTACGTCGCCGGCCGCCCGCCGGCCGACCGCACCCCGCCGGGCGCGCCGCCGCAGATCGCGCTGTCGCAGGCCACCGCGCAGGCCCTGGGCGTACGGGCCGGCTCCCGGCTGGACGCCGGGTTCGCCGCGACGCCCGGGCTGCTGGACGAGCCGCCGCACGCCGCCTTCCTGGTGAGCGGCGTCTACCTCCCCGCGGCGGCCGACGATTTCTGGACCGGCCGGGAGAGCCTGGACCAGCCCTTCCGCGCTCCCGAGGAACGCTCGGCCGGCACGGTGCTGTCCGTCCGCGGGCTGGTCGGCCTCGACACCGCCGACGTGCTCTCCCGCGCCGGGGTGCGCGGGCCGCTGGTGACCTGGCAGTTCCGCCCGGACCTGTCCGGCGCCGCGCTCGACGAGGCCCGGGATTTGACCGGGCCGCTGTCCCACTTCGGCGCCGACCTGAACGCCGCGCTGTGCCAGGGCTACGGGGTGGACGAGACCACCGGCGACGTCATCTGCCGGGTCGGCGCCCAGGCCACGGACTCCCTGCTCGTCGTCGACGCCCTCACGCCGCTGCTCAGCGCGTTCACCGCGCAGGACCAGCAGGCCAGGGCGCTCGCGACGTTCGCGGTGGACGCGCTGGCCGCGGTCGTGCTGGCCACCGTCGTCGTCGCGGTACGGCTGCTGCTGATGCGCCGCCGGGCCCACCTGCGCCTCCAGCGGGCGCGCGGGGCCTCCACGACCCGGCTGGTGCTGGTGCGCTGCGCGGTGGCGTGGACGGTGGTGCCGGTCGCGGCGCTGTCCGGCTGGGCGCTGGGGCGGGCGCTCGCGCCGGCGGGGACGTCCGGGTCGCCGCAGCCGCTGCCCGCCGTCGCCGCGGCGGTGGTCGTGGCCGCGGTGGTGCCGCTGATGACGTGGCTCGCGGTACGTGAGCCGCGCCGCAGCGGCCGGGTGCGGCGCCTCGGCCGCAGGGCCGCCGGGGCGCGGCGGGTGGTGCTGGAGCTGACGGTGCTGCTCGCGGCGGCGGCGGGCGTGGCCGCGCTGCGCGCGCAGGGCCCCGACGGCATCCTCGGCGCGGTGCCGGCGCTGGTGGCGCTGGCCGTCGTCCTGCTCCTGCTGCGCCTGTCCCCCCTCGTCCTGCGCCTCCTGCTGCGCCGGGCCCGCCGCGGCCGTGGCGCCGTGGGCTTCCTCGGCGCGGCCCGCGCCGCCCACGACGCCCCGGCGACGGGCCTGGCGCTGTTCGTCCTGGTCCTGACCCTGGGCACGGCCGTCTTCGGCGGCCTCGTCCAGCAGACGATCACCGCGGGCCTGTCCACCGGCGCGTCCTGGGCGGCAGGCGCGGACGCGAGCGCGACGGTGACGGGCCCGGTGGCGGCGCCTCCGGCGGCCTCCGGTGCCGGAGCCGGCTCGGACGCCCGCGCCGGAACCCCGACCGCCCCCGTACGGACAGCCGTTCAGCATCTGCGGACCCTCAGCATGGTGGGGCGGGCCGACGGGGCGGTGCTGACCCGGGTGGCCGTCGTCACCGTGGATCCGGCGCAGTTGCGGGCGGTCGCCCCGAAGTCGGCGCTGGCGCGGGAGCTGGCGGCCGAGCTCGGCGCGCCGCCGGGGGCGGGCGGGGCGCTGCCTGCGGTGTTGTCGCCGGAGTTGCGGGCGGCCGAGCGGACCGGCGGGTTCACCGCCTCGGTCGGGGTGCAGGGGCGCCCCGCGGTGAACCTGGCCTTCGCGCCGGTCGGCACCCTCACCCCCGCCTTGCTCCAGGACCCCTTGCTCGGGCCGGTCACCGCGCAGATCCCCGCCGGGACGCCGGTGCTGATCGCCGGCGCGACCGCGGACCGGCTCATACCGTCGCAGCCCGCCGACACCACTGTGCTGCTCCTGGCGGGCGCGGGGCCCGGACCCGCTTCGCCTGCGGTTTTGCGCTCCACGGCGGTGCGGGCGCTCGGGCCGCTCGCCCGGGTGCGGGTGCGGGCCGAGGAGTTGAGCGCCCTGCGCGCGGACGGCCTGACGCGCGGGCTCGGCACGGTCTACACCGCCGCTTCCGCCCTGGCCGCGCTGTCCGGCCTGCTCGCGCTCGCCCTGGAGCTGGCGCTGACCGCGCAGGAGCGCGGCCGGACGACGTCCTTCCTGCGGACCCTCGGGCTCGGCGGCCGGGAGAGCGGGGCGCTGCACTTCCTGCAGCTGCTGCCGCCGGCGGTGGCGTCGGCGGTGGGCGGGACGCTGCTGGGGCTGCTCGAACCGCGGCTGCTGGCAGGGACGTTGGACCTGCGGCAGTTCACCGGCGGGCCGGCCGAGCCGGCGCTGCGGACCGACTACCCGCTGATCCTCGCCCTCGTCGCCGCGGTCACCGCGCTGGTCCTGGCCGCCGCCGCGACCGAGACCGTACTCGCCCGCCGGCGCCGGCTGGGCGCCGTCCTGCGGCTGGCATGAGAGGCCCTACGCTTCCCCGGCCTCCGCGGCGGACCTCGCCTGCCGGGCGGCCTCGTCGGGCCATACGCCGATGTGGTCGCTCTCCAGGGCCAGCCGCACCCGCTTGCGCATGTGCAGCCGCTCGGTGAACTCGCCCGGCAGTTGCAGCCGGCCGCTGCCGTCCAGGACCGCGTACTCCTCGGCGGTGAGCACCTCCACGCCGTCCTCGCCGGTGGCGACCCGGCGCAGCACCTCGGTGGAGGTGCGGCCGTTGCGGATCAGGACGGTGCGCTGGACCTGCTCGGAGACCAGCGGGTCGTGCGTGACCACCAGCACCGTCACCCCCAGCTCCTCGTTGGCCCGCCGCAGCGCGGCGAAGACCTCGTCGCTGGTGGCGGTGTCGAGCTCGCCGGTGGGCTCGTCGGCGAGCAGCACCCGCGGCTCGTTGGCGTTGGCGACGGCGATCGCGACGCGCTGCTGCTCGCCGCCGGAGAGCGTGTCGGGCGTGCGGTCGCGGCAGTGGGCGACGGACAGCAGGTCCAGCAGCTCCTCGGCCCGCTCCCGGCGCCGGGAGCGCTTGACGCCGGTGTACGTCATCGGCAGCATCACGTTCTCGGCCGCCGAGAGGTACGGCAGCAGGTTGCGGGAGGTCTGCTGCCAGATGAAGCCGACCGTGCCGCGCCGGTAGCGCAGCCGGTCGCGGCCCTTCATCGCCAGCAGGTCGTGCCCGTCGACGGCGGCGGCCCCCGCGGTGGGCACGTCCTGGCCGGAGAGTATGCCCAGCAGCGTGGACTTGCCGGAGCCGGACGCGCCGATCACGGCGACCATCTCGCCCTCGGCCACGGCCAGGTCGAGACCCTGGAGCGCCTGCACCTCGACGCCCTCGGTCCGGTGGATCCGCACCAGGTTCTCGCACACGACGAGCCCGTCCTCGCGCTGCGGGGCGGCGGCCTCTGCGGCCCGCCGCCGCAGCTCGTCCAGATCCCGCGCCCCGGTGGGCTGTTGGTGAGCTGCCACGCGATCTCCCGTGGAGGTGAGGTCCGTTGTGGCCGCGGCCGGCCGACAGCCAGGCTAGAGGTTGCGAAGCCGGCAAACGACAGCGCCGGCGCGGCGGCGCGTACGCCTGCGACCTAGCCCCGGGCGCGCAGGGTGTCGTAGCCGACGAAGGTGAACATCCGCGCATCCGCCTCCAGCGCCGCCGGCTGCGCCGCGAGGCGGTGGACGCCGACGCCGAAGCCCTCGCCGGGCGCGGAGACCCAGCGCTGCTCGAAGCCCGCCTCGGCCAGCCATGCGCAGATCCGCGGTACGAGGTCGGGCTCCTTGCGGTGCCGGGTCCACACCAGCCCGGCGCCCTGCCGGCACAGGGCCCGGCAGTGGCGGACGGTGGCGCGTATGTCGTCGTCCGGGATGTTGCCGAAGACCCCGCACATGAGCACCAGGTCGGCGGGCGCGAGGTCGGCGTAGTGCCGGGTGAGGGCGGCGTCCCCGACGACGACCTCGAAGCCGTCCAGCCCCGCCTCCCGGGCGCCCCGCCGGGCGTCCTCGGCGTTGCGCTCGTCGAGCTCCACGAGCCGTACCCGGGTGTCCGCGGCCCGCGGGTGGCCGGTCAGCGCGCCGATCAGGTCGCGGCCCTGCCCTCCGCAGACGCTGAGGACGCGGACCGGCCCGGGCGGGCACGCGTCCAGCTCCTCGGCGACGCGTTCCCGGACGGCCCGCAGCCGGCGTTGCAGGGAGGAGTTCTCGACGTCGTAGGCGTCGTGCCACTGGTGCCAGTCCATGGGGCGACGGTAGGCGTCACCCGGCCGGCGGTGCACCGGGTTATCCGGGTGGGCGGCCCCCCTTTGCGCGGATCGCGGGGCGTGTCAGCATGGAAGAGGTCCGGGGACGCCGTCAGGGCGCCTCGAGATGACATGAAGGAGCCGTCGTCATGACGTCACTTTCTGCTGCCCAGGCGCAGGCCGGGGGCGGCGCAGCCCCCGCGGGCACGGACAATCCCAAGGCCCTGTACGGCGGGGCGAGCACCCGGCGGGTCACCGTACGGGACCTGGCGCTGGCCAAGGAGCGCGGGGAGCGGTGGCCGATGCTCACCGCGTACGACGCGATGACCGCCTCGGTCTTCGACGAGGCCGGGATCCCGGTGCTGCTGGTCGGGGACTCGATGGGCAACTGCCACCTGGGCTTCGACAGCACCGTGCCGGTCACGATGGAGCACATGGTGATGCTGGCCGCCGCGGTAGTGCGGGGCACGAAGCGCGCGCTGGTCGTCGGCGACCTGACCTTCGGGTCGTATCAGGAGGGCGCCGTGCAGGCGCTGCGCAGCGCGACCCGGCTGGTCAAGGAGGCCGGGGTCGGCGCGGTCAAGCTGGAGGGCGGCGAGCGGTCGCTCGCGCAGACCGAGACGATCGTGCAGGCCGGCATCCCGGTCATGGCGCACCTGGGCCTGACCCCGCAGTCGGTCCACACCCTGGGGCACCGGGTGCAGGGCCGCGGCGAGGAGGCCGCGCAGCAGCTCATCCGGGACGCGAAGGCCGCGCAGGACGCGGGCGCCTTCGCGGTGGTGCTGGAGCTGGTGCCGGCCGAGGTCGCCGCGGAGGTCACGCGGTCGCTGCACATCCCGGTGATCGGCATCGGGGCGGGCCCGGACACCGACGCGCAGGTGCTGGTGTGGACGGACATGGCGGGCCTGACCGGCGGCAAGGTGCCGCGCTTCACCAAGCAGTACCTGGACCTGCGGCGGTCGCTGGGCGACGCGGCCAAGGCGTACGCCGAGGAGGTCGTCGGCGGCTCCTTCCCCGCCGAGGAGCACACCTTCCACTGAGCGCACCGCCCGCACGCCCGCTGCGGTGACTTCCGTCACATGAGGTCCGGAAACTTCCGGGTTCGCCGGAAAACGCCAGGGCCTTTTGAGACAACCGCAGCTCCCGTCCGTACCAGCCGGTGAGCCGCCCCATCCCGGGGCGGCCACCGGTACACGGGACGTCGCATGAACCTGACAGGCGAACTCGACCAGAAGCGTCGGGTAGGGCAGGATGCGCCCGTGGACGGACCACCGCTCGGACCCTCGGGGCCCGCCGGCCAGGCTCCGGAGGAGGAGCTGATGCGGGCGCTCTACCGGGAGCACGCCGGCGCGCTCTACGCGTATGTGCTGCGGCTCGTGGCGGGCGACCGCTTCCTGGCCGAGGACATCGTGCAGGAGACCCTCCTGCGGGCCTGGAAGAGCGCGTCCAAGCTCGACCCGGAGGCGCGCTCGCTGCGGCCCTGGCTGGTCACGGTCGCCCGGCGGCTGGTGATCGACGGGCACCGCAGCCGGCAGGCGCGCCCGCCGGAGACGTCGCCCGCGGCGCTGGAGCAGCTGCCGGCGAGCGACGAGATGGAGCGCTCGCTGCGCCTGATGACGATCTCCGACGCCCTCCAGGACCTGTCGGACGCCCACCGGGAGGCCCTCGTCGAGACCTATTTCCGCGGCCGTACGGTCAACGAGGCCGCCGCGGAGCTGGGGCTGCCGGCCGGCACCGTGCGCTCCCGGGTCTTCTACGCGCTGCGGGCGCTGCGGAACGCGCTGGAGGAGCGGGGGGTCACGACGTCATGAACGAGCATGTGGACGTGGGCGCCTATCTGCTCGGCGCCCTGGACGACGACGAGATGGCCCGCTTCGAGGCGCATCTGGCCGGCTGCGAGCTGTGCGGGGACGAGCTGGACCAGCTCAGCGGGGTCGTGCCGGTGCTGGAGGAGCTGCGGGTGGACGGCCTGGGGCTGGCCGAGATGCCCAGCGGCGACGCGATGCTGGACCGGCTGCTGGCGCAGGTCGCCGGCGAGCGGCGCTCCTACCGGCGGCGCCGGCTGGTGGCGATCGCGGCGGCTGCGGTGCTGGTGGTGGGCGGCCCGGTGGTCGCGGTGGTGGCCACCAGCGGCGACGGCGGCCACTCCTCCGTCGCCTCCCAGGACTTCGGCACCGACCAGCACCGCGCCTCGGACCCGGCGACGGGCGTCTCGGCGGTCGTGGGCGTGACCGACAAGGGCTGGGGCAGCGTGGTCGACCTGCGCCTGATGGGGGTGCACGGGCCGCTGACGTGCAGCCTGATCGCCTTCGGCGCGGACGGCAGCCAGCAGACGGTGGCCTCCTGGTCGGTCCCGCAGGACGGCTACGGCACCGACAGCCAGCCCGCCCCGCTGACCGTGCACGGGGCCGCGGGACTGCACGCCGGCGAGATCACCCACTTCGAGGTCCGCTCGGCCGCCGGCGCGCTGCTGCTGAACGTGCCGACGTAAACCCGCCCGCTTACGACGCCGCAGGTCAGCGCGCCGACACGGCGCCGACACGGCCGCCGGCAGGCCGTGTCGGCGCCATGTCGGCGCCGTGTCAGGGGCGACCGGCACCGTAGAGGGCATGACGACGCGACTGAGCACGACGAAGGGGTCCGCCGTCGAGGTACGGGGGCTGGTCAAGCACTACGGCCAGACCAAGGCACTCGACGGCGTCGACCTGGACGTACGACAGGGCACGGTGCTGGGGGTACTCGGACCCAACGGCGCCGGCAAGACCACGCTGGTGCGGGTGCTGTCCACACTGATCCGGCCGGACGCCGGGACGGCCGTGGTGGCCGGCTACGACGTGCTGAAGCAGCCCCGGCAGCTGCGCCGGGTGATCGGCCTGACCGGGCAGTACGCCTCGGTGGACGAGAAGCTCTCCGGCCGGGAGAACCTGTACATGATCGGCCGGCTGCTCGACCTGTCCAGCCGGGACGCCAAGGCCAGGGCCGACGCGCTGCTGGAGCGGTTCTCGCTGACGGAGGCCGCCAAGCGCCCGGCGATGCAGTATTCGGGCGGCATGCGCCGCCGCCTGGACCTGGCGGCGAGCATGATCGGCCACCCGCAGGTGCTCTACCTCGACGAGCCGACGACCGGCCTGGACCCCCGTACCCGCAACGAGGTGTGGGAGGAGGTCCAGCGGATGGTCGCCGACGGCGCGACCGTGCTGCTGACCACGCAGTACATGGAGGAGGCCGAGCAGTTGGCGAGCGAGCTGACGGTCATCGACCGCGGCCGGGTGGTCGCCAACGGCCGGGTCGCCGAGCTCAAGGCGAAGGTCGGCGGCCGGACTCTGGTGATCAGCCCGTCCGACCCGGCCCAACTGGCCGCGATGGGCGCGGCGATCGGCGACGCGGGGCTGGACGGCCTGGGCGGGGTGCAGACCGACACCGCCGCCGGCCAGATCTCCGTGCCGATCCTCACCGACGCCCAACTGACCTCGGTGGTCGGCCTGCTGGCCGCGCGCGGCTTCGGCATCGCGCACATCGAGACGCATCTGCCGAGCCTGGACGAGGTGTTCCTGGCGATCACCGGCAAGAAGGCCGAGTCGCAGGACGGTTCGGCTTCCGCATCCGCTGACGGCCCGGCCGCCGGCTCCGCCCACGACAAGCAAGAGGTGACGGTATGACCACGGCCACTGCCACCCTCGACCGGCCGGCGCAGGCCGCGGCGGCCGGTGAGGGCCGGATCGGCCTGCGGGCCAACCTGCGGCACATCGGCGCCCTTTCCCGCCGCAATCTGCTCCAGCTCAAGCAGGACCCGGAGTCGATGTTCGACGCCCTGCTGATGCCGGTGATCTTCACCCTGCTGTTCGTGTACGTCTTCGGCGGCGCGGTGTCCGGCAAGGGCCACCAGCACGACTACGTCAACTACGTGGTGCCGGGCCTGATGGCGATGATGGGCATGAACATCTCGCAGGCCGTGGGCACCGGTATCAACGACGACTTCAAGAAGGGGGTCATGGACCGGTTCCGCACGATGCCCATCGCGCGGTCCTCGGTGCTGATCGCCAAGATCGTCGTGGAGCTGGGCCGGATGATGATCGCCACCGCGATCCTGCTGGTCATGGGCTTCGCGCTGGGTCTGACCATCCACACCGACGTGCTGCACCTGCTGGCCGCGATCGGGCTGTCCGCGGTGTTCGGCGCCTCGCTGATGTGGATCTTCATCCTGCTGGGACTGACCATGAGGACGCCGCAGGCGGTTCAGGGGGTCGCGATGCTGGTGCTGATGCCGCTGCAGTTCGGCAGCTCGATCTTCGCCAAGCCGACGACGATGCCGGGCTGGCTGGAGAACTTCACGAAGGTCAACCCGCTGTCCAACCTCGCGGACGCGGCCCGCAACCTGATCAACGGCGGCCCGGTCGCCCACTCGGTGTGGATGACGCTGGCCTGGGCGGTGGGCATCACCGTGGTGACCGCGCCGCTGGCGGTGGCCCGCTTCCGCAAGAAGACCTGATCCCCGGCCGGATCACGGGGATCACGGGGATCACGGGGATCGCATACGCACGATCAGTCGACGTCGCGCATCAGGGCGACGGCCTCGCCGAGGGTGAGGCCGTCGCCTTCGGCGTACGCGGCCCGGTAGCCGTCCGCGCCGAGCACCCGGTGCAGCCGGTCCTTGGTGCGGTGGAGCGATCTGACCTCGGCGGGCGGCATCGCGGAGGGCCGCAGCCGGTCCGAGGCGTTGACCAGGGCGGCTGCCCGCCGGGCCCGGCGGGCGGCGGGCCCGGCCGGGTCGAGGGGCCCGGGGCCGGTGCCCTGCGCGGCGGCGGTCCTGGCCGCGGCCTTGACCTCGGACTCCGCGAGCAGCGAGAGCAGTTCGGCCGCGCCGGGCGCCAGCAGGATGCCCAGCCGCGGGGTGATGACGTTGGCCAGCGGGTGGCCGCCGAGCACGCCCTGGCCCTCCTCGATCAGCGCGAGGCCCTGGAGCGGGGCGCCGAGGATGCCGACCAGATAGCCCTTGATGCCCAGCAGCATGCCGAGCACGAAGCCGGGCTGGCCGCTGCCCTCGGCGCCCTCCCGGATCGTCTCCTCGATCAGCTCCAGCGCGTCCCGCGGCCGGCCGGTGTGGGTGTAGGCCGCCGACAGCAGGATCTTGCCGTAGAAGTGCGCGCCGACGCTGTCGCCGCCGAAGCGCGTCGCGTCCTCGATGCCCTCGTGCAGGGCGGCCATGCCGCGGTCGACCTCGCCGGCGTTGATCAGCGCGTCGCCGAGCCGCACGGTCAGCACCGGGACGTGCTGGTGCGAGCCGATCTTGCGGGCCAGCGCGATGCCCTTGCGGCAGCATTCCGCGGCGTGCGCCCAGTCCCCGGCGTTGCCGGCCGCCTCGGCCTCGGCGGACAGCGTCTCGGCCATGCCCCACTCGTCGCCGAGCCGTTCGAAGATCCGCCGGCTCTCGGCGATGTCGCGGACCGCGGTGGGGACGTACTCGGTGACGTCGTTGTTGACCTTGGCGCGCATCTGGAGCGAGAACGCCAGCTCCCAGTCCTGGTGGTGCCGCCGGCAGGACTCCACCGTCTCGTCGACCAGGACCCGCAGCTGGTCGAAGTCGCCGGTGAGGAAGGCGGCGTAGGGGCGCAGGATGCCGGGGAAGCGGGCCGACTGCGGCAGGTGCGAGGGGTAGCTCGCCAGCATCGCCCGGCCGAGCTCCACCATGCCGGGGTCGTTCCACCACTCGGTGTCGCCCTCGGCGGCCGACATCTGCACCACCCGCACCCAGCGGCGGGCCTCGACGCGCTGGACCTCGGTGAGCGGCGGCCGGCCGTCCAGCGGCCCGTGCTCCAACGGTTCGAGGTACGGCGGCACATGGAAGGGATCCGGGCCCATCGCGGCCACCAGCGCCGGCCAGTGGCGGCGCTCGGAGACGTAGTTGCGCACCTCCCAGAACCACGTGCACGACAGCACCAGCAGCAGCGCCTCGTCCTCGTCGCCCAGGTCGACCGCGCGGCGCAGCGCGGCCTGGAGGTTCTCGTGGTCGCGCTCCAGCCGCTCGAACCAGGCCAGTTGGCCGGCGCGGCGCAGCTTCGGGTTGGCGGTGCGGGCGAACTCGCGGAAGTACGTGAGGTGCCGGCGTTCGACCGCGGGCCGCTCGCCGGACTGGCCGAGGCGCTCGGCGGAGTATTCGTAGATCGTCTCCAGCATGCGGTAGCGCTCGCCGTCGGCGGTGAACTCGGCGAGGACCAGGGACTTGTCGACGAGGGAGGCGAGCAGCGGGGCGGCGTCGGCGGGGTGGATACGGGCGGTGTGCGGGGCGGCAGGGGCAGCCGTGCCCGGGGCGGCCGTGCCCGGCTCGGTGGTGTCCGGGCCGGCCGTGCCCGGCTCGGTGGTGTGCGGCGCCCGGGGCGCGGGGTCCTCGGCGGCCGGGTCGGCGCAGATCGCCTCGACCGCCTCCAGCGTCCAGCCGCCGCGGAAGACCGCCAGCCGGCGCAGCAGGGTGCGCTCGGCCGGGTCCAGCAGGTCCCAGGACCAGTCGACGACCGCGCGCAGCGTCTGCTGGCGCGGCAGCAGGGTGCGGCTGCCGCCGGTCAGCAGCCGGAAGCGGTCGTCGAGCCGGTCGGCGAGGCCGCGCGGCGAAAGGCTGCGCAGCCGGGCGGCGGCCAGCTCGATGGCCAGCGGCAGCCCGTCGAGCCGGTGGCACAGCTCCGCGCAGGCCACCGGGTCGTCGTCGACGGAGAAGCCGGGGCGGGCGGCGGCGCCGCGGTCGGCCAGCAGCCGCAGCGCGACCGGGTCCGGCAGCGGGTCCAGTGGGCGGACCAACTCCCCCGGTACGCCCAGCGGTTCGCGGCTGGTGGCGAGCACCGCGACGCCCGGGCAGTCGGCGAGCAGCCGTTCGGCGAGGGTCGCCGCGGCGTCGATGACATGCTCGCAGTTGTCGAGCACGAGCAGCAGCTCACGGCCGGCGAGGTGGTCGGCGAGGCGGTGCAGCGGGTCCTTGTTCTTGTTCTCCACCGCCATGGCCTCGCTGGTCAGGCCGTGCAGTTGTGTGTCGCGCAGGCCGAGCGAGCTGATGACCGCCTCGGGGAGGGTGCGCGGGTCGCTGACCGGGGCGAGTTCGGCGTACCAGACGCCGTCCGCCCAGCGGTCGGCGACCAGGTCGCCGGCCTCCTGCGACAGCCGGGTCTTGCCGGTGCCGCCGGGCCCGGTGATCGTCACCAGCCGGGCGCGGCCCAGGTCGGCGCCGACCGCGGCGATCTCGGCCTCGCGGCCGACGAAGCTGGTGAGCCGGGTGCGGGCGTTGCCGTGCCGGGGCGCGAGGCGCCGCGGGCGCGGGCCCGGCGGCCGTACCGGCGCGGCCTGTTCCGGTCCGGGGTTGAGCAACTCGGCGTGCAGGGCCCGCAGTTCCGGGCTCGGGTCGGCGCCCAGCTCCTCGGCCAGCGCGCGCCGGACCGTCTCGTACGCGGTGAGCGCGTCGGCGGTGCGGCCGGCCGCGCGCAGGGCGCGGATGTGCAGGGCGTGCAGCGGCTCGTCCAGCGGGTGGCCGGCGGCCAGTTCGGCGAGCTCGGGCAGCACGTGCGCGGCCCGGCCCAGTTCCAGCTCCGCGGCGAGCCGCTGCCGCCGGGTGTCGTCGCGCAGCGCGTCGGCGCGGACGGCGGTGGGGCCGGGGTCGGGCAGGTCGGCGAGCGCCGGGCCGCGCCACAGGCCCAGCGCGTCGGCCAGCAGGCCGCTCGCCTTGACCGGGTCGCCGTCGGCGAGCGCCCGGGCGCCCTCGTCGGCGAGCCGTTCGAAGCGGTAGAGGTCGATGTCGTCCCGCTCGGCGACCAGCCGGTAGCCGCCCTCGACCGAGTCCAGCGCGTCGTGCCCGATGGCCCGGCGCAGCCGCCCGACGAGCGCCTGCAGCGCGCCCGCGGCGCCCGCGGGCGGGTCGCCGTCCCACACGTCCTCGATCAGCGCGTCCGCCGGGACGACCCTCCCGGGGCGCAGCGCCAGCGCCGTGAGCAGCGCGCGCAGCCGCCCGCCGGCCAGCCCCACCGCCTCGCCGCCGTCCCGCCACGCCTCGGCGCCCCCGAGGATCCCGTATCGCACGCCCCCATTCTTGCGGACGGCCCGCCGCTCCCGCGCCGGGCGGGCGCCCGGAACCGGCGCGACGTGGAATGATGCACGCCAACAGGGGGTGACCGGCGCCCCGGACCCGGAAGAGGAAGCCATGAGCGTCACCCCGTTTCGTCAGGCACGCCGCGGCGAGGAGCGGTGGGTCAGCCCCGTCTTCCTCGGTATCGCCGCCGTCATGGGCGTGTCCGGGTGGGCGCTGTGGACGGGCTTCGCCTCCGACCCGGGCTTCGCGGTCTTCCTGTTCGTGGTGTCCGGCTGGGTGGTCTCGCTGTGCCTGCACGAGTACGCGCACGCCCGCACCGCCCTGCACAGCGGTGACATCAGCATCGGCGCGAAGGGCTATCTGACCCTCAACCCGCTGAAGTACGCCAACGCGGCGCTGTCGATCGTGCTGCCGGTGATCTTCGTGATCATGGGCGGCATCGGCCTGCCCGGCGGCGCGGTCTTCATCGAGCGGGGCCGCATCCACGGGCGCTGGAAGCACAGCCTGATCTCGGCGGCGGGCCCGCTGACGAACGTGCTGTTCGCGGTGCTGCTCATGGTGCCGTTCACGATGGGCGTGCTCGGCGACTGGCCGGTGGACTTCCTGTGCGCGCTGGCCTTCCTGGCGCTGCTCCAGGTGAGCGCGGCGCTGCTGAACCTGCTGCCGATCCCGGGCCTCGACGGCTACGGGATCTGGGAGCCGTGGCTGTCGTACAACATCCGGCGGCAGGCGGAGTCCTTCGCGCCGTTCGGCATCTTCGCGACGTTCGGCCTGCTGTACATCCCGGCGGTCAACGACAAGTTCTTCGACGTCGTCTACCACGTGATGGCGTGGTTCGACGTGCCGCCGGAGGCGGCGGCGCGCGGCTACTGGCTGTTCAAGTTCTGGACCAGCATGGGCAAGAACTGATCTTCTGCGGGGCGTCTCTCAGCGCGCGGGGGTGTGACCCGGGGACGGGGCCGCTGCCGCGGTGAGCTTGGCCTTGCGGCGGTAGAACCACCACATGTTGCTGGCGGCGCCGGCCAGGAGCACCCACACGATGCCGAGCCAGTTGCCGTTCACGAA
Organism: Actinacidiphila epipremni; assembly: GCF_012034175.1. GTDB lineage: Bacteria > Actinomycetota > Actinomycetes > Streptomycetales > Streptomycetaceae > Actinacidiphila > Actinacidiphila epipremni. Next base: position 114,390 of record NZ_JAATEJ010000010.1, read on the forward strand.
GGACACGACGGCGGCGGCCAGGGCGAGCACGCACACCACGAGGGCGTAGACGGCGAGGCGGGGCATGGGCGTACGGCTCCTGTCCTGAAGCGGTTCTTCTTCGTACGGGCGGCTTCATGCGGGCGGCGCGGCGGTCGGGGCCGGCTGCCACCGGGTCATTCTCCCCCACCGCGGGCGGCGGGCCTGCGGCGGCCATATCTTTTACGAGTGAAACACCTGTTAATATTTTAGGTATGCTCCCGCTTCCGCTGACCGGCCTGCTGCGGCTCGCCGGGCCCTCGCAGACGTGGTTCAAGCCCGCGCTGAGCGTCGTCGCCTCCGTCGCGCCGCCGAACCTGCTGCTGGTCGCGCTCGGCCGGCTGGACCTGGCCGGCTACACGATGGCCGGCTCGCTGTGCGCCCTCTACGCCCACAACCGCCCGTACGCCGCCAGGGCGCGGGTGCTGGCGTGGGTGGTCCTCGGCATGCTCACGGGCCTGGCGGCGGCGCTGGTGACGGCGTCGCTGACCGGCAGCGCGGTGGTGCTCGTCACGGTGGGCGCGCTGCTCGCGGCGGGCCAGAAGGCGGTGTGCGACGCGAGCAGGATCGGGCCGCCGGGCAATGTGATCTTCGCCTTCGTCAGCTCCGCGAGCCTTTTCGCCCCGCAGCAGCTGTGGCAGGTCCCCGCGCACGTGGGCCTCGCCGCGCTGGCCGGCGCGTGGGCCTGGGCGGTCGGCATGGCGCCGGGCCTGCTCCGCCCGCACGGCCCGGAACGCCGCGCCACGGCGGCGGCCCTGCGGGCGGCGGCGGCCTACGCGTACGCCTGCGGCGGCGCTTCCGGCAGCCCGTCCGGCGGCGCTTCCGGCGACCCCTCCGGCGGCTTCTCCGGCGGTCCGGAGGGCGGGCACGCCCGCGCGGCGGCGGCTGCGGCGCTGCACACCGCATGGCAGACGCTCGCCGCGTCCGGCCCCCGCTCGGCCGCCCGGCCCGCGCTGGAGCGGCTGCTCACCCGCGCCGAGGCCGCGCTCGCCGCCCCGCGCGCCGCGGACCCGGCGCTGCTGCGGGCCTGGGCGCACGCCCTGCGGGGCAGCGGCCCGCTCCCGGCGGCGGGCGGGACGGCCGCTGTCGGGCCGGTACGGGCCCTGCGCGCGAGCACGCCGGCCGGCGCGTCCGCCGCCTGGCCCACCGCCGGCCCCGCGGGTCCGGCCCGGGTGCGGGACCTCGCCCGTACCGTACGGGCGCGGTGCGGGGCGGTCGGGCCGCTGGCGGTGCGGACCGGCGTGGGGTGCGCGCTCGCCGGGTACGGGTCGCTCGCGCTCGGGGTGGGGCGGCCGTACTGGGCGCTGGTCACCGCCGCGTCGCTCTACCAGGCGAACGTCACGCTCACCTGGAGCCGCGGGGTGCAGCGCGTCGTCGGCAACCTGCTCGGCGTCGTCCTGTTCGCCGCCCTCGCGCCGCTCACTCAGCTGAGCCCGTGGGCGCTCGTGCTGTGCTGCGTCGCGCTGAACTTCGGCGCGGAGGCCCTGATCACCCGCAACTACTGGCTCGGCAGCGTGTGCGTGACACCCATGGCGCTGCTCATCAGCGACTTCGCCCGCCACCAGGAGCCCGGCGCGCTGATGGCCGACCGGGTGCTGGACACGCTCGTGGGCGCGCTCGTCGGCTTCGCCGCGGCCATCGCCGTCACCAACCGGCGGGCCGGCGACCGTATCGAGCACGCGCTCGCCGCGGTCCACCGGGCCCGCGAGCGCTCCGACGGGCTGCTCAGCGCCGCCGAGCCCGACCCCGGCGCGCTCACCGCCGCGCACCGCGCCCTCACCGGCGCGCTCGTCGACCTGCGCGCGGCGGCCGACACCGCCGCCGGCGAGTGGTGGCAGCGGGCCGTCCCCGCCGAGCGGGTGCTGCACGCCGAGCGGACCGGGCACCGTACGCTCGCGGTGGCGATACGGCGGCAGGCGCCGCCTCCTGCGGAGGGCGTACACGTATGACGGCGGCGAACGCGGCGGACCCGGACGACGGCCCCGGGGGCGCGGGCGGCGGGGCCCCGCCGCCCGCGGCGCCGGCGGGCGGGCGGGCCGCCGGGGACGACATCGTCGCCGGGGTCGTACGGCAGTGGTACGCCGTGCGGCCGGACGTCGACACCGGGCCGATGGAGATCATCGGGCGGATCAACCGGTGTGCCGCGCTGCTCCAGCAGGCCGAGGACGCGCCGCTGCGGCACGCCGGGCTCAACCGCGCGGAGTTCGACGTGCTCGGGACGCTGCGCCGCACCGGGCACGAGCTGACGCCGGGCGAGCTCGCCCGCGAGACGTTCTCCTCCGGCGCGGCGGTGACCAAGCGGCTCAAGCAGCTCGGCGAGCGCGGCCTCGTCGAGCGGCGGGCCGACACGCGCGACCGCCGGGTCGTCCTCGTGCGGCTCACCGACGCCGGCCGCGCCCTCGTCGACGCGCTGCTGCCCGAGCAGCTGTCGTACGAGGCCGCGGTCCTGTCCGGGGTCGAGGCCGGCCGCCGGGACGACCTGGCCCGCCTGCTGGGCGAGCTGCTCGTCCAGCTGGAGGGCCGGCTCGGCCTGCCGCGCGGCTGACCTCACACGCCGGTCACCCGGCCCTCACACGTCGGTCAGGCGCAGGCCCGCGTGGGCCTTGTAGCGGCGGTTGACGGAGATGAGGTTGGCCACCAGCGACTCGACCTGGTGGGCGTTGCGCAGCCGGCCGGCGAAGACGCCGCGCATGCCGGGGATGCGGGCGGCCAGCGCCTGGACGATGTCGGTGTCGGCGCGCGAGTCGCCGAGGACCATCACGTCGGTGTCGATCTGCTCGACCTCCGGGTTCTGCAGCAGCACCGCCGAGAGGTGGTGGAAGGCCGCCGCGACCCGCGAGTCGGGCAGCAGCGCGGCGGCCTGCTGGGCGGCGCTGCCCTCGTCGGGCGTGAGGGCGTACGCGCCCTGCTTGTCGAAGCCGAGCGGGTTGACGCAGTCCACCACGAGCTTGCCGGCCAGCTCGGCGCGCAGCGACTCCAGGGTCTTGGCGTGGCCCTCCCAGGGCACGGCGACGATCACCACGTCGCTGCGCCGGGCGCACTCGGCGTTGTCCGCGCCCGCCACGCCGTGGCCGAGCTCGGCCGCCGCGGCCTCGGCGCGGTCCGCGCTGCGGGAGCCGATGACCACCCGCTGGCCGGCCCTGGCCAGCCGGTAGGCCAGGCCCCGGCCCTGGTCGCCGGTGCCGCCGAGCACCCCGACGACCAGGTCGGAGACGTCGGGCAGCGCCCAGGGGTCCTTCGCGGGGGCCTTCGCCGGGGCGGACTTGGTGGCGTCGGTGGAGTCAGCGTTCGTCATGACCGCGATCCTGCCAGGTGCGGTGCCGTGCGGCGCGCCGGGCCCCGGGGTGCCCGCCGCGCCGCGCGGCCCCGCGTCCTCAGGCCGCCGGGGGCCTGAGCTCCATCGTGCAGCACTTCACGCTGCCGCCCGCCTTGTGGAACTCCGTCATGTCGACGCCCAACGGCTCGTACCCGCGCTCGCGCAGCGCCGCCGCCAGGCCGGCCGCCTCGCGCGGCAGCAGGACGTGCAGGCCGTCGCTCACGGCGTTCAGGCCGAAGACCGCCGCGTCCTCGGCCGTCGCGAGCAGCGCGTCCGGGAAGAGCCGGGCGAGCACCTGGCGGGAGCCCGGCGAGAAGGCGCCGGGGTAGTACATGATCTCGTCGGCCGCGTCGTCCAGGACGGCGAGCGCGGTGTCGAGGTGGTAGTAGCGCGGGTCGGTGAGCTCCAGGCTGATCACCGGGCGGCCGAAGAACTCCTGCGCCTCGTCGTGCGCGAGCGGGCTGCTGCGGAAGCCCTGCCCGGCCAGCAGCCAGGAGGAGGTGACGGCGAAGTCGCCCTCCGCCTCGTTGACGTGCTCCGGTTCGCGTATGTCGGCGAAGCCGACCGCGCGGGCGCGGAACCACGCCAGGTGCGCGGGGGCCTCGGCGGCCCGCTCGGGGTTCGCGAACTTCGCGCCGAGGACCCGGCCGTCGACGACGGTGGCGCCGTTCGCGGCGAAGACCATGTCCGGCAGGCCGGGTTCGGGGTCGAGGATCTCGACGGTGTGGCCGAGGGCGCGGTAGCGGTCGCGCAGGTCCTCCCACTGGAAGAGGGCGATCGCCGGATCGACCGGCTTGCGCGGGTCCATCCACGGGTTGATGCAGTACGCGACCCGGAAATGCGCGGGTGGGCACATCAGGTAGCGGCGGGGTGTCGCGTGGCGCAATGCGGGCTCCTCGGGGTGATGGGCGTCCGTTTGCGGGGGCGGGCGGGGTGGGCCCGCGCCCCTGGCAGGATTGTGCGCTCGTTTCGCGCGGGCGGCGCCCTTTTCGTTGCTGCGCGCGCGTGCTCCGTCGCGGGGGTGCTTTTACGCGGTGGCGCTCACGGGGTGGGGTTGTGCGGGGTGCGCTTACGGAGTGGGGTCCCGGAGCGGGTGAATGAGGGGGTGGCCGGTGCGCGGGTGCGGCAGCACCTCCACGGGGTGCCGGTAGACCTCGCTGAGCAGGTCGGCCGTCAGCACGTCGGCGGGTGCGCCGTACGCGGTGCGGCGGCCCGCCGCGAGGACGGCGACGCGGTCCGCGTGCGCGGCGGCCAGGCCCAGGTCGTGCAGCACGATCACGATCGCCTTCCCCGCGGCGGCCTGCTCGCGGCACACCCGCAGCACCAGCTCCTGGTGGTGCAGGTCCAGCGCCGCCGTCGGCTCGTCGAGCAGCAGCAGCGCCGCACGCTGGGCCAGTACGCGGGCCAGCGCGACCCGGGCGCGCTCGCCGCCGGAGAGGGCGGGGTACGGGCGGTCCGCGAAGCCGGTGGTCTCGGTGACCGCCATGGCCTCGGCGACCGCCGCGTCGTCCTCGTCGGCGAGCGGTGTGCCCGCCCACGGCGCGCGGCCCATCCGTACGACGTCGCCGGCGGTGAAGGGGAAGGCGAGCGGGGCGGACTGCGGCAACACCGCCCGGCGCATGGCCAGTTGGCGCGGGGTCCAGGTGGTGAGGGGTGCGCCGGCGAGAGCGATCCCGCCGCTCTCGGCCGGTACGTCGCCGGCGAGCGCGCCCAACAGGGTGGACTTCCCCGCGCCGTTCGGGCCGACGAGGGCGAGGACGTGGCCGGCGGTGACGTCGAGGTCCACGTCGTGCAGGACCGGGCGGGGGCCGAGCCGTACGGTCAATTCCCTTGCCCGGGCGAGGACTTCGCCGGGGCGGGGCGGTGGCGGCGGGGCCGTGCGGTCGCGGCGCAGGGCGGCGGGCAGCAGGCTCATGCCCAACCTCCTTGGCGGGCGCGGGTCCTGCGCAGCAGCCAGAAGAAGAAGGGGCTGCCGAGCAGGGCGGTGATGACGCCGAGGGGCAGTTCGGCCGGCACCGCGAGGGTGCGGGCGCCGAGATCCGCGGCGGCCAGCACGAGCGCGCCGCCGAGGGCGCTGCCCGGGACGAGGAAGCGGTGGCCCGGCCCCGCGGCCATGCGCAGCAGATGCGGTACGACCAGGCCGACGAACGCGACGATGCCGGCGACGGCGACGGCCGCGGCGGTGAGCAGCGCCACGACGCACACCAGGGTCAGCCGCATGCGTTCGACGTCCACGCCGAGGTGGCCGGCCTGGCGTTCGCCGAGCGCGAGGAGGTCCAGGCGGCGGGCGAAGAAGGGCGCGGCGAGCAGGCCGGCGGCGGCGCACGGCAGGACGGCGAGGACCTTGGGCCAGGTGGCCTGGGCGAGGGAGCCGAGCTGCCAGAAGGTGATCTGGGTGAGCTGGGAGTTGTCGGCGTAGAAGACGCACAGGCCGATGAGGGCACCGCAGAAGGCGTTTACGGCGATGCCGGTGAGGACGAGGGTGACGACTTCGGTGCGGCCTGCGGAGCGGGACAGGCCGTAGACGAGGAGGACGGTGAGCAGGCCGGCGGCGAAGGCGCACACGGTGACCGTCCAGGTGCCGGCGAAGGTCAGGCCGAGGGCGATGGAGCCGACGGCGCCGACGGCGGCGCCGGAGGAGATGCCGATGACGCCGGGTTCGGCGAGGGGGTTGCCGAAGACGCCCTGCATCAGGGCGCCGGCGCAGCCGAGGGAGGCGCCGACGAGGAGGGCGAGGGTGAGGCGGGGGAGGCGGACGTCCCACAGGACGGATTCGGGGACGCGGGGGAGGGGGTGGCCGCCGAGGTGGGCTCGGTGGGCGGTGGAGGCGAGGATGTCGGGGGCGGGGATGTGGTAGGCGCCGGTGGTGGTGGAGGCGAGGGTTATGGCGAGGAGGGTGGCGGTGAGGGCGAGGGTGAGCAGGGTTTTTCGGGTGAGTGTGTGGGTGCGGCTTCGGGTGGCGCCGGCTGGGGGTGGGGTGGTCGGGGCCGCTCCGGGGGGCACCTCCTCGGACTGCGCACATTGACCTCGCTGCATGTCCGGTGACCCCTTGTCGTGCGCAGTCCTGCGGGGGCACCCCCCGAATCGACCCCGCCCGCTCTCCGTTGGCGGCTTTCCGCTGACGGGGGCTGGGGTGGGTGGGGTCGAGCGGGCCCTCCCGCTGTCCGTTGGCGGCTCTTCGCCGGTGGGGGCTGGGGTGGGTGGGGCGGATCGGCCGTCCGTCGGCGGCTTTCCGTTGGCGGGGGTGGGGGTGGGTGGGGCGGATCGGGCCCTCCCGCTGTCCGTTGGCGGGTTTCCGGTGCTGTCCGTGGGCGGCTCTTCGCCGGTGGGGGCTTCTGTTGAGGTCATGAGGTCTTGTGGAGGGCGGTGGTGAGGGTGTGGAGGACCGTGGCGGTGCGGGGGCCGAAGTTGAGGAGGGTGCCGTCGTCGATGGCGATGACGCGGTGGTCGAGGCCGGCGGGGGTTTGGGCGACGCCGGGGACTTTTTCGAGGCCGGGGATGCCGCCGACGGATTCGAGGCCCTTGGTCATGACGAGGATGACGTCGGGGGCGGCCTTGACGAGGGCCTCGCTGGTGATGGGGGTGAAGTCCTTGGTCAGGCCGGAGGCGACGCCCGCGTCGATGCCGCCGGCGGCGGCGATGAGGGAGTCGGCGCCGGAGCCGCGACCGCCGATGAGGTAGACGGAGGCCGTGCCGCGCAGGTAGAGGAACGCCACGCGGGGCTTGTCGGCGGTGGCGGGGACGGAGTCGCGTACCGCGGCGATGCGTTGCTCGGTGCGGGTGCGCAGTTGGGTGCCCGCGGTGGGGACGCCGAGGGCGGCGGCGACGGCGGTGATGCGGGGGCCGACCTCTTCGAGTGAGGTGGCCGCCGGGAGGATCAGCAGCGGGACGCCCGCCTGGCGGATCTGGGCGATCGCCTCGGCCGGGCCGGTCGTCGGCTCGGCCAGTACGAGCGTGGGGTGCAGGGAGAGGACCCCTTCGGCCGACACGTCGTGCGCGCGGGTGATGAGCGGGAGCTTGGCCGCCTGCGGGAAGGTCGCGGTGATGTCGCGGGCGACGACGTGCGCGCCGAGGCCGAGCGTGAAGACGATCTCGGACAGGCCGCCGGTGAGCGGCACGATCCGGTCGTCGCTCGCGACGGTGACCTCGCGGCCGTCCGCCGACTTCACCGTGGTGGGGAGGGTCGGCGTGGGGGTGGGGAGCGGTTCGATCGTGTCGGCGGGGGTGGCTGCGCCGGTGCTTGTTCCGGTGGCTGAGGTGTGTGTTCCCGAGCCGCCGCATGCGGTGAGGGCGAGCAGCAGGGCCGTGGCGGCGGCTGTCACCGCCGGCCGACCGCGCCTCGGCGCCCTGCGCGTACGGTCCGCCGGCCGTCTGCTCCCTCGGGGGCCCTGGGCCCAAGACCTTCGCACTGCCGCGCCCGCCTTTCGCTGGGTGTGGGTGGTTCCCACCGTTGCCCGCATAGCTTAGGTTAGCCTTACCTAAAATGCCCAGCCCGGAGGGGTTCCGATGCCGTCGCTTCGCCATGCCCGCGCGCAGATCGCGCCCAGAGCGCGGGGTTTCCGCCGTGTGCGGCGCTGGTGGGTCGGCGTGGCCGGCGCCGTGCTGCTCGGCGGGCTCGTCGTGCCGGTCGCGGACGCCGCCGGGCCCGCGGTGGTGAGCGGGGGGCGGCTGGACTGGGGGATCAAGGCGTCCTTCCAGAGCTATGTCACCGGGCCCATCGCGCAGGGCAGTTGGAGCCTGACGGGCGGGGCCGACACCGTGGGGAGCGAGCAGTTCCGGTTCCCCTCGGCGCAGGGGTCGTACGACGCCGGGTCCGGGGCGCTGAGTGCCGCGTTCACCGGCGGGGTGCACTTCCTCGGGCACCGGCAGAGCAACGGGGTCTACCAGCTGGACCTCGCCATCTCCCGGCCCTCGGTACGGATTTCCGGCCGCGGCGGGACGCTCTACGCCGACATGAGCAGCAAGGACAAGGACACCGGCAAGGTCACCACGTCGCGTCAAGTGCCGCTGGCCAAGCTGGCGTTGGGCGGGGTGGACACCCGCGGGGTGACCGGGGCGCGGCTCACGCTGAGCAATGTGCCGGCGACGCTCACCTCGCAGGGCGCCCGGGCGTTCGCGGGCTACTACACCGCCGGGACGGTCCTCGATCCGGTCAGCCTGTCGGTGGACCTGCACCCGAAGCCGGCGGTGACCCGGTCGGTGAAGCCGTCGCCTTCGGCCACCCCGCAGGCGCCGGGCCACTTCGCGGACGGCGCCGTCGACTGGGGCGTGCGGCGGACCTTCCGCGAGTACGTCACCGGCGATATCGCGCAGGGCAGTTGGCAACTGGCCGGCGGGGCGAAGGAGGGCGGCGCGCTCTTCCGGTTCGGGGCGGGCACGGGCACGTACGACGCCGCGCGGCACACCCTGGACGCCCGGTTCTCCGGCAGCGTGCGCTTCCTGGGCATGAAGGGCGCGGACGGTGCGTACGGGCTGGACCTGACGATCGGCGGGGTGCGGGTCACCGTGGCGGGCGGCAAGGGCACGCTGTACGCGAACGGCCGGCCCTTCGTGACCTTCCCGGCCCAACTCGCCCCGAAGGACGGGCTGCTGAGCGTGCGGGAGGCGCCGGCCACGCTGACCGCGCAGGGCGCCGGCGCGTTCGGCGGGCTCTACACCGCGGGCACCGCGATGGACCCGCTCACGCTGTCGATCGCCCTCGACCCGGCGGCGACGCTGCCCGCCCTGCCCGACATCGGCTCGGCGCCCGTCACCACTCCCCCTCCGTCTGGCACTCCCCCGACTCCCCCGACGGCCCGCCCGCAGCCGGTCGCGTCGTCCCGCAGCGGCGGGTCGTCGGGGGTCACCGTCGCGGTCGCCGCCGGCTGCGCCGTCCTGGTCGCCGCTCTGGCCACCGTGTGGTCCGTACGCCGGCGCCGGCATGCACCTGCCGGGGGCGCCCCGTCCGCCGGCGACGACCGCGACTCCGGTGCGCCGCACGGCGACTGACGCCGCGGCGCCTTCCCTGCCGTACCTTCCGATCCCTTACAGGAGAGAACCACCCATGACCCCCCGTACCCACACCCGCAGAATCGCGCTGGCGACCTCCGTCGTGCTCGCCGCGGGCGGCGTCGCGCTCGGGTTGCCCGCGCTCGCGTCCGCCGCCGGGCCGGCGACCGTGCCGATCACCGGCGGCACCTTCGACTGGGGGGTGAAGCAGTCGTTCCGGTCGTACGTGACCGGGATCGCGCAGGGCACCATCACCACCGCGGGCGGCGCCACCACCAACAGCGACGGCACCTTCCGGTTCGGCGCCGGCACCGGCTCGTACGACACCTCGACGCACGCGGTGACGGTGGGCTTCCGGGGCAGTGTGGAGTTCGCCTCGACCGCGCACGGCTTCGACATCACGCTCGCGGACCTCAAGGTGAGCACGCAGGGCACCTCCGGGACGCTGAGCGCCGATGTGACGGCGGGCGGCAGCACGAGCGACGACGTGGAGTTCGCCACGCTGGACCTGTCGTCGGTGCGGCCGGGCGGGGGCGCGGACGGGGCGATGACCTTCGACGGGATACCGGCGAAGCTGACGGCGGCGGGCGCGCAGGCCTTCAACGGGATGTACGCGGAGGGGACGGTGCTGGACCCGGCCGACCTGTCCGTGACGGCCGGCGCGCCGACCACGCCGCCGACGATGCCCCCGACCACGCCGCCCACCACGCCGGTGACGACGCCCCCCACGACCGCGCCGGGGACGCCCGCGGGCCCCGCGTCCCTCGTGGACGGCAACCTGGACTGGGGCGTCAAGGAGTCCTTCCGTACGTACGTCACCGGGCCGATCGCGGCGGGCAAGGTGGAGCTGACGGGCGGGGCCACCGCCACCGCGGCCGGCTACCGCTTCCCCAAGGGCACCGGCACCTGGACGGCGGACGGGAAGGAGCTCGACGCGTCCTTCGCCGGCGGGGTGCACTTCCTCGGCCACCTCCAGCAGGGCTCGTACGCGCTGGACCTGGAGCTGTCGGACCTGAAGGTGCACACCGAGGGCGCGACCGGCACGCTGACCGCCGACGTGTCCAGCAAGGACCTGGCCAGCGGGAAGACCACCGACTACGACGACCTGGCCGTCGCGGCGCTCAGCGGCGTCGCACCGGCGCAGAAGGGGTCGGTGGTGACGGTGGACGCCGCGGGCGCGAAGCTCACCTCGGACGGCGCGAAGGTCTTCTCCGGCTTCTACGAGGCCGGCGCCGCGCTCGACCCGGTCACGCTCGCGGTGTCGCTGAGCGGTGACGCCGGGCTGCCCACGCCGCCGGCCGGTACGGGCGGCACGTCGGGCGGCTCCGCGGGCGCCGGGGGGACGTCCACGGGCGGGGCGGGTACGGCCGGCGGTGACGCGGGGAGCGTCGGCGGTACGGGCGCGCAGCTCGCGGAGACCGGTGCGGGCATGCCGTCCGGCGCGCTGCTCGGGGCCGCGGGCGCGCTGGTCGTCGCCGGCGCCGCGGTCACCGTGACGGCCGCGCGCCGGCGCCGGGTGTGACGTAGCGGCCGGGTCCGGCACGGACGGCGCCGGGCGGACCGCTGCGGTCCGCCCGGCGCCGTCGCCGGCCCGGTCAGGCGCTGCGCGGGAAGACCTCGCCCAGCTCGGCGAACAGCTCGCTGTTGAGCCGGAAGGCCTGCCGGCACTCCTCCACCACGCGCTGGCGCTCCAGTTCGCCCACGGGCAGGGCGTCGAGCAGCTCGCGGTACTCGCGCTTGAAGGCGGCCGGGTTGCCGATGGCCTCGAAGACGTAGAAGCGGACGCCGTCGCCCTTGTGCGGCAGGTCCCACGCCTTCTCGGCGATGCCCCGGATGACCTGGCCGCCGGACAGGTCGCCGAGGTAGCGGGTGTAGTGGTGGGCGACGTAGCCGGCCGGCCACTCCTCGGCCGCGCGGGTGATACGGGCCGCGTACCGGGCGGTGGCCGGCAGCGGGGAGGCGCGCTGCCGCCAGCCGTCGCCGAGCAGATGCTCCAGGTCGCGTTCGAGCGAGGGGACCCTGCGCAGTTCCGGGCGCAGGAAGGGGCCGGCGACCGGGTCGCCCGCGAGGGTGTCGGCGGCGTCCTCCAGGGCCCGGTAGACGTACCACAGCTGCTCGGTGAGCCGGGCGTAGGCGGTCACGCCGAGCCGGCCGCCGAGGAGGTCGGACATGAAGCGCGAGTTCTCCGCCTCGGTGTGCTGCTGCCGGCTCGCGTCGCGGATCACGGCGGAGAAGGGCGGGGCGGTCTGCGGCATGGGCGCTGACATGGGAATCCTCCGGTTTCCTGCCGGCGGCCCGTGCGGTGCCGGCAGCTCGATCCTGGCAACTTAGGTATACCTAAGTCAATGGGTTGCCGACGTGTTGTCGGCAAGACGCCACATGAGGTCTTCCACACGGCCGTCCGGGGAACACGCGGACCCCGGGTAGGTGTTCATTCCCGGCAAGAGGGAGGATGTCCTCCACCAGCCGCGTACCGTTGACAGGGCGGGACGGGGGCGAGGGAAGGAGCTCGATGGCAGGCAAAGGCAGGTTGTCGGAGTGGGTGCGCCGCCGTACGGAAGGCGCCTCGGGCCCCGCCAGGACGGCGGAACCCGACCTGCGCCGGGACCCGCTGGTCAGGGCCGCCGCCACCGCCGGATTCCCGGTCGCGCCTGCCGCGCACCCCGCCAACTACGGCTGTTCGTGCGAGCGCATCGGCTGTCCCATCCCCGCCGTCCACCCCGTCTCCCCCGCCTGGCAGACCCAGGCCAGCACCGAGGACGCCACGCTGGAGCGCTGGCTGCGGTCCGACCCGCTGGCCAACTTCATCACCGCGACGGGCGTCGGCCATGACGTCCTGGACGTGCCCGCGGAGGCCGGCCGGCTCGCCCTCGAACGGCTGATCGCCGACGGCGCCACGCTCGGCCCGGTCGCCGCGCGCGACGACCGGCTGCTGTTCTTCACCGCGACCCGCGGCAATCCCGCCGACGAGGACGAGTGGTGGCCCTGCGAGCTGGACTGCCATCCGGAGACCGCCGACGAGCACCCCGGCATCCGCTGGCATTCGCGCGGCAGCTATGTGCTGCTGCCGCCGTCCCGGCTGCCGTCCGGCGGCACCGTCGAATGGCTGCCGGGCCACGGCCCCGACCTGCCGCTGCCCGACCCGCTGCCGGTGCTGGACGTGCTGGCGGACGCGTGCGCGCAGTTCGCGTACGAGCCGGAGCGGCAGCCGGCGACCTGGCTGCGCTGAGGCGCTTGTGGGCGCGGCGGGCTACTCGCCCTCGGCCGTCACCAGGCCGACGACGCGGCTGAGGAAGGCCACCTTGCCGCCGCCACCCGCCCTGGGCACGGTCACCGCGCTGTCGGCGACCCGGGAGAGGGTGATCGACGTCTTCGGGGTGCCCGTCATGAGGGCCTTGGTGTCGTCGTCGAGCTGGAGGTTGTAGCCGGCCCGGAAAGTGGCCCGCGACTGGTGCCGGCTGGCGAAGAAGACCAGCGCCCCGCCGTCGGTCGTGCGCAGCGCGACGGGCGTGTAGTCGCCGCCCGCCGAGGGCTGGTCGGCGTACTGCGTCACGGAGTTGGGGGTCCTGGCGTGCGCGTCGCGGTCGGCGCGCACCTGCGAGGTGGCGGGGCCGTCGGCGAAGACGCCGCTGCCGCCCTTGCCGAGGTAGTCGGCGTAGCCCTGGCTCAACCGGCCCGGCTGGACCAGCAGATCGGTGCCGCCGAGGCCGAGGTCTTCGGCGTAGCCGTCCTTGTCCTTGGCGAAGCCGGGTATGCGGTCGGCGGCTATCGAGGCGACGTAGACCGCCTTCCACGGCTGCCCGGCGGCCGAGCGGCGGAAGACCAGCAGCCAACGGCCGTTCTTGTCGCGGTTGGTGGCCGCGTCGGCGACGAAGAACTTCGGCCAGCCGACCTGGCGGGGTATCAGGTACTGGATGTCGGAGAAGACCAGCGGCTGGTAACCGGGGTTGCCCTGCGGGTGGTTGGTGTGCCGGGCCCGCAACCCCGCCTCGTCGGTGGCGCCGAGGACCCCGGACTCGACGGTGAGGATGGACCCCGGGTCGTACGAGGCGCCGGCGCGGTTGTTGACGGTGAGGAACTTCGCGACCACGGAGGCGGCTTCGTCCCCGCGCACCGACGGGATGTCCGCGCGCTCGCCGTGCACCGTCACGCATCCGGCGAGCGGCACGGCCAGCGCGATCGCGGCGGCCCCGAGGGACACCCTGCGGCGGTTCATGGCGCGTCGGCTCCTCAACTCGTGCCCCGCGGGGCGCTCTGCGCGAGATCGCCGCAACATTACAGGCCGGCCGGGCGGCGCCGGTCACGGCAGGGTCAGGATCTCCGCCCCGTCCGCGGTGACCACGAGGGTGTGCTCGAACTGCGCGGTGCGCTTGCGGTCCTTGGTCACGACCGTCCAGCCGTCGTCCCACACGTCGTACTCGTGCGTGCCGAGGGTCAGCATCGGCTCGATGGTGAACGTCATGCCGGGCTTGATCACGGTGGTGGCGCGCGGGTCGTCGTAGTGCGGGATGATCAGCCCGGAGTGGAACGAGGTGTTGATGCCGTGGCCGGTGAAGTCGCGCACCACGCCGTAGCCGAAGCGCTTGGCGTACGACTCGATGACGCGGCCGATGACGTTGATCTGCCGGCCCGGGCGTACCGCCTTGATGGCCCGGGTGAGGGACTCGCGGGTGCGCTCCACCAGCAGCCGGGACTCCTCGTCGACGTCGCCGACGAGGTAGGTGGCGTTGCAGTCGCCGTGCACGCCGTGGATGTACGCGGTGACGTCGATGTTCACGATGTCGCCGTCGCGCAGCACGGTGGAGTCGGGGATGCCGTGGCAGATGACCTCGTTGACCGAGGTGCACACGGACTTCGGGAAGCCGCGGTAGCCCAGGTCGGAGGGGTACGCTCCGTGGTCGACCATGTACGCGTGCGCGACGGCGTCCAGCTCGTCGGTCGTCACGCCCGGCGCGATCGCCCCGGCGGCGGCCTCCATCGCCCGCGCGGCGATCCGCGAGGCGTCCCGCATCCGCTCCACCGTCTGCGCGTCCTGCACCTCGGGCCCGGTGTACGGGGTCGGCCCGGGCTTGCCCACGTATTCGGGGCGCGGGATCGAGGCGGGCACCTGCCGGGTGGGCGAGAGCTTGCCGGGGACGAGCAGCGACTGACCAGACATGCGGTCGAGTGTATCGGCGCGGGAAAATGGGCTGCGCCCTGCTGTGCGGGGTAGGTGTGCCGCGTGGGGGCTGACGAAGGAGAGGCGGATGGCGTTCTTCCGAGCGAAGAAGCCGGCTGGCAAGCCGGGCGAGTGGTTCTACTGCCTGGAGCACAAGCGGGCCGAGGAGGGCCCGGACTGCCCGTCCAAGAACCGCTTCGGCCCGTACCCGAGCAAGGAGGCTGCGGAGCACGCGATGCAGCAGGCTGCTGAGCGCAACCTCGCCTGGGACACGGACCCCAACTGGAACGACAGATCCTGACCCGCACGCCCCGCCCTGCCCCGCCTCACCCGTCCCACGACCACCCGCCGGTCGATGGCTGGTCGCGCAGTTCCCCGCCCCTGAACGCCCGGGGCTGCCCCGTCCTGTCCGTGCCGCGACCATCCGCCCGGTGGGTGGCTTGTCGCTCCGTTCTCCCCCAGCGCTTCGCCTGGGGGTACCCCCACGCAGCCCCTGGGGTGGTGCCCTCGCGCCGCGGACGCCGACCGCGGGCACGACCGCCCCGGGCTGCCCCGTCCTGTGCGTGCCGCGACCATCCGCCCGGTGGGTGGTTTCTCGCGCAGTTCCCCGCGCCCCTGAGGGGCACCCTCCTGCGTGGGATTGCCCGCGCTTCGCGCAGGGCACGTCAGCGGCGCGAGGCCGGCAAACCAGGGGCGCGGGGAACTGCGCGACCAGCCAGGGGCGGCAGAAGATCGCGGCACGGACAGGACGGGGCAGCCCCGGGCGTTGACGGGTGCGGGGGACGGAGCGACAAGCCAGTCACCGGGGGGTGGTCGCGACACGGCGGGGTGGGGCAGGGCCGGGCGTGCCCGGGGGCGGCGGAGCTAAAGTGCGGCAATGGAGAATGACGTCGCCGTCATCGGCGGAGGGCACAACGGGCTGGTCGCCGCGGCGTACTTGGCACGGGCCGGGCGCCGGGTCACCGTGCTGGAGCGGCAGCGCAAGCTCGGCGGGGCGGCGGTGTCGAGCCAAGCGTTCCGCGGCGTGGACGCGCGGCTCTCGCGCTACTCGTACCTCGTCAGCCTGCTGCCCCGCAAAATCCTCGACGACCTGGGCCTGGGATTCACCCTGCGGCGCCGCCGCATCTCCTCGTACACCCCGCACCCCGCCGGCGGCCTCCTCGTGGACGCCGAGCACCCCTCCCGTACCCGCGAGCGCTTCGCGCGGCTCACCGGCTCGGACCGGGAATACGAGGCGTGGCAGGCCTTCTACGGCATGACGCGCCGCGTCGCCGAAGCCGTCTTCCCGACGCTCACCCAGCCGCTGCCCAGCCGCGCGGAGCTGGAGCGGCGGATCGGCGACCCGGCGGTGTGGGGCGCGCTGTTCGAGCAGCCGCTCGGCCCCACCGTGGAGGCGGCCTTCGCGGACGACGTCGTGCGCGGCGTCGTGCTGACCGACGCGCTGATCGGCACGTTCACGCACGCCCACGACCCGTCCCTGAAGCAGAACCGCTGCTTCCTCTACCACGTCATCGGCGGCGGCACCGGCGACTGGGACGTCCCCGTCGGCGGCATGGGCGCCCTGACCTCCGCGCTGGAGGAGGCCGCCCGCGCGGCCGGCGCGCAGATCCGGACGGACGCCGAGGTCACCGCCCTGGCCACGGACGGCCGCAGCGCGGAGCTCACCCTCGCGGACGGCGGCACCGTCGCGGCCACCGACGTCCTGGTCAACGCCGCCCCCCACGTACTGGCCGGCCTGCTGGGCGAGCAGCCGCCGCAGCCGGCCCCGGAGGGCGCCCAGCTCAAGGTCAACATGCTGCTGCGCCGCCTGCCGCGGCTGCGGGACACCTCCGTGGACCCGCGGGACGCCTTCGCCGGCACCTTCCACGTCGCCGAGGGCTACACCGCGCTCCAGACGGCGTACGAGCAGGCCGCCGCCGGCCGGGTACCGGACGCGCCGCCGTCGGAGATCTACTGCCACAGCCTGACCGACCCCTCGATCCTCTCCCCGCAGCTGGCCGCCGAGGGCGCCCACACCCTCACGCTGTTCGGCCTGCACGCCCCGGCGCGGCTTTTCACCACCGACCCGGCGGGTACGAAGGACGCGCTGCTGCGGGCCACCCTCGCGCAGCTGGACGCCGTGCTGGCCGAGCCGCTCGCGGACTGCCTGGCGCTGGACGCCGACGGGCGGCCCTGCATCGAGGCGAAGTCGCCGCAGGACCTGGAGCGCGAGGTGTGCCTGCCCGGCGGGCACATCTTCCACCGGGACCTGTCGTGGCCGTTCGCGGACGGCGAGGTGACCGGCGCCACAGGGCGGTGGGGCGTCGGCACGCGGCATGCGAACGTCTACGTATGCGGTGCGGGCGCGGTCCGCGGCGGCGGGGTCAGCGGCGTCCCCGGGCACAACGCGGCGATGGCGGTCTTGGAGAAGGCACGATGAAGCAGCACACCCGTTCGGCGGACCGGCGGCGTACGGGCCGCCAGTGGCGGCGCGCGGCCCGGTGGCACACCCTGGAGGGCGCCGGCACCGTACCGGAGCAGCGCCGCTGCACCGCGGACGTCGTGGTGGACTGCGCGGTGTACGAGGACGGCTGCCGGGCGGCCTCGCTGCCGCCGCAGGAGGCGCTGGACGAGGCCCGCAAGCGCGGCGGCTTCGCGTGGATAGGGCTGCACCAGCCGGAGGCGGTGCACCTGGCGGAGATCGCCCGGGTCTTCGGCCTGCACCCGCTGGCCGTCGAGGACGCGGTGCAGGCCCATCAGCGGCCCAAGCTGGAGCGGTACGGCGACACGCTCTTCCTGGTGCTGAAGACCATCGTCTTCGTCGAGCACGAGAAGCTGACGGCCACCAGCGAGGTCGTCGACACCGGCGAGGTGATGATCTTCCTCGGCCCGGACTTCGTGGTCGTCGTGCGGCACGGCAGCGCGCCGGGCCTGGCCCGGGTCCGCAGGGCGCTGGAGGCCCGGCCCGAGATGCTGCGGCACGGGCCGGTGGCCGTGCTGCACGCGATCACCGACCAGGTCACCGACGACTACCTGGACGTCGCGGACGCGGTCGAACTCGACGTGGACAACCTGGAGTTGGAGGTCTTCTCCAGCACCCACGGCGACGACGCCGAGCGCATCTACCAACTCAAGCGCGAGCTCATCGAGTTCAAGCACGCGGTCTTCCCGCTGACCCGCCCCATGGAGCGGCTCACCGAGGGCGCGGACGACCTGATCGACACCGAGATGCGCCGCTACTTCCGCGACGTGTCCGACCACTTGTCGCATGTCCGCGAACGCCTGGTGTCCAACAGCGAGTTGGTGGACGGCCTGCTCGCGGCGAATCTGAGCCAGCTCGCGGTGCAGCAGAACGTCGACATGCGCCGGATCTCGGCGGGCGCGGCGATCCTGGCCATCCCGACGATGATCGCCGGCTTCTACGGCATGAACTTTGACCATATGCCGGAGCTGCGCTGGACGTTCGGCTATCCGCTGGTGCTCGGCGTGACGGCGGTCCTGTCGGGCGTCGTCTACCGCGCCTTCCGCCGCATCGGCTGGCTGTAGCGGCTCATCCGATCTGCTCGGGCGGCCACGGGTCGCCCCATTCGGTGTCGCGGGCCGCGCGGTAGAGGGCGCCGTGGCGCTTGCTGACCGTGGTGCGGTGCAGTGCCGGGGGCACGTCGCAGGTGTCGAGGAGGACCAGGCCCTTGCGGATCTGCGGGTGCCGTACCACCCGCCCGGCGGCGGGCGCGGCCGGGAAGCGCGCGGCGGCGACGTAGCTGAACTTCTCGTCCTCGTACGGCAGTGTCGCGCCCTTGATCTGCCGGTGCAGCGCGGTGCGTTGGACGCGGGCGGCGAAGTGGCACCAGTCGGTGCCGGTGACCGGGCAGGCGGCGTCGTGCGGGCAGGGCGCGAGCACGTGCAGCCCCGCGGCGAGGAGCCGGTCGCGGGCGGCGATGACGCGGGCGTAGCCCTCGGGCGTGCCGGGTTCGACGATGACGACGGCGCCGCCGGCGGCGTCCGCGGCGGCGCCGACGAGGGCGTCGCGGTCGGCTTCGGTGAGCTCGCCCAGGACGTAGCTGACGGTGACGAGGTCGCTCGCCGGCAGTCCGGCCGCCCCGCCGAGCGGCTGCCGCCGCCAGCTCGCGCCGCGGACCGGCCCGGTGTGCGCGCCGCGGGCGAGGGCGGCGCCGAGGGTGAGGGCGGGCTGCGACCAGTCCAGCACCGTGCTGGTGTGCTTGGCGCCGGGCCAGGCGTCGGCGACCGCCCAGGTGGCCGCGCCGGTGCCGCCGCCGAGGTCGAGGTGGGTGCCCGGCGCCCACCCGCCGGCGCGCAAGCGGAACGCGCCCAGCGCGGTCCTGGCCGCCGCGTAGGTCGCCGGCATCCGGTAGGCGGCGTAGGCGGCGACGTCCGCCGCGTCGCGCAGGACGGGCGCGGCGGTGGGCGTCGTCCCGCGGTAGGCGACCATGAGCCGCTCGACCTGCGCGGAGGCGGCGCTCGGGGCGGTGGCGGCCAGCTGGCCGGCGAGCGCGGCCCGCAGGTCGTCGGGGAGGGGCACGGTAGGCACGGGCCCCAACTGTACGGGGCGTTCACTGGTGTCACGGGACCTCTACACTGCGTGGTCACCCTGACGCCATAGCAGTGTTAACTCGGTCAAAACATCGGCCCGAATATACGTAAACCGCAGCGGAAGAGCCGTGTGGTGCCCTAGCGTTCGCGTGGTATGCACGACGCGCCCCCGCTTGGGGAAGCGGAGGCGTGAAGTCGCGAGGTGTGCCTGGGGGGTACATGCGGCGTGTCGGATCGCAGTCGGCCATACCAGTGTTACCCGATGCACGTGAGCGGCGAACGGAGCGGACGAGCGGTCCGCGGGCGTTCGGAGCACGACCCGCACTCCCCGGCGCGATCGACGCGCCGGTTCCGCTGTGCCCGTCCGCGCCGTCACCGGCGTCGCCGTACGGGCGGGGCGGTGCCGCGGCGACGCGGGCGGGCCGTACGGCCGCCGCGGCCTGGCAGGGCGCGCAGCGCGGCAGCGGCGGCAAGGCCGGGTGGTACGTGCTGAACCTGGCGGTCGACGCGGCGGGCACCGGCGTGCCCACCGCGCTGGCGCTGCGTAGCGCCGGCGCCCCGCACCCGCTGCTGTGCGCCCTGGCGGCGGCGGTGGCGTGGCCCGCGGTCCGGGCGGCACGGCGGCGGTACGCGGCGGGCGCGCTCGGCGAGACCCGCGGCGGCTTACCGGTCCTGGTGGACTGGCTGCTGCTGCTCGGCGTGCTGTTCGTGCTGCGCGGGCTCACCGGTGACGGCACGGCGCCCTCGACGGCGCTGGCCGGGCTGGTGTTCGCGCCGCCGCTGACGGCGCTGTGCCGGCGGCTCACGTACCACCGGCTGCTCGCCGCCCGCCGGGAGGCGCACGCGGTGCGCCGGGTGCTGGTGGTGGGCGAGCCGGGCGCCGTGGACCACGCGGTGGGGCATCTGGCGGCCAGGACCGAGCATCCGTACGTCGTCGTCGGCGTGGTGCCGGTGGGCGGCGCGAAGCTGGAGTGCGGGGCGCCGGTGGCCGCCCGGCTCGCGGTGCCCGACCCGGCCGGGGTGCGCCAGGACGCCACGGCGGTGCTGCGGGCGGCGCGTGACCTGCGCGCCGAGCAGGTGCTGGTGGCGCCGGGGCCGCGGCTGTCGGCGGAGCGGCTGCGCCGCCTGTCGTGGGGCCTGCACGACGCGGGGCTGCCGGTGGCGCTGCTGCCGGGCCTGGTGGACGTACGGGCCCGGCGGCTGCGGCTGGACGACCCGGCGGGGCTGGTGCTGCTGCACCTGGCGCCGCCGGTGCGGCACGGGGTGCAACTGCGGGTGAAGGCCGCGCTGGACCGTACGGGAGCCGCGTTCGGGCTGGTGCTGCTCGCGCCGCTGCTGTTCGCGCTGGCGGCGCTGGTCAAGGCGACCTCGCGGGGCCCGGCCTTCCACCGGCAGGTGCGCTGCGGGCAGCACCGTACGCCGTTCACCATGTGGAAGTTCCGCACGATGGTGGTGGACGCCGAGGCGCGCCGGGCGGAGTTGGAGCAGGACGGCGCCAACGAGCACGACGGGCTGATGTTCAAGATGCGCCGCGACCCGCGGACCACCGCCGTGGGGCGCTTCCTGCGGCGCTGCTCGCTGGACGAACTGCCGCAGCTGCTCAACGTGGTGCGCGGCGAGATGTCGCTGGTGGGGCCGCGCCCGCCGCTGCCCGAGGAGGTGGACCGCTACGACGAGGTGGCGCTGCGCCGGCTGGTGGTCAAGCCCGGCATCACGGGGCTGTGGCAGGTCAGCGGGCGCTCGGACCTGTCGTGGGACGAGACGCTGGCGCTGGACCTGCGGTACGTGGACAACTGGTCGCTGGCCGGCGACCTGGAGGTCATGTCCCGCACCCTGCGGGCCGTGGTCGACGGGCGCGGGGCCTACTAGTGGCTGCCCGCCGGTGCGCCGGCCCCCGGGTCCGCCGCCGGCCCGGGGGCCGCGTCCGCGCCCTGCGCGCGCCATTGGGCGTAGACCTGCGCGATGCCGTCGCGCAGTGCGATGCGCGGGCGCCAGCCGAGGGCGGACAGCCGGGAGATGTCGAGGAGCTTGCGCGGGGTGCCGTCGGGCTTGGTGGTGTCCCAGCCGATCTCGCCGCGGTAGCCGACCACCTCCCGTACGGTCTCGGCGAGTTCGCGGATCGTCAGGTCGGTGCCGCAGCCGACGTTGACCGGCTCGTCGGCGTCGTAGCGGCGCAGCAGCAGGGTGCAGGCGGCGGCGAGGTCGTCGACGTGCAGAAACTCCCGGCGCGGTGTTCCGCTGCCCCACAGGGCCAGTTGAGGCGCGCCGGCCTGCGCGGCCTCGTGGAAGCGGCGGATGAGGGCGGGCAGGACGTGCGAGGTCGCCAGGTCGAAGTTGTCGCCGGGGCCGTAGAGGTTGGTCGGCATCGCGCTGATGTAGCCGGCGCCGTACTGCCGCCGGTAGGACTGGACTTGGACGATGCCGGCGATCTTAGCGAGCGCGTACGCCTCGTTGGTCGGCTCCAGCGGGCCGGTCAGCAGCGCGTCCTCGCGGATGGGCTGCGGGGCGAGCCTGGGGTAGATGCAGGAGGAGCCGAGGAAGAGCAGCCGCGGCACCCCGGCGGCGTGCGCCCCGGCGACGACGCTGAGCTGGATGCGCAGGTTGTCCTCCAGGAACTGCACGGGGTAGGTCGCGTTGGCCATGATCCCCCCGACCCGGGCGGCGGCGAGCACGACCGCGTCGGGGCGGGTCGCGCGCAGCCAGCGGGCGGTCGACTCGGCGTCGCGCAGGTCGAGTTCGGCGCGGTCGCGGGTGAGCACGGCATGGCCCTCAGCGGTCAGCCGGCGGGCGATCGCCGAGCCGACCAGGCCGCGGTGGCCGGCGACGACGACGCGCGCCCGGTCGGGGAGCAGTGACCGCGCTCCCCCGGCCGGGGTCCCGTCCGGTGTCCGGCCCGCGGGGCCGGTGTCCGCCTGATCCGTCATGAACAGCAGTGTGTCAGCACACTTCACCCTTCCGGGTTGTATTTCGGCATTCCGCACGGCTCTCGACGACGACCACTTTGGGGGAACGCGTGAGAAAGACCGCGCTCATCACCGGCGTGACCGGGCAGGACGGCTCCTACCTGGCCGAACTCCTGCTGGGCAAGGGCTACACCGTGCACGGGATCGTGCGCCGCTCGTCGACCTTCAACACCGAGCGCATCGACCACATCTACCAGGGCCCGCAGGACGCGGGCCGCACCTTCGTGCTGCACCACGCGGACCTCACCGACGGGGTCGCGCTGGTCAACTTGCTGCGGGACCTGCAACCGGACGAGATCTACAACCTGGGCGCCCAGTCGCACGTACGGGTCTCCTTCGACGCGCCGCTGTACACCGGTGACGTGACGGGCCTGTCGGCGCTGCGGCTGCTGGAGGCGGTGCGGGCCAGCGGCACCCGGGCGCGGGTCTACCAGGCGTCGTCCTCGGAGATGTTCGGCTCGGCGCCGCCGCCGCAGAACGAGCACACCCCGTTCCACCCGCGCAGCCCGTACGGCTGCGCGAAGGTCTTCGGCTACTGGGCGACGGTCAACTACCGGGAGGCGTACGGGATCCACGCGGTCAACGGCATCCTGTTCAACCACGAGTCGCCGCGCCGCGGGGAGACCTTCGTGACCCGCAAGATCACCCGGGCGGTCGCCCGGATCAAGGCGGGCCTCCAGGACCGGCTCTACCTCGGCAACCTGGACGCGGTCCGCGACTGGGGCTACGCGCCGGAGTACGTCGAGGCGATGTGGCGGATGCTGCAACGCGACGAGCCGGACGACTACGTCGTGGCCACCGGCGAGGCCGCCACCGTACGGCAGTTCGCGGAGATCGCCTTCGCGCACGCGGACCTGGACTGGACCGCCCACGTCCGCTACGACCCCAAGTACGAGCGGCCCACCGAGGTGGACGCGCTCATCGGCGACCCGGGCAAGGCCCGCGACCTGCTGGGCTGGCAGCCGCGGGTGCGGGTCGCGGAGCTGGCCGGAATCATGGTGGAGGCCGACATCCGGCAACTGGACGACCAGTTGGCGGGCGCCACCGTGCGGATCGACCGGTGAGGGCGCGGCGGGTGGCCGCCGGGGGAGGTATGGACCGGATCTGGCCAAAAGCCTCACCGCGGCAAGCGGAACGTCCTAGTCTGCCCAGCACCGCGGCGGTCGGCCCCGACCGCCGCTCCTCAGCGCATCGGGGGGCAACTCATGCGTAAATGGCCGGTGTTCACCGCTGCCTTAGCCCTGGCAGCCGCAAGCCTGGCGGCGTTGCCGGCGCCGCCCGCGACCGCGCTGCAGGCGCCCGTCGCGCTCACCGCCGACAACCTCGCCACGTACCAGACCAACGGCATCGTATGGGCGATGGCCCAGGCGAACGGCATCGTCTACACCGCGGGCACCTTCTCCGCGATCCGCCCGGCCGGCTCGGCGGCCGGCACGAACGAGACGGCGGTGGCGAACTTCGCCGCCTTCGACGCGGCGACCGGCCAACCGGCGGGCTGCCAGCTGAACTTCACCGTCGGCTCGGACAACGCCACCGTACGGGCGCTCGCCGTCTCACCGGACGGCCACACCCTCTACGCCGGCGGCTTCTTCGGCCAGGTCAACGGCGTCGGGGTGAGCAGCCTCGCCGCGATCGACCTCGACACCTGCCAGGTCAGCGGCAGCTTCCACCCGGCCGTCGCCGGCACCGTGCGGACCGTCCAGGCCACCGCCGACACCGTCTTCTTCGGCGGCGACGTCACCAGCGTGGCGGGCCAGCACCGCGGACGGTACGCGGCCGTCACCACCGCGGGCGCGCTGCTGCCGTGGGCGCCGGACGCCGACAACCCCGGCCGCGCCCTCGCGCTCACCCCGAACGGCCAGGACGCCATCCTGGGCGGCGACTTCAACACCGTCGACGGCGTCAACTCGCACTCGCTGGCGGTGGTGGACACCTCGGCCGGCGCGCTGGTCAAGGCGTATCCGACCGGCTTCATCGACGCCACGTCGGTGACCAAGACCATCATCGTCGACCCGGCGAGCAACAGCTTCTACACCGGCAACGAGGGCACCGGCACCGGGGTCTTCGACGGCCGGATCCGCTTCAGCCTCACCGACTTCAACCAGGTCTGGCGGGACAACTGCCTGGGCGCCACCCAGTCGTTGGAGGTCTACCGGACCGTCCTGTACAGCGGCAGCCACGCGCACGACTGCTCCAGCATGGGCGAATACCCCGACTCGGTGCGCAAGCACCTGCTGGCGGAGTCCGTGGACGACCCGCACCTGCTGGCGTGGTTCCCGGACACCAACGACGGCATCGGCGAGAAGATCGGCCCGCGCGTGATGGCCCTCGCGTCGGTCGGCGGCACCGACTACCTGTGGGTGGGCGGCGAGTTCACCACCGTCAACGGCACGGCCCAGCAGGGCCTCACCCGGTTCGCCAGCGGCCCCGACACCGGGGCGCCGTCGCTGCCGCAGACGTCGGTGACAAGCATCGCGCCGGGCGCGGTGAAGGTCAGCTGGCAGTCCAGCATCGACAACGACGACGGCCTGCTGACGTACCGCGTCTACCGCAACGGCGGCACCACGCCGGTCTACACCGTCTCCGCCAGTTCCCTGCCGTGGGTGCGCCCGCAGATCACCTACACCGACACCGATGTGACGCCGGGCGTGAAGTACACCTACCGCGTCTCGGCGAGCGACGGCACCAACACCAGCGCACTGTCGCCCAACGCGTCGGCGACCGTGCCGACTTCGGCCGAGGCGTACCCGACGCAGGTGCTCGCGGACGGCGCGACGCTCTACTGGCGCTACGACGCGGCCTCCGGGTCGTACAACGCCGACTCCTCCACCGGTGACGACAGCGGCATCTCGGTCGGCGGGCCGGTGCACGGCGTGACGCCGGGCGCGGTGCCGGGCTCCAAGGCGTACACCTTCAACGGCAGTTCGCAGTGGACGTACAGCGACCGGCTGCACCCGAAGCCGACGACGTACAGCATCGAGGCGTGGTTCAAGACCACCACGACCGCGGGCGGGAAGATCATGGGCTTCGGCGCCAACACCACCCACCCCAGCAACCACTACGACAAGCACGTCTACATGACCAACAACGGCCGGCTGACCTTCGGCGTCAACCCCGGCGCGATCCGCACGATCTCGACCCCGGCCGCCTACAACGACGGCAAGTGGCACCTGGTCGTCGCCACCGAGGGCACGAACGGCATCAAGCTGTACGTGGACGGGGTGCAGCGGGCGGCGGACGCGTCCGTCACCGGCAGCGAGAGCTACTCCGGCTACTGGCGGGTCGGCTACGACAAGCTCGTCGGCTGGCCCAACGTGCCGACGAGCCTGTATTTCGCCGGCTCGATCGACGAGGTCGCCGTCTATCCGGGCGTCCTCACGCCGACGCAGATCGCGCACCACTACGCCCTCGGGACCGCCGGGTGAGGCGTGCGCGCATGGTGAGGCGTGGGCGCCGTACAGGCGCTGCCGCCGCCGTCGTCGTGACGGCGGCGGCGGTGCTGCTGCTCGGCGGGTGCTCCTCGGGGTCGCCGGCGCCGTCCGCCGCGGCCCCTGGGGCGCGCACGGCGGCCGGGCAGGCGTCCGCGGGCGCCACGGGCCCGTCGGCGGGCTCCGCGGGCTCCACGGGCGCCTCTGCGGGCGCTACGGCGGACTCCGCCGCGGGCTCCTCCGGTGCCTCCGCCGAGGCGCCCGGCTCCGCGGCCGACGAGCCCAAGGTGCCCGACGCCCAGCTCACCCCGCCGGGCGGCGGCACGTTCACCGCGCAGCAGAAGAAGTACCTGTCCGGGCGGGTGCCGCGCGGCACCGACCCGGTGGCGGTGCTGGAGGGCGGCCAGGAGATCTGCGAGCGCCTGACCCGTACCTCGGCGATCGACCCGGACGCGGCGGCGAGCGCCGTCCTGGGCGGCGACATCTCGCCGGACGGCGCCGCGGCGGCCGTCGCGGGCCTGTGCCCGGACCAGCAGGGCGTGGTGGACGCCGCCCGCCACGGCTTCGGCGACGGCACGTTCACGGTGGGCGCCAAGTCCGTGCCGGGGACGGTCGTCGCGCCCGGGACCTACCGGGCGCCGCACACGTCGCCGTCGTGCGCCTGGCGGGTGACCGGGGCGAACGGCACCGTACTGTCCTCGGGCGGCGGGGCCCGGCTGACCGTACCGGCCGCCGCGAGCGGCGTCACGTCCAGCGGGTGCTACGCCTGGCTGGCGAGCGGGAGGAGCTGAGGTGGGCCAACCGGCCGCGCAGGGGCGGCAGTCGGACCGGCTGCCGCTGGTCGTGGTGATACCGACGAAGAACGAGGCGGAGAACATCGCGCGCACCGTCGCCTCGGTCGTCGACCATGTGCGGGCCGTCGTGGTCGTCGACTCGCACAGCACCGACGACACGTGCAAGATCGCCGCCGGGCTCGGCGCGGAGACCGTCGACTACACGTGGGACGGCCGCTACCCGAAGAAGAAGCAGTGGTGCCTGGACCATGTGCGCACCGACATCCCGTGGGTGCTCTTCCTCGACGGCGACGAGACGCCGAGCCCCCAACTCCTCGGCGAGCTGCGGGCGGTGTTCGCCGGCGGGCCGCCGTCGGTGGCCGCGTTCGACATCCCGCTCGGCTACTGGTTCGCCGGGCGGCGGCTTCGGCACGGCTACACCATCGTCAAGCGCGCCCTGCTGGACCGCACCCGCTGCCGCTTCCCCGAGGTCGGCGACCTCGGCGCGCCGGGCATGGGCGAGCAGGAGGGCCACTACCAGCCGGTCGCCGAATCCGCCGCCCGGCTGCGCTCCCCCATCGAGCACGAGGACCTGGACCCGGTGCGCACCTGGTTCGAGCGGCACAACCGCTACTCGGACTGGGAGGCGTGGCTGGAGCTCCACCCGGAGGTCAAGGAGCGCATCCGGCAGGTCAAGACCCGGCAGGGGCAGCTCTTCCACAAGGTGCCGTTCAAGCCGCTGGTGAGCTTCGGCTACGCGTACGTCTACAAGCGCGGCTTCCTCGACGGGCGGGCGGGGTTCGACTACGCGCTGGCGATGAGCTTCTACCGCTGGCAGATCGGGCTCAAGACCCGTGAACTGCGGCGGGACGGGGGTGCGTCCGGGCCATGACCTCGCCGTAGACGCCGAGCAGGGTGTCCACGACCGCGTCGATCGAGAAGCGGTCGTGGACCAACTGCCGTGCCGCCCGCGAGGCTTGCTCGTTGGCGTCGGGCTCCAGCAGTTCCAGCACCGCCTGGCCGACGAGCGGCCCGTTGTCGGCGTCCGGCAGGCTGTCGGTGACCCGCCCGGCGCCGGCCGCCGCGACGTCCGGCGAGAGCCCGCCGGTGCGGGCGACCACGACCGGCAGCCCCACCGACATCGCCTCCAGCACGGAGACGGCGAACGGCTCGACGACGGACGGCAGTACGTACACGTCCGCGCCCCGCAGCAGCGCCAGCACCTCGGCGTGCCCGAGCGGCCCCGGGCACTCCAGGGCGCCCGCGACGCCCAGTTCGGCGGCGAGCCGCCGCATGGGCCCGGTGAGCCCGCCGGTGTCGGGCCCGGCCAGCACGAACCGGGCGTCCGGGTGCCGCGCCAGGACGGTGGGCATGGCCCGGACGAAGTCCTCCGGCCGCTTGCGCTTCTGTACCCGCGCGCAGTAGACGACGGTCGGCGGCCGGTCCCCGCGCGGCGGCCTGGGCTCCTGCACCTGCACGCCGTTGACCAGCCGCCGGAAGCTCCCCAGCGGCGTCCCCGGCACCACGGCCTGCACACCGTCCCGCTCCATGGCCGTCAGGTGCAAGATCGCGTCCGCCCCCCGCAGCACCCGCTTCATCCCGAGCACGTCCACGGCCTTGGCGAACAGCTTCTCGGTCGGGTCGATCATCCCGTGCGTCTGCACGACCAGCGGCGTGCCCAACTCCCGCGCGATCAGCGCGAACGGCAGCGTGATCAGATCCCGCATGAGGTGCACATGCACGACGTCGGCCCCCCGCACCATCCGCCGCGCCCGCGCGAGCAGCCCCGGCGAGGTGATCCCGCTGACCTCGAACGCCGGCAGCACATGCCGCGCCTGATGCACGAACGAGGGCACCCCCTCCACCTCGCTCGGCAACGGCCCGACGAACTTGTCCCCCAACGTCGCGATCCGCGCGTCGACCCCCCGCCGCCGAAGCCCCTTGCTGAGATTGAGCGCGACCCGCGTGGGCCCCCCGAAGTCATTGCTCGGCGTATGCAACGTCACCACATGCAAGACCCGCACGCAGCCTCCCCCTTCCCCCACGCCTGCCCCGCACACTACCCGCGCCCCGCCGCATCCGCGCCGCTTTGCGAGGATTGCGACGGCAGGGAGGGCGCGGGCGGAGGTCAACTTCCGATGGCGGCGGTCACGGCTGAAGGGCCGACGAAGTCCTCGGGCAGGGCGTCCATGAGGAGTTCGTCCACGGGCTGCCCGAGCCAGTATCCGGAGTTGCGCAGCCGGCCGGCGTCCCGGAATCCGGCCTTCCCGTAGGCGCGGACGGCCGCCCCGTTGGGTGCGAGCACCTTGAGCCACACCATGCGGACGGCCCCCAGGCGGAACGCCCAGTCGAGGGTCAGCCGGGTCGCCTCTGTCGCATAGCCCTTTCCGCGCTCCTCCGGAGCGATGAGCATGACGTACTCGCTGGTGCGTACGGCCTGGTCCACGTAGAGCACGGTCATGCCCACTGCCCGCATGTCCTCCCGGCGGACGACTTCGAAGGCGGTGCGCACGGGGCTGCCGGCCTGCCCCTGCCAGCCGGCCGAGCGGGTCTCCCAGGACTGCGGCATCTGGGTCCCGTACCCCAGCACTGTGCCGGGGTGGTTCTCCCACCGGTGGTAGGTGGGCAGCATGTCCTGACGGGGCAGGCTGAGGGCCAGGCGGTCACCGTCGAGCAGGATATGGGGCTCGCTCACGGGGTGTGCTCCTCTCGTGGCCCGGGCGGTGCTCCCGGGCCGTCCGGTGTGCAGATCGGGGTGTAGAGACACGTCTCGTCCGGCTCCTCGACCGGCCGGCCCGCGGAATCGGCGATCCAGGCATGCAGGCGTATCGGGTCCGTGGCCATGCCGTGTCGCCATTCGGCTCGCCGCCCGGCGCATGCGAGCAGCAAGGCCGCGACCACCGACTGCTCCAGGCACCCCCACCGTGCGGGGACGAGGCGTGCGGCCCAACGCACAGCACGCACCGCGTGGACAGCCTGTTCGCGTGTGGCCGGTCGCCGGCACCGACCGTAGCAGCCCAGTTCCACGAGACGGGCGAATCGGCCCCGCCGCGGGCCGATGACGCGGACTCCCACGACGACGATCAGTACGGGAAGCGCGGCTGCCCGCCAGCGCGCGGGCGCGCTCCCGGCGGCGGGGAGGACGGCCAGGGTCTCGCTCGTGCCCCATGACGGCCCGCCGCGCACGTGGCGCAGGGTCGGGTGGGGTGCTGTCCGGCACGTTCCCGGTCGCAGCTCGATCCGGCCGGTCCGGTAGTCGACGGTGACCGAGGCGTTGTCCGTGAGCACGGTCACGACGGCACCGGCGTTCACCGGGCCCTCGCAAGGTCGTGCCACCGGGGCGCCGCACTGTGCTCGACGGCGGCCAGCCACAACTCCGCGTTCAGAGCGGGCACCAGCATGGGCCAGGCGGTCTCGGCGCCGAGCGCCGCCGCGTGCAGTGCGGCCCGCAACGGTGCGGGCCGGACGAGGCCCAGGGCGGCGAGGCGTCCGTCCGCCAGGGCGAGGGCCCGCCGGAGATTGGCCCGCACGCCACGGTGGAACTCGCCGACGAACACGCCTTTGGTCACCCGCTCGCGGGTCATGGGGGGAAGCAAGGAACCCACGGCGGCGGTCAGGAGTGGTTTGTACCGCGTGGCAGAGCAGCGCCGCCACGGGGCCGCCGACAGGACCGCGTCGAGTACCGGCCCGTCCAGGAAGGGGTTGCGCAGTTCGATGCCGAAGGCTTCGGCGAGCTGCTGCTCGGTGTGTGCCGAGCGTGCCGTGTAGCGCACCTCCGCGAGCAGCAGTGCGTCGCAGGTCCCCAGGTGTGCTGGTGCGGCCGGCGGCTCGGGAGCGGCGGCGGGCACCCACGGCGGGCGCCGGCCCCCACCACCGATGAGCGCGTGGTGGTCGCCCCGGACGGCCGCGCGCACCAGACCCCATGGGCTTGCCCGGCGCAGCAGCGCCCACGCCTGCGCTTCCGCAGCGAGTCGCCCCCATCGCCGGGCGTGAGCGAGGTCGATCAGGTGGGTGGGGGGCGGCAGGAA
Source organism: Actinacidiphila epipremni (assembly GCF_012034175.1). Classification (GTDB taxonomy): domain Bacteria; phylum Actinomycetota; class Actinomycetes; order Streptomycetales; family Streptomycetaceae; genus Actinacidiphila; species Actinacidiphila epipremni. The sequence goes on from NZ_JAATEJ010000010.1 coordinate 144,592, forward strand.
CAGCGAGTCCCCTCCGTCCCCGGTCAGATGGCAGACGACGCGGCTGTCGGCCAGCGCGAGCAGTTGGGCGGACAGTCGCGACCAGGTGACCGAGGAGGGAGCGGGTTCGTCGGTTGCCGGTAGCCGCGACGGCGCCTGGCTCAGGGGCGAATGGCGCTGCTCCAGGGGTAGGAGCATGTGGCGCAGGTTCGGCAGGGTGCCGGCGAGCGTCCGCGCGTAGGCGACATCACCGCCTTCGTCCACCGCGGCGGGGTGAACCGTCATCCCGAGTACGGGGCCGTGCTCCGCGGCAAGGACCGCGAGGGTGCTCGAATCCATGCCCGCCAGATCGCAGGACGTCGCCACGCCGGTCACCGCGGCCCGTACGCCTTCGCGCAGCGCCCCTCGCAGTGCCGCGGCGGCGTCGTCCCACGGCCGCGGCGCGGATGTCCACCACGGCGAGATCTGCATCTCGCCGTCGCGCAGCAGCATGCGATGCCCCGCCGGGACCATGCCGACACCCGACCACGCGCTGCGCCCCGCCGTGTCGCGGCGGCTGTCCGCCAGGTAGCCGGCCAGCCATGCGGTATCGACCAGTCCGCCGGTCAGACCGGACAGCGCCCGGGAGCTGGACCCCCACACGACTCCGCCCCGGTGAGCCACGGTGTAGACGGGACACGCGCCGGCCGCATCCGTCATGACTTCCACGGCGCCGTCGTCGAGCCGCCGGACCAGGGTGAACGAGCCTCCCCATGCCCGAGTCGCCGCGGACAGGTCCCGGCTGTCCACCACCCGGGCGAGGTCGGCCGTGCCGGCCGCGCAGGGACCCAGGACGGCGAGTCGGGCAGTCCGGCCGCTCACCGTACGCAGCAGGCGGCCGGGCCAATGGCCCGCCGTCCACAGCGGAGGATCGCCCCAGATCACCCGGGCGCCCACGGGTACGACCGCTCGCGTGCCGGGCGAGCACCCACCGAACCAGTTCACCGCGTGCCTCCCCCGGATGCGGTGGCGCTCCTCGGCGAAGAAGGAGCGCCGCCCGTCGTCGTCAGCCGTACTGGTACCGCTTGTCCTCGGTGCTGCTGCCCTGCCCGCCCTTCGTCAGCGTGGCGGCGTCGCCCAGGACGATCACCCGGGGCGAGACCAGGGGGTCCTCGTCGTCCGTCCCGCCCGGCACCGGGCCCGGTCGCTGTTCCATGTCGTTTCCTCCTCTCCGGTGAGCCCGCACACGGACCATCGCGTACAGTCGTCGACCGATTACACTCGGCTCATCAGTCAGTAGGGTTGGGCCTCCTGGCCGTACGCTCCGCGCTCGTCGCGCTGCACATCCACGAACGTACGGCCGACCCCGGCCGGCTTGGACTGACTGCCGGTACGGGTTTGGCACGGATCGCTGAGACTCCCTCGGAGACACGATGGCCGGGCAAGCGCCGCACGGACGCAGCCGCACCTCGAACGGTGCCGTCGCCGGGTACGTCCTGCGGCTGGCCCGCGAGAGCATCCCGGCTGTGCAGAGTTCGTTCGCCGAGGCGCTGGGCCTGGACCTCGCCACCGTGCAGGGATGGGAGTCCGGCAGAAGACCCCTGGCCAACATGAAGGCGGGGGCACTGCTCGCCTTGAAGCGGCGGCTTCCGCACCTCGGCGCCGACCAGCGCTTGGTGGGGCTGCTCGACGCCGCCCTGGACGCGGACCGGATCATCGGCGCCGCCCTCGATCCCCGGGACCGGATCGGTGAGCACCCACTGGCGGGGTGGGTGCACAACCGCCAGACGGCGCACATGATCGCGTGGGCGGTGAACGGAACCGCCCCGCCGGCCATCGGTGCCCGGGAGGTCCGAGGCCGCCGAGGACCCGTGCCGGCCGCCCCGCTTCTGCCGCCGGGCGAGCGGATGCAGCTCTTCGACCACCTCCGCGCCATGGCCGAGGTCGCTTCGGCCGCCGACGGTGGCGGCATGCTCCTGCGTCGCCAGTCCCTGTATCTCGCAAGCTACGACCAGGGTGCCGACGCCCCTGCCTGGACCACACACACGCTGCGCTCACGCCGGGATGTGCTGTCCGTACGCGGCTGGTCCGAGCACTGGTCCGAGGCCCGGTCCACGGCAACTGCCCTTGCCCGTATGGGAGATCCCCAGCCGCTTCGCGACTTCATCGGCCGGTCGATGGCCGGCGACGACAGGGGGGAGGCGGCGAACCTGAACTACTGGGCCTATTGGCTCGGCGCGATGCCTTCCCAGACCGAGCCGGACGATTCGTTCATGGCTGATCGCCATCTGGCCGGCTTCGACCCCGTCACGCTCATGCGCCGCCTCGCGCAGGGGATGGCCGAAGCCCCGACCTATGTGGATTTGTACGCGCACTCCGTGTGGGTGCTGCTGTTCGCCCGCCCGTGGCTGCCTCTGGCGGATCCTGCCGTCGCCGCTCGGCTCGGGCGGCAGGTCATCCATGCGCTCGAAGCGCAGCAGGTGTCGGCGCAAACGCGTCGCGACCTCGGGGCAGTGCAATACCTTCTTACCGAGCACCGCGTCTGATCACCGGAGGCCAGCCATGGACGACGAGAACGCCGCAACGGGCACCGCGGGGTACCTGCTCGAACTGGGCATGCTCAAGCGGGCGAAGCGCTCGGGCTGGTGGATCGCCGGTGTCAAGGACCCCGAGACCATCGCCGAGCACTCGTTCAGGACCGCGGTCGTCGGCTCGGTGCTGGCGCTCATGGAGGGTGCGGACCCGGCGAGGGTCGCGTTGATGTGCGTCTTCCACGACACCCAGGAGACCCGCATCGGCGACATCCCGCACATCGGTCGCCGGTATGTGACCGCCGCGAGCAACGAGCAGGTGACGGCGGACCAGGTGTCGGCCGCGCACCCGGCGGTCGCCGCGGGCATCGGCCGGGTCGTCGACGAGTACGAGAACGGTGACAGCCTGGAAGTCGTCGTGGCGCACGATGCCGACAAGCTCGAATGCCTGCTCCAGGCCGTCGAGTACCGGGAACAGGGGTATGCCAACGTGCAGAACTGGATCGACACCAGCAAGGCATCCCTGAAGACCGCGTCCGCCCAGGAACTGGCCGAAGCGGCACTGAACATGACGTCCGTGGAGTGGCAGCAGACCTATCTCCGGTAGTCGCTCCGAAGCCGAGGGGGAGGGGGGTCACGTGGCGGCTACGAGACCGATGACGTACCGGGAGGCGTTGGGGAGGTTGCGGGGGGCGCAGAAGGGGGCCAGGGGGGTTTCGCTGTATTCGCGGTATGTGAACCGGCCGGTGGGGCGGGTGCTGGCGGCGGGGGCGTATCGGGTGGGGCTGACGCCGAATCAGGTCACGGTCGTCAGTGCGGGGTTGAGTTACGGGGGGATCGCGGTGCTCGCCGTCGTCGCGCCGGGGTGGGGGGTGGGGCTGGGGGTGTACGCGGCGCTCGCGTTGGGGTTCGCGTGCGACTCGGCGGACGGGCAGCTCGCACGGCTGCTGGGGGCGGGCGGGGCGGCGGGTGAGTGGCTGGACCATGTCGTGGACGCCGCGAAGATCACCGCCGTGCACGCCGCCGTGCTCATCACCTTCTACCGGCACTTCGCCCTGCCGGGCGACCGCTGGCTGCTGCTCCCGCTGGGCTTCCAGCTCGCCGCCGTCATGATCTTCTTCGGCGGGCTGCTCACCGACAAGCTCACCCCGAAGGTGCCGGGCGCCCCGCCCGCGGCGCCCTCGCGGCTGCGGGCCGTCGCCCTGCTGCCGGTCGACTACGGGGTCTTCTGCGCCGTCTTCCTGCTTCTGGGCAGCGAACGCGCCTTCCGCTACGCCTACTTCGCGCTCTTCCTCGCGCACGCCGCCGCCCTCGCGGCCTTCCTCACGAAGTGGTTCCGCGGGCTTCGGCGGCTGGCTGCGCCCTGACCGGCTCGGCCAGCACGTCGAGCGCCCGGCGCAGCAGTGTGCTGGAGGTGTGCACGGTGTACGGGAAGTAGACGACCTCCACGCCGACCGCCGCGAAGTCCCGTTCCAGCTTGCGGCCCTTGTCGGTGCCGCGCCAGTCGTCGCCCTTGAACAGCACGTCGAACCGCACCTGCCGCCATGTCTCGACCTTGTCCGGCACCGTCTCGACGAAGGCCGCGTCCACATGCCGCACGCTGCGGACGATCTCCAGCCGCTCCACCAGCGGCACCACCGGTGCCCGCCCCTTGGCGAGCAGGGCCATCTCGTCGGAGACGACGCCGGCGACGAGGTAGTCGCAGCGGGCGCGGGCGTGCCGCAGGATGTTCAGGTGCCCGACGTGGAAGAGGTCGTAGACCCCCGGCGCGTAGCCGACGCGGTACGCCCGCGGCGCCCCGCCCCCGCCCCCGCCCCCGTCCCTGCCCCCGCCGGCCGCCGCGCCCTCCGTGCCCGCCACGCCCCGTAAGCCGTCCTCGTGCGTCATGACTCGCCCCCAACCGCCCGGCCATTTCGGACTTTCCGACGATAGCCGGGCCGCCGCGCGGCAAAGCGGTGATTTGCCAAAGTCCAACGCTGGGCAAGACACGGCGGGATGCCCAAGTGAACGGTTAGTGTGGGCAGTTGGCCGCCTCGTGGCGAAATCAGGGGGGAAGGGGCACTCGTGGCCGGTTCCGGTGCGCGCCGAAGACTCCTGCTGGTCTCCACCAACTACGCCCCCGAGCACGCCGGGATCGGGCCGTACGCGACGCAGATCGCCGAGCACTGGGCGGCGGGCGGCGCCGAGGTGCACGTCCTGGCCGGGATGCCGCACTACCCGGCCTGGCGGCTCGACCCGGCGTACGAAGGGCGCTGGCGGGCCCAGGAGTTACGCGGCGGGGTGCGGGTGCACCGGCGGCGGCACACCGTACCGGCCCGGCAGACGGCCGTGCGGCGGGCGGTGTTCGAGGCGTCCGTGCTCGGGCACGCGCTGTGGGCGCCGCCCGTGATGCGCCGGCCCGACGCGGTGGTCGCCCAGATGCCGAGCCTGGCCGGCGGGGTCGTCGCGGCCCGGCTGGCCGCACGCCACCGGGTGCCGTATGTGCCGGTCGTGCAGGACCTGATGGGCGCGGCGGCGGCGCAGAGCGGGATACGCGGCGGGGGGCGGGTCGCCGCGGCGGCCGGGGCGGCGGAGGCGTACGCGCTGCGGCGGGCCACGCTCGTGGGCGTCATCCACGAGACGTTCGTGCCGAAGGTCACCGCGCTCGGCGTGCCCGAGGCGCGTATCCGGGTCGTGCCCAACTGGTCGCACGTCAGCGGCCCTTCACGTCCCCGCGAGCAGACCAGGGCGCGGCTGGGCTGGCCGCCGGACCAAACCGTGCTGCTGCACAGCGGCAACATGGGGCTCAAGCAGGGCCTTGAAGTGCTGGTCGAGGCGGCCCGGCTGGACCCGGCGCTGCGGGTGGTGCTGATGGGCGACGGCAACCAGCGCTCCGTCTTACGGGAGTTGGCGGGCGCGCTGCCCAACGTGGACTTCCTGCCGCCCGCCGCCGACGCGGACTTCCCCGACGTGCTCGCCGCCGCCGACGTGCTGGCCGTCACGCAGCGCGCCTCGGTGCTGGACATGAGCGTGCCGTCCAAGCTCACCTCGTATTTCGCGGCCGGCCGCCCCGTCGTGGCCTCGGTCGCGGCGGCCGGCGGCACCGCGCAGGAGGTGCTGCGCTCCGGGGCCGGCGTCGTCGTCGGGCCCGAGGACCCGCGCGGCCTGCTGGACGCGGTCCGCGCGCTGGCCGATGATCCTTGCAGGGCCGAGGAGTTGGGGGCGCGCGGACCGGTGTACGTGACGGAGCACCTGAGCCGCAGCGCGGGGCTGGCACGGATGGACGCGCTGCTCGCGGAAGCGCTCGGGGACGAAGGGACGCGGAGCTCGTGACCGACGTGACGCGCACGGAGCAGCGGCAGCCCGACGAACCCGACCTGCTGCGGGACCAGTTCCGCCAGCTCGTCCGCTACCGGGGCCTGCTCGTGGCCGGTGTGCTGCTCGGGCTGCTGGGCGGCGCGTACCTCGCCTTCAGCGGCGCGGACGCGTACACCGCGACGAGCGAGGTGATGGTCAGGGCGGCCACCGAGGACCCGTTCGCGATCGGCGCCACCGTCGACAAGAACATCAACATCGGCACCGAGCGGCAGACCGCCCTCAGCAGCACGGTCGCCGACGCCGCGGCGAAGGCGGCGAAGGCGCCGGTCGCCCCGATGTCGCGCTGCCTCCAGGTGAGCAATCCGCCCAACACGCTGGTGCTGCGCTTCACTTGTACGACGCCCGACGCGCACCGCTCGGCGGACTGGGTCAACGCGTTCACCACGGCGTATCTGGACAACCGGCAGGCGCAGACGAAGGCCACCATCGACCGGATGGTGGCCAGTTACCAGGCGCAGCTCGACCCGATGGTCGCGCAGCGCAACGACCTGCTGGACCAGATCCAGCGCGCCAAGTCCGCTCAGATCGCCGGGACTTTGGTTTCCGCGCAAACCAACCTGCTCAGCCGGATCACCGAACTGACCTCCGACATCAGCCAGTTGCGCGGCCTGGACACCACGCCCGGCATCGTCATCAAGCCCGGTGTGCCGCCCCGCGCGCCCTCCGGGCCCGGCCTCGCGATGATGCTGGGCCTCGGCGGGGCGGTCGGCATCGGGCTCGGGCTGCTCGGCGCGTGGGTGCGGCTGGTCTTCGACCCGACCGTGCGCAGCGACGCCGAGGTGACGCGCACCCTGGGCGCGCCCGTGCTGGGCACGCTGCCGCGGCTGCGCCGCCGGGACGCCGCGCGGGCCGCGGACGAGGGCGGTACGCCGGGGCTGCTGGCCGGCGGGCGCGGCGGCGGGCGGCTCGCCGAGGAATACCGCGCGGTCGCCTTCCGGCTCACCCACGACAAGCGCTTCTCCGAGCGCCGCCGGCTGCTGGTCGTGGGCCCGCGCGGCGGGGCCGGCGAGACGCCCGCGGCGGTCGCCGCGAACCTGTCGGCCTCCTTCGCGGAGATGGGCATGGAGGTGCTGCTCGTCGAGGCCGACCTGCGCACCCCGACGCTCGCGGACCGGCTGCGCACCGCGGACGGCAGCCGGCCCGGCTGGGCGAGGTCGCCCGGGCTCGGCGAGGGCGGCTGGCCCGCGGGGCTCCAAGTGCCCATCGACGCGGGCGAGTCGGGCTCCTTCGACCTCGTGCCGGGCCGCCGGGTGCGCAATGTCGCCCGCGCGCTGACCTCCGCGCCCGCCGGGCGGCTGTTCGCCGAGGCCGACGAGCCGGGCTCGGTCGTCGTCGTCCTCGCGCCGCCGGTGCTGGCGTACGCGGACGCCGTCGCGCTCGCCGACCGCGTCGACGGCGTCGTGGTGGTGTGCGACCCGCGGGCGGTGCGCCGCGCGGACCTGGAGCGGGTGGGCGAACTCATCGACGCGGCAGGGGCGTCGGTCCTCGGCGTCGTCCTGCACTCCGCCGAGCCCGGCGCCAAGCGCCGCTTCCCGCCCCGCCGTTCGCCCCGTACGCCGGCGCCCGCCGCCGACCGCCGCGGCACCGACTTCCCCCACCCGTCCCCCGCGACCGCCCCGGAGCGCCACCCGGTCCCTTGACCGGCCCCGCCCCGCGGCCCCCCGCCGCGGCTCCCGGGGCCGCCCCCGACCCCGCGCCGGGCGCGGATCCGTACGACGGCGAGGCGTACCCGGCCCCGTACGACCCGGAGCCCGACCCGTACGACCCGCACGGCGACCCGTACGACCCGGACCGTGACCCGTACGCCCCGGGCCGTGACCTCTACGGCGATCCGGACGCCGACCCGTACGACCTCCCCGGCGACGGGGACAGCGCCGGGACCTCCGGCGAGGCTCCCGGTCTCGGGGCCAAGGCGGCCATCGCCGCCTCCGTCGCCGACCAGGGTGTCGCCGCCTTCACCAACATCATCGTGCTGGTCGTCGCCGCCCGGCTGTCCAGCGCCGCGGGCTTCGCGGTCTTCTCGATGGTCTACATGGTCTTCACGGTGCTGCTCGGCATCAACGTCTCGTACGTCGGCCAGGCGCTCGTCCTGGAGCGCGGCACCGCCCGGGTACGGGCCGCCTGCCGGTCCGCGGCGGTCTTCACCGCGCTCGCGTCCACCGCGATCGGCCTCGCGATGGCCGCCGGGCTCGGCATGTTCGCGCGCGGCGCGACCGCGCACGGGCTCGCCGTCCTCGGCCTCGTGCTGCCCGTCGTGCTCACGCAGGACGGCCTGCGCTACTGCTTCTCCGCGCTGCGGCTGCCGCACTACGCGCTGGCCGGCGACACCGTGCGGCTGCTCGTCGCGGTGCCGGCGCTCGCGGTGCAGCCGCACGGGGCCGGCCCTGAGCGGCTGGTGGCGGTGTGGGGGGTCTCGGCGGTGCCCGCGCTGCTGGTGGCCGGCGCGCTGCTGTGGCCGCGGGTGCGGGGCGCGCGGGCGGACGTACGGGCGTACGTGCGGCGCGGGCATCTGGGGCGGCGGTTCGTCGTGGAGTTCGGCGTCGGCAACGCGACAAGCCAACTGGCCGTCGTGGGGCTGGGGTTGTTCGCCGCGCCGCTCGCGGTGGGCGCCCTGCGCGGCGCGACGACGCTCTTCGGCCCGATGAACGTCCTCTTCAACTCCGCGACCGCGTTCGGCCCGCCGCTGCTCAACCGGGTGCGCGGCACCGCCGGGAAGGTGCGGGCGACCGCCGTGCTGGCCGTCGCGCTGGCATGGGTCGCCGCGCTGTGGACGCTCGTGCTGATGCTGCTGCCCGCGCACGCGGGCCGCCAACTCCTGGGCGACACCTGGGCGGCGTCCGCCGCGCTGCTCGCCGCGTCCGGCAGCCAGTACGCGGCGATCGCGCTGGGCACCAGCGCGCTGCTGACCCTGCGGGTGCTCCGGCCGAGGGCGACGCTGCCGATCCAGGTGGTCTTCTCGCTGCTGTCCGTCGCCTTCATGCTGGCCGGCTACCGCGTCGACGGGGTGTACGGGGCCGCGTGGGGGCTGTTCGCCGGCTCGGCCCTCAAGGCGCTGGCGCTGTGGCTGCGGATCGCGTCCGTACGGCGGGCGGGCCCGGCGGCCGACGACGACGTGCCCGGCGAGGACGCGGAGCCGGTCAGCGCAGGATCGTCCGCCGGTCCTCGCTGAAGGTCGTCACAAGTGCCAGGCACAGCGCGGCGATCGCGATCCGCCCGGACGCCTGGAGCAGCGGCCCGCGCAGCAGGATGAACGAATAGCCGCACACCAGCGGGATCACGACCGCGGCGACCGTGCCGGGCCGCCCGTCCTCCACCGTCCGCTGCGCGTACCGGCGGTCGCCGCGGGCGCACAGGTAGCCGATCGCGAGGAAGCCGCCGGTCATTCCCAACGGGCCGAAGTCCAGCCACAGTTCGGCCCACAGCGGGGAGGAGAGGTTGGTGTTGGTCATGCCCATCCACTGGCCCACGACCACGCCCGAATCCTGCGGCTTGCCGTGCCACACCGAGCGCGGCACGAAGAACAGCACGTCGGCGGCGAGTTGCCGCCCGTCGGTGTGCCCGGCGCCGGAATGCGCGTACGTCAGGGTGTTGGCGAACATCCCGATCTGGTCGTAGTCCTTGACGGTCAGCGGCTCCAGCACGGAGGTCGTCTCGACCGGGTGGTAGCCGCCGCTGTCGTAGCGGAAGCGGTCCAGGAACGGGAAGAGCAGCAGCGCCGCGACCACGCCGGTGACCAGCGCGGCCCGGTACATCACCGGGCTGCGCGGGAAGGCGGTGAAGAGCAGCGCGAAGACGACCGTCAGGAACCAGTAACGCGGGTTGGAGACGGGGTTGTTGACGATCGCGTTGAGAACGACGAGACCGCCGAGCGCGGCGATCGCCGGGATGCTGCGGCGGGCGATGTGCGAGGTGATCATCCAGCGGGTCAGGAACAGCATCGCCAGCAGCGCCGGCACGGTCCCGAAGCCGCGCAGGAAGGCCGAGCCGACGTGGCTCTGCCCGCTCGCCCCGGCAAGCCCGCTGCTCCGCACGGACTCGCTGATCGCCTGCCGGCTGTCGAAGAAGACGGCGGGGCCGCCGAGTTTGAGGATCGAGTACGCGCTCCCGGCGTACGCGACCAGCACGAGCAGCCACAGCCGGCGCCGCGAGACCTGCGCCGGCGGCCGGGGCCTGCGCAGCCGCAGGGCGGGCCGGTTGCGGGCGAGCAGCGCGCCCACGTCGAAGGCCGCGCAGGCGATGAGGACGAGGGCGACGGCCGTGGTCGTGTCCGACCGCGGGCCCACCACCGGGGTCGGCACCTGCCCGAGCACTTCCTGCGTGAGCGGCGCGACGCCCATGGCCACGTACACGAAGAGCCAGAACGCGCCCTGGATGAGCCGGCGCCGCCTGGCCAGCACCATGGCGGCGAGCCGCCCGCCCGCGTAGACGGTGAGCGTGAGCTGCAGCCAATAGGCGCTGTCGCGCGGGGTGTTGCCGCCGCCGCCCGGCTGCGCGGTGACATACGCGGGCAGAAACCCGACGAGGGCGACCGCCAGCGGCACCGCAAGAGCCCGCGACAGCGCCGCCCGCGGCACGGAAGCGCTGCCGCTGAGCTTTCGGCCCTCCGGGGCCGCCTCGACCGCCATCCCCGTACCCCCTCCGGGGGGAGTTTACGGTGAGGTGCGCTGCGCCGGCGGTGAGTTGCGGCCTCCCGCCGGGGGGGTGAGTCCGCCCTCAGTACGCGCACGGGGGCGGCCCCCGCCCCTACCCTGGGGGGACGAGCCTCCAGGGAGGACAGGGCCGTGACGCCTTCGGACAACGCACCCGACCCGTACGCCGATCCGCTGGTCTTCGGCCAGCGGTTGCAGATTCTCCGCACGCGGCGGGGCATGACGCGCGAGCAGTTGGGCGGCCTGCTGGGCCGCACCGGCTCGTGGGTGAAGGCCGTGGAGAGCGGCCGGCTCAAGACGCCGAAGCTGGAAGTGATTTTGCGGGTCGCCGAGGTCCTGCGGGTACGGGACCTGTCCGACCTCACCGGCAACCAGGCCGTGCGGGTCGAGCTGTTCCAGGGCCCGGGGCACCCGCGGCTCGCCGCGGTGAAGGCGGCGGTGGACGCGTATCCGGTCGGCCCCGGGGCGGCGGCGCCGCCGGTCGCGCATCTGCGGGCCCGGCTCGACCACGCGTGGACCGCGCGGCACCGGTCGCCGCACCACCGCGAGGTGCTGGGCGCGCTGCTGCCGGACCTGATCCGGGACGCGCAGGCGGCCGTGCGGCAGTCCGAGGGGCCGGTGCAGCGCCGGGCGGCGCAGGCGCTCCTGAGCGAGACGTACTCGCTGTGCCAGTTCTTCGTCGCCTTCCAGCCGGACGCGGCGCTGCTGTGGCGGGTCGCCGAGCGCGGCCTGGTCGCGGCGCAGGAGAGCGAGGACCCGCGGGCCATCGGGGTCGCCGCATGGCTCGCGGGCCAGGCGCACCGGGACTCCGGGCCCGCGCACTTCGACGCGGCCGACCAAGTCGTGCTGGACAGCCTGGAGTTCCTGCGGCCCCTGCTGCCGGACGCGCCGGACGACGTACTGGCCATCGCCGGCGCGCTGACCTTCGAGGCCGGCTACACGGCCGCGCGGCGCGGTGCGACGGGTACGGCCTGGGGCCACTGGGACCGGGCCCGCGCCATGGCAGAGCGCCTGCCGGCCGACCACTACGACCCGGTCACGTCCTTCTCGCGGGCGATCATGGGCGCGCACGCCGTCACCGTCGCCGTCGAGCTCCACTCGGGCGGCGAGTCCGTCCGCCAGGCCGCCGCGGCCGAGGCGACCACCATCCCCTCCCGCCCGCGCCGGGCCCGGCACCGCATCGAGGAGGCCCGCGCCTACCACCTGGACGGCCAGCCCGACGCGGCCCTCGCGACCCTCGCCAAGGCGCACGAGGCCGCGCCCGAGACGATCCGCTACAACGGCTACGCCAAGCGCATCGTGCTGGAGGAGACGGAGTCCCGCGACCCCGCCCGCCGCCGCCGGGCGTCGCAACTCGCGGTGAAGCTCGGCATGTTGGCCGCGTGACCGAGGGGGCACAATCTGTGCCCGTGCGGTGCGGTGCGGGCCCTTAGCGTTGCTGCCGGCGAAGGCCCCGGCGTCCGGGGCGCGGCGCAACGCAGTGAGGAGCACCCACCGTGGCGAAGAACACCACCCGCCGGCCGAGCGAGGTGCGGTCGTGAACGGGATGCGGCTGCTGCCCTGGACGGGTGAGGGCGGCAAGCCCGCGTACCTGGCCCCGGGCAGCGGCGAGAGCTCGTTCGTGAACCGGCTCGCGGACGGCCTGGAGGCCGTGCAACTAGGCATGGCAGACGACCTGTTGGACCACGTCGAGACCTCGCTGCGCGAGCAGCCCCGCCCCGGTGAAGCGCAACTCGCCCTCACGGTCACGCACTTGTGCCACGCCCTGCGTGATGTACTGCGCGTGGCGCACAGCCGCGGCGACCGCCTCCCGGCCCGCGAGCCCGACGCCTGGACCGCCGCGGCCGACGCGGTCCTGGACCGCGAGGTCGACCGCTGAGAGCCGGGAGCTTCGGGGGGGCGAGTGCTGGCCGCACCCGGACGTCAGCTCCCCGCACCGCCTGCTCTGCACCCCTGCGCCACCGCCAGGCACCACACTCCACCCACCGGCGTACGCCATCGGCACCAGCACCCCCGCCCGTGAGCGGCATCGCCGACGTACTCCGTCCGGCGCAGCGCCTCCGCCGTCGGCGGGAGAAATGCGACAATCCGTCTTAAGCTCGGCGCTGATGTCGATCACTCGCCGCAACCTCCTCCAGCTCGGCGCCACCGGCGCGCTGCTCACCGGCTGCTCCGCCGGCCAGGCACCGCACCCCGCCGCCGCGCGGTCCGGCGTGCCCGCCGCACCCTCCGCGAGCCCCGCGGCGGGCAGCTCCGCCTCCCCCACCGCCGGCGCAGCCACCGCGCTGCCCGCGCAGATCGAGCACGGGCCCCGGAGCCGCCCGCAGCTCGCCCTCACCTTTCACGGGCAGGGCGACCCCGCGCAGGCCGAGGCGATGCTGAGCGCGGCGGAGAAAGGGGGTGCCCGGCTCACCGTGCTGGCGGTGGGGAGCTGGCTCGACGCGTATCCGCAGCTCGCGAAGCGTGTCCTGGGCGGCGGGCATGAGCTGGGCAACCACACGCAGACGCATGGCGACATCGGCTCCATGGACGAAGCCGAGGCCGGCGCGGAGATCACGCGGTGCGCGGCGCGGCTGCGCCAACTGACCGGCAGCCAGGGACGCTGGTTCCGGCCCTCGCAGGCCCGGCTGACGACGCCCCGGGTCGTCGCCCTGGCCCAGCAGGCGGGCTACCCGCACCTGCTGTCGTACGACGTGGACACCCTCGACTACACCGACCCCGGCCCCACGGCCGTCCGGCAGGCGGTCGCCGACCAGGCCGGCCCCGGCTCGGTGGTCTCGCTGCACTTCGGGCACCCCGGCACGCTCGCCGCGCTGCCCGGCATCCTCGACGACCTGCGCCGCCGCGGCCTCCGCGCGGTCACGACCACGGAGCTGCTGACCTGATGCGTAGCCCCTCCCCCCGCGCCGCGTCCCGCCCCGCCGCGAAGACTCCCGCCCGGCGCAGCCGCCTGCTCCCCCGTACGGCCGCCGCCGCCCTCGTCGCCGTCACCGCACTGCTCGCCGCGGCCTGCGGCGACTCCGGCGCCCGTTCCCTCGCCCCCTCCCGCGCCCAGGCGGCGGTCGCCGCGCAGGCGGCAGCGGCGGCTGCGGCGGCCAGGGCCCAGCAGCGGGCCGCCGCGGCCCACCCGGGCCTGCCCGGCATGCCCCCGCTGCTCGACCAGCACGACGTCTACGCCGCCGACCGCCCCGGCAACCTCTCCCCCGCCGTGCGCGGCATGCCCTCCCTGGTCTATGTGCCGAACACCGAGTCCGACACCGTCTCCGTCATCGACCCGAAGACGTACAAGGTCATCCGTACGATCCCGGTCGGCCGGCAGCCGCAGCACGTCGTGCCGTCGTGGGACCTCAAGACGCTGTGGGTCAACAACGACGTCGGCAACAGCCTGACCCCCATCGACCCGGCGACCGGCAAGGTCGGCAAGCCGGTGGACGTGCACGACCCGTACAACCTTTACTTCACGCCGAACGGCAAGTACGCGATCGTCATGGCCTCGCTCGACCGGCAGCTCGTCTTCCGCGACGCGCACACGATGGCGATCGCCAAGACCGTGCCGGTGAGCTGCTACGGGGTGAACCACGCGGACTTCTCACCCGACGGGCGCTACTTCATCGTCTCGTGCGAGTTCTCCGGCGAGCTGCTGAAGGTGGACACCGCCGCGATGAAGGTGGTCGCCCAGCAGAAGATCCCGTTCGAGGGCTCGATGCCGCAGGACGTGAAGATCTCGCCGGACGGGCGGACGTGGTACATCGCGGACATGGTCGCGAACGGCGTCTGGACGATGAACGGCGACACCTTCTCCACGCCGAAGCTGATCCCGACCGGCGCGGGCGCGCACGGGCTGTACGTCTCGCGCGACTCGCGCTACCTGTACATCTCCAACCGCGGCGAGGGCTCGGTCTCGCTGCTGGACTTCCGCACCGGCAAGCTCACCGCGAAGTGGCACATCGACGGCGGCGGCTCCCCCGACATGGGCGGCGTCTCCGCCGACGGCAAGGTGCTGTGGCTCACCGGCCGCTACAACGCCGAGGTCTACGCCCTCGACACCGCCACCGGCCGCACGCTCGCCAAGATCCCCGTCGGCTCCGGCCCGCACGGCCTCGCCGTCTACCCGCAGCCCGGCCGCTACTCCCTCGGCCACACCGGCATCTTCCGCTGACGCCCCACGCCCACGCCCACGCCCGCACCCGCACCCGCACCCGCACCCGCACCCGCACCCGCACCCATACTTACGCCCGCACCCGCGGGCATATCAGGGCATCATGGGAATATCCGACCCCCTTCCGCCCGCTTCAGCAGATCGCGCCCCCAGCGCCGTCACCCGCGGGGGGCGAGGGGCAGCGCGGAGGAGAGAGGACGTATGCGGGTCGGGTGGAGGCGTCGGATGGCGGCGTGGAATCCCACCGGGAGCCTCGGCTACCGGTGGAACGTGGTCGCGGCGGTGGCCATCGCGCTCGTACCGATCGTCGACCACTTCGTGCCGCGCAATGTGCACCTCGCGCACGCCCTGGTCGTGCCCGTCGCGGTGACGGCCGTCTTCTTCGGGGCCCGGCGCACCGCCGTCATCGCCGGTCTGGCGATCGTCGCGCTGGTGGCCGCCGGCGCGGAGCGCATGTCGCTCGGTACGGAGAGCGTCCTGGTCGAGCTGGGGTCGCTCGCCGCGCTGTCGGCGCTGCTCGTGCTGGTCAGCGGGCTGCTGGAGCGGCGCGGGCGGGAGCTGGCCGGGCTGCGGCATGTGTCGGAGGCGGTGCTGCCGCCGCTGCCGGGGCGGGTCGGGCCGGTCTCGCTCGCCTCGGTCTACCGGGCGGCGGACGCCGACACCCCGGTCGGCGGCGACCTCTACGCGGTGGCGCGCACCGCCGACGCCACCCGGGTGCTCATCGGGGACGTGCGCGGCAAGGGCCTGGCGTCGGTCGGCGACACCGAGACCGTGCTGGGCGCCTTCCGGGCCGCCGCGCACCGGCAGTCGCCGCTGCCGGAGCTGGTCGCGCTGCTGGAGGGCAGCGTCCGCTGGGGCTTGACCGGCCACGGCGGGGTGGCCGCGCCGCAGGACGCCGCCGAGCGGTTCGTCACCGCGGCGGTCGTGGAGATCCCGGACGGCGAGCCGACCCTGCGGGTGATCAGCTGCGGCCATCTGCCGCTGCTGCTCTTCCACGACGACTCGGTGACCTCGCTGAGCGCCGAGCACCCGGCGCCGCCGCTGGGCCTGGGCGCGCTGGCGGACGAGGGCTACACCGCGACGAGCTTCCCCTTCGCGCCGGGCGACCGGCTGCTGCTCTACACCGACGGCGTCACCGAGGCGCGGGACGGCAAGGGCGACTTCTTCCCGCTGCTGGAGCGCGCGGCCGACTGGGCCGGCCACGGGCCCGACCGGCTCGTCGAGGCCCTGACGGAGGAGCTGGAGATTTACGCGCCGGCCGGCCTGACCGACGACATGGCCGCGGTCGCCATCCGCCGCGAGGGGTGACCTACGCGGCCGGTGACGTTACGTGACTGGCACCCGCGCGCCCACCCTCCCCGTACCGCGATCCCTGGCCCGCAGGCTACTGACGGGTTATCGTGAATGGTCCGGGGTCCGCTCAACGGGCCCGTCAGGCAGGGGGAATGCCATGGTTCTGATCCTTGCGGCGGCAGCCGTACTCGTCGTCGGCGTGATCGCCGGCATCGTCGTGCTGGCCCGGCGCGGCTCCGCCCGGGGCGATCTGCACGCCGAGGGCACGCACCGCGCGGTGCGCGAGTTCGAGCGCGCCTTCCACGACTCCCGCACGGTCCACAACGCCGCCGCGATGGGCGACGGCTACCACCGCTGACGCGACCCGCTACCCCGTACGCCGCAGCGCCCGCGCCAGGTGCGTGGCCGCGGCGGCGCGCGGGGCGCTGCCCTGGCGGTGGCGTACGGGGTGGACGGTGTTGGCCAGCAGCACCAGGAACGCACCCGACGCCGGGTCGAGGACCAGGCTCGTCCCCGTGAAGCCGGTGTGGCCGGCGGCGCCCCGGCCTGGGGCGGCCAGCTCGCCCATGAACCACGCCTGGTCGGTCTCGAAGCCCAGCTCGGGCCGCAGCGGCAGCGCGCCGGTGAGCAGGGCGTGGGCGAAGAGGGCCAGGTCCCAGGCGGTGGAGAAGAGCCCCGCGTGACCGGCGACGCCGCCCATCGCGTACGCGTTCTCGTCGTGGACGGTGCCGTGCACGAGCCCGCGGTCGAGCTTGCCCCACGGGCGCCGCTGGTCCTCGGTCGCGGCGATACGGGGCCGCCAGTCGGCCGGCGGCGCGAAACGCGTCGAGGTCATGCCGAGCGGCCCGGTGATGCCCTCGGCGACGAGCCGGTCCAGCGGGCGGCCGGTCACCCGCTCCAGCAGCGTCTGGGTGAGCAGCAGGTTCAGGTCGGAGTACGTGCGCTGCGCGCCGGGCGGGGTGAGCGGCTGCTCCGCGGCCAGCCGGGCGGTGCGCGCGGCGGCGTCCGGGAGGTCGTAGAGCGGCAGCTCGGGGCGCAGGCCCGAGGTGTGGGTGAGCAGGTGGCGCAGGGTGAGACCGGGCGCGACGAGGCCGGGGACGTACGCGGTCAGCTCGCGCTCGGGGTCCAGGACGCCGGCCTCGATCTGCTGGGCGGCGACCACGGCGGTGAAGAGCTTGGTCAGGGAGGCCAGGTCGAAGACGGTGCCGGGGCGCATCGGCACCCGCTCCCCCGCCGGCAGCTCCACCCCGCGGCCGGTGTGCTCGTCGTACGAGCGGTAGCGCAGCGCCCAGCCCACGGCCTCGTGCAGCGCGACCACGTCCCCGCGCCCGGCCAGCACGACGGCCCCCGCGCACCACGGATGCCCCGCCGCGGCGAGCTCGGCCCGCAGGCCCGGGACGATCCGCCCTACCTCGTCGGCGTCGAGGCCCGCCTCAGGGCAGGTACCTCTCGACAGCGGCGGCGCCATTTTCCTCCAGCTCTCTGCGGGCCTTCTCGATCCGCTCGGGTGTGCAGTCCGCTCCGGAGGCCATCACCAGGTCCTCCGGGTCCACCGGGGACTCCGCCCCCGTCCGCAGTGCGCTGTCGGCTGTCTTGAACGCCCAGGTGCGTTCGTCCGGATCGGACATCGCTTCCTCCATACGGGCTAGGTACGGGCGAGAACGCCTATAGTCCCTCCACACTACGTCGGCGCGGCACGCAGAGCCCGACAAATGCCACGCACGCGATGAGTGTGCAGGTCACGATGGTGATCGCCATCGGCACCGCGGTGCCGTCCCCGGCGATCCCGGCGAGCGGCGAGATCACCGCGCCGATCAGGAAGGACGACGTCCCGATGAGCGCGGAGGCCGCGCCGGCGTTGCGCTTGGTCCGCAGCAGCGCCTGCGTGTTGGTCGTGGGCAGCACCAGGCCCATCGAGGCCATCATCACGAACAGCGACCCGGCGATCTCGGGCAGCGAGGCCCGGCCGAATACGCCGGTGGTGAACAGCAGCAGCATCACCGCGGCGCCGGTGATGAGGACCAGGCCGACCGCGAGCACCCGGTCCAGGTCCACCCGGCCCACCAGCATCTTGCCGTTGAGCTGGCCGATGCCGACGATGCCGATCGAGTTGAGCCCGAACAGCAGGCTGAAGGTCTGCGGCGAGGCGCCGTAGATGTCCTGCACGACGAACGACGACGCGGACACGTACGTGAACAGCGCGGCGAAGGCGAAGCTGCCGGCGACGACGTAGCCGCTGAAGACCCGGTCGGCCAGCAGCCCGCGGAAGGCGCCGAAGGTGCCGGCCAGCTCGCCGCAGTGGCGGTCCTCGGGCGGCAGCGTCTCGCCGAGGCTGCGCCACACCACGGCGGTGAGCAGGATGCCGATGGCGGTGCAGACGACGAAGACGCCGCGCCAGTCGGTCAGCCGCAGGATCTGGCCGCCGATGACGGGCGCGACGATCGGGGCGACACCGGAGATCAGCATCAGGGTGGAGAAGAAGCGGGCCATCTCCACGCCGTCGTAGAGGTCGCGGACGATCGCCCGGGAGATGACGATGCCGGCCGCGCCCGCGAGGCCCTGGACGAGCCGGAAGCCGACCAGCAGCGGGGCGGTCGGCGCGAACGCGCACACCGCGGTGGCGACGACGTAGACGACCATGCCGATCAGCAGCGGGCCGCGGCGGCCGAAGCGGTCGCTGAGCGGGCCGACGAGGAGCTGGCCGAGGGCCATGCCGGCCAGGCACGCGGTGAGGGTGAGCTGGACGGTGGAGGTGGTGCTGTGCAGGGCGTCGGTGACCTGGGGCAGCGCGGGCAGGTACATGTCCATGGACAGCGGCGGCAGCGCCGTCAGCCCGCCGAGGACCAGGGTGACCAGCAGGCCGACCCGGGCCTGGCGGGCCGCGCCCGGGGTGAGGGAGGAAGCGGGGGACTGGGGGGTGGGCGGGGCGGCAGATCTCGGCCCGGCGTCCTGCACGGTAGGCACTCTCTCTCGGAGGTCGTTGAATCGTTGCCTATTCTTTCAGTCGTCGGGGACGGCCGAGACCAGGTTTTGGGGCATCGATGAGTGACGTGAACCGCACGATCCGCTGGGGCGTGCTGGCGACCGGCGGCATAGCCGCGACCTTCACGGAGGCGCTGGCCACCGTGCCGGGCACCGAGGTGGTGGCGGTGGGCTCGCGCAGCCTGGACAGCGCCAAGGCGTTCGCCGGCCGGTACGGGATACCGCGCGCGTACGGCAGCTGGGCCGAGCTCGCGGCCGACGACGGCGTGGACGTCGTCTACGTCGCGACCCCGCACTCGGCGCACCGGGAGGCCGCCGGGCTGTGCCTGGAGGCGGGGCGGGCGGTGCTGTGCGAGAAGGCGTTCACCCTCAACTCCCGTGAGGCGCACGAGTTGGTGGGCCTTGCCCGGGAGCGCGGGCTGTTCCTCATGGAGGCCATGTGGACGTACTGCAACCCGCTGGTCCGGCACCTGGTCGCGCTGGTCGCCGACGGCATCATCGGTGACATCCGCACGGTCTCCGCGGACTTCGGCTTCGCCGGCGACTTCGCGCCCACCCACCGCATGCGCGACCCCGGACAGGGCGGCGGCGCGCTGCTGGACCTCGGCGTCTACCCGGTCTCCTTCGCCCAACTGCTGCTGGGCGAGCCGGACAGCGTCGACGCGTGGGCGCATCTGACGCCCGAGCGCGTCGACGACACCACCGGGGTGCTGCTGGGCTGGAACAGCGGCGCGCTGGCCACCTTGACCTGCACCTTCGCCGCCGACACCGGCGCGCCGGCGGCGATCAGCGGCACGCGTGGCCGGATCGAGCTGCCCGAAGGCTTCTTCAACCCGGGGAAGTTCGTCGTCCACCGGCAGGGCGAGACCCCGCACACCGTGGAGTTCGCCGACGTCACCGACGACGGCCTGATCCGCGGCACGATGCGCTACGAGGCGATCGAGGTCAACCGCTGTTTGCGCGAGGGGCTTACGCAGTCGCCGCTGGTGCCGCTGGAGGGCTCGCTGTCGGTGATGCGCACGCTGGACGCGATCCGCGGGCGCATCGGCGTGCGCTACCCGGGCGTCGACTGACGCCGCGGCCCGGGGAGTCGGCCCCTTCACCGCGCCGGCGGCCGGCTCCCGGGCCGGGCACGGCCGTCACCGCTCGTCCGGCGGCGGCGGTGCCTTCGGCGCCCACGGCGTGAAGGTCACCGGCAGCGAGGTGAGCGCGCGGTGGAAGGGCCCGGGGCGCCAGCGCAACTGCTCGGCGGGCACGGCCAGTTCCATGTCGCACAGCCGGCTGGTCAGCTCCTCGATCGCGGTGATCGCGATGAGCAGCGCCGGCTGCCGGGCCGGGCAGCTGTGCGGGCCCGCGCCCCACGCCAGGTGCGCGCTCTCGCTCGCGCCCCACGCGTCGGTCTCGCCGCCGGGCTGCGAGGAGCCGTTGGCGGCGGCGTAGGAGACCAGCACCAACTGG
The DNA here is from genome assembly GCF_012034175.1 of Actinacidiphila epipremni. Taxonomy (GTDB): domain Bacteria; phylum Actinomycetota; class Actinomycetes; order Streptomycetales; family Streptomycetaceae; genus Actinacidiphila; species Actinacidiphila epipremni. The sequence continues at coordinate 164,979 of NZ_JAATEJ010000010.1, forward strand.
CCGGCGCGCAGGCCCACTCCGTGGAAGGTGGTGTCGTAGCGCACGTAGTAGCCGGTGGAGGTGGACTGCGGCGGGTTGCGCCACAGCACCTCGTTGATGGCCTCGTGCGCGGTCATGGCGCCGGCGTAGACCGAGCCGTCGTAGCGCGGGTCGGCGATCATGTGCTGGAGGGTGTTGGCGATCAGGTTGGTGGTGAAGTCGTGCCCGCCGCCGAAGGTGACACCGATCTGCCGAATCGTTTCCGCGTCGTCCAGCCCGGCCGGGTGCTGGAGGAAGTACGAGGTCAGGTCGCGGCGCGGCCGGGCCCGCCGCTCGGCGACCAGGGCGCCGATGACCTCGCCCAGCTCCTCGTAGCCGGTCTGCGCGTCGGCCCCGGAGCCGGACAGCGCCGCCAGCCGCGCCACCAGGCGCTCGCCGTCCGCCTCGGGCACCCCGAACCACAGGTTGAACACCCGCAAGGGGATCTGCAGCGCGTAGTCGGCGACGAGGTCGGCGCGCCCGGTGCCGGCGAAGCGGCCGATGAGGCGGGCGGCGACGTCGGAGACCTGGGTCTGGAGCAGGTGTGGGCCGAGCAGCGCCAGGCTGTCGCCGATGACCCGGCGGTAGCGGGCGTGGGTGTCGCCGTCGGAGAAGGTCACGGCGGGCCGGTAGCCGAGCACCGAGCGCACCGGGCTGTCCTCGGGCACCGCGTCGGGCCAGGGCCGCGGGTCCTTGGAGAAGGTGTGGGTGTCGCGCAGCACGTCGAGCGCGGCCTCGTAGTCGGTGACCAGCACGGCCTCGACGCCGGGCGCGATCTCCACCCGGGTGAGCGGGCCGAGCCGGCGCAGCTCGCGGTAGCCGCGGGCGGGGTCGGCGGCGAAGTCCTCGCCGTACAGCGCGGGCAGGGTGCCGGCGGGCATCAGTCGTCCTCCGGGAGGCGGGTCAGGACATGCTCGGCGAGGGCGATGAGGGTGCCGATGCTGTCCCGGCGGTTGCGGGCGTCGCACTGCACGAGCGGGGTCTGCGGGGCGAGGTCCAGGTGCTTGCGCAGCGTGTCGTCGCTGTGCGCGGGCGCGCCGGGGAAGCGGTTGACGGCCACCGCGTAGGGCAGGCCCTCCTCCTCGACCATGTCCATCACCGGGAAGGAGTCGGCCAGCCGCCGGGTGTCGGCCATCACCAGCGCGCCGAGCGCGCCGCGCGCGATGTCCTGCCACAGCGGGAAGAACCGCTCCTGGCCCGGGGTGCCGAACAGGTACAGCACCAGGTCGCCGGGCACGGTGAGCCGCCCGAAGTCGACCGCGACGGTGGTGGTGGCCTTCTCCGGCAGTCCCTTGAGGTCGTCGTGGCCGACGCTGGAGCGGGTCATCACCTCCTCGGTGTGCAGGGTGGGGATCTCCGACAGGGTGCGGATGAGGGTGGTCTTGCCGACGCCGAACGGGCCGGTGATGATCAGCTTCATCAGGGTCTGCCCGGTCGCGGGCAGATAGCGGACCTGGCCTGGCCGCGGTTCGGCGGCCGGGGCGGTCGCCGGTTCAGGGGAGGGCACGGAGTCCAACGAGCAGCCTCTCGATGAGCGTTCGGTCGATCTCCTCGGCCTTGGGGACCGGGGACCGGGCGAGCAGGTGGCCGCCGCCGACCAGGTCGGCGGCCAGGAAGACGGTGGCGCTGACCGGCAGCCCGAGATGGGCCGCGCACTCCACGACGGTCAGTGCGCCCGGGCGCAGCAGCGTCCACAGCCTGCGGTGCTCGGGTCCGAAGTCCAGTTCCGGCGGCTGCTGGTCGGTGGCGACCAGCAGCGTCAGCCGGTCGAAGCCGGCCGTGCCGCGCGGGCGTTCCCGGCCACCGGTGGCCAGGTAGGCCGGTATCAGGCGGCGCCCCCGTCCGCCCGGCGGCCCGCCCTTGGGGGCAGCCGCCGCTCCTGAAGTGCCGGGCCGGCCTGCTGTCATGGCCGGCCGGCTGCGTCCGGCTCGCGGGCGGGTGCGCTCATCGCCCGGGCGAGGGCGGCGACCTGCACCTGCATCTGGTAGGCGATGTTGCCCAGTTGGGTGTCCGGGGCGGCGAACACCGCGAGCGAGGTGTTCTGCCCGGCGGGCACGACGATCGCGAAGCCCTGCTCGGACTCCACCACCGTCTGCTGCAGCCGCGGCGACTCGTCGTCGGTGAAGGCGGTGGTGAAGGCGCGGGCCGAGGCGTGCAGGGTGGCGGTCATCGCGGCCACCCGTTCGGCGGCGGCGCGGTCGAGGCCGGGTGAGGAGCCCTCCAGCAGCCCGTCGCCGGTGGCGATCACGGCGTGCTGGACGCCCGGCAGTTCGAGCAGCGGCTCCAGGACCCAGGCCAGGTCCTGTGCCTGGGGCTGGGGTCGGCGGGTGGTCATGAACGGATGTCTCCTTGCTCGTCGCCGGTGGCGTTCCCGGCCGCGGTCCTGCCGCTGCGGGTGCCGTCCTGCAGTGCGCCCCACAGCGCGCCTGCCTGCTCTGGTGTGCGTGCCGCGGGCGCCGCCTCGGGCTGCGGCACCGCCGCGACCGGGCGGGCCGCGGCGGTCTTCGGGCTGCGGCGGCGGCGCGAGGGCAGCGGCACGGCCTCGGTCACCGGGGAGTCCTCCAGGGGTTCGGCCGGCCGCTGCGGGGCGGCGGTGTCGGCCGGCGCGGGCACCAGCACGGAAAGGGTGTGCTCCTCGTCGAGTACGGTCAGCAGCTCGGCCGGCACCCGCAGCATCGCGCGGACCCCGCCGTACGGCGAGGACTCGATGTGCACGGAGAAGCCGTACTGCTTGACCAGCCGGCCCACGACGGCGAAGCCGGCCTGCGGCGGGTTGCCGAGCTCGGTCAGCAGCAGCGTGTCGGGCCCGGCGAGCAGCCGCCGGGCGCGGGCCAGGGTCTCGTCGTCCATGCCGATACCGGCGTCGTCCACCACGACCAGCGCGCCGCGCCCGCCGCTCTGCTGGATCGTGACCGGCACGGCGGTGTCGGGGTGGGAGTACGAGGTCGCGTTCGCCAGCAGCTCGGCGACCGCGATGGCCAGCGGCTCGGCGGCCCTGGCGACCACGCCGAGGCGCTGCTCGCGCAGGTGGTTGGCCATCTTGATACGCGCGTAGCCGGCGACCCGGGACTGCGCGCCGATCACGACCTCGGCGAGCGGCGAGTCGCTGCGGGCCAGGCCCGGCCACGCCTCGCACAGCACGGCGGTGGCCTGGATGCGGCGCAGCGCCAGCTCGTTGCGGAAGTCCAGCTCCAGCAGCCGCGGGTCGTCCAGCTCGTGCTGGAGGTCGTGCAGCACGCTCTGCGTCTGGTACAGCAGCGACTGCACCTTGGAGGTGGCGCCGCGCATCGCGGCCCGGGCCGCGGCGTCGACCCGGTCGCGCTCGCCCGCGGCGGCGTCGGTGGCCGACGACAGCACGTCCCGCATCGCCTTTGCCAGCTGGGCGTTGGCCGCCTGCGGGTGCAACAGGCCCGGTACGGGGGCGTGTTCGTGGGTCAGGGCGAGGACGGCGGCCGGGATGCGGTCGGCGGCGAGGTAGCGCAGCTCCTCGATGGCGACCTGGAGTTGCTCCTCGGCGTTCTTGGCCCTCACCTCCGCCGTCTGGACGGTGGTGCGGGCCATGCGCACCAGTTGGGCGTCCCGCACATGTCTGAGGCCGGACCAGATGCCGCCGATGGCGGCGGCCAGGAGTACAGCGATGAAAGCTATGAGCACGACGCGATCCCACCCCGCAACAGTCTTGGAGCGTGATTATGCCGTGGCGAGTTCCCGCCACAAGGTTTGGCGGCAAAATTCGTTGCACTTTCGTGCGCTTCCGGAAGTCGGACGACGATTTCGGACGATCGGACGGCCTCCGTGCTGCCGACGGGTGGTCAGGGGGTGGACGTCCGGCGGTGGTTGTGTGAAGGCGCGGGCGCCGGGGTGCGGCCGAGGGGGTCGTCGAGCAGCGGGGCGAAGGCGCGTTCGGCGGCGCCGACCAGCGGGGCGCGGTAGCCGAGGGCCGAGCGGCGCAGCACGTAGGGGGCGCGGGCGCGGGCCAGGCCGGTGGAGGCGCCGTAGTGGGCGATGCGCTCGGCGGTGGCGTCGTGGATGTCCTGGAGCCCGCCGCCGAAGACGACCAGGCGCGGGCTGAGGACGACCGCGAGGTTGCCCAGGCCGATCGCGAGCCAGCGGGCGGCGTCGTCCAGCGCGCGGGCGGCGCGCTCGTCGCCGGCCTCGGCGGCCTCGACGACGCCGGTGAGGGCGTGGTCGTACGGCACGGGGAGCCCGGCGGCCTCGATGATGACGTCGGTGCCGATCTCGGTCTCCCAGCAGCCGCGGGCCCCGCAGCGGCAGCGGCGGCCGTCCGGGTTGACGGTCATGTGGCCGATCTCGCCGGCGTATCCGCCCTGCCCTGGCACGGGCCGGCCGCCGCAGAACAGCCCGCCGCCGACGCCGACGTTCGCCGAGAGGTAGACGAAGTCCCGGCAGCCGCGGGCCGCGCCCCGGCTGTACTCGCCGAGCGCGCCGAGGTCGGCGTCGTTGCCGACGGCGATTTCCAGCCGGTCCAGGGGCGCGGGGAGCCGCGCGCTCAGCGCCCGCGCGAACGGCGCGTCGGTCCAGTCGAGGTTCGGGGCGTACCGTACGAGGCCGTCCGCGCGGCGGACGAGGCCGGGGACGGCGACGCCGATGCCGGTGATCGGGGCGGGGTGCGCGGGAGCGCCCTCGGGGCCGGGAGGGGGCGCGGGGGCGTCGGCCCCGGGTCGTACGGGCGGGTCGACCTCGGGTCGTACGGGCGGGGCGGCGCCGGCGCGTACCGGCGGGTCGGCCTCCGGTCGTACGGGCTCGTCCGCCCCCGGGCGTACGGGTGCCGGCTCCGCTGCTCCGAGGGCCGGCGTGGCGACCGACGTGACGAGGGCGGCGATCCGGTCGACCGTGGCGTCGAAGGTCATCGGCTCGCCGGCTCCGGGCAGGGTACGGCGCTCCAGCACCTCGCCGCCGAGGCCCACCCGCTCGATCCGGATCCGCTCGACGCCGACCTCCAGCGCGAGGGCCTGCGCGCGGGCCGGCACCGGCAGCACAAGGGGCGAGGGCCGCCCGGCGGCGCGGTGGCTGCGCGGCGTCTCCTCGCGGACCAGCCCCGCCTCCGCGAGGGCCGCGACCAGCGCGCCGGTGGTGCTGCGGTTGAGCCCGGTGAGCCGGGTCAGCTCCGCGCGTGCGACGGCGCCGCCGAGGTGCACCCTGCGCAGCACCTGGCCGAGGTTGTGCTGCCGCACCTCCGCCTGCGGGCCCTGCCCGGGCGGGCGGTCCGTCGCCGGGGGCATGGCGGCCTCCTCGTCCCGGGCCGGCGCAGCGCCGCTAGGGGGCGTCCTGCGCGGCGAATTCCGCCCAGGCCAGGGTGCCGGCCGGGCCCACGTGGCGGCCGTGCGCCTGGGAGAGGGCCTCGACGAGCGCGAGGCCGCGCCCGCCGTCGCCCGGGTCGCGCTCCCGGCGCGCCCCGCACGGGCCGCCGTCGGCGACCTCGACGCGCAGGATGCCGCACGGCAGCCGCGACAGGTGCAGGCAGACCTCGGGCAGCGCGTGGTTCAGGGCGTTGGTGACGAGCTCCGAGACGACCAGGACGACGTCGTCCGCGGTCGGCGCCGGCACCTGCCAGCCGTCCAGCACGCCCTGCGCGGCCGTGCGGGCCTGCCGGCCGGCCTCCGGGCGGTGCGGGAGCGGGAGGCACCCGGCGAAGCGGTGCGGGCCGCTCCCGCGCGGACCGGCGAGCCACGGGGTGCGGGGCAGGTCCAGGCCCGCCCGCTGCGGCCGGCGCGGCGGGTGGAATACCGGGAGGGCGGAGTCGGGGGTGATCATGCGCATGTCGATACCGTCGATACCTGGGCGTCGGAGGGGTCCCGGCCGCCGGGCGGAGCCGGCAGACCTGGCGGGTGACGCGCCGTGCGTCGGAGCCGGTCGTCGTCGCCTCGTATGTACGTACACACGTACGCGCGTACGGGCGCGGTGCGGCACGGGCCGCGCATCGGGCCGGGCGGGCACACGCCACGTCGGCCGGCGGCCTATTTGTTGTCGATCACCACAATACGACTGTTCGGGGCAAATACCCCCCTTGGTCCGGAGAAGTTTTCCGCGCGCCCATATCCCGGCACTCCGCCGCACCCACGGTGACCGCCAGGACCGGCTCCGTGGCCCTCCCCCGCCGCCCGCCGCCCGGCGCCCGGGGGAGGGCGTCCGGGGAGGGCGGCGGCTCAGCCGGTGAAGGTGTAGACCGGGGTCGTGTTCTGGTAGGTCTGCGTGCTCGGCTGGTAGTCGAAGAAGTACGTGAGCGTGTGCCCGGCGGGCACGGTGACGGGCAGCTCCCAGCGGCCGGCGGCGGCGTCGTAGGTCGCCATGTAGTTGAGCCGGCCACCGCCGTCGAGGGCGTAGTGGACGGCCACGAAGGTCTCGGTGCCGCCGTTCGGCCGGAACCAGACGGTGTCGTGGCCGCCGCTGCCGGCCGCCACGCCTTGCGTGTAGTCCCCCGAGCCGGGCGGCGTGGTCGGGGGCGTCGTCGGCGGTGTGGTCGGGGGCGTCGTGCCGCCGCCCGGGCAGTCCCCCGCCGTACCGCCGACGAAGACGCATTTGCGCAGCTCGTTCAGGAACGCGTCCCGGATCGCGGGGTTCGCCTGGATGCGGGCGTCGCCCCAGTAGCCGTTGCCGCACCCGGCCCCGCCCGCGGCGGCGCCGTCGGCGCACTGCCACTGCGTCTGCGCGTCCCAGTCGGTGTTGATGTAGGAGGCGATCCGGATGACGTCACGGTTCTGCTCGATCCAGCTCCAGTAGCCCGCGTACCACTCGCTCAGCACCGCGGCTGCGGTCGTGGCCTGCGGGCCCTTGCGCATGATGCAGCTCCTGCTCGGGCCGGACGTGGTGTAGCCCTGCGGGGACGCCTCGGCGATCATGACGGGCTTGCCGTGCGAGCGGGCGAAGTCCAGGACGCGGTTCTGCAGGGTGACGGGGTTGACGTCGTAGCTGCTGCACCCCCACTGGGTGGCCAGCGACCCGGCATTGTAGAAGTCGGACAGGCCCACGTAGTCGACGTAGGCGTCCCCCGGGTACCAGGGGTCCAGGTGGTCGGGGTCGGTGACCAGGTAGCCGTACTCGGGGTGGTCGGGCGAGGCGTCGAGCGGCCAGGCGGCGGACTACCACACGGTGGCGACTTTGGTGGCGCCGAGCGCGTCGATGCGGCCCTTGATGTACTGGAAGGCCTGCTTGTAGAAGTCGGCGTTGTAGCAGTTCCACGGGCCGTCGAACTCGTAGCCGATGCGCAGGAAGACCGCGCGGTCCCAGCTCTTGAACCGGTTGATCATCCGGTCGACGTCGCCGCGGTACTGCGCGGTGAGCTGCGGGGTGATGTCGGCGTCGGCGCGGCCGATGATCGCGCGCAGCGGCTGGTTGCCGCAGCCCGCGGTGGCGTCGGACAGGTACAGGCCCACGCGAGGGCGGCGCCCGGGTACTGGTTCAGCGTCGTGGTGAAGTCGACCGTGCCGCTGCCCCAGTCGGCGGGCGAGAACATCCCGGCCAGCGGCGCCGGGCTGCCGCCTTCGACGAGGTTGGTGTAGAGCGTGACGCCGCCGGGCCGCGGGGCGTCCAGCGCCGCGTCGTCCAGGACCTGGCTGCGGTAGTCGGCGAGGGTGCCGGAGTCCTGGCCCATGACGGGCAGGATCTTCCCGTCGGCGGGCAGGTTGCGGGCGGTCGGTCCGACCCCTCGGCGGAAAGTTCCCACTCGCGGGTCGGAAACTATCTCGGTGTTTCCGATGCGGAACCGTAGAAGCCGAGGCATGCCGCGTCAATGGATCGGACCGGATCTCCCCCGCCCGGTCTCGACGCCCGATGTCGCGCACCCGAAACACCACCGGCGGGACGCCGCGTCCGGGCAGCACAAAGCCCCTGCCCGGAGCGGGATTCCGGCGGGCAGGGGCAGGCAGGCGCGGGCAGGGCCGGGCAGGGGGCGCGGCAGGCGGGGCGTCAGCGCGCGGGCACGGGCGCGGTGCTCTCGCGTTCGACGAGCGCGGTGGCCAGCTCCGCGCGGCGCATCTCGCCGGGCAGCACGGTCTCGACGCCCTCCAGGACGATACGGGCGGCCATCGCCGCCATGTCGCTGAGCGGCTGGCGGACCGTGGTCAGCGGCGGTGAGGCCCAGCTCGCCACCGGCAGGTCGTCGAACCCGACGATGCTGACGTCGGGCCCGACCCGCAGCCCCGCCCGGCGCACGGCGTCGTACGCGCCGAGGGCCTGCAGGTCGCTGCTGGCGAAGATCGCGGTGGGCGGCTGCGGCAGCGACAGCAGGTGCCGCGCGCCGGAGAAGCCGGTCTCGTGGTGGAAGTCGCCGCGGACCTCCAGCGCCGGGTCCACCCCGACGCCGGCGCCTTCCAGCGCGGCGCGGTAGCCGTCGAGCCGGGCGCGGGCGCTGAGGATGTCGTCGGGGCCGGTGATGATGCCGACCCTGCGGTGGCCGAGGGCGAGCAGATGCTGCGTGGCGGCCAGGCCGCCGTGCCAGTTGGTCGCGCCGACCGAGGGGATCGTGGGGTCGGGATGCCCTATCGGGTCCACCACGACCAGCGGAATCCCGAACTCCTCGACCTTGCGCCACTGGGCGGGCGCGAGCGCGGTCACCGCGAGGATCACCCCGTCGCTGCCGCGCTTGACGAGGTTGTCCAGCCAGCGCCGGGTGTCGGCGGCGCGGCCGTGCACGGCGGTGACGACCAGGCCGCTGTCGTGGCTCGCGGTGGTCTCCTCGACCCCGCGCACGACCTCGATCGACCAGGGGCTGTCCAGCTCGTTGATGACCAGGTCGATCAGGCCGACGGTACGGACCGTGCGGCTGCGCCGGCGCAGGTAGTTGTGCCCGGCGAGCAGCGCCTCGACCTTCTGCCGGGTGGCGTCGGCGACATGGGCGTGGCCGTTGAGGACCTTCGACACCGTCGCGACCGACACACCCGCCTCCTCGGCGATGTCCGCGATCGTCACCCGCGGCACGCGGGCGGCCTGCCGGGGCGCGTGCGTACGGCCCTCTTCCTCCACGGTCACCTCACTGGTCGGTCGGTCGCGGGCAGCCTAGAGGACCGCCCGCGCATTTCTCGATTCCCGCCCCGCGGAGCGGACGGTACGGCCCGCCGGCGCCGCCGGCCGCCGTGACCGCACTGTGACCCGTTCCGGCGTTGACGCGCCCGCTCGTAAACTCTACGTTCCTGCGAGCAGAAACTATCGTAACTTTCCAAGGCCAGGAGCAGCAATGTTTCCGGCACCGAAGGAGCGTGTTCCGGGATGAAGAGTGCCCCGACCCTCGGAGTGACCCTCGGCGCAACCCTCAGAGCGACGGCCGCGGTGAGCGCCGCGGCGGTGCTCGCCGTCACCGCGACGGCGTGCGGCAGCAGCGGCCCCGGCGCAGCCGGCGGCAGCGGGGGCGGCGGCCGGGTCACCGTGTGGACGTTGCAGGACACGGCGTTCAACCCCGTGCAGAAGAAGTCCGTCAGCGCCTACAACGCGGCGTCCAAGGACACCAGGGCCACGATGCAGACCTTCGTCAACGACCCCTACAAGCAGAAGCTGCAGACCGCGCTCGGCTCCCCGAACGCCCCCGACGTCTTCCTCAACTGGGGCGGCGGCAACCTGTCGACGTATGTGAAGTCCGGCGAGGTCGCCGACCTGAGCGCCGATCTCGACGCGACGTTCACCGCAAAGTTCCTGCCCAGCGTGCTCGCCGCCGGCACCCTGGACGGCAAGGTCTACGGTGTGCCGATGGAGGGCGTGCAGCCGGTCGCCCTGTTCTCCAACAAGGACGTCTTCGCCGCGGCCGGCATCACCGCCCCGCCCGCCACCTGGCAGGACCTGCTGGCCGACATCGACACGCTCAAGGCGAAGAAGGTCACGCCCATCGCGCTCGCCGGCTCGCAGGCGTGGACCGAGCTGATGTGGCTGGAGTACCTGCTCGACCGGGTCGGCGGCCCCGAGGTCTTCGCCGGCATCCAGGCGGGCACGCCCGGCGCATGGGACGACCCCGCCGTCGCGACCGCCCTCGGCATGATCAGGGACCTCGTCGAGCGCGGTGCCTTCGGCACCAACTACGGCTCGGTCAGCCAGGATTCGGGCGGCGCCGACGCGCTGCTGGCCAAGGGCCGGGCCGGCATGGAGCTGATGGGCTCCTGGGAGTACGCCGGCCAGCTCGCGACCGCCCCGAAGTTCGTCAAGGACGGCAAACTCGGCTGGACCACCTTCCCGACCGTGCCCGGCGGCAAGGGCGACCCGAAGAACGTCGTCGGCAACCCGTCCAACTTCTTCTCCGTCACCGCCAAGTCCGCGAACAGGTCCGACGCGGTGGACTTCGTCAAGAAGACCGTCACCGAACCGTCGTACGTCTCCGACCTGTTGTCCATCGGCCAGGTCCCGGCGGTCGCCGGCATCGACGCGCAGATCAAGGCGAGCCCCAACGCCGACTACACCGGCTTCATCTACCAACTGGTCGCCGGCGCCCCGTCGTTCACCCAGTCCTGGGACCAGGCGCTGGACCCGGCCACCGCCCAGAAGCTGCTGACGAACCTGCAGAAGGTCTTCAACAAGCAGTCCACACCGCAGCAGTTCGTCTCCGCGATGGACGCGAAGTGAGCATCGCGGTCCCGCGCGGGAGCGACGGACGGCCCGGAGCCCTCTGGGCCGTCCCCGCCCTGCTGTACTTCGCCCTGTTCGCCGTGGTGCCGATGGCCCTGGTGGTCGCGCTGAGCTTCACCGACTGGAGCGGCCTCGGCAGTCCGCACTGGGCCGGCGCCCGCAACTGGACCCGGCTGCTGCACGACCCCGGGCTCGGCCAGAGCCTGCGGCTCTCGCTGCTGCTGACCGTGGTCACCTGGGCGGTGCAGACCCTCATCTGCCTGCCGCTGGGCGTGTGGTGCGCCGGGCCGCAACGCTCCCGGGCGGTGCTCGGCACCCTGTTCTTCGTACCGCTGCTGATGTCCAGCGCGGCCGTCGCACTGCTCTTCGGCGCGCTGCTCGACCCCAACTTCGGCCTGGCGCACACCGTGGGCCCGTGGATCGGCGTCGACGACGGCAACTTCATCGGCGACCCGCACAAGGCGCTGTGGACCGTGACGGCCGTCATCACCTGGCAGTTCGTGCCCTTCCACACCCTGCTCTACCAGGCCGCCGCACGCCAGGTGCCGGCCCAGCTCTACGAGGCCGCGACGATCGACGGGGCGGGCCGGTGGCGGCAGTTCGCGTCCATCACGCTGCCGCAGCTGCGCAACACCGTCGTCACGTCCTCGGTGCTGATCCTCGTCGGCTCGCTGACGTACTTCGACATCGTGCTGATCCTCACCGACGGCGGCCCGGGCACGTCCACCCGCATCCTGCCGCTGCACATGTACCTCACCGGCTTCAGCAGCTTCGACATGGGCTACGCCAGTGTGCTCGCCGTGCTGCTGCTCGCCGCCGGCACCACCTTGTCCCTGCTGGTCGTCCGCATCACCGGCTTCCGGCGCATGACCAGCCAGCGGGAGGGCCTGTGAGCACCACCGACACCCTGACCCGGGAACGCCGCCCGCACCGTACCGCCGCCGCCCGCAGCCCGCGCCGGGCCCGCGCCCGGCGGACCGGCCGGCCGTACCGCCGCGCCGACTGGGCCGGCGGGGCCGCGGCGGCGGTGTGGCTGGTGATCGTGGCCGTACCGCTGTACTACGTGGTGGCCTCCAGCCTGCGCGACCGCAGCGACTACCTGGACGCCGGGCCGCTGTCGCTGCCGCACCACCTGGTCTTCTCCAACTACCGCACGGTGCTGGACTCCGGCTTCCCGACCTACCTGTGGAACAGCATCGTGGTGTCCGCCGCGACGGTCGCGCTGGTCCTGCTGCTCGCGCTGCCCGCGGCGTACGCCGTCGTCCGCAGCCGCAGCCGGTTCGTGTCGGCCGGCTTCTCGGTGATGCTGATGGGCCTGGCGATCCCCGCGCAGGCCACGATCGTGCCGGTCTACCTGATCATCACCCGGCTGCACGTCTACGACACCCTGCTCGCCGTCATCCTGCCCACCGCGGCCTTCTCGCTGCCGATGGCGATCCTCGTGCTCACCTCCACGATGCGCGACATCCCCGGCGAGCTCTACGAGGCGATGACGATGGACGGCGCCGCCGCGCTGCAGACGCTGCGCTCGCTCGTACTGCCGCTGAGCCGGCCGGGCCTGGTCACCATCGGCATCTACACCGCGCTGGGCGCCTGGAACGGCTTCATCTTCCCGCTGGTGCTCACCCAGAGTGACGCCCGCCGCACCGTGACGCTGGGCCTGTGGAACTACCAGGGCCAGCAGGGCGGGGTGAACGTACCGGCGACCATGGCCGCCGTCCTGCTGTCGCTGCTGCCGCTGCTCGTGGCGTACCTCTTCGGCCGCCGGCAGCTGCTCAGCGGGCTCACCGCGGGCTTCGGCAAGTAGCCCCCGCGCTCCCTCGCCCTTGCCCCCTTCTGGCCCCCTCTGCCTTCCTCCGTCTTCTTCTGTCTTCTTCTGTCTTCGCCGAAGGTCTCCCTGAAAGGCATCCATGTCCACCGGAGCCACCACCTCCCCCGCCGCTCCCCCGGCGGCCGGGGCGACCGACCGCCGGGCCGTCATCGCCAACCCGGTGCTGACCGGCTTCCACCCCGACCCGTCGATCCTGCGGGTCGGCGACGACTACTACCTGGCCACCTCGACCTTCGAGTGGTGCCCGGGCGTGCGCCTGCACCACTCGCGCGACCTCGTCCACTGGCGCCCGCTGCCCGGCGTCCTCGACGAGCGCCGGCTGCTGGACCTGACCGGCGTGCCCGACTCCGGCGGGGTGTGGGCGCCGTGCCTGTCGTACGCGCACGGGCTGTTCCACCTGGTCTTCACCCGGGTCGACAACCACCACGGCGGCTGGTGGGACGCGCAGAACTACGTCGTGACCGCGCCCGCCCCCGAGGGCCCGTGGTCCGATCCGGTGCCGGTGCATGCGCGCGGCTTTGACCCGTCGCTCTTCCACGACGAGGACGGCACCTGTTGGATGCTCGCCCTCACCGGCGACTGGCGGCCCGGCCGTACGCCCTTCGCCGGCATCCAGGCGCAGGCGTGGGACTGCGCCGCGGGCCGGCTCACCGGCGCGGCGCACCCGCTCTTCGCCGGCACCGACGCCGGTGTCACCGAGGGCCCGCACCTCTACCGGCACGGCGGCTGGTACTACCTGATGACCGCCGAGGGCGGCACGTCCTACGACCACCAGGTGACCGTCGCCCGCTCCCGCACCCTGCTCGGGCCCTACGAGCCCGACCCCGCCGGGCCCACCCTGACCTCGCGCGGCCGGCCGGGACTCGCGCTGCAGAAGGCCGGGCACGGCAGCCTGGTCGAGACCGCCTCCGGCGAGTGGTACCTCGCCCACCTCACCGGCCGGCCGCTCACCCCGCTCGGGCGCTGCGTGCTCGGCCGGGAGACCGCGATCCAGCGCGTGGAGTGGAGCCCGGACGGCTGGCCCCGGGTCGCCGGCGGCGTCCCCGCCGAGCAGGTGCCCGCGCCGCGGCTCGCACCGCACCCCTTCCCCGCCGCGCCCGCCCGCGACGACTTCGACGGCGACCGGCTCGGCCCGCACTGGGCCACCCTGCGCCGGCACGCCGCCGCCGACTGGGCCGACCTCACCTCCCGGCCCTCCCATCTGCGCCTGCACGGCGGCCAGTCGCCGCGCGGCCTGCGCTCCCCGAGCCTGGTCGCCCGCCGCGCCGGCAGCCTGCACTGCTCGCTGGAGACGTCGCTGGAGGCCGCCCCCGCGGACGTACGGCAGCTCGCGGGCGTCACCGCGTACTACGACACCCGCAACTGGCACTACGCCTACGTCTCCCGCGACGACGAGGGCCGTACCGTGCTGGCCGTGCTGACCTGCGACGACGGGGTGCGGGTGGCCGGCGCGCAGGTGGTGCTCGCCGAGGGGGCACGCAGCGGGCCGGTGGAGCTGCGGGTGACGCTGGACGAGCCGCATGTGCTCTTCGACCACCGGACGCCGGGCCGGGACTGGACGGAGCTGGGGCCGCCGCTCGACGCGACGATCCTGTCCGACGAGTACGCCGGCGAGAAGCAGGACACCGACGGGCGGGCGGCCAGCCCCGCCTTCACCGGTGCCTTTCTCGGCCTGTGGGTGCAGGACATCGGGGCGGACGGCGGCTACGCCGACTTCGACCACGCCACCTACCGGCAGCACTGAGGTCTTCGCGGGCGGGGGCATCACCGTCAGGGTCTGTGCCGGTGGGGGCTTTGCCGGGACGTGCCGGCGGGCCGGCGGGCCCGAGGGGGGTCCGCCGGCCCACCGGCCGTGCAGAGGCTGTGCTTCAGGGGGTGTGCACAGGGGTGCCGGTCAGCTCGGGTCCGGGCACAGGTGCAGCGCCAGGACGTTGCCGCCGGAGACGGTCACCGCGACGCGGCCGAGCGTGCCGGCGTCGCCGCTGTTGGCGACCCGGAAGTCGCTGCCGGCGTTCTCCCCGTTGTGGAAGACCGCGTCGTCCAGCGTGAAGGTCGCCGTCTTCCAGGTGTCGGTGCCGGTCTTGGCCACCGACGGCGACTGCTTGTAGGCGCCGGACGCGGAGTCGTACTGCAACGCCCAACTGCCGGTGCCGTGGTCGTAGTAGTCGATAGTGACGGTGGCGTGGTAGGGCGAGCCGGCCGCGGCGCCGGGCACGATCGTGTTGTCGACGTCGAAGTACTCGAACGGCGAACCGTCCGTCGTGGACCGGCCGCTGCGTCCGCCGAGGGTCACCGCGACGGTGTGGCCGTCGCCGTTGTCCCGGAAGCGCAGCCCGCATTCGGTGTCGGTCGCGCCGAGCGTGTCGCACGCGGTGGCCGCGCCGTCCGCCGCCGGTACGGTCACCACGGCGGCGCCGCCCGGCAGTTGGGTGCCGTCCGCGGTGCGGAAGGCGACCTCGACCGGGTGGTAGCCGGACGGGGTGCCGGCCGCGACGGCGATCGTGACCGGCACGCTCGCCCGGTCGGCGCGGCGCAGGTCGAGGGTGCCGGAGGACGGGGTGACCGTCACGCCCGGCACGTCGGAGGTCGCCGTCCAGCGTACGGAGCCGGCGTGCCCGGCCAGCGTCGAGGCGCCGACCGTCGCGGGCAGGGTGCTGCCGCCGGGCAGGACCTGCGTACCGGTCGGGGTGAGGTAGCCGACCGCCGGGACCTCACCGGTGCGCCAGGACGGCGGGGCCGCCTTGGGGCTGGTGGCCCAGTGGGTGTCGGGCCGCGTCGCGAGGTCCACGTCGAGGTCGCCGCCGCGCAGGGCGAAGTCGGCGGGCAGCGCGGTGGACTCGAAGTGCCGCCCGTCCAGGCGCATTCCGGTGACGTAGGGGGCGTTCGTGGCGGCCCTGGGCGCGTCGATGGTGATGCGGTGGCCGTTGCCGAGGCTGATCACCGCCCGCTTGACCAGTGGGGAGTTGAGGGCGAGCGTGGGGGTGCCGGGGGTCGCCGGGATCATGCCGAGTGCGGCCCATACGTATTCGGACGACAGCGCGCCGTTGTCGTCGTTGCCGGGCAGCCCGTCGGGCGCGGTGGTGAACAGCTCGCTCTCGAACCGCCGGGTGACCTCCTGGGTCTTCCACGGCTGGCCCACGTAGTCGTACATCCACGGGGTGGTGGTGTCGATCTCGTTGCCGGCCCAGTCGTAGGGCGCGTTGCCGCCCGCGTTGAGCTGGCTGAAGTAGTCGTCCAGGCGCGGGACCACCTGCGCCGGGCCGCCCATCGCGGTGACCAGGCCGGCGATGTCCTGCTGGACGGAGAAGTTGTACTGCGCGGCGTTGCCCTCGTCGTAGCCGTCCTGGCCGAAGGCGCCGGCGGGCGGGGTCTGGAAGCCGGGGCCGGCCGGGAAGGCGCCGTTGTCGTCGCGCGGGCGCAGGTAGCCGGTGGCCGGGTCGTAGATGTTCTGCCAGTTGTTGCCGCGCACCGCGTACTCGCGCGCGGTCGCCTTGTCGCCGATGCGGGCGGCGAGTTGGGAGATGGTGAAGTCGTCGGTGGCCCACTCCAGGGTCTCCGAGGCGCCCTGGAGTCCGTGATCGCCTTGCGAGGTGGCGTTGTTGGGCGCGTAGCCGAGGCGGACGTAGTCCTCGACACCGGGGCGCTCGACCCAGCCCCAGCCGACCTTCTCGGAGGTCGTGGCGGCCTTCTTCATGATGGGCAGGGCGTCCTTGATGTCCACGCCGGTCGCGCCGAAGGCGACGTACTGCGCGAAGAGCGGGACGCCGTTGTCGCCGTTCATGACGTTGCCGGTCATGTTCTGCGAGGGCCACTTGGGCCACCAGCCGCCCTGCTGCTGGGCGTCGCGCAGCAGCGAGTTGGCCATGTCGCCGGCCTCGCGCGGGTAGAGCATCGTCTGCAGCGGGGCGAGCGAGCGGTAGATGTCCCAGTCGGAGAAGGTCGCGTACTGCGTGTGCCCGCGCGGCACTTGGTGGATGGCGTTGTCGAAGCCGATGTAGCGGCCGTCCACGTCGTTGAAGACGCTCGGGGATTGCAGCGAGCGGTAGAGCGAGGTGTAGAAGACGGTGAGCTCGTCCTTGGTCGCGCCGCCGACCGACACCTTGCGCAGCGCGTCCCGCCAGGCGTCGCGGGTCTGCGCCTGCACCTTCGGCACGCTCCAACCCGGTATCTCCGCCTTGGCGTTGGCCGCCGCGCCGGACGTACTGACGTAGCTCATGCCGATCTTGGCCGTGACGGTGCGGTCGGTGGCGGTGCCGAAGGTGAGGTACGTGCCGGAGCCGGAGCCGGTCGCGGTGTCCGAGCCCGGGGTGACGGTCGTCGCGCCGGAGCCGGTGCCCGTGCCGCTGCCGCGCTGCCAGGTGCCGTGCGCGGTGAAGGGGCGGTCGAAGGTGATGTCGAAGTACATCGTGTAGCGGCTGTTGTTGCACAGGCCGTGCGGTGTGGTGGTGCCCGAGATCTCGTGGTCGCTGACGACATCGACCTCGGCGGCGTAGTCGCCGCCCAGGTTCGTGCCCGACTTGACCAGCACCTGGGCGGTGCTGCCGGCCGGGTAGCCGAAGGAGGCGATGCCGGTGCGGGTCGTGGCGCCGATGTCCACCTGGACGTCGGAGTCGGTGAGGTGGACGTCGTACGCGCCGGGCGACGCGTGCTCGTCCTGGTGGCTGAAGTGCTCGGTGCGGCCGGCCGGGTCGGCGCCGACGTCGCCGGTGACCGGCAGCAGGGGGATGTCGCCGAAGGAGGAGCAGCCGCCGGAGAAGTGGTCCAGGCTGAAGCCCTTGACGGCGGTGTCGGTGTAGCCGTAGCCGGTGGGGGCGCTGGTGGTGTCCGGGCTGAACTGCATCATCCCGAAGGGCGCGGTGACGCCGGGGAAGGTGTTCTCCCAGTCGACGCCTTTCTGGGTGCCGATGAAGGGGTCGACGTACGCAGCGGGGTCCCCGACGAGTGCGACCCCACCCTTGTGCCCGCCGGGCACCCCGCTGTGCGCGCCGGGCGCGGCGGCAACGGCGGAGGGCACGGCGAGCGCCCCCACGGCGGCGAGCACGACGGCAACGAACCCGGGCCGCCGGTACGCCCGCGAGCCGCGCCTCTTCGCGTTTCCACGACCTCTGACGTGCTGTTTCTCTCGGTGTCGGTACACGTGACCTCCCTGTCACCCGGTACGGCTCCCGCGTGGGTGGTCGGTGTCAATTAACTCCCCTGACAACGTTGTCACCCACCCGCCCGAGCTTTCCCCCGCCCCTGAGCCCACGTCAACCCCTCTCCGTCCACGAGATGCCCTGTCAGACAATGCCTACCAACACGTCCGACGCAGCATCCAAGCCCGGCACGACGGGGCGCGGCCGGCGATGCGCGTGCCGCGGTTCCCGCGCTCCTGGGCAGTAGCGCGGGGCCAGGACAGACACTCGCGGTCATCCCAGACCGGCGACAGCATCAGCGGCGGGCCGCCAAGCTCAGCAACACATCGCCGGCAGCAACCGCGGCCTTCCCGCACCCTCCGCACGGGCGGCTTGGCCACGTGGCTGACGTACCGGCTTCACACATCGCCGTCCATCAGCTTTACCGGAACCCGCATACCCGCCACACCCTTGTGTGCGCCTCCATCTGTTGCCTGGCCTCGGCCGGAAGAAGGTCGCCAAGCTCACCCCCAAGAGACGTCCACACCTGGCTCGACCGCTTGCACACCACCTGCCGGTGCCGCACACACGGCCTCAACACCGCCCACGACCAGCCCCAGCGCTGTGCCATCGGAAAGTGCTGCCGCAAGCAAAGAGCCCCACCACAAAGTCTGACGCGCGACAGGAAGACCTCGACCTAACCGGCGGAATGGCCAGCATCCGCCGCACCCTCCAACGCACCAACAGTGCCGGCCTGACCGCCCTCCCCGACGAAGACTCAGAGCTCCGAACGCCGTATCGCCCTGCCCAGGCCGTGTCTGCGCTCCCTTGAACAGCACCGCGACCACCAGTCCCAGGAGCATGAAGCGGCGGGGACGGGATGGAAGGACAGCGGCTACGTCTTCACCCGGACCGACGGCAACCCGATCGAGGGAGCCACCCTCACCCGAGACTTCAACGCCCTGCTCCGCCGAGCCGCCCTCCGCCGCATCCGCTTCCACGACCTCCGCCATTCGGCGGCCACCCTCTTCCTGGAACAGGGCGTCGAACTCGTCGTCATCAAGCAACTACTGGGCCACGCCCACATCGGCGTGACCGCCACCGTGTACGCCCACGTCCGGCTCCACCTCCAGCGCGACGCCATCGACCTCCTCGGACGCGCCCTCCGCAACCCCACCGAGATCACCGGCAAGCCCGACGGCGGCAACGAACCACCCCTCGTCGGAGCCGCCGTCCGCTGACATTGCCGTCAGCTACGGCCGTCACTCCGCCCATACGCCCCGCCAGATGTCATCTGACGGGGCATCATATTCGCTCGCGCACGCACCTCAAGGTCAGCAAGTGGCGAGATCTACGCTGAATTCTCGCATTAGTCCCACAATCGAATCCAGGAAGGTATGATCAAGAAATTCTTGAGACGTCTGAAAGTTCCGCCAAATAATCCTCGCCGGCGGCCCCTCGCCGAAACTCGAAGAAATACAGTCCGCGAGAGCGTCAAGATTTGATCCAAAGTAACCGCCCGGGCCATTGACCGCCTCACCCAATGCGCAGTAGAACCCCGACTTCGTGGAAATTTGCCCACCGTCCAAGTGGACAACGTCCTCCACTCCATAACGAGCAGCCCTACGGTTCGAAGCGAACCAGGAATTCTGAACAACGTGCAGCCATGCGCCCTGATAGTTCACAGGCCACCGAAACCATTCACCCTTCTCCAGGGCGACCCCTGATGCCCAACGCGGCCAAATTCTCTCAGCTTCGGGATACTCGCAACGATTACCAAAGAACCGGAAAGCGACTCTTGGAATATTTCCGCCTGGCTCCCATACGCCAGGGTCTCCGAGCACAGCCCGACCAATGAAGTACTCCCCAATCTTCTCCCGTTGACGATTCATGACCGCCATCACTGCATCTTCGACCCTCCGCCTACCCTTCTCGACCTCATGGGCCCTCAGGAAGGCCACTTCCGGCGATTCCGCTTCCGGGTCGACAAAAAACCCCTCCACTCCCTCAGCCGCAACAAGCACCCCCCCGGACTCTTCATCCGATACCACGTACAGCGGAAAATCTGCCTTGCCCACGACGGGCAGTTCGCCAGCCACGCCTAATCCCCAAACCGGAACTGGTGCAGCGACAATCAAGTCGCTGCACCAGTTAACCAATAGAGCTACTAATTCCACCCCGAGTCAGGGAAATGGGGTGCACTGAAGCGTTGAATCTTCGCGTAATGCGTGGACGTCCAGCCGTATACCTTGACGCCGTTCGGCAGCTCCTTTTCCAGGATTCTGTCAGTGTCAGGCCTGCCCGGCACGCGGTACTCCTTAGAACCTGCCCACCAGGAGTATTCACGTCCCTTATACGTAGCGTGCGAAGGAATCCGCCCTGCCCTCACGTCGTCGTAGGCCGAAGCGATCTTATTGTTCATCCCATCCGGCAGGGGACTCGACAACCTCCCAGTGGGACAGCCATCGCTGTTGTGAACGAGTACCGGCGTATGGCCCGCGAGTACATAGTACGTGTGCAGGTCCTGGACGGTGAGGTTGTACATGTTCCGGGCTGGACTCGGGATGCGCCGGAGGGCGGAGACTACTGCGTTGCGGTCCGTCTGCGTGTTGAGGTTGTGGCCGACTTGCAGCTTGCCGGCCGCGGTCCAGGCGTGGGTGGTGTTGTCCCAGAAGGGGTGGTTCGCGGTGGTGTGCAAGGTGGCGAGCTGACCTTCAGGGCCTTTGACGATGACGTCGAGGAGGTTGGCGTCATGGTTTATCCAGGTGGCGGTGACGGAGTGCGGCCCTTCGTGCTTCCCGGTGACGGGGTCTCCCGCTTCGACTTTCTCGCCGGGCTTGATCTTGCTGATGGGCGTTGTTTTGCCGCCGTCCATCAACACAGGTGTGTCGGGATCGAAGCTGCACCCACCGCCCCCGCCGCCACTCCCGCCCTGGCCCCCGCCGCCTCCGGAGTACGAGAACACTCCGAACGCAAGGGCGGTCACAAAGCCCTTTACATTGACCGCTGTCAGCTCTTGGGCTTGCTCGTCCGATGCGCATTCGGAGGCATGAGTGAGACAGTACGTTGCAGCGACAGCCCTGGCTCCATCAAGATCGTCCTGGTGGTGCAACAGGTATTTGTATGCCCGACTGCAGCCTGTACGACCGAGGCAGAGGTTGGTCATGTGGCCGTCTATGTTGGCCTGAGGTTCCCAGTAGTCCGCACCGCTTCCCCAGTTTCCGTTGCCGCCCTCCCAGAGCCATCCCAACAACTCCTGGGTGTTGCTGGCAGGCGGCGACCAATGATTGATCTCGCTGCGCTTTATCGAGGCGATGTCGTTGGCAGAAGGTTTTCCGCTGGATGTACCGCAGCTTCCTGGCCGGCAGCCGCCACCGTGAGTGGGGGATTGGCCGTGGTTCTTACCCCATTCCTGGTTTGCGGTGGTGCCGCAGCCGCCGGGGCATCCGTTCTGGGGGCTGTAGCCGTAACAGGCGCCTTCGGTGCCGCAGCCGAGGGGGATGAGGCCGGATGGGTCGGCTTGGCCGATGGGGTTGTCGCGGGTGTAGGTGTAGCCGTTGAGGAGTTGGTCGTCGGTGGCTTCGAAGAGGGGGTCGAGGCTGATGAAGCGGCCGAGGGTGGGGTCGTACTGGCGGGCGCCGAGTTGGGTGAGGCCGGTGTTGGTGTTGGTCGGGGCGTCGAGGAATCCGCGGTTGTCGGTCCAGGTGACGGTGGTGCCGCGGGTGTCGCCGTAGGGGGTGAACTGGCGCCAGGTGGGGGTTTGGGCGGTGCTGTCGAGGCGGATGCCGTTGGTGCCGTGGAGGTCGCCGAACTCGAAGCCGTAGTTGGTGCCGAGGCCTGTGCGTACGGCGGTGCCGCCGCCGGGAAGGGCGAGATAGCGGACGCCGGTGGCGGTGTCGGTGGCGGTGTTGAGGGTGATCTGCTGGCCGGGCAGGTACAGGATCGTGCTGCCGGGGTCCTTCTGCAGCAGGACGTTGCCGTCGGCGTCGTAGACGTAGGAGGTGGTGCCGGAGGCGGTGGCGGTGATCTGGCTGAGGCGGCCGGTGTCGTCCCACGTCAGGTTCTGGGTGCCGGCGGCGGTGTTGCGGGTGAGGGTGTTGCCGTCGGCGTCGTAGGTGTAGGCGGTCGAGGCGGTGGTGGCGCCGGTGGACTGGGTGCCGGTGAGGGTGTGGGGCTGGTTGGCGGTGTTGCCGTTGCCGGTGCCCTTGTACATGTAGCCGGTGGTGGTGTCGGTGCCGCCGGCGGTGGTGGCGTGGTCGGTCTGGCTGGTGCGCTGGCCGAGGATGTCGAAGGTCCAGCTGGTCCAGTACGCGGTGCCGCCGGTGAGCTGGTCGCCGACCTGGGCGTGGCTGCCTGGCGTGGGCGCGGCGGCGCAGGAGTCGGTGGCGGTCCAGGCAGAGGTGAGGCGGTCGAGGTGGTCGTAGGCGTAGCACTGGGTCTCGGTGGCGGCGGTGGCACCGAGGCGGGTGCTGGTCTGGCGGGTGATGTTGCCGGCCGGGTCGTAGTCGTAGGCCTCGTCGTCGATCGCGGCCGGTGTGATGGTGCGGGTGAGGAGCTGGTCTTTGACCGCTCCGGTGTGCGGGTCGTAGGTGTTGGTGAGGTAGGCGTTGTTGCCGCTGTTGCCGATGGTCTCCTGCAGGACCTGCCCGTAGGCGGAGTAGGTGGTGTCGTGGGCGTAGGTGTAGGAGGTGTCGGCGACGCTGTTGGGCAGGTCCAGGGCCGTGGAGTAGCCGTGGGCGACCGTCTGGGCCGGCAGGCCGCCTGCCGCGGGGTAGTTGTCGGTCAGGGGGAGGCCGGCGTTCGCGGAGTAGGTGTGCTTGAACGTCCAGACCCGGCCCAGGGCCGCACCCTCGGTGGTGGGGATGTTGACGGTTTCGCCGAGCGACTCGCCGAAGGCGTTGAAGCCGGTCTGCTGTGTGACGTAGGCAGCGCCGCCGCTGTAAGAGGTCTCTGTGGTGAGCTTCCCGATCGCGTTTGTGACGTTTGCGACGCCGTTGTCGTTGTCGTAGACCCACGACGCCGTCTGGTTGGCCGACGCTTGCGCGTTCAGCGGCGCCGCGTACTGGGAGGTCTTGCGGTTCAGGGCGTCGTAGACGAAGGAGACGCTCTTGCCGCGGGCGTCGGTGGTCTGGGTGAGGTTGCCGTTGTCGTCGTAGACCATGGTGCTCGTGCCGGCGTCCGGGTCGGACTTGGAGATGGCCCGGCCGAGCAGGTCGTAGGTGGTGGACCAGGTGCTGCCCCCGCTGGCGACGGTGTCCTGGTTGCCGTGCCCGTCGTAGCCGTAGGTGATCGCGTTGGACGTACCGCCGCTGATCGACCAGATGCCGGTGAAGGTGTCGGCCGGCTTGGACAGCGTCGGCGGCGTGCTGTACGAGGCGACCGACGTGGTACGGCCGAGCGGGTCGGTCGTGGTCGACTTCACCGTTCCGCCGTCCGGCGGGATCACGGTGGTGGTGTCCCCGTTGTAGACCGTGGTGGTGGTCTGCTTGGTCACCCCGTACTGCAGGGAGTCGTCGACTACGACGCGCCCTAGGCCGTCGAAGGTGTAGACGTCCTGGTCGGGGATGACGGAGTCCTCGTCGTTGTCGCCCTTGGCGATCTCCAGGGCGGGGGCGTGGTCCTTGTCCCAGTAGGCGGTGTTCTTCTTGCGGACCCAGCCGTGGGAGTCGTAGAAGGACTCGGTGATCAGCCGTCCGAGCTGCGGTGTCGGGGTCTGGGTCTGCCGGTCGCGGCCCAGGGAGTCGTACAGGGTCGTCGAAGTGACGTAACCGAGCGAGTTGTTGAGCGTCTGGGTGGTGATGCCGGAGTAACTGGTCTGCGAGACCGTGTAGGTGTAGAGGGCGTCGGCCGGTGCGCTGGTGGGGCGGTTGTCCTGCCAGACGGCGGTGGTGCGGCCGAGAGTGTCGTACCGTGCGGTGCTGACCAGCCCGTTGACGTCCGTGCTGGTCAGGGTCAGCGAGCGGGCGGGGTCGAGCGTCGTCGTGGCGCTCTGGTTCTTGGCGTTGGTGGAGGTGACCGCGGTGGTCAGGCCGACGCTGTCGAGGGTGTAGGCGGTGGTGGTCTTGTTGCCGTTGCTGTCGTACGCGGCGGTCGCGCGGCCGTAGGCGTCGAAAGTGCTGCGGCTGCCGGTGATCCAGGTGAAGGAGCCGGCCGCGTAGCCGGAGGCGTGACGGACCATGGTGAGGTCGCCGATGGTGGGCGCGGCAGCCTGCGGGAAGGTGGTGGAGAAGGTGGGGTCGTCGTAGAAGTTCTGGGCGGCCGAGACGACCTGGGCGGGTCGGTTCACGGAGGCCGGTGCGCTCAGTGAGTTGAGGGTCTTCGGGACGGTGGCGGTGCTGTTCTCGGTGAAGCCGGAGCAGGCGACCGAGTCCGTTTCCTCGAAGGAGACCAGGCCGACAAGGTTCTTCGCGGTGTTGGCCGGTGCGTAAGTGGTGGACGTACACCGGTCGTAGTCCGCCTGGGCGGGGACGGTGTGCGTGTAGACGTGAGTGGGGAACGCGAAGGTGGCGCTGGAGGGACTGGCGTCGTAGGTGGTGTCGGTCTCGGTGTACCGCCAGTGGGTCGTGCCGCCGTCGGTGAGTGCCTGGCGGGCCCAGGTCTCGGCGGCCTGGACCGCGTGGGCGGTCAGGTCCGGAACGCCGGTCCTCGCCCGGGTGGCGGTTGCGGCGGAGATCCAGTAGGAGGTGACGGTGGAGTCGTTGACCGCGCCGCCGTCACCGAGGTAGTTCGTGGTCTCCAGGGTGTTGCCGGCGAGCTGGTCGCTGTCGGTGTGCTGGCCGCCCTGGGAGTCGGTGAGCGTGACCGAGCGGGTCGAGGTGGAGGACAGCCAGTCGCCGTCCATGCCGCGGTAGTACGTGGTGACGGACTTGGTCTGCGCGTCGTTGGTGCCGTCGCCGGTGCGCGTCGTGACGGTGCCGTATCCGCGGAACTGGCCCCAGGTGCGGTACTTGGCCTTGACGACCTCGTTGTCGTCGTAGTGCCAGGCCGCGCCGCCGGTGTAGTCGTAGTCGGTCTCCTGGGCGACCGCACCGCCGGTGATGTCGGTCTGCACGATCTTGGTGGCGGCGTACTTCTCGAACCAGTCGGTGATCGGTGCGGTGTAGTCCTTCGGGGTCCAACTCACCGGGTAGCAGGACTTGGCGTTGGACGACGGACTGGCGCTCGCGACGTAAGTGGCGGTGCACGGCTCGGGAAGGCCGTAGGTGACCGCGGTGATGCCGCCCATCTCGTTGGTGACCGACGAGATCCGGTAGCGGTACAGGCCCGGGAAGGAGGAGGTGTCGACCCGGTTCTGCAGGTCGATGCCGGTGAACTTGACGTCGGGAAGTGTGACCGTGTTCGCCGGGCCGCCCGGGGAGGCGTGGTTGCCGGTGTGCGAGATCGAGGACAGCCACAGCGTCGGGGAGTTGCCGTCGCCGGTCGCCGGCTCGGTCTCGTGGAGGGTGTAGGTGTCCACCGGCAGGTGGTCGTTCGCGGTCGCGGACCACTGCTTGGTGGTGATCGACGCCAGGCGGGCGGTGGAGAAGAACGACGGTGACTGCTGGTCGCAGTCGGTGCCTTGCACGCACACCAGGTCGTAGGGCACGTCGGGGTACTGGGTGGGGGCGGTGGTGGTGGACAAGGCGTCGCAGGTGGCCAGGGTGCAGCGCTTGTCGGAGGTGAAGACGACCTGGTCCGGGACGGTGCCGTAGGCGCCGCCGTCGCGGAAGCCGTAGTCGATCCGGGTCAGGTAGGAGTCACGGACGTAGGAGACGTCGTGGGCGCCCTTGTCCTCGCCGTAGTAGTTGGTGTCCTGGTGGTAGTAGTACGCCATCGCTTCGCCGTGGGTGTCGGTGACGTAGTCCAGGTGCCAGCGGTAGGCCATCGTGCACACCGACGAGGTGAAGCCCGCCGAGTCGTAGCAGGGGTCGCCGGAATGGGCGGAGTACACCGGCTCGGTGTCGACCGAGTTGGTGGTCGGCTTGCCCGAAGTCCAGCCCGGGAGCTGGTTGCGGCCGAACTGGTAGGTGTCGCCGTTGCGTTCGGTGACGGTCCAGTAGTCGGTGTTGTAGGTGCCGCTGCCGTTGCCGGAGTTGGTGACGTGCTTGACCACCTCGCCGTTGTCGGCTGCCGGTTTCCAGTCGCCGGTGGTGTCGTCCTTGACCAGCGAGGTGGAGGACCCGTTCAGCGACAGCGTCAGCAGCGGGCCGGCGTAGCAGTTGTCACCGGTGGCGACGGGCGAGGCCGTACCTTCCGGGTCGTCGGCGCAGGAGGTGAAGGTCTGCTCGATGAACGAGTCCGGGGTGCTCCAGCCATCACCGGCCCAGGACGCCTGGGCCTGCGTGGAGGCGGTCTGGCCGTCGACCGAGCCGGAGTTGTAGCTCAGGTCCGCCGAGGGCTGCAAGGAGCCCGAGGAGCCGGGCAGGTCGATCGGGTAGCTGTAGGAGAACGAGCCGGACGAGCCACCGGACGACCATGAGCCCGAAGGCTTGAGCGACGTCGCCGAGTACGTGCCCGCGCCGCTGTCCGTGGACGCGGTAGCCGCCAGCACAGTCGCCGCGGCGAAAGTGTCCTGCGCGGAGGACGACGCAGTCGGGGCCGGCGCAAAGGTACGTGTCGGGCTCGTCGTGCCGGGCCGGGTGAGGTTCAGCGTGGTCGACAGGTCCGTCGCGCTGTCGTGAGTGGTGGCCAGCGGCGTCTGGGTACGGCACGCCGGCAGCTGCGGTGTGGTCAGGGCGCAGGCCGGAAGCTGGACCAGGTGCAGACGGGAGGCGTAGTTGCCCCCGGCGGCCTGCACGAACGAAGCGGTGTTCAGCCCGATCTGGACGGGGCCGGTCCCGCCCGCCGCGGCTCCGACCGTGAAGACCACGCCGTCGAGTCCGAGGTCCGTCGCGTCCTGGTGCGCGAGCATCGTGACGTTGAGGCTGC
Source organism: Actinacidiphila epipremni (assembly GCF_012034175.1). GTDB lineage: Bacteria > Actinomycetota > Actinomycetes > Streptomycetales > Streptomycetaceae > Actinacidiphila > Actinacidiphila epipremni. Next base: position 191,415 of record NZ_JAATEJ010000010.1, read on the forward strand.
TGGGCCCTGTGTAGCTGCCCTTCTTGGGGGCAACCGTCCGGGCCCACAGCGGCGTTCCTGCTGCGCCGGCTTTGGCGCCTGGCTGCTTGCCCGCAGGGGCAGTGAGGGCGGTGGTGGCAACTACGGCAGCAGGCCACCGGGCCGGGGCTGCGTGGAACGCCCTCTTGGTCTGGTCCTCGACCTGGATCTTCTTGACCTTCACCGTCGTCACGTCCTTGACGGGAGTGACGTCGTGAACGGGCGGTGGGCCCGCATGAGCCGGGCCGGCGAGCGCCGGGTTGGCGCCGGCCAGCGACGCGGTGAGCGTGAGCGCCCCGACTACGCCTATCCAGCGGCGGTGCCTGCGGACAGGGCGAAAGCCGCGGCCGAACCATGCAACCCGAGCCATGGACTACACCGGTCCCATCTCTCAAACCAGCCTGCGAGCAGGCACGACGAGCTACCGGCAGACGTCTGACCGGTGAAGCGACGTTGACTATCGCACGACAACGAAGGCCAGGCCGAGATCTTCATATCCGGAATGTCAGAACATCGAAATGTAATGATTACGCAAAGAACCTATGAAAGAATTGTGATGAATCTGGGCACACACTCTCCATCTCCTCCTTCGGGGCCTCGGGTTGCCGCAACCCGGTCTCGACCGAACCGCGAGGTCCAAGGGATGCTCTGCCGGTAGTTGCCACACACATCGTCCCGTTCGCAGGGCCACGATGCGGAACCCGGGGAGAGAAACGCTGTGAGACCCGCTCGGACTCGGCGCGCTGCGGCGGCCTTGCTCGCTACCGCGCTCGGCGCGCTGTCACTGACGGCTTTGGCCGAGCCTGCTCATGCAGCTGGTGCCTCTGCGCCAGCTGCAGTGGGGCAGGACACGTCCAGAACCCCGGTGAGCGAGGCCGAAGCCTCTGCCCGGGCCACCGCCACAGGCAAGGCCGTCAGCGTCGAGGCGGCCACCACGCCCACGGAAGTCGAGTCGGCCAACCCTGACGGCACCTTCACCCTGACCCAGAACGCCGCACCGGTACGCAAGTACGCCGACGGTATGTGGAAGCCGCTGGACGCCACGCTGGTCCGCCGCGCGGACGGCTCCGTCTCCCCCGCACTGACCACCGGCACGCTGACTCTGCCCGGCAGCGGGTCGAGGACCCTCGCGGTGATGAAAGACGGCGCACGCACCCTGTCGCTGACGCTTCCTGACGCGATCGGCGTCCTGCCCGCGCCGTCCCTGTCGGGCCCGACCGCCACCTACGCCGATGTCCTGCCCGGGGTCGACCTCACCGTCACCGCGGACGACCAGGGCGGCTTCTCCGAGACACTGGTCGTCAAGAACGCCTCGGCTGCCGCCGACCCGGCCCTCAGGAAACTGACGTTCGCCACCCAGACGAACGGGGTCACCCCGGCCACCGACGCGGCGGGCAACTTCACGGCCACCGACACCCTCGGCCGTACCGTCTTTTCCGCCCCCGCGCCCATCATGTGGGACTCCGCCACCGCAGACGCCGGCGGCTCCGCGCAAACGCGAGCCGCGATCACGCAGGGCGATACCGAGGAGCCGTCCGGCTCCGGCGTCCAGGTAGCGTCCACCAGCCTGAGCCCGGGCGCCGGCGCGCATGTCGCACCGGTCAAGGCCGTCTACACCGACAGCGCAGGGCCGGGCACGGCCTCGGGGACGATGGCGCTGACTCCCGACGCGGCTCTGCTGAGCGGCGGCTCCACGGTCTACCCCGTCTACATCGACCCGTCCTACGCCGCCGGCGGCTCGGTACAGGGCTGGACCTACACCTCGTCGTACTACCACAGCTCCAGCTTCTGGAAGACCAAGGACTCCGAGGGAGTCAGGGTCGGCTACAACGGCTGGGACTCGCCGTACTACAAGGCGCATGCCTTCGCGCGGATGAGCGTCGACAGCAGAATCTACGGCGCCACCATCGACCCCACCCGCACGCACTTCTACGCCACGGAGATCCACTCCGCCTCGTGCACCGCGGAGCCGGTGGAGCTGTGGACGACCGGCGCGATCTCCTCGGCCACCACCTGGGACAACGAACCGGCGTGGAAGACCAAGGTCGACACCCAGACCGTCGCCCACGGCTGGTCCTCCTCCTGCCCGGCCGCCTCGGTCGGCTGGGACACCCACACCGCCATGCAGGCCATCGCCAACAGTCCCGCCTCCTCCATCACCCTGGGCCTCAGGGCAGGTGACGACGGTGACAAGGACCAGTGGAAGAAGTTCGACCCTTCCACCATGACGATGACCACCACCTACGACCACAAGCCGGCCACGCCCACAGGTCTCACGACTTCCCCGGCACGTGCCTGCACCGGCGGGGTCATGGGCGACGGCGACATCACCCTCTACGCAGGCGTCAGCGACCCCGAAGGCGGCACCCTCAGCGCGACGTTCAAGGTCACCCGAACGTCCGGCGGTGCAACCGTCACCACCAAGACCGTCAACGCCGTTTCCGGCACCAAGGCCGCCTACACGCTGACCAAGGCCAACCTCGAAAGCTGGCTCGGCACCACCACGACCACCGGCCTGTCCTGGAACCTGACTGCCAGCGACGGCAGCTACACCTCCGCGCCATCCACCACCTGCCAGTTCACCTTCGACCCCACCAGGCCCGGCGCCCCCACCGTCAACGACGCCGTGGGCACCGACTGCAGCGAGTCGGCGGCGAACTACCAGGTCGGCACCGCAGCCAACTTCACCCTGGTCCCCAACAGCAAGGGGACAACACCCGACCACTACCTCTACCAGCTCAACGGCGCCGCGCCCGTCTCCGCCAAGACCCCCGACGTGACGATCAAGCCCACCCGCGGCACGAACATCCTGAACGTCACATCGGTCTCCCCCGGCGGCAACATCGGCGACACGGCAACCTGCGTGATCAACGCGTCCGCCGCCGCAACAGCCCCGGACGGTGACCTGACCGGCGACGGCGTTCCCGACCTGACGCTCGTGGGCGGTCAGGCCCAGCTCCCGCCCGGCCTCTGGCTCGCGCACGGAGCGCCCAACGGCCAGATCGTCACGGCGGCCTCCCAGATCGGCGCCCAGGGCACCGGCGTCTCCGATCCCGGCTCGACCACCGACTGGGTCGGCACCCAAGCCGTCACCGGCCACTTCGCCACCGGCAACGGTTTCAACGACGTCCTGGACTACAACCCGGCCACGGGGGCGGGCTGGGTCCTCTACGGCAACGGCGACGGCTCCGCCCTCTCACCCGCCAGCGGTCATCAGGCCGACATCGACCCCTTGGCCTTCACCGACCCCATCACCGGGCTCACCGCCGACGCCGTGGCCAACGGCGGCGGGTTCAACGCGGCCGTCAACGGCGGCGACTTCTCCGGCTACCCGGACCTCCTGCTGATCATCGACGGAACGCTCTCCTACGAGGCGTCCTTCGCCCAGCCCGGCACCTTCGTCGGTGTCGAGGACGCTCAACCGATCACGGCCTCCAATCCCGCCGATGGCGGCGACTGGACCGGATGGCAGATCACCACCAGCCTCGTCCACGGACTGCCCGCCCTTTTCGCCCGCAGCGGCACAGGCGGCCCCGTCTACTACTACAGCCCGGACGATCTGACGGACCTCGCCCAGGGGAATCCCGCAACGGCGGTCTCGCTGGGCATGAGCACCTCCTCCGCCCTCCTGCAGGCAGCGGACCTCAACCACGACGGAACGCCGGACCTCTGGCAGACGGACGCGGTCGGCAACGTGACCGCCGATCTGCTCGACCTGGGCATCACGCCCCCGAAAATAACCACGCAAGCACCTCAGAAGGTCGCGACCGGCACCCACGAGTGGCGACTGGACGACGCCACGGACGGCAACGCCACGAATGCCGCTGACGGGACCGGAACACCGGCGCTGCCGCTGACCGCTTCCCCGAACGCCGGTGCCGGTGTCACCTGGGACAGTGGGGACCTCTTCGACCCCGACCTGCAACTGAACGGCACCGCCTACCTGCAGACGGCCGGCAAGGCCGTCGATCTCACCGGCAGCCTGACGGTGTCGGTGTGGGCCGAGCCCACCACGCTGGGCGGCGCGGTGTTCTCCCAGAACGGAGGCACCTACTCCGGGATCAAGCTCATCCCGACAGCGGCAGGCTGGCAGTTCAGCCTCAACAGTGGTGCGGGCACCGCCGGCACCTACGACACCGTCACCGGCGGCGCCGTCCACCTGGGCACGTGGACGCACCTGACCGCCACCTACGACAAGGCCGTCAAGGTCATGAACCTCTACGTCGACGAGGTGTTCGTCGCCACCGGTGGCCACACCGCCCCGAGCACCGGCGCCGCCGGGAACTTCGTCGTCGGCGCCAACCAGAACAACGGTGCCTCCCCCACGGGTTACTTCAGCGGTCACCTTTCCGACATACAGACCTGGACGGGCGCCGCCATACCTCCCACCCAGGCGTCCACACCGGCCTCGTACCACCAGGCCATCACCTCGACGCGGATCCTGGACACCCGCTACGCCAGCGGCCTGGCCAACACCAGCGGCGTCACCGCCGGCACCGCCACCATTGCCGCCGATTCGGTGACGAGCCTGCGCATCGCCGGAGACACCGTCACTTCCACCGCCGGGACTCCGGTCACCGTCCCGTCCTCGGTCACCGCCGTCGCCATCGACGTCACCGCGGTCAACCAGACCGCCAGCGGCTACGTCACCGCCTACGCCGACAGTTCCCAGCGCCCCATCACCTCATCGACCAACTTCACAGCGGCCAGCACCACCACCGGCTACCAGATCGTCCCCGTCGGCGCCGACGGCAAGATCGACCTGTTCACCCACGGCAGTGCAATCGCCCTGGTCGTCGACATGACCGGATACTTCACCACCGACCCCGCCCTGCCCGGCAACCAGACCTACACCCCGCTGGCCCCCGCGACCCGCGCCCTGGACACCCGCACCAGCACCGCCAACACCAACCTCACCTCCACCGGCACCGTACCGGGCGACTCCACCTTCACCCTCACGATCGCCGGTGTCGACGGTGTCCCGTCCGACGCCGCCGCCGTGGCCATCAACCTCACCACCGCCGACGCCACCGGCAGCGGATACCTCCAGGCCTACGCCACCGGGGCCGCACCGGCAGCTGCCACGAGCCTGAGCTACGACACCTCCAGCGCGCTGGCGTCCATGGCAGCCGACACACCCATCGGCACGAGCGGCACCATCACCATCAGCAACCACCACAGCGCCACGGCGGTCCTCGTCGACATCGCCGGCTACTACACCGACGCCACCGACGGCCAGACCTACCACCCCGTCAACCCCACCCGCCTGGTCGACACCCGCAACGGCACCGGCGGCACCGGGCAGCCCATCCCCGCCTACACCACCTACACCCTGGCCCAAGCAGACGTGCAGCAGATCACCACAGCCACCACCCCGACCCTCGCCCTCATGCTCACCGAGGCAACAGCCACCGCCGCCGGCCACGCCGACGCATACCCCGCCGGCACCGCCGCCAACAACACGTCCAACCTCGACTGGGCCGCCGGCGCCATCAACGCCAACCTCGCCCTCACACCGACCAGTGCCGGCAGCGAAATCAGCGTCGACAACCACAGCAACGGCACCCTGGACCTCGTCATCGACTGCAGCGGCTACTTCTCCCGCTGACCGGCGGCACCCTCAGACCCTCAGGGCGCAAGGGGAGGCCGGGCGGCGAGCCCGGCCTCCCGGTTTCTTGCCGGCGGGCTGCGTAGGGTCTTGCGTATGACGATCGAGGTGCGCAAGTCCCGGGGTGGAGACCGTGCGGCGATTCTGGGGCTGATGGATGCCGCGCGGGGGGAGGGGCTCAGTGCGGAGGAGCGGGGGCGGCGGGGGTTTGTGCAGGGGCGGATGACCGGGGAGGTGCTGGAGCGGTTCGAGCAAGGGCCGGGGGTGTTCGTGGCCGTGGACGGTGGGGAGCTCGCCGGGTTCGCAGGGACGAGCGAGCCGGGGGTGCTGCCGCCGGGGCATCCGGCGACGGTGGCCGTCGAGGTGGTCAAGGAGGCCGCGGGTAGGCGGGAGTTGGGGCGGCTCTTCCATTACGGGCCCGCCGTCGTCGATGAGCGGTTCCAGGGGCGCGGGGTGCTCACGCGGCTGCTCACCGCGCTGTGCCGCGCCCTCCGGGGCGACTACGACCTCGGCGTCGCGTTCGTCGAGACCGCCAATACGCGCTCGCTGGCGGTGCACCGGCACTACGGGATGACCGAGGCCGCCGGCTTCGAGGTGGACGGGCGCGAGTACGTCGCCTTCACCTTCGCGCCGGCCGACTTCGTACCCGAAGAGGGTTGACGTGGCGGTGCGTTCAGCCGGCCTTGGGGCGGCGGTGCCGGCCGGCCGAGGGCGCCGGGTCGGACTCCGGGGGCTCCGGAGAGGCGGGGCCGCGGTGGCGGCCGGCGGGCGGCTCGGCGTTGCGGTCGGCGGTGGTGGACGCGCTGGCGTCGGACAACTTCGTACTCCCCGTGGTGTGGCGACGGCGCCGGAAGCGGGCGAGCAGCGACCACGCGTGCTCACGTTGCGTCCCCCGGTGCGCAACGGCGAGTGGTGATTCTAACCACGTCCGTTCCGCGCCCCGCACCGGGGTCCACCCGTTCGGCGACCGCACCGGCGCGGCCTCGGGACCTGCCGTGACGGGCCGGGGTTCGCCCGCCGCGCCCACTCCCGTGCCCGCGCCCCACTGCACCCGGCGTACCGCCTCCGGCGGGTGCGGCGCCCAGCGCGCCGGGTCGGCCGCCGGCGCCACCAGGGCGCGGCTCATATCGCGGGCGCCGCGGCCAGGGGCGCTTGCTGGAGCGGCAGTACGGTCAGCGCCCGCCGCACCGCCCGCCCCGCGGGCAGCGCCGCCCGCACCCGCTCCCCGGCGGCGGCGCCCGGACGGCTCACCATCCGGTCACCGGCGCCCGGGGCGTAGAAACCCGCCCCCGCACTGGCCGCGTACGGGCCTGTACCGGCGCCCGGGGGGTACGAGCTCGTACCAGCGCCGGGAGCGTAAGAACCCGCGCCGTACGACCCGGCCGACGACCACGCCGGCGCACCGGCCGAGCGCATCGGTGTGCGTTCCGGCCACGTCGCCGGCGGCTCGTACGCGGCCAGCCCGCACGTGAAGTCGCCCTCGGCGCGGGCCGGTTGACCGGCGGAGCCACTTGCGTACGGCAGCCGCAGCTCATCCCCCGGCAGCCACATGCCCGCCGCCCCCAGCCAGCCCAACGGCGAGGCCCGCCAGTGCAGTCGGCGGTCGCCGGGGCGCCACAGGGCCAATGACTCGGCGCCGCCCGGCACTTCGGCGCGGAAGGCGATGACGGACGCCTCGGGCGTGAGGATCTGGCCGGGCTGCGCGGCCACCGGGGTGAGTTGGACGCCGGGCACGCGCAGCGCGTCGGGGAAGCGGACGGGGCGGTGGCTGCCGAGCACGCCCCAGCCGAGCCGGGACTCGCCCGGCGCGTCACTGCGCAGCAGGAGCAGGCCGCTGTCGGGTTCGGCGAGCAGCAGCCGGTCGTCGCTCTCGTCGGTGATCTGGAGCAGCGGGCTGGTGCGGCCGGTGTGCAGGTCGGCGGCGACCGCCTTCGTACGCCCGGCCAGTTCGCGGTCGAGGGCGAGCAGCCGCCCGGACCGGTCGAGCCAGACGCCGCCCGTGCAGCGGCCCGGCACCGTCATGACCAGCTCCGGCGCCGCCGCTCCGTGCACGCGCCAGATGTCCGTACGGCACGCCTGCGCCTCGTACGCGAGGGCGTACGCGACCGGCGCGGCGGTCGGGGCCGGCGGCAGCAGCCGTACGTCGTCGCCGGTCAGCGAGCCGACGGGCAGCTCGCCGGTGTCCGGGCCGGAGGGGTAGAGGAGCGCGAGGTCGTAGCGGTCGGCGACCCGGCGCCGGATGAGGACCCGGCCGTCGGCCAGCGGCAGCACCTGCGTACCGGGCTCCTCGGGCTGCGGCCCGGGCAGCGGTACGGCGTAGGGCTCGGGCCCGGAGAGCGTCCAGCGCTCGGCGAGCAGCCCCCTGGCGGTACCCGACCCGGCCTCCGGGGAGCCGCCCGGGACGCCGTCCGGGACGCCCTCCGTCACGCCACCCGTACGGCCGGCCGTCACGCCACCCGAGCCGCCTGTCGGCGAGCCGCCGCCCGAGCCACCCGCGCCGCCCGCCGGCGAGCCGCCCGGGGAGCCCGTCACCCCGCCCCCGTCCCCGACGATCTCCGCGAGGCACGCCGCATACGCCCCGTCCGCCGTGATCGTGAAGCCCGTCCGGCGCACGACCGTGCGCGGTACGCCTCCCGCGGCCCCGAGCACACCCCCCGCACCCCTCGCGCCGGCCACACCCACCGCGTTGACGGCGCTCACTGCACTGACGGTCATACGAATCGACCTCCTCCGCCTCCGACCGTAGGTTTCGTACTTCCGGACGATCAACGCGAGAGGGTGCAGTTCACACGTAAGGGTGTCGCTTTCCGCGATTCCCCCGCGCGGCGCGGGCCGGTTGTGCTCGCCGGCAGGGGGCGGGGCCGAGCGTTCCTGTCCGTGGGGCCGGGCTCGCCCAAGGATCTCGTCCGGGCTCAACGACGCCCGGCCGCCTCCCGCGCCCCCGGTCCCGGCTGAGCTCGTGCCCCGACCCGACCGGGGCCGCCCCCACGGGACAGCGCGGGACCGTGCGGACCCCGAGTGGAACCCGTGCGGACCCCGGGCGGACCCCGGGCGGACCCGGGCGGGACGGTGCGGCGCCCGCGGCGGGTAATCTTCGTAGACGTGCCACGTCTATCCGACCTCATCGACGCCCTCGACGCCCTGTGGCCCCCCGCCCTGGCCGAGAGCTGGGACGCCGTGGGGCTGGTGTGCGGCGACCCGGCGGCCGAGGTCTCCCGGGTCGTCTTCGCCGTGGACCCGGTGCAGGAGGTCGTGGACGAGGCGGTCGCCGCCGGCGCCGGGCTCCTCGTCACGCACCACCCGCTGTATCTGCGCGGTACGACCACGGTCGCGCCGGTCGGCCCGGCCGGCTTCAAGGGCCGGGTCGTGCACGACCTGATCCGGGGCGGCGTCGCCCTCTACGTGGCCCACACCAACGCCGACCGCGCCGACCCCGGCGTCTCCGACGCGCTCGCCGCGGCGGTGGGGCTGCGGGTCACCGGGCCGCTCGTGCCGGACCCGGCCGACCCCGCGGGGCGCCGCGGGCTCGGCAGGATCGGCGTGCTGGAGGAGCCGCTGAGCCTCGCCGAGTTCGCCGGGCAGGCCGCGCGCGGGCTGCCCGCGACCGCGACCGGCCTGCGGGTGGCCGGCGACCCGGCCGCCCCGATCCGCCGCGTCGCGGTGTGCGGCGGCTCGGGCGACAGCCTCTTCGCGCAGGTCAGGGCGGCGGGCGTGGACGCGTACCTGACCGCCGACCTGCGCCACCACCCCGCCTCCGAGGCCCGCGAGGCCGGCCCGCCGGCGCTGATCGATGCCGCGCACTGGGCCACCGAGTGGCCGTGGTGCCCGCAGGCCGCCCGCGAGGTGGACGCGCTCGCCGAGCGGTACGGCTGGGCGCTGAGCACCCAGGTCTCGTACGCCGTCACCGACCCGTGGACGGCGCACGCACCCTCCGCTTCTCCCGTCCCTTCCAGCAGCCCAGGAGCCCCCCGCTGAACGCCGAGCCCGCCGACCAGATCCGCCTCCTCGAAGTCCAGGCCCTCGACGCGCGCATCGCGCAGCTGGACCACAAGCGCAGGAACCTTCCCGAGCACGCCGAGCTCGAACAGCTCGGCGCCGACCTCACGCAGCTGCGCGACCTGCTGGTCGCCGCGCAGACCGAGGAGAGCGACACCGCCCGCGAGCAGACCAAGGCCGAGCAGGACGTCGACCAGGTGCGGCAGCGCGCCACCCGCGACCAGCAGCGGCTGGACTCCGGGGCGCTCGGCGCGAAGGACCTGGAGAACGTGCAGCGCGAACTGGCCTCGCTGGCCAAGCGGCAGTCCGACCTGGAGGACGTCGTCCTCGACGTCATGGAGCGCCGCGAGACCGCGCAGGCCCGGGCCGCCGAACTCGCCGAGCGGGTCGCGACGGTGAGCGCCGCCGTGCAGGCGGCCGAGGCCCGCAAGACCGAGGCGCTGGCCGGCATCGACGCGGAGGGCTTCGAAGTCGCCCAGCAGCGCGAGCGGTTGGCGGCGGACGTGCCCGAGGACCTGATCAAGCTCTACGACAAGCTGCGCGCCCAGCAGGGCGGCGTCGGCGCGGCCCGCCTCTACCAGAAGCGCTGCGAGGGCTGCCGGTTGGAGCTCAACATCACCGAGCTGAACGAACTGCGGGCGGCGCCGGCCAACCAGGTCGTGCGGTGCGAGAACTGCCGCCGCATCCTGGTCCGGACGGCGGACTCGGGCCTCTGAGCATGTCCGACGCCGGTACGGGCGCGGCCCCTTCCGGCGGGAGCGCGGCGCCCGACCTCGGGGCGCCGACCGTGCTCGTACTGCTGCGGCACGGGGAGACCGCGCTCACCGCCGGGCGGCGGTTCTCCGGCAGCGGCGGGGCGGATCCGGCGCTGTCGGAGCGCGGGCGGGAGCAAGCGGCGGGCGCGGCACGCGCGTTGGCCGCGGCCCCGGGCACGGTCCCGGATACGGGCACGGATACGGGCACGGGCACGGGTACAGGTACGGCGGGCCTGCTCGCGGTCGGAGCGGTCGAGGCGGTCGTGTCCTCGCCGCTCGCCCGCTGCCGGCAGACCGCCGGCGTCGTGGCCGAACGCCTCGGCCTCACCGTCGAGTTGGCGCAGGACCTGCGCGAGACGGCGTTCGGCGCCTGGGAGGGCCTGACCTTCGCCGAGGTACGTGAGCGGTATCCGGCGCAGCTCGCCGCGTGGTTCGCCGACCCGACCGCCGCGCCGCCCGGCGGCGAAAGCTTCGCCGAGGTCACCGCCCGGGTCGCCGCCGCCCGTGACGCGCTGCTCGCCGCGCACCGCGGACGTACCGTCCTGGTCGTCAGCCATGTCACGCCGGTCAAGACGCTGTTGCGGCTCGCGCTCGGTGCGCCGCCCCAGGCGCTGTTCCGGATGGACCTGGCGCCCGCGTCCCTGTCGGCGGTGGCCTACTACACCGACGGCAACGCCTCCGTCCGCTTCCTCAACTCCACGGCCCATCTGCCGCGCTGAGCGGCCCCGAGGTCAACTTCCCAGCGCCGCGGCTTCCTTGGCGAGCGCGCTGACGCCCTCCCAGTCACGGGCGGCGAGCAGGTCCTGGGGGATCATCCAACTCCCGCCGACGCAGGCCACGTTGGGCAGCGCCAGATACCCGGGCGCGCGGCCCGCGTCGATCCCGCCGGTCGGGCAGAACCGCACCTGCGGGAAGGGCGAGGCGAGCGAGCGCAGGAACGGCACACCGCCGGCGGCCTCCGCGGGGAAGAACTTGACGTCGGTGATGCCGCGCTCCAGCAGGTTCAGCACCTCCGAGGCGGTCGAGGCGCCCGGCAGGTACGGCAGCCCGGTCCCGCACATCGCGTCCAGCAGCCGCTCGCTCCACCCGGGGCTGACCAGGAAGCGCGCCCCGGCCGCCGACGCCGCCGCCGCGTGGTCCGGCGTGAGCACCGTCCCGGCCCCGACGACCGCGTCCGGCACGCCGTGCGCGACCGCCTGGATCGCGTCCAGCGCGGCGGGCGTACGCAGCGTGATCTCGATCGCCCGCAGCCCGCCGGCGAGCAGCGCGCGGGCGAGCGGCACGGCGTCGTCGGCGTCGTCGAGGACGACGACGGGTATCACGGGGGCGAGGCCGAACACGGAGTCCATGCGCTTATCCTGACCGCCCGGTCCACCCCCTGCAACGCCTGTTGCACCCTGCGCAACGCACCCGGCGCGCACGGGCCCGTACCCCCTCGAAGGAACCCGCGGCGTAAAGCGGAGAGCGGCAAGCAGAGACCAGAAAGCGGAAGCTCACAACTCCCGTACGAGGACGTCCAGTCGCGGCCCGTCCTCCTCGACGGTGAAGCCGAGGTCGCGCAGGTCGGCGGCGAGCGCGTGCGGGGTGCGCGGCTTGGCGCCGGCGGTGAGCAGGGCGCGGACCAGCCGGCCCTTGGTGGCCTTGTTGAAGTGCGAGACGATCTGCCGCCGCTCCACCCCGTCGACCACGCTCACCTGGAGCACCCGCACGCTCGCCGTCCGCGCGGCCAGTTCGCCGCGGGGCCGCCACGCGGCGGCGTAGGCGGACGAGCGCAGGTCCAGTACGAGCCCGCCGCCGGCCAGCTCCGGCAGGACCCGCTCCAGGTGCGGCTTCCAGTACGCGGCGAGCCCGCCCGCGCCCGGCAGCCGTACCGTCATCGAGCAGCGGTAGGCGGGGATGCGGTCGGCGGGCCGCACCGCGCCCCACAGCCCCGAGAAGACCAGCAGCGACTGCCCGGCCCGCCGCTTGGCGGCGGCGTCGAGGGTGCCGAGGCCGAGCGCGTCGTACAGCACGCCGGTGTAGAGCCGCCCGGCGGGCAGCGCGGGTGCGGTGCGCAGCCCGGCGTTCCTGGCGACCTCGCCGCGCAGCCCGGGGGTGAGGCCGAGCACGTCCGCGGCCTTGTCCTGGTCGCCCTCGCACAGCGCGACCAGCTCGTCCAGGACAGCCGCCCGGGCGCCGGTGAGCCCCGGCAGCGACAGCGCGTCCAGCGCGACCGGCCGCCCCCGTACGGCGGTGGCCTTCCCCTCGGACGGCGGCAGCAGGACCAGCACGTTCTCTCCTCCGACGTATGCGCTCTCGCGTGACCAACCCGGCCTGCCAGCGTACGCGCCCGGCCGGCCTGATCCACTACGATGGCGGGTACGGCAGACGAGCCGGGCGGACGGTCGCGTCGGGGCCTCAGGGTCCCGCCGAGGAAGGTCCGGGCTCCACAGGGCAGGGTGATGGCTAACGGCCACCCGGGGTGACCCGCGGGAAAGTGCCACAGAAAACAGACCGCCGGGGAATCCGTTCCCCGGTAAGGGTGAAACGGTGGTGTAAGAGACCACCAGTGCCCAGGGCGACCTGGGCAGCTAGGTAAACCCCACCCGGAGCAAGGTCAGGAGGGCGGCGCGCAGGCCTGCGCACCGCCCGCGCGGACGTTCGAGGGCTGCCCGCCCGAGTCCGCGGGTAGACCGCATGAGGCTGTCGGCAACGGCAGCCCTAGATGGATGGCCGTCGCCCGGGGCGCCGCGAGGCCCCCGGGGTCACAGAACCCGGCCTACAGCCCGACTCGTCTGCCGCTCCCACCTCCTGGCTCTGCCGGCTCTTCCGGCCGGGAGCGCAGGACGCGGGCGGCACTTCGGTCCGATGTATTGCTGCGGCACGGCGGCGCCGGTACGGTGCACGACCGCCGGGCCGTTGCGGTCCCACGACGATCCCAACTTACATAGATTAATTATCAAACTAAGCCGAAGGAGCCCAGCCCCATGCGCCCCCTCCCCCCGCACCCCCTACGAGCCGGCAGCCGCCGGAAAGGGCTGACCGGCGTCGCCGTCACCTTCTTCCTGCTGCTCGCGATGGCGCTCCAGACCTCGGCGTCCCACGCCGCCGACACCCCCGTCAACCTGGCCCGCAACCCCGGCGCCCGAGCCGTCGCCTCCTACCAGGACGGCAGCTACGTCGCCGCCAACGCGATCGACGGCAACACCGCCACCCGCTGGTCCAGCGACCACAGCAACGACAACAACGCCTGGATCTACGTCGACCTCGGCGGCGAATACGCCGTCTCCTCCACCTCGCTGACGTGGGAGGCCGCCTACGCCGGCGCCTACAAGATCCAGGTCTCCGACGACTCCACCCACTGGACCGACGCCTACTCCACCACCAGCGGCCACGGCGGCACCGAAACCGCCACCGTCAACAAGAACGCCCACTACGTGCGCATGCAGGGCGTCACCCCCGCCACCCAATACGGCTACTCCCTCTGGGAGTTCGCCGTCTACGGCACGAGCACCGGCGGCGGCAGCAGCACCGGGCCCGTCGGCACCTGGGGCACCGCGATGCAGTCCGCGGGCTCGACGTTCGCCCAGCAGACGCTGCGGCAGGTCGTGCACAGCACCATCGGCGGCACCGGCGCACGTATCCACCTGTCGAACGCCTTCGGCAACGCGCCGGTGACACTCTCCGACGTGCACCTGGCCATGCCGGTCGCCAACGGCGGCATCGACCCCGCCACCGACCGCGCCCTCACCTTCGGCGGCGCCTCGTCGGTGACGATCCCGGCTGGCGGCAGCGCGGTCAGCGACGCCGCCGCCTTCACCGTGCCCGCGGACGCCGACCTCGCGGTGAGCCTCTACGTGCCGCAGTCCGCGCTGTCGACCTGGCACCAGACCGCGAACGTCACGAACTACGTCGCCCCCGGCGACCAGAGCGGCGCCACGGCGCTCTCCGGCGCCCAGACCAACACCAGCACCTACTTCCTCGCCGGCCTCGACGTGCAGAACCCCGCCTCGCCCGGCGCGGTGGTCGCCTTCGGCGCCTCGATCACCGACGCGATCTCCTCCACCTTCGGGGCCTACCACCGCTGGCCCGACCTGCTCTCCGACCGCCTGCTGGACAGCGGCCGGGCGGTCGGCGTGATCAACGAGGGCATCTCCGGCAACGGCCTGGTCTTCGACGGCGGCGGCCAGAAGGCCACCACCCGCTTCCAGCGCGACGTCCTGGACCAACCCGGCGTGAAATGGGTCATCTTCGGCGACGACGTCGTCAACGACCTGCTCAACCCCAACCCGCCGTCCCTCGCCCAGATCCAGTCCGCCCTCGGCCAACTGGTCGGCGCCGCCCACGCCCAGGGCGTCACCTTCATCTGCTCGACGCTCACCCCGTTCAAGGGCACCAACGGCTGGACGCAGAGCCGCGAGGACGAACGGGCCGCGTACAACGCCTACTTGCGTACGCCGGCGAGCGGCTGCGACGCCGTCAACGACGTGGACGCCGCCACCCACGACCCGGCCAACCCGCAGGCGTACCTGCCGGCTTACGACGCCGGCGACCACCTGCACCCCAACGACGCCGGGATGCAGGCCATCGCGAACGCCGTGCAGCTGAGCCTGTTCGGCGCCCCCACGACCGCGCCCCGCGTCAATCTCGCGCTCGGCCGCCCCACCCAGGCCAGCAGCGTCGAGGCCGGCAGCACGCTGGTCGCCGCCAACGCGACCGACGGCAACCGCACCACCCGCTGGGCCAGCGCCGCCGCCGACCCGCAGTCCCTGACGGTGGACCTCGGCCAGACCCGCACGCTGACCCAGGTCGAGCTGGACTGGGAGGCCGCGTACGCCGCCGCCTACCAGATCCAGGTCTCCCCCGACGGCGTGTCCCAGTGGCAGACGGTCGCCTCGTCCACCACGGGCCACGGCGGTGACGTCTGGGTCCCGGTCAGCGGCACCGGCCGCTGGGTGCGCCTGCTCGGCACCACCCGCGGCACCCCGTACGGCTACTCCCTCTGGGAGTTCGGCGTCTACGGCCAGTAGCCGCCCGCCCCGGCGGGTCGGGCGGCTGCCGACCC
The DNA here is from genome assembly GCF_012034175.1 of Actinacidiphila epipremni. Lineage (GTDB taxonomy): Bacteria > Actinomycetota > Actinomycetes > Streptomycetales > Streptomycetaceae > Actinacidiphila > Actinacidiphila epipremni. The sequence continues at coordinate 206,836 of NZ_JAATEJ010000010.1, forward strand.
GCCGGGGCTCCGGGCGCACGGACCCGGCCCCCGCCCTCCCGCGGGCTCAGCCGTTCGGCGTCAGGCCGTAGACGCCCACCTCGCTCAGGGCCATCTGGCCGCCGAGCTGCGCCCCGTTGTCGGGCCGGTCGGCGATGACGCGGACGTACCGGGCCAGGACGGGGGAATCGAGCCGGACGCCGGACAGGCCGCCCGCGGTGTCGTCGTGCCGGGCGACGGTCCGGAAGGTCCAGCCGTCGAGCGAGACGTCGATGTGCCAGTGCGTCGCGAACGCGGTGTCCGGCTGGAGCAGCGAGACCACGTCGACCGAGGTGGCGCGGCCGAGGTCGATCTGCTGCATCCAGCGGAACTGCGCGGTGGCCTGCGTCGAGGTCGCCGGGTCGCCGTCGGTGGCGTACGTGGGGCGCGAGCCGGGCTGGAGGAGGGCCTGGGTGCCGTCCATGTAGCGGGCCTGCGTGGGCTTGCCCAGCGCGAGGTCGGTACCGACGCCGTACGCGCCGACCTCGGCGACGGCCATCTGGCTGCCGCGCTGGGCGCCCTGGTCGGGGTGGTCGGCGACGACGCGCAGGTAGCGGGCGGTGACCGGGGTGGCGAAGGTGACGGGGACGGTGCCCCAGCCGGTGCCGGTCGCCGTGCCGGCGGTGGTCCAGGTCGTGCCGTCGGCGGAGGTGTCGACGTGGAAGGCGGTCGCGAAGTTCGACCGCGGCATGGTGACGGTCACGCAGCCGAGCTGCCTGCCGGCCCGGAGGTCCACCACGAGCTGCCACAGGTACCGGTTCGTGGCCTGCGCGGCGGTGGCGGGGTCGCCGTCGGTGGCGTAGGCGGCCTGCGAGCCGGGCTGGAGCGCGGCGGTGCTGCCGTCCAGGTACTGCGCCTGGACGGGCTTGTGCAGGGCGTAGTCGACCGGGGTGCGGCCGGCCGGGGCGGCGGCGAGGTGCGCGTAGGCCGGCTCCAGACCTGCGTCGGCCAGCAGGGATGCGGGGACGCCGCTGCCGTCCGGGCCGATCAGGGTGTTGCCGGTGAGGGTGGCGTCGTCGGGGTCGCCGCAGGAGAAGCCGGGGGTGAGGGATTCGTAGTAGTTGCCGGTGAAGCGGAAGTCGCCGTAGGGCGCGGCGGGTTCGCGGCAGCCGCCGAAGGAGGCGGTGTCGTTGCCGTAGACGGCGTTGCCGGTCTCGGTGACGTACTGGCTGCCGCCGTCGGTGTAGATGCCGTTGCCGTAACCGGCGTCGTAGCGGACCACGTTGCCGCTGATCAGCAGGCCGTCGGCGAAGGAGTCGCCCTGCTGGCCGAGGACGTAGATGCCGCCGCCGTCGCCGCGCTGCTGCATGGCGTCCTCGACGAGGTTGTCGGTGATCCGGTTGCCGGCGGTTTTGACGACCGGGACGCGGCCCCATCCCCAGTTGGAGCTGATGCCGCTGTAGGGGACGTCGTCGATCTGGTTGTGGGTGAGGGTGTCGTAGCGGGTGTAGCCCTGGAAGATGCCGACGCCGCCGGTGTATTCGACGGCGATGTGGTGGATCCAGTTGTCGGCGACGGTGTTGTGGGAGGGCAGCAGGGCGGCGTCGGCCGCGTCGGATCCGTTGCCGATCTCGATGCCGCTGGAGGAGATGTCGGTGAAGACGTTGCCGGTGATGTCCGCGCCGGTGACGGCCCGGCCGAGTTGCAGGCCGGCGGCGCCGAGGTGGGTGAAGGTGTCGCCGGTGAGGCTGAGTGCGGTGGCGTGGTCGAAGACGACGTTGCCGGGGGTCATGGTCCAGTCGCCGTAGGGGCAGGTGCCGGGGTCGGTGGTGGAGAACTTCTCGCACGTGCCCTGGTACTTCCAGGCGTCCTCGCCGGTGAAGCGCATGTTGGCCTGTGTCTCGGCGAAGCCGTCGGGGCCGTCCGGCGCGGTCCAGCCGGCGTACGCGAAGGACAGGCCGCGGAAGGCGACGCCGGTCAGCGGCTGGGCGGCGGTGCCGGTGCCGGAGACGAGGGTCTGCAGGCGCGGGATCTCGACGTCCGCGGTGCGCATGTCCTGGCCTTCGCGGGGGCGGTAGTAGACGGTGTGCGCGGTCTCGTCGAGATACCACTCGCCGGGGTCGTCCAGCAGTTCCTTCGCGTTCTGGATCTGGGCGAGGACGTCGGTGCTGACCGGGTACTGCCGGTTGAGGGCGTTCTGGAAGCAGGGCTCGTCCATGGTGAGGGTGGTGCCGGCGGCCGAGGCGACCCGGCAGCGTATCTGCACCCAGCCGATGTCGTAGACGAACTCCACGTCGGAGAGGTGGTGGAAGCCCTCGATGGTCGAGTCGGCCGTGGTGTAGCCGGTCGCGGTCTGGGTGAGGCCGCCGGGGGCCGCCTCGGAGGCGATGTCGGCGCGCACGCCGTCGACGTACAGCTGCCGGGTGCGGGTGCCGGCCGGCACGCGGGCCTGCCAGACGCCGTCCGGGCCCCGCTGCCAGCCGCCGATCCGCTCGCCGCCGCTGAGCACGGGGTGGGCGCCGGGCGCGGCTTGGTACGTGACGTGGTGGCCGGCGCGGGCGCCGTCGCCCTTGGCGGCGTCGAGGGCGAGGGTGCGGTCCAGGCGGTAGGTGCCGTCGGCCAGCACGACATCGATGTCGGCGCCGCCGCCGCGGTTGGCGGTACGCACCTTGGCCTGGGCGGTGGTCAGGGCGCACGGGTCGTGCGGGGAGCAGGCCGAGCCGCGGCCGTCGGGGGCGACGGAGAAGGTGGTGGTACGCGGGGCCGGGTGTGCGGGGGTGGACGCGGCGGCACCGCCGCCGGTGAGGAAGCCGGTGAGCAGGGCGGCGACGGCGCCCGCGGTCACGGTGAGACCGCGCAGCCGCGGTCCGGGTCTGGTCATGGGGGGCTCCTGGGCTCGGTTGCTCCGGTGTTCGTTCGGTCGGGACGTGCTCATGTGCGAGGCCGCGGCGAGGTCCTGGCGCGGGGTTCGGCGCGGGTCATCGGGCGGTCATTCCTTCGTCGCTCCCGCGAGCATCCCGGAGACGAGGGTGCGCTGGGAGAACAGGAAGAGCACCAGCACCGGCAGGATCGCCACGATGATCGCCAGCGACAGCTCGGGGATGGTGATGTTCAGGCCGGCGCCCGCCACGGGGTTGAAGGACGGCGTGGACGTCAGGAGCTGGTTGAGGCCGACCTGGATGGGGAACTGGTCGCTGTTGGGCAGGACCAGGTAGGGCAGGAAGAAGTTGTTCCAGTTGCCGACGAAGCTGAAGAAGGCGACCAGGCCGACGACGGGCCTGGCCAGCGGCAGCGCGATCCTGGTGAACAGCTGCCACTGCGTGCAGCCGTCGATACGGGCCGCGGCGAGCAGGTCGCGCGGCAGGCTGGTGGCGAAGTAGATGTACACCAGGTACACGCCGAACGGGTAGAACGAGAACGGCAGGATCACCGACCAGACGGTGCCGATGAGGTGGAAGCGGTTGAGCTCCAGGAAGATCGGCAGCACCAGCGTCGCGGACGGCATGATCATGGTGACGAGCGTCGCGACCAGCAGGGTCGTACGGCCGCGGAAGCGGGTCAGCGCGAGCGCGTAGCCGGCCGGCAGGCTGGTGGCGAGCGTGAGCACGAGCGAACCGAGCGAGTAGACGGCGGAGTTGCGCAGCCACGTCAGCAGCGCGTGGTCCTGGAAGTCGTAGAGATGACGCCAGGCGGTGCCGATGTGCCGGAAGGAGCCGAACGACAGCGGGTTGTCGTGCACGATCTGGCCGGCGGTCTTGGTCGGCGCGAGCAGCAGCCAGATCACCGGGAGCACGAAGAACACCAGCAGCGCGGCCAGCAGGACCCCGATGACCAGGGCGGAGACCGCCGCGGACGGGGTGGCGCGGCGGGCGGCCGGGCGCGGTGCGGGGGCGGTGGCGGTCATGGCGTCATTTCTCTTCGATCGTGAACATGTTGGTGCGGGCCACCAGCAGCCCGGCGCACAGCAGGCCGAGGGCCAGCAGGAAGACCGAGATGGCGGCGGCGCCGTTGAAGTCGCCCTGCTGGAAGGCGTAGACGTAGGCGAGCTGGTTGGGTGACCAGGTGGGGCTGACCCGTCCCAGGCTCGCGGTCTGGAGCAGTTGCGGCTCGACGAAGAGCTGGGTGCCGCCGGCGAAGGCCAGGATGGTCATGTAGGCGATCCACTGGCGGATCATCGGGATCTGGATGTGCCAGGCGGTGCGCCAGTGGCCGGCGCCGTCCATCCGGGCGGCCTCCAGCACCTCGTCGGGGATGTTGTTCAGGGCCCCGTACATCACCACCATCCAGCCGCCCGCGCCGGTCCAGAACGCGATGAGCACGAAGATCACCGGAAGGTTGCCGGGGGCGAGGACGGCGGCGAAGCTGTGCAGGCCGAGGGCGTCCAGCAGCCGGGAGACCGGGCTGACGTCCGGGTCGAGCATGAACAGCCACACCAGCACACTGGCGACGCCGGCGAGCGCGCCGGGGATGTAGTAGAGGAACCGCAGCAGCGCCGACAAGCCCGGCCGCACCCGGCTGCGCAGCACCACCGCGGCGAGCACGGTGAGCACCACCAGGGCAACCAGCCACAGCACCAGGTAGACCAGCACATGGCTGAAGGCGGGGCCGAAGCGGTAGTCGCGGGCGACCTTGGTGAACTGGTTGATCCCGGTGAACTGGCCGCGGTCGTTGGTGAAGGCCAGGTAGAAGGCGTAGCAGGTGGGGAAGACGCCGAAGGCGAGCAGCAGCACGGTGTAGCCGCCGGCGAAGAGCCAGCCGGCCGGGCCCGCGGCCCGCCGCCGCGGCGGGGTGCCGCGACGGCGGGCGGGTGCGGCGACGGGCGCGGTGTCCACGAGCGTCACTTGTCGGTCACCTGGTACCCGTCGGCCTTGGCCTCGTTGCTGATCGCGCTCTGCCAGGCGGGCAAGGTGGAGGTCAGCGTCTTGCCGGCGGTCAGCGCGGGCAGCACGACGCTGGACCAGGCGGTGGCGTCGGAGAACTTGGTGTTCGACCAGCCGGTCCACACCTCGTCCGCGGCCTGCTGGAAGGGGCCGCTGACGTCGGCGGCGAAGTAGTCGCGGTTGGCGGGGTTGGCCAGCCACGCCTTGGCGGCCGGGACGTAGGCGGGGTAGGTGGGGGCGGCGGCCTGGTTGGCGTCGGAGGTGGTCAGCCAGGTGGCGAGGTCGGTGGACGCCGCGAGGTTCTTGCTGTGCGCGGAGACCATCCACACCCCGCCGCCGACGTTGCCGGTGGCCGCGGTGGTCTCACCGGGCCAGGTGAGCGGGGCGGCTGCGGCCATCTGCTTGGCGGGGGTCTTGAAGGCGGTCTTGAACAGGTACTGGCCGTACCAGGACGGGCCGTAGGCCATCAGCACCTTGTCGCCGCTGTCTTTGGCGAAGCCCTGGCTGAAGAAGCCCTGGGTGCTGACCGCCTTCGCGGAGATCAGGGAGTCCAGCAGGCTCGCCATCCGGGTGCAGTTCGGGTCCTGGAGCGCGACGCGCAGGGTGCCGGGGCTGGTCTCCTGGAAGGCGGGGCACTGGCTGGACCAGAAGTACGACTCCTGGGAGTTGGTGTCGCCGACCGAGCCGACGAGGTAGCCGGGGTGCTCCTTGGCGACCTTCTCGCCGAGCGCCTGGTACTGCGCCCAGGTGGTGGGGACGGGGTAGCCCCACTGGTCCATGAGCGTCTTGTTGTACCAGAGCACGACCTGGGCGATGTCGTTGCGCAGGCAGTAGGTGTGGCCGTTGAACCGGCAGGGCGCGAGGGAGCCCTTGGCGAAGCCGTCCAGGGTGGCGGCCGGGACCAGCTTCTGGTCCAGCGGGGCGGCGAACGGGATCGCGCCGGGCTTGGTGGGCGCCGAGGCCCAGGTGACGTCGGTGGGCGAGCCGAACACGACGTCGGGCCAGCCGCTGCCGGTGCGGTCGAAGAGCTGCACCTTGGTCTGGAGGTAGGTGGAGCCGTCGGCGCCGCCGTCGTACGTGACGATCTTCATCTTCACGTCCGGGTGCGCCTTCTGGTACGCCTGCACGGAGGGGAGCCGGGTGGAGTCGGCCCACACGGTGATCTGCGAGCCGGCCTGCTGTGCGGCGGGCGTGAACTGCGCGTGCCCGGACGTGGCGGCCGAGCCGCTGGTGGTGTCGGCGCTGGCGCCGCAGCCGGCCAGCAGCGCCGCCGCCGCGGCCAGGGCGGTGGCGGCCAGCGCGGTACGGGCCGCGCGGGGGCGGGGGGCGCGGCGGGGGGATCTGGAGCCGGAAGACAGCTCTGTCTTCATGGTGGTGCCTTTCGTGGTGCGGGTCGGGGGTGGTGCCCGGCGGTGCGGCGGGTTCCGGCCGGTCAGCGGGGCTGTTCGACGAAGCGGGCCAGCGCGCTGGGGTAACCGAAGTCGAGGGGCAGGGCGATGCCGGGCCCGGTGGGCGCGTGGACGAGGCCCTGGTCGTCGACATGGCGCTCGCGCACGACCTTCGTGGCGGTCACCAGCGACTCGTAGTAGGTGGTGTTGGAAATGGCCATGCACAGGTGGTGGTTGGGCAGGTCCGAGCCGTGCACCTCGGCGCGCAGCCGGAAGGCGTCGGCGAGGTGGGCGGTGCGCATGGCGCCGGTGATGCCGCCGCGCAGCGTGGTGCCGGCCCGCACCCCGAAGGTGGCGGCGCCGGCGCGGATGAAGTCGGCGGAGTTCATGTGGACGCCGTCGGAGGTCTCGGCGACCAGCAGCGGTACGTCGACGCGTTCGGCCAGCTGCCGGTAGGCGCTGACGCTGAACTCGCGCATCGGCTCCTCGTACCAGAGGTAGCCGGCCTCGGAGAGCGCCTTGCCGAGGTGGATCGCGTCGGGCAGGTCGAAGCCGGCCGAACCGTCGTACATCAGCGGTACGTCCGGGCCGACGTGCTCGCGCAGCGCCGCGCACAGGGCGGCGTCGCGGCGGGCGTCGCCCCAGGCGTGCAGCTTGATGCCGGCGTAGCCGAGCGCCAGGCACTGGTCGGCGACGTCGAGGAACTCCTCGGTGGTGGCGAAGGTGGACGTGGAGGCGTAGGCGGGGATCGACTCGCGGAAGCCGCCGAGCAGTTGCCACACCGGCATGCCCTGGGCGCGGCCGGCGAGGTCCCACAGGGCGGTGTCGACCAGGCCGAGGGTGGGCAGCGGCAGTTCGTGGATGCGGTCGAGCTCCCAGATCCGGTGCCAGATCCACTCGCGCCGGTAGGGGTCGGCGCCGGTCAGCTCGTCGCGGAAGACCCGGTCGACGAGGTCGGTGAGCGTGGCGGCGGCGCCGGGCCGGGCGAACAGCGCGACTCCTTCGGCGCCTTCGTCGGTGCCTATGTGCAGCACCGCGCCGTCGCCGACCGGGGCGCTGCCGGCCAGGCCGTGCCGCCAGCTGAAGGGCGGGTCGGCCGGGGGGACGTCGATCCGGTGGACCTCGACGTGGGTGATCCTCATCGTGCGTGTCGTTTCTCTACGGGGGCCGGTGCGATGCGGTGCCCGCGGCGGTCAGGGGCCATGGGGCGGTACGCGGCGCACCGGCCCGGCGGGCGGGGTTCGCGGCGGTTGCGGCGTGCGCCGCGCGTCAGGGCGTCAGGGCGTCAGGGCGTCAGGGCGTCGAGAGGTAGCCGTCCCGCGGCCGGGGAGGGCGGCGCGCGGGGCCGGGGCGGGGCGAGCTGTGGGGTCTGTGCGGGCAGCTCGGGGGGGACGTGCTCCGTACGGGCTACGAGGCCGAGGTCTGCGGGGGTTGCTGCCGGGCGGCCTCGTCCGGCACCCGGTGCGGCTTCGCGGGCGGGGCCGTATGCGTACCGCCGAGGTTGAACAGCCGGTCGCGGATCTTGCGTTCGACCTGCTGGCGGGTGGTGTTGATATGCCCCTGCATCAGTTCCGCGGCCTGCTGCGCGCCGCCCGAGGCGATGGCCTCGGCGATGGCGAGGTGCTGGCGGCCGGCGACCTCCAGCGAACCGGGCACGTCACCGTGGAAGAGCAGGATGTCGGTCTGGGACATCAGCCGGCGGATCGTGGTGATGCTGGAGCGGAGGAACACGTTGTGCGCGGCCACCGCGACCAGGTTGTGGAACTCCTCGTCCGCGGTGGCGAAAGCGGAGACGTCGTCGGCGAGCGCGGCGGCCAGCGACGCCTGCGCGCTCTCGGTGATGGCCCGCACCTCGATGGGCGCGGCCAGCCGGGCCGCCTTGTCGGCGGTGTCGGACTCGATGAGCTGCCGGAAGTCGATGAGCATCATGACGTGTTCCATGCGCGTGGGCTGGAAGTGCGCGAGCCGGTCGTCGACCGGGCCCGCGGGTGCGTCCGCCACGAAGATGCCCGCGCCGCGCCGTACGCTCAGCCGGCCGATCGCGGCCAGCACCTTGATCGCCTCCCGGGTGACGTTGCGGCTGGCGCCCAGGATCTGCGCGAGGCCCTGCTCGGTGGGCAGCCGGTCCCCGGGCAGCAGGTTCTGCTCCTCGATGTGGACCAGCAGCTGCTCGGCGACCACCTCGTACCCCGGACGGTACGGGGCGGCGCCGTCGGCTCCCGCGGACCGGGTTGTGTGTGCGCCAGCCACAGCGGCACTCCCTCTCGGCTCGATCGACCGGACTCGTTTGCGCCGTCACTATGACACTTGGATGTCGCGCGGGGAAGAGTCAGGTCAATTTTGCTTCCGCTCGCCTCGATGACACCTGATGGGGGTGCTCCACGCAGGTGAGGGCGGCGCCAGATCGGCACATTGCGCCGCCAACCACCCCGGCCTATCGTGCTCGCGGCGCAATGAGTCGGATTCATTCGCCCCCCGCACCACTCCCCCGCTGGCCGATGAAGGAGACCCATGACAGCCGCACCGGGCGCCGCGTAGTGCACGGCACCCCCCTCGGCCGTACCGGTGTCGCGGTCGGCGCGCTCGGCTTCGGAGCGGCGCCGCTCGGCAATCTGTACCGCCCCGTGCCGGACGGCGATGCGAAGGCCGCCGTCGATGCCGCCTGGGAGAGCGGCATCCGCTACTTCGACACCGCCCCGCACTACGGACTCGGCCTGTCCGAACGCCGGTTGGGCGCGGCGCTGGCGGGCCGGCCGCGGCGCGACTACGTCGTCTCGACGAAGGTGGGCCGGCTGCTGGTGCCCAACCCGTCGCCCCGCGGGTCCGATCTGGCCGCGGGCGGCTTCGCCGTGCCCGACACGCTGGCCCGGCGGCCCGACTACTCCCGCGACGGCGTACTGCGCAGCCTGGAGGCGAGCCTGCGGCGGCTGCGCCTGGACCGGGTGGACATCGTCTACGTGCACGACCCGGACGACCACATGGACCAGGCCCTCGCGCAGGCGCTGCCCGCCCTCGCCGAGCTGCGGGATCAGGGGGTCGTCGGGGCGATCGGCGCGGGCATGAACCGCGTGGCGCCGCTGGTCCGTATCGCGGAAGAGGGCTGCGCCGACGTACTGATGGTGGCCGGCCGCTGGACCCTGGCCGACCGCAGCGCCCTGCCGCTGCTCGACCTGTGCGCCGCCCGCGGGATCGGCGTCGTGGCCGCCGCTCCCTTCAACTCCGGTCTGCTGAGCAGGCCGTGGCCGCCCGAGGACGCGTCGTACGACTACGGCCGGGCGCCCGCCGCGGTATTGGAGCGCGCCCGCGCCTTCGCCCGGGTGTGCCGGGAGCACGGCACGGTCCTGCCGCACGCCGCGCTCCGCTTCCCGCTGCGGCACCCGGCGGTGGCCTGCGTCGTGGCCGGCACGCGTACCGCGGCGGAGGCGGTGTCGGCCGCCGGGTGGGCCTCCCGCGACCTGCCGCCGGGCACCTGGGCGGCACTGGATCCGCCGGCGCGCGGGGACGGCGCCTGATCCCGCCCGGCCCGTACGGCCGGGCGGGATCCGCCGGGGCTCGGCCGCGCGGGTCAGACGGCGACGATGCCCTCGCCGCCCGCGGCGCCGGGCACGGTGACGGTGCCGGTCTTCGTCAGCGAGCCGTCGCGGTTGATCCGGAAGCTGTCGACGCCCCCGTCCACACCGGTCTGGACGTGCAGGAACCTCCCGTCGGAGGTGACCGCCGCATCCACGGTGCCCGCGCCGGTGCCGGTGTCGCCGAGGACGGTGAGGGAGCCGCGGCGGCCTTCGGTCAGCCCGGTGAGGGTGCTGCTGCCGGCGTTGGAGGCGTAGAAGTGGTCGCCGGAGCCGATCACCCAGCAGGTGGCCTGCTGCCCGGTGGCGGCCTCGGCGACCTTGGTGAGGGTGGCGCCGCGGCCGAAGGCGAAGGTGGCGACGGAGTTGGTGGCGCTCTCGGTGACGACGATCCGGCCGGCGGCGTCGAAGGTGAAGCCGAACGGGCCCTGGCCCGGGGTGCGCGTCACCGCGGGCCGGGCGGCGGGGCCGAGCAGGCCGAGCGGGAAGACGTCGATGCTGTCGCCGACCTTCGTGGTGACCACCAGCCGGCGGCCGTCGGGCGTCACGCCCACCTGGCCGGGGGTCGTGCCCGCGGGCAGGCCGAGCCCCCGGTGCCAGGACGCCACCTCGACCAGCCGGCCCGCGAGGCTGACGTATCCCTGGACGGAGCCGCCGTCCGCGGCGTTCAGGACGTAGACGGAGCTGCCGTGGACCGCCACGCTGACCGGGAAGCCGCCCCCGGAGGCGATGACCTGCCGCCGGACGAGCCGGTCGCCGTCCACGGCGAAGACGGTGAGGGTGTCGCTGCCGGCGTTGACCGCGTAGAGCAGGTGGTGCGCCCGGTCGTACGCCAGGGCGCCCTGCGAGGCGAGGTGGTCCGGGCCGGTGCCGGGCAGCTGCCCGCCGAGGCCGCCGGTGGCGTACGTACCCGCCTGGTGCAGCGAACCGTCGGCGGCCTGGTCGTAGGCCACGACGGTGTTGCCGCGGAGGTTGTCCGTCTGAACGAAGACGGCGGCGCCGCGGTGCGGGGAGTGCGCGCTCGCCGGGGTGGCGAGGACCGCCCCGCTGACGGCGGAGGCGAGGACCGCGCCGAGGAGGCCGGCGGCGCGCAGGGGTCGGGAGGTCATGGTCGTCCCTTTCCGGAGGGTGCCCGCGGAGGCGGGCGGCGGGGAGGTTTCCCCGCCGTTACGTCTGCGGCGGCGCGCGCCCGGCCCTTACATGACGCAACTCTTACGGCACACGGGGCGGCCCTCACGGCGCGAGGTCCGCCGGTGGGGCCGCTGTTAGCATCGCGGCCATGGGACAGCGGGACGTCGCGGGCACGGCCGGCCCCGCCGTGGAGGTGTCGCCGGACCCGGTGCGGGGGCCGCTCGCCCCGGAGTCCGACCCGGTACGTGGACTGCTCGGCCCGGAGTCCGACCCGGCGCGGGGGCCGCTCGACCGGGAGTCCGCCGCGTGGGTGGCCGCGCTGGGCGACCCGTCCGAGCGGGTCCGCGAGGACGCCTGCACCCGGCTGCACGGCGTGCTGCTGCGGATCGCCCGCAGCGAGCTGGGCCGCCGCCGGGGCTCCGACACCCGGGTCACCGGGCCGGAGCTGGACGACCTGGCGCACCAGGCGGCGGCCGACGCGCTGCTCGCCGTCACCCGCAAGCTGCCGGACTTCCGCGGGGAGAGCCGCTTCACGACCTGGGCGTACCGGTTCGTGATCCTGGAGGTGTCCGCCAAGCTGGGCCGGCACTTCTGGCGCAACCCGGCCGAGGCGCTGGGCGCGCGGGACTGGGACCGGCTGCCGGACCGCCTCGGCGTCGACCCGGCCCAGGAGCCGCAGTGGCGCGAGCTGGCGCACGCCCTGCGCCGGGCGGTGGACGACGTGCTGACCGACCACCAGCGCCGGGTCTTCCTCGCGGTGGTCGTCGACGGGGTGCCGCTGGACGCGCTGGTGGCGCGGTGGGACACCAACCGCAACGCGATCTACAAGACCGTCTTCGACGCGCGGCGCAAGCTGCGCGACCGCCTCGTCGCCCAGGGGCACCTCGACCGCAAGGCGGGCGAGCGGTGAGCGGGTCGGAAGGGAGGAGCGCGGTGAACGAGGCAGCCGCGCGGCTCGACCGCTTCCTGCGCACCGACCCGCGCGACGTGGGCTGCGAGGAGGCGATGGAGGTGCTCCACATCTACGTCGACCTCCTCACGGCCGACGCCTCCGCCGCGGCCCGCTTCCCGGGCGTGACGGCCCACCTGCGCGCCTGCGGCCCCTGCGCCAACGACTTCGAGGGCCTCCTGGCGGCGGTCGCCGGCTGACCGGGCCGCGAGCGGTGCGTGCCGGGCGGGCCCCGGGGGTCGGGGCCCGCCGCAGGGTCAGTGCCGGTGGGGCGCGCGCAGGGTGCGGCCGAAGGCGTTCATGCCGTTGACCTGGGGCTTGACCGGGCCGGGGTGGTGGTGGTCGTGGCCGTGGCCGTCGTGGTGGGTGCCGACGGGGTCGGGCGAGATCGACGGGGTGCTGGCGGCGCTGCAAATGGCCGCCGCGTCGCTCACCGGGCCGAGGACGTCGCTGCTGCGGGGGATCGCGCCGTGCGGGACCGGGCGGCGGGGGGTGTGCTGGAGGACCTGGCCCAGGTCCTCGGCGTGGGCGTCGCGGGCGGTGAGCGCGCGCAGGCCGAAGGTGGACTCGATCATCTTCAGCGTGGACGCGTGCTCGAAGGGGCCGTGGTGGACGACCTTGCTCGGGGCGCGGTCGGAGACCACGACGGTCGGCACCCGGAAGCCCAGCTGCCGGTAGTCGGGCTGCAGCCGGCCCTCGGTCGGCTCCGTGCCGTCCCCGGTGTGGTCGACGTCGGCCGGGTCGGTGTCGTCGCGGACCCGCGGCGGCGGCACGTGGTCGTAGAAGCCGCCCCACTCGTCGTAGGTGATGACGAGCACCGTCTTGTCCAGATACCCCGCGTCGGCGAGCGCGTGGTAGGTGTCGGCGATGAAGCGCTCGCCGAGCCGGATGTCCGCGAAGGGGTGGTCGTCGGCGGAGGTGCCGTTGCCCTCGGCGTCGAAGGCCGGGTCGATGAAGCTGACGTTGGGCAGCTGCCCGCTCGCGACCGTGTCCAGGAAGGACGGCGTGGTGACGGGGATGCCGAGCGCGTCGGTGTCGCCGTCGGCGAAGGGGTGCCAGAAGGGGAAGTATTTCGTGCCCCACAGCGCCAGGAAGGGCGAGTCGCGGAAGAAGTAGCCGCCGGTGGGGATGCCCTGGTCGTTCGGGATCGGCGAGAGCTGGTCCCAGATGGTCGGCATCGTGGAGAGAGTGTTGGAGTTGTGGTCGCGGTCGGTGCGGGCCGCGTGCTGGTAGAAGCGGTTGGGGAAGGTCTCCCCCGCGAACGAGCAGAAGTAGCGGTCGAGGACCGTGTAGTGCTCGGCCAGCGCGCCGAGGACCGGCAGGTCGGGCACGGCCTTGCGGCGGTGGTGCCGGTCGAGGTTGGTGTAGTAGCCGACCGGGAAGGTGTTCGCGGCGGCGGGCGGCAGGCCCGGGACGGGCTCGGCGAGGGTGGGCCGCTGGAGGAAGCCGTCCATCCGCCCGCCGTGGGACTGGACGAGGAAGCCCTCCCAGCTGTGGTCGGGGTCGCTGTAGCCGCAGCCCTGGAAGTCCGGCGCGAGCGGGTAGTTGGGGTAGAGCTTGCCGTCGGGGGCGGGGAAGACCAGGTCCTGGCGGCCGTCCGCGCCGGGCAGCCAGCCGAGGAAGTGGTCGAAGGAGCGGTTCTCCATCATGAGCACGACCACGTGCTCGATCCCATTGGCCCCGCGGGTGCGCACCCCGGGCGGGGCGGCGGCTGCCGCGCGCGCGAGGAGTTCGGTGCCGCTGAAGGCGGCCAGTCCCGTGGAGACACTCATCAGTCGAAGCACGTCTCTGCGTGTGAGCATGGCCACAGCCTGGGAAGACCGCACGAACTGCGCGAGGCCGCGCGGTGGCGGGCCGGCGACCATCGCTCCAACAGCCCCTGGGGGGCGGTGTGGTGGGGCGCGACGGCCGGCGGCCCGCGGGGCGCGCGGGGGTCAGTGGCGGGGGAGCCGGACGTCGAGCTGGTAGAAGCGGGTGATCTGCTGGGCGCTCTGGTTGTCGTCGCTCACCAGGAGCAGCCGCAGCCGGTCGCCGGGGGCGTGCGCGGTGACGGCCATGCCCTCGATGTTGTCCAGCAGCGGGTTGGGCTGCGGCTGGTGGGCGGTGGCGCCCCGCGAGGGGCAGTCGCCGATGTCGGCGAGCAGCGTCTTGCGGATCGTGCGCACCCCGCGCTGCCCGGTGAGGTCCGTGACGTTGCGGACGTCGGTGGCGCGGGAGGGGTCGGCGAGGTAGAGCCGTACGGTGTTGCCGACGCCGGAGGTGTAGCCGCGCTCCAGCACCAGCAGCCGCCCGTCGCCGGTCGCGGCGATGTCCGAGACGCCCAGGATCGTGCCGTGCGCGTCGGTGTCGACGTCGTACGCGTACTGCGCCCCGAGCGCGAAGTTCCGACCGCCGCCCAGGCGCTGCCAGGTCTGGAAGCGCACGGTCGTGGCGTCGTCGCCGGTGAGCGCGCCCTCCATCGAGGCGACGAGCGTACGGCCGCCGGGCTGGAGCGCCAGGCCCTCGAAGGTCAGGTTGCCGGTCGCCCGGCCGGCGGGCGCGACCTTGAGCGGCTGCGGCACGGGCAGGCTGCCGAGGATCGTGGCGCCGTCCCGGCTGTAGCGGCGGATCGTCGGCTCGACCTCGGAGGTGATCAGCCGGGTGCCGTCCCGGTCGACGACCAGCGCCTCGGAGTCCAGCGGCTGCCCCTTGTCGTCGGCGAGCTGCACGACCTTCTCCGGCCGCAGGTCGCCGAGGGTGTGGCCGCTGAGGGTGAAGAGGGAGGAGCGGTCCGAGAGCGCGTCGAGCGTGCCGTGCGCGTCGGTGGCGAGCGCGGAGAAGTTGCCGACGAAGGTGCCGTCGAAGGTGGTCTTGTCGAGCGCGTCGGAGAAGCCGCCGAGCGTGACGGACGCCGAGCAGGCCGCGGGGCGCGGCGGTACGCCGGACCCGGGGCCCCGGCCCCCGTGCGCCTGGGCGGGACCGGCGGCGGCCAGTACGGCGGCCGAGGTCAGGACGGCGGACGACCCTGCGAGCAGTGCTTTCAGACGCACAGCGACTCTCCCTGTGGGCGTTGCGGGCTCAGTTGGCGTGGCGGGCTGACGTGGCTCAGCAGCCCGATTCTGCCCCTGGTGTGCTGTGCGGCGGGTGTACGCCGGCGAACCCCCCGCCCAACTCCCGGCGTCCGGGGCGGCCGAGCCGGTGCCGACACCCCCGAAAAAGGCGACTTGTCCGTTTTCTGGCACTAAGCGATAAATGAAAGCTTAAGGAAGTTGAGGACTTATTCATGTGATAAGGCCGCCGACCGGGAACCCGGCGGGACGTGATGCGCGGCATAGGACGTACGTCACTTACTACGCCCGATAGTGGCCGCGGGCCCGCCCCAAGGCCCGCGAATAGCGCGGCAATCGCGTCCGAGTTCGGCGACGGCCGCGTCCGCCCGGGCAATCCGTCTACTACCCCGCTTAGCACAACAGGTAATTGTGGCGTCAAATTCGGACTGATACCAATGTGCTCGCCGCAGCGCACCGCAGAAGAAATGCGGGTCGGATTACGGAGGAGGGGGCCGGCGTCTGCGGACAGGCAATCACTGGAACGAGGTCCGCAATGCCCAAGCACGCCCGCACCCGCTCGCTCGCAAAGCGTCTGGTCTCCGCGCGCGGAGCCGTCGTCGTCGGCACGTTCGCCGCTCTGTCCTGCGCGACGCTGGCCGGCACGGCGCACGCCGCCGCCCCCGAGACGGCCAAGACCGCCGCCCCGGCCGCCAAGAAGCCGGCCGCCGCGCACCACCACCACCGCACGTACAAGGTGAAGAAGGGCGACACCCTGATCGGTATCGCCCGCCACCACAAGGTACGCGGCGGCTGGAAGGGCATCGCGTCCCTCAACCACCTCAGCAGCCCGTACATCATCCACCCGGGCCAGGTCCTGCGCCTCCCGCCGGCCCCGCACACCGCGTCGACGACGGCGAAGAAGCCGGCGACCAAGGCCGCCACGACGACGAAGCCGGCGACGACGACCTCGACGACCTCGACCTCGACCGCGACCAGCACCACCACCGCCGCGCCGGCGTCGAGCACCACCGCCTACCCGGACAACCTCGACGGCTGGATCAACCACTCGCTGGCGATCATGGCGGAGAAGGGCATCCCCGGTACGTACGACGGCATTTACCGCAACATCATGCGGGAGTCGTCGGGCAACCCGAACGCCATCAACCTGTGGGACTCCAACGCCGCCGCCGGCACGCCGTCCATCGGCCTGCTCCAGGTCATCCAGCCGACCTTCGACGCGTACCACGTCGAGGGCACGTCCACGAACATCTACGACCCGGTCGCGAACATCACCGCCGCGTGCAATTACGCGTACCACGTCTACGGCTCGATCGACAACGTCAACGGCCCCTACTAAGCCGCTGATTCGCGCCCTCAGGGGATGTGCCCGCAACCGCGGGGGCATCCCCTGAGGGCGTTTTCCCGCACCTCCGAAATCCTTCGCCGTACATAGTGTTTCGCTCCCGGAATACGTTTCCGGCGGGGCGTTGTCGTACCCCCGTGCCACAGTGGTGGACGGACCCGGTCCCGGCCGACCCCGCTACGAACGGAGCATCCGATGAGCCGTCACCTCCAGGTCACCTTCGACGCGCACGACCCGCGCGCGCTCGCCTCCTTCTGGCGCGAGGTGCTGGATTACGTCGTCCCCGGCCCGCCCGGGATGGAGCTCGCGGAGGGCACGGACCCGCTGGCGGCGTGGGAGGACTTCCTCGACGGGCTCGGCGTCCCGGCGGATCGGCGCAACGAGCGCTTCGCGATCGACGACCCCGAGGGCCGCGGCCCCCGGGTCTTCTTCCAGCGCGTCCCCGAGGAGAAGGCGGGCAAGAACCGCGTCCACCTCGACATCCGCGCAGCCCCCGGCCTGCAGGGCGAGCAGCGGATGGCGGCGCTCGAAGCCGAAGCCGCCCGCCTCGTCGCCCTCGGCGCGACCCGGCTGCGCCGCTTCGACCCCGCTCCCCCGCTCGCCGCGGGCCACCTCGTGCTGACCGACCCGGAGGGCAACGAGTTCTGCCTCGACTGAGCTTCGGTTCACGGCGCGGTTCGGGGCGCGGCTCGGGGCGCGGCTCGGGGTTTCGGCTGGCG
Organism: Actinacidiphila epipremni; assembly: GCF_012034175.1. Classification (GTDB taxonomy): domain Bacteria; phylum Actinomycetota; class Actinomycetes; order Streptomycetales; family Streptomycetaceae; genus Actinacidiphila; species Actinacidiphila epipremni. The sequence continues at coordinate 223,822 of NZ_JAATEJ010000010.1, forward strand.
GCGCGATTGGCAGCTGGGCTCGCGGCACCGATGAGTCCGCCGCCCGCGGACGGTCCACCCTTGACGCGACCGTTCCCGACAGGAGTGCGCATGTCCACCATCCAGCCCGTGATCGTCACCGCCGACCTGGACGCCCTGCTCGCCTTCTACACGCAGCTGTTCGACGCCGAGCGGATCTTCCGCGAGCCGGCGGAAGGCCCGGCCTTCTACCTCGGCCTGCGCATCGGCGACACCGACCTCGGCCTGGTGACCCGCCCGGACGCGCCGACGTCCACCCCATCCGGCACGCAGACCGCCACGCCGCCCGGCACCCCGGCCCGCATCGTGCTCAGCATCGCCGTCGACGACGTCGCCGCAACCCTCACCCGCGTCCCGCCCCTCGGCGGCTCCGTCACCGGCGGCCCCACCGACATGCCCTGGGGCCAACGCGTCGCCCACATCACCGACCCCGCCGGCAACCCCCTGAACCTGACCCAGCCCGTCCCGGCGAGCTGACACCGAGGCCGTCAACTGCCACCGTGCGGGCCCAGTTTGCGGAGGGCGGCGAGGCGGGCACGCTGTGGTCCTCCGGCATGCGCTGCGAGGTGTGCGCCAAGATCGTCGCTGACCAGCGCCGGGCCCGCGGTGGTCGACGGCCTGTGCCGGGGGTGCCGCCAGGAGCAGGAGGGCCGGGTCATCGCGCCGGAGCCGGGCGCGGGCAGGCCGACGAGCTCCGGGCTGGACGGTGTGCCGTGCGACCGGCCCGCGCTGCCGACCCGGCCGGTGTGCCGGGTGCACCGGGCGCAGCAGGTCGCCCTCGCAGACGCGGCCGGGGCGTGATGCATGCGATGCGCGGGCAGTTCGAGCGGGCGAGGTCAGGGCTGCCGGGGAGCGGGCCTCGGTCACCGGCCGGCGTTCATGACGAGCGAGACTACGGCCACCATGGCGGTCAGGGCTCCCATTGCCGTGGCGACGGGCGCGGCCAGGACGTGGTGCTGGTGGACGAGGTAGGCGAGCGCTCCAGCGCCCAGGAGTGCTACTACGACCAGCAGCAGCACGATCAGCAGCATGACGATCGACATGACGAACCCCCTGGTCCTGATGCATCGGGACTCTCCCGGTGCGGGCGGTCGGCGTGCTGCGCCGGACGATGCGCACGGTGCGCCATCTGGTGCGGTGCTGTGCCGACCGTGGTAGGAGTCTTCGGGGCGGCACGGCTGTCGGAGAAGCGCAACAGAATGTTTTTCGGGCCGCGATAATCGCTGGGTTCTTTTGGTCTTTCATTGAGGGGGGACACCGCGTTGGCGGATGAGAAGTTCGTTCAGGTGCCACAGGATGCAATGCGGGAGCGTCGGGGGCTGGCTGAGCGTCTGAAGATGCTCCGGCAGGCCACGCAGAAGAGCCAGCGGGAGTTCGCCGACATCCTGGGTGTGGACCACTCCACGGTTTCCGTCTACGAGAAGCCGGATGGTCGCGTGCCCGACCTGGAGTACATAGACGGCTTCCTGGCCGAAGTCGCCGGCAGGACCGACGTCACAGCGGACGTCCTCAAGGACACCCGCGACAGCTACGGCCGGCTGCTCCGTCTGTTATGCGACCAGCCCCATGAACGGGGGCGCACCCACAACTACCGCCAACTCCTGCGCGTGTACGAACTCACCGTGGAACGCGAGGCCCTCACCGCCGAGCTGGCCCAGGTCCGCGAGCAGCAGCGGGACGTGGAAGAGGAACTGACCAGACTCCAGCAGGACAGCAGCGCCGGTACGTCAGCCGACCCCGAGCGGGAACAGCAGCTGCGGGAAACCGCCGCGGCCCTGCAACAGCGTCGCGGCGTACTGATCCACCGCAGGGACACCGTCGTCTCCGACCTGGACGCCTACCACGCACAGCTGCGCCAGTCCCGCATACCGGCGCCTCCCAACAGCCCGCCCACCATCCCGAACAACGGCGGTCGGACCGTTGGGCCCCCGCAACAGCGGTCCCTGCCGCCCTCGCCACCGCGCAACACCCGTCCCCACGCCCCTACGACAGCCATCGTGGCCGGCGCCCTGGTCGTCCTGCTGCTGGGCGGCTGGCTGATCTATCGAACTACCAGCCCCAGCCCCGACCCCCGTCACGACACCGCTGACCAGCAGCCCGCTCACTCGCCCACTGTCGCGGCCAGCCGCACCCGCAGCCCAAGCCCCTACCCGAGCCTCACGCCGACGCCGACCAAGCCCGCAACGATGTTGCTGACCGATCTTCCCTCAGTTGCTGTAGAGAAAGACAACCTCGCCACCAGGAGCTTCGAGGTCGGCGACGGCACAGTGGACAACATCCACTATGCCAATGCCCTCGTATCCAGCATCAAAAGCGACGCCAGCTTCCTCGGCTGCGAAGACGCCAGTGGCTACTCCGAGTACAACCTCGGTCACCAGTGGAAGAAGCTCACCATGGTCTTGGGCATAGACGACAATTCGACCGAAAAATCAGCCCAGATCACCATAGCCTTGGACGACAGAACACTCTACAAAAACGAGATCCGACTCGACAAAACCCAACGAGTCCCTCTCGATGTCACCAATGGCCTGCGTCTGCGTATCAGCTTTGACGACACTGATCCAGACGACTACGCATGCCACCTCGGCAAAGTCGTCATCGGAAATCCCACTCTTAGCTGATGATTGCGCCGCCGTTCGTGGCAACAGTCCGGCCCTGCCCGAACCTGTTGGCCGGTGGCATGGAGTCCGACCACGCCATCACCTCTCGGCAACACGAGGGGCACGGCGAGCAGTGGCCGTGATCACCGGCTTGTCGTCGTCCGTGAGAGGCAGCATCCACATCCGGTGGGGCGACTTCCTCGCCGCGACCGCGCCGGAACTCGCCGGTCACGTGGCGGCGGTGGCGTTCGACGTCGACTGGGGCCTGGCTCGCCGGCGCGGTCTTCGGCTCGCGGCTGCGCGCCGGCGTCCCGGCCGCGGAGCTGTACGCGCGCCGGCTCTCGGGCGCGGACGCGGTCCACCTGGCGGTGACCCTGCGTCAGACGGCGGCCTTCCTCCGGGCGGCTCTGCGGGCGCGGACCGGTCCCGAGGCGGAGGTCTTCGACACGCTCGGCGCGCTGCTGGGCGACGTACGCGACTGGCCCGCGCGCGACCTGTGGATCGCCGCGGTCGACGCGGAGAGTGGGCAGGTCGGGGCGTTCGACTCGCGCTCCGGGGTGACACTCCTGGAGGCGGTCGCGGCGAGCTGCGCCGTACCCCTGGTGTGGCCGCCGGTCACGGTGGCCGGCCGACGCTGGGAGAGCTGAGGGGGCCGGGCCGCAGCCCCGGCCGGGGCTCGGTGCAGCTCGACGGAGAACGGGCAACCGGCAACCGGCAACGGGGAACGGGGAACGGCGGAACGGACAGGGCCTGACCGACACCTCAGTCCAGACAGAACTCGTTGCCCTCGATGTCCTGCATCCCGATGCAGGACTCCTCGTACTCGTCAGCGAGCAGCACCCGCTCGCGCACCGCCCCCAGGGCGATCAGTCGCTCGCACTCCACTTCGAGCGCGGCCAGCCGCTCCTCCCCCACGAGCCCGGTGCCGACCCGTACGTCGAGGTGGACCCGGTTCTTGACGACCTTGCCCTCGGGCACGCGCTGGAAGTACAGCCGCGGCCCCACCCCCGTGGGATCGACGGCGACGAACCCCGCGCCCTGCCGCTCGGGCGGCAACGAGCGCTCGTAGTCCGCCCACGTCTCGAACCCCTCCGGTGGCGCCGGCACGGCGTACCCCAGCACCTCGCACCAGAACCGCGCGACGCGCTCCGGCTCGGCGCAGTCGAAGGTGACCTGGACCTGCCTGATCGAAGACATCCGCGCACCCTAGCAGCGCCCCCGACACCCGGGCGCCCCCTTTTATCCGGCGCCGCCCGCCCCCTTCCCCCACCCGCGCGCCTCACACGCCCCGCACACCATTCGGTCCCCCGCCAACGGCCCCCGGCACCCCGGGCAATGAAACACCGGCGGCCCCGCCACCGGCACAGTCGGCGGCGTATGCGTCGGCCACCCCCACCGCTCCCGCCGACTCCACCAACCCCGCACAAAGACTCGCACAGCCCCATTCTGCGCCCGCGCAGCAACCCTCGCTGTGACAGCAGCGCGGTATAGGTCGCCCTGATCGCGGCCCTTGCCCGAAGGGGTCGCAACCCGG
>NZ_JAATEJ010000100.1 GCF_012034175.1 Actinacidiphila epipremni
TCATGTCGAAGGCGTGGTAGACGTCCGAGAACCCCGGCCGCGAGTCCCGGTCGCCGGTACGCCACCACGTCGGCACCCCGCCGATCACGTAGCAGCCCTGCGAGATGAACCAGTTGACGACGTCCAGGCACGCCGCGGCGGTGAAGGGGCGCTGGTTGTCGGCGAAGCCGAAGCCCCAGATGCACACCACCGGCTTGCCGTTCTGCACCGCATAGGCAGGGGAGGCGGTGTATGCCCGCATCTTGTTCGTCCAGTCGGTCTTGATGTCCGACTGCATGTTCGTCCAGTCCGA
>NZ_JAATEJ010000101.1 GCF_012034175.1 Actinacidiphila epipremni
CTAGTGTCCTGAGTCGTTAGTTCGGTTGCGGTTGTAGGGTGGGTCGGTGCCTGGTCCGAAGCCGTTGCCGTTGGAGTTGTCGGATCACGAACGCCGGGTGTTGCGGGGGTGGTTGCGCAAGCAGTCTGCCTCGCAGGCGCTGGTGTTGCGGTCGAGGATCGTGCTGGCGTGTGCGGAGGGCCGCTCGAATGCGCGGGTCGCGGATGAT
>NZ_JAATEJ010000011.1 GCF_012034175.1 Actinacidiphila epipremni
GGCAGTTTCCGGGTGCGGCCCCTTCCCGTACGAGCGGCAGCGGGGTCAGTCCTCGCCGAGGTAGGTCTTGCGGACGCCCTCGTCGTGCAGGAGGTCCTGTCCTGTGCCGGAGAGCTTGATCGCGCCGATCTCCATGACGTGCGCCTGGTCGGCGAGGGAGAGCGCGGCCTGGGCGTTCTGCTCGACGAGCAGGATGGTGGTGCCCTGCTCCTTGAGTTCCTTGATGGTCGCCATGATCTTCTGCATCATGATCGGCGACAGCCCCATGGAGGGTTCGTCGAGCATGAGCAGCTTGGGCCGGCACATCAGGGCGCGGCCCATGGCGAGCATCTGCTGCTCGCCGCCGGACAGGGTGCCGGCGGCCTGCTTGCGGCGTTCGCCGAGGATCGGGAAGAGCGTGTAGGCGCGTTCGATGTCCTCGGTGACGCCGGCGGGGTCCTTGCGCAGGTAGGCGCCGAGCAGCAGGTTCTGCTCGATGGTCAGGCTGGGGAAGATGTGCCGGCCCTCGGGTGAGTGGGCCAGCCCCAGGGCGACGATCTTGTGCGCGGGGACCCGGGTGAGGACCTTGCCGTCGAAGCGGACGCGTCCGCCGATGGGCTTGAGCAGGCCGCTGAGGGTGCGCAGGGTGGTGGTCTTGCCGGCGCCGTTGGTGCCGATCAGGGTGACGATCTGGCCGGCTTCGACGGTGAAGGAGATGCCTTTGACGGCCTCGATCTTGCCGTAGGCGACGCGCAGGTCGTCCACTTCGAGGAGTGCGGTCATTTGTCGTTCTCCTGCTGCTCGTCGTTCTCCGGCGCCTCGTCGTCGTCCGGTGCGCCCGCGGGGGCGCTCTCCGGTGCGTCCGCGGGAGCGGCCTCCGGTGCGCTCTGCGGCGTGCCCTCGAAGGGTTCGCCGAGGTAGGCGGCGATGACCCGTTCGTCGTTCTGGACGACCTCGGAGCTGCCCTCGACGAGCTTCTCGCCCTGGACGAGGACGGCGACGCGGTCGCACAGGTTGAAGATGAACCGCATGTCGTGCTCGATGACGAGGACGGCGATGCCCTGGTCGCGGATGGCGAAGACGAGTTCCTCGGTGGCCCGGGTCTCCTGCGGGTTCATGCCTGCGGTGGGCTCGTCGAGCAGCAGCAGGCCGGGTTCACTGGCCAGGGCCCGGGCGATCTCCAGTTTGCGCTGCTCGCCATAGGGGAGGTTGCGGGCGAGGTGGTCGGCCTTGGCGGCCAGGCCGGTGAACTCCAGGAGCTCCATGGCCCGTTCACGGGAGGCGCGTTCAGCCCGGTGGAAGCCGGGGCCGCGCACGATCGCGGAGAAGAGCCCTTCCCTGGTGCGGGTGTGCCGTCCGACGAGGACGTTCTCCAGCACGGTCATGTTGGCGAAGAGCCGGATGTTCTGGAAGGTGCGGGCGATGCCGGCCTGGGTGACCAGGTGCGGTTTGGGCGGCAGGACCGTGCCGCGGTAGCTGACGGTGCCTTCGGTGGGCACGTACAGGCCGGTGAGGCAGTTGAAGAAGGTGGTCTTGCCGGCGCCGTTGGGGCCGATGAGGCCGACGATCTCGCCGCCGTTGACCGTGAGGGAGACGTCGCGGACGGCGGTGAGGCCGCCGAAGCGCATGATGACGCCGCTGGCTTCGAGCAGGGCCTGCTTGGGTCCGGCGGAGGCCGGGGTGGGCTGCTGGGGGATGGTGGTGGTCATGGTGTGCCTCACGCCCCTGCCGTGGCGGCGGGGACGGTGTCGTCGCCCATCGGACGGTTGCCGGGTGCCAGTTCCTCGTCCTCGTGGAACTCCAGCTGGCGGCGCCGGTTGGGGATGATGCCCTCGGGCCGGAAGCGCATGATGAGGACGAGCGCGAGGCCGAAGGCGAAGAGCTCGTACTTCGACAGGAAGTCCAGCTTCTCCGGGATGACGTAGAGCAGGGCGGCGCCGAGGATGGGGCCGCTGACGGTGCCCATGCCGCCGAGGACGACGGCGGCGAGCAGGAACGCCGAGTTGGGTGGCACGGGGCCGGAGAACTGGTACGGGTCGGGTACGACGCTGTTGGTGACGTGTGCGAAGACCGTGCCGGCCAGGCCGGCGAGCGAGGCGCCGAGGGCGAAGGCGACGAGCTTGACGCGGAAGCCGTTGATGCCCATGGCGGTGGCGGCGGTCTCGTCCTCGCGGATGGCGATCCAGGAGCGGCCGATGCGGGAGTCGGCGGCGCGGGTGAAGACCAGCACGACGATGACGGTGATGAGCAGCATCAGCAGGTAGTAGTTGGCGAACCGGCCGAGGGTGAAGGAGCCCATGGAGTGGTTGTCGCCGAGGTTGTATCCGAAGACCGACAGGTCGGGGATCTGCGCGATGCCGTTGGGGCCGTTGGTGATCTTCGGGCCGCTGACGCCGTCGAGGTTGCGGACGACGATGCGGAAGATCTCTCCGAAGCCGAGGGTGACGATGGCCAGGTAGTCGCCGCGCAGGCGCAGGGTGGGGGCGCCGATGAGGACGCCGAACACGCAGGCTGCGACCATGCCGGTGATGGCGGCGGCCCAGAACGGGAACTGTACGCCGGACCAGATGGAGAACTGGGAGCCGGAGACCAGGGCGGCGGCATAGGCGCCGACGCCGAGGAAGGCGACGTAGCCGAGGTCGAGCAGGCCGGTGAGGCCGACGACGATGTTCAGGCCGAGGGCGACGGTGCCGACGATCAGGACGCTGACGCCGAGGTTGGCCCAGTGCTCGTTGTTCTGCACGAAGGGGTACGCGATGGCGGCGATGACCCCGACGGTCGCGGAGAAGCGCCGGTTGCGGTGGGTGAGCTGCTGGAACTGCTTGAGCAGGCCGCTCGCGCCCAGGCCCCAGAAGCCGACGGCGACGACGATGAGGTAGCCGATGAAGATGTCGCTGTAGTCGGTGGCCAGGCCGAAGGTGAGGATCTTCAGGCCGAGGGCGTAGACCACGACGATGACCAGGCGCTGGAGCCAGGGGTTGAGCTTGCGGGCGTCCGCGACGCGCAGGTCGCTGTGGTGGAGGCGGGCCTCGCGCAGCCACACGTAGGTGCGGACGACGGCCGCGTACTTCTCGAACCGGCCGAGTTCGTAGTATTCGGCGCCGGCCGGCTCCTGCGGGCGGCGGTCGATCGGCAGGCCGAGGGCGCCGGCGAACAGGACGAGGGCGCCGATGAAGGCGACGAAGCCGCCGGGGTCGAGATTGGCGAAGCCGCCGAGTTTGGCGGCGATGTCGATGACGGTGTACCAGGTGGTGCCGAGGGTGGCCAGGGCCAGCAACAGCACGGAGTTGGGCGAGCGGCTGGGGTTGAGCCAGCGCAGGCCCGGTGTGCCGAAGGCGCCGAGGGCGACGACGCCGGTGAGGATGGCGGCGATCAGCGTCATGATCTGCAGGCCGCCGGGATAGCCGCTGACGGTGAGGTCGCCGGGGAAGTCGGTGGTGTAGGTCCACGACATGAACGTGGAGGCGATGCTGATCACGGCGCCGGCGAGGGTGGCGGCCCGGGCGGCGGTGCGGGGCATCGGGAGGTAGGGGGCGGCGCGGCGGCCGGTGTCGGTGCCGGCGACGGCCGCTTCCGCGGTGGCGAGGGGGATGTCGGTCATGTCGCGATCACGCCCTGTCCGCTACGCGCTCGCCGAGCAGGCCCTGGGGCCGCAGCAGCAGCACGATGATGAGCAGGACGAAGGCCCAGACGTTCTTCCAGCCTTCGCCGCCGAGCTGCTGCATTCCCGGGATGTTGGAGATGTAGGCCGAGGCGCAGGATTCGGCGATGCCGAGGACCACGCCGCCGAGCATGGCGCCGTAGATGTTGCCGATGCCGCCGAGGACGGCGGCGGTGAACGCCTTCAGGCCGGCCTGGAAGCCCATGTCGTATTTGATCTGGCCGTATTTCAGGCCGGAGGCGAGGCCGGCGACGGCGGCGAACAGGCCGCCGATGGCGAAGGCGATCACGATGATGCGGTTGGTGTCGATGCCCATGAGCTGCGCGGTGTCCGGGTCCTGGGCGGTGGCCTGCATGGCGCGGCCGGTGCGGGAGGTGCGGACGAACGTGGCGAGGGCGGACATGCAGACGACGGCGGCGACGACGAGGAAGATGTCGCCGGGGGCGACACTGACCGAGCCGATGTCGAAGCCGTCACCGGGCAGTTGCGGGAAGTGCTTGCCGGCGGTGGCGTGCGGGTACCACAGGAAGACCGCCTGCTGGAGTGCCAGCGACAGGCCGATGGCGGTGATGAGCGGTGCGAGCCGGGGGGCGTTGCGCAGTGGCCGGTAGGCCAGACGTTCGGCTCCCACCGCGATCAGGACGGCCACGATGGCACCGCCGGCCAGCATGAGCGGTAGTGCCGCCCATATGGACATGCCGTCCGGGAGATTCGTGTAGACCGCCAGGGCGCCGAAGGCGCCGGTCATGTAGATCTCGCCGTGGGCGAAGTTGATGAGCTGGACGATGCCGTACACCATCGTGTAGCCGATGGCGATGAGCCCGTACATCGAGCCGATGAACAGCCCGTTGGCCAGCTGTTGCGGCAGGGTGTGCACCGCATGGCCTCCATGTCGCTGGGAGCGTGGGTGAGCGGATGGGCGTGCAGGTGGAGGGGGTGTGACGGGACGGGCCGCGCGGCCGGCGTGGCCGGTCCGCGCGGCCCGTCACCAGGGTGCGGGCCGGGTCAGCCGGTGTACTCGCCGGTCTTGACGGCCACCCACTTGCCGCTCTTGACCTGGTAGACGGTCAGCTGCTTGTTGGTGGTGTCACCGAACTCGTCGAAGGAGACGTGGCCGGCGATGCCGTCGAAGTCGGTCTTCTGGACGGCGTCGATGAGCTTGGCCCGGGCGTCGGAGGGCAGCTTGCCGCCGTTGGCGTCCATGACGGCCTTGACGCCGTTGATGATGGCGGTGGTGGCGTCGTAGGAGTAGCCGCCGTAGGTGCCGTAGTCGCCGGGGTAGCCCTTGGCCTTGTAGGTGTCGATGAAGGTCTTGGCCGCGGGCAGGGTGTCGACGGGGACGCCGACGGAGGTCACCAGGTCGCCTTCGGCGGCGGCGCCGGCGGTCTTGATGTAGGTGTCGGAGTACATGCCGTCGCCGCCCATGAGCGGGATGTGCACGCCGGCCGCCTTGAGCTGCTTGGTGATCAGCTCGGACTCGTCGTACTGGCCGCCGTAGTAGAGGATGTCGGCGCCGGAGTTCTTGATCTTGGTGACGAGGGTGGAGAAGTCGCTGTCGCCGGTGTTGACGTGGTCGGTGCCGGCGATCTTGCCGCCCAGCGACTGGAACTTGCCCTTGAAGATGCCCGCGAGGCCGGCGCCGTAGGTCTGCTTGTCGTCGACGACGAAGGCGTTCTTCTTGTTCAGGGTCTTGGCCGCGTAGTCGGCGGCGAAGTTGCCCTGGTTGGCGTCGGTGGTGGCGGTGCGGAAGTAGGACTTGAACGGGCGGGTCTTGGTGCCGGTGGCCCAGTCCTTGCCCTGCGTGAGCGCGGGGTTGGTGTTGGAGGGCGAGATCTCCACCATCTTGGCGCTGTCGAAGACCTGCTGCATCGACTGTGCGACACCGGAGTTGAGCGGGCCGACGGCGGCGATGACGTCGCTCTCGGCGACGAGCGCGGTGGCGTTCTGCTGGCCGGTGGCCGGCTGCGCCTTGTCGTCCAGCGCCTTGATCTTGAAGGTGACGCCCGGGACGAGCTTCTTGGTGTTGGCGTCGTCGACCGCGATCTGGGCGCCGTACTGGATGCCGAGGCCCGTGGCGGAGTTTGCACCGGTAAGCGGAGCGTCGACACCGATCACCACCGTGGTGCTGCTCGTGCCGGCGCTGTTGCCGCCGCCGTCCGAGCTCTTCTTGTCGTCGTCGCTGCGGGAGCCGCAGGCGGAGAGCGTGAGGGCTCCGGTGGCGAGCACGGAGGTCAGAATCAGCAAGGAACGCTGTCGCACGGTCAGTCCTTTCCCCTGAACGGCCTTCTCCGGTGAGAGACCGAAGTCGCGCGCCGGAACCCGGACTGACTAATCCGGAGGCGCGGTGACTGGCCGTGACTCTAGGCCCGGTTCGTCACCTAAGGCAGAGGTGTGGGGAAGAGTGTGACTGTCTTGTTATGCCGACCGGAAACTCTTGAGCTTTTATTGAGGTTGACTACGGCATTTGGGGGCATTGCTCCCCAGTGCTGCCGTGTCCGGATGCTGAGAACCCGCACTTCCGGTGTGGGACAAGGGCTCGGTGACCTGCCGGGGCCCGCGGGGCGGCCGGCGGCGGCGGGCGGGCGCGGCGCGCATAAGGCAGCGGCGGCGCGGGGGGCGGCGGCCGGCGGGCGCGGCGGAATGGTTATTGCACGCGTGTTACGCAGCGTTAATTACGGTCGAATGACATTTACCGCGCGAGTACCCCGGGTCCGGGGAACCGGCCGAAAGGGTGCGCCCCCGTCGGCGGGGGCCGGCGGGGGCGCGCGATAAGTCAGCACCAAATTCGCGGTGACGCATTACGCGTGCGGGGAGTCGTCCTCGCCGATGCGGTGGACGCGGACCATGTTGGTGGTGCCGGACATTCCGGGCGGGGAGCCGGCGGTGATGATGACGACGTCGCCCTTGGCGCAGCGGCCGATCCGCAGCAGTTCCTCGTCCACCTGTTGGACCATCTCGTCGGTCGTCTGCACCATCGGGCCGAGGAAGGTCTCCACGCCCCAGGTGAGGTTGAGCTGCGAGCGGGTGGCGGGCTCGGGGGTGAAGGCGAGCACCGGGATGGGCGAGCGGTAGCGGGACAGCCGGCGCACGGTGTCGCCGGACTGGGTGAAGGCGACCAGGAAGCGGGCGTCGAGGAAGTCGCCGATCTCGGCGGCGGCCCGGGCGACCGCGCCGCCCTGGGTGCGCGGCTTGGAGCTGTCGGTGAGCGGGGCGAGCCCGGCGGTGAGCATGTCCTCCTCGGCCGCCCGGACGATCCGCGCCATGGTCTTGACGGTCTCGATCGGGTACTTGCCGACGCTGGTCTCGCCGGACAGCATCACCGCGTCGGTGCCGTCCATCACCGCGTTGGCCACGTCGCTGGCCTCGGCGCGGGTGGGGCGGGAGTTGTCGATCATCGAGTCCAGCATCTGGGTGGCGACGATGACCGGCTTGGCGTTGCGGCGGGCGAGCGCGACCGCGCGCTTCTGCACCAGCGGCACCGCCTCCAGCGGCATCTCGACGCCGAGGTCGCCGCGGGCGACCATGATGCCGTCGAAGGCGTCGACGATCTCGTCGAGGGCGTCGACGGCCTGCGGCTTCTCGATCTTGGCGATGACCGGGACCCGGCGGCCCTCCTCGGTCATGACCTTGAGCACGTCGTCCATGTCCCGGCCCGAGCGCACGAACGACAGCGCGACGATGTCGGCGCCGGTGCGCAGCGCCCAGCGCAGGTCGCGGATGTCCTTGTCGGACAGCGCCGGCACGGAGACCGCGACGCCGGGCAGGTTGAGGCCCTTGTGGTCGGAGATCATGCCGCCCTCGATGCACATGGTGTGCACCCGCGGGCCCTCGACGTCGGTGACCTCCAGGGTGACCCGGCCGTCGTCGACCAGGATACGCTCGCCGCGCGCGACATCGGCGGGCAGCCCCTTGTAGGTGGTGCCGCAGATCTGCTGGTCACCCTCGATGTCGTCGGCGGTGATGGTGAACTCGTCGCCGCGTTCAAGCAGTACAGGGCCCTCGGCGAAACGGCCGAGCCTGATCTTCGGGCCCTGAAGGTCGGCCAGGACGCCCACGCTGCGGCCGGTCTCGTCGGACGCCTTGCGCACCCGTCGGTAGCGGTCCTCGTGCTCGGCGTAGCTTCCATGGCTCAGGTTGAGGCGTGCCACGTCCATGCCGGCCTCGACCAGTGCCTTGATCTGGTCGTAGGAGTCGGTGGCAGGTCCCAGGGTGCAGACAATTTTGGCTCGGCGCATGTGTCGAGCGTATGACTTACCCGTTGGTAGTCGTGGCCTCTACGGGCAACTGCCCAACGACAGCTGAATTAACGCTTGTTGACAACTTCCGAAGTGTGCGGGGGGTCGCTCGGATGAGCGCCGCGGGGCGGTGGTCAGCAGCAGTTCACCTGCCGGGGCTGTTGCGGGGACGCCATGTGGGCCACAATCTACGCGCGTTGTGGCCGTCAGGTGCGCCGCGACGCGTCCGTGACCGTCGAGGAGACGAGACAACATGCCGCTCAACCGCAGGGACTTCATCAACCGCTCCGCCGCCACCGGCGCCGGCGTGGCGCTGGCCGGCGCCGGCGCGGTCGCCGCGGCCGGGCCCGCCGAGGCCGCGGAGCCCCACGGACACGGCCACCAGGGCGGCCACGGCCGCAAGAAGAGCTTCAGCCTGCGCGTGCTCGGCACCACCGACCTGCACGGCCACGCCGTGAACTGGGACTACTTCACCAACGCCGAGTACGACGACGCCACCCACAACGACGTGGGCCTGGCCAAGATCGCCACCCTCGTCGAGCAGGCCCGCGCCGAGAAGGGCCACGACAAGACCCTCCTCATCGACGCCGGCGACATCATCCAGGGCACCCAGCTGTCGTACTACTACGCCCGCGTCGAGCCGATCACCGGCGCGCGCAAGGGCCCGCGGCACCCGATGGCGCTCGCGATGAACCACATGAAGTACGACGCGGCGGCGCTCGGCAACCACGAGTTCAACTACGGCATCCCGCTGCTGCGCGCCTTCCAGGAGCAGTGCGACTTCCCGCTGCTGGCCGCCAACGCCGTGGACGCCAAGACCCTCAGGCCCGCCTTCCCGCCCTACCTGGTCAAGGAGCTGAAGGTGCCCGGCCTGCCGCCGGTCAAGGTCGGCGTCCTGGGCCTGACCAACCCCGGCATCGCGGTGTGGGACAAGGCCAACGTGCAGGGCAGGATGGCCTTCCCCGGCCTGGTCGAGCAGGCAAAGGTGTACGTGCCGAAGCTGCGCGCCCTCGGCTGCGACGTGGTGATCTGCACCGACCACTCCGGCCTGGACGGCGGCACCACGTACGGCGACGCGGTGCCGTACCCGGAGAACGCCTCCTCGCAGGTCGCCGCGCAGGTGCCGGGCATCGACGCGATCCTGGTCGGCCACACCCACGTCGAGCGCCCGCAGACGCTGGTGGTCAACGAGCAGACCGGCAGGACCGTGGTGCTCTCCGAGCCGCTGTACTGGGGCATGCGGCTGTCGGTGTTCGACATCGACCTGTCCTTCGAGCGGGGCCGCTGGCACGTGGAGTCGGTCACCGCCGAGGTGCGCAACGCCAACACCGTCGCCGAGGACCCGCAGGTGGCCCGGCTGGTGCGGGCCGAGCACCAGAAGGTCGTGGACTACGTCAATCAGATCGTCGGGACGTGCACGGTCGCGATGTCCGCGGCGGAGTCGACGTACAAGGACACCCCCATCATCGACTTCATCAACCTGGTGCAGTCCGACACCGTGAAGGCGGCGCTGGCCGGCACCGAGTACGCCGACCTGCCGGTGCTGTCGGAGGCCTCGCCGTTCTCCCGCACCGCCGCGATCCCGGCCGGGCAGGTGTCGCTGCGCGACGTCGCGGGCCTCTACGTCTACGAGAACACCCTGGACGCCAAGATCCTCACCGGCGCGCAGGTCAAGGACTACCTGGAGTGGTCGGCGGAGTATTTCGTGCAGACCGCGCCGGACGCGCCCGTGGACCCGGCGAAGATCACCAACGCCAACAACACGCCGGACTTCAGCTACGACGTGCTCAGCGGGGTGTCGTACGACATCGACATCGCGCAGCCGGCCGGTTCCCGGATCGTGAACCTCACCGCGGGCGGGCAGCCGGTCGACCCGGCCGCGCGGTTCGTGCTCGCGGTCAACAACTACCGCTCCAGCGGCGGCAGCAACTACCCGCACGTGGCGGCGGCCCAGTCGGTGTGGTCCAACTCCGACGAGATCCGCAACACGATCATCGCGTGGGTGCAGGCGCACGGCGGCATCGACCCGGCGACCTTCCCGGCCGACCAGTGGCGGCTCACCCGCGCCGGAGTGCCGCTGTTCGCGTGACGGCGTCCTCGCCGGGGCGCCGGGCCTGCGGGACGCCCCCTCCCCCGGCGGCCCCGGCGCCCCTGGCCTGGGGGACGCCCGGCAGGCCGAAGGTGGTGAAGGCGGTCCTGGCCGGCAGCGGGTAGTGCTCCGCGCCGGTCAGGAGCGCGGTGAGGTCGTTGAGGATCACCGCGGAGCGCCAGGCGGCCAGGCCCAGGTCCGGGGCGCCGACGCCGTGCGTGTGGCGCTCGGCGTTCTGGACGTAGATCCGCCCGGTGACCTGCCGGTCCAGCTGGAGGCGGTGCCGGGCGTCGACGGCCGGCCGGCCCGCGGCGTCCCGGACCAGCAGGTCGTCCAGCGGGGCGAGCAGCTGGTCCAGCGGGCGCTCGCGGTAGCCGGTGGCCAGCACCACGGCGCTGGTGACCAGCCGGCTGCGGGCGCCCTGCTCGGCGTGCTCCAGGTGCAGCTCGACACCGGTGGTGCCGATCCGGCCTGCGGTGCGTACCGTCACGCCGGGTGTGAGCACCGCGTCCGGCCAGCCGCCGTCCAGGGTGCGGCGGTAGAGCTCGTCGTGGATCGCGGTGATCGTCTCGGTGTCGATGCCCTTGTGGAGCTGCCACTGCTGCGGCAGCAGCCGGTCGCGTACGTCCTCGGGCAGGCCGTGGAAGTAGCGGGTGTAGTCGGGGGTGAAGTGCTCCAGGCCCAGCTTGCTGTACTCCATCGGGGAGAACGCCGGGGTGCGGGCGAGCCAGGTCAGGCCCTCGCGGCCCACCGGGCGCGAGCGCAGCAGGTCCAGGAAGACCTCGGCGCCGGACTGGCCCGAGCCGATCACGGTGACGTGCTCGGCGGCCAGCAGCTTCTCGCGCTGCGGCAGGTAGTCGGCGCTGTGCAGGACGGGTACGGCCGGCTGCTCGGCGAGCGGGCGCAGCGGCTCGGGGACGTAGGGGGCGGTGCCGACGCCCAGCACGAGGTGCCGGGCGTAGGTGCGGCCGAGGGCCTCGGCCTCGCCGTGGGCGTCGAGTTGGGTGTGGTCGACCTCGAAGTGGCCGCGTCCGGCGTCCCAGCGGACGGTGTCGACCTGCCGGCCGAAGTGCGTGGTGGGCAGCGACTGGGCGACCCAGCGGCAGTAGGCGTCGTATTCGGCGCGGTGCACATGGAAGCGCTCGGCGAAGTAGAAGGGGAAGAGCCGCTCGCGGGTCTTGAGGTAGTTCAGGAACGACCAGGGGCTCGCGGGGTCGGCGAGCGTGACGAGGTCGGCGAGGAAGGGGACCTGGAGGGTGGCGCCGTCCACCAGCAGGCCGGGGTGCCAGTGGAAGCCGGGTGCCTGGTCGTAGAAGGCGGCGGCCAGGTCCGGGACGGCGTCGGCGAGGGCGGCGAGCGAGAGGTTGAAGGGGCCGATGCCGATGCCGAGCAGGTCGAAGGGGCGGGGCCCGCCGGGGGCGGCGGCGGGGCCGGGCTCCTCGACGGACGCCGCGGGGTGGCCGGGCGCCGCGTGGTGGCCGGGTGCCTGGGCGGCCGGTGCGGGCTCCGGGTCCGGTTCCGGCGGCTGTGCGGTGGGGGTGGTCATCGGTACGGGGCCTTCCTTCGGGGGTGCGGCGCCGGGCGGTTCACGGCGTGCCGTCGCTCTGGCGGGTACGGGCGTCGGCCACCAGGCGCAGCAGGGCGTCCAGGTCCTGCGGGCGGATGTGCGGGTTGAGCAGCGTCGCCTTGAGCCACAGCCGGCCGGTCGCGGTGGCCCGGCCGAGCACCGCGCGGCCCTCGTACATCAGCCCGCGCCGCAGCTCGGCGACCTGCTCGTCGTCGGCGCCCGCGGGGCGGAACAGGACGGTGCTGATGGACGGGCGGCCGTACAGCTCCAGCGCCGGGTGCCGTTCGACGGCGGCGGCCAGTTGCCGGGCGTGCCCGCACACCGCGTCGACCAGCGCGCCCATGCCCTCGCGGCCGAGCGCCCGCAGCGTGATGGCGATCTTGAGCACGTCGGGGCGGCGGGTGGTGCGCAGTGAGCGGCCCAGCAGGTCGGGCAGGCCCGCGTCGGTGTCGTCGGCGGCGTTGAGGTAGTCGGCCTGGTGGCCCAGCGGGCGCAGCGCGGCGCCGTCCGGTACGGCCAGCAGGCCCGCGGCGACCGGCTGCCAGCCGAGTTTGTGCAGGTCGAGGGTGACCGAAACGGCGGACTGGAGCCCGTCGAGCTTGCCGGACTCGTGCCGGCTGAAGAGCAGGGGCCCGCCGTACGCGGCGTCCACGTGCAGCTCGGCGCCGTGCCGGGCGGCGGTCTGGGCGAGCTGCGGCAGCGGGTCGATTGTGCCGGTGTCGGTGGTGCCGGCGGTGGCCACCAGCAGGGCGCGGCCGGGCAGTTCGTCGAGGGCGGCGTCCACGGCGGCCGGGTCCAGGACGCCGGCGGGGGTGTCGACGACGATGGGCCGGGGCAGGCCCAGCAGCCATGCGGCGCGCTGCACGCTGTGGTGGGCGTTGCCGCCGCACACCACCTGGACGCGGGGCCCGCCGGCGGCCCGCTCGCGGGCCAGCAGCAGGGCGAGCTGGTTGGACTCGGTGCCGCCGGTGGTCATCAGGGCGTCGGGGGCGGGCAGGTCGGGGTAGACCAGCGCGGCGAGCCCCGCGGCGGTGCGGGTCTCGATCTCGGTGGCCGCGGGGGCCTGGTCCCAGGAGTCCAGCGAGGGGTTGAGAGAGGCGGCGGCCAGCTCGGCGGCGGCGGCGACCGCGAGCGGCGGGCAGTGCAGATGCGCCGCGCAGTACGGGTCGGCGGGGTCGGCGGCGCCGCGGGCCATTTCCCGTACGAGGGTGTGCAGCGCCTCGTGTGCGCCGGTGCCCTCGGGCCTGAGCGGGCGGCCGAGCGCGCCGGCGACCCGGCGGGCGGTCTCCTTCGGCCCGCCGCCCGGCAACGGCCCGCCGCGCGCGGTCGCGCCGTCCTCCAACGCGGCGAGCACCGTCTCGACCAGCGGTCTGAGCTCCGCGGGCCCGTACCGCCCGCCCGCCAGGCCGGGCATCTCCATCTTTGTCGGTCCTCCCGCGTACGTGGCTCTCCTCCGCAGAACCCAACGACGCACCCCCGCCCGGCGGTACGGCTGCGGGCGATTGCGTCGCGCGGGGCGGCGCGGCCGGCACCCGGTGCGCTCAGCGCTCGGCAGCGGCGGGCGGGACCCGGCGGGAGGCGTGGGCAGCGCCGCCCGCCGTACGGCTCACCTCGCCGCCGCCCGGATGCGCAGGGTGCGGGCGAGGTCGTCGAGCCGGTCGGACAGGGTGCGGTGGAAGGCCGCGGTGACGTCGGGCCCTTCCAGGCAGGTACGGCCGAGGTCCAGGGTGGCCTGGGAGACCGCGGTGGAGGGGAAGGCGGTGCGGCCGGCCTGCTCGGCGAGCGCGGTGCCGCGGCGGGCGGCGAGCGCGGGCGCGTCGTCGAAGTAGCGGCGGACGTAAGGGCCGGTCAGCGCGGTGTGCTCGGGCTGCCAGAAGCCCTGGGCGTGGGCGGTGAACAGGTAGTTGGACAGCGAGTCGTCGCCGTACATCGCCTGCCACGCGGCCTGCTTGGCGTCCGCGTCGGGCAGCGCGGCCCGGCAGCGTGCCGCGCCCTCCCGGCCGGTGGCGCCGGGGTCGCGGGCGAGTGCGGTGTCGATGTCGGCGGCGGTGGCCGCGCCGAGCACGGCGAGCCGCAGCAGCATCCGCCAGCGCAGGTCGGCGTCCACGGGTGTGCCGCCGGGGATGGCGCCCTGGTCGTACCACGCGCGCAGCCGCGCGGCGGACTCCTTGTCGCAGGCGCTGTCGACGAGGGTCCGGGTGGCGCTGAGCCGGTTGCCGTCGAGCCCGGCGTCCAGCAGCTGCCGGGCGAGGGCGGCGAGGTCGCGCAGCGCCGCCGGGCGGGCGGCGGGGTCGAGGTACTGGTCGGTGATCTGGCCGCGGCAGAAGGTGAGGACGGCGGAGACGATGCCGGGCTCGGTCTCGCCGGGCAGGTGGTCCGCGGCCAGCGCGAGGTAGGCGGCGGGGGCGAGGCCGCCGTCCTGGACGAGGGTGCGGGCGGCGTTCCAGGCGACGGCCCGGGACAGCGGGTCGGGCACGCCGCCGAGGGTGTCGCGCAGCGTCTGCCAGGACTGCGGGTCGAAGTGGACCTTGGTGTAGGTGAGGTCGCCGTCGTTGAGGAGGATCAGGTCGGGCCGCGGGCCGGGCAGGTCGTGGTGCTCGCTGACCGTCCCGGCGGCGATGTCGACGGTCAGCCGCTCGCGCAGCACCAGCGTGCCGGGCGCGGCGACGGCCCGGTCGTACAGCCCGACGCCGACGTGGTGCGGGCGGGTGCCGCGGTGCCGGATCTCCAGCCGCCAGTGGCCCTCGGGCGCGCCGGGCGGGGTGTCGGGGGTGAGGGTGTCGACGCCGGAGGTGCGCAGCCAGGCCGCGGCCCAGGCGGGCAGGTCGCGTGCGGTGGCGCTGCCGAGGGAGTCCAGGAAGTCGGCGAGGGCGGCGTTGCCGAAGCGGTGCCGGGCGAAGTGGGTGTTGAGGCCGGCCAGGAAGTCCTTGCGGCCGAGCCAGGCGACGAGCTGGCGCAGCGCGGAGGCGCCCTTGGCGTAGGAGATGCCGTCGAAGTTGTTCATGGCCGACGCGGTGTCGGGCACGGCCTCGGGGTCGGGGGCGACGGGGTGCGTCGAGGGCCGCTGGTCGGCGTCGTAGCCCCACGCCTTGCGGGCGACGGCGAAGTCGGTCCAGGTGCCGGTGAAGCCGGTGGCCTCGCTGAGCACCTGGAAGCCCATGTACTCGGCGAAGGACTCGTTGAGCCAGATGTCGTCCCACCAGCGCAGCGTGACGAGGTCGCCGAACCACATGTGCGCCATCTCGTGGGCGATGACGACCCCGCGGAACTGCTTCTCCGCGGGGGTGACGGCCGAGCGGTGCAGGAACTCCTCGCGGAAGGTGACCAGGCCCGGGTTCTCCATGGCGCCGGCGTTGAACTCGGGCACGAACGCCTGGTCGTAGGAGTCGTACGGGTAGGGCTCGTCGAACATCTCGTGGTAGCGGTCGAAGCAGCGCCGGGTGATGTCGAACAGGGCGGCGGCGTCCCGGTCCAGGTGCTCGGCGAGCGAGCGGCGGCAGTGCAGGCCGAAGGGCAGCCCGGCGTGCTCGGTGCGCACCGAGTGCCAGGGGCCGGCGGCGACCGCGACGAAGTAGGTGGCCAGCGGCGGGGTGGTGGCCAGCCGCCAGCGGCCGGGCGCGATCCGGGTCGCGACGCCGTTGCCGAGCACCTTCCACTCGGGCGGCGCGGTCACGGTGACGTCGAAGACCGCCTTGAGGTCGGGCTGGTCGAAGGACGCGGCGACGCGCTGCATGTCGTTCATGAACAGCTGGCTGTGGACGTACGCCTCGCCGTCCTCGGGGTCGGTGAAGCGGTGCATGCCCTCGCCGGTGCGGGAGTAGGTCATGTCCGCCTCGACCCGCAGTTCGTGCGGGCCCGCGGTGAGCCCGGCGAGCGGCAGCCGGTTGCCGGCCAGCAGGTCGGTGTCGAGGTGCCGGCCGTCCAGGACGACGCGGGTCAGCGCCGCGGGGCGGATCTCGGCGAAGGTGTCGCAGTCGCGCCGGGCCTCGAACCGGATCACGGCCGTGGAGCCGAACACCTCGTCCCCGCGGGTGAGGTCGAGGTCGAGCGCGTAGCTGTGGACGGTGAGGTCGCGGGCCCGGGTCTCGGCCTCCGCGTGGGTCAGAACAGGCATGCGCCTCATGCTGCCGCACCCGGTCCCCGGGCGGGAACCTCCCAGGGGCCCCCGCCTTCCCGCGGCGGCGCGTAGGCTCGTGCCGTACGGGGAGGTGGGCATGGCCGAGTACGCGGACCAGGGCGCGGCCACGGTGCCGGGCGGGCCCATCGTGCACGGCTTCCCGCATCTGGCGACGGTGCGTACCGCGCTGACCGCGCTCTACCGGCGGCTGTCGGCGGACGGGGTGCTGCGTTTCCCGGCGAGCGTGCTGCCGGAGCTGGTGGATTTCCCGGCGGACGAGGATCCGTATCTGGGGGCGCAGCGGGTGGCGCGGGCGCTGGTGCAGCACTTCCGGCTGCCGGACGCCCGGATGGTGGTGGGCTTCCGCGACATGGTGCACGCCGGTGACGTCGAACTGGCGGCGGGCCCGGAGTATTTCATCGAGCTGCACTCGCGGTTCAAGACCGACCGGCGGGACGTGGGGGCGGCGCTCGCGCACGAGGTGATGCACGTCTATCTGCACCGGCTGGGCCTGGAGCTGCCGGGGACGCGCGACAACGAGATCCTCACCGACACCGCGACGACGTATCTGGGCGCGGGCTGGCTGCTGCTGGACGCCTACCGGGAGGAGGCGGCGATCCGCGGTGAGCGGCTGCGGATGTCCGCGTACAAGCTGGGCTATCTCACGCCGGAGGAGTTCGGCTATGTGCTGGCCAAGCGGGCGGAGGTCTTCGGGGACGACGTCGAGCCGTGGTTCCGCTCGGCGCAGGCGGCCGACGCCTACCGTGCGGGCCGGGAGCGGGCTCGCGAGGACTGGCGGCGGGCCCCGCTGGCGGGCGCGGGCTGGGGCGCCCGGCGCCGCTACGCCCGGGACCGCCGGGCGCTGGCGGCCGGGCCGGACTACTCCTTCGACGCCGGGGCGGCGGGCCCGCGGGTCTCCTTCCCGTGCCCGGCGTGCTTCCAGCGGCTGCGGCTGCCGTGCCGGGGGCGGATGCGGGCGCGCTGCGGGCTGTGCCGCACGGAGCTGGACGTCGACACATGACCGCCGGCACGTCATCGCCGGCGCGTGACCGCCGGCACATGACCGCCGGTGCGGGGCGGCTCCGGTAACCCGGTGGCGGACCGGGCCGCCCAGGGCCCACCATGCAGCGCATGACCGGTGAACCAGTGCGATGGACCAAGGCGACCGTCTACCCCGACATGTGGGTCGATCCGGCCGACGACCCCCGCGAGAGCGCCGCGGCCCCGCAGGGCGAGCTCGCGACGTTGCAGGACTACCTGCGCAGCTACCGCATCACCGTGGCGATGAAGTGCGACGGCCTGGACGCCGGGCAGCTCGCCCGCCGCTCGGTGCCGCCCTCGACGATGTCCCTGCTCGGCCTGCTGCGCCACCTCGCCGAGGCCGAGCGCGACTGGCGCAACTGGATCACCGAGGGCGAGCCGCTGCCGAAGCTGTACGGGCCGAAGGACGCGGACTTCGACGGTGCCGTGGCCGACCCGGCGGTGGTGGAAGCCGCGTACGCCGACCTGGCGCGCGAGCAGGCGGCGACCGACGCGGAGCTGGACCGGCACACGGACCTCGGCGCGAAGGTGGGCCGGGAGCAGGTCGTGGTGCGCGAGCTGCTGGTGCACCGGGTGGAGGAGTACGCCCGGCACGCCGGGCACGCCGACCTGCTGCGCGAGTGCGTCGACGGCCGGGTCGGGCAGTAGCCCGGGGGGTGCCGCGGCCGGACATGACACAGCGCCCGGCTCCGAGTGGTCGGGGGGAGCCGGGGCGCTGTGCTGTTTCCGCGTTCCGCACGCCGTTGTGCGGGACGGATCGGGGTGGACCCCCGAGGTGCGGGGGTCAGACCGCCAGCGGGCGGTCGGTCGGGCGGATCGGGGCGGGCAGCGCGGAGGGCAGGCCCGTCAGGTACGCGTCGACCGCCCTGGCCGCGGAGCGGCCCTCGGCGATGGCCCACACGATGAGGGACTGGCCGCGCCCGGCGTCGCCGGCGACGAACACGCCGTCGACGTTGGTCGCGTACGAGGCGTCGCGGGCGATGTTGCCGCGGGCGTCGAGTTCCAGGCCGAGCTGCTCGACCAGGCCGTTGGACTGGTCGGTGCCGGTGAAGCCCATCGCGAGGGTGACCAGGTCGGCGGGGATGACCCGCTCGGTGCCCTCCTGCGGGACGAACTTCCCGCCCTCGAAGACCACCTCGACCAGGTGCAGCTCGCGGACGTTGCCGTCCTCGTCACCGGTGAAGCGCATGGTGTTGACGGCGTAGAGGCGCTCGCCGCCCTCCTCGTGCGCGGAGGTGACCTTGTAGACGGCCGGCATCGTCGGCCACGGCTGGTGGGCCGGGCGGTCGTCGGACGGGCGCGGCATGATCTCCAGCTGGGTGACGCTGAGCGCGCCCTGCCGGTGGGCGGTGCCGACGCAGTCCGCGCCGGTGTCGCCGCCGCCGATGACGACGACGTGCTTGCCCTCGGCGGTGATGGGGGGCGCCACGAAGTCGCCCTCCTGCACCTTGTTGGCCAGCGGCAGGTACTCCATCGCCAGGTGCACGCCGTTCAGCTCCCGGCCGGGGACCGGCAGGTCGCGCGAGACGGTGGCGCCGGCGGCGATGACGACGGCGTCGTAGCGCTTGGCGAGCGCGGCGGCGTCCAGGTCGGTGCCGATCTGCACACCGGTGCGGAACTTCGTGCCCTCCGCGCGCATCTGCTCGATACGGCGGTTGATGTGCCGCTTCTCCATCTTGAACTCGGGGATGCCGTAGCGCAGCAGCCCGCCGATGCGGTCGGCCCGCTCGTAGACCGCGACGGTGTGGCCGGCCCGGGTGAGCTGCTGGGCGGCGGCCAGGCCCGCGGGGCCCGAGCCGATGACGGCGACGGTCTTGCCGGACAGCCGCTCGGGGGGCTGCGGGGTCACGTCGCCGGCGTCCCACGCCTTGTCGATGATGGTGACTTCGACGTTCTTGATGGTGACGGGGGGCTGGTTGATGCCGAGCACGCACGCGGACTCGCACGGCGCCGGGCACAGCCGCCCGGTGAACTCCGGGAAGTTGTTGGTGGCGTGCAGCCGCTCGGCGGCGGCCTGCCAGTCCTCGCGGTAGGCGTAGTCGTTCCACTCGGGGATCAGGTTCCCCAGCGGACAGCCGTTGTGGCAGAACGGGATGCCGCAGTCCATGCAGCGGCCGGCCTGCTTGCTGATGATCGGCAGCAGCCCGCCGGGGACGTAGACCTCGTTCCAGTCCTGCCTGCGCTCCTCGACCGGGCGGGTCGGCGCGTTCTCGCGGCCGGTGGTGAGGAAGCCCTTGGGGTCAGCCATTTGCCGCCTCCATCATCTTCGCGGTGGTCTCGGACTCGGAGAGTCCGGCCTGCTCGGCGGCGTTCTTGGCGGCGAGCACTGCCTTGTAGTCCCTCGGCATGACCTTGCCGAAGCGGGTGAGGGCGCCGCCCCAGTCGGCGAGCAGCCGCTCGGCGACGGTGGAGCCGGTCTCCTCGGCGTGGCGGCGCACCACGTCGTGCAGCCACGTGATGTCGTCGGCGTCCAGCGCCTCGACCTCGACCATGCCGGGGTTGACGGCGGCCGGGTCCAGGTCGAGGACGTAGGCGATGCCGCCGGACATGCCGGCCGCGAAGTTCCGCCCGGTGGGGCCGAGGACGACGGCCCGGCCGCCGGTCATGTACTCGCAGCCGTGGTCGCCGACGCCCTCGGCGACGACGGTCGCGCCGGAGTTGCGGACGCAGAACCGCTCGCCGGTACGGCCGCGCAGGAACAGCTCGCCGCCGGTGGCGCCGTAGGCGATGGTGTTGCCGGCGATGGTGCTGTATTCGGCGAGGTGGTCGGCGGCCCGGTCGGGGCGGACCACGACCCGGCCGCCGGACAGGCCCTTGCCGACGTAGTCGTTGGCGTCGCCCTCAAGACGCAGGGTGACGCCCTTGGGCAGGAAGGCGCCGAAGGACTGGCCGGCGGAGCCGGTGAAGGTGATGTCGATGGTGCCGTCGGCCAGGCCCGCGCCGCCGTACTTCTTGGTGACCTCGTGGCCGAGCATGGTGCCGACGGTGCGGTTGACGTTGCGGATCGGCACCTGGGCGCGGACCGGGGCGCCGTTGTCGAGGGCGTCGGCGGCGAGCTTGATGAGCTCGTTGTCGAGGGCCTTGGCGAGCCCGTGGTCCTGCTCGGTGATCCGGTGCCGTGCGGCGCCTTCGGGCAGCTCGGGCACGTACAGCAGCGGGGCGAGGTCCAGGCCCTGGGCCTTCCAGTGGTCGACCGCGCGGCCGGCGTCGATGACCTCGGCGCGGCCGACGGCCTCCTCGATGCTGCGGAAGCCCAGCTCGGCGAGGATCTCCCGGACCTCCTCGGCGATGAACTCGAAGAAGTTCACCACGAACTCGGGCTTGCCGGAGAAGCGGTCGCGCAGCACCGGGTTCTGGGTGGCGACGCCCACCGGGCAGGTGTCCAGGTGGCACACCCGCATCATGACGCAGCCGGAGACGACCAGCGGCGCGGTGGCGAAGCCGAACTCCTCGGCGCCGAGCAGCGCGGCGATGACGACGTCCCGGCCGGTCTTGAGCTGGCCGTCGGTCTGCACGACGATACGGTCGCGCAGCCCGTTGAGCAGGAGGGTCTGCTGCGTCTCGGCCAGGCCCAGCTCCCAGGGGCCGCCGGCGTGCTTGAGCGAGGTCAGCGGCGAGGCGCCGGTGCCGCCGTCGTGGCCGGAGATCAGCACGACGTCGGCGTGCGCCTTGCTGACGCCCGCGGCGACGGTGCCGACACCGACCTCGGAGACCAGCTTGACGTGGACGCGCGCCTTGGGGTTGGCGTTCTTCAGGTCGTGGATGAGCTGGGCGAGGTCCTCGATGGAGTAGATGTCGTGGTGCGGCGGCGGGGAGATCAGGCCGACGCCGGCGGTGGAGTGCCGGGTGCCGGCGATCCACGGGTAGACCTTGTGGCCGGGCAGCTGGCCGCCCTCGCCGGGCTTGGCGCCCTGGGCCATCTTGATCTGGATGTCGTCGGCGTTGACCAGGTATTCGGAGGTGACGCCGAAGCGGCCGGAGGCGACCTGCTTGATGGCGCTGCGCCGGGCCGGGTCGTACAGCCGCTCGGGGTCCTCGCCGCCCTCGCCGGTGTTGGACTTGCCGCCGAGCTGGTTCATCGCGATGGCCAGCGTCTCGTGCGCCTCGCGGGAGATCGAGCCGTACGACATCGCGCCGGTGGAGAAGCGCTTGACGATCTCGGAGACCGGCTCGACCTCCTCGACCGGGATCGCGGGGCGGTCGGACTTCAGGCCGAACAGGCCGCGTAGCGTCATCAGCCGCTCGGACTGCTCGTTCACCCGCTCGGTGTACTGCTTGAAGATGTCGTAGCGGCGGGTGCGGGTGGCGTGCTGCAGCCGGAAGACGGTGTCGGGGTCGAACAGGTGCGGTTCGCCCTCGCGGCGCCACTGGTACTCGCCGCCGATCTCCAGCCGGCGGTGCGCGGCGCGGATGCCGGAGACCGGGTAGGCCTTGGCGTGCCGGGCGGCGACCTCGGCGGCGATGACGTCGATGCCGGCGCCGCCGATCTTGGTGTCGGTGAGGTGGAAGTAGGTGTCGACGAAGTCGGCGTCCAGGCCGATGGCCTCGAAGACCTGGGCGCCGCGGTAGGAGGCCACGGTGGAGATGCCCATCTTGGACATGACCTTCAGCACGCCCTTGCCGAGCGCCTTGATGAGGTTCTTCATCGCGGCCTCGGGCGCGATGCCGCTCAGGAACGTCCCCGCCGCGACCAGGTCCTCGACGGACTCCATGGCCAGGTACGGGTTGACGGCGGCGGCGCCGTAGCCGATGAGCAGCGCGACGTGGTGGACCTCGCGGACGTCGCCGGCCTCGACGAGCAGGCCGACCTGGGTGCGCTGCTTGGTGCGGATGAGGTGGTGGTGCACCGCGGAGGTGAGCAGCAGCGAGGGGATCGGGGCGTGCTCGGCGTCGGAGTGCCGGTCGGACAGCACGATGAGCCGGGCGCCGTCCTCTATCGCCGCGTCGGCCTCGGCGCAGATCTCGGCGAGCCGGGCGGCGAGCGCCTCGCCGCCGCCGGTGACGCGGTAGAGGCCGGAGAGCGTCGCGGACTTCAGGCCCGGCAGGTCGCCGTCGGCGTTGACGTGGATGAGCTTGGCGAGCTCGTCGTTGTCGATGACGGGGAAGGGCAGGGTGATGTTGCGACAGGAGGCGGGGCTGGGCTCCAGCAGGTTGCCCGAGGGGCCGATGGTGGAGATCAGCGAGGTGACCAGCTCTTCGCGGATCGCGTCCAGCGGCGGGTTGGTGACCTGCGCGAACAGCTGGGTGAAGTAGTCGAACAGCAGCCGGGGCCGGTCGGACAGCGCCGCGATGGGCGAGTCGGTGCCCATGGAGCCGATCGGCTCGGCGCCGGTGCGGGCCATGGGGGCGAGCAGGACCCGCAGCTCCTCCTCGGTGTAGCCGAAGGTCTGCTGGCGGCGGGTGACCGAGGCGTGGGTGTGCACGATGTGCTCGCGCTCGGGCAGGTCGCCGAGGTCGATCAGGCCGGCGTCGAGCCAGTCGGCGTACGGGTTCTCGGCGGCGATGCCGGCCTTGATCTCGTCGTCCTCGACGATGCGGTGCGAGACGGTGTCGACCAGGAACATCCGGCCGGGCTGGAGGCGGCCCTTGCGGACCACCTTGGCGGGGTCGATGTCCAGGACGCCGGACTCGGAGGCGAGCACGACCAGGCCGTCGTCGGTGACCCAGTAGCGGCCCGGGCGCAGGCCGTTGCGGTCCAGGACGGCGCCGACGACCGAGCCGTCGGAGAAGGTGACGCAGGCCGGGCCGTCCCAGGGCTCCATGAGGGTGGAGTGGTACTGGTAGAACGCCCGCCGCGCGGGGTCCATCGACTCGTGGTTCTCCCACGCCTCGGGGATCATCATCAGCACGCTGTGCGGCAGCGAGCGCCCGCCGAGGTGCAGCAGCTCCAGGACCTCGTCGAAGGACGCGGTGTCGGACGCGCCGGGGGTGCAGATCGGGAAGATCCGCTCCAGGTCCCCGGCGAACAGGTCGCTGGCCAGCTGGGACTCGCGGGCGCGCATCCAGTTGCGGTTGCCCTTGACCGTGTTGATCTCGCCGTTGTGCGCGACGAAGCGGTAGGGGTGTGCGAGCGGCCAGCTCGGGAAGGTGTTGGTCGAGAAGCGGGAGTGGACCAGTGCGATGGCGGTGGCGAAGCGGCGGTCGGACAGGTCCGGGAAGAACGGCTCCAGCTGCCCGGTGGTGAGCATGCCCTTGTAGACCAGGGTGCGGGCGGACAGCGAGGGGAAGTAGACCTCGGCCTCGCGCTCGGCGCGCTTGCGCAGCACGAAGGCGGGGCGGTCCAGCTCGATGCCGGATTTGGCGTCGCCGACGCCGCCGGCGGCGTCGGCGACGAAGAGCTGGGAGAAGTACGGCATGGTGGAGCGCGCGGTGGCGCCCAGCATGTCCGGGGCGGTCGGGACCTCGCGCCAGCCGAGGACGGTCAGGCCCTCCTCGGCGGCGATGCGCTCGACGGCTTCGACGGCCTTGGCACGGTCGTCGGCGTCGACGGGCAGGAAGGCGGTGCCGACGGCGTAGTGCCCGGGCGCGGGCAGCTCGAAGCCGGCGGCGTCCCGCAGGAACGCGTCGGGGACCTGGAGCAGCATGCCCGCGCCGTCGCCGGTGTCGGGCTCGGCGCCGGTGGCGCCGCGGTGCTCCAGGTTGCGCAGGACGGTGAGCGCCTGCTCCACGAGAGCATGGCTCGCCTCGCCGGTGAGGGTGGCCACGAAGCCGACGCCGCAGGCGTCGTGCTCGTTGCGGGGGTCGTACATCCCCTGCGGGGCGGGGCGCCCGTCCATGAACGCGGAACGCGAACGCATGGCTCTCCCGTCGTCGTCTGATTGGCTTGTATGCATCGCCTGTCCCCAGGCATGCGCAACAGGGACGACGTTGGCCCTCTGCGATTTCGTGCAGGTTACATGATGGCCGAGTGTTCGAGAAGCGGATACTCAGTTCCACCATATGGACGTGCGCGGGTGGCGGAGCAGTGGTTTCGGGCCAACGACGTGATCGGGGTGATCGACCGGCGATGCGGTCACAGGCCCTGGCGGCTCTGCCGGTGGGTTACCGAGTGATGCCCCGCCGCGGCGTGCCTGAAACGGCGGGGAAACACAAGGCTTGTATCGATGTGCGGGAAGCGGTATCGCGTCAGCCGACGGCGTGGCCGATGAGCGCCCCGATAACGAAGGTAACTCCGCCGGCCGCCGCACCCAAGACCAGCTGGCGCAGTCCGCTGAACCACCAGGACCGCGCGGTGACCCGCGCCACGGCCGCCCCGCAGCCGAACAGCCCGGCGAGCGCGAGCAGCACCGCGGGCCACAGCACGTCGGCGCCCAGCAGGTAGGGCAGCACCGGCAGCAGCGCGCCGAGCGCGAAGGACACGAAGGACGAGGCGGCGGCGACCAGCGGCGAGGGCAGGTCGCCGGGGTCGATGCCCAGCTCCTCGCGGGCGTGGATCTCCAGCGCCTGCTCGGGGTCCTGCGACATCTGCCGGGCCACCTCGTACGCCAGCGCCGGCTCGACCCCGCGCGACTCGTACAGCGCGGCGAGCTCGCGCAGCTCGTCCTCGGGGTTGCGGCGCAGCTCGATCCGCTCGACGTCGAGCTCGGCCTCGACCAGCTCGCGCTGGGAGGCGACCGAGGTGTACTCGCCGGCGGCCATGGAGAAGGCGCCGGCCGCGAGCCCGGCGAGGCCCGTGACCACCAGGGTGCGGGTGCCGGCGTCGCCGCCGGCGACGCCGGTCATGAGGGCCAGGTTGGACACCAGGCCGTCCATGGCGCCGAAGACGGCCGGCCGCAGCCAGCCGCCGGAGACGTCGCGGTGCTCGTGGTGCGGGACGTGGGTCGGCCGGTACGGGCCGGCCGCGGCGCTCTCGACGGCTGCGCTGGTCATCCGGTCCACCCCTCCCCCGTGCGGCCCGGCCGGCCGCGACACCTCGGAAACAGGTTCGACCGTACCTGGGGGCGCGGGGCCCCCGCCAGCAAGGAAAGGCTGACCTGACCTGCGGAAACCTACCCGGCGGCGGGCTTGCCCGCGGGCTCGGCGGCGTCGTCCTCCAACGGCTCGGCCGACTCGGCCGGCTCGTCGGCGAGCGCTGCGGCGTCCGGTGCGGCAGCCGGCTCGGCGCCCTCTTCGGCCTGCTCAGCGGCGTCGTCCGCGCCGGCACGGGCGGTCCCGTCGGCGTTCTCGGCGGCTCCTTCGGCGGTCTCGGCAGCCCCGTCGGCGGCGACCGCGGCAACCGGCTCCACCGTCTGCTCACGCCCCGGGTACAGCCGCTGGGAGAGCACGAGATAGGCCACGGCGGCGGCGAAGACCAGGATCGCTGTCCAGTCGTTGAGACGCATGCCCAGGATGTGGTGGGCGTAGTCGACGCGCATGTGCTCGATCCAGAACCGGCCCACCGTGTACGCGGCCACGTACAGCGCGAAGGCCCGGCCGTGGCCCAGCTTGAAGCGGCGGTCGGCCCAGATCACCAGCAGCGCGACGCCGACGCACCACAGCGACTCGTACAGGAACGTCGGGTGGTACGTGGCCAGGTCCGGCGTGGCGTCGGGGCGGTGGTCCACGTCGATCTTCAGGCCCCACGGCAGCGTGGTGGGCCGGCCGTACAGCTCCTGGTTGAACCAGTTCCCCCAGCGGCCCACGGCCTGCGCGAAGGCGATGCCCGGGGCGATGGCGTCGGCGTAGGCCGGCAGCGCGATGCCGCGGCGGCGGCAGCCGATCCAGGCGCCCAGCGCGCCCATGGCGATGGCGCCCCAGATGCCGAGGCCGCCCTGCCACACCTTGAAGGCGTCGACCCAGTCCTTGCCGTCGGTGAAGTACAGCTCGTAATCGGTGATCACGTGGTACAGACGGCCGCCGATCAGGCCGAAGGGCACCGCCCACACGGCGATGTCGGCGACCGTGCCGGCCGTGCCACCGCGGGCGATCCAGCGCTTGTTGCCGTACCAGACGGCGATGAAGACGCCCACGATGATGCAGAACGCGTAGCCGCGCAGCGGGATCGGTCCGAGGTGGACGACGCCGTGCGAGGGGCTGGGGATGAATGCGAGTTCCATGGCAATGTCCGACGCTACCGTGCCGGGGCGGTACGCGGCAGCCCGCCCGGCTACGTATGGATAACGGCCGGGCGTGCCGCGCGGGTGTCAGGACGACGGGGTGCGGGTCAGGACGAGGGGGTGGCGGTGGCCGTGCCGGGCTGCTTGCCCTTGTTGGCGGCGGTGACCATCGCCTTGAGGCTGTCGGGGGTGAGCGCCGGGCTGGTGCCGTAGATGCTCTTGCCGTTCAGCAGCACGGTCGGGGTGGCGTTGAAGCCGGAGTTGCCGAACGCCTGGTTGGACTTGCGCACCCAGTCGTTGTGCGTGCCGTCCTCGACACAGCGGGTGAAGGCCGGCGTCTTGAGGTCCGGCACCTTGTCGGCGAGGTCGAGCAGGGTGTCCTTGTCGCCGAACTTGTCGTCCTGCTCGTCGGGCTGGTTGGCGTAGAGCACGTCGTGGTAGGCGCGGAACTTCCCGGCGTCCTGGGCGCACGCGGCGGCGTTCGCGGCGTTGAGCGAGCCGCTGCCGCCGAGATTGCCGTCGATCAGCGTCACCAGGTGGTATTCGGTGCGGATCTGCCCGCTGTCCTCCAGGGAGTGGATGGTGGGCGTGAACTGCTTCTCGAACGCGTCGCAGGCCGGGCAGCGGAAGTCCTCGTAGATCGTCAGGACCGAGGGCGCGTCGGCGGCGCCGACCGGGATCACCAGGCTGTCCTTGCCGGTGGCGCCGGTGGGCGCGGCGGCCGGGTTGGCCGAGCCGCCGGTGCCGCGGGTGCTGTGGTCGACGGTCACCACGCCGATCACCGCCGCGATGCCCAGCACGCCGGCCACCACGCCCGCCGCGATCAGGGCCCGGTTGCGCCGCCGGCGGGCCTGCTCCCGGGCGCGCTGCTCGCGCAGCGCCTCGCGGGCGTTGCGTTTTCCGTCTCGATTGCGTTCACTCACGCCCAGCGCAACGGCGGGGGGATGCGCTCAGCGCCTCCCCCCGCCGTTTTTCGCCCTCGGGAGTGACAAGATCCGCTCCCACGGGTGACCGGCGTCACCCGGCTGCCGCACGGCCGGGCGTCAGGCCCGCTTGCGTACCCCCTCGGCCAGCTCGGCGGCCAGCGCCCGCACCGCGGCGAGCCCGGCGGCCTCGTCGCCGGCGGCGTCCAGCAGCCGCTTGACGAAGGCCGAGCCGACGATCACGCCGTCCGCGAAGCCCGCGACCTCGGCGGCCTGCGCCGCGTTGGACACCCCGAGGCCGACGCACACCGGCAGGTCCGTGCCGGCCTTGGTCCGGCGTACGAGGTCGGCCGCCTGCTCGCCGACGCTGGCGCGGGTGCCGGTCACGCCCATCAGGGAGGCGGCGTAGACGAAGCCGGAGCCGGCCGCGGTGATCCGGGCCAGCCGCTCGTCCCGGCTGGAGGGGGCGACGACGAAGACGGTGGCCAGGCCGTGCTCGCCGGCCGCCGCCCGCCATGCCTCGGACTCCTCGACCGGCAGGTCGGGCAGGATGCAGCCGGCGCCGCCCGCCTGCGCCAGTTCCGCGGCGAAGCGCGCGACGCCGTAGCGGTCGACAGGGTTCCAGTACGTCATGACCAGCACCGGCTTGCCCGTGGCCTGGTGCGCCTCGCGTACCGTCCGCAGCACGTCGGCGATCCGGACGCCGCCGCGCAGCGCGATGTCGTCGGCGGTCTGGATGACCGGCCCGTCGAGCACCGGGTCGCTGTGCGGCAGGCCCACCTCGACGACGTCGGCGCCGCCGTCGAAGGCGGCCTTGACGGCCTCGATGCCGCCCTCGACGGTCGGGAAGCCGGCCGGGAGGTAGGCGATGAGGGCGGCGCGGTCCTCGGCCCTGGCGGCGGCGAGGGTGTCGCTCAGCAGTTGGATGTTCCCGCTCACGTGGCGTCCCTCTCGATCTCGGCGGTGTCCGCTGTGTCTTCGGAGTCCGCGGCGACCTGCGCGTCGGTGTCGTACAGGCCGAAGTAGCGGGCGGCGGTGTCCATGTCCTTGTCGCCGCGGCCCGACAGGTTGACCACCAGCAGTGCCTCGGGGCCGAGCTCACGGCCGAGCTCCAGGGCGCCGGCGAGCGCGTGGGCGCTCTCGATCGCCGGGATGATGCCCTCGGTGCGCGACAGCAGCAGCAGCGCCTGCATGGCCGCGTCGTCGGTGACGGCGCGGTATTCGGCCCGGCCGCTGTCCTTGAGGTAGGCGTGCTCGGGGCCGACGCCGGGGTAGTCGAGGCCCGCGGAGATCGAGTACGGCTCGGTGATCTGGCCCTCGTCGTCCTGGAGGACGTAGCTGCGCGAGCCGTGCAGGATGCCGGGCTCGCCCGCGGTGAGCGTCGCGGCGTGCTCGCCGGTGGCCACGCCGTGGCCGGCCGGCTCGCAGCCGACCAGCCGGACGCCGGTGTCGGGCAGGAAGGCGTGGAAGAGGCCCATGGCGTTGGAGCCGCCGCCGACGCACGCCACGGCCGCGTCGGGCAGCCGGCCGGTGCGCTCCAGCAGCTGGCGGCGCGCCTCGACGCCGATCACCCGGTGGAAGTCGCGCACCAGGGCCGGGAAGGGGTGCGGGCCCGCGACGGTGCCGAAGAGGTAGTGGGTGCGGTCGACATTGGCGACCCAGTCGCGGAAGGCCTCGTTGATCGCGTCCTTCAGGGTGCGGCTGCCGGAGGTGACCGAGACGACCTCGGCGCCGAGCATCCGCATCCGGGCGACGTTGAGGGCCTGCCGCTTGGTGTCGACCTCGCCCATGTAGATCGTGCACTCCAGGCCGAAGAGGGCGCACGCGGTGGCGGTGGCGACGCCGTGCTGGCCGGCGCCGGTCTCGGCGATGACCCGGGTCTTGCCCATCCGCTTGGTGAGCAGGGCCTGGCCGAGCACGTTGTTGATCTTGTGCGAGCCGGTGTGGTTGAGGTCCTCGCGCTTGAGGAAGATCCGGGCGCCGCCCGCGTGCCCGGCGAACCGCGGCACCTCGGTCAGGGCGCTGGGGCGGCCGGTGTAGTGGGCCTGCAGCTCGTTGAGCTCGGCGGCGAAGGCGGGGTCGGCCTTGGCCTTGTCGTACTCGGCGGCGACCTCGTCCACGGCGGCGACCAGCGCCTCCGGGATGAACTTGCCGCCGAAGGCGCCGAAGTAGCCGGCGGCGCTGGGGCTGAGCCCCTCGGGGTCGGGCAGGAAGAAGTCGTGCTCTGCTGGCATGGGTGTCCCCTGGTCGGGTGTACGGACGCGGCGCGCGCGGGGCTCGACCGGCCAGGACCCGGGTCCTGGTGGCGGTGTGCCGGCCGCGCACGGGCGCGGTGAAGGGGCCGTACCGGTACGGCGGAGGGCCGTACGGATACGGCGGCGGTCAGCGGCTGCTCAGGCGGCTGCGCCGCGGCGCCATCGCCTGCCGTTCACCTGGCCGGGCTCGCACCCGATGACGTACCGCACGCGCCGGCCCAGCACCCGCCGCGCGGGCGCCCTGCACCCGCGGGGGCGGCAGCCCGGTCCGAGACGCGATTCCAGCGACACGCCGGCCACCCTACCGTGCGGGCGCCGTCAGTCGCGGCCGGGCCGCAGGGCCGGGTGGGCGCCGGCGGCGACGAGGTCGGCGACCGCGGTGCGCGGGTCCCGGCCGGTGACCAGGGACTCGCCGACCAGGACGGCGTCGGCGCCGTCGTTGGCGTACGCGATCAGGTCGTGCGGGCCGCGGACGCCGGACTCGGCGATCTTGACGATGTGGTCGGGGATCTCCGGGGCGATCCGGCCGAAGTTGCCGCGGTCCACCTGGAGGGTCTTCAGGTCGCGCGCGTTGACGCCGATGACGCGGGCGCCGGCGTCGACCGCGCGGGCGACCTCCTCCTCGTCGTGGACCTCCACGATCGGGGTGAGGCCGATGGACTCGGCGCGCTCGATGAGCGAGACCAGCGCGGGCTGGTCGAGGGCCGACACGATGAGCAGGGCGAGGTCGGCGCCGTACGCGCGGGCCTCCCACAGCTGGTAGGCGGTGACGATGAAGTCCTTGCGCAGCACCGGGATGTCGACCTTGCCGCGGACCGCCTCCAGGTCGGCGAGCGAGCCGCCGAACCGGCGCTGCTCGGTCAGCACGCTGATGACCGCGGCGCCGCCCGCCTCGTAGTCGGCGGCGAGCCCGGCGGGGTCGGCGATCGCGGCGAGCGCGCCCTTGGAGGGGCTGGAGCGCTTGACCTCGCAGATGACCTTGACCGCGTCGCCGCGCAGCGCCGCGACGCCGTCCTTGGCGTCCCGCGCCTTGGCGGCGCGCTCCTTGAGCTGGTCGAGGGACACGCGGGCCTGTCGCTCGGCGAGGTCGGCACGGACTCCGTCGATGATCTCGTCGAGCACACTCACGCGAGAGCTCCCCTTCCGGCCGGCCGTGCAGCGAAATGATCAAGCCAGTGGCGGGAACCACGGCCATGACGATGGTATCCGGCGGGGGCGCGGCAGCCCGCATCCGGTGATCCGCGGTCCCAGTACCTGGACAATCTTGCCCCGCGGAGGGGGCGGTGTTTGGGCCCTACTCCCGGCGTACGACCCGGGGTTCAGGGCGCGAGCACCGCGCCGAAGGGGAGGTTGCGCACGACGGTGAAGGCCAGCAGCAGGGCGCCCAGCGCGTAGAGCGCCGCGCGCGGCAGCGCGGGCTCGAAGCGCCGGCCGCGCAGGGTGCGGGTGAACCACACGCACCAGACGACGGCGAAGACGGCGTATCCGGCGAGGGCGGCGGCGTTGCACCCGGCGGCGGTACGCAACTGGCCGTGCGCGAGCGCGTGGGCGCCCCGCAGGCCGCCGCAGCCGGGGCAGTAGACGCCCGTGTAGTACAGCAGCGGGCACGCCGGGTAGTGACCCGGCTCATTGGGGTCCACGGCAGCGACGTAGCCGAACCCGGCGAGGACGGCGCCCAGCACGCCGAGCGGCACGGCGACGGCCCGCAACCGCGACACGGCTGCGCCGGCGGCGGGGGGCGGGGCCGCGGCGGGCGCGGCGCCCGCGGAAGCGCCCGCGGCGGTGGCGGGGCCGGAGCCGGTGCGGGAGACCGCGGGACCGGCGGTGGCGGTGCCGTCGGCCGTTGCGGCGGGCGGCGGGGCCGCAGGGCCGGTGGTGGCTTGCGGAGGGCCGGCCGCTTCGGCGGTCGCGGCGGGCGGCGCGAGCGGGGCCGGCGCGGGTGCGGGGCCGGGGCCGGTTCCGGCGGCTGCCGCGGAGGGGGGCGGGATGGGGGGCACGGGTTCAGCCTGACCCCGGACGCGCGGCGGCGCAGCGCGTGCACCCCTGCCGGGGTGACGGGCTGCGCCGGACGGTAGGACCCGAGGCGTACGGGCCGGGCGCACGCCGCGCGGACGGCGGGCGCGCCGCGGACGGCTCGCACCGGGCGCGCGGGCCACTGCCCGAGGACTCAGGCCGCCGGGCGGGGCATGCACCGCAGGCGGCCCGGGTCGGGCGGGCGGACCGCAGGGCGGTTACGCGCCGGCGTGGGCGGCGGCCTGCTCCTTTTCCTGGGCCTCCTCGCGCAGGGCGGCGCGGTCCTGGCCGGTCAGCAGGTGCGGATCGGACTTGCGGCCGAGGCCCATCGTCCGCATGATCCCGCCCACGAGCGGGCCGAGCAGGACGACGCCCATGCTGACCCAGAAGGCGACCGGCTCCGCAGCGACGATGAAACCGCCCGCGGCGCAGAAGCCGAGGAAGGAGATGATCACGCCGGTCCACGCAGCCGGGGTGTGTCCGTGGTCGTAGTGGGCCGCCATGAAGACTCCCTAGATGCTCACATCAGGGGGCGACCTTCGCCTCCTGCTCCGCCTCCATTGTTGCGCGTCCGGCGGGCGGAACGCGCAGCGGGGTGGACGCGGCGGGACGGGGGGTGCGCGGTCAGCCCGCGGCCTCGGTGGGGTCCTCGCCGCGGTCCAGGGCCTTCCACAGGTCCTCGGCCCGGTCCGGGTCGACGGCGACCGGCCGCCGGGAGGCGGCGGCGGAGGCCCGGGCCCGCTCGCGGACCGGGCGGGCGGCGCCGGGGCGGTCGTAGCGGCCGGACATCGCGGGCCAGGCCGGGCCGTAGCGCAGCGCGAGCAGTCCGGCGGCGAGCAGCAGCAGGCCGCCGGCGGCGCACACCAGGGGCCAGCCGGTGGTGCTGACGTGCCGCGCGGTCTCGTGCGCGAGCCCGGAGGCGGAGGAGGCCGCCTCGTTCAGCGCCGCCCGGTCGCCGCGCCGGGTGAGCGCGGTGACGGTGGCGCCGAGGCCGCTGAGGGTGAGCAGCGCGGCGACCACGTACCGCCCGACCCGGCGGACGGCGAAGACGGCGACGAGCGAGGCGAGGCCGACCAGGGCGAGCGCGCCGGGCAGCGCGGTGGTGTCGCTCCCGGTGGCGTGCACCGGCAGGCTCGACTGCCCGAAGGCGGCATAGCCCCGCGCCCACGTCTTCCCGGCCGCGACCAGCACGAGGCTCGCCCCGACGGCCCCGGCGGGCAGCGCGACCGCCAGCGTCCGCATCCCCGCCTTGCGCCGCGCGGCAGCCTCGGCACCCGGCCCCCCGGCGACCGGTGCGCCGGGGTCGGCCGCGCAGGCGCCCTGCGCGGAGCCGGACCCCCCGTCCGGCGACGCGGCGACGGCCCCCGCGGGCGCGGCCCCGGCGGCCGGCGCGTCCGCCGGCGCGGCCTCGGCGGCCGGCGCGGGCTCCGGTGTCGGCGGGGCCGGGGAGGCGGGCTGGTCCGGGGTCGGGGCGGGCTGGTGCGGGGCGGAGGTCACGGGACCACTATCCCCTGCCGCCGCGCCGCCCCGGCGAGGGGGGCGGCCATCACGGTGCGTACCGGGTGGTCGCCGGGCGGGACGGGACGGGCCAGGACGGACCGGCACAACCCGTATCCATGCCTGTCCGGCGGTCATGACCTGGTCAAGAATCGGTCAACTCCCGCCCCCTGAAAGGCAAAGCGGCGGCATAGGTTCCCCTTCCGCCGCCCCCGCGCCTTGTTGACCTGCGCCGGTCACCCTACGTTCTCGGCCAGTCCCCTGCCCCCCACTCATCGCAGGGGCACCACCCCCCCCACCCCCCCGCACGGAAGGACCCGCGGGCACATACCCCCCCACACCCCCGCCCGCCATACCTGGCCGGCCCTCGCCGCGGCGGCAGCGCTCGCCGCGACCGGGCTGGTCGCCCTCGCCCCCACCGCGGACGCCACCGCCGACGCCACGGCCACCGCCCCCGCCCACCGGCTCACCGCCGCGCGCTCCTGCGCGGTCGCCACCGTGCCCGGCGCGATGGCCTGCAAGGCGCTGAAGGTCACCAGCGGCGCCGACACCCTCGCACCCTCGGTGCGTTCCGCGCACCCGGCGGCCATCCCGTCGGGTTACGGACCGGCCGAGCTGCGGGCCGCCTACGCCCTGCCCGACACCGGCGGCGAGGGCGCCACCGTCGCGATCGTCGACGCCTACGACAATCCCAACGCCGAGGCGGACCTGGCCACGTACCGCGCCCAGTACGGGCTGCCGGCGTGCACCACGGACAACGGCTGCTTCCGCAAGGTCGACCAGCGCGGCGGTTCCGGCTACCCGGTGACGGACCCGGGCTGGGCCGAGGAGATCTCGCTGGACGTGGACATGGTCAGCGCGACCTGCCCGGCCTGCCACATCCTGCTCGTCGAGGCGGACACCAACCTGCTCACCGACCTCGGCGCGGCCGTCGACACCGCGGTCGCGCTCGGCGCGCGGTTCGTGTCCAACAGCTACGGCGGCGGCGAGTCCGCGGCCGACGCCGACTACGACGCCCAGTTCTTCGACCACCCGGGCGTCGCGATCACCGCCAGCTCCGGCGACGCCGGCTACGGCGTGGAGTACCCGGCCGGCTCGCAGTACGTGACGGCCGTCGGCGGTACGTCACTGCGGCCGGACGGCACCGAGCGCGGCTGGACGGACACCGTCTGGGGCGGCGCGGGCTCGGGCTGCTCGGCGTACGACCCCAAGCCCGCGTGGCAGCGGGACACCGAGTGCGCGACCCGTACCGTCGCCGACGTCTCCGCGGTGGCCGACCCGGCGACCGGGGTGGCCGTCTACGACACCTTCGGCACCGACCGCGGCTGGGAGGTCTTCGGCGGCACCAGCGCCGCGGCCCCGCTCATCGCGTCGGCGTACGCGCTGGCGGGGACGCCGGCGGAGGGCTCGTACCCGGCGTCGTACCCGTATGCGCACGGTGACGCGCTCAACGACGTGTTGACCGGCACGAACGGCGAGTGCGCCGGCTCGTACCTGTGCACGGGCGCGGTCGGCTACGACGGGCCGACCGGCGTCGGCACGCCGAACGGCCTGGCGGCCTTCACCGGCTGACCCGGCCGGCGGGGGCGGGGCGGACGTGACGGCCGCCCCGCCCCCTCAGCCCTGCCCCTTCACCCGCCCCGCCGCGTTCAGCCGCGCGGCATCGCGTTGGCGATCGCGACCGCCCGCAGCACCGCCGCCGCCTTGTTGCGGCACTCCGTGTCCTCCGCCTCCGGGTCGGAGTCGGCGACGACACCCGCTCCCGCCTGCACGTACGCCACGCCGTCGCGCAGCACCGCGGTGCGGATGGCGATCGCGGTGTCGGAGTCGCCGGCGAAGTCCAGGTAGCCGACGCAGCCGCCGTACACCCCGCGGCGGATCGGCTCCAGCTCCTCGATGATCTGCATGGCGCGCGGCTTGGGCGCGCCCGACAGCGTGCCGGCCGGGAAGCACGCGGTGAGCACGTCGAAGGCGGTGCGGCCGGCCGCGACCTTGCCGGTGACGGTCGAGACGATGTGCATGACGTGCGAGTAGCGCTCGATCGACATGAAGTCGACGACCTCGACGCTGCCCGGCTCGCACACCCGGCCCAGGTCGTTGCGCCCGAGGTCGACGAGCATCAGGTGCTCGGCGCGCTCCTTGGGGTCGGCCAGCAGCTCCTCGGCGAGCGCGGCGTCGGCCTGCGGGGTGGCGCCGCGCCAGCGGGTGCCGGCGATGGGGTGCAGCATGGCCCGGCCGTCCTCGACCTTGACCAGCGCCTCCGGGCTGGAGCCGACGACGTCGAAGCCGTCGAGGCGCAGCAGGTACATGTACGGCGAGGGGTTGGTGGTGCGCAGCACCCGGTAGACGTCCAGCGCGCTCGCCTCGCACTCGGTCGTCATCTGCTGCGAGACGACGACCTGGAAGGCGTCGCCGGCGTGGATGCGCTCCTTGATGTCCACGACCGCCGACTGGTAGCGCTCGCCGCCGAAGCTCCACGACACCCCGAAGTCGACGGCCGACGGCAGCTCCACCGGGGTCTGCGGCAGCGCCTTGGCGAGGTCGGCCTGCATCGCGTCCAGCCGGGCGACGGCGTCGGCGTACGCCTCGTCGACGCCGGTGGCCTCGTCGTTGTGGTTGATCGCGTTGGCGATCAGCAGCACGGTGCCGTCCCAGTGGTCGAGCACCGCGAGGTCGGAGGTCAGCAGCATCGTCAACTCGGGCAGGCCGAGCGAGTCGTACGTGCTGTCGCCGATCTTCTCCAGCCGCCGCACGATGTCGTAGCCGAGGTACCCGACCATGCCGCCGGTGAAGGGCGGCATGCCGGAGGTGAGGTCGCGCGGGGTGTGCAGCGCCTCGACGGTGGCGCGCAGCGCCTGGAGCGGGTCGCCGTCGACGGGAACGCCCACCGGCGGGGTGCCCAGCCAGTGCGTCTGCCCGTCGCGTACGGTCAGCGTCGCCGCCGAGCGCACCCCGACGAAGCTGTAGCGCGACCAGGACCCGCCGCCCGAGCCGCTGTTGGAGCTGGTGTCCGCGGACTCCAGCAGGAAGGTGCCGACCCGCTCCGCCGCGAGCTTGCGGTACAGCCCGACCGGTGTGTCCCCGTCCGCGAGGAGGCGCCGGCTGACCGGGATCACGCGGCGGTCGACCGCGAGCTTGCGGAATGTGTCGAGGTCCATGGCCGCAGACCTTACTGGCCCGCGGCGGGCAGCAGGACGTCCTTGTCGAAGCATGTGCGGTCCCCGGTGTGGCAGGCCGCGCCGACCTGGTCGACCTGCACCAGCAGGGTGTCGCCGTCGCAGTCCAGCGCCACGGACTTCACGTGCTGGACATGCCCGGAGGTGTCCCCCTTGGCCCAGAACTCGCCGCGGCTGCGGCTCCAGTACGTGCAGCGCCCGGTGGTCAGGGTGCGGTGCAGGGCCTCGTCGTTCATCCAGCCCATCATCAGCACCTCCCCGGTGTCGTACTGCTGGGCGATCGCGGGCACCAGCCCGTCGGGGGTGCGCTTGAGGCGGGCGGCGATGGCGGGGTCGAGCTGCGGCATGCGTCCCATGATGCCGCCGGGGGCCCGGCCCGCGGAAATACCATGTCCGGATGGTGGACGGCGGCCACAACCGGCAAAGGGGACAAGCCGGTTGACTGTCACCAAGCTGTCGCGGGGTTGTTACGCGCGGCTGTCACCCGTATGGGGCATCCTTCGTGCATGGGTTTTCCTCCGCCGCCGCACAATGGTCCGCCTCCTGAGCAGGGAGGCGGCTTTGGCCCGCCTCCGCAGGGCTTCGGCCCGCCGCCTCCGCCGAACGACGGTTACGGCTACCCGCAGCAGGGTGGCGGGTACGGGCAGCCGGGTCCGCCCGGGCCGCCGGCGCCGCCCGGCGGCGGGTACGGCTACCCGGACGGCGGCCAGGGCGGGCAGGGCGGCGGCTGGGGGCAGGGCGGGCCCGGCGGGTTCGGGCCCGGCGGTTACGGCCAGGGCCCGTACCCGCCGCCACCGCCGCCGCCGAACAACACCAAGCGCAACGTGTGGATAGCCGTCGGCGCGGTCGTGGTGGTCGGCGCGGTCATCGGCGGCGTCGTGGCCGCCAACAGCGGCAAGGACGACGACAAGCCGTCCGCCCAGAAGTCCATATCGATGCCGACGACCACGCACATGCCGTCGATCCCGATGCCGACCTTCAGCCTGCCCACCGACTTCCCGAGCCTGGACCTGCCGACCGACCTCCCCACGGACCCCGACGAGTCCGAGCCGTCGTCCTCGCCGACGGACTCCAAGGAGGTGCCGTACGTCGTCGTCGATCCGGGCAAGTGCTTCAACGCGCCCTCGATGACGCGGACCATCGACGAGGTGACGGTCGTCGCGTGCACCTCGCCGCACGACGCGCAGTCGGTGGCCACCAAGACGCTGTCGGGCACCTTCACCGACGACCAGGA
The DNA here is from genome assembly GCF_012034175.1 of Actinacidiphila epipremni. Taxonomy (GTDB): domain Bacteria; phylum Actinomycetota; class Actinomycetes; order Streptomycetales; family Streptomycetaceae; genus Actinacidiphila; species Actinacidiphila epipremni. The sequence continues at coordinate 36,823 of NZ_JAATEJ010000011.1, forward strand.
GATCGAGGACAAGGCGTTCGACCTGTGCAAGGCGGACGCCGAGAAGCACGCGACGTCCAACGACTACTACGAGTACGTGCTGTACCCGCAGTTGATCACCTATGAGGTGCAGGGCCGCAAGACGGTGACCTGCGCGCTGACCCTCAACGACGGCAAGAACGGCAAGAAGCTCTCCCACAAGCTGAGCTGAACCGCCGGGCGCGGGGAGCGGGCGGCGCGCGGTCCGGGTCGCTAACCTGGCGGTATGACGACCCATGCGCAGCGTGAACGTCTGCTCCTCGCCGACCTGCTGGAGTCCACCGGCCCCGACGCCCCGACGCTCTGCGACGGTTGGCGGACCCGGGACCTCGCCGCCCATGTCGTGGTACGGGAGCGGCGCGGCGACGCGGCGGCCGGCATCGTCGTGCCGCGGCTCGCGGAGCGCCTGGAGCGGGTGCGCGGCGAGTACGCGCAGCGCCCGTACGCCGAGCTGATCCGGCTGATCAGGACCGGGCCGCCGCGCCTGTCGCCGTTCGCGCTCAAGCAGCTGGACGAGGCGTCCAACACGGTGGAGTTCTACGTCCACACCGAGGACGTACGGCGGGCGCAGCCGGACTGGACGCCGCGGGAGATCGACCCGGTGTTCGCCGACGCGCTGTGGAGCCGGCTGGAGCGGGCCGCCCGGGTGCTGGGCCGGCGCGCTCCGGTCGGGCTGGTGCTGCGCCGGCCCGACGGGCAGACGGTGGTGGCGCACCGGGGCTCCCCGGTCGTGACGGTCACCGGCGAGCCGTCGGAGCTGACGCTCTACGCCTTCGGCCGGCAGTCCGCCGCGGACGTCACGGCCGAGGGCGACAAGGCGGCGGTCGCGGCGGCGGAGTCGGCGCCGCTGGGCATCTGAGCGGGCATCTGAGCGGCGCTCAGCGCGGCAGCTCCGCCCGGCGGACCGCCGGGGTGAGGGCGGTCAGGACCGCGCCGGAGGTGGCGAGGGCGGCGCTGGCCAGGAAGACCACGGGCAGGCCGAAGGCGGCGCCGGCGGCGGCGAAGGCGGGGTAGGCCAGCGGGGCGAGGCCGAAGCTGCTCAGGCTCATCACGGAGGTGACCCGGCCGAGGTAGGCGGGGTCGGTGGCCGTCTGGATCAGCGCGGTGGCGAGCCCGCCGCACACCCCGCACACGAGCCCGGCGACGAAGGCCGCCGCCGTGGCCGCGGGCAGCGCGGGCGTGACGCCGATGAAGCCCACGCCGACCGATCCGGCCACCAGCGTGGCCGCCTGGACCGCGCCGGCCCGCCGGATGCCGCCGCGTACCGCCAGCAGCAGCGCGCTGAGCGCGGCCCCGGCGCCGAACGCGCCGATGACCCAGCCGTATCCGCTCGCGCCCCAGCCGCGCCGCTGGGCGAGCAGCACCATGCCGACGTTGAGCGGCCCGACGAGCCCGAGCTCGCACAGCGCGCCGGACAGCACGAGCGGGCCGACGAGGCGGTGCCGGCGGATGTAGCCGAGCCCGTCGCGCAGTTGGTGGCCCGCGGTGGCCCGGTCCGGCGTTTTCGCGGGCAGGGCGTGCAGGCGGGTGGTGAGCAGCAGCGGCACGGACAGCGCGAAGAGCGCCCCGGCGGTCGCGAAGGCCGCGGCGGCGCCGCCGAGCCCCATCGCGAGCCCGCCCGCGGGGGGACCGGCGATCTGTCCGAACCGGGAGACCAGGGAGCGCAGGCCCTGGAGGCGTACGAGCTGGTCCGGTGCGGTGATCCGGGGCGGCAGCGCGCCGACCGCGGGCATGAACAGCGCGTCCACCGCGCCGAAGACCAGGGCGAGCGCGATCAGCAGCCACAGCCCCGGCGAGGTCAGCGCGAGCGCGCCGGCCGCGGCGAGGATGAGCACGCAGCGCACGGCGTCGCCGCCGATGACCACCAGGCGCGGCCCGAACCGGTCGGCGACCACTCCCCCGCCGAGCATGAGCACCGCCCGCGGCACCGCGCCCGCCGCCATGACCAGGCCGACCTGCGTGGGCGGCGCGGTGCGGGCGGCGGCGAAGCCGAGGGCGACGAAGTAGACGGAGTCGCCGAGCAGGGAGGCGGTGTAGGCGGTGAGCCAGCGCAGGACGTTGCCGTCGCGGTGGGCGGGTGTGCCGGGCCGGTCGGCGGCCTGGGATATCGCGGGCGCGGTCATGGCCGGAAGGGGAAGCCGTACATCTGGACCGCGACGTGCTCGCGCCCCTCGGTCTCGCCGGCGTCCTCCGCGGCGCGCCCGCGGTCGGTCCAGCGCTGCATGAGGGCGCCGATCTCCTCGGCCATCTGCTGGAGCTCGTCGGCGGTGAGCAGCGGCATGTACTCCGAGGAGAAGGAGGCGTTGGTCCACTCCCGCGCCCAGGCCGCGTGCTGGTCGAGGAACTGCTGGTAGCGCTCGGCGCGGGTGGCGAGCAGCTGCCGGGTCACCTGGGCGAGGACGGCGGCGCCCTCGGGGCGGTCGTCGAAGTCGGCGGTGCGGAAGGAGAAGCCGCGCTCGGCGGACACCTTCCACCAGCGCTCGCGGCCGTCGGTGCCGTGGTCGCGGTCCTCGGTGATGAAGCCGTGCGCGGCCATCTTGCGCAAGTGGTAGCTCACGAGCGAGACCGCCTCGTCGACCTGGTCGGCCAGGTGCGAGGCGGTCGCGGTGCGGGCGATGAACAGCGCGCGGTACAGGCGGATGCGCAAGGGGTGGGTGAAGACCTTCAGCGCGTCGAGGTCGGTGATGCGCTGGTCCCGGTCGGGGGCGTCGGTGGTGCGGTCGTCGTCGGTCACCTCACCGAGGCTAGATACACAAGGAAAGTTGCGCAAGAGAATTTGCACAACTCTTCTTGCGCAACTTCCTTTGCGCAAATTCACGTGCGCAAGGTTTCTTTCTCAGCTGATCGGTCCCCTCCGCACCCGCAGGACCGGCAGGATGGCCGCCATGTCCCTCGACGGCACCCGCGCGCACCTCAGCGGCACCGGTGACCTGCCGGCCCTGGTGGAGCGCGCCGCGCAGCACGCGACCCGGCTCGGCTTCCGCTACTCCTGCCGCCCCGAGCAGGGCCGGCTGCTGCACGCGCTCGCCGCGGGCGCCGAGCGGATCGGCGAGACCGGCACCGGCTGCGGGGTGGGCCTGGCGTGGCTGGTGTCGGGGATGCGCGGCGGCGCGACCGCGGTCAGCGTCGAGCAGGACGCCGAGCGGGCCCGGGAGGCCGCCGGCCTCTTCGCCGGGTACGCCCCGCGGGTCACCGTGCGGCACGCGGACTGGCCGGCGATCGCCGAGCACGGCCCCTTCGACCTGCTCGTCCTCGACGGCGGCGGCCAGGCCAAGGACGGCGCCCCGGCCGCCGACCCGGCCGCGCTGCTGCGCCCCGGCGGGGTGCTCGTCATCGACGACTTCACCCCCGCGCGCGGCGCCCCGCCCGTCCACGCCGGCGCCCCGGACACCGCCCGGCTGCACTGGCTGGACCACCCGGCCCTGCGCACGGTGGAGATACCCCTGGCGCCGGACCTGGCGACCCTGGTCTGTACGAGGAAGGGCTAGCCCGGCCGCGGGAAGGGCCGGCCGGAGCCGCTCAGCGCACCGGGTGGCCGGCCGAGCGCAGCGCGGACTTGACCTCGCCGATGCGCAGGTCGCCGAAGTGGAAGACGGACGCCGCGAGCACTGCGTCCGCGCCCGAGGCCACCGCGGGCGCGAAGTCCTCCCGCCGCCCGGCGCCGCCGGAGGCGATGACCGGCACCGACACCCGGGCCCGTACCGCCGCGATCATCTCGGTGTCGTAGCCGTCCTTGGTGCCGTCGGCGTCCATCGAGTTGAGCAGGATCTCGCCCGCGCCCAGCTCCGCCGCGCGCTCGGCCCACTCGACCGCGTCGATGCCCGTGCCGCGCCGGCCGCCGTGCGTGGTGACCTCGAAGCCCTCGCCGGAGGCGGCCCTGCGGGCGTCCACCGACAGCACGAGCACCTGCCGCCCGAAGCGCTCGGCGATCTCCCGGATCAGCTCGGGCCGGGCGATGGCGGCGGTGTTGACGCCGACCTTGTCCGCCCCGGCCCGCAGCAGCTTGTCGACGTCGTCGGTGCTGCGCACCCCGCCGCCGACCGTCAGCGGGATGAAGACCTGCTCGGCGGTGCGCCGCACCACGTCGTACGTCGTCTCCCGGTCGCCGGAGGAGGCGGTGATGTCCAGGAACGTCAACTCGTCGGCGCCCTCGGCGTCGTAGAGCCGGGCCATCTCGACCGGGTCGCCGGCGTCCCGCAGGTTGCGGAAGTTGACGCCCTTGACGACCCGTCCGCCGTCCACGTCGAGACAGGGGATGACGCGTACGGCGAGGGTCATGATGGGTCTCCTCCTGCTGCTCCGTCGGCTCCGGCCGCCGCGTCGGCGCGGAAAGCCTCGATCTCCACTTCCACCAGCACCCCGGGCTCGGTGAAGCCGCCGACCACCACCATGGTCGCCGCCGGCCTGACCGCGCCGAAGACCTCGCTGTGGGCGCGGCCCACGTCCTCGGCGTCCCGGGTGTGGCCCAGGTACGTACGGGTCCTGATGACGCTGTCCGCGCCGAGCCCGAACGGTTCGAGGGCGGCCAGCGCGTTGCGGTACGCCAGCAGCGCCTGCTCGTACGGGCTGCCCTCGCCGCCCACGACGCCCTCGGTGAAGGGCTTGGTGCCGGACACCAGCACCCGGTCCCCCGCGGCGACGGCGCTCGCGTAGCCGATGGTCTCCTCCGGCGCGCTGCCGGACTGCTCGCGCCGCACCACGGGTTCCGGGCTCATCGTGACACTGCCTCCAGGGCCTCTTCGAGAGTGAAAGCCTCCGCGTAGAGTGCCTTTCCCACGATCGCGCCCTCCACGCCCCGCGGGACGAGCGAGGCGATCGCACGCAGGTCGTCCAGGCTGCTGACGCCGCCGGAGGCGACGACCGGGCGGTCGGTGGCCGCGCACACATTCGCCAGCAGCTCCAGGTTGGGGCCCTGGAGGGTGCCGTCCTTGTTGATGTCGGTGACGACGTAGCGGGCGCAGCCCTCGGAGTCCAGCCGGGCCAGCGTCTCGTACAGGTCGCCGCCGTCGCGGGTCCAGCCCCGGCCGCGCAGGGTGGTGCCGCGCACGTCGAGGCCGACGGCGATCTTGTCGCCGTGCTCGGCGATGACCTTGGCGACCCACTCCGGGGTCTCCAGCGCGGCGGTGCCGAGGTTGACCCGGGTGCAGCCGGTGGCCAGGGCCGCGGCGAGCGTGTCGTCGTCGCGGATGCCGCCGGACAGCTCCACCTTGATGTCCATGCTGCGGGCGACCTCGGCGATCCGCGCCCGGTTGTCGCCGGTGCCGAAGGCCGCGTCGAGGTCGACCAGGTGCAGCCACCGGGCGCCCGCGCGCTGCCAGGTGAGGGCCGCGGCCAGCGGGTCGCCGTACGACGTCTCGGAGCCGGACTCGCCGTGCACGAGGCGGACGGCCCGGCCGTCGCGGACGTCGACGGCGGGGAGCAGTTCGAGCGTGGTCATCGGGGTGCGTCCTCGCGGGGGTGTCGGGTGGGGCGGTACGGACGGGGCGGACGGGCGGTCGGGGCGGTACGGGCGGGTGCGGGCGCGGGTGGTGGCGCCGGGTCCCGGTCCCGGTGGGGCCTAGAACGAGTCGAGCCAGTTGCGCAGCAGCTGCGCGCCGGCCTCGCCGGACTTCTCCGGGTGGAACTGCGTGGCCCACAGCGGCCCGTTCTCCACCGCGGCGACGAACGGCTCGCCGTGCGTGGACCAGGTGACCCGGGGGCTGCGGATGTGGTCGCCGCGCTCCTCCATCTCCCAGCGGCGGACGGCGTAGGAGTGGACGAAGTAGAAGCGGGTGTCCTCGTCGGTGCCGGCGAACAGCCGGGAGCCCTCGGGGGCCTTCACCGTGTTCCAGCCCATGTGCGGCACGACGGGCGCCCGGAGCGGTTCGACGGTGCCGGGCCACTGGTCCAGGCCCTCGGTCTCGACGCCGTGCTCGATGCCGCGGGCGAAGAGGATCTGCATGCCGACGCAGATGCCCATGACCGGCCGCCCGCCGGCCAGCCGCCGGCCGACGATCCAGTCGCCGCGCACCGCCGTGAGCCCGGCCATGCACGCGGCGAACGCGCCGACGCCGGGCACCAGCAGCCCGTCGGCGGCCATCGCCTTGTCGTAGTCGGAGGTGATCTCGACGTCGGCCCCGGCGTGCGCGAGGGCGCGCTCGGCGGAGCGGATGTTGCCGAAGCCGTAGTCCAGGACGACGACGCTTCTGCTCTTCGTGCCCATCACGTCCCCTTAGAGCTGGAGCAGGCCGGTGACCAGCGCCATGACCGAGCCTATGGCCAGCAGCGCGATCAGCGACTTGGACTGCTTCTGCTGCCAGAACGAGTAGACGCCGCCGGCCAGGAACAGCCCCAGCAGGATGAAGAGAGTCGAGCCCTTGCTCACAGCGCGCCCTTCGTGGAAGGAAGAATCCCGGCGGCCCGCGGGTCGCGTTCGCTGGCGTAGCGCAGCGCGCGGGCCAGCGCCTTGAACTGGCACTCCACGATGTGGTGCGCGTTGCGCCCGTACGGCACGTGGACGTGCAGCGCGACCTGCGCCTGCGCGACGAACGACTCCAGGATGTGCCGGGTCATCGTGGTGTCGTACGAGCCGATCATCGGCGCCATGCCCTCGGGCTCGGTGTGCACCAGGTACGGGCGGCCGGACAGGTCCACGGTGACCTGGGCGAGTGACTCGTCCAGCGGGACCGTGCAGTTGCCGAAGCGGTAGATGCCCACCTTGTCGCCGAGCGCCTGCTTGAAGGCGGCGCCGAGCGCGAGAGCGGTGTCCTCGATGGTGTGGTGGGTGTCGATGTGCAGGTCGCCGTCGGTCTTGACCGTGAGGTCGAACAGGCCGTGCCGGCCGAGCTGGTCCAGCATGTGGTCGAAGAAGCCGACGCCGGTGGACACCGACACCTGCCCGGTGCCGTCGAGGTCGAGCTCGACGACCACCGAGGTCTCCTTGGTGGTGCGCTCGACGCGGCCCACGCGGGTCATGCTCGTTCCTCCGTCGTCCTGTGCGACACGCGGTACACGCTGTACACGCCGTACGTCATGCCGTGTGCTCCTTGAAGACCGCCCGCGCCGCGTCCAGGAACGCGTCGTTCTCGGCGGGGGTGCCGACCGAGACCCGCAGCCAGCCGGGCACTCCGTTGTCCCGGACCAGCACGCCGTGCGCGAGCACGGCCTGCCAGGCGGCGTGGCTGTCGGCGAACCGGCCGAACTGCACGAAGTTCGCGTCGGACTCGACGACCTCGTAGCCGGTCGCGCGCAGCTCGCCGACGACCCGGTCCCGCTCGGCCTTGAGCTGCTCGACGTAGCCGAGCAGCGTGTCGGTGTGCTCCAGCGCGGCCAGCGCGGTGGCCTGCGTGACCGCCGACAGGTGGTACGGCAGCCGCACCAGCTGCACGGCCTCGACGACCGCCGGGTCCGCGGCGAGGTAGCCGAGCCGCAGCCCGGCCGCGCCGAACGCCTTGGACATCGTACGGGTCAGCACCAGGTGCGGGCGGCCGGCGATCAGCGGCAGCAGCGAGGGGCGGTGCGAGAACTCGCCGTACGCCTCGTCGATGACCACCAGCGAGGGCCGGGCGGCCTGCGCGGCCTCGTAGAGGGCGAGCACGGTCCCGGCGGACACGGCGGTGCCGGTGGGGTTGTTGGGCGAGCAGATGAACACCACCTCGGGGCGGCGCTCGGCGATCTCCCGTACGGCCGCGCCCGTGTCGATGGTGAAGTCGGCGTTGCGCGGGCCCGAGACCCAGCCCGTACCGGTGCCGCGGGAGATCAGCGCATGCATCGAGTAGGACGGCTCGAAGCCGATCGCGGTACGGCCGGGGCCGCCGAAGGTCTGCAGCAGCTGCTGGATGACCTCGTTGGAGCCGTTGGCCGCCCACACCTGGTCCACGCCGACCGGGTGCCCGGCGGTGCGGGTCAGGTAGGCCGCGAGGGCGGTGCGCAGCTCGACCGCGTCCCGGTCCGGGTAGCGGTTCAGGCCGCGGGCGGCCTCGGCGACCCGCTCGGCGATCCGGGCGACCAGCGGCTCGGGCAGCGGATACGGGTTCTCGTTGGTGTTGAGCCGCACCGGCACGTCGAGCTGCGGGGCGCCGTACGCGGACTGGCCGCGCAGCTCGTCGCGGATGGGCAGGTCGTCGACGCCGGTCACGCCCGGCCTCCCGCGAACCTGACGCTGACCGCCTCGCCGTGCGCGGGCAGGTCCTCGGCGGTGGCGAGCGTCACGACGTGGCCGGCGACCTCGGCGAGCGCGGCGCGCGAGTAGTCCACGACGTGGATGCCGCGCAGGAAGGACTGCACCGAGAGCCCCGAGGAGTGGCAGGCGCAGCCGCCGGTGGGCAGCACATGGTTGGAGCCGGCGCAGTAGTCGCCGAGCGAGACCGGGGCGTGCGGGCCGACGAAGACGGCGCCGGCGTTGCGCACCCGGGCGGCGACGGCCGCGGCGTCCCGGGTCTGGATCTCCAGGTGCTCGGCGGCGTAGGCGTCCACCACGGCCAGGCCCTGCTCCAGGGTGTCGACCAGCACGGTCGCGGACTGCCGGCCGGTCAGGGCCGCGGTGATCCGCTCGCGGTGCTTGGCGGCGGCGACCTGGGCGTCCAGCTCCTTGTCGACCGCGTCGGCCAGCTCCGCGGAGGTGCTGACCAGCACGGCGGCGGCCAGCGGGTCGTGCTCGGCCTGGCTGATCAGGTCGGCGGCGACGAAGGCGGGCTCGGCGGACTCGTCGGCGAGGATCGCGATCTCGGTGGGCCCGGCCTCGGCGTCGATGCCGATCCGGCCCTTGAGCAGCCGCTTGGCGGCGGCGACGTAGATGTTGCCGGGGCCGGTCACGAGGTTGACCGGGCGGCAGTCCTCGGTGCCGTACGCGAACATCGCGACGGCCTGGGCGCCGCCGGCCGCGTACACCTCGGTGACGCCGAGCAGCGCGCACGCGGCGAGGATCGTGGGGTGCGGCAGGCCGCCGGACTCCTTCTGCGCGGGCGAGGCCACCGCGATGCCCTCGACGCCGGCCTCCTGCGCCGGGACGACGTTCATCACGACGGACGACGGGTAGACCGCCAGGCCGCCCGGTACGTACAGCCCGACGCGCTCGACCGGCACCCACCGCTCGGTGACCGTGCCGCCGGGCACGACCTGCGTGGTGACGTCGGTACGGCGCTGCTCGTGGTGCACGATGCGGGCCCGCCGGATCGACTCCTCCAGCGCCGCGCGCACCGCCGGGTCCAGGCCCGCGAGCGCGTCGCCGATCGCCTGCTCCGGCACCCGCAGCGAGGCCGGGCGCACCCCGTCGAAGCGCTCCCCGAAGTCGAGCACCGCCGCCGAGCCCCGATGGCGGACGTCGTCGCAGATCGGCCGCACCGCCTCAAGGGCGGCCTCGACGTCGAAGTCGGCACGGGGCAGCAGGTCGCGGTCGATCCCGCCCTCCGGGAAGGCGGCACCGCGCAGATCGATTCGGGAGATCACGCCCCCAAGTGTAGAGACCCCCGCACTCCCCCCGGCCGCGCCATCCACTCCGTGATACGCGTCGCCCGCGTGTGCCGTACGGGGACGGGCGGGCGCGCCGGGCGGGGCGCTACGGTGAGCGGCGCCACGACGACGGGGAGGGGATCGCGGTGACGGAGGTCGCGGGCGGGAGCGGGGCGGGGGCGCCGCCGCAGGGCTGGACGGCGGTGGAGCGGCGGGTGTGGGAGGCGTTCCGGCAGGGCCGCACGCTGGACCTGCGCACCGGCGACCCGGCGGTCGACGACCCGCTGGCCGGCCCGCCGTGGGGCGCGCAGCGGACCGTACGCGCGCAGGTGCTCGCCGAGCTGCTGCTGGACGGCCCGCCGGCCGCGCCGGGGCGGGTGACGGCGCTCAAGCTCGCCGGGGTGCGGGTCAGCGGGCGGCTGATGCTCGCCGGGGCGACCGTGACGCCGTACGTCCAGCTCGACGACTGCCGGTTCGACGAGCAGCTGATGCTCCAGGAGTGCCGGGTCGGCAGCATGCGCCTGGTGCGCTGCCTGATCCCGCGGGTCGAGGCGGCCCGGCTCCAGGTCGGCGGCGACCTGCACCTGCCGCAGTGCCGGATCACCAGCGGCCTGCGGATGACCGACGCGCACATCGGCACCGATCTGCTGCTCAACCAGCTCACCGTGCTCGGCGGCGCCGCCTCCCGGGCGATCGCCGCCGACGGGCTCACCGTCGCGCAGGACCTGGACGCGGAACTCATCGACGTCACGGGCGAGTTCAGCCTGCGCAGCGCGCGGATCGGCGGCCGGTTCAGCCTGCGCGGCGCGGTGCTGCGCAACCCGGGCGGCCGGCAGGCCCTCAACGCGGCGCGCATCACCGTCGAGCACACGCTGTACCTGTCCGGCGCGCGGGTCGGCGCGCCGCCCGGCTCCCATGCGCCGGCCGAGCGGGCCGGGCGGGCCGAGCCGGGCGTGGAGATCCGCGACTTCACCTGCCGGGGCGGGCTGCGGCTGGACGACGGGCGGTTCGGCAACGCCGTCATCATCAGCCGGGCCCGCTTCGTCGCGAGCCGCCCCGACCACCAGGTGTCGCTGCGCCGGCTCCAGACGCCCGAGCTGTGCTTCACCGTGCCGCGGGCGCCGGTCTGCCCGGTGGTGCTGTCCGGCGCGAAGGTCGGCAAGCTCAACGACACCCCGGGCGCGTGGCCGGGGCCCGGCCGGCTGCGGATGACCGGCTTCGGCTACGACACGCTGCCGCCGCTCGCCGACTTCCCGCTGCGGGCCCGGCTGGAGTGGCTGCACGCGGCGACCCCGGAATTCCGGCCCGAGCCGTACGAGCGGCTGGCGGCGGCGCTGCGGGCGGCGGGCGAGGACGCCGAGGCGCGCGAGGTGCTGCTGGCCCGGCAGCGGCGGCGCCGCGAGACGCTGCCGGTCGCGGGGCGGGTGTGGGGCTGGCTCCAGGACGTGACCGTCGGCTACGGCTACCGGCCCGGGCGGGCCGCGGTGTGGATGGCGGTGCTGTGGGCGCTGGGCGCGGTCTACTTCGCCCTCCACAAGGCGCCGCCGCCCGCGGACACCGGCGGCTACCACCCGCACTGGAGCCCGCCGCTGTACGCCCTGGACCTGCTGCTGCCGGTCATCGACCTGGGCCAGGACAACGCGTGGCGGGAGGCGGGGCCGGGCCAGTGGGTGGCGTCGGTGCTGACGCTGCTGGGCTGGATGCTCGCGACGACCGCGGCGGCGGGCGCGACGCGGCTGCTGCGGCGTACGGCGTAGGGCGTGGTGGCGTAGGGGTGTAGTGGCGTGGGGCGTGGAGGCGTGGGGTGGTTCCGCGGGGGAAGGCGGGGACCGGGTCGCCGGTCAGGCCGTACGCTGGCTCATTGTGACCGACAGCATTCCGCTCTTCCCGCTGGGCAGCGCCCTCTTCCCCGGCCTCGTGCTGCCGCTGAACGTCTTCGAGGACCGCTACCGGGCCCTCGTCGCGGATCTGCTCGCCCTGCCGGAGGGGGCCCCGCGGAGGTTCGGCGTCGTCGCGATCAGGAACGGCCAGGAGGTCGCCCCCACCGGCCAGGACGGCCGGGCGACCGGCCCCGCGGCGGGCCTGGGCGAGGATCCGCTGGCCGCGCTGTACGGCGTGGGCTGCATCGCCGACGCGACGGGCGTCGCCGAGCGCGAGGGCGGCGGGTACGAGCTGGTCGCGACCGGGCTGCTGCGCTTCCGGCTGCTGTCGCTCGACACGAGCGGGGCGTATCTGACGGCGGAGGTCGAGGAGATCCCCGAGGAGGCGGGCGGCGGCTCCGGGGCGCTCGCGGCCGAGGTCCGCCGGGTCTTCGGCACGTACCAGAAGCGGCTCGCGGGCGCCCGGGAGCGCACCCTCGCGCCGGGGCAGGAATTCCCCGACGACCCGACGGTGCTGTCGTACCTGGTCGCGGCGGCGCTCATCGCGGAGACGCCGGTGAAGCAGTCGCTGCTGGAGGAGCCGGACGCGGCGGCGCGGCTCGCGGCGGAACTGCGGCTGCTGCGCAGGGAGTCGGCGGTGATCGAGAAGCTGCCGTCGCTGCCGGCGGTGGATCTGACCAGCCAGCCGATCAGTGCGAACTGACGTGGCGAGGAAGAGGGGCGCTGCCGCGGGCGGGGGGACGCCGGCCACCGTCGCGCTGGAGAAGGCCGGGGCGGCCTTCACGGTCCACGCGTACGTCCACGATCCGGCCTCCGGCCTCGGTTACGGGGAGGAGGCGGCGCTCGCGCTCGGGACGTCGCCGGAGCGGGTGTTCAAGACGCTGGTCGCCGAGGTCGACGGCGCGCTGACCGTCGCGGTGGTGCCGGTGGCCGGCTCCCTCGACCTCAAGGCGCTGGCCGCGGCGGTGGGCGGCAAGCGCGCGAGCATGGCGGACCCGGCCGCGGCCGAACGCGCCACGGGTTACGTCCGCGGCGGTATCTCCCCGCTGGGCCAGCGCAAGCGCCTCCCCACGGTCCTCGACGCCTCCGCGCTGACCCACCCCACGATCTTCGTCTCCGCCGGCAAACGCGGCCTAGAGGTCGAACTCCCGCCCGCCCTCCTCCTCACCCTGACCTCCGCGACCCCCTCCCCCATCACCCGCCCTTAGCCCTACCTGCGGCTCCGCCGCAGGCCAGCAAACCAGGAGCGCGGGGCTGTGCTCGATCTGCGGCTACCGCCGCGCGGGCGCGACCGGTCCGGCGCCGCGTCTGCGCGGGACGCCAACCACCAGGGGCGCGAGGAACTGCGCGCGCAACCCACCACCGGCCGGTGGTCCGGATCGGACCGAACAGCCCCTTTGGGTCGGTGACGACGTGCACGCCGGTTCCTGGCTGGTCGCGCAGTTCCCCGCGCCCCTGGTTTGCTGGCCAGCGGCGCAGCCGCAAGCCCCGCCGGTCGCGCCCACGCGGCGGCAGCCGCACAACAAACACAGCCCCGCACCCCTGGGTGTCGCCCTGCGGCGCAAGCCGCAGCCTGCCGGAGTGAGCTCACTCGGCGCAGGACGCCAACCACCAGGGGCGCGGGGAACTGCGCGCGCAACCACCCACCGGCCGGTGGCCCGGATCGAACCGAACAGCCCCTTTGGGTCAGTGACGACGTGCACGCCGGTTCCTGGCTGGTCGCGCAGTTCCCCGCGCCCCTGAAAAGCAACGCCCGACGCAGCCGCAAACCCCCGCCGGTCGCGCCCACGCGGCGGCAGCCGCACAACAAACACAGCCCCGCGCCCCTGGTTTGCCGGCCAGCGGCGCAGCCGCAAGCCCCGCCGGTCGCGCCCACGCGGCGGCAGCCGCAGGGGGCTACTGCTGGTCCGGCGGAGTCGGGGGTGGGAGGGGGAGCTCTTGTTTTGGAGGGGCGGGGTCCTTCGGGATGAAGGCGGAGGTCAGGATGAGGTGGAGGATCATCGCTGCGGCCGGCCAGGCGACAAGCGCGGACTTGGCCCGCAGCTCCAGGGGCGCGTCGAAGACGACCTTCGGGCCGACTCGCGTGGCGTGAGCCACGATGTTCGTGTCCGGGCCGAGCCAGACGCCCACGCGCCAGCCGATGACGGACGCGGCGACCCCGCCGAGCGCAAGCCCGAGCACGGGGCCGATCCCCCCGCGCCGGTAGCGCAGGAAGACCGCCGCGCCGGTCAAAAGCCCGAGCCCCGCCGCGATGAGCACGAACGTCCCGTCGCCCCCGATCGCCTCCTCGCCCTCCGTGTCCTTGAGGTACACCGCCTTGCCGTCGGAGACGAGTGGTACGCGTGGCGAGAGCCACAGCCACAGCAGCCCGAGCGCGACCCCGCACACGGCGACGAGCAGCGCGACGAGCGCCCCCCTGGCGACCTCGGTGAGCACCGCCTTCCTGCGGTCCTCACCCGTGCCGGGGCCGGTTTCCGCCCCGGGGTACGGCGGAAGGTGCGGCGAGTGGTCGTGGGGAGTCAGCGGAGCGGTCACCTGCCCATCGTGCCAGGTCCATACGGATGACGCCTCACCGGCAGGCCGCCCTGCGGTACGCCCAGGTGGCGACGCCGAGCGAGACCACGCCGACGCCCGCGCACACCGACAGATCGCCGGCGACCGCGGCCCAGTCGGTGTGGGCGCTCCCTCCGAGGGTACGGGCGAATGCCTGCACGCCGTACGTGGATGGCAGCAGGTCGCGCGCCCAGCGGATGACCTCGGGCAGGTGCGAGGCGGGCAGCACGCCGAGCAGCAGCGCGGCGGACATGCCGAGCTGGCCGAGCAGCGTGGCGATCTCCTGCCGGGGCGCGAGCAGCCCGAGCGCCGCGCCGAGCCCGGAGAGGGCCGCGCCGGCGAGCGGGATGACCACGGCGAGCACCCACACCGTGGTGAGCGTCAGATGGAAGAGCACGCACCCGGCGACCGCGGTGAGCAGCGTCCCGGGCACGGTGAAGGACGCGTACGCGCCCGCCGCGCCGAGCACGACGGACGCGGGCGGCACCGGCAGCGTCGCGTAGTGGTCCAGGCCGCCGGACGCGCGCAGCTGGCCGAAGTACTGGGCGAGCAGGTTGAGCGCGACGAAGGCCACGACGAGGACGCTGGAGCCGGCCACGACCGCGCGTGCGGCCTCGCCGTCGCCGGCGTCGACGACCCCGCGCATCATGATCATGATGCCGACGGACTGGAAGGTGGCCACGAACAGCAGCGGGATGCGGGCCACCCGCGCACGGGAGAGCTGCGCGCGGTAGACGGCCGCGAAGGCGGGCCACAGCCGGGCTCGGGGCGCGAGTTCCGCGGGGGCCTGCGCCGGGCCGCCGGCGGCCGGCGCGGCGATGCCGCCCTGCCCGGGCCCAGGCCCGCTCTGTGCGATCACGGTCACCGCGGACCTCCGCCCGTACAGCGGCGGGCGGGCGTGGCGGGCCGCCACGGGGCCGCCACGGGGAGCGGGTGCGGGGTGCGGGTCATGACTTCACCAGGCCCTTCGCTCGGCCGCCCAGGGCCAGGTAGACGTCTTCGAGGCTGGGGGCGGCGAGCGTGATGTCGTCGAGCCAGGGGTAGGCGGGGCCGCCGGTGAGGTCGGCCATCGTGGCGCGGGCCCGGGCGTGCGGCAGGCGCAGCGTCCAGCGGCGGCCCGAGACGTCGGCGAGCGGCCGGAGCGCGGCGACGGCGGGCAGGTCCAGCGGCGGCTCGTCGCGCCACACCAGGTCCAGCCGGACCTCGTCGGCGACCAGGGCGCGCAGCCCGGCGGGGGTGTCGCAGGCGATGACGCGGCCCGCGTCGAGCACGGCGACCCGGTCGAGCACGGTCTCCGCCTCGATGACGTTGTGGGTGACCAGCAGCACGGTCGTGCCGTGCTCGCTCCTGCGCCGCCCGACCGCGGCCCACACCGCGCGCCGGGCGACCGGGTCCATGCCGGTCGTGGGCTCGTCCAGCACCAGCACGGGCCGCTCCCCGACCAGGGTCGCGGCAAAGCACGCGAGGCGGCGCTGGCCGCCGGACAGCCGCTTGATGGGCCGGCCGGCCAGCGGCCCGAGCTCCAGCTCGTCGAGCACGGCGTCGCGGGCGGCGCGGGCGGCGGTCGCGTCGAGGCCGCGCAGCCGCCCGGTGGTCTCGGCGGCGAGCGCGACGGTCAGCTCGTCGAGCGCGGTGGACTCCTGGCCGAGGTAGCCGATGAGCCGGGCGGCGCGGTCGGGGTGGCGTACGAGGTCGTGGCCGAGGACGTCGATCCGGCCGGCGTCGGGCCGCAGCAGGCCGGTGAGCTGGCGCACCAGCGTGGTCTTGCCGGCGCCGTTGGGCCCGAGGATGCCGAACAGCTCGCCGCGCCGCACGTCGAGGTCGATGCCGTCGCTCGCCCGTACCGGCGCGGCGTCCGCGGCGGCGCCCCCGCGCCGCAGCCCGGGCCGCCGCCGGGCCCCGGAGCCCGCCGGGTACGTCCTGACCAGACCGCGCACGGTGCACACCGTGTCGCGGCCGGTGGCCGCCGCGGGGGGCGCCTCGTCCTGCGTGCCCGTCTTCACGAGGATCGAGCCTACGCGGCGCGGACGGCTTGCGCCGCAAGGGGGGTTGTACGAGTGGACCCCACCCGCGCGTGTCCCGCGCGGGGCAGCGGCTGTGGGCAGCATCACGACACGGATGTGCGCGGCATCACGGGGCGGCCGTGCGCCGCGCCCCGCACGGGCGTGCGCCGACACCCGGCGCCGGCGCGCGCCTCGTCCGGCACGTAGGTGCGCGGTCCGGCGTGTACGTGCGCGCCGGGCACGGCACGGGCGTGCGCAGCCTCCCGGCGCCGGCGTGCGCACCGTCCGGTACGTACGTGCGCGCCCGGCACGGCGTCGGCGTGCGCCCTCCGTCAGGCGCCCCCCGACCCGCGGCGCGTACTCAGTCCTCCGCCGTGCCGTGGACGCCGCCCGTGTGGGTGTCGACCTCGCGCCAGAAGCCGGCTCGGATCGCGTAGCGGTCGTGCTCGTCGATCTGGTCGTCCTTGTGGGCCAGCAGCCCGAAGCGCGCGGCGTAGCGGAGCAGCTCGCCGTCGATGCGGTGCGGGACGCGCGGGTAGTGGGTGGACAGCTGGTGGAGCTGGGCGGGGTCGCTGATCCGGGCGGTCCAGCGGCGGGCGAAGACCTGGCCGACCTCGTAGGGGTCGCCGCTGACCGCGGTGATGTCGGCCTCGCGGTCGGCCCAGCGCTGCTCGGCGGTGGTGAGCTGGGCGAGCGTGGGCAGGCCGCTGGTGTCGACGTCGGAGCCGGGGCCGCGGTCGGCCCAGCCCTTGTCGGAGGACCAGCGCAGGGTGGCGTTCGCCGCGGGGTGCGGTCCAGGCGCCGGCGCGGGGTGCGGTTTGCCGAGTCCCGCGAGGTCCTTGGGGGTGGGTACGCCCTTGCCGCCGCTGCCGGCCGCGGGCGCGGGGGCGGTGCCGTCGTCGGCGGGGCGGGGGGCCTGCGAGGGGTGCTCGGGGTGCTGCTCCTGCGGCGGCGGGGGCGGGGTGCCGGTCGCGGACTCGGGCAGCGGCGCGGACAGGATCGCGGCGATCTCCGGCCCGATGTCGGCGTGGCTGGTGCCGCTGGGCGGACAGACGCCGTCGCGGGCCCGGATCGCCGCGGTGATCCACTCGCGGTCCAGCACCCGCCGCTCGTCGGCCTCGGCGACCAGGTCCTCGGACTGGTTGTAGTCGCCGTCGGCGGCCTGGACGGCCCACAGGTGCACGGCCACGCCGTGCTCCTTCGCGGACATCATGCCGGGCAGCAGGTCGCCGTCGCCGGTGACCAGCACGATGTCGGAGCAGGCCCGGTTGCGGGCGAGCTCGGACAGCTCGGCGTGCATCGCGGCGTCCACGCCCTTCTGCGCCCAGCGGCCGTCCGTCCGGGTGAGCGCGCCGAGCCGTACCGTCACCCGGGGCATCACCCGCAGCCGGCGGTGCTCGGGTTGCGGAACCCGGTCGGGCGCTCCGTCGAACCAGTAGATCCGCAGCAGCGGCTGGCCCGTCTCGCGTTCGGCTCTTTCCCGCAGGCCAGCCACGACGCCGGCATGATCGACGACGATGCGCGAGCGGGAGGGCTCACCGGCCAGAAGGCTCGCTGCTGCGCCGAGCAGGTATCCGGCGTCCACCAGGACGACGCAGCGGTCCAAATCGCACCTCTTCCGGTCGCCCCCTCGATCAGGAATCCCCCAGGTCCCCCCGAGTCTGCCCGAATGCGGGGGCGTTATGAGCCCGAACGCGATCTTCGGCGTGGCGGTCGCGGCTTTTCACCGCACCCGTCCCACCAACTGCCCGAAATGCGCGCTTCGTCCCGCCGTGCAAGTCTGATCTCGGCCGCTCGGCCGTGAGCCCCCGGGGCGTGAACCCCGCCGGGAGGCAGGCCCTTCGGCCCTCACCCCTCATCGGGCCCTCATCCGGCCCTCATCAGGAAGGCACGACAGTGGCTAAGAACCGCAACCAGAACCCGAACCGCCGCGCCGAGCAGCCGCAGCCGCAGCGCGGCCCGGCCGTGGACGCCCAGGAGCAGGGCCGCAGCCACCAGGCCGAGGAGCACATGATGCCCGCCGCGACGCAGGTCTCGCGCAACAAGCAGGGCAAGCGGTTCGGCCACAACTGAACCACCGGTGCCGCTGGTTCGGCATCGCCCGCGGGGGCGCCGCACTGCTGGGGCGCCCCCGCCCCCTCATGAGGCCCTACGCGTGCGGTCCGGTCAGCCCGCCTGCTGGCCCGCGCCCAGGCACGCCGGGCCGAGCAGCGCCTTGAGGTCGCCGAACAGCGACGGGTCGGCGGTCACCCGGTGCCGGTCAAGACGCAGCACGGTGGTGGACCGTACGCCCTGCAACCGCACCCGTACCTCGGTGTTGCCCTTGTGGCTCTCCAGCACCTCGCCGAGCCGGGCCACCAGCGGCGGGGTGACCTTGACCGTCGGGATGGAGATGCTCACCGGCGCGTTGGTGCCCACGTCGGTGAGGTCGGGGACCATCAGCTCCATGGCCACCAGCCGCGGGATGTCCTCGCGCTTGTCCAGCCGGCCCTTGACGAAGACGATGGCGTCCTCGACGAGTTGGGTGGACACCAGCTGGTAGGTGGCGGGGAAGAACATGCAGTCCACCGAGCCGCCCAGGTCCTCCACGGTGGCGATGGCCCACGCGTTGCCCTGCTTGGTCATCTTGCGCTGCAGGCCCGAGATGATGCCGCCGATCGTCACGATCGCGCCGTCGGAGTAGTCGCCGGCCAGCGCCATGATCGCCGCGTCGGTCTTGTCGTTGAGGATGTGCTCGATGCCGAACAGCGGGTGGTCGGAGACGTACAGGCCCAGCATCTCCCGCTCCTGGGCGAGCAGATAGGACTTGTCCCACTCCACGTCGGAGAAGACCACGTCCATCCCGAAGGCCGGCCCGTCGTCGGCGCCGTCGTCGCCCATCCCGCCGAACAGGTCGAACTGCCCCTCGGCCTCCTTGCGTTTGACCTGCACGACGTTGTCGATCATCGTCTCGAAGTGCTCGGTCAGGCCGCGCCGGGTGTGCTGCATGGTGTCGAACGCGCCGGCCTTGATCAGCGACTCGACGGTCCGCTTGTTGCACACCACCGCCTCGACCTTGTCCAGGAAGTCCGGGAAGGTGCCGTAACGGCCCTTGGACCTGCGGCACTTGACGATGGAGTCCACGACGTTCTGCCCGACGTTGCGGACCGCGGTCAGGCCGAAGACGATTGTGTCGTCGCCGCGCGGGGTGAAGTTGGCGTTGGACTCGTTCACGTCCGGGGGCAGCACCTTGATGCCCATCCGGCGGCACTCGTTGAGGTAGAGCGCCATCTTGTCCTTGTCGTCCTTGACCGAGGTGAGCAGCCCCGCCATGTACTCGGCCGGGTAGTTCGCCTTGAGGTACGCCGTCCAGTACGACACCAGGCCGTAGGCGGCGGAGTGGGCCTTGTTGAAGGCGTAGCCGGCGAACGGCACCAGCACGTCCCACACGGCCTGGATGGCCTGGTCGGAGTAGCCGCGCTCGCGCATGCCGGCCTGGAAGGGGATGAACTCCTTGTCCAGGACCTCCTTCTTCTTCTTGCCCATCGCCCGGCGCAGCAGGTCGGCCTGGCCGAGCGAGTAGCCGGCGAGCACCTGCGCGGCCTTCTGCACCTGCTCCTGGTAGACGATCAGGCCGTAGGTGACCTCCAGCACCTCGCGGAGCGGTTCCTCCAGCTCCGGGTGGATGGGGGTGATCTCCTGCTGCTTGTTCTTGCGCAGGGCGTAGTTGATGTGCGAGTTCATGCCCATCGGGCCCGGCCGGTAGAGGGCCGAGACGGCGGAGATGTCCTCGAAGTTGTCGGGCTTCATCATGCGCAGCAGGGCGCGCATGGGGCCGCCGTCGAACTGGAAGACGCCGAGCGTGTCACCGCGGCTGAGCAGCGCGTACGTGTTGGGGTCGTCCAGCGGCAGGGCGAGCAGGTCGATGTCGATGCCCTTGTTGGCCTTGATCGACTTGACCGCGTCGTCCATGATCGTCAGGTTGCGCAGGCCCAGGAAGTCCATCTTCAGCAGGCCGAGCGACTCGCAGCTCGGGTAGTCCCACTGCGTGACGACCGCGCCGTCGTTCTTGGGCGAGAAGATCGGCACATGGTCGATAAGCGGCTCGGCGGACATGATCACGCCGGCCGCGTGCACGCCCATCTGCCGCACCAGGCCCTCGATGCCGCGCGCGGCGTCGATGACCTTGGTCACGTCCGGCTCGTTCTCGTACATCGCCCGGACCTCGCCGGCCTCGCTGTAGCGCGGGTGGTCCTTGTCGGTGATGCCGGACAGCGGGATGCCCTTGCCGAGGACGTCGGCGGGCATCGCCTTGGTGATCCGGTCGCCCATCGAGAAGGGGTAGCCCAGCACGCGGGCGGAGTCCTTGATCGCGGCCTTGGCCTTGATGGTGCCGTAGGTGGCGATCTGCGCGACCTTGTCGGAGCCGTACTTCTCGGTCACGTAGCGGATGACCTCGCCGCGCCTGCGCTCGTCGAAGTCGATGTCGACGTCGGGCATGGAGATGCGCTCGGGGTTGAGGAACCGCTCGAAGATCAGGCCGTGCGGGACGGGGTCGAGGTCGGTGATGCCCATCGCGTACGCCACGATCGAGCCGGCCGCGGAGCCGCGGCCGGGGCCGACGGCGATGCCGTTGTTCTTGGCCCACATGATGAAGTCGGCGACGACGAGGAAGTAGCCGGGGAAGCCCATCTGGATGATGGTGTCCATCTCGTACTCGGCGAGCTTCTGCCGGTCCTCGGGGATGCCGGCCGGGAAGCGCCGGGCCATGCCGCGGGCGACCTCCTCGCGGAACCAGGTGACCTCGGTGTAGCCCTCGGGCACGTCGAACTTCGGCATGAGGTTGCGGAACTGGAACATGCCCTCGGTCTCGACCCGCTCGGCGATCAGCAGCTGGCTGTTGCGGCAGCCCTCCTGCCAGGCGTCGGAGCTGTCGATCGCGTACATCTCGGCGGCCGACTTCAGGTAGTAGCCGGAGCCGTCGAACTTGAAGCGGTCCGGGTCCGACATGTTCGAACCGGTCTGGATGCACAGCAGCGTGTCGTGGGCCGCCGACTCCTGGGCGTATGTGTAGTGCGAGTCGTTGGTCACCACGAAGGGCGCCTGGAGCTTCCTGGCGATCTCCTCCAGGCCCTGCCGGGCCCGGCGGTCGATGTCGATGCCGTGGTCCATGATCTCGACGAAGAAGTTCTCCTTGCCGAAGATGTCCTGGTACTCGCCGGCGGCCTTGATCGCCTCGTCCATCTGCCCGAGCCGGATCCGGGTGGAGATCTCGCCCGACGGGCAGCCCGTGGTGCCCATGAGCCCCTCGGAATACTCGCTCAGCAGCTCGCGGTCCATCCGGGGCTTGCGGAAGTAGCCCTCGAAGGACGCGCGGGACTGGGCGCGGAAGAGGTTGTGCAGCCCGGTCTTGTTGCGCGCCCAGATCGTCATGTGGGTGTACGCGCCGGCGCCGGACACGTCGTCGTTCTTCTGGTGCGGGGCGCCCCACTTGACCGGCTTGTTGTAGCGCCGCGACTCCGGCGCCAGATACGCCTCGATGCCCATGACCGGGGTCACACCGGCGGCCTGCGCCTGGTGGAAGAAGTCGTAGGCGCCGTGCAGGTTGCCGTGGTCGGTGATGGCCACATGGCTCATCCCCATCTCGTTGCACGCCTTGAACATGTCCTTCAGTCGCGCCGCTCCGTCCAGCAGCGAGTACTGGGTGTGGACGTGCAGATGAGCGAAGGGCTGGTCGGACAAGGCGCGACACCTCCGGTGGGAACGGCAAGGGCGTCCGCGAGTCTACGACCCGGGTGTGACACCGGGCGGACGGCGGCGGGATCGCGCCGCTCGGCCCGGCGATCCGCGGATCTTAGGTCACATATACAGGTTGCCGTGGCACACTCTGCTGCCATGGAGGAGATACGCCGGCTGCGGGCACTGAGGGCGCTGCGCGCTGCCCTCTTCGCCGCACTGTGCGTGACGCTCTCCTCCACCTCGCACGTCCTGATGGCGAAGGTCCCGCTGCCGCTGCCCGCGGTCGGCGGCGCCTTCGCCGCGGTGTTCGCCCTGGCCTACCTGGTCACGTCCCGGCCCGAGTGCGGCTTCTGGACGCTGGCGGGCCTGATGGTGCCGCTGGAGCTGGCCCTTGACACGCTGCTGACCACCGGGCAGCAGGCCTGCTACGGGCCGGCCGGCGGCCCGGTGACCGGCTCGTGGCGGTCCTTCAACGAGGCGGTGCTCTGCCACGGCGGCCACGTCGGCCGGCTCGGGCCGCAGCACGCGGCGCTCTCGGCGGTACCGGGCAGCGCCGAGGCCACCGCCGCGGTCGCCTCGGCGGGGGCCCTGCCGTGGCTGCTGCTGGCCGGGCACGTCTCGATGGGGCTGCTGGCCGCCTTCTGGCTGCGGCGCGGCGAGAGCGCCGCACACCGGCTGCTGCGGGCCGCGGTGCTCACCGCCTTCCGCCCGCTGCTGCTCGCCGTCGCCGCGGTACGCGCCGACCTCGCGGTGCTGCCGCGCCGGGTGCTGCCGGCCTCCCGTACCGCCGCGGCGGGGCAGCCCGCCGCCCGCTGGCTCCACCACGCCGTCGTACGCCGTGGGCCGCCCGTCCCGGTCGCCCTCTGACCGCCGGACCCCGGCAACCCCCCCACACCACGCGTCTTACGGTATCCACGGAGAAAACTGTCATGAGCCAGCGCAACAGCAAGACCGCCAAGGCCGCCGCGCGCGAGCGGCTGCGCGCCCAGCGCGAGAAGGAGGCCAAGCGGGCCAAGGTCCGCCGCCAGTTCATGGTCGGCGGCGGCGTCGTCGTCCTGCTGGCGATAGCCGGCGGCGTCGCCTTCGCCGTCAACGAGATGAACAAGCCGAAGTACTGGGAGAAGGCGGCCGACAACAAGCTGGTCGCGCCCGCGAACTCCTCGGGCAAGAACGGCACGATCGTCGTCGTCGGCGACAAGGACAACAAGAACGTCGTCCACGAGTACGAGGACCTGCGCTGCCCGTACTGCGCCGCCTACGAGCAGACCGCGGGCGCCGCGGTGCTGCAGGGCGCCAAGGACGGCAAGTACCAGATCAACTACTCCTTCGCGGCCTTCATCGACAACCACGGCGGCACCGGCTCGAAGAAGGCGCTCAGCGCGCTCGGCGCGGCCCTGAACGTCTCGACGGACGCCTTCGAGCAGTACCACACCCTGCTGTACTCCAAGGACGTCCACCCCGACGAGACCGAGGACAAGTTCGGCAACGGCGACACGCTGATCAAGCTCGCCCAGCAGGTGCCCGCGCTGAAGAACAACGCCAAGTTCTCCGACGCGGTGAAGAAGGGCACCTTCGACAAGTGGGCGCTCACCGTCGCCGACGCCTACAACAAGGACCCGGCGTCCGCCAAGGGCACCCCGTACGTCCTGGTCAACGGGCAGCAGGTGGAGGTCAACGGGGTGGCCTCGGACCAGGTGATGGCCGGCATCGAGGCCCAGCTGAAGAAGTAGCCCGGCAGGGCGAGCGGCAGCCCCGCGCCGGCAGCGAGCGCCGCGCGGGGCTTCCTCCGGTCAGCCGTCCAGCTCCTGGAGGAAGTCCCGCGCGACCGCCCAGGTCCGCTCCGCCGCCTCGGCGTCGTAGTCGGGCAGGTCGGGGTCGGTGAACAGGTGGCCCGCGCCGTGGTAGCGGTGGATCTCCACGTCGGCGCCGGCCTTGAGCATCCGCAGGTACCAGGCGTTCAGCCAGTCGTCGGGCTCGAACGGGTCGGGCTCGGCGACATGCAGCTGCACCGGGATGCCGGTCGAGGCGTCGTCGGCGATGTCGGACGTGCCGTGCAGGAGCAGCAGCCCGCGGGCCCGCTCGTCGCCGAGCGCCAGGTTCTGCGCGATGGAGCCGCCGAGCGAGAAGCCGGCGTAGACCAGGCCGCCCTGCGAGTACGGCGCCGCCGCGGCCACCGCGCGGCGCAGCAGCTCGTCGCGGCCGATCTCCTCGCGCAGCTGCATGCCCTCCTCGATCGTCTGCGCCGTCCTGCCGTCGAACAGGTCGGGGACCACCACCTCGTGCCCGGCGGCCCGCAGCCGGTCGGCGGCGGCCGTCACGGCGGGCCGCAGCCCGTAGGTGGAGTGGAACAGGACGATCGTCGTCACAGCGGCTCCCTTGCGGCCTCGTGCGTCCGTGCTGCGTGCAGCATTGGTGCGTGCTGCGTATTACGTGCTACGTGCACGGTTGTTGCTGCTCGTGCTGCCCCCATCGTGCCAGCCGCCACCGGCGCCGCGCCGCCCGGCGTACGGGAGCGGGGCGCTCAGCCGCCCCGTATCGAGCGCAGGTCCAGGTGCCGCAGGACCCGGTCGACGACCTCCGGGTCGTTGCCCGGCTCGCTGCGGGCGGCCAGCACCTCGTGGCGGGCGGCGGACATCATGTCGTCCTGGATCCGCCGCAGCGACCGCACCCGCTTCAGCCGCCGGGCGTGCGACTCGCGGCGCTCCTCGTCGACGATGTCCGGCGAGATGCGGGCACCGAGGTCGAAGGCCCGGCGGTGCAGCATCTCCGACAGCTCCTCGTCGATCGGCTCGCTCTGCTCGATCTCCTTGAGCCGGTTGCGGGCCGCGGCCATCGCGCGGACCGCGAGCGCGTGCTCCAGCTCGTGCTCGGCGTCGATGTCGCTGCTGACGCCGAGCCGCGCCACCAGCCACGGCAGGGTGAGCCCCTGGAGCACCAGGGTGGCCAGCACCACGGCGAAGGCGATGAAGAGCAGTTCGGCGCGGGCCGGGAAGGCGCCGTCGTGGTGGGTCTCCAGCGGGATCGCGAGCGCCAGCGCGACGGAGGCCACCCCGCGCATCCCCGACCACCACATGATCACCGTCTCCCGCCACGTCATGGGGATGTCCTCGTCCATGTCCCGCAGCTTGTGCAGCCGGCGGGCGATCCACGCGGCCGGCAGCAGCCACAGCAGCCGCACCCCGACGACGACGGCGACGACCAGTGCCGCATGCCGGGTCATCGGGCCCCAGTTGCCCGAGCCGACGCTGAACACATGGTGCAGCTCCAGGCCGATGAGCCCGAAGGCGATGCCCGTCACGAGGGTGTCGACGATGTCCCAGAAGGTGTTGCCGGCCAGCCGCGCGGTCACGTCGTCGGCGGCGTAGGCGTATTCGGCCAGGAACAGGCCGCTGGTGAGCACCGCGAGGACGCCGGAGCCGGACAGCTCCTCGGCGAGCGCGTAGGAGGCGAACGGCACCAGCAGCGACAGGCCGACCTGGAGCGTGGGGTCGCCGACCACGCCCATCAGCTTGTTGGCGCCCCAGCCCAGCACCAGCCCGACGGCGACCGCGACGACCGCCGAGAGCACGAACTCCAGCAGCGCGTGCGGCACCGAGAAGTGCCCGGAGACCGCGGCCTCCACCGCCACGTGGTAGAGCACGATCGCGGTGACGTCGTTGAACAGCCCCTCGCCCTCCAGGATGGAGATCATCCGGCGCGGCAGCCCGAGCCGGCCGGCCACCGCGGTCGCCGCTACCGGGTCGGGCGGTGCGACGAGCGCGCCCAGGGTGAAGGCGGCGGCGAGCGTGATGCCCGGCACCACCGCGTCCACGACGGCGGCGACGGCCGCGGTGGTGACGAAGACCAGCGCGACCGCGAGCAGGAAGATCGCCCGCCGGTTCGCCGCGAACTGCCGCCAGGAGGTGCGCTGGACGGCCGCGTACAGCAGCGGCGGCAGCACCAGCGGGAGGATCAGGTCCGGGTCGATGCGGACGTTGGGGACCTGCGGGATCAGCGCGAGCACCCCGCCGAGCAGCGTCATCAGCACCGGCGAGGGCAGGTTGACGCGTTCCGCGAGCGGCACGACGATCACGGCGGCGAGCATGAGCGAGAAGAACAGGGCGAGCTGATCCACGCCCGTCAGCGTGCCACGCGGCGGCCCCGGGGCCGTGGACCCGGCCTACGAACGCCGGGTGCGGCGGATCACCCGGCGCTCGGCCGTCACTGTCCGCTCGCGGCCGTCACCGGCTGTCGTCGCGTACGGTCTCCAGCGCGTGCCGCAGGTCGTCGGGGTACTCGCTCTCGAACTGCACCCAGCTGCCGTCCGCGGGGTGCTCGAAGCCGAGTTGCTTGGCGTGCAGCCACTGCCGGGTCAGGCCGAGGCGGCGGGCCATGGTGGGGTCGGCGCCGTAGGTGAGGTCGCCGACGCACGGGTGGCGGTGGGCGGCCATGTGGACCCGGATCTGGTGGGTGCGGCCGGTCTCCAGCTTGATGTCGAGCAGGCTCGCGGAGCGGAACGCCTCGACGAGGTCGTAGTGGGTGACCGACGGCTTGCCGTCGGCGACGACCGCCCACTTGTAGTCGTGCGTGGGGTGCCGGCCGATGGGGGCGTCGATGGTGCCGCTCAGCGGGTCGGGGTGGCCCTGCACGAGGGCGTGGTAGCGCTTGTCGACGACCCGGTCGCGGAACTGCTGCTTGAGCCGGCTGTAGGCGTTCTCCGACTTGGCGACGACCATCAGGCCGGACGTGCCGACGTCCAGCCGGTGCACGATGCCCTGCCGCTCTGCGGCGCCGGAGGTCGCGATGCGGTAGCCGGCCGCGGCCAGGCCCCCGATCACGGTGGGGCCGGTCCAGCCGGGGCTGGGGTGGGCGGCGACGCCGACCGGCTTCATGACGACCACGACGTCCTCGTCGTCGTACACGATCTCCATGCCGTCGACGGGCTCGGCGACGATCCGCACCGGCGCCGCGGGCGCCGGCATCTCGACCTCCA
Source organism: Actinacidiphila epipremni (assembly GCF_012034175.1). Lineage (GTDB taxonomy): Bacteria > Actinomycetota > Actinomycetes > Streptomycetales > Streptomycetaceae > Actinacidiphila > Actinacidiphila epipremni. Next base: position 63,396 of record NZ_JAATEJ010000011.1, read on the forward strand.
GCCACGCGCCGCCGTGCACCCGCTCCGACTTGGCGGCCACCGCCCCGTCCAGCGACACCTTGCCGCCCGCGGCGAGCTCGGCGGCCTTGGTCCTGGAGAACCCGAACATTCGGGCGAGGGCGGCGTCGACCCGCTCGCCCTCCAGGCCGTCGGGCACGGGAAGGGAGCGGATTTCGGGAACGGTACTCACGCAACGAGTATGCCGGACGCCGCGTGGCGCCCGGCCCGCAGCGGTGGTGCGCCCGCGGGGCTCAGTCGCGGTGGCGGGTGCCGTCGGGGTCGATGCCGCGGAAGGAGAGCAGGACGATCAGCACGCCGCCGCAGGTGATCGCGGAGTCGGCGAGGTTGAAGACGGCGAAGTGGGCCGGGGCGATGAAGTCCACGACCCGGCCCTGGAAGCCGCCCGGGGAGCGCAGGACCCGGTCGGTGAGGTTGCCGAAGGCGCCGCCGAGCAGCAGGCCGAGGGCGATCGCCCACGGCGTGCTGTACAGCCGGCGCGACAGCCGGACGATGACCACGATCACGCCCACCGCGATCGCCGTGAAGACGATCGTCATGCCCTGCCCCATGCCGAAGGCCGCACCGGCATTGCGCAGCGCGTCCAGCTCCAGGTAGTGGCCGAAGATGTGGACGGGCGCACGGCCTTCGAGGCTGTGCACCACCCACAGCTTCGACAGCACGTCCAGCAGGTACGCGAACGCCGCGACGCCCACCAGCACCAGCACCCGGCGCCTGCGCCGCAGCGCGGCCTGGGCCCGGACCTGGGCGTCGGCGTCCGCGTCGCTGCCGGTGGCGGGGGCCGGCACGGCACCGGTGGCCGGCTCGCCGGCCCGCTGCGGGGTGTCGTCGTCCGGCGTGATGATGGTGCGCTCCGCTTCCGTCACGTGGTCCCTCAGCCCTCAGCCCGTACGTGCCCTACTGCACTGCTGACGAGGGTACGGCACCGGCCCCGGGCCGGTCACCGGCGCTCTTGGCGCTGCTTGTCGTCCAGGCACAGCGTCGCGCGCGGGAACGCCTGCATCCTGGCCTTGCCGATCGGCCTGCCGCACACCTCGCACAGCCCGTACGTGCCCTCGTCGAGCCGCTGCAGCGCCCGCTCGGCCTGCCCGAGCGTCTCGCGGGTGTTGGCGGCCAGCGCCAGCTCGTACTCCCGGCTGATGTTCTTCGCGCCGGTGTCCGCCTCGTCCCCGCCGCTGTCGCTGCCGTCCCGCAGCAGGCCGGCCACGGCCGCCTCGGAGGACGCGATCTCGGCCTGGAGCCTGTCCACCTCCGCGGTCAGCTCCGAGCGGGCCTCCTCGGCCTCCTGCGGGCTCCAGGGGTCCTCCCCGGGCAGTACCGCGAGCTCGCCGGCCCCGGCAATGCCGCGTGCCGCAGGCACGCCGCTCGCGGCCTCAGTGGCCGCCGTCTTCTCCACACCCACAGTGCCAGCTCCCGTCTCGGACTGCTCACGACCGGTGCGCCCGTCGCTCACCGATTTCTTCCCTGCCACGGCCGACTTCCCACCTGCCGTTTTCTTCGGCGCCGCCTTCCCCGTCACCGCCTCTTCAGACGCGGGGGACCCCGCTGTCACCTGCTCGGCCGACGACTTCTTCTGTGCAGCGGTCTTGACCGCCTTCTTCTTCCCGGGCGCCATGGCGCAACGATGCGTGGCATCGGCCCGGGCGGCGCGCTGAGCAGGGCATTCGGGTCAGCCGGGCGGCCGGCCGCAAACCCGGCGGCGGCACCGGCCGCGCCGCCGTACACTGAGCGGCAGCGAACCGGCGTGGATGGGACGAGTAGCGCCGCACGCAGCCATGAGCGACCCGGGGACGGTGGAAGCCCGGGGGTGTGCGCGGGGTGAAGATCAGCCCGGAGCCGCCGGAAGAAAGCCCGCGGGGGGTGTGCGGTGGCCGCATGGCGGCCGGCGCCGGCCGCCCCGGGTGAGTAGAACCGGCATCGCTGACCCCAATGAGGGGGCGGTGGGAGGTCTCCACCGCCAAGAAGGGTGGTACCGCGGGAGCGCTCCGGCGCCCTCGTCCCTTCGACGGAGCCTGTCCCAGTGTCCGCCGGAGGAATCCCCGATGAGCCCGACCAGCCGCCCGCAGTATCGCCAGGTGCCCGCGCAGGTGGACCTGCCCGCGCTGGAGCACGAGGTGCTCCAGCTGTGGCGCGAGCGCAAGACGTTCGCCCGTTCCGTGGAGCAGACCCGGGGCCTGCCCGACTGGGTCTTCTACGAGGGCCCGCCGACCGCCAACGGCATGCCCGGCGCCCACCACATCGAGGCCCGCGTCTTCAAGGACGTCTTCCCTCGCTTCAAGACCATGCAGGGCCACCATGTGATCCGCAAGGCCGGCTGGGACTGCCACGGCCTGCCGGTGGAGCTCGCGGTGGAGAAGGAGCTGGGCTTCACCGGCAAGCAGGACATCGAGGCGTACGGCATCGCGGAGTTCAACGCCAAGTGCCGAGAGTCGGTGACCCGGCACACCGACGCGTTCGCCGAGCTGACCACCCGGATGGGCTACTGGGTGGACCTGGACAACGCCTACCGCACCATGGACCCGGAGTACGTGGAGTCGGTGTGGTGGTCGCTCCAGCAGATCTTCGACAAGGGCCTGCTGGTGCAGGACTACCGGGTCGCCCCCTGGTGCCCGCGCGACCAGACGGGCCTGTCCGACCACGAGCTGGCGCAAGGCTACGAGACGGTCGTGGACCCGTCGGTCTATGTGCGCTTCCCGCTCACCGGCGGCCCGCTGGCCGGCCGCGCCTCGCTGCTGGTGTGGACGACCACGCCGTGGACGCTGGTGTCCAACACCGCGGTCGCCGCGCACCCGGACGTCACGTACGTCGTCGCCACCGACGGCACCGAGCAGCTGGTCGTCGCCGAGCCGCTGCTGGGCAAGGCGCTCGGCGAGGGCTGGGAGCCGACCGGGGAGAGCTTCACCGGCCGGGAGATGGAGCGCTGGACGTACGAGCGGCCGTTCGCCCTCGTGGACATCCCCGACGCGCATTTCGTGCTCAACGCCGAGTACGTCACGACCGAGGACGGCACCGGCCTGGTGCACCAGTCCCCCGCGTTCGGCGAGGACGACCTCAAGGCGTGCCGCGCGTACGGGCTGCCGGTGGTCAACCCGGTGCGCCGGGACGGCACGTTCGAGCCCGAGGTGCCGCTGGTCGGCGGGGTGTTCTTCAAGAAGGCCGACGAGGCGCTGGTCGCCGAGCTCGCCGCGACCGGCAGGCTCTTCCGGCACGTGCCGTACGAGCACAGCTACCCGCACTGCTGGCGCTGCCACACCGCGCTGCTGTACTACGCGCAGCCGTCCTGGTACATCAGGACCACCGCGGTCAAGGACGCGCTGCTGCGGGAGAACGAGCGCACGAACTGGTACCCGGAGTCCGTCAAGCACGGCCGGTTCGGGGACTGGCTGCACAACAACGTCGACTGGGCGCTGTCGCGCAGCCGCTACTGGGGTACGCCGCTGCCGATCTGGACGTGCGAGGAGGGCCACCTCACGTGCGTGGGCTCGCTCGCCGAGCTGACCGAGCTGACCGGCACCGACCAGTCCGGGCTCGACCCGCACCGGCCGTACATCGACGCGGTCACCTTCCCGTGCGGCACCTGCGGCGGCACCGCGACCCGGGTGCCCGAGGTCATCGACGCCTGGTACGACTCGGGGTCCATGCCGTTCGCGCAGTGGGGCTACCCGTACCGCAACAAGGAGATCTTCGAGCGCACCTACCCGGCGCAGTTCATCTCCGAGGCGATCGACCAGACCCGCGGCTGGTTCTACACGCTGATGGCCGTCGGCACGCTGGTCTTCGACCGGTCCGCGTACGAGAACGTGGTGTGCCTCGGCCACATCCTCGCCGAGGACGGCCGCAAGATGTCCAAGCACCTGGGCAACATCCTGGAGCCGATCCCGCTCATGGACCAGCACGGCGCCGACGCGGTGCGGTGGTTCATGGCCGCGGGCGGGTCGCCGTGGGCGGCGCGCCGGGTCGGGCACGGCACGATCCAGGAGGTGGTGCGCAAGACGCTGCTCACGTACTGGAACACCGTCGCCTTCCAGGCGCTGTACGCCCGCACCTCCGGCTGGGCGCCCTCGGCCGCGGACCCGGCGGTCGCCGACCGGCCGCTGCTGGACCGCTGGCTGCTGGGCGAACTCAACGCGCTGGTGCGGGACATGACCGACGCGCTGGAGGGCTTCGACACCCAGCGGGCCGGCAAGCTGCTGTCGGCGTTCGTCGACGACCTGTCCAACTGGTACGTGCGCAGGTCGCGGCGGCGGTTCTGGCACGGCGACGCGGCGGCGCTGCGCACGCTGCACGACGTGGTCGAGACGGTGACCCGGCTGATGGCGCCGCTGGTGCCGTTCATCACGGAGCGGGTGTGGCAGGACCTGGTGGTGCCGGTGGCGCCGGACGCGCCGGACTCGGTGCACCTGGCGTCGTGGCCGGTCGCCGACGAGGCGCTCGTCGACCCGCGGCTGTCGGCGCGGATGCAGCTGGTGCGGCGGTTGGTGGAGCTGGGCCGGGCGACCCGGGCGGAGTCCGGCGTCAAGACCCGGCAGCCGCTGTCGCGGGCGCTGGTCGCCGCGGCGGGCTTCGAGGACCTGGACGAGGAGCTGCGGGCGCAGATCGCCGAGGAGCTGAACGTCTCGTCGCTGGCGTCGCTGTCCGAGGTGGGCGGCTCGCTGGTGGACGCGAGCGCGAAGGCGAACTTCCGGGTGCTGGGCAAGCGGTTCGGCAAGGGCGTGCAGGCGGTGGCGGCGGCGGTGGCCGCGGCGGACGCGGCGGCGCTGTCCGCGCAGTTGCGTGAGCAGGGGGTGACGTCGGTGGTCGTGGACGGGGAGCCGGTGACGCTCTCGCCGGAGGAGGTCATCGTGACCGAGACCCCGCGCGAGGGCTGGTCGGTGGCCTCCGACTCCGGCGCGACGGTCGCCCTCGACCTGGAGATCACCCCCGAGCTGCGGCGGGCGGGCCTGGCCCGCGATGTCATCCGCCTCGTCCAGGAGGCCCGCAAGCAGTCGGGCCTCGACGTCGCCGACCGCATCGCGGTCCGCTGGTCCACGGACTCCGCGGAGGTTGCGGCGGCGCTCGCGGCTCATGCGGGCTTGATCGCCGAGGAGGTCCTCGCCGTCGAGTTCGCCGAGGGCGCCCCGGCGGAAGGTTACGGCTCCCGGTTCCGCGACGAAGCCCTCTCGCTGACCTTCGCCCTCCGCAAGGCCTGAACCCCCACGGCGCGGACGCTCCCAGCGAGGGCTGCGTCCGCGCCGGACGCCGACCACCAGGGGCGCGGGGTGCGAAAAGGGCCGGGCCTCCTGGGTTGGGTAACCCTGGAGGCCCGGCCCTGAAAAGGTCCAGCGCAGTGGTCAGTTGTCGTCCTCGTCGATGAGGAAGCCGCGCATGGGGGTGGGGGCCTGCTGGAGGGGGGAGGGGCCGCCCTGGGGGCGGACCGGGGCCATGGGCTGGGTCATCGCCGGGGACATCTGCTGCTGGCCGCCGTACGTCGGGCCGGGGGTGTGGCCGCCCATGCCCTGGCCGTTGCCGTACGAGGGCGCCGAGCCGTTGTGGCTCATCGCACCCGCGCCGGCGGGAGCCATCCCGCTCATCCCGTTGCTCATGGAGCCGTTGCCCATGGAGTTGCCCCCCATGGTGCCGCCCATCGCGGACGCGGACGGCAGCGACGGCGCCGGCGCGGTGGTGCGCGGCGGGGCGAGCGAGTCGTCGGCCTGGTTCTCCAGCTGGCGCAGCTGCGACTCCAGGTAGGACTTCAGCCGCGTGCGGTACTCCCGCTCGAAGCCGCGCAGGTCCTCGACCTTGCGCTCCAGCGTGGCGCGGGCGGACTCCAGCGAGCCCATCGCGACGCGGTGCTTCTCCTGGGCGTCCCGCTCCAGCGCGTCGGCCTTGGCGCGGGCGTCCCGCTCCAAGCCCTCGGCGCGGCTGCGTGCTTCACCGACGATCTTGTTGGCCTCGGAGCGCGCCTCGGCGATCGCCTGGTCGGCGGTCTGCTGGGCGAGCGAGAGCACCCGGGCCGCGCTGTCGCCGCCGGGACCCTGCTGCTGCATCGGGTGGCCGGGGCCGGGACCCTGCATCGGGTGCTGGCCCATCGGACCCGGGCCCTGCTGCTGCATCGGGTGCTGGCCCATGGGGCCGGGACCCTGCATCGGGTGCTGGCCCATCGGACCGGGACCCTGCTGCTGCATCGGGTGCTGGCCCATCGGGCCAGGGCCCTGCTGCTGGGCGCTGGGACCGGGCGGCAGCTGCGGCATTCCGCCGCCGTGCCCCTGCTGCTGGGGGGGACCCATCTGCTGGGGCATCTGCTGCTGCACCGGCTGCGGTCCGGATATGGCGGCGGGCACAGGTCGGTCCTGCGGCTCGGGCTTGCGCTGGCTCGCCTGGGCCGCGGCACGGGTCGCCGCGGCCAGCTTGGCCCGCAGGTCCTCGTTCTCGCGGAGCAGCCGGGTCAGTTCGGCCTCCACCTCGTCGAGGAAGGCGTCGACCTCATCCTCGTCATAGCCCTCTCGGAGGCGGACGGTCGTGAACTGCTTGTTCCGAACGTCCTCGGGGGTCAACGGCATCTCTTCACCTCAACGTGATCGTCGACATATCGGGAGCCCACACCGTTCACATGAAGCTCCCAACAACGTAGATCAGGATGTAAACGATGATCATCAGTACGAAGAAGGACAGGTCGAGCGCCACGCCCCCGAGGCGCAGCGGTGGGATGAACCGCCGCAGGAGCTTGAGTGGCGGATCGGTGACAGTGTAGGTGCCCTCCAGGACCACCACCATCGCCTTCCCAGGGTGCCATGAACGGGCGAACTGGAAGACGTAATCCATCACCAATCGGAAAATCAGCACAAAGAGGAAGCAGTACAGCGCGATGTACAGCACCTGGAGTGCGACACTCATCGCGCTTCCCTCTCCCCTGCTTCTCGGCCTGCCGGCCGGTCCCTACGGTTGCGTTCGTTCAGCTCTGGTTGAAGAACCCGCCCTCGGCGATCCGGGCCTTGTCCTCCGCCGTGACATCGACGTTAGCAGGCGAGAGCAGAAAGACCTTCTGCGTCACCCGCTCGATGCTCCCGTGGAGGCCGAAGACCAGACCGGCCGCGAAGTCGACAAGTCGCTTCGCGTCCGTGTCGTCCATCTCCGTCAAGTTCATGATCACCGGGGTGCCTTCGCGGAAGTGTTCCCCGATGGTACGGGCTTCGTTGTAGGTCCGGGGGTGAAGTGTCGTGATCCGGTACGGCTCGCGCTCTGACACGACCTTGGGCATGATCACCGCTGCGTTCTTCTCCAGGCTGTGACGTTCGGGTGTGATGGACGCCACGGGGGCGATCCGCGGTTCGCGGGGTGCGGGAGCGTGGACGAGACGGGGCGGTTCGTCCTGCGGCGGCTGGTGCTGGCTCGGCGGCACGTGCTGGCTGTGCGCCCGGCGGACGGGTCGCTCGGGCTCGACGGCGGCCCGCGCCGGGGGCGCCGCCACCTCGGGCTCGAACTCGTCGTCCGGGTCAAAACCCGGGCCGTCGTACCCGTCGTCCTCCACGAGGCCGAGGTAGACCGCCATCTTGCGCATCGCGCCGGCCATGCTCTGCGTCCTCTCAGCGGGGTTGCGGTCCTCGGCCGCCCCCGGGGGACGGCCGCCACACCATATTTATGCTGTGGTCCGACTTGTTTGGTGACGTTACCGGAGCCCGGGACGGACTCCGAGTACCGCCGTTCCGACGCGTACATGTGTCGCTCCGGCCGTCACCGCTTCGTCGAGGTCCTGGCTCATCCCTGCCGAGACCATGGTGGCAGCCGGATGCGTCTCGCGCAGGCGGGATGAGATTTCCATCAACCGGTCGAAGGCGGCGCGGGGTTGGCCCGCGTACGCTCCGGACAGCGGGGCCACCGTCATCAGCCCGTCGAGCCGCAGCCCGGGGGCCGACGCGAGGGCGTCCGCCAGTGCGGGCACCGCGTCGGGCGCCACCCCGCCGCGCTCCCCGCGGTCGCCCGACTCCGCGTCCAGCGCGACCTGGACCAGGCAACCGATGCGCCGCCCGGCGGCGGTTGCCGCGGACGACAGCGCGCCGACCAGCCGGAGCCGGTCGACGGAGTGCACGTGATCAGCGTAACGGACCACGGAACGCGCCTTGTTGGTCTGCAACTGGCCCACGAAGTGCCAGCTGAGCGGGAGATCGGCGGTCGCCTCGGCCTTGGGCCCGGCCTCCTGGTCGCGGTTCTCGGCGACCTCGCGCACCCCGAGCCCGGCCAGCAGCCGTACGTCGGTGGCCGGGTAGGTCTTGGTGACCACGATGAGGGTCACCTCCTTGCGGTCCCGGCCGGCGGTCGCGCACGCGTCGGCGATGCGCTCCTCCACCCGGGCGAGATTCGCGGCGAGTTGGGCGCCGCGCACCGGGTCACCGGCCGCGCCGTTCATCCGATTCGCCCCGTTTTCCGGGGAGTTGGCGTTCACCGGTCACCGTCCAGCCATACGTAGCCGGCCAGCCGCCCGGTGGTCCGGTCGCGGCGGTACGAGAAGTGGTCGGCGGATTCACGGGTGCACACGGTGGGGCCTTCCACGGCGCGCACTCCGGCGCGCAGCAGTTGCGCGCGCACCCCGGCGGCCACATCGAGCGCCGGCGTGCCCCAGCTGGTCTCGGCGTACGCCGCCCGTTCGACGGACGCGACCTCCTCGCGCAGCGCGGCGGGCACTTCATAGCATTTACCGCATACCGACGGGCCGAGAACGGCGGTGGTCCGGTCCGGATCGGCGCCGAGTGTGATCATCGTCTCAACGACGGCGGTGCCGATCCCGGCGGCCATCCCCGGCCGCCCGGCGTGCGCGGCGGCGGCGACCCCGGCGACCGGGTCGGCGAGCAGCACCGGCACGCAGTCCGCGGTGAGCACCCCGAGGGTGAGGTCGGCGCGGGTGGTGACGAGCGCGTCGACGGCCGGCACGGGCGCGTCGCCCCACGGCCGGTCCACCACCGCGACCTCGCGGCCGTGCACCTGGTTCATCCACACCACCCGGCCCGGGTCGCGGCCCAGTTCCCGGGCGGCCCGCTCGCGGTTGGCGGTGACGGCGGCCGGGTCGTCGCCCACGGCCCCGCCGAGATTGAGGCTGTCGTACGGAACGGCGCTCACCCCGCCCCACCGGTCGGTGAAGGCGAAGTGCGCGCCGTTCGCTGTGCTGCGCTGCCCTATCACGTCCGGGCGGTCACTTCAGGAAGTCGGGGACGTCGAGCTCTTCGGCCGCGGTGTCCTGGTACGGCCGGGCCGGCGGCACCACCGGCGGGGTGACCGGGGTGGCGGCCGGGGTCTCGGCGACCGGCTCGGGCTTGCGCTCGCCGGGGGCCGGGACGCTGCCGAGGCCGTCGAAGGACGGGGCCGGGCGCTGCGGGTCGAGCCGGGCCGGGCCGGCCGGACCCGCGCCGGCGGTACCGGAGTCGTGGCCGGCGTAGGAGGAGCCGCCGAGCACCTTGTCGCGGCTGCCCTTGGCCGGCGGCTGCCCGCCGTCGAAGCCGGCCGCGATCACCGTGACCCGCACCTCGTCGCCGAGGGCGTCGTCGATGACCGCGCCGAAGATGATGTTGGCCTCCGGGTGGGCGGCCTCGCTCACCAGCTGGGCGGCCTCGTTGATCTCGAACAGGCCGAGGTCGGAGCCGCCGGAGATGGACAGCAGCACCCCGCGGGCGCCGTCGATGGACGCCTCCAGCAGCGGCGAGGAGATCGCCATCTCGGCCGCGGCCACGGCCCGGTCGTCACCGCGGGCCGAGCCGATGCCCATCAGCGCCGAACCGGCCTCGGACATCACGGACTTCACATCGGCGAAGTCCAGGTTGATCAGGCCGGGGGTGGTGATGAGGTCGGTGATGCCCTGCACACCGGACAGCAGCACCTGGTCGGCGGAGCGGAACGCGTCCAGCACGCTGACCTGGCGGTCCGAGATGGACAGCAGCCGGTCGTTGGGGATGACGATGAGGGTGTCGACGTTCTCCCGCAGCCCCGCGATGCCGTCCTCCGCCTGGTTGGCGCGGCGGCGGCCCTCGAAGGTGAAGGGGCGGGTGACCACGCCGATGGTCAGGGCGCCGAGCGAGCGGGCGATGTTGGCGACCACGGGGGCGCCGCCGGTGCCGGTGCCGCCGCCCTCGCCCGCGGTGACGAAGACCATGTCGGCGCCCTTGAGCACCTCTTCGATCTCCTCGCGGTGGTCCTCGGCGGCCTTCCGGCCGACATCCGGGTTCGCCCCGGCACCCAGGCCACGGGTCAGCTCCCGGCCGACGTCGAGCTTGACGTCGGCGTCGCTCATCAGCAGGGCCTGTGCATCGGTGTTGATCGCGATGAACTCGACGCCCTTGAGACCGACCTCGATCATCCGGTTGATGGCGTTGACGCCACCGCCGCCGATGCCGACGACCTTGATGACTGCGAGGTAGTTCTGCGGTGCTGCCACGTCGAAGGCCTCTCGCCTCGATTTACGAAGTGTGTGGGACGGTCGGTACGCTCGCCGGGCCGCTCCGAACCCTGACCCTGAGGTTTAGGGTTACCAGTATGCCTGTCCCATGTGTTCCTTTGGGACGAGACACTAAGTCGACAAGCGGTGCAGGTTCAACGAACACGCCGAACCTCCGGTTTTTCTTTTGACCCTATGTGATCACGCCGGGCCCAAGTGAACCAGGGGTCGAATACTAGCGAAGCGGACGTCCCGCTCACGTCAACTTCCCGACGCCGCAGGGGCGGTGGGGGCGCTGACGTCGTAGTGCGTGGCGTCCGGCTCAGCCTTCATCAGCGCGGTGAGCACCTGGGCCTTGGTGGCGCTGTCGTCCTGACTCCCCCACATGACGTCCTTGCCGCCGGTGAGTTCGATCGTGACGGCGTCGTAGGAACGCACCTTGATCGCGGTCGCGTGACCGGCCAGCGAATCCGGCAGCCGGCCCGCGACGGTAATCGCGGCCTGCAGCAGTCTTTTTGTTCCGAAATGCCGAAAGCTCGCCGTCTGATCCGGCGTCAATTCCAGCAGCGGCACCCCGGTCGGCCGCCGGTCCACGGTGGCGAACCGGACGCCTTCCCGGTCCACTTCGACGAACTTCCCGCCGCTTTTCAGTACGGCCGACGGTTCGCGTTCGGTGACGTCGATCCGGACGGTGTGCGGCCAGGACCGGTGCACCCGCGCGTCCTTCAGCCGGGGCAGCGCCTTGAGCAGCCGCTTCCTGACCGCCCCGGTGTCGACGGAGACCAGCGCCCCGCCCAGCGGCACCGCGGCGGCCCGGGTGATCTGCGCGCCGGTCAGCGCGCCGGCCCCGCGCACGCTCACCGTGTCCGCGCGCAGCCACGGGGAGCCGTACACCACCCAGGTGCCGCCGCCGAGCAGCACGGTGAGCGCGACGAGCACCAGCAGCGCGATCCGCCGGGCCCGCACGGTCAGCCGCGGGGCGCCGCCGCCCGCCCCGGGCGCGCGCCCCGCGGGCGACGGCACCCGGGGGCGAGCGCCCGCGCGCTGCCCGGGTCGGGCTCCGGTACCGGCACCGGGTCCTGTCACGTCGGCCTCCCGTTGGTTGACGCCCGCCGGGTGTCTATCGTGCCCGGCGGGCGCCCACCGCCTCGTACACCATGCCGACGAGCAGGTCGTCGGCGTCCCTGCGGCCGAACTCGGCAGCGGCGCGGGACATGTCGTAGAGGCGGTGCGGGTCGGTGAGCACCGGCAGGACGTTGCCGAGCACCCACTCCGGGGTCAGTTCCGCGTCGTCGACCAGCAGTCCGCCGCCGGCCTTGACCAGCGGCTGGGCGTTGAGCCGCTGTTCGCCGTTGCCGATCGGCAGCGGCACGTACGCGGCGGGCAGTCCCACCGCGGACAGCTCCGCGACGGTCATGGCGCCGGCCCGGCAGAGCATCATGTCGGCGGCGGCGTAGGCGAGATCCATCCGGTCGACGTAGCTGACCGGGCGATACGGCGGCATGCCGGGCATATTGTCGGCCTTGGGCAGTTCGTTCTTGGGGCCGACCGCGTGCAGGATCTGCACCCCGGACTGCTGGAGCCGGGGCGCGACGGTGGCGATGACCTCGTTGAGCCGGCGGGCGCCCTGCGAGCCGCCGGAGACCAGCAGCGTCGGCAGGTTCTGGTCCAGCCCGAAGGCGTGCCGGGCCTCGGGGCGGGCCGCGGCGCGGTCCAGGGTGGCGATGGAGCGGCGCAGCGGGATGCCGATGTAGCGGGCGTCGCGCAGCTTGCTGTCGGGCGTGGAGACGGCCACCGCGTGGGCGTAGCGCGAGCCGATCTTGTTGGCCAGGCCCGGCCGGGCGTTGGCCTCGTGCACCACGATGGGCACGCCGAGCCGCTTGGCGGCCAGGTAGCCGGGCAGCGCGACGTAACCGCCGAAGCCCACCACGCAGTCGGCCTTGGTGCGCTCCAGGATCTGCTCGGCGGCCTTGATGGTGCCGCGCAGCCGGCCCGGCACGGTGATCAGCTCGGGGGTGGGCCGGCGCGGCAGCGGCACGGCCGGGATGAGGGCCAGTTCGTAGCCGCGCTCGGGTACGAGCCTGGTCTCCAGGCCCCTCTCGGTGCCGAGGGCGGTGACGCCCACGGTCGGGTCCTGCCTGCGCAGGGCATCGGCGAGCGCGAGCGCAGGCTCGATGTGGCCGGCGGTCCCCCCGCCGGCGAGTACGACATGCACCGAAATTCACCGCTCTCCGGACGGCCGTCGGGAGACGTACCGTCGCATCGTCCGTGTCATTGCCCGGCCCGGATTTCTCCGCCCGTTCCGCCCCCGCACGGCCAGCGCGGCCCGGGCCGCCGGCTCGCTCTTGGCGAAGGAGATCAGCAGCCCGATCGCGAACATCGTCGGCAGGAGGGCCGAACCTCCGTAGGAGAACAGCGGGAGCGGGACGCCGGCGATCGGCAGCAGGCCGAGCACCGCACCGATGTTGACCACGGCCTGGGCCGTGATCCAGGTGGTCACGCCACCCGCTGCGAACCTGACGAAAGGGTCTTCCGTCCGACCGGCCACGCGGATACCCGCGTAGCCTAGTGCCGCGAAGAGGGCGAGCACCGACAGTGTCCCCGCCAGGCCCAGTTCCTCCCCCGTCACGGCGAAGATGAAGTCCGTGTGCGGCTCGGGCAGTTCGCCCCATTTCTCCACGCTCGCCCCGAGTCCCGAGCCGAACCAGCCGCCGGAGGCCAGGGCGTAGATGCCGTGCACGGCCTGCCAGCAGCCGTTGCCGGGGTCGGAGGCGGCGATGCAGTGCAGCCGGTCCATCCGGTTGGAGCTGGTGACGATCGCCAGGCCCGCGAGCGCGCCCGCGCCGCCCAGCACGCCGGCGAACAGCCGGGTGGGGGCGCCGGCCAGCCACAGCATGCCGAACAGGATCGCGGTGAGGATCATGGTGGTGCCCATGTCGCCGCCGAGCATGATGAGCCCGAGCAGCAGCACGGTGACCGGCACGAGCGGCACGAGCAGGTGCTTCCACTGCACGAGCAGGCCCTTGTCGCCCTTGCGGGCCAGCAGGTCGGCGCCCCACAGCACCAGGGCGAGCTTGCCGAACTCGCTGGGCTGGATCTGGAACGGGCCGCCGATCGAGATCCAGTTGGTGTTGCCGTTGACCGACTCCCCTATCCCCGGCACCTGCACCAGGCACATCAGGAACACCGAGCCCGCCAGCAGCGGGTACGCCAGCGCGCGGTGCAGCCGCACCGGCATCCGCGAGGCGGCGTAGAGCAGCACCGAGCCGATCGCGACGGCGAGCAGCTGCTTGCGGAAGTAGTACGTGGACGGCAGCCCGTAGCGCAGCGCCTGGATCATCGAGGCGGAGTAGACCATGACCAGGCCGAGCAGGGTGATGAGCGCGCTGCCGCCCAGGATGACGTAATACGCCGTGAGCGGCCGGTCCCACGCCTCCCGCAGCCGTCCCGGCAACCGCGCCGCGGCCCGCAGCGCGGGCGGCGCGACGGCCGGCCGGCCGGGTTGGCGGGGCCGCCTCGGCGGCGCCGGCGCCGGGCGCCCGGCGCCGGGGACCGGGCCGCGGGGCCGGACGGGGCGGGCGTCCTGCCCCGCGGGCTGCCGCCCGCCGGACCGCCCGGCGCCGGGGGCGCGGGGGTGGGGGCGGGCGGGGTCGGTGGGACGGGAGCCGGGTGCGGTCATGGGTGCCCTCCGTCGGTGCGGTCGCGCCGCGGGCCGCGGCGGCCAGGGCGTGGAGTGCGGGCCCCCCGCGCACCGGCCGGGGGCCCGCACCACACCCTAGGAGCGCTCCGCGGGGTCCGGCAGGGCGGCGCGTACCGCGTCGGCGAACATCTCGCCGCGCTGGTTGTAGTTGCTGAACATGTCCATCGAGGCGCACGCGGGCGCCAGCAGGACGGTGTCGCCCGGCACGGCCAACTCCCGTGCCGCGGTGACGGCCGCGGACATCGCCCCAGTGTCGGTCCGTTCCAGGTCCACCACCGGCACCTCGGGCGCGTGTCGCGCCAGAGCCTCACGGATCAGCGCGCGGTCCGCGCCCATCAGCACCGCCGCGCGCAGCCGGCCGGCCGCCGCCCGCACCAGCTCGTCGAACCGGGCGCCCTTGGCGAGGCCGCCGGCGATCCACACGACGTGCTCGTACGCGGTCAGCGACGCCTGCGCGGCATGGGGGTTGGTGGCCTTGGAGTCGTCCACGTACCGCACGCCGTCCCGTTCGGCGACCTCCGCGATGCGGTGGGCGTCCGGCCGGAAGGCCCGCAGCCCGTCCCGTACCGCGGCCGGCGGCACACCGTAGGCGCGGGCGAGGGCCGCGGCGGCGAGCGCGTTGGCGACGTTGTGCGGGGCGAGCGGCTGGACGTCGCTGACCTCCGCCAGCTCCTGGGCGCGCTCCCGGCGCTCGGGCACGAACGCCCGGTCGACCAGCAGGCCGTCCACGACGCCCAGTTCCGACATCCGCGGCGCCTGGAGGGTGAAGCCGATCGCCCGGCAGCCCTCCTCGACGTCCGCCTCCTCGACGAGCTTCTCGGTCGCCGGGTCCGCGGTGTTGTAGACGCACGCGACCTGGTTGCCGTGGAAGACACGGCCCTTGTCCGCGGCGTACGCCGCCATCGAGCCGTGCCAGTCCAGGTGGTCGGGCGCGAGGTTGAGCACCGCGGCGGAGTGCGGGCGGATGCCCGGCGCCCAGTGCAGCTGGTAGCTGGACAGCTCCACGGCGAGCACGTCGTACGTCTGCTCGCCGAGCACCGCGTCCAGCAGCGAGACGCCGATGTTGCCGACGGCGGCGGTCCGCAGGCCCGCCGCGGTGAGGATCGCGGCGAGCATCCGGGTCGTGGTGGTCTTGCCGTTGGTGCCGGTCACCGCGAGCCAGGGCGCGGCGTCCGGGCCGCGCAGCCGCCACGCCAGCTCCACGTCGCCGATGACCTCGACGCCGGCCTTCGCGGCGGCGGCGAACAGCGGGCTCGACGGCTTCCAGCCGGGCGCGGTCACGACCAGCTCGGTGCCCTCGGGGAGGGCCGCGGCGGCGCCGTCGCCGAGCCGGACGGTGATGCCCAGCGCCTCCAGCTCGGCGGCCTCGGCAAGCTGCCGCTCCCCCGCGGTGCCGTTGACGACGGTGACCCGGGCGCCGAGGCCGTGCAGCGCCCTGGCCGCGGGCACGCCGGACACCCCGAGCCCGGCGACGGTGACCGCCAGGCCGCGGAACTGCTCGCCCGCGGGCGTGCCCGCGCCCGTCACGAGGCGGCCACCCAGGCGGCGTAGAAGATGCCCAGCCCCACCGCCATGCACATGCCCTGGACGATCCAGAACCGGACCACGACCAGGACCTCGCTCCAGCCCTTGAGCTCGAAGTGGTGCTGGAGCGGTGCCATGCGGAAGACCCGCTTGCCGGTGAGCCGGAACGAGCCGACCTGGATCACGACCGACATCGTGATGATCACGAACAGGCCGCCGAGGATCGCCAGCAGCAGCTCGGTGCGCGAGCAGATCGCGAGCCCCGCGAGCGCGCCGCCGAGCGCGAGCGAGCCGGTGTCGCCCATGAAGATCTTCGCCGGCGAGGTGTTCCACCACAGGAAGCCGAAACACGCGCCCATCAAGGCCGCCGACACCACCGCGAGGTCGAGCGGGTCGCGTACCTCGTAGCACGCGCCGTTCGCGCTGACCTGGGCGCCGCACCACTGGCCGTACTGCCACACGCCGATGACGGTGTAGGCGGCGAAGGCCATCACCGAGGCGCCGGTGGCCAGGCCGTCGAGGCCGTCGGTGAGGTTCACGCCGTTGGACATCGCCAGGATCATGAACAGCGCCCACACCACGAAGATGACCGGGCCGATCGACCAGCCGAAGTCGGTGGTGAAGGACAGCTTGGTCGAGGCCGGCGTCTGGTTGCGGGAGTCCGCGAAGTTCAGCGACAGCACCGCGAAGGCGATGCCGACGATGAGCTGCCCCGCCATCTTCGCCTTGGCCCGCAGGCCCAGGCTGCGCTGCTTGACGATCTTGATGTAGTCGTCCAGGAAGCCCACCAGGCCGAGCCCGGTGGTCAGGAACAGCACCAGCAGCCCGGACACGCTCGGCCGGTCGCCGGTGATCAGCTTGGTCACCGCGTACGCGATCAGGGTCGCCAGGATGAACGCGATACCGCCCATGGTGGGCGTGCCCCGCTTGCTGTGGTGGGCCTGCGGGCCGTCGTCGCGGATCATCTGGCCGTACCCCTTGCGGGCCAGCAGCCGGATCAGCAGCGGGGTGCCGATCAGCGACAGGAACAGACCGAGAACCCCGGAGACGAGGATCTGCTTCATCGCGCGGCACCCTCGCGTGCCGCCGTACCGCCCAGGCCGTCCTCGGTCAGCGCCAGGGCGACGGCCTCCAGGCCGACCGACCTGGATGCCTTCACCAGCACGACGTCACCCGGCCGCAGCTCTGCGCGCAACAGGTCGATCGCCGCCTCTGCGTCGGACACGTGCACCGACTCCTCACCCCACGAACCCTCGTTATAGGCGCCCATCTGCAGCCACGCGGCTTCCTGGCCGCCCACGCAGACGAGCTTGCTGATGTTGAGCCGGACGGCCAGCCGCCCCACCGCGTCGTGCTCGGCAAGCGCTTCTCCGCCCAGTTCGGCCATCTTTCCCAGCACCGCCCACGTCCGTCCCCCCCGGGTGTGCGCCGACCTGCCCATCGCGGCGAGTGCGCGCAGGGCCGCCCGCATGGATTCGGGGTTCGCGTTGTAGGCGTCGTTGACGACCGTCACGCCGTCGGGGCGCTCGGTCACCTCCATCCGCCAGTGCGACAACGGCTCCGACTCGGAGAGCGCGGAGGCGATCTCCCCTGCGGGCATGCCGAGTTCACTGGCGACGGCGGCTGCGGCGAGCGCGTTCGACACGTGGTGCTCACCGTACAGGCGCAAGGTCACGTCGGCGCACCCGGTGGGTGTTCGCAGGGCGAAGACGGCCTGACCGCGGTCGTTGAGGTGCACGCCGGTGGCCCGTACGTCGGCCTGCTCGCTCTCCCCGAACAGCACGACCCTGGCCTTGGTACGGTCGGCCATCGCGCGCACCAGCGGGTCGTCGGCGTTGAGCACGGCCACGCCGCCGGCGTGCGCGTCCGGCAGCGACTCGACCATCTCGCCCTTGGCCTGGGCGATCTGCTCCTTGCCGCCGAACTCGCCGATGTGGGCGCTGCCGACGTTCAGCACCATCCCGATCCGCGGCGGGGTGAGCCCGGTCAGGTAGGCGATGTGGCCGATTCCGCGGGCGCCCATCTCCAGCACCAGGTGCCGGGTGCCCTCGTCGGCCCGCAGCGCGGTGAGCGGCAGCCCGATCTCGTTGTTGAGCGACCCGGGGGTGTAGACGGTCGGGCCGAGGCGCTCCAGGAGCTGGGCGAGCATGTCCTTGGTGCTGGTCTTGCCGGCCGAGCCGGTGAGCGCCACCACGGTCGTGCCGAGCCGCTCGATGACGTGCCGGGCCAGCGCCCCGAGCGCGGCCTGGACGTCGTCGACGACGATCGCGGGCACGCCGAGCGGGCGGGCCGCGAGCACCGCGACCGCGCCGGCGGCGACCGCGCCCGGCGCGAAGTCGTGCCCGTCGACGCGCTCGCCGGCGAAGGCGACGAACAGCGCGCCGGGCACGACCTCCCGGGAGTCGTGGACGACCGGCCCGGTCACCGTGAGCGCGTCGTCCGGTATGTCGTGGGTGCTCCCGCCGACCGCGCGGGCGACCTCGGCGAGGGAAAGGGGGATCACGATGCCTTCCGGTCCTTCTCGATCGCGGCGCGCAGCACCTCTCGGTCGTCGAACGGGCGCACCTCACCGGCGATGTCCTGGCCCTGCTCATGGCCCTTGCCGGCGACCAGCACCACGTCGCCCGGCTGGGCCTGCGCCACCGCGGCGGCGACCGCGGCGGCCCGGTCGGGCTCGACCACGACATGGCCGCGCTGCTCGGCGGGCACCTCGGCGGCGCCGGCGAGCATGGCGCTGAGGATCGCCAGCGGGTCCTCCGAGCGCGGGTTGTCCGACGTCAGGACGGCGGTGTCGGCGAGCCTGGCCAGCGCCGCGCCCATCGGCCCACGCTTGGTGGCGTCCCGGTCGCCGCCGCAGCCCAGCACGGCGTGGATCCGGCCGCGGGTCGTGGTGCGCAGCGCCCGCAGCACCGACTCGACGGCGTCCGTCTTGTGCGCGTAGTCCACGACGGCCAGATACGGCTGCCCGGCGTCCACCCGCTCCAGCCGCCCGGGCACCCCCGGCACCGCCGCGACGCCCTCGGCGGCGGTGTGCGGGTCGAGCCCGGCGGCGGCCAGCGCGGTGATCGCGGCGAGGGTGTTGGCGACGTTGAAGGGCCCGGGCAGCGGCGCGGTCGCGGCGAACCGCTCGCCCTTGGGGCCGACGACGGTGAAGGTGCTGGTCATCAGGTCGGCCCGGACGTCCTCGGCGCGCCAGTCGGCGTCCAGGCTGCCCTGCGCGGAGTACGTCACGAGCGGCACGGTGGCCTCGGCGACCAGCCGGCGGCCGTACGCGTCGTCGAGGTTGACCACGCCGAGGCGGCTGCGGCGCGGGGTGAACAGCTGCGCCTTGGCCTGGAAGTAGTCCTCCATGCCGGAGTGGAACTCCATGTGCTCCGGGCTGAGGTTGGTGAAGACGGCGACGTCGAAGACCGCGCCGTCCACCCGGCCGAGGACCAGGGCGTGGCTGGAGACCTCCATGACGACCGCGCCGACACCGCGTTCGCGCATCACCGCGAACAGCGCCTGGAGGTCGGTGGCCTCCGGGGTGGTGCGCTCGCTCTTGACGCGCTCCTCGCCGATCCGGGTCTCGACGGTGCCGATGAGCCCGGTGGGGGCGTGGACAGCGGCCCGCAGCCCGCCGTCGACGAGGTAGGACGTGGTGGTCTTGCCGGAGGTGCCGGTGATGCCGATCCGCAAGGTGGTGTCGCCGGGCGCGCCGTAGACGGCGGCGGCCAGGCCGCCCATCACGGCCCGGGGGTCGGGGACGGCCAGCACGGGCAGCCCGGTGGCGGCGGCGCGCTCGGCGCCCGCGGGGTCGGTCAGTACGGCTGCGGCGCCCGCCTGCGCGGCCTGTGCGGCGAAGTCGGCGCCGTGGAAGCGGGCGCCGGGGAGGGCCGCGTACAGGTCGCCGGGGCGGACCGCGCGCGAGTCGTGGGTGATGCCGGTGACCGCGGTGTCACCGCCGGGGTCCGGCACGTCGAGCCGCCGGGCGAGGTCCGCCAGCGGTGTGGGGCGGACCCGCGACGGGCGCGGTGCGCCCGGGGGGCTGAGGGTGGCTTGATCAGGGTTGGGCACGGCGGTGAGGTTACCGGCCCGGCCGGGCTCCGGGCCAAAACGGGCCGGGCGCGGGCGCCGCGGGTCGCGGGTGCCGTGGGGTGGGCGGCCGTGCTGGTCACGGTCGGTGCGTGGCATGATCACCGTGCCTTCGTGCCCGCCGGGCCGGCCGCGGGCGCGGCGGGCTCGGACGGGTCGTAGTCGACCGGCAGCTTCGGCGCGGGCGCGCCGGAGGGCGGCACCCGGAGCGTCTTGAGGGCGAACTGCATGACCTGCTTGAAGACCGGTCCGCAGATGGAGCCGCCGTAGTAGCTGCCCTTGGTCGGGTTCTGGATGACGCAGGAGATGGTGACGCGCGGGTCGTCCGCGGGGGCGAAGCCCATGAAGGAGGCGGTGTAGCCCTTGTACGTGCCGGTTTTCGGGTCCACCCGGTTGGCCGTACCGGTCTTGCCCGCGACGCGGTATCCGTCGATGCGGGCGTTGATGCCGGTGCCCTGCTCGCTGCCGACCACCGACTCCAGCATCTGCGCCAGCGTCGTAGCGGTCCTGGCGCTGACCACCCGGGTCTTCTTCGGCGCCGGGGCCGGGACGAAGCGGCCGTCGGGGCCGGTGACCCCGCGGATGAGGCTGGGCTGGACGCGGACGCCGCCGTTGGCGACGGTGGCGTAGACGGAGGTGGCCTGCAGGGCGTTGAGGGACAGGCCCTGGCCGAAGGGGATCGTGTACTGCTGCGAGGCGTTCCAGTCCTGCGGCTTGGCGAGGATGCCGGGGGTCTCGCCGGGGAAGCCGATGCCGGTGGGGTCGCCGATGCCGAACTTCTTCAGGTAGGAGTAGAGGACCTGGTTGGCCTGGGCCTGGGTCTTGCCGAGCTGCCCGGTGGCCTCGATGGTGCCGATGTTGCTGGACTTGGCCAGGACGCCGTTGAGGGTCAGGTACCAGGTGCCGTGGTCGACGTCGTCGTGGAAGATCCGGTCGGCGCGCGGCAGGGTGCCGGGCACGACGACGTGGGTGGTGGGGGTCGCGGTGCCGGTGTCGATGATCGCGGCCATCGACATGAGCTTGCTGACGCTGCCGGGTTCGTACGCGTCCTGCATCGCGGCGTTGCCGAGGGCGGCGGGGTCGGCGTGCGAGAGGTCGCCGGGGTCGAAGCCGGGGGCGTCGGCCATGGCGAGCACCTGGCCGGTGCGGTTGTCCATGACGATGACGTAGCCGCGGTCGGCCTTGGACTTCGCGACCTGGGCGCTGATGGCGCTCTGGGCGGCCCACTGGATGTCACGGTCGAGGGTCAGCTCGACGTCGGAGCCGGGGACGGCGGGCTGCTGCTGGACGCCGGCGGTGGGGACCTGGCGGCCGTTGGACTGGGCGTAGCGGATCTTGCCGTTCTTGCCGGCGAGCTGCTTGTCGAACATCGACTCCAGGCCGCCGCCGCCCTTGCCCTGGCTGTCGACGAAGCCGAGCACACCGGCGGCGAGGTCACCGCCGGGGTAGACGCGCTTGGTGTGCTGCTCGTCGAAGACGCCGGCCAGGACGTTGGCGCCGGGGTCCTTGACGGCCTTGGCGGCGAGTGCCTTCTTCAGGTCGGAGATCTGGCTCCACACCTGGGGCGACTGCTGGCGGGCGATGATCTGGTAGCGCGAGTTCGGCGTCGAGAGCTGCCGGGCGATGGTGGTGGCGTCGCCGCCGACGATCGGGGCGAGCAACTCGGCTGCGCGGGCCGGGGCGTCCTTCGTCTTGGCCTGGGCCGGGGTGAACAGGTAGGGGTCGGCGGTGATGTCGTACGCGTCCACGGTCGTCGCGAGGGCGACGCCGTCCCGGTCGGTGATCGTGCCTCTGTCCGCCGTGACGTCGTGGGTGACCCAGCGGTTGACGGCGGCCTTGGCGCTGTACGCGGACGCGTCCACCGCCTGCACTTGCAGGAGCCGCACGACGAAGATGCCCATCACGAGGGTGAGTGCGACGCCGACGAGCCGCAACCTCGGCCGTGGCCGCCCGAGCCGCACGACGCGCTGCGCCTGCCTCTGCCGCGGAGCCCGCCCCCCTTGCGCCCGAGGCCGCCGCATCCCCTCTCCGCTCACCACGCACCCCCGAGCGCCTCTACGCTCCGGGCTGCCCCGTCCTGCAGTCGCGCGACCTTCCGCCAGTTCATGGCTTGTCGCGCAGTTCCCCGCGCCCCTGAAAAACGCGAACCCTCACGCGCAAGCGCAGCCCGAAAAGGCGCACGTCTGCGCAGCACGTCGCCCCCCAGCGGCGCGTGGGGGTACCTCCCAGGCGAAGCTCTGGGGGAGAACGGAGCGAGCAACCCACCGGCGACGGAAGATCGCGCGACAGCAGAACGAGGCAGCCCGGCGCGCAGGGGCGCGGGGAACTGCGCGACAAGCCCACCACGGGCGGACGGTCGCGCGGTCACAGGACGGGGCAGCCCGGGGCGACGGGTCAGGGGCAGAAGCATGGTCACCTGCCGGTCGGAGGAGCGGTCGTCGGGGTCGCCGGGGTGGTCCCCGGCGGGGTGGTCGGGGGCGGCGTGGTGGCCGGCGGGGTGGAGGGGCTCGCCGACGAGGCGGTGGGCTTGGGGCTCGGCGGGGGCGGCGGGGCCGTGGCCCGCTGCGGCGTGCCGAGGACAGAGCCGTCCGGCGCGAGGAACGCCGGGTTCCCGCCGGGAACCATCCCGAGCTCCCGCGCCCGGCTCTCCAGAGAGCCGGGCGCCCCGTACTGGTCGACCTCCTGCTGAAGCTGCTGCTGCTCGTCCGTATACCCCGTGGTCTCCTTCTGCAGCTTGTTGAGCTGGAACGAGTCACGGTTGACCGCCGCGTTGAGCAGCAGCAGCGAGATCAGGCCACCGGCGAGCAGGGTCACGACGAGGATGACGAACGGCGTACGCGCGGCGGTTGCGCCGCCCGCCCTGCGGACCGGGCTCATACCGCCTCCTCGCGGATGCGTTCCGCGCCCCGCAGCCGCGCCGGCGCGGCCCTGCGGTTCTCAGCCACCTCGTCCTCGCCGGGCAGCTCCGCCCCGCGGGTGAGCAGCTTCAGCCGCGGCTGGTAGCGCTCGGGCACCACGGGCAGCCCCGGCGGAGCCGTACTGCTCGCGCCGGCCGCGAAGACCTGCTTGACCAGCCGGTCCTCCAGCGAGTGGTAGGAGAGCACCGCGATCCGGCCGGCCACGGCCAGCGCGCCGACCGCCGCCGGGATCGCCCGCTCCAGGACGGCCAGCTCCCCGTTGACCTCGATCCGCAGCGCCTGGAACGTACGCTTCGCGGGGTTGCCGCCGGTGCGCTTGGCGGCCTGCGGCAGCGCGTCCCGGATGAGCTCGACGAGCCGCGCGCTGGTCGTGAACGGCTCGCGCTCGCGCTCCCGTACGACCGCGTCGACGATTTTGCGGGCGAACTTCTCCTCGCCGTACGTGCGCAGGATCCGCACCAGCTCGCCGGGCGGGTAGGTGTTGAGGACCTCGGCCGCGCTCATCCCGGTCGTCTGGTCCATCCGCATGTCCAGCGGCGCGTCCTGCGCGTACGCGAAGCCGCGCTCGGCCTCGTCGAGCTGCATGGAGGACACGCCCAGGTCGAACAGCACGCCCTGCACGCGCGGGATGGACAGCGACGCCAGCACGTCGGGCAGCTCGTCGTAGACGGCGTGGACGAGCGTGGCGCGGTCGCCGAACGGGGCGAGGCGCTGCGCGGAGAGCTTGAGCGCCTCGGGGTCGCGGTCCAGGGCGACCAGCCGGGCGGCGGGGAATGTGCTCAGCAGGGCCTCGCTGTGCCCGCCGAGGCCGAGCGTGGCGTCCACGACGACCGCGCCGGGCTCGGCGAGCGCGGGCGCGAGCAGGTCGAGGCAGCGCCGCAGCATCACCGGGACGTGCCGCGGCGGTGGCGGCTGCGGGGTGGTGTCGCTCATGGGGCCGGCCCTTCTCGGACGGTGCGGGCGCGCGGCCGGTCCCGGGAGGACCGCGGCCGGCGCCGGGGGTGGACGTAGAACCTGGTCCCCGCCCGCTCGGCAGAAACGTTCCCCTGGCACCGGGGAAGTGGTGCCAGCCGAACCGTGGAGCGGGAGGAGGCCGAGCCGTACGTCCGCGCGGGTGAGGACGGGTGAAGGGGTGCGCGCGGGGCAGGTCCGCGCTCACAGTAATCCGGGCGGGACCTCCTGTGACAGCGCCGAAAAGGTGTCCTCCTGGGCGGCCAGGTACTCCGTCCAGGCGGTCGCCGACCAGATCTCCACCCGGGTGTTGGCCCCGATGACCGCGCAGTCGCGCACCAGTCCGGCGTATTCGCGCAGCGGCTGCGGCACGGTGACCCGGCCCTGCTTGTCGGGGACCTCGTCGTGCGCGCCGGCGAACAGCACCCGCAGGTAATCCCGCGCGGAACGCGAGGTCAGGGGCGCCGCCGACAGATGCTCGGTGGCCGCCCGGAAGCCCTCCAGCGGCCACACGCACAGGCAGCGCTCCTGCCCGCGGGTGATCACCAGGCCGTCGGCCAGCGGCTCGCGGAACCGGGCGGGCAGCACCAGCCGGTGCTTGTCGTCCAGGCGCGGGGTGTACGTCCCGAGGAACATCGCACCTCCCGCAGACGCTTTCCGGACGGCCCGGGGCACCACTTCGCGCCACTTTACTCCACCATGCCCCACGGTCAACGGCGGCGCGGCGCGGGCGCGTCACCCTGCCGAGCGACCCCCGGCGCACCGCGCGGACACGTGTGGGTTACGTCACACGCCACTGGAATGGCGGCGGATTCCGCCGTTTCGTCGGAACTCACAACAGGTCGTGCGGGGGTGCGGGCCTTACCGTCGAGACATGTCGATATCTGCTGGATCCTCGGGATCCGACGTATCCCCCGCCCCCGGCGGTCCGGCCGAGCCCGCGGGAGCCGGCGTCACGGCCACCGCCTCGGTCACCGACCGGCTCGTCCAGGCCAACGAGGAGTACGCCGCCGCCTTCGAGGACCCGGGCATGGACGCCCGCCCGGTCCTCCAGGTCGCCGTGGTCGCCTGCATGGACGCCCGTATCGACCTGCACAAGGCGCTCGGCCTGGCGCTGGGCGACTGCCACACCATCCGCAACGCCGGCGGCATCGTCACCGACGACACGATCCGCTCACTGGCCATCAGCCAGCGGGCGCTCGGCACCCGTTCGGTCGTGCTGATCCACCACACCGGCTGCGGCATGGAGACCATCACCGAGGACTTCCGTGCCGAGCTGGAGGCGGAGGTCGGCCAGCGCCCGACATGGGCGGTGGAGTCCTTCACCGATGTCGACCAGGACGTCCGGCAGTCGATGGCGCGGGTGCGGACCTCCCCGTTCCTGCGCCACACCGACGACGTCCGGGGTTTTGTCTTCGACGTGCACACCGGCCGGCTGCGGGAAATCACGAATTAATAACGGCAGCCGAGTGACGACGGGCGCCGCGTAAGGGAAGAATGCAGGGTGCGGACACCGCTCTCCGGCGACGGCGGGCGGTGGCGCACTTCGGGGAGGGCCGGTCCAGGGATGACCGTGTCCCGCGGAACATGGCCTAGGAGCACCGGGTGACGACCTTTGACGCACGCACCAGCCTCACCGATCTGACCACCATCGCGGACCGGGTGCGCCGCAGCGTGGAGAACGTGATCGAGGGCAAGCCCGAGGTCGTGCGGGTGGCGCTGACCGTGCTGCTGGCGGAGGGCCATCTGCTCATCGAGGACGTGCCCGGTGTCGGCAAGACGATGCTGTCCAAGGCGCTGGCGCGGTCCATCGACTGCTCGGTGCGGCGCATCCAGTTCACCCCCGACCTGCTGCCCTCCGACATCACCGGCGTGAGCGTCTTCGACCAGCAGCAGCGGGACTTCGAGTTCAAGCCCGGCGCGATCTTCGCGCAGATCGTGGTGGGCGACGAGATCAACCGCGCCTCGCCCAAGACGCAGTCGGCGCTGCTGGAGTCGATGGAGGAGCGCCAGGTCACCGTCGACGGCACGACGTACGAGCTGCCCAGCCCCTTCATGGTCATCGCCACCCAGAACCCGGTGGAGATGGAGGGCACCTACCCGCTGCCCGAGGCGCAGCGCGACCGCTTCACCGCCCGGGTGTCCATCGGCTACCCGAACCCCGAGGCCGAGCTGAAGATGCTGGACGTGCACGGCGGGGTCTCGCCGCTGGACGACCTGCAGCCGGTCGCGCACGCCCACGAGATCGTCAAGCTCATCGAGGCGGTGCGGCAGGTGCATGTCGCCGACCCGGTGCGGCGCTACGCGGTCGCCCTGGTCGGCGCCACCCGCGACCACCCGGACCTGCGGCTGGGCGCCTCGCCGCGCGCCACGCTGCACCTGATCCGCACCGCCCGGGCCTCGGCGGCCCTGGACGGGCGGGACTTCGTCCTCCCCGACGACGTGCAGGCGCTGGCCGCCGCGGTGCTGGCGCACCGGCTGCTGCCGACCGCACAGGCCCAGCTCAACCGGCGCACCCCGGAGCAGGTCGTGGCCGAGATCCTGCAGCGGGTGCCGGTGCCCGACCCGTCGGCGGGCCGCCGCCCCGGCATGCCGGGCGCCCGGGGGCTGTGATGTCCCACCCCGCCGCCGGCGGGTACCCGCCGCCCCCGCCACCGCCGCCGTCCGCGGCACCGCCGCCCGCCCCGCCGTACGCGCCCACCGCACCGCCGCCGCCCGGGCCGCCGCCGCGGACCGGCGGCTTCCGCACCGCGCTGGGCGGCCTGACCACCCGGGGCCGCTCCTTCGTGGCCGCGGGTGTCGCCGCGGCGATATGCGCGTACGTCCTCGGGCAGCCCGACCTGCTGCGGGTCGGGCTGCTGCTCGCCGTGCTGCCGCTGGTGTGCGTCGCGGTGCTCTACCGCACCCGCTACCGGGTGGCCGGCAGCCGCCGGCTGTCGCCCTCCCGGGTGCCGGCGATGTCCGAGGCCCGGGTGCATCTGCGGGTCGACAACGTCTCCCGTATCCCCACCGGCCTGCTGATGCTCCAGGACCGGGTGCCGTACGTCCTCGGTCCGCGTCCGCGGTTCGTGCTGGACCGGGTCGAGCCCGGCGGCCACCGCGAGGTGTCCTACCGGGTCCGCTCCGACCTGCGCGGCCGGTATCCGCTGGGCCCGCTCCAGCTGCGGCTCAGCGACCCGTTCGGGATGTGCGAGCTGACCCGCTCCTTCAGCGCGTACGACACCCTCACCGTGGTGCCCAAGGTCGAGCCGCTGCCGCCGGTGCGGCTGGCCGGCGAGGCCAACGGGTACGGCGAGAGCCGCACCAGGGCGCTCGCCTTCGCCGGTGAGGACGACGTCATCCCGCGCGGCTACCGGCACGGCGACGACCTGCGCCGGGTGCACTGGCGCTCGACCGCCAAGTACGGCGAGCTGATGGTGCGCCGCGAGGAGCAGCCGCACCGGGCGCGCTGCACGGTGCTGCTGGACACCCGCGACTGGGCCTACTTCGGCTCGGGCCCGGACTCGGCCTTCGAGTGGGCGGTGTCGGCGGCGGCGTCGGTGTCCACCCACATGCTGGAGCGCGGCTACGCGGTGCGGCTGCTGACCGACACCGGCAGCAGTGTGCCGGGCCCGGAGGGCACGGCCGGGTTCGCCGGCGACTCGTCCGACATGGCCGGCGTGCTGCTGGACACCCTCGCGGTGGTCGGGCACTCCGACGGTGAGTCGCTCGCCGCCGCGTACGACGCGCTGCGCAGCGCCAGCGAGGGGCTGATCGTGGCGATCCTCGGCGACATGGACGAGGAGCACGCCACGAGCGTGGCCCGGATCCGGCAGCGCGCGGGCGGCGCGGTGGCGTTCGTGCTGGACAGCGACGACTGGGTGGCGCGGGACGCGGCGGGCCGGCTGGTGCCGGTCACCGACGCCTCGGCGGTGCCCGAGCAGAACGACGGGACGCGGCGGGCGGTGCGGATGCTCCGCGAGGCCGGCTGGACCGTGGTGGAGGTCGGGGCGGGCGACGCACTGCCGGAGCTGTGGCAGCAGGCCGACCGGTACCGGCAGCGGGAGGGGTCGGCGGACGACCCCGGGTCACGGCACGATGCGGGGGCGACGACATGAGTGGACGTGCGCGGCTGACGATCTTCGCGGCGCTGGCCTCCCTGATGGCCGCCTCGGCGCTGCTGCCGCTCGCGACCCCGCGCGGCTGGTTCGTCAAGGCGGCCTTCTGCGTGGTGCTCCAGGCCGCTGTCGGCGCGGGCGCCCGGCGGGTGCCGCTGCCCCGGCCGCTGACGGTGGTGGCGCAGGCGCTGGTGTCGCTGCTGGTGCTGACGCTGATGTTCGCGCGGGCGCAGGCGCTCGGCGGGCTGCTGCCCGGCCCGACGGTCTTCCGGCAGTTCGGGCAGCTGGTGCAGGACGGCATGACCGACGTCACCAACTTCGCGATCCCCGCGCCGGTCACGCCCGGCATCCGCTTCCTGCTGGTCGGCGGCGTCGTCGTGATCGGGCTGGCGGTGGACGCGATAGCGGTGACGTACAACAGCGCGGCTCCGGCCGGGCTGCCGCTGCTGGCGCTCTACGCGGTCGCGGCCGGCCTTGAGGAGGGCGGCAGCCAGTGGCTGTACTTCCTGGTCGCCGCCGCCGGCTATCTGCTGCTGCTGCTCGCCGAGGGCCGCGACCGGCTCTCGCGCTGGGGCCGGGTCTTCGGCGGCGCGCCGCGGCAGGGCGGCTGGTCGGGGCCCGGCGGCGACAGCGGCGGAGCGCCGCTGGCACCGGTGCGCACCGGGCGGCGTATCGGGGCGATGGCGCTGGGCATCGCGCTGATCCTGCCGGTCGCGCTGCCGTCGCTGAGCGGCGGCCTGCTGGACGGCAAGGGCGGCGGGGGCGGTGACGGCCTCGGTACGGGAAACGGCAATGTGACGGCGGTACGGCCCGAGGTCGCGCTCCAGGACTACCTGAACCAGCCCGACAACCGCGAGGTGATGAGCTACCGCACCAACTCCGCCGACGCGGCGGGGATGTACCTGCGGATCGTCGCCCTCGACCAGTTCGACGGCACCCAGTGGTCGGCCTCCAAGGACGACAAGCTCGACATCCCCCCGCAGCTGCCCACCCCGCAGGGCCTGGCGCCCGAGGTGCCGTACACCACCGTCACCACGACGGTCACGGTGGACCGGGACTACGCGCAGGGCTGGCTGCCGATGCCGTACCCGGCCGCGAGCGTGCGGGCCGAGGGGAACTGGCGCTACGAGCCCGAGGGCCGGATGGTCATCGGCGCCGGCGGGCAGACCACGTCCGGCATCCACTACCAGGTCACGAGCCTGCAGCTGGAGCCGACCGCCGCGCAGCTGGCCGCGGCGCCGCCGCCGGGCAAGGAGATCGCCGACAAGTACGAGAAGGTGCCGGACTCGCTGCCGGCGGTCGTGGCGCAGACCGCCCGGCAGGTGACGCGCGGCGCCACCACGGACTACCAGCGGGCGCTCGACCTCCAGCAATATTTCACGTCGGGCGAGTTCGTCTACAACACGCAGGCCAAGTCCGGGACCGGGGTCGACGCGATAGCGCGCTTCCTGCAGACCAAGGAGGGCTTCTGCATCCACTTCGCCTTCACCATGGCGGCGATGGCCCGCACGCTGCACATCCCCGCGCGGGTCGCGGTCGGCTTCACGCCCGGCTCGCTGACCACGTCCGGGACGATGTCGGTGGGCCTGAAGGACGCGCACGCCTGGCCCGAGCTGTACTTCGAGGGCATCGGCTGGACGCGCTTCGAGCCGACGCCCTACCGCGGCACGGCGCCGTCGTACACGGTCTCCACCAGCCCGGCGGGCGGCGGTGAGACGCCCGACCCGACGCAGCACGGCGGGGCGGCGACCGCCCGGCCGGCGCCGACGCAGTCCGCGCAGTGCGCCGACCACACCTCGGCCGACTCCGCCACGTGCGGTTCCGCCGCCGCGGCGGGCGGTGGCGGCTCGGGCGGCAGCGGCCCGGACGCGCTGCGGAACGCCGGTCTCGCGCTGCTGGCGCTGCTGGTCCTGGCGGTGCCGCTGCTGCCACTGGCGTGGCGCAACCGGGTACGGGCCCGGCGGCTCGGCGGCGGGCGGCGCGAGCAGGGGGCCGGGGCGCCGGTCCTGGCCGCGTGGGAGGAGGTGCTGGACACCGGGTGGGACTACGGGATCACGCCGGACGAGTCCGAGACGCCGCGGCGGGCGATGGCCCGGCTCACCGCGGAGGGCGGGCTCGGCGGCAGCGCCGCGCAGGCCGCGCACCGGCTGGCCTCGGCGGTGGAGCGCACCCTCTACGCGCCCGCCCCGCACCCGGCGACGGGCCTGGCCGCGGACGCCCACGCCGTACGGGACGGCCTGCACGCCGCCGCGGGGCGCGGCACCCGGCTGCGCGCCCGCTTCCTCCCCCGCTCCTTCGCCCGCGTCCTGTGGGCCACCTCGGCCCGCACGACCGCCCTCTCCACCCGCCTGACCCTGACCTGGTCCCGCCTGACCACCCCACTGCGCCGCCGGCTGACGCGCGAGGCGTCATAAGCGACTCCCCGCCCTCAGCGCGGTTCCCCCGCCACGCAGGGGGCTGTGAAGGGGCGCGGGGAACTGCGCGAGCAACCGGGGACGGCGGATGGTCTGGCAACAACAGACGCCCCCTCCGGGGCAGCAAAAAGCCCCGCCGGGCGACCCCGGCGGGGCAAGCCTTCGGCGGAACTCA
This sequence comes from Actinacidiphila epipremni, assembly GCF_012034175.1. Lineage (GTDB taxonomy): Bacteria > Actinomycetota > Actinomycetes > Streptomycetales > Streptomycetaceae > Actinacidiphila > Actinacidiphila epipremni. Next base: position 93,666 of record NZ_JAATEJ010000011.1, read on the forward strand.
GCGGCCCTGCTGCTCGTCCCTGCGGCGCTGCCACCGCTCCTCGATGCGGTCCATGACCTTGCCCTTACGGGGCTGGTGGCGGCGCCCGATGCGGCGCACCCGGCCGTCGGGGCCGAGCGGCGGCGGAGGCTGGTCCAGCGGCCTGGCCGCCTTGCGCCAGCCGGTGACGGCGAGCACCGCGCAGGCCAGCATCACCAGGAAGCCCGCGACACCGAGCCACGTCAGCTTGGCGATCATGCCGCCCATCAGCAGGGCGACACCCACCAGGAACCCCGCGACCGCCTGGTAGACACGGCGCCGGGTGAAGGTGCGCAGCCCGGTTCCCTCGAGCGCCGACGCGAACTTGGGATCTTCGGCGTACAGCGCTCGCTCCATCTGCTCGAGCATGCGCTGCTCGTGCTCCGAGAGCGGCACGGAGACCTCCTCTTCGTCGGCCGCCGCGAGGCGACCGCTCCGACCCTTTCAGGATAGGCAGGGAATCGCCCCCGTGACACCCGCCCCTGTGCGCCAATCCGACGGGTGCTTCCTTCCCCGTCCTCAGTCGCGTCATGCCAGCATACGGTCATGAATGGCGCCACGGGCGGGCCGGTGACCGACGGCCCGCCCGGCCGGTGACCGACGGCCCTCGCGGGAGGTGACCGACGGCTCTGCCCGCCGGGGACCCGCGGCCCTCGGGGGCGGGACCCGCGGCCCGCTCAGCCGCGCTCGGCGAGCACGTGCAGCTGGGTGGCCACCGCGTGGAAGCCCGGCTCCTGCGCGGCGGCCAGCTCCAGCCGCAGCAGCGCGTCCAGCGCCCCCGGCTCGGTGTCGACCAGCACCCCGGGCACGAGGTCGGCGAAGACCCGCACACCGTGCACGGAGACCGTGCGCAGCCCCGCGTCGGCGACCAGTCCCGTCAGCTCCTCGGTGGTGAAGCGGCGGGGCAGCGAGTCGCCGCCGCCCCAGCGGCCGTCCGGGTCGCGCAGGGCGTGCTGCGCCTCGGCGAAGTGGCCGGCGAGCGCGCGGGCCAGGACGGCGCCGCCGCGCCCGGCGGCGAGCAGGCTGAGCGCGCCGGCCGGGCGCAGCGCCCCGGCGACGTTGCGCACGCCTTCGGCCGGGTCGTCGACGTACTCCAGGACGCCGTGGCAGAGGACCATGTCGTAGCCGCCGGCCTCGACGACGTCGAGCAGGCCCTGCGTGTCGCCCTGCACGCCGCTGACCCGGTCGGTGACGCCGGCCTCGGCGGCGCGCCGCTCCAGGGCGAACAGCGCGTCGGGGCTGGGGTCGACGACGGTGACGCGGTGGCCGAGGCGGGCCACCGGCACCGCGAAGTTGCCGGTGCCGCCGCCGGTGTCCAGCACGTCGAGGACCGGCCGGTCGGCGGCCTTGGCCCGTCGCTCCAGCGCTTCGCGCAGCACCTCCCAGACCACGGCGGTACGCAGGCTGGCTCGGGGGCGCATCGGGTCCACCCCTCCTTGACGGGACATGGCGGACGGCTCCTCGCGAGGCGGTGACGTAACGGCTGGCCCCAACTCTAGGGCGTGCCGGGCGCACCCTGCCGCGGCGGCGCCCCGTCGAGGGCCGGGCGCAGCAGCAGCATCCGCTCCACCAGCCGCAGGAACATCCGCACGTCACGCAGCAGGTCGTCGGCGTCCCGCGCGGAGGCGGCGCCGGCTATGCCGGCCTCGGCCCGTGCCCTGCGGTCGGCGCCCGCGGCGAACAGCGCGCTCCATTCGGACAGCTCCGGGGCGATCTCCGGCAGCACCTCCCAGACGCTGCGGATCCGGCGCCGCCGGCGTGAGCTCTCCTCGGGCCTGCCCCGGGCGGCGAGCACCGCGGCGGCGGTGCGCAGGGCGGCCAGATGAGCGGTGGCGTACCGCTCGTGGGGCGCGTCCAGCCCGGCGGCCTCGGCGAGCCCGAGGTGCGCCTGGGTGAGCAGGTCGAGGGCGGCGGGGGACGCGGTGGCGCGACGCAGCACAGGGTGGACGTCGCTGAGCGGTACTGCCATGGCGAGCCTCACTTTCTCCGTACGTGTGTCCGTACGCCCCATAGTGGGGCCCACCACTGACAATGCGTGTTGACCTGCGGATTTCACCTTCCTCGCAGGGATTTCTGTCGGTTCTTCCTCGAAGATCGGCACTCGCGGCCCGGCCGGCTGCGGCAGGATCGGGCCATGAGCACCACACGACGCCAGGCCACCCGCCGCAAGTTGTACGCGGCGGCCGTCACTCTCATCGCCGAGCAGGGTTTCTCCGCCACCACCGTCGACGAGATCGCCGAGCGCGCCGGGGTCGCCAAGGGCACCGTCTACTACAACTTCGCCAGCAAGAACGACCTGTTCGAGGAGCTGCTGCGGGACGGCGTGGGGCGGTTGCGGGACGCGCTGCGGCAGGCGGCGACGGCGGTGGTGGCGCGCGGCGGCAGCCGGGTGGACGCGCTGGACGCGATGATCCACGCCGGGCTGACCTTCATCGTCCGCTACCCGTCCTTCACGCAGCTGTACGTGGCGGAGCTGTGGCGTACCAACCGGGCCTGGCAGGACACGCTGACGCTGGTGCGCCGGGAGGCGGTGTCGGTGGTCGAGGAGGTGCTGGCGGCGGCGGTCGCGGCCGATGAGCTGAGCGACGAGATCGATGTGCCGCTGACGGCGTCCGCGCTGTTCGGGATGGTGCTGGTGGCGGCGCTGGACTGGCAGGCGTTCCAGCCCGAGCGCAGTGTCGACGACGTGCACGCGGCGCTGTCGCGGCTGCTCCAGGGCCGGGTCGGCGGGGCGCTGGGCGGGCCCGGGCTGCGGGTCTGAGGCGCGGGTCCGAGCTGCCGGCCTGAGCTGCCGGGGCGCGGGTCCGGGGGCGCGGGGGCGCGGCGGGGCCGCTGCGCCGTCCCGGTCCGGCCCGCCCTCCGGACCGTTCCGGACCGGGACAGCGCGGCCCCCATGCCGACCCCCGTTGACGCCCGGGCCGCCGTCCCACCGCCGCCCCGTGTCGGCGGTACGACCGGTGTGGCCCGTCCGCGGCTCCACTCTGGCGTCCCGCACGGCTCGCGCCATCCGTGCGGATACTCAACCGCGCGTCTAGGTAGTGATACTCAGATCCGGGCGCTTTCACGCACGTTCGGTCGACGGCACTGCCCGTGGCGGTCGTTGTGGCTAGCATTCCGGTCATGTCCGTACTCCCGCTGGTGTTCACCAGTGGCTGGGCGAGCGGGATCAACGCCTATGCCGTCGTCTTCCTGATGGGCCTGATGGGCGCGACGGGGCTGTCGGACGAGGTCCCGGCCTCGCTCCAGCGCACCGACGTGCTGGTGGCCGCCGCGCTGCTGTTCCTGTGCGAGGCCGTCGCCGACAAGATCCCGTACGTCGACACGGCGTGGGACGCGGCGCACACCGTGATCCGGCCGGCCGCGGGCGCGGTGGTGGCCGCGCTGCTGGCCGGGCACCACGGCTCGCTGCCGCAGGTCGCGGCGGCGGCGGTGGGCGGGTCGACGGCGCTGGTCAGCCATCTGGTGAAGGCCGGTACGCGGATGGCGGTCAACACCTCGCCGGAGCCGTTCACCAACATCGCGCTGAGCCTGGCCGAGGATCTGACGGTGGCGGCGCTGGTGGTCTTCGCGCTCTTCCACCCGGTGGCGGCGGCGGTGGTCGCAGGCCTGCTGCTGGTGTCCGGCGTGACCATGGTGCTGTTCCTCTTCTCGCGGATCCGGCGCTTCCTGCGCCGCCGCCGGGAGCGCCGGGCGGCCCGCGGCGGGCAGGGCACCCCGGCTGCCGTCTGAGGCCGGGGCCGCCGCTACAGTCCGTGGCATGGCACGGATTGCGGTGATCGGCGCGGGGATGGCGTCGCTGGCGGCGGCGGCCCGGCTGGCGGTCGCCGGGCACCGGGTGGTGGTCCTGGAGCGCACCGGGGACCACGGCGGGGCGCTGGGGCGGCTGGCGCGGGACGGCTTCCGCTTCGACACCGGGCCGGGGCTGCTGACGCTGCCTGCGGTCTACCGCGACCTGTTCGTCAAGACCGGCAAGGCGCCCCTGGAGGATGTCGTCGAGCTGGTGGAGGTCGATCCGGCCGGGCGCCATGTCTTCGCCGACGGCACCGACGTCACGCTGCCCAACGCCTCGCGGTCCGGCACCCTCGCGGCGCTGGACGCCGCGTGCGGGCCGGGCAGCGGCGAGCGGTGGAGCGAGCTGCTGGTGCGGGCCCGCGAGACGTGGGAGGTGATGCGGCGCCCGATGCTGGAGGAGGCGCTGCCGCCGGACCCGCGGGGCTTCGGCCGCGACCCGTATCCGGCGCTGCGCCGCGGTTTCGGGCCGGGCCGGGCCCGCCCGACGCTGGCCCGGGTGGCGGCGGCCGAGCTGCGCGATCCGCGGCTGGTGGCGCTGCTGGAGAGCCATCTGCTGGCGCACGGCGTGGACCCGCGGGTGGGCCCGGCGTCGGCGGCGGTGCTGCCGTACCTGGAGGCGACGTTCGGCGTCTGGTACGTCCGCGGGGGCCTGCGGGCGCTGGCCGACGCGGTCTACGAGCGGTGCCGCGAGCGGCGGGTGGACTTCCGCTTCGACGCCCCCGTGGCCGGGCTGCTGGTGGCCGGCGGCCGGGCGGCCGGGGTGCGGCTGGCGGACGGCGAGGAGGTGCCGGCGGACGTCGTGGTGGCCGGGGCGCCGCTGCCGGCGCCGGCGGCGACGGACCCGGGCGGGGCCGGGCGGGCCTTCCCCGGCCCGGCTGGGGAGCGCGGGCGGTGCACGGTGCACCTGGCGCTGCGCGGCTCGCGCCCGGCGGGCTGCGCGCACCGCACGGTCGTGCACGCGGCCGACCGCGAGCGGGCGCTGGACTGGCTGTTCGCCCGGCACCCGAAGCCGCTGCCGCCCGCGGGCGCGCTGACGGTGACGGTGCTGCGGCCGGACGACCCGGCGACCCGGCCGGACGACGGGCACGAGGCGGTGACGCTGACCGCGGCGGTGCCGGCGCACGGGCCGGGCGGCGCGGGCGGCTCGGGCGGCGCGGGCACGGGGCCCGGGACGGTGGACTGGGACGCGCCGGGTGCGGCGGACGGCTTCGCGGAGCTGATGGTGGCCGCCGCCGAGCGGGCCGTGCCGGGCCTGCGGGAGCGCGAGCTGTGGCGCGAGGTGCGCACGCCGGTGGACGTCGAGCAGCGCACCGGGGCGGCGGGCGGCGCGGTGCCGGCGCCGTCGCTGGCGGGCGCGGCGGGCCTGCTGCTGCGGTCGGCGAACCGGGCGCCGCTGCCGGGGCTGTACGTCGTGGGCGGCTGGGCGCACCCGGGCGGCGGGCTGCCGCACGCCGGGATGTCGGCGGCGATCGCGGCGGACCTGGTGATGGGCGGTCCCGGCGGCAGCCGCTGAGCCGGGCTCGGCCGCGCCTGGCCCGCGTACAAGATCGTTAATCCGGCGGGTGCCCGAATTCAACTGATCGGGGGGTTGTGTCCGCCGGCCCTCCCGGCGCGCCGGGTCGATCACTTAGCGTGATCGGCAGGCCCTTTGGTCGCCGAGCGGAAGGCCCTTGCCGAGATGTCCCAGCCCTTCGAACTCCCGCGGTTCTACGTCCCCTATCCGGCCCGCCTCAATCCCCATCTGGAGCGGGCGCGCGTGCACACCAAAGCGTGGGCGCGCGAGATGGGCATGCTCGAAGGCTCCGGCATCTGGGAGGAGGCCGATCTCGACGCGCACGACTACGCCCTGCTGTGCGCGTACACCCATCCCGACGCCTCGGGGCCGGAGCTGGACCTGGTCACCGACTGGTACGTATGGGTGTTCTTCTTCGACGACCACTTCCTCGACATCTTCAAGCGCAGCCGCGACATGGCGGGGGCGAAGGCGTATCTGGACCGGCTGCCGGACTTCATGCCGCTGGAGGACGGCGCGCCGATGCCCGAGCCGCACAACCAGGTGGAGGCGGGGCTGGCCGACCTGTGGGTGCGCACGGTCCCGGCGATGTCGCAGGACTGGCGGCGGCGCTTCCGGGAGAGCACGCAGTATCTGCTGGAGGAGTCGCTGTGGGAGCTGGACAACATCAGCGCCGGGCGGATCTCCAACCCCATCGAGTACATCGAGATGCGCCGCAAGGTGGGCGGGGCGCCCTGGTCGGCGAATCTGGTGGAGCACGCTGCGGCGGCCGAGGTGCCGGCGGTGGTCGCGGCGAGCCGCCCGCTGCGGGTGCTGCGCGACACGTTTGCCGACGGGGTGCATCTGCGCAACGACCTGTTCTCGTACCAGCGGGAGACCGAGCAGGAGGGCGAGCTGGCCAACGCGGTGCTGGTGCTGGAGCGCTTCCTCGGCATCGGCCCGCAGGAGGCGGCCGAGCTGGTCAACCAGATGCTGACCTCGCGGCTCCAGCAGTTCGAGCACACCGCCCTCACCGAGGTCGAGCCGCTGGCCGGGCAGTACGGCCTGGGGCCGGCCGAGCGGCGGGACGTGGCGGCGTATGTCAAGGGGTTGCAGGACTGGCAGTCCGGCGGCCATGAGTGGCATATGCGCTCCAGCCGCTATATGAACGGGGCGCAGGCCGGCGCCGCGGGCGCGGTGACCGGGAGCGGGACGGGGGCCGGGGGCCTCGGCGGGCCGACCGGGCTCGGCACCTCGGCGGCCGGGGTCCTGGGCTCGCTGGCCGCGACGATGCCGCAGCGGCTGCGGGCGTATCGCCATGTGCCCTACCGGCAGGTGGGCGCGGTGCCGCCGCCGCAGATCCCGATGCCCTTCGCGCTGCGGCTGAGCCCGCATCTGCAGGCGGCCCGCGAGCACTGCGCCCAGTGGTGCGAGCGGATGGGCCTGCTGGGCCCGGAGCCGGGGGTGCCGGTGCCGGGCGGGGTGTGGGACGCGGAGAAGCTGGAAGCGTACGACCTGGCGCTGTGCGCGGCCGGCATCCATCCCGAGGCCACCGAGGAGGGCCTGGACCTGACCACGCAGTGGCTGGCCTGGGGCACGTACGGCGACGACTACTACCCGCAGGTCTTCGGCCGCGGCGGCGACCTGGCCGCCGCCCGGCTCACCACCGACCGGCTGGGGCTGTTCATGCCGCTGGACGGCGAGGCGGTGCCGGCGCCGCTGACCGCGTTCGAGCGGGGCCTGGCCGACCTGTGGCGGCGCACGGCGGGGCCGATGAGCCGCGCCGAGCGGCGGGCGTTCCGTACCGCCATCGAGGAGATGACCGAGAGCTGGCTGTGGGAGCTGGCCAATCTGCGGCAGAACCGCATCCCGGACCCGGTGGACTACATCGAGATGCGGCGGGACACCTTCGGCTCGGGCCTGACGATGAGCCTGTCGCGGATCGGCCACGGCGGCGCCCTGCCGCCCGAGGTGTACCGCTCCCGGCCGGTGCAGGCCATGGAGTCGGCGGCGATGGATTTCGCCTGCCTGCTCAACGACGTGTTCTCGTACCAGAAGGAGATCCAGTTCGAGGGTGAGATCCACAACGCGGTGCTGGTGGTGCAGAACTTCCTGGACTGCGGCCCCGAGCAGGGCATGGACGTGGTGGGCGGGCTGATGGCCGCGCGGATGGCCGAGTTCCAGTACATCACCGAGACGCAACTGCCGGCGCTGTACGAGGAGTTCGGCCTCGACGCGGCGGCGCGGCAGGTGCTCGACGGCTATGTGCAGGAGCTGCGGGACTGGCTGGCGGGCATCCTCAACTGGCACCGCGGCTGCCACCGCTACGAGGAGGAGGCGCTGCTGCGGCACTTCCCCGCGGCTGCGGCGGCGCACATCCCGCCGCCCGGCCCGTCCTGGGGCGTCCCCGCGGGCCTGGGCACGGCGGCGGCCCGGCTGCCGGCGCTGCTGGGGCGTCAGTAGCGGTAGGGGTCGTACGGGTCGGCGTACTGCGGCTGCTGCTCGGGCTGCTGCCCGTACGGCTGCTGCTGCGGGTCGTAGCCGGGCGGCTGCTGCGGGTAGGCCCCGGGGTCGTACGGCTGCTGCGGCGGGACGTAGGGCTGCTGCCCGTCCGCCGGGGGGTAGCCGTAGCCGTACGGGTCGGCGGCCGGCGGCTGCGGGGTCCAGTCGCCGGTGGTGTGCGGGGCGCCCTGGTCGTAGCCGGCGGCGGGCTGCGGGTAGCCGCCCTGGCCGTAGTCGTAGCCGGCCGGCTGCTGCGGGGCGTACCCGGAGTAGTCGTGCCCGGCGGCGGGGTCCGGGGTCCAGCCGTAGCCGTCGCCCTGGCCGCCGCCGTAGCCGTAGCCGCCGCTGTCGCCGTACGGGGAGGCCGCGGCGGGCTGGGCCGGCTGCGGGTCGGGGCTCCAGCCGGCCGGGTCCTGGTAGGGGGCGCCGTAGCCGCCGTGGCCGCGGGTGGCGTACGGGTCGGCGGTGTAGCCGGGGGCGCCGTCGTAGAGCGGGTATTCGCCGCTGTCCTCGTGCAGCGGCATCGGCTGGTAGACGTCCTGCGCGCGGGCGGTCTCCGGGTCGGCGATACGGTCCTGGCCGCCGTCCGGGCCCATCGCCGGCGCGCCCGCGAGGTCGTCCTCCTCGATCGCGCTCACCTGGAGCACGGGCGCGCTGCGCGGCGGCTCACCGCGCCGCAGCCGGTCGGCGAGCGGGCCGCCGCGCAGGGCCCAGCCGGCGGCGAAACCGCGCTTGTAGGACAGGGTCACAAAGCTCTGCCCGATACCGAAGGCGAGCGCGCCCAGCACGATGATCGCGACCTGGTGCATCGCGACCCCGGCGACGACGCCCATGAACCCGGCGAAGGCGAGCGCCCGCCAGCGCAGCCGGGCCTTGTACTGGAGCAGCACCTCGCCGAGCAGCCACAGCGCGACGATGCCGAACGCGATGTAGAGCACCGAGTGACCCATGTGCCCACTTCCTTCACCTGGAAGCCGCAGCGGCGCTCACGCCCGCTGGTGCAGTCCCAGATTCTCGTAGATCTCCAGCGATGCCGTGGAGTGGTTCAGCGTAATGAAGTGGAGCCCGGGGATGTCCTCGGCCATCAGCCGGCGGCACATCTCGGTGGCGTACTCGATGCCGATCGCCCGCACCGCGGCCGGGTCGTCCCGTACGGCGAGGATGCGGGCGGCCAGCTCCGGCGGGAAGGGGGCGTTGCCGAGCTGCGAGAAGCGCTCGATCTGCCGGACGTTGGTGACCGGCATGACCTCGGGGATGATCGGGGTGCGGCAGCCGGCCGCGTCCATCCGGTCGCGCAGCCGCAGATAGGCGTCCGCGTCGAAGAACATCTGGGTGATGGCGAAGTCGGCGCCGGCGCGGCACTTGTCGAGGAAGTGCCGGGTGTCGGCGGCCGGGTCGGTCGAGCGCGGGTGCATCTCGGTGAAGGCGGCGACGCCCACGCAGAAGTCGCCGGACTCCTTGATGAGCCGCACCAGGTCCGCCGCGTACGTCACGCCCTGCGGGTGCGGGACCCACTCGCCCAGCGGATCGCCGGGCGGGTCGCCGCGCACGGCCAGGATGTTGCGGATCCCGGCGTCGGCGAACTGCCCGATGATGTTGCGCAGTTCGGCCACCGAGTGGTTCACGGCGGTCAGGTGCGCGCACGGCGTGAGGGTGGTGTCCGACACGATCCGGTCGGTGGCCCGGATCGTGCCCTCGCGCGACGAGCCGCCGGCGCCGTACGTGACGGACACGAAGGTGGGCCGGACGGCCTCGATACGGCGGATGGCGTTCCACAGCGTCCGCTCGCCCTTGTCCGTCTTGGGCGCGGCGAACTCGAAGGAGTACGAGCGCTGCCCGGACGCGAGCAGCTCACGGATGGTGATCGCGCGGTCCGTGCGTGTGGACGGGGTTCCCAGGGCCATGTATGCAGGCTAGCCGGATTCGGCGACCGAGCGTCACGAGGCGGGCTGATCTGTCCCGCTCCGTCCGATTCCCGTCCAGTCCGTGGACAGCCGGCCCTCACCCGGCTCCGCGGACCGCGGCGGCGAGGGCGCGGGCCGCCGCGTACGGGTCGGCGGCCTCGGTGACGGCCCTGACCACCACGATCCGCCGGGCGCCGGCGGCCAGCACCTCGCCGACGTTGCCGAGGTCGATGCCGCCGATCGCGAACCACGGCCGGTCCGTGCCGAGGCCGGCGGCGTACCGCACGAGGTCCAGGCCGGGCGCCGGGCGGCCCGGCTTGGTGGGCGTCGGCCACACCGGGCCGGTGCAGAAGTAGTCCGCGCCGGGCTGCTCGGCCGCCGCCGCGACCTCCTGCTCGGCGTGGCAGGACCGGCCGATCAGCACCTCGTCGCCGAGCAGCGCGCGGGCCGCCGGCACCGGCAGGTCGCCCTGCCCCAGGTGCAGCACATCGGCGCCGGCCGCGTACGCCACGTCGGCCCGGTCGTTGACCGCGAGCAGCCTGCCGTGCCGCCGGCAGGCGTCGGCGAGGACCGCGAGGGCCGCCAGCTCCTCGCGGGCCTCGATGCCCTTGTCCCGCAGCTGGATCACGTCCACCCCGCCGGCCAGGGCGGCGTCGGCGAAGGCGGCGAGGTCGCCGCGCCCGCTCCTGGCGTCGGTGCACAGATACAGCCGGGCGTCCGCCAGCCGCTCACGCGCGGCACTGCTGCTGGTCATCCGGTCGGGGCTCCCCGGGGGCAGGCGGCGGGGGTGCGCCGCGGGCTACACGGCGAGCGCCTGGGCGCGGCGCTTCACCTCGGTCCCGCGATTCTCCCGCAGGGCCTGCGCGGGGGTGCCGGGCAGGGTGTCGTCGGCGGTGAAGAGCCACTCCAGGGCCTCCTCGTCCGTGAACCCGTCGTCCTTGAGGACGGTGAGGGTGCCGGACAGGCCCTTGATGATCTTCCCGTCGCCGATGAACGCCTCCGGCACCATGAGGACCCGGTTCTCCCCGCGCCGGACCGCGAGCAGCTGGCCTTCCTTGATGAGCGGCCGGATGCGGGTGATGTCCAGGCCCAGGCGCTCGGCGACCTCGGGCAGGGTGAGCCAGGAGGGGACGAGTGCGTCGATGTGTGCGTCAACTGACGAGAAAACAGTCACGGGACAAGCCTGCCACCTGGCACGGACAAGTGCTGCGGGGCGACGCCGTCCGGGCGTCGGCCGTGTCCCGGTGCCCGGGCGCGGCGGGCGGTGCCGGGTCCGCCGCCGGGCGCGGCGGGCCGCCTCAGCGGACCGCGGAGGTGAGCGGGACGGCGGGGTCGGCGGCCCGCGCCGGGTCCAGCGCGGCGGAGCGGGCGATCAGCTTGCGGGCCTGCGCGAGGTCGCGCGGGCGCCCCACCGCCAGCACCGCCGCGAGCCGGCCGTCACCGCGCAGCCAGCACGCCGACCACGCGGGCGCCGCCGGGTCGCCGCGCAGCACGAGCGTGTCCCCGTCGGCGTGGTGCCCAGCGTACTGCACGAACCGCCCGAACTGCTCGGACCAGAAGTACGGCACCGGGTCGTACGGCTCGTCGCCGCCCAGCAGGTTCGCCGCGGCGGTACGCGGGCCCTGGAGGGCGTTGTCCCAGTGGTGCACCAGCAGCCGCTCGCCGTAGCGCGCGGACGGGAAGGACGCGCAGTCGCCGACCGCGAAGACGCCCGGGGCGGTCGTACGGAGCCGGTCGTCGGCCAGGACCGAGCCGTCCGGCGCGAGCCGCACGCCCGAGCCGGCGAGCCAGCCGGTCTCCGGGCGGGCCCCGATGCCGACCACCACGGCCTCGGCCGGGATCCGGCTGCCGTCGGCGAGCACGACCGCGCCCTGCTCCAGCTGCGCGACGGCCATGCCGGTACGGAGCGTGACGCCGGCCTCCTCGTACCACTCCCGCATGGGCGCGGTGACCGCGGCGGGCAGCGCGCTCGCGAGCGGGCGGTCCGCGGACTCCACGACGGTGACCTCGCAGCCCGCCTGCCGGGCGGCGGTCGCGAACTCCGCGCCGATCCAGCCGGCGCCCACGACGACGACCTTTTGCTTGGCGTCCAGCACGGGCCGCAGCGCGGCGGCGTCGTCCAGCGTGCGCAGCAGGTGCACGCCGGGCAGCCCCGTGGTGCCGGGCAGCGCCACCGGGTACGCGCCGGTGGCCACGACGAGGTGGTCGTACCGTACGGCGCCGGCGTCCGTGACGACCTCGCGGTCGTCGGTGCGCAGCGCCTGGGCGCGCACGCCGAGCCGCAGGTCGACGCCGAGGGCGTCGAAGTCGACGTCGAAGCGGACGTCGACGGGGGCGCTGCCGGCGGACCCGAGCAATACGGCTTTCGACAGCGGGGGGCGGTCGTACGGGGGGTGCGGTTCGTCGCCGAGCAGCACGATCGCGTGCCGCGAGCCTTGCTCTCTGAGGGCCACGGCGGTCTGGACGCCGGCCATGCCGGCTCCCACAACGAGGATGACGCTGCGCTCGCTCACGTACTCACCGTAACGCCCCGGTCGTCACCCCTGCGCCGTCCCGCCGCCGCCGCCGCTCCGAGCTGCCCCTTGCGGTCGCGGCGCGATCACCCGCCGGTGAGTGGCTTGTCGCTCCGTTCTCCCCCAGAGCTTCGCCTGGGGGTACCCCCACGCGCCCCTGGGTGGGTGCCCCTTGCGGCCGTCCCGCGACCACCCGCCGGTGGGTGGCTTGTCGCGCAGTTCCCCGCGCCCCTGTTTGCCTGCCCTCGCGCCGCAAAGAGCTGCTCTTGCCGGCGAGGCCGGACTTTCCAGGGGCGCTTGGGGGGTACCCCCAGGCGAAGCTCTGGGGGAGAACGGAGCGCTCGGCCCGATCGCGCCCGCAGACGAAGAACTCCCAGCAAGGGGCACCCACCCAGGGGCGCGTGGGGGTACCCCCAGGCGAAGCTCTGGGGGAGAACGGAGCGACAAGCCACGCACCGGCGGATGGTCGCGCGGCGACCGCAAGGGGCAGCCCGGAGCGCAAGGGGCGCGGGGAACTGCGCGCTCGGCACACCGCCGGGGGACGGGTGCGAGGGGGCAGGGCGGGGTGGGGGCGGGTGCGGCGGTAAGGTGAGGGCGTACTCGCGGGAGCCTGGTGGACCGGGCTGAGAGGGCGGCTGGTGGCCGCCGACCGTAGAACCTGATCCGGGTCATACCGGCGAAGGGAGGAGCGTGGTCCATGCGTACCCAGACGCATGACGTCCTGGTCGTCGGCGGCGGCATCATCGGCCTGGTCACGGCGTGGCGTGCGGCGCAGCGCGGGCTGCGGGTGGCGGTGGCCGACCCCGCGCCGGGCGGCGGCGCGGCGCACGTCGCGGCCGGAATGCTCGCGGCGGTCACGGAGTTGCAGTACGGCGAGCAGGCCCTGCTCGACCTCAATCTCGCCTCGGCCGCGCGTTACCCGGACTTCGCCGCGGAGTTGGGCGACGCCGCGGGCATGGACGCCGGGTACCGCCCGTGCGGCACCCTCGCGGTCGCGCTGGACGCCGACGACCGCGCCCAGTTGCGCGACCTGCACGCCTTCCAGACCTCGCTGGGCCTGGACGCCCAGTGGCTCAGCGGGCGCGACTGCCGCCGCCTGGAGCCGATGCTCGCGCCGGGCGTACGCGGCGGGCTGCGGGTGGACGGCGACCACCAGGTGGACCCGCGGCGGCTGGCCGCGGCGCTGCTGCGGGCTGCGGAACTGGCCGGCGTGGTCTTCCTGCGCTCGCGCGCCGCCCGCCTGGAGTGCGCCGCCGACCGGGTGACCGGCGCGCTGCTCGCGGACGGCACGACGGTCGCCGCCGACCGCACGGTCGTGGCCGCGGGCAGCGAGAGCGGCCGGCTCCCGGGCGTGCCGGCCGACGTCCTGCCGCCGGTGCGGCCGGTGAAGGGCCAGATCCTGCGGCTGCGGATCCCGCCCTCGCACGCGCCGTTCCTGACCCGTACGGTACGGGCGGTGGTCCGCGGCAGCCATGTCTACCTCGTGCCGCGCGACACCGGCGAGCTGATACTGGGCGCGACGAGCGAGGAGTTCGGCTGGGACACCACGGTGACCGCCGGCGGCGTCTACGAACTGCTGCGGGACGCACACGAGTTGGTGCCCGGCATCACCGAACTGCCGCTCACCGAGACGCTGGCGGGCCTGCGCCCCTGCTCCCCCGACAACGCGCCGCTGCTCGGCCGCACCGCGCTGGACGGCCTGCTCCTGGCCACCGGGCACCACCGCAACGGCGTGCTGCTCACCCCGATCACCGGCGACGCGATGGCCGCGGCGCTGACCTCCCCGGACGGCGAACTCCCCGCGTACGCGGCTCCGTTCGGCGCGACCCGGTTCGCCTCCCGGACCCGCGAGCGGCAGGAGCAGGCGGTATGACGATCACCGTCCACGTCAACGGCACACCCCGCACCCTGGACGCCCCGGTCGCCCTCGCCGCCCTCGTCGCGACCTTCACCACCGCCCCCTCGGGCGTCGCCGCCGCCCTCAACGAAACGGTGGTGCCACGCACCCGCTGGGCGGCGACGCCGCTCTCGGACGGCGACCGTGTGGAAGTGCTGACCGCGGTGCAGGGGGGCTGACGCATGGCGCAAACCGCTGTGGACGCCGATGCGTTGACGATCGGCGGGGTCACGTTCGGGTCGCGGCTGATCATGGGGACGGGTGGGGCGCCGAACCTGGAGGTGCTGGAACAGGCGCTGTCGGCCTCTGGCACGGAGCTGACGACCGTGGCGATGCGCCGGCTCGACCCGACGACGCAGGGCTCCGTGCTGTCGGTGCTGGCCCGGCTCGGAATCCGGGTGCTGCCCAACACCGCGGGCTGCTTCACCGCGGGCGAGGCGGTGTTGACCGCTCGGCTCGCGCGGGAGGCGCTGGGCACGGACTGGGTGAAGCTGGAAGTCATCGCGGACGAGCGGACGTTGCTGCCGGACCCGGTCGAACTGCTGGACGCGGCCGAGACGTTGGTGGACGACGGCTTCGTCGTGCTGCCCTACACCAACGACGACCCGGTGCTCGCCCGCAAGTTGGAGGACGTCGGCTGCGCCGCGGTCATGCCGCTGGGCTCGCCCATCGGCTCGGGCCTGGGCATCCGCAACCCGCACAACTTCCAGCTGATCACCGAGCGCGCGACCGTCCCGGTCATCCTCGACGCGGGCGCCGGCACCGCCTCCGACGTGGCGCTCGCGATGGAACTGGGCTGCGCCGCCGTGATGCTGGCCTCCGCCGTCACCCGCGCCCAGCGCCCCGCCCTCATGGCCGAATCCATGCGCCACGCCGTCACCGCCGGCCGCCTCGCCCACCGCGCCGGCCGCATCCCCCGCCGCCACCACGCCCTCGCCTCCTCCCCTGAGGAAGGTCTGGCAACCCTGGACCCCGAACGGCCCGCGTTCTGAGCCGACATACCCGCCGGACGGAGTCCGGCACAGCGGCCCGAAGCAAGCGAAGCGCCCGCGAGGGCCGCACGAAAAGGATCCAGCCCGGAGAGGCCGGCCTTCTGAGCCGGAGCTTTGCCCAGGTCACCCCACCCCCCAATGGTTACGGTTTGGTGGCGTTCGCCACGGCCTGGCCACAGTGCCGCGGCGAACGGGTACGGCGTCGGACCCGGCTCGTAGAATCGGCCATCGTGGACACCACCGTGCAGGATCCGCTGGTCGGGCAGACGCTGGACGGGCGGTACCGGGTCGAGGCCCGGATCGCCGTCGGCGGGATGGCCACGGTCTACCGGGCCGTGGACACCCGCCTCGACCGCGTGCTCGCGCTGAAGGTCATGCACCCGGGGCTGGCCGCGGACACCGGCTTCGTGGAGCGGTTCATCCGCGAGGCGAAGGCCGTGGCGCGGCTGTCGCACCCCAACGTGGTGGGGGTCTTCGACCAGGGCACGGACGGCACGTACGTCTACCTCGCGATGGAGTACGTGGCCGGCTGCACGCTGCGGGACGTGCTGCGTGAGCGCGGGGCGCTGCCGCCGCGGGCGGCGCTGGACATCCTGGAGCCGGTGCTCGCGGCGCTGGGCGCGGCTCATCGCGCGGGCCTGGTGCACCGGGACGCCAAGCCGGAGAATGTGCTGATCGGCGACGCGGGCCGGGTCAAGGTCGCCGACTTTGGCCTGGTCAGGGGCGTGGACTCGCAGACGAGCGCGTCCGGCGCGCTGCTGGGCACGGTGTCGTACCTCGCGCCGGAGCAGATCGGCGGCGGCACGGTCGACGAGCGTACGGACGTGTACGCGTGCGGCGTGATGCTGTACGAGATGCTGACCGGCGCGAAGCCGTACAGCGGCGACACCGCGATGCAGGTCATCATGCGGCGGCTCAACGAGGACGTGCCGCCGCCGTCCGCGGCCGTGCCGGGGCTCGCCCCGCGGCTGGACGCGCTGGTGGCGCGGGCGACCTCGCGGGATCCGGCGGGCCGGCCCGCCGACGCGGTGGCGCTGCTGGCCGAGGTGCGGGCGGTGCGCGCGCAGCTGTCCGCGCAGGAGCTGGACCACCGGCCGGCGGGCGCGCCGGCGCAGGCGGTCGGGGTGGGCCCGGAGGACCCGACGAGCGTCGTGCCGCGGCTGCCGGGCGCCGGGCCGGCCGCTGCCGACGCCGGTGTCGGCGTCGGCGCCGCCGAGGACGAGCTGCACCACACGACGCGGCTGCTGCCGCCGCCCCCGCCGCAGGACCGGCCGCCCGCCGGTGCGGTCCCCGCCGCGCATGCCTCGGCCGCACCGCCGGCCGCCGGCCGGCCCCGCGGCGGGTTCCGGCTGCCGCGCGGCCGGCGCGGGCCGCTCGCGGTGCTGGTGGCGCTGCTGGTGGTCCTCGGGGTCGCCGCCGGCGTCTGGTACATCAACGACGGGCAGTTCACCCACGTCCCCGGCGTGCTGTCGCTGCCGCAGGCCGAGGCGGAGCACAAGCTGGACGCGGCGGGCCTGGACGCCGCGGTGCGGCAGGACTTCTCGCTCACCGTGCCGCGCGGCAGCGTCATCGCCACCGACCCGGAGCCGGGCAAGCGGATCCGCAGCAACGGCACGGTGACGCTGACGGTGTCCAAGGGGCCCCGGCAGGTGAAGGTGCCGGACGTGTCGGGTGCCGCGCTCGCGCAGGCGCAGGCGCAGCTCAAGGCGGCGGGGCTGGTGCCGGGCACGGTGGCGCGGTCGTTCAACGACTCCGTGCCGCAGGGCGCGGTGATCGTGACGGACCCGCCGGCCGGGCGGGAGATGGCCCCGGGCACCCCGGTGACGATCACCGTCTCGCGCGGCTCACCGGTGGACGTACCGGACGTGATCGGGAAGTCGGTCGCCGACGCGCAGCAGCAGTTGCAGGACGCGGGCCTCACGGTGGTGGTGGCCCCGGAGCAGGTCTACTCCGACGAGGCCGACAAGGACACCGTGGCGCTGGAGTCGCCGGACCGGGGCACGCAGGCCGCCAAGGGCGACACGGTGACGATCACGGTGTCGAAGGGGCAGCAGACCTTCGCGGTGCCGGACGTCACGGGCAAGAAGCGGTCGGAGGCGGAGCAGACGCTCAAGGCGGCCGGTTTCGAGGTGCGGGTCATCAGCCTGTTCTTCGGCGACACCGTTTTCAGCCAGTCCCCGGACGGCGGCGACCAGGCCCCGAAGGGCGCGACGGTCACGCTCTGGGTGCGCTGAGGCCGGGGCGCCGCGGCTGCGGCTACCGCGCTACAGCTCCGGGCCGTCGCCCGGCTCCTCCTGGTAGGAGTAGCGCTGCTCGCGCCAGGGGTCGCCGAGGTTGTGGTAGCCGCGCTCCTCCCAGAATCCGCGGCGGTCGGCGGTCATGTATTCCACGCCGCGGACCCATTTGGGGCCTTTCCAGGCGTAGAGCCGGGGGATGACCAGCCGGGCGGGGAAGCCGTGTTCGGCGGTGAGGGGTTCGCCGCCCTTGTGGGTGGCGAATATCGACTGGTCGTCGAGGAAGTCCTCGATCCGCACGTTGGAGCTGAATCCGTATTCGGCCCAGACCATCACATGGGTGACGTCGTCGGCGGGCGGCGCGAGCTTCACCACGGTCGCGGCGGACACCCCGCCCCATTCGACGCCGAGCATCGAGAATTTCGTGACGCAGTGGAAGTCGGCGACGACCGTGTCATAAGGCAGCGCGGAGAACTCGGGGTGGTTCCAGGACGTCGTGCCGCCGTCGGCGGTGGCGCCGAAGACCCGGAACTCCCACCGGTCGGGCTTGAAGCGCGGGACCGGTCCGTAGTGGGTGACCGGCCAGCCGCGCTGGAGCCGCTGGCCCGGCGGCAGCTCCCCCGCGCGACGCTCGTACCGACCCATGCCTCCATGGTGACAGACCCGGCGCGGTGCTCGTGACCAGGCAGCCTGCCGCCCGCGGCGGCACCGGCCGCGGCACCGGCGGGGACGGCGGCGGAGACGGCGGCGGAGACGGTGGCGAGGGCGGCGGACCTGCCGTGCGGCCGTACCGGAAGAATCGGGGCACAGAACGTAAGCGTGCACTTACTGGATCACATCACCGCGCAATGCGAGGATGCGCGCAACCACTTGTCCGGAACGGGAAGGACGGCGTTGCCATGCAGGGCGACCCCGAGGTCATCGAGTTCCTCAATGAACAGCTGACCGCGGAGCTGACCGCGATCAACCAGTACTTCCTGCACGCGAAGCTGCAGGAGAACTACGGCTGGTACAAGCTCGCGAAGCACACCCGTGCCGAGTCGTTCGACGAGATGCGGCACGCGGAGATCCTGACCGACCGGATCATTTTCCTGGAGGGCCTGCCGAACTACCAGCGGCTGTTCCACGTACGGGTCGGGCAGTCGGTCACCGAGATGTTCCGGGCCGACAAGCAGGTGGAGGTCGAGGCGATCGACCGGCTGCGGCGCGGTATCGAGGTGATGCACGCGAAAGGCGACTTCACGTCGAAGAACATCTTCGAGTCGATCCTGTCCGACGAGGAGGACCACATCGACTACCTGGACACCCAGCTGGACCTGGTGGAGAAGCTGGGCGAGGAGCTCTACCTCGCGCAGCAGATCAAGCAGCCCGACGACTAGCCGGCGCCGGGTCGGCCGCGGGGGCCAGGCGGGTGCGGGTGACGCAGCTGTCGCCGCGGCCGAGCAGGGCCTGGATGCGCTTGACGCAGGAGCCGCAGTCCGTGCCGGCCTTGCAGGCCGAGGCTATCTGCCGCGGGGTGCAGCGGCCGTCGGCGGCGTGCTGCTCGACCTGGTCCTCGGTGATGCCGAAGCAGGAGCAGACGTACACGGTCACCGCCGATCGAGGTCTTGCCGGAGCGCTCACAGGAGCTGAGGTAACCCTTACCTTACCTGCCGGCCGGGCGGCGGAGAACGACAAGGGGCGCGGGATCGGTGTGATCCGCGCCCCTTCTCCCCTGACGAGAGCTACTGCCCGCGGTACATCTCCGCGACCAGGAAGGCCAGGTCCAGCGACTGGCTGCGGTTGAGCCGCGGGTCGCACGCCGTCTCGTAGCGCTGGTGCAGGTCGTCGACGAAGATCTCGTCGCCGCCGCCGACGCACTCGGTGACGTCGTCGCCGGTGAGCTCGACGTGGATGCCGCCCGGGTGGGTGCCGAGGCCGTGGTGGACCTCGAAGAAGCCCTTGACCTCGTCGAGCACGTCGTCGAAGCGCCGGGTCTTGTGGCCGGAGGCGGCCTCGAAGGTGTTGCCGTGCATCGGGTCGCAGATCCAGGCGACCTGCGCGCCGGACGCGGAGACCTTCTCCACCAGCGTCGGCAGCTTGTCGCGGACCTTGTCCGCGCCCATCCGCACGATGAAGGTCAGCCGCCCGGGCTCGCGGTCCGGGTCGAGCCGGTCGATGTACGTCAGCGCCTCCTCCGGCGTGGTGCCGGGGCCGAGCTTGACGCCGAGCGGGTTGCTGATCTTCGAGGCGAACTCGATGTGCGCCCCGTCCAGCTGCCGGGTGCGCTCGCCGATCCACACCATGTGGGCGGAGACGTCGTAGAGCCGCCCGGTGCGCGAGTCGGTACGGGTCAGCGCCGTCTCGTAGTCCAGCAGCAGCGCCTCGTGCGAGGCGTAGAACTCGACCGTGCGGAATTCGGCCGGGTCGGTGCCGCACGCGGCCATGAAGTTGAGCGCGTTGTCGATCTCGCGGGCGAGCGCCTCGTAGCGCTGCCCGGACGGCGAGGACTTCACGAAGTCCTGGTTCCAGGCGTGCACCTGGCGCAGGTCGGCGTAGCCGCCGGTGGTGAAGGCGCGCACCAGGTTCAGCGTGGAGGCGGAGGCGTGGTACATCCGCTTGAGCCGCTGCGGGTCGGGCGTGCGGGACTGCGGGGTGAACTCGAAGCCGTTGACGGAGTCGCCGCGGTAGACCGGCAGCGTCACCCCGTCGCGGGTCTCGGTCGGCTTGGAGCGCGGCTTGCTGTACTGGCCGGCGATCCGCCCGACCTTGACCACCGGCACCGAGGCGGCGTAGGTGAGCACCGCTCCCATCTGGAGCAGCGTCTTGAGCTTGTTGCGGATCTGGTCGGCGCCGACCGCGTCGAACGCCTCGGCGCAGTCACCGCCCTGGAGCAGGAACGCCTCGCCCCTCGCGACAGCGCCGAGCCGGGAGCGCAGCTGGTCGCACTCCCCGGCGAAGACGAGCGGCGGATACGAGGCGAGCTCGGCGATCACATCGCGCAGAGCCTCGGGGTCGGGCCACTCGGGCTGCTGCGCCGCGGGAAGAGCGTGCCAGGTGTTGTTCCCGGCGTGGGTGTCTGCGTTCACGGTCACGGCTCAACATTACGGGGTCGGGTCGACCGGTTTTCCGCCCGCTCAGTGGGTGAGACATGCCGTCCGCGACGCAGCACGGAAACGTCACCTTGGACTGGTAGCGTCACCCGCGTTTCAGAGCCGCCGCCGTCCGGCCGCGGGCTCCGGGAGGGCGCGCCCTCATGCGCGCGTGCAGCCGATGGGGCAACACGTTGACGAACAGACACCGCAGACGCACGTCCTGGATCGCCTACGCAGCGGCCACCGTCGCACTCGCCACGGCGGCCACCTACGGCACGACCGCCCTCGCCGCCCCCTCGCCGGGCGGCGCGGGCGGCGCGGCCGACGGCAAGGGCGGCACGCAGCAGGCGGGGGCGCTGCAGGCGGACTTCGCCGCCGCCGCGAACGAGTTCCACGTCCCGCAGAGCGTGCTGATGGCCGTCTCCTACCGCATGACGCTGTGGGAGTCGCACCAGGGCCGGCCCAGCACCACCGGCAACTACAACGTCATGGGCCTGACCCGGGTCACGCCCGCCGACATGGAGCAGCCGTCGCAGGCCGACGAGCTGTCCCACCTCGACCTCAGCGGCGACCCCGCCGTGACCCGGCACTTCGACGCCGGCCGGGCGCTGCGCGCCGCCGCCGCGGCGCAGGTGGACACCTCCGCGCCGCGGCTGCACACCCTGGACGTCGCCGCGCAGCTGATCGGCGCCTCCACCGACGAGGTGCGCACCGACCCGCGGCAGAGCGTACGGGCCGGCGCCGCGCTGCTGGCGTCGTACGAGAAGGCGGCGGTCGGCTCGCTGCCGGCCGACGCGGGCCGCTGGTGGGCCGGCGTCGCGCGCTACAGCCAGTCCCCGGACCGGGGCGGCGCCCGGCAGTTCGTGCAGCGGGTCTTCGACACCGTCCGCAGCGGCGCGAGCCGGCTGACCGCCGACGGCCAGACGGTGACGCTGCCCGCCGACCCGTCCGTGCAGCCGGTGGACCCGGGCACGGTGCCGCTGGCCCCGGCCGACGCGCCCGCGCCGACGACGCCGGAGGCGACCCCGGCGCCGGAGTGCCCGGCCACGCTGAGCTGCGCGTTCGTCCCGGCGGCGTACAAGCAGAACAGCAGCACGCCGGACGACTTCGGCAACTACAACGTCTCCGCCCGCCCCGGCAACGGCGAGGACGTCCGCTACATCGTCATCCACGACATGGAGGGGACGTACCAGGGCAGCATCGACGAGTTCAAGAACTCCACGGCCTACGCCAGCGCCCACTACCTGATCGCGGACGACGGCCGGGTCACGCAGATGGTGCAGTTGAAGGACGAGGCGTGGCACGCGGCGAACAAGACCGTGAACATGCACTCGGTGGGTGTGGAGCACGAGGGCTACGCGATCAGGACGGGTGACTGGTTCACCGAGCAGGAGTACGACTCCTCCGCCGCCCTGGTGAAGTTCCTGGCCCAGAAATTCGGCATCCCGCTGGACCGCGAGCACGTCATCGGCCACGACGAGGTGCCCGGCGTGCTGGACGCCAACGTCAAGACGCAGCACTGGGACCCGGGCCCGTACTGGGACTGGAACCACTACATGACGCTGCTGGGCGCCCCGGACGGCGCGGGCGGCGCGGGCGCGCCGCTCCAGGCCGGGCAGCTGGTGCGGGTCGTGCCGCCGTACACCACGGCCAACGAGCCGACGCTCACCGACGGCGGCGCCTCGGTGCCGGCGCACCCGGCGAACTTCCTCTACCTCTACACCTCGCCGGCGACGACCGCGGCGCTGCCCGTCGACCCCTACCTGGGCAACGTGGCGTGGAGCGAGGGCTCGAACTGGGCGGACAAGGTCCCGGCGGGCGGCGCGTATGTCGTCGCGGGGGTGCAGGGCGACTGGACGGCGATCTGGTACCAGGACCAGAAGCTGTGGTTCCGCAACCCCGGCGGGCAGAACACGGTGGTGCTGCCGCCGACGCAGGTGGTCACGCCGAAGTCCGGGACGATCGCGGTCTACGGCCGGGCCTACCCCGACGACGCCGCGTACGCGGGCACGAACGTGCCGGTGCAGACGGACAACGACACCTCGCTGACCAAGTACAAGATCGCCGCCGGCCAGGCGTACGCGCAGGCGGGCCCGCAGGAGCCGGGCGACTACTGGTACGCGGGCAGCTTCGCCGGCACCGCCGCCGGTGACCGCACCCTGGTGAAGGGGACCAACTCCTTCTACCCGATCCGCTACAACCACCGCATCGCGTGGGTACGGGCCTCCGACGTCACCCTCACCACCAGCGTCGCCGCGGTGACCGCGACCGACCGGCACAACCTGGTGGCGCGCGACGCCGCCGGCACCATGTGGCAGTACCAGGGCAGCGGCACCCCGGCCGCCCCGTTCCTGACCCGGTTCGGCATCGGCCCCGGCTGGCAGGCGTACGACACCGTGACCACGCTGTCCGACCTGCGGGCCGACGGCACCGGCGACCTGGTGGCCCGGGACACCTCGGGCACCCTGTGGTATTTCAAGGGCAGCGGCAAGCCCGCGGCGCCCTTCCTGGGCCGGACGAAAACAGGAGCCGGCTGGGGCCAGTACGGCAAGCTCCTCGGCGTCGGCGACGCCACCGGCGACGGGAAGGACGACCTGATCGCCCGGGACTCGGCGGGCGAGCTGTGGCTCTACCAGGGCACCGGCACCACGAGCGCGCCCTTCGCGACCCGCACCGCCATAGGGCCGGGCTGGAATCAGTACGACGTCTTCGCCGGCACCGGCGACATCAGCGGCGACGGCAAGCCCGACCTGGTCACCCGCGACGCCACCGGCGTCCTCTGGTACTACCAGGGCACCGGCGACGCGGCGGCCCCCTGGGCGGCCCGGGTCAGGATCGGCCCCGGCTGGAACCAGTACGACACCCTGGTCGGCACCGGCGACCTGAACCGCGACGGCAGGGCCGACATGGTGGCCCGCGACGTCTCCGGCGTCCTGTGGTACTACCAGGGCACCGGCAGCGCCGCGGCCCCGTACGCCGCCCGGGTCCGGGTCGGCAGCGGCTGGCAGGTCTACGACCTGCTGGCGTGAGCGGGGCCTGACGGGCGGGGCACCGGTGCGCTAGGGTCGTGGCCATGACCGCGTCTCAGATCGCGCCGGCGTCCCGCCGGACCTGGTGGTGGACCGCTTCTCCGGCGGCCCGCTGACCCGCGCGTTCAGCAAGCACTACGCGAAGGCCGCCCGCAGGGGCGGCCTTCGGTGTTCCCAGGCCCGGTCGCCGCCCCTTCCTCTCCGCCTCGACGCCCCGCCGAGGGCCGTCGAGGCCCAGCCCCAGGAAGGACCCCCGACCGTGCCGCAGAACCCCGCAGACCCGCAGCCGCCCGAGCCCCCCGCCTCGCCCGCCTCCTCTGCCTCGCCCGCCTCCCCCGGTGCCGCGGCGCTGGTGCGGCGGCTGCTCACCCCCGGCCACCCGCCGTTCGCCCTGCTGCACCGCCGCACCCCCGGCCGCCCCGAGGGCGTCGTCGAGGTGCTGGCCGGCCCCGTCACGACCGTCCCCGCCCTCGGCGCCGTCCCGCTGCCCGAGGGCCCGCCGGCCGGCGGCGCCCGCACCGACGCGCTCGCCCTCGTCCCCTTCCGGCAGATCCGCGAACGCGGCTTCGACGTCCGCGACGACGGCACCCCGCTGGCCGTCCTGCTCCCGGACGAGGTCCACGAACTGCCGCTCGCCGACGTGCTCGCCGCGCTCCCCGACCTGCCCGTGACCGTCGCGGACGGCGGCTTCGACACCGGCGACGAGGCGTACGCCGGCATCGTGCGGCGGGTCGTCGAGGACGAGATCGGCCGCGGCGAGGGCGCCAACTTCGTCATCCGCCGCACCTTCCGCGGCCACATCCCCGGATACGGGCCGGCCGCGGCGCTCGCGCTGTTCGCCCGGCTGCTGCGCGGCGAGCGCGGCGCGTACTGGACGTATGTGGTGCACACCCCCGAACGCACCCTGGTCGGCGCGAGCCCCGAGGTGCATGTGCGGGTGTCGGGCGGCACCGTCGTGATGAACCCGATCAGCGGCACGTACCGCTATCCCGCGGGCGGGCCCACCGCCGACGGCCTGCTGGACTTCCTCGCCGACCCCAAGGAGGCCGAGGAGCTGACCATGGTCGTCGACGAGGAACTGAAGATGATGTGCACGGTGTGCGACCTCGGCGGGGTCGTGGTCGGCCCGCGGCTGAAGGAGATGGCGCACCTGGCGCACACCGAGTACGAGCTGCGCGGTCGCTCCACGATGGACGTACGGAACGTGCTGCGCGAGACGATGTTCGCCGCGACGGTGACGGGATCGCCGGTGCAGAACGCCTGCCGCGTCATCGAGCGGCACGAGGAGGGCGGCCGTGGCTACTACGCCGGGGCGCTGGCCCTCATCGGCCGGGACGCCGGCGGCGCGCAGACCCTGGACTCCCCGATCCTCATCCGCACCGCCGACATCTCGCCGGCCGGCGAGCTGAAGGTGCCGGTCGGGGCGACGCTGGTGCGGCACTCCCGGCCGGCGTCGGAGGTCGCCGAGACGCACGCCAAGGCGGCCGGCGTGCTCACCGCGCTCGGGGTGCGGCCGGCGCCGGTACGGGTGCCGGGGGCGCCGCGGCCCCGGCTGGCCGACGACTTCCGGGTACGGGCCGCGCTGGACGCCCGCCGGGCGCACCTGGCGCCGTTCTGGCTGCGGATGCAGGCCCGGCACCCGGAGCCGGCCGCGCACGCCCTGGTCGTGGACGGCGAGGACACGTTCACCTCGATGCTGGCCCACTTGCTGCGCTCGACCGGCCACGCGGTGACCGTGCGCCGCTACGACGAGCCGGGCCTGCGGGCGGCGGCGCTGGCGCACCCGGGGCCTGTGGTGCTGGGCCCGGGCCCCGGCGACCCGGCCGACACCGCCGACCCCAAGATGCGCTTCCTGCGGGAGCTGGCCGCCGACCTGGTGCGCGGCCACGGGCACGGCCTGCTCGGGGTGTGCCTGGGCCATGAGCTGATCGCCGCCGAACTGGGCCTGGACCTGGTGCGCAAGGACGAGCCGTTCCAGGGCGCGCAGAAGACGATCGACCTGTTCGGCACCGCGGAGACCGTCGGCTTCTACAACTCCTTCACCGCGCGCTGCGACGCCCCGACCGCGCAGGAACTGGCCATGCACCGGGTGGAGTTGAGCCGCGACCCGGCGAGCGGCGACATCCACGCGATGCGCGGGCCGGGCTTCGCCGGGGTGCAGTTCCACCCGGAGTCGGTGCTGACGCTGAGCGGTGTGCGGATCGCCGAGAGCCTGCTCAAGGGCGTGCTGTCCCCGGTGCGATGAGCCCGCGCGGTGAGCCGGCGCGGTGAGCCGGCGCGGCTGCTACGCCGCCTCTACGCGGTCTCCTCGTAGCAGCCGGCGTTGACGGCCGAGTCGGCGAGGACCGGCTCGGCCAGCACCGGCCCGATCAGGGTCAGCACCTCGGCGATCATCGTGTACTCGTCGGCGGTGCCGTCCACGACGAGGTCGGCGAGCGAGCGGGAGGGCGCCACGTGCACCGCGTGCCGCTCCCGGCCGGAGGTGAGGTAGTTGAGCAGCGAGACCCGCGGGTCCTGCCGCTGGACCTCGATCTTGCGCAGGATCTTGCGGGCCAGCCGGATGTCGTCCGGGGTGTCGACGTAGACCCGCCAGGAGGCCCGGGCGGCGACCGCGGGCAGGGTGAGCGCGAACAGGCCCTCGACCACCACCAGGCGGTACCGCCCGGACCCGGTCGCGGCGTCGATCGCGCGGGAGGCCGCGGTCTCGTCGATGGACCCCGGGTGGTTCCAGTCCAGGGTCTCCGCGCCGGTGGCGCTGAGCGTCCTGACTCCGCGCAGCGGATCGTGCGCGGGGACGTAGAAGTCGTCGAGATGGATCAGGACGACGCTGTCGGGGTGGTGCCGCGCCAGCGCTTCGGCAAGGGTGGACTTGCCGGATGCGGTGCCGCCTGCGACCGCCAGTACGGGCGTGGGAAGCCCGCTCGCCACACCCGTCATACCGGGCGCTCCTCAGGTGCTCAAAAAAGGGGAACGAAGCGGCCGGACAAGCCGGGTGGAGGGAGGATAGGTCGGCTGGATCGTCTGCGGCAAGCGCTCCCGGTGTGCGTCTTCACGGGCGGCGGAACACCGTACGGCCGCGGGGGGAACTTCGGCGGAAGAATGGGCCCTGCGGGGGCGGGAGTTCAGCCGAAGAACACGCCCGCCTCGGCGTAGAGGGCCGGGTCGACGGTCTTGATCCGGGCGGTCGCGTCGCCGATCGGCACCCGGACGACGTCGGTGGCGCGTAAGGCGACCATCTTCCCGAAGTCGCCGTCGCGGACCGCGTCCACGGCGTGCAGGCCGAAGCGGGTGGCGAGCCAGCGGTCGAAGGCGCTGGGGGTGCCGCCGCGCTGGACGTGGCCGAGGACGGTGGTCCTGGCCTCCTTGCCGGTGCGCTTCTCGATCTGCGCGGCGAGCCATTCGCCGATGCCCGACAGCCGCACATGCCCGAAGGAG
Source organism: Actinacidiphila epipremni (assembly GCF_012034175.1). Taxonomy (GTDB): domain Bacteria; phylum Actinomycetota; class Actinomycetes; order Streptomycetales; family Streptomycetaceae; genus Actinacidiphila; species Actinacidiphila epipremni. The sequence goes on from NZ_JAATEJ010000011.1 coordinate 120,548, forward strand.
TCCAGCGTGCCGTCCTTGAGGACCATGTCGCCGTCGCGCGGCATGGCGCCCTCGGCGACGACCACGATGGGTGCGTAGCGGATCTTGAAGCGGCTCTCCACCCATCCGCACACCTGGTCCAGGTCGAAGCGGTGCTCGGGGATGAGGATGACGTTGGCGCCGCCGGCCAGGCCCGAGTGCAGGGCGATCCAGCCGGCGTGCCGGCCCATGACCTCCACGACCAGGACCCGCATATGCGACTCCGCGGTGGTGTGCAGCCGGTCGATGGCCTCGGTGGCGATGTTGACGGCCGTGTCGAAGCCGAAGGTGTAGTCGGTCGCGGACAGGTCGTTGTCGATGGTCTTGGGCACCCCGACGACCTTCAGGCCGATCTCCGCGTGCAGCCGGGCGGCGACGCCGAGGGTGTCCTCGCCGCCGATCACGATGAGGGCGTCGACGCCCTCGGCCGCCAGGTTCTCCTGGACCCGGCGCACCCCGCCCTCGGACGAGAACGGGTTGGTGCGCGAGGAGCCGAGTATGGTGCCGCCGCGTGGCAATATGCCGCGGACGGCGGGGATGTCGAGCCGTACGGTGTCCCCTTCGAGGGGACCGCGCCAGCCGTCGCGGAAGCCGGTGAAGTCGTATCCGTGTTCCTGGACGCCTTTGCGCACGATGCCGCGGATGACCGCGTTGAGCCCGGGGCAGTCGCCGCCGCCGGTGAGGACTCCGACTCGCATGGACGTTTCCCTTCGTCGCAAGCCAGCTGTGCCGGATGTGCAACCTTCCGCCAAGCTAGCGTGACTTAGGTCACATGTCGCCGTCCGTGCGGTCCTGTCCGTCCTCGTCCAGGCCCGCTTCGATCGCGTATCGGACAAGCTCGACCCGGTTGTGCAACTGAAGCTTGCCGAGGGTGTTCTGGACGTGGTTCTGCACGGTCCGGTGCGATATGACCAGGCGATGGGCGATCTGCTTGTAGCTGAGCCCCTTCGCGACCAGCCGCAGCACCTCCGTCTCCCGCTCGGTCAGCCGCGGCGCGGCCGTGCCCTCGTCGGCGGCCGGCGGCGGTTCGGTGGCGAGCCTGCGGTACTCGCCGAGCACGAGTCCGGCCAGGCCAGGGGTGAAGACCGGGTCCCCGACCGCAGTCCTGCGCACCGCCTCGACCAGCTCCGCACGGGCGGCGGACTTCAGCAGATACCCCGTCGCACCGGATTTGACCGCTTCCAGTACGTCGGTGTGCTCGCCGCTGGCCGACAGCACCAGCACCCGCACCGCCGGGTCGCCCGCGACGACCTCCTTGCACACCCGTACACCGGAGGCACCCGGCAGGTTGAGGTCGAGCACCAGCACCTGCGGGCGGGCCGCGCGGGCCCGCCGTATCGCCTCGGGACCGTCGCCCGCGGTCGCGACGACCTCGAAGCCGGCCTCCGCGAGATCCCGGGCGACCGCGTCCCGCCACATCGGGTGGTCGTCCACCACCATGACGCTCACCGTCATGCCGCGCCTCCTGCGCTCACTGCCGTCACCTCGCCGGCGGCGGCCCGCTTGGGCAGCCGCAGTTCCACTTCCGTGCCCTCGCCGGGCGGCGACAGCAACTCCGCCGTGCCGCCCAGGTCGCGCAGCCGGCCGCGGATCGACTGGGCGACGCCGAGCCGCCCCTCGGCCGCCGCCGCGGCCAGCCGCCCGGCCGGGATGCCGGGCCCGTCGTCCCGCACCGTCACCAGCACCGCGTCGGGCTCGTCCTCCACCAGGATCCACGCGTGCGCCCGCTCACCGGCGTGGACCCGTACGTTGTCCAGCGCCGCCCCCACCGCCGCGGCCAGCTCGCCCGCGACCGCCGGCTCCAGCGGCACGGGCGTGCCGGGCGCGGACAGCGTCACGCGGGCGGAGGCGTAGGGCGCCAGCAGCGCGCGCAGGTCGGTGGGGCCCTGCGGCGCGGCCTCGCCGGTGCGCGGGGCCGGCAGCGGGGCGCCGCTGATCAGGCTGCGCAGCGCGGCCTCCTGCTCGCCGGCCATCCGGCCCAGCTCCGCGGCCTCCCCGCCGGCCTGGTCGCCGCGCCGCTGCACCATCGCCAGCACCTGGAGGACGCCGTCGTGGATGTCGCGGGCCAGCCGCTCGCGCTCCCGGGTCGCCGCCTCGATCTGCAACGCCCGGGCCAGGGTGCGCTCGCTGATCCGGGCGACCTCGACGACGTAGCCGATGCCGATGCTGGCGACCCATACGAGGATGACGTTGCGCAGGGTGTCCCGCCCGGCGCCGCTGCCGCGCTCGACCAGGTCGGCGACGGCCACCAGCGAGGACGCGACGGCGGCCCACCGCCACCCGCCCTTGATCGCGAACGCCAGCACCGAGCCGGCCGTCCAGATCGACGGCAGCGTGAACGCGCCCTGGTTGATGCGCTCCTGGGTGTCCACGACCATCGTGAGCAGTATCCCGCCGAGCGCGAGCGTCAGGTCCGCGGCGAGAAACCCCCGCGTGCACCGCTCCGCGGAGGTGACCCGCCCGAGCGTCCCCAGCGTCCACGCCCCGAGCACGCCGAGGTAGATCCCCCCGACGAGCGGATGGTCCATGTCGTCGTACCCGTACCAGAAGACCGCCGTCGTATACGCGCACGTGAGCACCCGATACGCCACGAGCGCCCGCCACAACGGCCCTTCCACCGACATGCCCACAGCCCCCTCCCCCACGCCTGAGCACCCTACTGCGCGGGGGCGGCAGGTCACCCCGGGGCGGCGGAGCCCTTCGCGGACTCGGCGAGCAGCCGCTTCGCGGCGGTGGCGTAGATGTCGACGTACTCCTGGCCGGAGAGCTTCATGATCTCGTACATCACCTCGTCGGTGATCGACCGCAGGATGAAGCGGTCGGCCTCCATGCCCTGGTAGCGGGCGAATTCCAGCGGCTTGCCGATACGGATGCCGGGCCGCACCGACAGCTTCGGCACGACCTTGCCGACCGGCTGCACCTTCTCCGTGTCGATCATCGCGACCGGGATCACCGGCGCCCCGCTGGCCAGCGCGACCCGGGCGAGGCCGCCGGGCTTGCCCCGGTAGAGGCGGCCGTCGGGCGAGCGGGTGCCCTCGGGGTAGATGCCGAACAGCTCACCGCGGGCCAGCACCGCGACCCCGCTCTTGACCGCGGCCTCGCCGGCGCCGCGCGCGCCCGAGCGGTCCACGGGCAGCTGGCCGACGCCCTTGAAGAAGGCGGCCGTCAGCTTGCCCTTGACGCCCGGGGAGGTGAAGTACTCCTCCTTGGCGATGAAGGTGACCTTGCGGTCCAGCACGGCCGGCAGGAAGAAGGAGTCCGAGAAGGACAGGTGGTTGCTCGCCAGGATCGCCGGGCCCTCGGCGGGCACGTTTTCCAGGCCCTCCACCCACGGCCGGAAGGCGGCCTTGAGCGGTGAGCCGATGGCGATCTTCATCGCACCGTAGAACAACCTCGGACCTCCTGTCGACGACGCACCGAACCTTAGCGGCACGAAGCCCCCGCAGCCGGTCCCGACAGGGCTTACCGCTTGGTATCCCGGCCGCGTACGCTGAACGTCCGGCCTCCGTGTACCTCGTGTACCCGGTACGCGGCCCCACGCCCACGCAAAGCCGCGGAAGCTTCGGAACCCGTCGAACGTTCTCAGCTGTGAGATCCACCGGAACTCGGAACAGGAGCATGCGGTGCCGCTGATGCCAGGAGCCGAACCGTACCGCCATGACGGCGGCGGGACCGGTGTGCTGCTCTGTCACGGGTTCACCGGCACGCCGCAGTCCCTGCGCCCGTGGGCGGAGTATCTGGCCGCGCGCGGGCTGACGGTGTCGCTGCCGCTGCTGCCGGGGCACGGCACCCGGTGGCAGGACATGCAGCTGACCGGCTGGCCGGACTGGTACGCCGAGGTGGACCGGGAGCTGGCGGCGCTGCGGGAGCGCTGCTCGCGGGTGTTCGTGTGCGGCCTGTCGATGGGCGGCACGCTCGCGCTGCGGCTGGCGCAGAAGCACGGCTCGGCGATCAGCGGCCTGGTGCTGGTCAACCCGTCGGTGAAGGCCGACAGCCCGACGCTGAAGGCGGTCTCGGTGCTGCGGCACGTGCTGCCGTCGGTCAAGGGCATCGCGAGCGACATCGCCCTGGAGGGCGGCGGCGAGCTGGGCTACGACCGCACGCCGCTGCACGCGGTGTACTCGCTGACCCGGCTGTGGCCGCAGGTGCGGGCCGGGCTGCCGCAGGTGACGCAGCCGCTGCTGCTGCTCCACAGCAAGGTCGACCACGTGGTGCACCCGTCGAACTCGGCGGTCGTGCTCGGCGCGGTGTCGTCCGCCGACGTGACCGAGAAGGTGCTGGAGCACAGCTTCCACGTGGCCACCCTGGACAACGACGCGGAGCTGGTCTTCGCGGAGTCGTACGCCTTCATCGAGCGGCTGTCGGTCGGTGCGGGGGACGCGGTGAAGGAGGGCACGGCAGGTGGCTGACCGCGAGGACGAGGGCACCGCGCCGCACGAGGAGGAGCCGGCCGGCGCGCCGCCGCACGAGGAGGAGCCGCCGGCTGCCCCGCTGGACGAGGAGGCGGCCTGGGCCGCGCTCGTCGCCGGGTATGACGACGAGCCGGAGCCGGGTGCCGCGCTGTGGCCCGAGGCCGAGAACGTCCCCGCGCCGGGTGCGGAGCCGGACCCGACCGATCCCGCGGCGGTGAGCACCAAGCCGCCGGCGTCGGACCGCACGATCGTGATCCACCCGGTGATCCGCGGCCCGCGCGACTACGAGCTGGCCGACGACGACGAGGACGCGCATTACGTGCCGCCGGAGCCGCCGCCGCTGCCGGAGGCGGACGTCACGACGAAGTTCGCCTGGATCGCGGTGCTGGGCGGGCCGCTGCTGCTGCTGGTGTTCGTGCTGTTCCAGCTGGAGATCACCTGGTGGGCCGCGACGCTGGGCGTGGGCGGCTTCCTCGGCGGTTTCGCGACGCTGGTGATGCGGATGCGCACCGGCGAGGACGACGAGGACGACGACCCGGGGCGCGGCGCGGTGGTGTGAGCCGGCCCCGGGGCGGGCTCCGGCCCGGGCCCCGGCGCGCGGCGCGGCTCAGCGGGCGTAGAGGGCCTCGACCTCGGCGGCGAACTCGTCGAGCACCACCTGGCGCTTGAGCTTCAGCGACGGCGTCAGGTGGCCGGAGGCTTCGGTGAACTGCCCCGGCAGGATGCGGAACTTACGGACCGACTCGGCGCGCGAGACCGCCTCGTTGCCCTCGTCGACGGCCTGCTGCACGGCGGCCAGCAGGTCGGGGTCGTCGGCGAGTTCGGCGACGGTGCGGCCGGTCTTGCCGTGCTGTTCGGCCCAGCGCGGCAGGAATTCCTCGTCGAGGGTGATCAGCGCGGCCACGAACGGCTTGGCGTCGCCGACGACCATGCACTCGGCGATGAGCGCGTGCGCCCTGATCCGGTCCTCGATCACCGCCGGGGCGACGTTCTTGCCGCCGGCGGTGACGATGATCTCCTTCTTGCGGCCGGTGATGGTCAGATAGCCGTCCTCGTCGAGCGTGCCGATGTCGCCGGTGTGGAACCAGCCGTCGGCCATCGCCTCGGCGGTCGCGGGCTCGTTGTTCCAGTAGCCGCTGAACAGGTGCTCGCCGTAGAGCAGCACCTCGCCGTCGTCGGAGATCCGGACGGTGGAGCCGGGCAGCGGCTGGCCGACGGTGCCCATCTTCGGGCGGTCCCACGGGTTGAAGGCGGTCGCGGCGCAGGACTCGGTGAGGCCGTAGCCCTCCAGGACGGTGAAGCCGATGCCGCGGTAGAAGTGGCCGAGCCGCTCGCCGAGCGGGGCGCCGCCGGAGATGGCGTGCGTGGCCCGGCCGCCGAGCACCGCGCGCAGCCGCGCGTAGACCAGCCGGTCGTAGACCTTGTGGGCCGTCCGCAGCCGCAGCGAGGGGCCGGCGGGGGTGTCGAGGGCGCGGCTGTAGTCGACGGCGGTCGCGGCGGCGCGGTCGAAGATCCTGCCCTTGCCGCCGGCCTGGGCGGTGGCCCGCGCCGTGTTGTAGACCTTCTCGAAGACCCGGGGGACGCCGAGGATCAGGGTGGGCCTGAAGCCCTGGAGGTCGTCGGTGAGGTTCTTGACGTCGGGGACGTGGCCGAGCCGGATCGGCGCCATGACGCTGGCGACCTCGGCGAGCCGCCCCAGTACGTGGGCGAGCGGCAGGAAGAGCAGGATCGAGGAGTCGCCGGTGCGGAAGAGCGGCGCGAGGCGTTCCAGGACGTTGCCGCACTCGGCGAAGAAGCTGCGGTGGGTCAGCACGCAGCCCTTGGGGCGGCCGGTGGTGCCCGAGGTGTAGACGAGGGTGGCGGGCGAGTCGGCCTTGGCCACCGAGCCGCGCTCGTCCAGGACCGCGTCGGCGACGTCGCCGCCGGCCGCGGTGAGGGTCTCCACCGCGCCGGTGTCGATCCGCCACACGTGCTTGAGCTGCGGCAGCCCGTCGCGTACGGACTCCACCGCCCGCTCGTGCGCGTCGGACTCCACGACGACCGCGACCGCGCCGGAGTCGGCGAGGATCCAGGCGATCTGCTCGGGCGAGGACGTCTCGTAGACCGGTACGGTCACCGCGCCGGCGCTCCACACCGCGAAGTCCAGCAGCGTCCACTCGTAGCGGGTCCTGGACATCAGGGCGACCCGGTCGCCGGGCTGCACGCCGGAGGCGATGAGGCCGCGGGCGGCGGCCCGCACCTCGGCGAGGAAGTCGGCCGCGGTGACGTCCCGCCAGTGGCCGGCGGGATCCTTGCGGCCGAGGACGGGGGTGTCCGGGTGCTGCGCGGCGTTGCGGCGGATCAGATCCGTCAGGTTGCCGTCGGCGGGGACCTCGTACAGGGCCGGAAGGCTGAACTCACGCAAGGCGGCTGCTCCTCATCGGTGCCACGGCGCACCCGGAGGGTAGGTGGGGGACGGGTCGGACGTTACCCATCGGTAAAGCTCCGGGGTAGGGGGGCTCTGCAGATGTTCCCAGCGTCACACACACCGTCCGGCGCGGGTGCGCCGACGCCGGGAACAGTAGTCCAGTCAGCGGCGGACCCGCAGGTCGCCCCTGGTGAGGCGGGGTCGCGGCGGGGTCGCGGCGGGGTCGCGAGGCCACCGGCACGGGTGCGCGGCGGGCATATAAGGTGACGTCATGCGGGTGCATGTCGTGAGCGACGTCCATGGTGCGGCGGAAGCGCTGGCCCTGGCCGGGCGGGGCGCCGACGCGCTGGTCTGCCTCGGCGACCTGATCCTCTTCCTGGACTACGCCGACCACTCGCGCGGCATCTTCCCCGACCTCTTCGGCGTCGAGAACGCCGACCGCATGGTCGCGCTGCGCACCGCCCGCCGCTTCGACGAGGCACGCCGGCTGGACGCCGAGCTGTGGTCGGGCATCGACCGGCACGGCGCGATCGAGGCGGCCGTCCGCAAGCAGTACGCCGCGCTCTTCGCCGCCTTCCCGACCCCGACCTACGCCACGTACGGCAACGTCGACGTCCCCGACCTGTGGCCCGAATACGCCGGGCCCGGCACGACCGTGCTGGACGGCCAGACCGCGGAGATCGGCGGCCGGGTCTTCGGCTTCGTCGGCGGCGGCCTGCGCACCCCGATGCGCACCCCGTTCGAGATCGGCGAGGAGGAGTACGCGGCCAAGGTCGCCGCCCTCGGCAAGGTCGACGTGCTGTGCTCGCACATCCCGCCCGCCGTGCCCGACCTGTGCTACGACACCGTCGCGCGGCGCTTCGAGCGGGGCAGCGAGGCACTGCTGGCGGCGGTGCGCAGCGTGCAGCCCAAATACGCGCTCTTCGGCCATGTCCACCAGCCGCTGGTGGCCAGGACCCGGATCGGGCGCACCGAATGCGTCAACGTCGGCCACTTCAACCACACCCGCACCCCGTGGGTACTGGAGTGGTGACCTGCGCGGCCCGCTGAGCGGCAGCCGGGCGCGGACCCGCCGTGGTCGCGGGCACCTGCCTCCCACCTGGGCGCGGTAGCCTTCGAGGGCATCCTGCACCAGTAGTCCTGGAGGGCCACGGCGATGGCGGAACACACGCGGTCGAGCATCACGATCGAGGCGGCACCTGCCGCTGTCATGGGCGTCATCGCCGACTTCGACCGCTACCCGGAGTGGACCGGGGAGGTCAAGGAGGCCCAGGTGCTGGAGCGGGACGAGGAGGGCCGCGCGCAGCAGGTGCGGCTGCTGCTCGACGCGGGCGCCATCAAGGACGACCACACCCTCGCCTACACCTGGGTGAGCGCCGACGAGGTCCGCTGGTCGCTGGTGCGCTCGCAGATGCTGCGCACGCTGGACGGCTCGTACGCGCTCGCGCCGCTGGACGGCGGGCAGCGCACCGAGGTCACCTACCAGCTCACGGTGGACGTGAAGATCCCGATGCTGGGGATGATCAAGCGCAAGGCGGAGAAGGTCATCATCGACCGGGCGCTGGCGGGGCTGAAGAAGCGGGTCGAGTCGGGGGCGCTCGGCGGTTCCGAGGACGCCGAGGACGCCGAGGACACAGCGGGCGCCGAGGGCGCCGGATCGGCCGAGGGTTCCGGGGACGCCGGGGCTGCGGGCGCCGCGAAGACGCCGGGTGCCGGCGGCGGCAAGGCCGCGAAGGCCGCCGGCGCCGAGACCGCGGGCTGATGCCCCGGCGGCACGCGCGCACGCTGCTGATCACCGGCGCCGGTGGCGCGGGCCGTACCGCGGTCGCCGCCGCGACGGCCGCCGCCGCGGCCCGCGCCGGCACCCGCACCCTGCTGCTGACCTACGACCGCACGGCCGCCGCGGCCCTGGACGGCACGCTGCCCGGCCTCGACGTGCGCCGGGTGGACGCCGGCGGCGCCTTCCAGGACGCGCTGCTGGACCTCCAGTCCCGCGGCGGCACCCTCTTCGCGCTGCTGGGCACCACGCCGCTGGACCCCGAGGAGCTGACGCCGCTGCCGGGCGCGGGCGCGCTGGCGCTGCTGCGGGCGGTGCGCGCGGCCCGGGAGGGCGGCTGGGAGCAGGTCGTGGTCGACCTGCCGCCGGTGCGCGAGGCCGTCGAACTGCTGGCGCTGCCCGGCCAGTTGCGCCGCTACCTCGGCCGGCTGCTGCCGCCCGACCGGCAGGCCGCCCGGGCCCTGCGCCCGGTGCTGGCGCAGCTCGCGGGGGTGCCGATGCCGACCGAGTGGGCGTACGAGGCCGCCGCCCGCGCGGAGGTCCAACTGGCCGCGGTGCAGGCGGTGATCGACGATCCGGGTACGTCGCTGGCGGTCGTGGTCGAGCCCGGCGCCCGCGGGGCGGAGGTGCTGCGCACGGCACGGACGGGGCTGGCCCTGTACGGCCTGCGGCCCGCGGCCGTGGTGGCCAACCGGCTGCTGCCGGCGGGGGGTTCCGAGCCGTTCGTGGCGGGGCTGGCCGCGGGCCAGCGGGACCACCTCAAGGCGTACGCGGAAGCCTGCGCGGTGGACGGTGTGCCGCTGTACGAGCTCCCGCACCTCGGGCGCGACCTGGCGCCGGCGGAGGAGGCGCTCGCGGTGCCGTACGACGGGCGCGGCCCGGACCGTACCGGTGGCGGTGAGCCCTGGAGCGTCGAGGACCGGCTGGCCGAGGAGGGGCACCTGGTGTGGTCGCTGCCGTTGCCGGGGGCCGGCAAGGAGGGGCTGGACCTGGTGCGGCGCGGGGACGAACTCGTCGTCGACGCCGAGGGGTTCCGGCGGATCATGCCGCTGCCGTCGGCGCTGCGGCGGTGCACCGTGCAGGGCGCGGCGCTGCGCGACGGCGTGCTGCGGGTGCGGTTCACGCCCGACCCGGGCCTCTGGCCGCGCTGAGCCCGGCCCGTGTCGGCCGCGTCACCCCGGCCCGTACACCGGCCCGTACGGCGGGCGTTCGGGTACCGTCGATGGGGAGAGGCGTTCCGACCGCGGCGCCCCGTTTGGAGCCGATCATGAGCGAAGCCACCGGCCGTCCCGACCCGGACGCGTGGGCGAAGGCCAGCGCCGAGGACATCGCGGCGGAGCACGCCCGGCGCCGCGAGGAGGCGGGAGCGCCCACCGCGGCCGAGGAGTTGCGGCGGCTCGCCGAGGCCGTGGGGGACGCGGTCGGTGAGCGGCTGGCCGCGCTGCGCAACCCCGCGGTGCAGATGGCGGCGCAGGGGATGGCGGCCCAGGTGCGTTCCGTTGTCGAACCCATCAAGGAGCGGAATCCCGCCGTCTTCGACCACCTCGCCGCCGCCGGGGCCGAACTGCTGGCGGCATACCGGTCCGCGGTGGCCGGAGCGGAATCCCGCTGGACCTCCGGCGAGGGGTCCGCGCGTTCAACCGCTGAACACATCGACCTCGATTGACCCCCTCTCCGGTACGGTTCTCTTAGCGGGGATCGACCGAAAACTGAGGGACACATGGGACTCACCATCGGCGTCGACATCGGCGGCACCAAAATCGCGGCCGGAGTGGTCGACGAGGAAGGCTCGATTCTTGAGACCGTCAAGGTGCCGACGCCGCCGTCTCCCGAGGGCGTCGTCGACGCGATCGTGGAAGCGGTGCGCCAGGTCAGCACCGGTCACACCATCGACGCCGTCGGCATCGGCGCGGCCGGGTACGTCGACGACAAGCGTGCCACCGTGCTCTTCGCACCCAACATCAACTGGCGCCACGAGGCGCTGAAGGACAAGGTCGAACAGCGCGTCGAGCTCCCCGTGGTCGTGGAGAACGACGCCAACGCGGCGGCCTGGGGCGAGTACCGCTTCGGTGCCGGGCAGGGCCACTCCGATGTGATCTGCATCACACTCGGCACCGGTCTCGGCGGCGGCATCATCATCGGCAACAAGCTGCGCCGCGGGCGCTTCGGCGTCGCGGCCGAGTTCGGCCACATCCGCGTGGTGCCCGACGGGCTGCTGTGCGGCTGCGGCAGCCAGGGCTGCTGGGAGCAGTACGCCTCCGGCCGGGCGCTGGTCCGCTACGCCAAGCAGCGCGCCAACGCGACCCCGGAGAACGCCGAGGTCCTGCTGGCGCTCGGCGACGGCACGGTCGAGGGCATCGAGGGCCGCCACATCAGCGCCGCCGCCCGGCAGGGCGACCCGGTGGCCGTCGACTCCTTCCGTGAGCTGGCCCGCTGGGCGGGCGCCGGGCTGGCCGACCTCGCCTCGCTGTTCGACCCGTCGGCCTTCATCGTCGGCGGGGGCGTGTCGGACGAGGGCGAGCTGGTCCTCGACCCGATCCGCAGGTCCTTCCGGCGCTGGCTCATCGGCGGCGAGTGGCGTCCGCACGCGCAGGTGCTCGCCGCACAGCTCGGCGGCAAGGCGGGGCTCGTCGGGGCGGCGGACCTGGCGCGCCAGGGCTGACGATTCGGCTAAGTTGATCACATGACCGTGGAAGATCTGCCGGGTTCCGCCACCGAGCACGACTCGGCGATCGTCCGCGTCCTCAGTTACAACGTCCGCTCGATGCGGGACGACACGGCGGCGCTGGCCCGGGTGATCCGTGCCTGCGCCCCCGACCTCGTCCTCGTCCAGGAGGCCCCGCGGTTCTTCCGGTGGCGCAAGGCCGCGGCCCGCCTGGCACGTACCACCGGACTCGTCCATGTGACGGGCGGTGCCACGGCGGCGGGGCCGATGATCCTGTCGTCGCTGCGGGCGCACGTCGAGCGGACCGAGGACGTTCTGCTGCCGCGCCACCCGCCGCTGCACCAGCGCGGTTTCGCCACCGCGGTGCTGCGGATCGGCGGCGCCAGGATCGCCGCCGTCAGCACCCATCTGAGCCTCGACCCCGCCGAGCGCCATGAGCAGGCCGGGCTGCTGCTGGAGCGGGTCGTGGCGATGGGCGAGGCCAATGTGGTGGTGGGCGGGGACTTCAACGAGCCGCCGGAGCGGCTGGGCTTCTCGCGTATCGCCGCGGAGTTGCAGGACTGCTTCGCCGTCGCGCCGTGGGGCGGCGAGGTGACGAACGTGCGCGAGCCGTTCCAGCGGATCGACGCGGTGTTCGCGAGCAAGCCGGTGCAGGTGCTGGGGTGCGGGGTGCCGCACTCCGTGCCGGGCGTGACGCACGCGGACCTGCACGCCGCGACCGACCACCTGCCGGTGCTGGCCGCGCTGCGGGTGCCCAGGGGCTGACGCCCGGGGTCGGGGGGCTCACGTGTCCCCCCGGCGCGCGGGACCTGGCGCCCCCCGGAGCGCGCAACCTCGTACGTACCGCCGCGCGGACCTCGTCCGTACCGCCTACAGCAGCTCGCGCAGGCGTTCCGCCAGCAGGTCCCAGCGCCAGCTCTGCTCCACCCACGTACGGCCGCGCTCGCCCATCCGGCGGCGCAGGTCGGGGTCGCGGAGCAGGGTGAGGATGCGTTCGGCGGCCTGCTCGGGGGAGCCGCCGGGGACGACCCAGCCGGTCTCGCCCGGCAGCACCGCGTCCGGGGCGCCGCCGGAGTCGCCGGCCACGACCGGGAGGCCGGTCGCCGACGCCTCCAGATAGACGATGCCCAGCCCTTCGACGTCCAGCCCGCCGCGCCGGGTCCGGCACGGCATCGCGAAGACGTCCCCCGCGCCGAAGTGCGCCGGCAGCTCCGACTCCGGCACCGGCCCGGTGAAGCGGACGGCGCCCGCGACGCCGGTGCGCTCGGCCAGCGCCTCCAGCTCGCTGCGGTACGGGCCGCCGCCGACGATCAGCAGCGCGGTGTCGGGCTTCTCGCGCAGGATGCGCGGCATCGCGAGGATGAGGGTGTCCTGGCCCTTGCGCGGCACCAGCCGCGAGACGCACACCACGACCGGCCGGTCCGCGAGCCCCAGCCGGGCGCGTACGACCGGGCCGCCCGAGCCCGGGTGGAAGGTCTTCTCGTCCACGCCGGGCGGCAGGTGCACCATGCGGGCGGCGGCCCGCTCGGTCAGGGCGGAGGCGATCCGGGTCCTGGTGTACTCGCCGAGATAGGTGAGCGTGTCGGTGCCCTCGCCGATGCGCCGCAGCAGCACCCGGCTGCCCGGCAGTTGCGCCCACGCGGCCTCGTGCCCGTGCGTGGTGCCGACGAGCCGCCGGGCGCCCGCCCTGCGCAGCGCCGGCGCCATCAGCGCGAGCGGCGCGGCGGCGCCGAACCACACGGAGGAGCAGCCGTGCTCGCGCAGCAGCGCGGCGGCGGTCCTGGTCACCCTGGACGTCGGCAGCAGCACCTTCGTCCGGTCCCTGACCACCCGGAAGGGCTGCTCGGCGTCGAACCGGGCGACCTCGGTGCCGTCCCGCCACGTCGAGGCGTAGACGACGACCTTCGCCGGGTCCAGCCGCAGGGCCATGTTGTGCACGAAGGACTGGATCCCGCCCTGCCGGGGCGGGAAGTCGTTGGTGACGATCAGGGTCTTTTCCATCGCCGCCGAGATTACTCCGCCCCGCCGGGCTCCCGCGCGCGTCCCTCCCGGCCGGCGGGCGGGGCGGGCCGCAAGATGCATAACGTGACGTATGCGGTGAAATCCTATGAGCTACCCGGCCGGGCGGGCTGGGGGCCGCGGGGCGCGGTCGTCGGGGCGTGGGTGGGGAGCCGGGCGCTGCTGCTCGTGTTCGTCTTCGGGGTGCTGCGGTTTCCCGGGCAGGGGGTCACGCATGACGTGTCGGCGGTGTACGAGGGCTGGTACCCGCTGCTGCGGCACGGGATCTTCCCGTCGTACGACGTGACGTGGCAGTACCCGCCGGGCGCGGCGGCCGTGCTGGTCGCGCCGGGCGCCGTGCCGTACCTCGGCTACAGCGCGGCCTTCTTCTGGCTGGCGTTCCTGTGCGACGCGGCCGTCTTCGGGGCGCTGCTGCACGACGGGGCCGCGCGGCGCGAGGGGCGGCTCGCCGGGGTGTGGATGTGGGTCGGCGGGATGCTGCTGCTCGGGCCGATCGTCTACGCCCGCTACGACGTGATGGTGACGGCGGTGGCCGTCGCCGCGCTGCTGGTGCTGCGCCGCAGCCCCGCCGCCGCGGGGGCGCTGGCCGGGGTGGGCGTGCTGCTCAAGGTGTGGCCGCTGCTGCTGCTCGCCGGTACGCGGCCCGGGCGGGCGACCCGCCGCTCCTGGGCCGCCGCCGCGGCAACCGTGGCGGCCGGCTCACTGCTGTTCGGCCTCACGATGCCGGGCGCCTTCTCCTTCCTGGCCTTCCAGCGCGACCGCGGCACGGAGGTGGAGTCCCTGGGCGCGCTGGTCTTCCACGCGGCCCGGCACGCCGGCTGGCCGGGGGTCGCGGCGATGCACTACGGCTCCGTGGAATTCCTCGGCCCGTACGTGGGCGCCGTGAGCGACGCGGCCCTCGCGCTGAGCGTGCTGGCGCTGGCGTGGCTCGGCCTGTGGCGGGCCCGCGCCCGCACCTTCGGCCCGGCGGTCCCGTACGACGCTGCCTTCGCGGCGGTGCTGGTCTTCACCACGACGAGCCGGGTGATCAGCCCGCAGTACCTGGTGTGGCTGGTCGGCGTCGGGGCGGTGTGCCTGACCGTACGGGAGAGCGTGATGCGCCTGCCGGTGCTGCTCCTGCTGCCGGCGGCGGTGCTGACGACCCTCGAATTCCCGGTGTACTTCCCCCACGTCGTACGCAGCGACCTCCTGGGCGTCACCCTCCTCACCACACGCAACACCCTCCTCGCCACCGCAACCCTCCTGTCCTGCCACCGCCTCCGGCGCTCGACGTCACCGATGCCCCGGGCGGCGTCCGCGGCGGAGGTCGCCCGAGCCGTCCGCTAGAGGTATTGCGCTCCCCCGTCGCGGTGCGCGGCGGCCCAGTCGTCGCGGGCGGCGGTGAGGGCGGGCGGCTACCACGTGCGGCTGCGGGCCAGGGCGATGCGGGCGGCGGGGGTGGGGTGGGTGCCCCACAGGAGGTGGAGGGGGCGGGGCGGGGCGGGCTCGGCGACGTTCGTCGTCGTCAGGCGGCGCTGCATCGCGATGAAGTGGGCCGGGTCGGACGTCAGGCGCAGGGCGTGCGCGTCGGCGCGGCTCTCCACCCGGCGGGAGAGGGCGGCGCCGAACGGGCCGGCCAGTGCGCCGCCGACCGTGGCGGTGGCCGCGAGGAGCCAGGCCGAGCGGGGGTCGGCCAGGTGCTGCACGCCCGCCGCCGAGAGCAGGGGGTGCCAACCCGCGACCGCCGCGAGCAGGCACACGCCCACCGCCGCGCCCAGCGCCCCGAGCAGCGTGCCGCGCATGACGTCGCGGTGCACGACGTGGCCCAGCTCGTGCGCCACCACCAGCTCCACCTCGCGCGGCTCCGCCGTGCCGATCAGCGTGTCGTACGCGACGATCCGGCGGGTGCGGCCGAAGCCGGACACGTACGCGTTCAGGGCCGTCGTACGGCGGGAGGCGTCGGCGACGAGGACGTCCCGTACGGTCACGCCGTCGCGGGCGGCGAGGTCGAGGAGGGCGTCGCGCAACGGGCCCTCGGGCATGGGGGTGAAGCGGTTGAAGAGCGGCTCGAAGAGCAGGGGCGCCGCCCAGGACAGGGCGACGGTGACGGCCGCCGCGCCGAGCGCCGCCCAGGCCCACCACCAGCGGGTCGCCCCGGCGAGCGCGTAGACGGCGAACAGCGCGCCGGCGGTCAGCGGCAGCGAGATGAGCAGGCTGCGCAGCTGGTCCACCGCCCAGCCGGCCCAGCCTTGCGTCACCAGGCCGAACCGGGCCCGTACGACGCGGCCCCGGGCGGCGAAGGGGAGCGAGAGCAGCTGCGGGAGCACGACGAGCGTGAGGGCCGCCCCCGCGACCCGGCCCGCCCACGCCGGGCCGAACCCCGCGACGAGCCCGGCCCCGCAATGCGTCAGCCCCAGCGCGAGCATCAACCCCAGCCCCGCGACCCGCCCCCCGACCGCCACGGGCCACACCCCCTGCCGCAACGCCCGCGCCCGCGCAATGTGCTCGGGGGAGAAGTCCCCGTCCCCACGAGCCGGCTCCCCGGCGCCCGGCAGCTCGTCCTCGCTCATCCCAGCTCCTCCCCCACATACGCCCGCCACCGCTGCGTGAACGCCGCCTCCGACAAGCCCAGCCGGGCCTTGAGCGCCGCGTCGACGCTCTGCCCCGCCCCCACCGCACGGTAGAGGGCCGTCAGGGTCGCCGGGGACCACTGGTCCGCGATCAGCCGGCACGCCAGCCAGGCGCCCTCGTACGCCTGGGCCAGCCCGGAAGCCGTGGGGCGGAAGTCGGCGGTGGAGGGGAGGGCCGGCGGGAGGTGGCCGGCGGTGACGTCGGCGGTGAGTTCGGGGGCGATCTCGGGGGCCGTGCGGCCGGACTCGCGGTAGGCGACCCAGTCGGCCAGGCCCTCGGAGAGCCACACCGGCGTGTGGGTGGTCGTCGCGGGGCGGGAGGCGACATGCGTGGTCTCGTGCGTGAGGACGACCTGCCGGCCGAAAGCGGACAGCCGGCCGAAAGCGGCGGGGTTGACGATGACCCGGTCGGCGGGCGCGGTGGCGCTGCCGCCCAGCTCGCCGGTCGTGACCGCCGCGATGCCCTGGTAGTCGGAGGGTTTGGCGCCGAGCAGCGCGCCGAGCTGGTCCAGCGTCCGCGGCGCCTCGACGACGACGCTCCCGGGCCAGCCGGCCCGCCCCCACGCGTGCTGCACCTGCGGTACGGCCAGGTCCGCGTCCGCCGCGTAACCGCGCAGCGTCGCCACCGGGCCGAGGCCGAGCACGAGGCTGTGCTTGCCGCGTACGACCTCGACCTTGCCCTGGTCCCACAGCTGTACGGCGGTCCGCTTCCCGGCGGAGTCCCCGTCGTCGTCCGCCGCCACGTACCAGTGCCCGGCGCGGTGGGTGAAGGTCAGGTAGGCGGTGGAGACCAGGTCCTGCGTGTCGTAGCCGGCGAGCCGGTAGCGCAACTGGACCTCGGCCGCGGTGCGGGCGGAGGCGGTGGCGTCGGCGGTGGGCGGCAGCGGGAAGGCGCCGGTGCGCACCAGGCGGTAGGACCAGCCGGCGAGCGGGACGTCCGCGAGGTCGGCGAACATCGTGCGCTGCTCGGCGAGGAAGCGCGTGGAGCGCGGGTCCACCCCGGCGAGGAACGCCTTCGCGTCGTGCCCGCGTACGGCCGCGGCCCGCGCGTCCAGCAGCCGGGTGATGGCCGGGGCGGCGCCGTCCGTGGTGCTCTTGTGCCCCGACCCGCCGCACCCGGTGAGGGCGGCGGCCAGCGTGACGAGCACCGTGAGCACACCGGCGGCGCCGGCCGTCGAGCGTCGGGAGCGCACCGCGGTCATGCGCCGATCGTACGGTGCCGCCCCGCGAACCCGAGGCCAAGGCTCCCCGCCCGGCCCCCGCGCACCGCCCGACGAGCGTACGACCGCCCCGCGCGCACCTACCCACCGGCGTACGACCGCCCCCGGGGGCTGCGCCTACGGTCGTACGACCGCCCTGACCGGCATCATCCCCACCGGGTCGTAGCGCACGCGCGCCCCGGGGTACGGCGCGTGGATGACCCGGCCGCCTCCCACGTACATCGCCACATGGCTCGCGTCGCTGCGGTAGATCACCAGGTCGCCGGGCCTGGCCTGGGAGAGCGGGACATGCCGCCCGGCGTGCAGCTGCTCCTGGGACGTACGGGGCAGGGCCACGCCCGCCCGGCCGTAGGCGTACTGCATCAGCCCCGAGCAGTCGAAGGAGCGCGGCCCCGTCGCCCCCCAGACGTACGGGGCGCCCAGCACCGACCGTGCCGCGGCGACGGCGAGCGCGGCCCGGCCGGAGGCGGGCGGCAGGTCGGGGAAGTCGAGACCGGCGGGCAGGCCGCCGCGGGAGGCACGCACGCCCATGCCGGGGGCGTAGCCGGCCTGCTGGGCTGCGGGCAGGGTACGCAGCAGCTGCCGGGCGCGGGCGAGGGCCTGCTGCACCGCGGCCTTGCGGCGGCGCAGCTCCGCGGCGTTCCGGTCGAGCTCGGCGAGCTTGCCCGCGGCCTCGGCGCGCCGGCCCTGCAACGCCCGCTCGGCGTCGCGCAGTTGGTGGAGCCGGCCGACCTGCTGCGCGCCCAGCCGGGCGAGGGTCGCGGCCCGGTCGAGGGAACCGGCCGGGTCGTCGGACAGCAGCAGCGCGAGCGTGGGGTCGATCGCGCCGCCGCGGTACTGCGCGGCGGCCAGCACGCCGAGCCCGTCCCGCAGTTCGTTGACGCGCTGCTGGCCCTGCGCGGCCCGCTCCTGGAGCGTGCCGAGGTCGGCCCGCAGTCCCGCGGTGCGCTCCTGCGCCGCGTCGTACGCCTCGGTCGCGGCCTCGGCCTGCTGGTAGAGCGCGTCCAGCCGGGTCGCGGTGTCCGCGGCGTCCACGGCGGGGTCCGCCGCGGCGAGCGGGGCGGCGGCGCCGGCCAGCGCCGCGCCGGCCGCGGCCACCGCCGAGAGCACGGTGACCCGGGTGGTGCGGGCGGTCGGGCCCGGCTGCGGTACGCGTCGATGGGATGCCACGGCAGCCGACAGTAATCAGCCGGGCACGCAGAGCACAAAGACGCCGCGACCCGTACGCATGACCGGTCGTGCCCCGGCCGCAGGTCAGCGCCGGTACGGCGGGCCCGGGGCCCGGTGCGCACCACCCGAACGACGTAGCGCCCGGCGGGTCCGCCGGGCGCTGCGTACGAAGAGTGAAGGTGTCCTCAGACGCGGACGCCGAACTGGAACGGCATGTCGCTGATGGACTCGTAGCGCACCACGGTGCCCGGCTTCGGCGCGTGCAGCACCATGCCGTCGCCGGCGTAGAGGCCGACGTGGTGGTGGTCGCCGTAGAAGATCACCAGGTCGCCGACGGCCAGTTGCGACTGGGAGTAGATGCGCGTGCCGGCGTTGGCCTGCTCGGCGGCGGTCCTGGGGAGCGAGACGCCGGCCTGGCGGTAGGCCCAGGAGGTCAGGCCCGAGCAGTCGAAGGTGTTGGGGCCCGAGGCGCCGTAGACGTACGAGTCGCCGAGCTTGGACTTGGCGAAGCTGAAAGCCGAAGCGGCGTACGCGGAGGCCGACTTGCCGCCGAGCGGGACCCGGCCGGTGTCGCGGTTGGCGCGCGCGTTGTCGTTGGCTATCTGCTGGCGCTGCTGCGCGGTCAGCGAGTTGAGGATCTGCTGCGCCTGGGCGAGCTTGTCCTTGGCCTCGTTCTTGCGCTGCGCCAACTCCGTCTTGGTCGCCTGGAGTTCGGCGAGCTTCGCGGTGGCCTCGGCGCGCTCCTGGTCCAGCGTCCGCTTGGCGTCCTGGAGTTGCTGCAGGGCGCTGGTCTGGATCGAGCTGATCTGGTCCAGCGTGCTGGCCTGCTCCAGGTAGGTGTCCGGGTTGGAGGACAGGAACAGCTGGAGCGACGGGTCGATACCGCCGGACCGGTACTGCGAGGCCGCGATCGTCCCGAGGCTGTCGCGCAGGGTGTTGAGGTGCTCCTGCTGGCGGGCGACCTGGTCCTGGAGCGCACCGGCCTCCGTCTGGAGGGACTTGAGCTTCTCCGCGGCGCCGTTGTACTTCTCGGTGGCCTGCTCGGCCTGCGTGTACAGCGCGTCCACCTGCGCCTTGGCGTCCTTGACGGAGGTGGGCTTGGCCGGCTTGGCGGGGGCGGCGTTGGCAGCCTGCGCGGAGAGCGCGACGGCGGCGGCAGCGGTCGCGGTCAGCACGGTCACACGCGTGCGGCTTGCCGGCTTGGGTCGACGGTGGGACGCCACGAAGGCGAGCTCCTTCTTCCTTCAGCCGCCTACCGGTTGACGACTGGCGGGCGGCCTCCGTGCGCCACCCGGATTGGATGATCGACTGCGCGGAGGTTCGAGGCCTGACCTTAGTGACCTTCTCGTGATCGGTTCAAATCCCCGAAGGCAAAATCTCGACCGGTTCGCGTTTTCTTTACATGGTTTGCACGCGCCGTGATGACCGGTTGACGCTGGGTGCGGACAAAGGGGGCGTCAGGCGCGGGAGAGGCGGCGCAGCAGCAGGGTGGAGGCGACGGGGCGGGCGCCGGCCTTGGCGACGCCGTCGGCGACCTCGCGGTCGGCGGAGACCACCACGATCTGCCGGCCCGGCGGCTCGGCCCGCACCAGCCGGCGGATCAGCTCGTCCGCGGTCTCACCGGCCTTGCTGAACAGCACCCGCACCCCGCGCGGCGGCGCGAGCAGCACCGGCATGTCCAGGTCGGCGCCGTCGAAGACGCAGGTGACCTCGGCGCCGCTCTGCGCGGCCAGCACCGCGAGGCCGCCGAGCAGCCGCAGCCGCTGCTTCTCCAGCGGCAGCGAGGGATAGCCGGTCTTGGTGACGTTGTAGCCGTCGACGACCAAGTGCGCCTGCGGCAGCGCCAGCAGCTGGTCCAGCAGCGCCGGGTCGGTCTCGGACAGCGCCCGGGTGGCGATGTCGCGGGCGCTGAACGCGCCGGGCGCGACCGCGTCCACGGTGTCCGCGGGCCGCACCGCCATGGTGTCCCGCGGCGGCAGGGCCAGCTCGCGCCGCAGCCCGGACGCGGCGTCCAGCACGGTGTCCAGCAGCAGCCGCAGCCGTACGTCCTCCACGCCGCGCCCCTCGCGCGCCGCCCGCCGGCCGGCCTCGGCGGCCTGCTCGGCCTCGGCGAGCCGGGCCCGCAGCCGGCGGGCCTCGCTGTCGGCCACGGCCTTGTCCTGCGCGGCGGCGGCCCGCAGCTCCTCCAGCTCGGCCTGGAGCCGGCGCTGGGCGGCCTCGGCCCGCTTGACGTCACTGAGGGCGCTGCGCAGCTTGCGGTGCAGCGCCTCGCCCTCCCTGCGTACGGACTCCAGCTCGGCTCTGGCGCGGGCGGCCTCGGCCCTGCCGTGCTCGTGCAGCAGCTCCACCTCGGCGCGCAGGGCGGCGAGTTCGCGCAGGGCCTCCTCGTCGGCGCGCTCGGCGTCGGCGCGCTGCGCCTCCTCGCCGGCGGTCGCGACAAGCTTGGCCCAGCCGGGCGGGCGCAGCAGGTACGCCGCCGCGGCCACGTCCAGCGGGTCGGCGGCGGGCGGCGGGGTGCCGTCCTCCAGCGCGGCGGCGAGCTCGGCCTGCGCCTCCCGCAGCCGGCCGGCGACCTTCTGCCGGAAGGCGGGGTCGTGCTCCAGCGCGGCGGCCAGCGCGGTCGCGGCGTACTTCACCCGGCGGGTGGGCGTGAAGCGGGCGTAGGGCCGCAGCGAGACCGGCAGCTCCTGGAAGGTGAACCCCCCGAACGCGTCCGCGGCGATCGCGACGACCCGGTGCCGCACCCCTCCGGGCAACGGCCGGTCGAGCGCGGGCTCGTCCCGCGCGGACTCGGGCCCGGCCTCCTCCGCGGTGGCGCCCTCCGGCGCGTCCGGCGCCGGCCCGGCCCCGTCCGAAGCGGCGGCCTCGGGGGCCGGCTCGGCGGCCTCGGGTTCGGGCGCCGGGGTGCCCGGACTGCCGGGTTCGGCCGCGGGGCCGGCGGAGCCCGGGGCGTCGTCAGCCCCGGGGTGCGGAATACCGCCGCTTGCGTCCACCCGTCACTCCCGTCCGATCTGCCGGCGTCTCGGCGTCCTCCCGGCCCCCTTCGATCCCTCCGGCCCGCCGCCCTGCTACTTACATTGTCCCCGCCCGGGCGTCAGCCCGACGCGGAACCGCTCCCGGTGGCGCTTTCCGCACTGCCGTTCGCGCCCTCAGCCGCCGCCCCCGCGCCCGGCCGGTCCACCAGCTCGATCCGGTCCACCGCGTTGCACCACCGGCACCGCACCGACTCCAGCGTCTCGGCCAGCACCTCCGTCTCCTCCACCGCGGGCTCGCCGGCGAGGTCGAGGTGCACGTACTCCACCACCCGCGAGGAGCGGGTCACGTCGAAACGGGTCAGATTTCCGCACAGCGTGCAGCGCCACCGCGTGGTCGCGGTCGGCAGGGGAACCGGCATGGCGGGTACCTCTTCCTCCGGGGGAGCGTGCGTCCCGGTCACCCTACGGCTTTTCCGGTGCGCCGCGCTGCGGCGAGGCGGCCTATGCCCGTTACGCCCGCTGCGTCATGATCGGTCCATGGTCATCCCGGTGTACGACAAGAACCCGGTCCGGCGTACGCCGGTCGTCACATACGGGCTGATCGCGCTGTGCACCGCCGTGTTCCTGCTCGGCCCGCTGTCCGGTTTCCTCCCCGCCTACGGCAGCGGCCACACCCTGGCCTGCCGCCAGGCGCTGTACTTCGACCGCTGGGGCGTCGTCCCGGCCGAGCTCTTCGGCGGTCGCCCGCCGGCCGCGGCCCTGGGCGTCCCCGCCGACTGCGGCGCCGCCGACCCGTATCCGCACTCGCCGTACCTGTCGGTGCTGACGTCGATGTTCCTGCACGCGAGCTGGCTGCACCTGATCGGCAACATGCTCTTCCTCTACGTCTTCGGCGACAACGTCGAGAACCGCATGGGCCGGCTGCGCTTCGCCCTGTTCTACCTGGCGGCCGGCTACCTGGCCACGTACGGCTTCGCGCTCGCGCACGCCGACGACGCGCAGAGCCTGGTGGGGGCGTCCGGCGCGATCTCCGGTGCGCTCGGGGCGTACCTCTACCTCTATCCGAAGGCCCGGGTCACCAGCCTGTTCCCGTTCCTCTTCTTCGTGCCGCTGCGCTTCCCGGCGTGGATGGTGCTCGGCTTCTGGTTCGTGCTCCAGTGGTTCGCCGCGCAGACCGCCGCCGGCGGCCCGGGCGTGGCCTACCTGGCGCACGTCGTGGGCTTCGCCTTCGGCTTCGTCTGCGCGTGGGCGTGCTACCGGCCCCGGTCTAAGCTGGGCGTCGTTGCCGGGACGACCCAAGGAGACGCGCAGCCGTGATCACCGCGATCGTGCTCATCAAGACCACCGTGGACCGCATCCCCGAGATCGCCGAGTCGATCGCCGCGCTGGACAACGTCAGCGAGGTCTACTCGGTGACCGGGACGTACGACCTGGTGGCGCTGGTGCGGGTGGCCCGGCACGACGACCTGGCGGACATCATCCCGGGCCGCATCAGCAAGATCCCCGGCGTCGAGGCGACGGACACGCATGTGGCGTTCCGTACGTACTCCCAGCACGACCTGGAGGCCGCCTTCGCGATCGGCCTCGACTCCTAGAGCCCCAGGGCCCGAAGCCCCGGGGCCGCCCGGCCGGGGCTACCGCTCCCCCGGCCCGACCGGCACGCAGCGGCCGGACTCGGTCGCGTACGTCCACGCCGCGCCCTCGCGCACCAGCGTCGCGACCGCCGCGGTGCAGCGCCGGATGTGCTCCTCGGGCGTGCCGGCGCCGAAGCTGACCCGTACCGCGTTGCCGTTGAAGCCCGCGCCCGGGTCGGGCGACCCGCACGCCCCCAGGTCCTCGGACTCCGCGCCGAGCAGGTGCCGTACGAGCGGGTGGGCGCAGAACAGGCCGTCGCGCACACCGATGCCGTACTCCGCGGAGAGCGCGGCGGCCAGGTGCGAGCTGTTCCAGCCGCTCACCACGAAGCTCAGCACCCCCACCCGCTCGCTGTCCTCGCCGAACAGCGACAGCACCCGCACCCCCGGCACCGCCGCCAGGCCCTCGCGCAGCAGCCCCAGCAGACGGCGCTCGCGGGCGGCGAGCCGGTCGAAGCCGGCCTCGGTGAGCGCCCGGCACGCCGAGGCGATCGCGTAGGCGCCGATGACGTTGGGCGAACCGGCCTCGTGCCGCGCGACCGTGGTGTGCCACTCGGCCTCGACGCTGCCGTCCGCGCGCCGGGCGACCGTACGGGTCGCGCCGCCGCCGGCCAGGTACGGCTCGGCCTCGCGCAGCCAGTCGGGCCGGCCGGCGAGCACGCCGGAGCCGAAGGGCGCGTAGAGCTTGTGGCCGGAGAACGCCACCCAGTCCACGTCCAGTTCGGTGACGTCCACCGCCCGGTGCGGCACGAGCTGCGCGGCGTCCAGCACGATACGGGCGCCGTGCCGGTGCGCGGCGGCGGCGAGCCGGCGGACCGGCCACACCTCGCCGGTGACGTTCGAGGCGCCGGTGACGCACACCAGCTTGGAGCCCTTGGGGGCGCCGTGCAGCGCGACGTCGAGGGCCGCGACGGCCTCCTCCGGGGTACGCGGCGCGGGCAGGCAGGTGACCTGCGCGCCCTTCGCCCGCTGCCAGGGCAGCAGCGCCGCGTGGTGCTCGGTCTCGAAGACGAAGACGTGCGTGCCAGCGGGCAGCACGGCCGCCAGCAGGTTGAGCGAGTCGGTCGTGGAGCGGGTGAAGACGACCTGGTCGTCGGGCCGGCAGCCGAGGAACTCGGCGACAGTGGCGCGGCTCTGCTCGAACAGGTCGGTGGACAGCTGCGACAGGTACCCGGCGCCGCGGTGCACGCTGCCGTAGTACGGGGCGTACGCGGCGACGTCGTCCCACACCCGCTGGAGCGCCGGGGCGCTGGCGGCGTAGTCGAGGGCGGCGTACGTGACGTCGCCGCCGGTCACGAGCGGGACGGTGACGTCGCGGCCGAGCACCGGCAGCGGCTCGGGGCACGCACAGGCGGGGTCGGCGCACTCCGCGCCGACGACGGCGGCGGGAACGGCGGCGGGAACGGTGGCGGTGGAAGCGGCCGGGGAGGACGCGGCAGGGGCGGTCGTGGCGGCGGTGGAAACGGTCATGGCGGGCTCCTGGCACGAGGGCAGCCGACGGCGGCCTCCGGCGCGGCGGCAGGCGGTGGGCCTGCGCGGCCGGTGCGGGACCGTCGGACGGCGTCGGATAGGCGGCTGACAGCGGAAGGCAGCGGACGGTGGTGTGGACCGGTGCACGGACGGCACCGCGGAAAGGCGGGACCGGGGCCGAAAGGCCCTATCGCATTCGCTTGCGCAAGAGAGAACTCCCCTTGTCCGGCTTGCTGCGAGCCTCGCTGCTCACAGCCTGGTCATCACCCGGGGCACCCCGCCTCGGACGGAGGGTTGCCGGACAGCGAGCCGGGGCCTTTGCGCTGTCACTCGTGACCTGCACAGGATTGTGCCACACGGGCGGGCAAGCGCAAGGCGCCGTCCGAAGTACGGACGGCGCCTTGCTGAACGGGGCCCGGCTCAGGCGTTGCTGGCCGCCGCCCAGCGCTCCAGGACGGCCGCCGCCGCGCCGGAGTCCAGCGACTGCGCCGCTTTGGCCACGCCCGCCGCCAGCTCCTCCTCCAGCGTCCCGCCGCCGGGCTCCAGCGCCACCAGCGCGGCGGCCGAGTTGAGCAGCACGGCATCGCGTACCGGCCCGGTCTCGCCGGCCAGCACCCGGCGGGCGACGGCGGCGTTGTGGGCGGGGTCGGCGCCGCGCAGCGCCTCGACGGGCACGAGGTCGATGCCGATGTCGCGCGGGTCGAAGGTCTGCGGGGAGACCTTGCCGTCGCGCACCACCCACACCTGGGAGGTCGCGGTGGTGGTCAGCTCGTCCAGGCCGTCGTCACCGCGGAAGACCAGCGCGGAGGAGCCGCGCTCGGCCAGCACGCCGGCCATGATGGGCGCCATCCGCGGGTCGGCGACGCCGGTGGCCTGCGCCCGCACCCGGGCCGGGTTGGTGAGCGGGCCGAGGAAGTTGAAGGTCGTGGCGATCCCCAGCTCACCGCGGGCGGTGGCCACGTACCGCAGCGCGGGGTGGAACCTGACGGCGAAGCAGAAGGTGATGCCGGCCTCCTCGGCGACCTCGGCGACCCGCTCGGGCGTGAGGTCCAGGTTCACCCCGAGGTGGCCGAGGACGTCGCTGGCGCCGCTCGCGGAGGAGGCGGCGCGGTTGCCGTGCTTGACGACCTTGGCGCCGGTGCCGGCGACGACTATCGCCGACATGGTGGAGATGTTGACGGTCTTGGCGCGGTCGCCGCCGGTGCCGACGATGTCGACGGTCGCGCCGGGCACCTCGATGGTGTTGGCGTGCGCGTACATCGCCCGCACCATGCCGGTGACCTCGTCGACGGTCTCCCCCTTGGCGCGCAGCGCGACCGCGAAGCCGGCGATCTGCACATCGGTGGCCGTCCCCCGCATGATCGCGTCCATCGCCCACGCCGTGTCGTCGGCGTCCAGGTCCCGCCCCGCGATCAACGCCGACAGCACATCGGGCCACGACCGGCGTGTCCCGGTGCCACTGCCTTCCGCCGGGTTCACAACGCTCATGGTCCACGCTCCTCGATCGCCCTCGGGCTTGCCGGGGCTCACCCTATCGGCAGGCGGGATGCAGAAAAGGGCGCGTGGGGGTACCTCCCAGGCGAAGCCCTGGGGGAGAACTGCGCGACAAGCCCACCACCGGCGGAAGGCCCGGCGACCACCTGACCGCCCCTTCGGGACGGGAAAGGCCGAGCGGGCGCCGCAAGGGCGCCCACCCGGCCTCAGCGGACCGCAGGTCAGTGGTGACCGTCGCCGCTGGTGATCTCGTCGTACTCCTCGACCGTCGGCTTCGGGATCTGGCTGTGCTCACCGTAGAAGTTGCGCGACAGCCGGGCCCGCAGCCGGGTGACGGGACCCGCCTTGCGCTCCACGCCGTTCTCGTCGGTCTCGGGGCCGATCTCAAGCGGCTTGTACTGGTCGTGCGCGGTGAGGACGTGCAGCTCCTCCTGCCCGAGCGGCTCGTGGACCTCGATGAACTCGCCGTGCGGGAGCCGCTTGATGATGCCGGTCTCCCGACCGTGCAGCACCTTGTCGCGGTCCCGGCGCTGCAGGCCCAGGCAGATCCGCTTGGTGACCCAGAAGGCCACCGCCGGCACCACGAAGAAGCCGATCCGCACCGACCAGGTGATCGTCTCGATCGACAGGTGGAAGTGCGTGGCCCACAGGTCGTTGCCGCCGCCGATGAGCAGCGTGAAGTACAGCGCGAGCCAGGCGACACCGAAGCCGGTGCGCACCGGCCGGTTGCGCGGCCGGTCCAGCAGGTGGTGCTCGCGCTTGTCACCGGTGACCCACGACTCGATGAAGGGGTAGACGGCGATCGCGGCCAGCACCAGCGGGAAGACCATCAGCGGGACGAACACGCCCAGGACCAGCGTGTGGCCCCACGCGTTGATCTCCCAGCCCGGCATGACGCGGATCAGGCCCTCGGAGAAGCCCATGTACCAGTCGGGCTGCGCGCCGGTGGACACCTGGTCGGGCCGGTAGGGCCCCATGGTCCAGATCGGGTTGATCGTGGCGATCGCCGCGATGGCCGCGATGGCACCGAAGACCAGGAAGAAGAAGCCGCCCGCCTTGGCGGTGTAGATCGGCAGCAGCGGCATGCCGACGACGTTCTTCTCCGTCTTGCCCGCACCCGGGAACTGGGTGTGCTTGTGGTAGAAGACCAGGATCAGGTGGGCGACGACCAGGCCGGCCATGATGCCCGGGAACAGCAGGATGTGCACCGAGTAGAAGATCGGCACGAAGTTGTGGCCCGGGAACTCCCCGCCGAACAGGAACATCGACAGGTACGTGCCGACCACCGGGGTGGACAGCACCGCGCCCTCGGTGAAGCGGACACCGGTGCCGGACAGCAGGTCGTCGGGCAGCGAGTAGCCGGTGAAGCCCTCGAACATGCCGATGAACAGCAGCGTCCAGCCGAACAGCCAGTTCAGCTCGCGCGGCTTGCGGAAGGCGCCGGTGAAGAACACCCGCATCATGTGCACGATCATGCCCGCGATGAAGATCAGCGCGGACCAGTGGTGGATCTGCCGGATCAGCAGGCCACCGCGCACCTCGAAGCTGATGTGCATGGTGGACGCGTACGCGTCCGACATCCGCACACCCTGGAGCGGCCCGTACGGGCCGTGGTAGACGACCTCGTTCATGCTCGGGTGGAAGAACAGCGTCAGGTACACACCCGTGAGGATGAGGATCGTGAAGCTGTACAGGCAGATCTCGCCCAGCATGAACGACCAGTGGTCGGGGAAGATCTTGCGGAGGTTGGACTTGCCCAGCTTGTACAGGCCGACTCGGGCGTCGGCCCACTCCGCGACGCGCTGGCCGGCGGGCTTGGGGCCCCGGCGGGTACTCGTCGGGGCGGTTTCGGTCGAAGTACTCATCCGCGCTCCCAGAAGGCCGGACCGACGGGCACCTCGAAGTCGCTCATGGCGACCAGGTTGCCCTCACCATTGACGCTGATGTGCAGCTGCGGCAGCCGGTGGCCGGCCGGGCCGAAGATGACCCGCGCGCCGTCCGACAGGTCGAACGTCGACTGGTGGCACGGGCACAGCACGTGGTGCGTCTGCTGCTCGTACAGGCTCACGGGGCAGCCGACGTGCGTGCAGATCTTGGAGAAGGCCACGATCCCCTCGTGGGACCAGGACAGCTCCTTCTTGTCCTTGATGTCCTCCGGCTTGAGCCGGACGACCATCAGGGCCGCCTTCGCGATCTGCTGCTGGAAGTCGTCGGACTCCTCGTTCAGACCCTCGGGCTGGGCGAAGGTGAGCGAGCCGACCGGGATGTCCTCGGGACGCAGCGGCTTGTTCGTGTTCGGGTTGATCAGCGCCTTGCCCTTGGCCCAGGCGGTGTGCCGGAGCTTGTCCTCCGGCAGCGGGCCGAGGTCGCGCAGGATCACCACGGCCGACAGCGGCACCAGCGTCAGCGCGCCCAGCATGGTGTTGCGGACGAGCTTGCGGCGGCCGAAGCCGCTCTCCTTGACGCCCTGCTTCCACTGCGCCTCCATGGTGGCGCGCAGCTCGTCGTCGGCGTCGGCGGCGTGCCGCTCGTCGGTGAGCTCCTCGTCGGACATCAGGGTGCGGGCCCAGTGCACGGCACCGGCCCCGATGCCCACCAGCGCGAGCGAGAGCGTCAGGCCCAGCGAGAAGTTCAGCGCGCTGACATGGCCGAACGGGAAGACGTAGATGTACTTGTCGACCGGGAAGATCACGAAGCTCGCGATGAACCCGAGGGTGCCGAGCATCGACAGGGTGAACAGCCCCGCGACGACCCGCTCGGAGTGCTTGGCCGCCTTCTCGTCGATGTCCTGGCGCCGGAACTCGTGCTCCGGGTGGCCGGGGTTGCCGAACGGGTCGTGGCGGACCTCGGCGCTGGCACCGTGCGCTGCGCCGGTGGCGGGCAGGTGCTCGTGTGGCTCTGACACGTTGTGGGATCCGGTATCGCTCATGACTTCTTGGCCTTAGTCGTCCGGGCCGCGACCCAGGCGGCGATGGCGATCAGCGTGCCGAGGCCGAAGATGTACGCGAACAGGCCCTCGGGCACCGGGCCGAAGCTGCCGAGCGTGAAGCCGCCCGGGTTCTTGCTCTGCGCCGTGTCGACCTCGTGCAGGTACGCGATGATGTCCTGCTTCTGCTGCTGCGGCATCGTGGTGTCCGGGAAGGACGGCATGTTCTGCGGGCCGGTCTGCATGGCCTCGTAGATGTGCTTGGGCTCGACGCCCTTCAGCGTGGGGGCGTACTTGCCGTCGGTGAGGGCGCCGCCCTTGCCGACGAAGTTGTGGCACTGCGAGCAGTTGGTGCGGAACAGCTCGCCACCCTTGGCGGCGTCACCGCCGGCGGGGTCGTACTGGTTCGACGCCGGGGCGATCGGACCGGGGCCGAGCGAGGCGATGTACGCGGCCAGCTGGTCGATCTCGTCCTGCGAGTACTGCTTGGGCTTCTTCTGGATCTGCGGGCCGGCCTGCTGCGCGGGCATCCGGCCGGTGCCGACCTGGAAGTCCACCGCCGCCGATCCGACGCCCACCAGGCTCGGGCCGTCGGAGCTGCCCTGGCCGTGCGTGCCGTGGCAGCTTGCACAGCCGACCGAGAACAGCTTCTGGCCCTCGGTGATCTGGGTGGACTGCGACGACTCGTCTGCCTGCGCCTTCGGCGCCGGAGAGAGCGCGGCGTACAGCCCCCCGGTGGCCGCTAGCGCGAAGAGTAGGACGACAAGCGCCGCCAGCGGGTGGCGCCGTCGTGCGGAGAGCTTTTTCACGGATTACCCCGGTGTCAGGATCTCTTGTGTCGATGCTTCGGGTTGTGCCTGTCCGGCACCGTGCTGCGGTACGCGACCGACTACTTGATCAGGTAGATCGTGGCGAAGAGGCCGATCCAGACGACATCGACGAAGTGCCAGTAGTAGGAGACGACGATCGCCGCGGTCGCTTGCTGGTGGGTGAACCGCTTGGCCGCGTACGTGCGGCCGAGGACCAGCAGGAACGCGATCAGACCACCCGTCACATGCAGCCCGTGGAAGCCGGTCGTCAGGTAGAACACCGAGCCGTACGGGTCGGAGCTGAGCGAGATCCCGTCCTTCTTGACCAGGTTCGTGTACTCGAAGATCTGCCCGCCGATGAAGACCGCGCCCATGATGAACGTCACGATGAACCAGGAGCGCAGCTTCTTCACGTCACCGCGCTCGGCGGCGAACACGCCCATC
Source organism: Actinacidiphila epipremni (assembly GCF_012034175.1). GTDB lineage: Bacteria > Actinomycetota > Actinomycetes > Streptomycetales > Streptomycetaceae > Actinacidiphila > Actinacidiphila epipremni. The sequence continues at coordinate 150,597 of NZ_JAATEJ010000011.1, forward strand.
TGGCACGTGAAGGAGGAGAGCACCAGGATCGTGGTGTTCGTCGCGGAGAACGGCACGTTCAGCGCGTGCGCGTGTTCCTTCCAGAAATCGGCACCCGTGACCGACCGAAGGGTGAAGTACATCGCGAAGAGGGCCGCGAAGAACATCAGCTCGGAACTCAGCCAGATGATGGTCCCGACGCTGGTGAGGTTCGGCCGGTTGACCGACGGGTGCGCGTGCCCGGTTTCTACTGCTGTTGCTGTCGCCACGGCAGTCATTATGTCGGTCGCTTATCTGGCGCTCACTCCGGGGGTCCCCTTCGGTGTGTCAAGGTCCTTCCGGCCACGGCGACCAGTACCGGCCACCTCACCCGAACGAGGGAACACCCGAGGCACGGGACGCGGCGGCGGGCCGGACCGGACCCCGGCGGCGGGATCTTGGGCGGCCCCGGCCCCTGCACGCGGGCCCGTTGCGGGAGTAGCATCCCAAGCACTTGAGAAAGCGTTCACGAGCTTCGTGCTTCACGGGGATCTCAGAGGGTCACGAGGAGGAGCCAGGATGCAGGCGACCGCCACGGTGCTGGTCTACAGCGACGACGCCAACACCCGGGAGCAGGTCCGGCTCGCCGTCGGCCGCAGGCCCGCGACGGACCTGCCGCCGGTGGAGTTCGTGGAGTGCGCGACGCTGCCCGCGGTACTGACCGAGTTGGAGAACGGCGGGATCGACGCCTGCGTGCTGGACGGCGAGACGACGCCGGCGGGCGGCATGGGCGTGTGCCGGCAGATCAAGGACGAGATCTTCCGCTGCCCGCCGGTGCTCGTGCTCATCGGCCGCCCGCAGGACGCGTGGCTGGCCACCTGGAGCCGCGCGGACGCGGCGGTGACCCACCCGGTGGACCCGGTGGCGCTCAACGACACGCTGGCCGTTCTGCTGCGCCGCAGGATCGACACGGGGTCGACGGAGCTGGCGACGCGCTGAGGGCCGGGTGACGAGGGCCGCGCGCTGAGGTCCGTGCGCCGGGAGGTGCGGCTCAGGCCGTCTCGGGGCGCAGCCGGGCCGGGTTCGACAGCGGGTTGCGCGCGGCGGAGGGGGCTCCCTCGGTGTTCGCCGTGGCCTTGCCGAGGGCGCTGCCCTGGAGCCACTTGGTCTCGTCGAGGTTCCAGTCGCCGAAGCCGTTGTCGAACGGCGTCATCATCGGGCCGTGGCTGTTGACGACCTGGACGATGTCGCCGGGGCGTACGTGGTCGAAGAACCAGTGCGCGTTGTCGGTGCTCATGCCGGTGCAGCCGTGGCTGACGTTGGCGGAGCCCTGCGAGCCCTCGGACCAGGGCGCGGCGTGCACGTACTCACCGCTCCATGTCACCCGGGTGGCCCAGTAGACGGGCAGGTCGTAGGAGTCGGAGCTGCCCGCGGCGATGCCGACGGTGGAGCTCTTCATCTGGACGAAGCTCTCCTTGGCGAGCACGACCTTGATGCCGTTGCGGGTGTCGAAGCCGGGCTTGCCGGTGGTGACCGGCATGGTGCGGACGACCTTGCCGTCGTCCTTGAAGGTCATCTGGTCGGTGGCCGCGTCGGTGATGGCCTCGATGCGGTCGCCGGTGTGCAGCGTGAGCGGCTTGTCGGCGCCGCCGAAGACCTTGTCCTGGACCTTCACGCCGTTCAGGGTGCTGCGCGCGTCGATCTGCGCGTGCGCGGGCCAGTACGCGCTCGGGCGGTAGTGCAGCGTGCGGTCGTCGACCCAGTACCAGGAGCCGGGGGCGGCTGCGGGGGTGCTGCTGACGAGCAGGTGGGACTCCACGACGGCGCGGGCGGCGGCGGTCTTGACCGGGACGCTGAGCGCGGCGGTGATGGGCTGGCCGACGCCGTAGGTGCCCGCGTCGGGGCCGAAGGTGACATGCAGGCCGGCGTCGGCCGGCGTGGTGTCGAAGGTCAGCACCTTGCGGCCGGGGTGGCCGTCGGAGTCCTCGGTGCTCACCCGGACCGTGTAGTGGGCGCCGGCGGCCAGCGCCGTGGTGGACTGCCAGCTCCTGCCGTCCTCGCTGAGCTTGCCGGCGACATAGCGTCCGGCGCCGTCGGTCGCGGTGACGTCGGTGATCCGGCTGCCGTCGTCCTTGACGGTGACCTTGAGCGGCTTGCTGGGGTCGGCCTTGCCGCCGTCGGCGATGGAGTAGGCGACCTTGGCGGCGGATTCGTACGGGGAGGCGGCGAGCGGGTTGCCGCCGCCGCTGCAGGCGGTGAGCCCCACCGCGAGGGGCGCCGTGAGGAGGGCGCAGCTCAACGCTATCCGGTGTCGAGAGAGGTGGCTCATGGCCTCAACGTAAGAACGCCCGGGCCGATCCGCACGGCGGAAGCGTACAAGAGGGTACAAAAGAGGCGGGTCCCGTCACCTTCCCAGGGGAGCGGGACCCGCCTCGTGCTGCCGTACGGGCTAGCGCGCGGTCACTGCGTGCGGTCCGCGCCGCGGTAGTACTCGAACACCCAGCCGAAGACCCCGAGGAGGATCACCGGCAGCGAGAAGAACAGCAGCCACCAGCCGAAGATGATGCCCATGAAGGCCAGGGCGCCACCGGTGGCCAGCATGAGCGGCTGCCAGCTGTGCGGGCTGAAGAAGCCCAGCTCGCCGGCGTCGTCCGCGATGTCGGCGTCCTCGCGGTCCATCGCCCCGGTGTCGGCCCGGTTGGCGGTGAAGCCGAGGTAGAACGCGATCATGGTGCACAGGCCGAAGCCCAGGAACAGCGCGGTGGTGCCGGCCGGCTCCTTGGACCACAGGCCGTACACGACGGCCGCGGCCAGGATGAACACCGCGAAGCCGGCGAACATCCATCCTTGGACCTTCACTGGTTCGCCTCCTTGCTCTCAGCACCGGAAAGGGCCGTGCTCGCACCGTGGCCGGCGCCCGCGAGGGCGTCGATCGCCGAGATCTCCGGGTGGTGCAGGTCGAACGCCGGGGATTCGGAGCGGATCCGCGGCAGCGAGGTGAAGTTGTGCCGCGGCGGCGGGCAGGAGGTCGCCCACTCCAGCGAGCGGCCGTAGCCCCACGGGTCGTCGACCTCGACCTTCTTGCCGTACTTGGCGGTCTTCCACACGTTGTAGAGGAACGGCAGTATCGACAGGCCCAGCAGGAACGAGCTGATCGTCGAGACGGTGTTCAGCGTGGTGAAGCCGTCGGCGGCCAGGTAGTCGGCGTACCGGCGCGGCATGCCCTCGACGCCCAGCCAGTGCTGGACCAGGAACGTGCCGTGGAAGCCGAAGAACAGCGTCCAGAAGGTGATCTTGCCGAGCCGTTCGTCGAGCATCTTGCCGGTCATCTTCGGCCACCAGAAGTGGAAGCCGGCGAACATCGCGAAGACGACGGTGCCGAACACCACGTAGTGGAAGTGCGCCACCACGAAGTAGGAGTCCGACACATGGAAGTCCAGCGGGGGCGCCGCGAGGATGACACCGGTCAGACCGCCGAAGGTGAAGGTGATCAGGAAGCCGATCGCCCACAGCATCGGTGTCTCAAAACTCAGTGAGCCCTTCCACATCGTGCCGATCCAGTTGAAGAACTTCACACCGGTCGGTACCGCGATGAGGAATGTCATGAAGGAGAAGAACGGCAGCAGCACACCGCCGGTGACGTACATGTGGTGCGCCCACACCGTCACGGACAGGCCCGCGATGGAGATCGTCGCCGCGACCAGGCCGATGTAGCCGAACATCGGCTTGCGGGAGAAGACCGGGATGACCTCGGAGATGATGCCGAAGAACGGTAGCGCGATGATGTACACCTCTGGATGGCCGAAGAACCAGAAGAGGTGTTGCCACAGCAATGCCCCGCCGTTGGCGGAGTCGAAGATATGCGCCCCGAATTTCCGGTCGGCCTCCAGGGCGAGCAGCGCGGCGGCGAGCACCGGGAAGGCCAGCAGCACGAGCACGGCGGTCAGCAGCACGTTCCACACGAAGATCGGCATGCGGAACATCGTCATGCCGGGGGCGCGCATGCAGATGATCGTGGTGATGAAGTTGACCGCGCCGAGGATGGTGCCGAAGCCGGAGAACGCCAGGCCCATGATCCACATGTCCGCGCCCACGCCCGGCGAGTTGACCGCGCTGGACAGCGGCGAGTAGGCGAACCAGCCGAAGTCCGCGGCACCCTGCGGGGTGAGGAAGCCGCCCACCGCGATGAGCGAGCCGAACAGGTAGAGCCAGTAGGCGAACATGTTCAGCCGCGGGAAGGCGACGTCGGGCGCGCCGATCTGCAGCGGCATGATCCAGTTGGTGAAGCCCGCGAACAGCGGTGTCGCGAACATCAGCAGCATCACGGTGCCGTGCATCGTGAACGCCTGGTTGAACTGCTCGTTCGACAGGAACTGGTTGCCGGGACGGGCGAGTTCGGCGCGCATCAGCAGCGCCATGACGCCGCCGATCAGGAAGAACGCGAACGACGTGACCAGGTACAGCGTGCCGATGGTCTTGTGGTCGGTCGTGGTCAGCCACTTCACGGCCACCGAGCCCGGGCTCTTCACGCGGGCCGGGATCTCGTCCTCGTACGCGTCGTCGGCCGGCGCCGCGCCCTGGGGTTCGTTGAGAATGCTCATGTGGTCTTGGGCTCCGAGTTCTTCGCGTTGCCCGTGGTGGCAATACCGGACGGGATGTAGCCCGTCTGACCCGCCGCCGCGAGGTCCTTGAGGTGCTGCTGGTATTGCTCGGGCGTCACGACCTTCACGTTGAACAGCATCCGGGAGTGGTCCTGGCCGCACAGCTCGGCGCACTTGCCCATGAACGTGCCCAGCTTGTTGGGCGTCACCTCGAACACGTTGGTGTGGCCCGGGATCACGTCCTGCTTCATCAGGAACGGGATGACCCAGAACGAGTGGATGACGTCACGCGAGGTGAGCACGAAGCGCACGGTCTGGCCCTCGGGCAGCCACAGCGTGGGGCCGGGGTTGCCGGTGTCCGGGTTCCGGCTCGCCGGGGTGCCGACGTCGTAGACGCCCTCGGCGCCGGCCGGGAAGGACAGCTTGTTCGCCGGGATCTCCGCCAGCTCGGAGGGCACGCCCTTGGGCGTCGCGGCGTTGCCGTCGACGTTCTCCACGTAGTTGAAGCCCCAGCTCCACTGGAAGCCCACGACGTTGATGATGTGCTGCGGCTTCTTCGACGTCTCCAGCAGCTTGTTCTCGTCGCGCGCGGTGAAGTAGAAGAGCACCGCGATCACCACGATCGGCACGATCGTGTAGAGCGCCTCGATGGGCAGGTTGTACCGCGTCTGCGGCGGGACCTCGACCTTGGTCCTGCTGCGCCGGTGGAAGATCACGCTCCACAGGATCAGGCCCCAGACCAGGCAGCCGGTCGCCAGCGCCGCGGCCCACGAGCCCTGCCACAGGGCGAGGATGCGTGGCGCCTGTTCGGTGGCCGGGCTCGGCATGCCGAGCCGGGGGTAGTCCTTGTACGAGCAACCGGTGGCCGTCGCAAGGACCAGGCCCGCAGCCAGCGCCTGCGGGAGCCTCCGCCGCAACCCGCGCCGCGACGTGGGGGAACCTCCCACGCCCTGGGGGCGGTGGGTGGGGGTACCTCCCACGCCATTGGGGCCGTGGGGGAGGTCGGAGCCGTTGGGACTCACGTAGCGCCTTCCCGAGAGTCTCGCCCGCTCGTCCGGGTGTTCCGGCCGTGTGCTGGTCGGTCGGCCCGGGCTGCAGGCATTGAGGTGTGGATGTTTATGCGGACCAAACCCTACTGGACGCTATTTGGGGTCGCGCGGGGAGGGGGTCCAACGCGCCGGGCGGCTCCCCGAAGGGGTGGAATACCAGGTTCGGGGCCCTTTTCTGACGCTCACTGACCCCTCGCGGCGGCGGTCGGACGGGGCGGGTGCGGGGCCGCCCCGGGGGCGGCGGGTAGCGTTGCGGGGGTGCCCTATTTCGACATGGCCTCGGCCGCTCCCCTGCACCCCGTGGCACGTGAGGCGCTGCTCGCCGCGCTCGACGACGGATGGGCGGACCCGGCCCGCCTCTACCGCGAGGGGCGGCGGGCCCGGCTGCTGCTGGACGCCGCGCGGCAGACCGCCGCGGAGGTGGTGGGCTGCCGCCCCGACGAGCTGACATTCACTCCTTCGGGGACAGCCGCGCTGCACACCGGTGTTGCCGGCGCGATGGCCGGGCGGCGCCGGACGGGCCGCCATGTCGTGGTCTCCGCCGTCGAGCACTCCGCGGTGCTGCACGCCGCGGAGCGTCACGACAGCACGCAGGTCGCGGTGGACCGCACCGGCCGGCTCGACCCCGCGGACCTCGCGGCGGCGCTGCGGCCCGACACCGCGCTGGCGTGCGTGCAGTCCGCGAACCACGAGGTGGGTACGGTGCAGCCGGTCGCCGAGGCGGCGGCGATGTGCCGGGCGGCGGGGGTGCCGCTGCTGGTGGACGCGGCGCAGTCACTGGCGTGGGGCCCGGTGGCGGAGGGCTGGTCGCTGCTGGCGGGCAGCGCGCACAAGTGGGGCGGGCCGCCCGGGGTGGGGCTGCTCGCCGTCGCCAAGGGCACGAGGTTCGCGCCCGCGCACCCGGCCGACGAGCGGGAGGCCGGGCGCTCGCCCGGCTTCCCGAACCTCCCGGCGGTCGTCGCCGCGGCGGCGTCGCTGCGGGCGGTGCGAGCGCAGGCTTCCGAGGAGGCGGTACGGCTGTCCGCCCTCGTCGACCGGATCCGGGCGCGGGTCCCAGAACTGGTCCCCGATGTCGAGGTCGTCGGCCACGACCGGCTGCGGCTGCCGCACCTGGTGACCTTCTCCTGCCTGTACGTCGACGGCGAGGCGCTGCTGACCGCACTCGACCGCGCGGGCTTCTCCGTCTCGTCCGGCTCCTCCTGCACGTCCAGCACGCTCACCCCGAGCCATGTGCTGCGGGCGATGGGTGTGCTCTCCGAGGGCAACGTCCGCGTCTCGCTGCCGCCCGGTACGCAATCCTCTGAGGTCGAGGCGTTCCTGGCCGCCCTGCCGGGCGTGGTGTCCGAGGTCCGCGCGCAACTCGGCGCCCCTTCCACGCCGCACCCGGCCTCGCCCCCGGAGCCGGAGCCGGAGCCCGCTCCGGACCTGGTGGTCGACTCGCTGGGCAAGCGGTGCCCGATCCCGGTGATCGAACTGGCGAAGGCGATCACCCAAGTCCCCGTCGGCGCGGTGGTGACCGTCCTGTCCGACGACGAGGCCGCCGCGCTCGACATCCCCGCCTGGTGCACCATGCGCACGCACACTTACCTGGGCCCCAACCCCGCCCCCCGGGGCACGGCCTACCGCATCCGCCGCGCAACCTGACCCGCGGGGCCCCTCCCGGCCGTGGGCTGCGGCTGCGCCGCGGGGCGCTTTTCAGGGGCGCGGGGAACTGCGCGCTCAGCCCACCACCGACCGGTGGTCCGGATCGAACCGAACAGCCCCTTTCGGACGGTGACGACCTGCACGCCGCATATGGCTGGCCGCGCAGTTCCCCGCGCCCCTGGTTTGCCGGCGCCCAGCGCCAAGTGAGCCCAGCCGGACAGGTGCTGCAGCTGACGCCGCGGGATGCTCTTCAGGGGCGCGGGGAACTGCGCGCGCAACCCACCACCGGCCGGTGGCCCGGATCGAACCGAACAGCCCCTTTCGGACGGTGACGACCTGCACGCCGAGTCCAACTGGTCGCGCAGTTCCCCGCGCCCCTGGTTCGCCGGCGCCCAGCGCCAAGTGAGCCCAGCCGGACAGGTGCTGCAGCTGACGCCGCGGGGTGCTCTTCAGGGGCGCGGGGAACTGCGCGCGCAACCCACCACCGGCCGGTGGTCCGGATCGGACCGAACAGCCCCTTTCGGACGGTGACGACCTGCACGCCGAGCCCAACTGGTCGCGCAGTTCCCCGCGCCCCTGGTTTGCCGGCGCCCAGCGCAGACGCAAACCCCCGGCCGGTCGCGCCCGCGCGGCGGCAGCCGCAGATTAGATGCAGCCCCGCGCCCCTGAAAAAGCACCCGCGGCGCAGCCGCGCGCCCCTGGGGAAGCACCCCGCGGCGCCCTGGCGGGTTAGGCGGTGAGGTGGTCGCGGACCTCGTTGGCGGCGTCCTCGCCGTACGCCTTGGTGAAGCGCTCCATGAAGTGCGTGCGCTTCAGCTCGTACTCCTGCGTGCCCAGCGTCTCGATGACGAGCGTCGCGAGCATGCAGCCGACCTGCGCCGCGCGCTCGAGGCCGACGCCCCAGGCCAGGCCGGAGAGGAAGCCCGCGCGGAAGCCGTCGCCGACGCCCGTGGGGTCGACCTTTGCCTGCTCTTCCGCGCAGCCGACCTCGACCGGTGCCTCGCCCTTGCGGTCGATGCGGACGCCGCGTGCGCCGAGCGTGGTGACGCGGGTGCCGACGCGGTCGAGGATCTCCGCCTCCGTCCAGCCGGTCTTCGTCTCGATGAGCCCCTTCTCGTACTCGTTGTTGAACAGGTACGCCGCCCCGTCCACGAGCACGCGGATGTCATCGCCGTTCATGCGCGCGATCTGCTGCGAGAAGTCCGCCGCGAACGGGATGCCCCGGGCCCGGCACTCCTCGGTGTGGCGGATCATCGCCTCGGGGTCGTCCGCCCCGATGTTGACCAGGTCAAGACCGCCGACCCGGTCGGCCACGTGCTGGAGCTCGATGAGCCGCGCCTCGCTCATCGCTCCGGTGTAGAAGGAGCCGATCTGGTTGTGGTCGGCGTCCGTCGTGCAGATGAAGCGCGCGGTGTGCGCGACCTCGGAGATACGGACCGACGCCGTGTCGACGCCGTGCCGCTGCAGCCACGCACGGTATTCGCCGAAGTCGTTGCCCGCCGCGCCGACCAGGATCGGCTGGGTGCCGAGCAGGCCCATGCCGTAGCAGATGTTCGCGCCGACCCCGCCGCGGCGGACGTCGAGGCTGTCGACCAGGAAGGACAGCGAGACCGTGTGCAACTGGTCGGCGACCAGCTGGTCGGAGAACCGGCCGGGGAAGGTCATCAGGTGGTCGGTGGCGATGGATCCGGTGACGGCGATGCGCACGGCGGCAGGCTCCTGGTGGCGGGGGAATGGGACCTGGGGGGTTGCGTCGTTCTGGGCAGTCCTCCACGCTACCGGCAAACCGGCCGGCGGCCAGGACATCCGCGGTTTGCCCCGGCTTCGCCGTGTGTCACCCGCACCCCCGGAGAAACTACCCGATAGTAGGGCTTTCTCCGTGGCGGACCCCGTGCCAGTGTCGAGACTATGAGCGCTACGTCACACGGCACCACCCCGCCCCCGCTCGCCCCCGCACCGCTCGCCGAGCCGGACTCGCTCGACCAGCTGCTCGGCGACTGCCGCACGATGGCCGCGCACTGGCACCCTGCCGCGCCCGCGGCCCGTACCGCCCCGTCCGCCGGGCCGCACGGCATCACCGTGCCGGCGGCGTCCGCGCACGTCGTGGCCGCGATGGCGGAGTACGGCGACTGAGCCCACCGCGGGACCCGCCGCCGGGTTCACCCGGGTGGCGGAACCGGCTCGGCGCCGTCCGCGTCACATCGGCACCTGACGGTTGACGGAGCCGAGGAGTGTGTGCGGTGAGCAGCAGCGAGCACGAGGACGACGACCTCCTGGCCGGCGGCGGCACGGACCCGGACGACGCCGGGGACGGCGCCGCGGCGCCGCGCCCCGGGCGCAGGCGGCGGCTGACGGTCGCCGTGGCGGTGGCCGCGGTGCTGGCGGCCGGCGGCGGGACGTACTGGGCGGTGGCCGCGGGCGGCGACGGCGGCGGCAGCACCGCCCACGCCCCGGTGGAGCGCGCCACCGGCGGGGCGCAGAGCAAGGGCTCCACGGGCGCCGGGGACACCGGCAGCTCCTCGGGCGTCATCACCGCCCCGGCCGGCACCTACCGGCTGACCGGCACGCTGCCGGAGAAAGCCCCCGCGTCGGCCGCGCTCTACCGGGCGAAGGGCGGCCCCGACAAGGCCGCGGTCCAGCGGCTCGCGGCGGCGCTCGGCCTGAGCGGCGCGGTCGTCGACGAGGGCGGGTCCTGGCGGGTCGGCCCGGCCGACGGCTCCGGGCACGCGCTGCTGGTCGGCAAGGACGCGCCGGGGACGTGGTCGTACACGGTGGGCGGCCAGGTCATGAGCCCCGGGGCGCGGACGGTCGTCCCGCCGGCGCTGCCGAAGGTGCCGCCGCCGGCGAAGGGCGACGGCGCGGACGGGAACTCCTCCAGTACGGCGCGCTCCGGCTCGTCCGGGGCGAGCACGGCCCATTCCGCGACGGGCGACCCCGCGACGCCGCCGGTCTCGCCGGACCGGGCGAAGGCGGTGGCGGCGCCGGTGCTGGCGGAGCTGGGGCTGTCCGGCGCGGCGGTGGACGCCTCGATGACGGCGGGCTCCAGCCGTACGGTCACGGCCGACCCGGTGGTCGGCGGGCTGCCCACGCACGGCTGGCAGACCTCGGTGGTGGTAGGCGCGGACGGCTCGATCGGCAGCGGCTACGGCAGGCTGTCGCCGCTGGACAAGGGCGAGACCCGGGCGGTGATCAGCGCGCAGCAGGCGTTCGCGCAGCTCACCCCGCCGCGGATGATGCACCCGGGCGCGATGTGCGCCGCGCCGGTGCCGAACGCGGCGGACGGCGGGGCGGCGTCCTCGGGCCCGGGCGCGGGCTCCGCGGCCCCCGCGGACCCGGGCGACGGCACGGCGGCGGCGACCCCGGCGCCCTGCTCGGCGCCCTTCACGCCGCCGGCCGCGCAGCCGGTCGACGTCACGGGCGCGCGGTTCGGGCTGGCGGTGCAGTACGTCACGGGCGGCCAGGCGCTGGTGCCGGCGTGGCTCTTCGACGCGCACCGCGAGGGCTCGGCGGCGGCCTATGTCGTCCCCCAGCCGGCGGTGGACCTCGCCGGGCTCGGCGGCGGCGCGAGTGCCGCTCCCCCGGTCCCGGTGCAGCCCCCGTCGACGGGCGACCCGGACCACACGGCGGTCGCCGGCTACCAGGCGCAGGGCAGCACGCTGACGCTGATCTTCTGGGGCGGGGTGTGCGAGACCTACCACGGCTCGGCCGCGGAGACCTCGACCACGGTGAAGGTGACGGTGACGCAGACCCGGAAGGACAAGGACGCGGTGTGCCCGGCGATCCTGAAGTCCCAGTCCGTCACGGTCCAGCTGAAGTCCCCCCTCGGCACCCGCACGGTCACCGACACGACCTCGGGCCGCACCCTCACGGCCTCCTGACCGCGCCGCCCGACAAATCAGGAGGGCGCGTAAACCGCGCCGGGCAAGAAATCAGGGGCGCGGGGAACTGCGCGATCAGCCCACCACAGGCGGATGGTCCGGCCACGACCGAACCACCCCTCCGGTCCGGAAAAACCCGCACCGGCCAGGTGGCTGAACGAACAGCTCCCCGCGCCCCGCAAAAGCGCGCCGGCCCCGCCGGGCCAGAAGCACCCCAGCCAAGGACCAGAAGCAGCTCAGTGGAAAGAGTCACCGCACGCGCACGACCCCGTGGCGTTCGGGTTGTCGATCGTGAAGCCCTGCTTCTCGATGGTGTCGACGAAGTCGATCGACGCGCCGCCCAGATACGGCGCGCTCATGCGGTCGGTGACGACCTTGACGCCCCCGAAGTCCTTGACCACGTCACCGTCGAGCGAGCGCTCGTCGAAGAAGAGCTGGTAGCGCAGGCCCGAGCAGCCGCCGGGCTGGACGGCGACGCGCAGCGCGAGGTCCTCCCGGCCCTCCTGCTCCAGCAGGCTCTTCACCTTGGACGCCGCGGCGTCGGACAGGATGATGCCGTCCGTGGTGGTGGTCTCGTCCTGAACCGTCATCTGCTTCACTCCCGGGTTGTACGGACTACTGGCTTACCGACTGCTAACCGGTGCCCTTCCGGATTCATTCCGGCACTCCCACCCGCGTCCGCGGCGTGTTCGTCCCCACCATGCTCGCACACCGTGCCGCCGCCGCGGCAGCGCCGAAGCGGCGAACGAATGCGTCACACTGACGCGTCCGGGCATCGTCAAGGTGACGCGAACGAGCTATGATAGATAGCGTCAAGTAGACGAAAAGGTCTGCGCTGCCGAAGAAAGGGCGTCCCGCCCGTGACCACCACAGAAACCCTGGACGTACAGCCCACGCCGCTCGCACTGCTGCTGCTCGGCCGCGAGTCCGACCCACGCAGCGAGCGCGGCGTGGAGTGCCCGGGAGACCTGCCGGCGCCGTCCGACCCGCGCCTGGTGGAGCGCGCCCGGGCCGCGAAGGCACGGCTCGGCGAGAAGGTCTTCGTGCTGGGGCACCACTACCAGCGTGACGAGGTCATCGAGTTCGCCGACGTCACCGGCGACTCCTTCAAGCTGGCCAGGGACGCGGCGGCGCGCCCCGAGGCGGAGTACATCGTCTTCTGCGGCGTCCACTTCATGGCCGAGTCCGCGGACATCCTGACCTCCGAGCGGCAGCAGGTGATCCTGCCGGACCTCGCCGCGGGCTGCTCGATGGCCGACATGGCGACGGCCGAGCAGGTCGCCGAGTGCTGGGACGTCCTGGCGGACGCCGGGGTCGCCGATGTGACGGTGCCGGTGTCGTACATGAACTCCTCGGCCGACATCAAGGCGTTCACCGGCCGGCACGGCGGCACGATCTGCACGTCCTCCAACGCCCGGCGGGCGCTGGAGTGGGCCTTCGGGCAGGGCGAGAAGGTGCTGTTCCTGCCCGACCAGCACCTGGGGCGCAACACCGCGGTACGGGACATGGGCCTGTCGCTGGAGGAGTGCGTCGTCTACAACCCGCACAAGCCGGACGGCGGGCTGACCGCCGAGCAGCTGCGGGCGGCGAAGATGATCCTGTGGCGCGGCCACTGCTCGGTGCACGGCCGCTTCACGCTCGATTCGGTCCAGGACGTACGGGCCCGCATCCCCGGGGTGAACGTGCTGGTGCACCCGGAGTGCCGGCACGAGGTCGTCATGGCGGCGGACCACGTGGGCTCGACCGAGCACATCATCACGATGCTGGACGCGGCGCCGGCGGGCTCGTCGTGGGCGATCGGCACGGAGCTGAATCTCGTCCGGCGGCTGGCGAAGGCGCATCCGGACAAGCAGATCGTCTTCCTGGACAAGACGGTGTGCTTCTGCTCGACGATGAACCGCATCGACCTGCCGCACCTGGTGTGGGCGCTGGAGTCGCTGGCGGACGGCAAGGTGGTCAACCGCATCGAGGTGGACGCGGAGACCGAGCACTTCGCGAAGCTCGCGCTGGAGCAGATGCTGGCGCTGCCGTAACGTTCCTGCCCCCGGGTCCCCCGGGTCCCCCGGCTTCCGGGACTCCCCCGGCCCCAACTCCCCTGCCGCGTACGGCGACCCGTGTGCCGTACGCGGCGGCGGGGAGCAATGATGGAACGGTGATCCTTCGACCCGTTCGTGACGACGACGAGGACGCCGAGCTCGTCCGGCAGATCACCGCCGCCGCCTTCGCCCCGGTGCCGGCGCACGCGCTGGGCGCCGGGCCGCCCGCCCGGGATGCGCGTGCGGCGCGTGAGCGCGACCGCGCCCGGCACCTGGCCGGGACCGACCCCGGCGGCTGCTGGATCGCCGAGGACGAGGTCGCCGGGCCGGTCGGCGTGGCGCTGTCCTCGCGGCGCGAGGGCACGTGGGGCCTGGCGCTGCTGGCGGTCACGCCCGGCGCGCAGGGCAAGGGCGTCGGCAAGGCGCTGATGGCCCGGGCGATGGTGCACGGCAGGGCGTGCCTGCGCGGCGTCATCTGCTGCCCGCCCGATCCCGTCGCGGCGCGCACGTACCGCCGGGCGGGCTTCACGCTGCACCCGGCCGTACGGCTGGCCGGCGCGGTCGACCCGGCGCGGCTGCCGGCGCCGGACGGCGCGGTGCACGAGGGGACGGAGCGGCACCGCGACCTCATGGACTCCGTGGACCGCCGCACCCGCGGCGGCGCGCACGGCCCCGACCACGAGGTGCTCTTCCGCCACCACCGGCTCCTGGTCGTCGACGACCTCGCCGGCAGCGGCTACTGCTACGCCGACGAGCGCGGCGTCGAGGCCCTGGCCGCGACCTCCCGCCGCCTCGCCACCCGCCTGCTGACCGCCGCCCTCCTCAGCGCCCCCGCCGGCCGCCCGGTCCGTGTCGCGGGCCTGACGGCGGAGCAGGAATGGGCGGTGGACGTCGGCATCGCGGCGGGCCTGGAGATCGCCAACGCGGGTTACGTGTGCCTGCGCGGCATGCGGCCCCCACAGCCGTACATCCCCTCGGAACTTTTCGCCTGACCGGCGGGTCCGGGGCGCACCGCGCCGGTCAGGCGATCGTGCCGTCGGCCGGGGTGGGGTGGAAGGTGCGGGGCGGGGCGGACAGGGGGAGGCGGACCCAGACGCGGAAGCCGCCGCCGGGGCGGGCGCCGGCGCGGCAGACGCCGCCGAGGGCGGTGGCGCGCTCGTACATGCCCAGCAGGCCGTGCCCACCGGTGCCGCGCTCGGGCCGGCCGCCGGGGCAGGGGATGCCGGGCGGCACGGGCGAGCTGCCGTCGGCGGCGGACTGCGGGCGGGGGCGGGTGCGCGGCGGGAGCAGCGACTCGGCGGTGCCGGGGGCGCCGTCGTCGTCCACCACGACCTCCAGCGCGCCCGGGTCGCGGCGGATGCGTACGACCGCGCCGGCGCCGGGGCCGGCGTGCTTCTGGACGTTGGTCAGCGACTCCTGGATCACCCGGTAGGCGGTCAGGTCGACGCTGACCGGCAGCGGGCCGTGCGAGCGCGGCGCCGGGTCGCCGTCGCCGACGATGCACTCGACGGTGACCCGCAGGCCCTCGCTGCGGAAGCCCTCCAGCAGCTGGTCCAGCAGCCCGAGCCCGGGCGCGGGCTCCATGGGCGCGGCCGGCTCGCCGCGCAGCCGCAGCAGCCCCACCGTGGCGCGCAGCTCGTCCAGCGCCTGCCGGCTGGCCTCGCGGACGTGCGCGAGCGCCTCCTTGGCCTGGTCGGGCCGCCGGTCCAGGACGTGCGCGGCGACCCCGGCCTGCACATTGGCCAGCGCGATCTGGTGGGCGACGACGTCGTGCAGCTCGCGGGCTATCCGCAGCCGCTCCTCGGCGACCCGGCGCTTGGCCTCCTCCTCGCGCGCCGCCTCCTCGCGCCGGGCCCGCTCGGCGGCGGACGCGGCGTAGGCCCGGCGGCTGCGCAGCGCGTCCCCGGCGGCGACAGCCGTCCCGGCCCACGCCACGAGCGCGACGACCCACCCGTCGACGCCCCCCAGCACGACCAGCAGCACCGACAGGGCACACCCCAGCAGCAACGCCGCCCACAGCACCCTGCGGGGGGTCCTAGGGCCTGTTTTAAAAGTCCCGTCTGCCCGGAGGGGCTGGGCACGCACTCCCCCACGGCTGCGCGTGGGGGTGCCCCAGCTGCGTTGTCGGTCGTCGGCGCAGCCCTCCCCCTGCCTTCGACGGGAGGTACCCCCAGCGCTCTCCTCCCTCCGCCTTGCCCTCGCACGCACCCAGCCCCGCCGGCCCCCGCCCTTACGGGCGGGACGACGCTACTTTTAAAACAGGCCCTAGCCAGGGATCAGCCCGTCGTCGTGGAGCATGGCCCGGACCTCGTCGAGTGTGGCGTCGGAGGCGGGGAGGATCAGCTCGGAGGGTTCCAGTGCGTCGTCGGGGAGCGGTTCGCCGAGTCGGCGGACCGAGTCGAGCAGGGCGCCCAGCGTGCGCCGGAAGCCCTCCTCGTCCCCGGCCTCGACGGCGGCCAGCAGCTCGTTGTCCAGCTCGTTGAGCTCGGTGAGGTGCGACTGCTCCAGCCTCACCTGGCCCTCCCCCATGATCCGCGCGATCATGACGGCCTCCTCCGTTGCGGCTCTCGGCTCACTTGCGGCGGGGCAGCCGGCCGCTCCTGACGGCGGCGGCTGCGTGGTGCGGGACTGCTCCGTACGGGTACGCGCACGGGTGCGGCGCCGGGCGTGCCGGACGTACGGCGGGCGTACGAGAGGTGCGGCATGGTGCCGGGCCCGCCGACGCCGGGCGGGTCCGGCGTGCGGACCGCCGCCCGCCGCCGTCGCCCGGCTCCGCATACCCGGCCTACTGCTTGTCGAACCTCGGGGTGTCCTGCGGCTCCGCCTGCGCGCCCTGCCCCTGCCGGCCGCCCTCGATGGCCTGCGGGGTGCTGCCGCCGCCGGCCAGCTCGGCCTTCATGCGCTGCAGCTCCAGTTCCACGTCGCTGCCGCCGGACAGCCGGTCCAGCTCGGCCTGGATGTCGTCCTTGGCGAGCCCGGAGGGGTCGTCGAGGGCGCCGGAGGCCAGCAGCTCGTCCAGGGCGCCGGCCCGGGCCCGCAGCTGCTCGGTCTTGTCCTCGGCCCGCTGGATCGCCATGCCGACGTCGCCCATCTCCTCGGAGATGCCCGAGAAGGCCTCGCCGATCTGGGTCTGCGCCTGCGCGGCGGTGTAGGTGGCCTTGATGGTCTCCTTCTTCGTACGGAAGGCGTCCACCTTGGCCTGGAGGCGCTGGGAGGCGAGCGTCAGCTTCTCCTCCTCGCCCTGGAGCTGCGTGTGCTGCGTCTCCAGGTCGGCGACCTGCTGCTGCAGCGCCGCCCGCCGCGACAGCGCCTCGCGCGCCAGGTCCTCACGGCCCAGCGCCAGCGCCTTGCGGCCCTGGTCCTCGTACGTCGACGACTTCTTCTGCAGCTCGGTCAGCTGCAGCTCCAGCCGCTTGCGGGAAGTGGCCACGTCCGCCACGCCCCTGCGTACCTTCTGCAGCAGCTCCAGCTGCTTCTGGTACGAGTAGTCGAGCGTCTCGCGCGGGTCCTCGGCCCTGTCCAGGGCCTTGTTGGCCTTCGCGCGGAAGATCAGTCCCATCCGCTTCATGACACCGCTCATGGGCCTCGCGCGCCCCCTTCTCCGGCAACTGCTCCAGCACCTCTACAGACCCCAGCCTACGGGCCCTGGTTCCATTACCGCACTGTTCGGGACCGGATGCGCTCATCCCCAAGGACGATCACGGTTCGGTGTCCCCCTGCCCAAGGAGTACGTGAGGGGCTGGGGTCGCGGGCCGCGAGCACGTAACCTGGGAGATGTGTTCCGACGCCGTACCCACGATGAGCAGGCCCAAGCAGTAGCCGCAGTGCTTGAGGACCAGATCCGCGACCCGCAGGCTCCGAAGGGTCGCCCCACGCCGAAGCGCAGCGAGGCGCAGAACGCCCGCCGCAAGGCCGTCACGACGCCGACCGACCGGAAGGCGCAGGTCCGCGCCGCCCGCGAGGCGCGCAGGGAGGACCTGGCCAAGCGCCGGGAGGCCCTGGCCAACGGTGACGAGCGCAATCTGCCGGCCGCGCACCAGGGCCCGGTGCGCAAGTTCACCCGCGACTACGTCGACTCCCGCTACCGGGTCGCCGAGTTCTTCCTGCCGATGGCGGTGCTGATCCTCGTCGGCAGCCTGCTGCCGGCGCTGCAGACCCTCTCGCTCTTCCTGTGGCTGCTGGTCATCGTGCTGATCGTGGTGGACTCCGTAATCACCGGTATCGCGCTGCGCCGCCAGCTGGCCAAGCGCTTCCCGGACCAGAACACCAAGCGCGCGGTCAGCTACGGGCTGATGCGCACGCTGCAGATGCGCCGGATGCGGCTGCCGAAGCCGCAGGTCGCGCGCGGCGCCAAGCTCTGAACGCCGGGCTGCCCGGCGTCGCCGGTTTCGCCGGCGGCGCCGATCCGTGGCTGTCCGGCCTCGGGGGCCTGCGGAACACCGTGCGGCAGGAGCTGGTCGCCCGCCAGCTCGACGAGCAGATCGCCCTCCACTTCCCGCCCGCGGGCGGCGCCCATGCCGCCGTCCGCCGGCTGCGGGTGCTCGACGTCGGCCCGGGGCAGGGCACGCAGGCGCTGCGGCTGGCGCGGGCCGGGCACCTGGTGACCGGTCTTGAGGCCGATCCGCGGATGCTGGGCGCGCTGCGGGCCGCGGTCGCCGCGCAGCTGCCGGAGGTGCAGGCGCGGATGGTCGTCCTCCAGGGCGACGGCCGCGAGACCGGCCGGCATTTCGGGCCCGCGTGCTTCGACGTGGTCCTCTGCCACGGTGTGCTGATGTACCTGCCCGACCCCGAGCCGATGCTCGCCGGGCTCGCCCGGGTCCTGGCGCCGGGCGGGCTGCTGTCGCTGCTGGTGCGCAACGGCGACGCGCTGGCCATGCGGCCCGGCCTCCAGGGCGACTTCGGGGCGGCGCTGCACGCCTTCGGCTCCGAGGGGTACGTCAACCGGCTGGGCATAGCCACCCGGGCCGACCGGCTCGGCCCGATGACGGCGACGCTGACCGGCATCAACGTGCCGCTGCACACCTGGTACGGCGTGCGGGTCTTCACCGACGCGGCCCCCGACCACGCGGCGGCCCCCACGGCACCGGCGGCGCTCGCGGCGCTGCTGGACGCGGAGGAGACGGCGGGGCGGACGGATCCGTACCGGGCGGTGGCGGCGCTGCTGCACGTGTGCGGGATCAGGGCGTAGGCCCCTGGCGGGGCCGGGCGGGACCCGATTGGACGCGGCGGGCGGGTCGGCGGACGGGACAAAAGCGACACTCTTGGCATGAGCGCACGCCGTCTTCCGAGCCCGCACCGCCCGTACCGGCTTCCGCTGGGCGCCCGCCGCCGTACCCTCCTGCTGCCCGGCACGGCCGCGCTGCTCGCGCTCGCCGCGACCGCGTGCAGCTCGGGCTCGTCGGGCGGCGGCTCCTCCGCCGAGAGCGGGGCGGGCGACGCGGGAGTGGTCGGAGCCGCGGCGGTGACGGCGAACGGCGGCAGCGACCTGCAGAACGCGTACCAGAGCACGGTGAAGAACGTGCTGCCGTCGGTCGTGCAGATCACCACCGACCAGGACCTCGGCTCGGGCGTCGTCTTCGACGACAAGGGCGACATCGTCACCAACGCGCACGTCGTCGGCAACGCCACGAGCTTCCGGGTGTCGCTGGCCACCGGCGGCAGCCCGCTGGACGCCGACCTGGTGTCGTCCTTCCCGCCCAACGACCTGGCTGTCATCCGGCTGAAGAAGCCGCCGAAGGACCTCAAGCCCGCGTCGTTCGCGGACTCCTCGAAGGTCGCGGTGGGCCAGATCGTGCTGGCGATGGGCAATCCGCTGGGCCTATCCAGCAGCGTCACGCAGGGCATCGTGTCCGCGACCGACCGCACGGTCAGCGAGAGCGCCTCCGGCGGCGGGACGGGCGCGACGATCCCCGACATGGTGCAGACGTCCGCGGCGATCAACCCGGGCAACAGCGGCGGCGCGCTCGTGGACCTCGACAACCAGGTCGTCGGCATCCCGACGCTCGCCGCGACCGACCCGCAGCTCGGCAGCGGCGCCGCGCCCGGCATCGGCTTCGCGATCCCGTCCTCGACGGTCAAGCGCATCGCGGGCCAGATCATCAAGAGCGGCAAGGTGACGGACTCGGGGCGGGCGGCGCTGGACGTGACCGTACGCGGTGTCGTCGACGAGAACCGGCAGCCGGCGGGCGCGGCGATCGTCTCGACGACGAAGGGCGGCCCGGCGGCGAAGGCGGGCCTGAAGGCGGGCGACGTCATCACGAAGGTGGGCGGCACGCCGATCACGACGGTGCAGTCGCTGAGCGACACGCTCGCCGCGATGAAGCCCGGCCAGAAGGTGACGGTGACCTACGACCGCGACGGCGCGACGAAGACGGCGCAGGTGACGCTGGGCTCCCTGGGCTGAGCTGATCGCGGAGCCGGCGGCCTGACGCCGGGGCCCGGCGGCTCGGGGCCCGAGCCCGCCGCCGGGCCGGGCAGACCCGCGAGCCCGCGAGTTCGCGAGTTCGCGGCCGAGACGGCGCCCGGGCCGCGTGAACCCGCGGCCGAGACGGCGCCGCCGCCCCTCCCGGCTCCGGGAGGGGCGGCGGCGGGGTGGCCGTCAGACCTCGGCGCGCAGGCTCATCGGGCCGTAGATCTTGGTGTCGCCGTCGGAGAGCACGACCTGTTCGGCGCCGCCCTCCAGCAGTTCCTTCCAGTTCAGCCCGAGCCATGTCTCGGCGTCCCCCTGCGTGGTGAACTCCTCCGGCTCCACGGCCGGCTCCACCACGCCGCCGTCGGCCGTCTCGAACCGCCACGTCCACGCCATGTAGGTCTCCTCGATACGAGTACGGTGCGCACGTCCGTACGCCTGCGCGTGCCTGCCCAGGCAGCGTAACCGCCATGCGCGCGGCGTTGGGGCCCGCCGCGAGGGCCCGCGGCGCGGCGGTCGCGTGACGGGGGCGGTCGTTTGGCGGGCCCCGCGCGCTCGGGGCGCGGGGACGCGAGACGATCAGGGGGTGGAAGCGACACTGCTCGGTACCGGAGGGCCCGAGGGGCTGCCCGTGGTCGGCTGCCCCTGCGCGGCGTGCGCGCTCGCCGGGGGCGAGGGGGCGCGGGCGCCCAGCGCGGTGCTGGTGGACGACGCGGTGCTGCTGGACCTCACTCCGGGCGTGGCGCTGGCCGCCGCGCGGGCCGGGCACAGCCTGGGCGGGCTGCGGCTCGTGCTGCTGTCGCACCCGCACGACGGGCCCGCCGTCGAGATCCCCGCGGGCCTGCCCGCGCCGGCCCGGGTGCCCGACGGCCAGCGGCTCACCCTCATCACGGGCCACAAGGTGCGCGCCCTGGCGATGGACGCGCCCGGCACCGGATACGCCGTCGAGTCCCCGGACGGCCTGCGCCTGCTCTACCTGCCGCCCGGCTGCGCCCCCGCGGGCCTGTCCGGCGCGCCGGACGAGCCGCCGTACGACCTGGTGCTGCTGGACGCGGTGGGCCGCCCGGACGCGCTGGCCCGGCTGCGGGCGGCCGGCGCGGTGGCCGGCACGACCGACGTCGTGGCCCTCCACATCGGCCACGACGCCCCGCCGCAGCTCGAACTCGGCCGCCGCCTGGCCGCGTTGGGCGCGCGGGCGGTGCCGGACGGTACGACGCTGGTGGCCGGCGACTACCACGAGGTGCCGGACGTGCCGCGCCGCACCCTGGTGCTGGGCGGCGCCCGCTCGGGCAAGTCCGCGGAGGCGGAGCGCCGGCTGGCGGCCTTCCCCGAGGTGGTCTACGTGGCCACGGGCGGCACCCGCGAGGGCGACGCGGACTGGGCCGCGCGGGTGGCCCTGCACCGCGACCGCCGCCCGGCGGGCTGGCGCACCCTGGAGACCACCGACCTCGTCCCCCTGCTGGCCGACCCGGCGGGCCCGCCCCTCCTCATCGACTGCCTGGCCCTGTGGCTCACCCACGTCCTGGACGAGGAGGGCGCGTGGGACGACACCACCTGGCACTCCGGCGCCGCCCGCCGCGTCGCCGCCCGCGCGGCGGAACTCACCGCCGCGTGGCACGCCACCCGCCGCACGGCCGTCGCCGTCTCGAACGAGGTCGGCTCCGGCGTCGTCCCCGCCACCCCGGCCGGCCGCCGCTTCCGCGACGAGCTGGGCCGCCTGAACGCGGCGATGGCCGCGGAGTCCGAGCACGTCCTCCTGACGGTGGCGGGCCTGGCGCTGCCGCTGCGCTGAGGGCGGCGGTGGTCCGGGCCGGGCTTCCGAGCTGGTGTGGATGTCATGACGTCGGCTGACGAGGACGCACCCTTCAGCGAACTGCTCCACCATCCCGCGGCCACCGCCCGACGTCTGGACACGGTCCGCGCGCTGCGGCTGCGCCGACGGGACGCGGGCGACCTCGCACTCATCCGCGCCGACCAGTTGGAGCAGGACTCCACCGTGGCCGACTTCACCGCGCGCCTGCTCGCAGGGCTGGTCCGCGCCGAGAACACCGCCGCGCTCCGCCAAGTCCTGCCGGATGCCCTGCCCTGGTCGGTCTTCCTCCCCGAGGCAGACGTCGAGGCGATGCTCGGGGAACTCGTGGACACCGCGCGCGGAGCCGCCGCGCTGGAGAACCTCGCCCCCGTCGCCCTGCTGCTGGTCCAGTGGCGGCACACGGCCGAGATCCACGCCGACCCCGCTCTCCTCGCCCTCCCGACCCGCGAGCCCGAAGCCGACCTCGGGCCCGTCCCCGTGCCCGAGACCGAGCCGGCCGAGTGAGCCCCACACGCGGAGACCGCGCGGCCCCGCCTCCGGTCGGCGAGGAGTTCGACCTGCGCTTCGCCGACACCGAGGCGGCCCTTGACCGGGACAACCTCTCCCGCCACGCAGCGGGCAACCTCCGCCGCGCCTTCGACAAGATCCGGTCCGCCCCGTGCCGGCTGGCTGAGCAGGCCCTGCCGGTACGGGAGTTGGCGGGGTCAGGGGGCGATCTCGCGCTCCACGACGGCGTCGGCGGCGGCGGACCAGGTGTCCGGGGCGGGCGTGGGCAGGCGACGGCCGCGGCTTTCGGCCACGCGGTGGGCGTCACGCAGGGCGTGGCACAAGTGCCCGACGATGCCGATGAGTTCGGCTTCGCCGGGCTGGTCCTCGCGCAGCACCGTCTCGACGTGGTCGAGCAGATCCCGGCCCATGCCGAGCTGCACGGACTCCATGTTGTCCGCGAGGCGCGAGAGGAAGGATCCCTCGGCGTCCGTACTGAGGTAGGAGGGCTTGCCGCCCTCGCCCGTCCAGGGGAGGAGCCGGAGATTGTCGTTCGGGTCCTCCCCGGCGGGCTCGGGGGCCTCGGCGGCACGGCCGCGGCGGCGCGCGAAGGGCAAGAGCCGCCATGCCGGCTCGAAGAGGCGAACGATAAAGTCCATGAGGTCGGCTCCATCCAGTCGGCCATGCCCCCGGGCCGGTCGCGCGGTCGCGGGGGTACGCAGTGTCAGGAGTCCGACGCTAGGGGTGCCGGGCGGCGCCGCTCAATGGCACTCTGACGACCCGTCAGCCCGAAGTGCCACAGCTCGGGGCTACAGCGGCAGCCCGACGACGTCCGCGAGCACGCGCATCTCCGGCGTGAGCGTCCGGCGGCGGCCGATCACCTGGGCCATGATGTCGCGGGCGTACGGCTGGTGCGGGAGCCACTGGGGCGCGGCCTGCCAGACGTCCACGAGCGTGTCCATGGCCGCCGCATGCTGCCGCAGGCGCACGCGCGCCGCCGCCTGGTCGAGCTTGTTCCGGTTGAGGTTGTTCGAGGTCGGGCGCATCCCCTCCCACGAGATCGACGCGGACAGCCGCAGCACTTCGTCGGGCCGGTCGCTGACCATCGCGTGCTCGGCTTCCTTGAGCTGCACCGTGCGCGCGTCGAACGCCCGCAGGAAACCGCCCGGCACCGGGCGCGGGCCGATCGCCGCCGCGGCCGATCCGGCGAGCCGCAGCAGCCGCTCGGCGTCGTCGGCACGGCCGTCCCGGTCCGCCGCGGCCGACCCCCGCAGCAGCAGCCAGCCCCACGCCGCCAACTCCGCCGGTTCCGCACGGGACATCCGGGGCTCGACCCGGTCGGCCCACTCCTCCGCGAGCTTGGCCGCCGCGTCGATGTGGCCGCGCCGCAGCAGCAGCCAGCACCGCGTGCTGACCACCGCCGCCGCGTCGAGGTCGTCGTGCGCGGTCGCGAGCGCCCGGTCGAGGGCTTCGTCGGCGGCGTCGAACTGCCGGGTCTGGGTGAGCATCCAGCCCGTGAGCCGCATCAGGGCGGCGTGCACCCGCCGCCCGGCCGGATCACCCGCCACCGCCGCCGCGTCCCGCAGCAGCGCCGGCAGCACACCGCTCAGCTCGACCAGCCGGTCGCCCGCCGCGAGCGGCATCGTGGCGGCGACCGCCGCGCGCACACCGCCGACAGTCGGCGGCTCGCCGCCGGGATCGGGCGGCGGCGCGTCCAGCGCGGCCCGGACGGGCGCCCACCGGTCCGTGACCTCGGGCGTCGGCCCGGCGGACTCGCGGACACCGCCCAGCAGTTGCGTCGTGGAGACGCCCAGGGCCACGGCCAGCGCGCGGGCCGTCTCCATCCGCGGCTGCCCGTAGTCGTCCTGCTCCATCTTCCGGATCGCGGACAGGGACACGCCGGACGCCGAGGCCAGCTCCCGCTGGGACAGGCCGCGCCGCTTGCGCACCTCGCGCAGCCGCACACCGATGGGCCCACCTGTGGCACCGGACATGATCTGCTCCGTTCTGAGCCGCCACAAGAACGGTACCGCCGCGCCCACCTTGCCCGTCCGGGCACTACGGCCAACGCCCCTGCCCCCACCGGCGCAACGGCGGTCCGGCGTCGGGGGGCCGCCCCCACGGCGCGACACACAGCCCGCCCAGCCAGGCACCACGGCCAACACCCCCACCCCCACCGCCACGAGGAATCCGGCGCCCGGCGCCGGGGGCCGCCCGCGCAGCGCGACGCACAGCCCGGCCGGGCACCACGGGCAACGCCCCCACCGGCGCGAGGGGGGCGGCGTCCGGCGCCGTGGGAAGGCACCGGCGGCGAGGCGGGGCGGGCGCGGCGGGGGAAGGCACCGGCGGCGGGGCTGGGCGGGCGCGGCGGGGGAAGGCACCGTAGGGAACCCCCGGAGGGGGCGGTACTGTTCGGCGGGTGAGTGGCATCGAACTGGACGACTTCGGCAACCTCGTGGAGCGCCCCGACGCCCGCCTCCGGCGGGACTCGCAGGAGCGGTGGCGGGACCTCGTACGGCCTGCGGACGGGCTGGGGAAGGCCGCCGAGCTGGCGGACTGGCTGGCCGCGGTGCAGGGGCAGGCTCCCGTGCGGCCGATCACCTCGCCGCGGGTGCTGCTCTTCGCCGGGGACCACGGGGTCGCCGGACTCGGGGTGTCGACCCGCGAGCCGGGCACGGCGAGTGCGCTGGCCCGGGCCGCCGTGGACGGCACCGCGCCGGTGAGCGTGATCGCGCGGCAGCTGGGCGGCGTGCCCGTCGAGGTCGTCGACATGGCGCTGGACTGCGACCCGGCGGAGCTGCCCGCCGAGGTGACGGCGTATCGGGTACGCCGCGGCTCGGGCCGGATCGACGTCGAGGACGCCCTCACCCGCGACGAGGCCGAGCAGGCGTTCCGTACGGGCATGGGCATCGCCGACCGCCTCGCCGACTCCGGTACGGACCTGGTCCTGCTGGGCGACCTGAGCGTCGGCGGTACGACGCCGGCCGCCGTGCTGATCGCCGCGCTGTGCGGTACGGACGCCTCCGTCGTGACCGGCCGCGGCTCCGGCATCGACGACCTGGCCTGGATGCGCAAGTGCGCCGCGATCCGGGACGCCCTGCGCCGGGCCCGCCCGGTCCTCGGCGACCAGATCGCCCTGCTCGCGGCGGTCGGCGGCGCGGACTTCGCCGCGACGACGGGCTTCCTGCTCCAGGCGGCGGTCCGCAAGCTCCCGGTCGTCCTGGACGGCGTGGTGAGCGCGGCCTGCGCGCTGGTCGGCCAGCGGGTCGCCTTCCGCGCCCCGGACTGGTGGCTCGCCGCCCACACCACCGGCGAGCCCGGCCAGGCGAAGGCCCTCGACCGGGTGTCCCTGGACCCGCTGTTCGACCACGCCCTCCACCTGGGCGGCGGCGTCGGCTCCCTGCTCGCCCTCCCCCTGATCCAGTCGGCCGCGGCCCTGTCGGCGGAGCTCCCGCCGGAGCTGACGCAGCCCGCGCCGGACGAGGCGGCGGAGCTTGTGGAGCCCGCGCCGGACGAGGTCACCAAGCTCGGCGACGGCCCGGAGGCGTAACCGGCGCGCGGGCGCGACCCGCGAGACGCCCGGCCGGCGCGCCCGGGCCCGGCTCAGCGGCAGCCGCGCTCAGCACCCGCCGGCCCGGCGCGGGCGATGCCCAGCCGCCACGGCAGCCACCCTTCCGCCCGAGCGCGGCATGCTCCGGCGCCGAGCACGGGCCCGCGGGCCGGGCGGCGCGCCCCGCAGCCCCGCCCGTCACCGCCCCGCCACCGGCCCGGCGGCAGCCCGACGCGCCACCCACCGGCGTATATGCACGAAAATCAGACAATACGCCCTACGCTTTCGGTCCATGGGAACCGGCAGCGCAGGCGGCACCGTCCGCAGCCCGCAGCCGGCGGGCCCCGACCGCCCGGCGCGCACCGCGCGGCAAAAGCAGAGGCAAAAGCAGAGGCAGAAGCAGAAGCACAGCCCCCACCCCAGACAGAAGCGCCCACGCAACCGCCTCGCCCCACCCGCCGCCGCGCTCACCGTCGGCTACCTCCGCGCCACCGCCGCCCTCAATGTCCTCGGCGCCGTCTGGGTCTCCTTCGGCGCGGACATCCGCCGGCACAACGCCCAGGACCACTTCACGCCCTACCTGCTCACCGCGGGCCTCACCTCCGGCGCCGTCACCCTCTTCCTCGCCGTCACCATGCGCCGCCGCAAACGTGCCGCCTGGATCCTCAACCTCGTCCTCAGCGGACTGCTCACCGCCGCGGTCGCCCTCGGCATGCTCTGGCCGGACATCCGCCGGCACCCGCAGAACTGGCTCTCCCTCGCCCTGACCGCCGGCTTCCTGGCCGCCCTCCTCATCGCCCGCCGCGAATTCCACGCCAAGGGCGACCGCGCGAACCCCCTGCACGCCGCCCTCACCGCCGCCGCCGGCCTGGTCGTCACCGCCCTCGTCGGTACGGGCCTGGTCGCGGCGACCGACGCCCGCCGCACCGCCGGCCTCACGGACGCCGCCGGATACGCCCTGCTCCGGCTGGTCTGGCTCGTCCCGGACGGCACCGCCTTCGCCTCGATCGCCGTACCCGGCTGGGTGGACCTGGCCATCAACGCCATGAGCACCGCCCTGTTCGCCCTCGTCCTCTTCGTCGCCTTCCGCTCGCCCCGCGGCCGGGCGCTGCTCTGCCCGCGCGACGAGGAGCGGCTGCGCGCCCTGCTCGACGCGTACGGCGAGCGCGACTCCCTCGGCTACTTCGCCCTGCGCCGCGACAAGAGCGTCATCTGGTCGCCCTCGGGCAAGTCCGCCGTCGCCTACCGGGTCCTCGGCGGGGTCTCGCTCGCCTCCGGCGACCCGATCGGCGACCCCGAGGCGTGGCCGGGCGCGATCGGGGCGTGGCTGGACGAGGCCCGCCGGCACGCGTGGGTGCCGGCGGTGATGGGCGCGAGCGAGGAGGCCGGCACCGTCTACGCCCGGCACGGCCTCGGCGCCCTCGAACTCGGCGACGAGGCCGTCGTGGACACCGCCGGCTTCACCCTCGACGGCCGCGCGATGCGCACCGTCCGGCAGGCGTACCACCGCGTCCTGCGCTCCGGCTGCACCGTCCGCGTCCGCCGGCACGGCGACATCCCCGCCGCCGAGCTCAGCGCGCTCGCCGCCCGCGCCGACGCCTGGCGCGACGGCCCGTCCGAGCGCGGCTTCTCCATGGCGCTGGGCCGGCTCGGCGACCCCGCCGACGGCCGCTGCGTCATGGTCGAGTGCACCGACGGCCGCGGCGACCTGCGCGGCCTGCTCAGCTTCGTGCCCTGGGGCCCGCGCGGGCTGTCCCTGGACCTGATGCGCCGTGACCGCACCGCGGACAACGGCCTGGTCGAGTTCATGGTCATCGAGCTGATCCACCGCTCCCCCGCCCTCGACATCGACCAGATCTCCCTCAACTTCGCGATGTTCCGGTACGTCTTCGAGCGCGGCTCACGCCTGGGCGCCGGGCCCGTGCTGCGGCTGTGGCACTCCCTGCTGACCTTCTGCTCGCGCTGGTGGCAGATCGAGTCCCTCTACCGGGCCAACGCGAAGTTCCGCCCCGTCTGGGAGCCCCGCTATGTCCTCTTCGGCAAGTCGAGCGAACTGCCCCGGATCGGCCTGGCCGGCGCCCGCGCCGAGGGCTTCCTGCGCGCCCCCCGGCTGCGCCGCCGGACCCGTACGTAAGGCGGCGCGATGAGGGGCCCGCTGGGCGAGTGCGCCCACATCCTCCGCGAGGTCCGCACCCGGCTGCGTACGCGGGGCCCCCGAGCGATCCCTGTCACCCTCACCGCCTGCGGCGGCATCCTCGCCCTCCAACTGCTCCAGCACCAGCACGCCACCACGCCCTGGGTGAACCGCCTCGGCGGCGTCTACGCGTCCCTCCCCTGGTGGCAGGCCCTCCTCCGGACCCCCGTCTCCCTCTTCGTGCCCGACCCCTGGCTGCCGGTGTGGGGCCTGCTGCTCCAGGTCGCCGTCGTCTTCGCGATCGCCGAGACCACGATCGGCCCCCGCCGCACCCTCACGATCGCCCTGCTGGCGACGCTCGCCGGCACGTCCTTCGCCCGCTGCTCCCTGTGGGCCGCGCCCCGCTGGCCCCCGGGCCTGCTCCCCGCCGACCTCCTGGTCCGCGA
Organism: Actinacidiphila epipremni; assembly: GCF_012034175.1. Classification (GTDB taxonomy): domain Bacteria; phylum Actinomycetota; class Actinomycetes; order Streptomycetales; family Streptomycetaceae; genus Actinacidiphila; species Actinacidiphila epipremni. Next base: position 178,601 of record NZ_JAATEJ010000011.1, read on the forward strand.
CACCGGCCCGTCCGCGGCGGTCGTCGCCCTCGGCGTCTTCGTCGCCGTCCGCCACCGCGCCTGGTGGACGACCGCGCTGATCATCACCGCGATGACGGTCGAGGTGGTCTCCCTCCCCAACCTCGCCGGCTACGAACACCTCACGGCCATCACCGCGGTGCTCCTCCTCACCGCCGTACGCCCCACCCCCGGGCCCACGGAGCCGGTTACCCTCACGCGGTGACCGACAACCCCGGGCCCGCGCCCCTCGCCCCCTCCGACGCGCTGCGATTCGCCTTCGGCACGCTCACCGTGCTGCCGGCCGGCGTAAGGCGCTGGGACCGGGCCGCCGCCCGGGGCGGGATGCTCGCGGCGCCGGTCGTCGGCGTCGTCGTCGGCCTCGCGGCGGCCACCTGCGGCGGCGTACTCACCGCGCTGGGCGCGGACCCGCTGCTCGCGGCGGTCGGCGCGGTGGCGGTACCCGCCGTCCTCACCCGCGGCCTCCACCTCGACGGCCTCGCCGACACCGCGGACGGCCTCGGCTCCGGCAAGCCCGCGCCTGACGCGCTGCGCATCATGAAGCAGTCGGACATCGGCCCCTTCGGCGTCATCACCCTCGTCCTGGTCCTCCTCACCCAGGTCGCCTCGACCGCCCACTGCTACGCCCACAGCTGGCAGTACGGCGGCGTCGCCACCCTCACCGCCGCGGTGACCGCCCGCACGGCCCTCACCCTCGCCTGCCGCACCGGCGTCCCGGCCGCACGCCCCGAAGGACTCGGCGCAACCGTCGCCGGCGCGGTCGGCCGCCGCCCCGCCGCCGCACTGTCAGCCACCTGCGTACTGACCGCCGCAGCACTCGGCACCCCCTTCGGCGGCCTCACCCCCCTGCGCGCCACCCTCGCAACCGCGACCGCCCTGACCACGTCAGAGGCCCTGCTCCGACGCTGCCTCCACCGCTTCGGCGGCACCACCGGCGACGTCTTCGGCGCCCTGGCCGAAACAACCACGACCACCACCCTCCTCATCCTGGCCCTCCGCTGACCCCCCACGGAAACGGACACCCGCGAACGGACATCGGGAGGGGCCGGCAACCCACCCACCCCAGCCCCCACAGGCGGACACCCGCCAACGGACGCCAGGACGGATCGGCAACCCCACCCACCCCAACCCCCACAGGCGGACACCCGCCAACGGACGTCACGAGGGGCCGGTAACCCCACCCACCCCAGCCCCCCGCAGGCGGACAGCCGCGAACGGACATCGGGAGGGGTCGGTCCGGGGGGTGCCCCCGCAGGACTGCGCACGACAGGGCGTCACCGAATCCGGCCGCAGGCCATGGTGCGCAGTCCGAGGAGGTACCCCCCGGGGCGGCCCCGACCCCCCGCACGGACAGCAGGCGCCCAGCGCCGGACCCCAGCACCAAGCGCGCCACCCCCCAAAAGCCCCCGTACGCTGCGGCTTCGGCCCGGCGGGAAAGAGAGCGCGTAGGCTCGGCGGAGCCGACCGCGGGCCGCCCCGAAGGTGTGGCGGAATACGATGCGGGGATGGCCTGGCCGGGCCATCCACCGGCCTCACCCCGAGGACCTCGACCGAATAGGACCTGACCCACTGTGACAGCTCTGACACTCAGTACCTCCGCCGCCGCAGCGTTGCGCGCGGACGCCGTCGTCGTGGGGGTGAGCAAAGCCGCCGCCAAGGGCGGCCCCGCCCTCGCCCCGGGGGCGGAGTCCGTCGACGCCGCCTTCGGCGGCAAGCTCGCCGCGACCCTGGAGACGCTCGGCGCGAGCGGCGCCGAGGGTGAGCTGACCAAGATCCCCGCGCCGGACGGCGTGAAGGCACCGGTCGTGGTGGCGGTCGGCCTCGGCGAGTCCCCGGCCGACGGCGAGGGCCACGACCCGGAGGCGCTGCGCAAGGCCGCGGGCACCGCGGCCCGCGCGCTGGCCGGCGCGAAGAAGGCCGCGTTCGCGCTGCCCGCCGCCGAGCCCGCGCAGGTCGAGGCCGTCGGGATCGGCGCGCTCCTCGGCGCGTACCGCTTCACCGCCTACCAGGCCGACACCGGCAAGGCCCCGCTGGGCGAAGCCGCGATCGTCGGAGCCAAGCCCCGCGACAAGGCGTTCAAGGCCGCCGCCGAGCGAGCCACCACCCTCGCCGACGAAGTCAACCGCGCGCGCGACCTGGTCAACACCCCGCCCAACGACCTCACCCCCACCTCCTTCGCCGCCGCCGTCCAGGCCGCCGCCAAGGAGTTCGGCCTGAAGGTCGAGGTGTGGGACGAGAAGGCCCTGGTCAAGGGCGGCTTCGGCGGCATCCTGGGCGTCGGCCAGGGCTCGGCGACCCCGCCGCGCCTGGTCAAGGTGGCGTACACCAGCTCCAAGGCCGAGAAGAGCCTCGCCTTCGTCGGCAAGGGCATCACATACGACTCGGGCGGCATCTCGCTCAAGCCGCCGGGCCACAACGAGACGATGAAGTGCGACATGAGCGGCGCCGCCGCCGTGTTCGCCGCGGTCGTGGCGAGCGCGAAGCTGGGCCTGGACGTGAACGTCACCGGCTGGCTGGCGCTCGCCGAGAACATGCCCGGCGGCGGCGCGACCCGCCCCGGCGACGTGCTGCGGATGTACAGCGGCAAGACCGTCGAGGTGCTGAACACCGACGCCGAGGGCCGCCTGGTGCTGGCGGACGCGCTCGCGAAGGCGTCCGAGGAGAACCCGGACGCGATCGTGGACGTCGCGACGCTGACCGGCGCGATGGTGCTGGCGCTGGGCGACGGCCGGTTCGGGATCATGGCGAACGACGACGACTTCCGTACCGCCGTGCACGCCACCGCGCTCGCCGAGGGCGAGGACTCCTGGCCGATGCCGCTGCCGCAGGCGCTGCGCAAGACCTTCGACTCCCCGACCGCGGACATCGCGAACATGGGCGTACGGATGGGCGGCGGCCTGATCGCCGGCCTGTTCCTGCGCGAGTTCATCGGCGAGGGCATCACGTGGGCCCACCTGGACATCGCCGGCCCGGCGTTCAACGAGGGCGGCGCCGCCGGATACACCCCCAAGGGCGGCACCGGTTCGGCCGTACGCACCCTGGTCGCGCTGGCCCGCAGGACCGCGGACGGCGACCTGCTCTGAACGCGCGGTGACGGCTCGCGCAAAGCCCGGGCAAGGGCCGGGCAAGGCCCGGCAGGGCCGCAGGTGAGATGCGTCACGTACGGCCCCCGGTGACATGCCGGGGGCCGTCCGCGCGGCAGGGCCGGTGCCCCGTCGGGGCGCGAGAAGTGCGAAGATGTTGTCTCGGCACGACAGGGCCCCCTTTGAGACAAAGCGGCCGAACCAAAGCCGCCGCCCGGTCACTGTGGACCGGCTCCGGCGAACCCATGCATGGAGGACGTGACGTGGCGAACGACGCCAGCACTGTTTACGACCTAGTGATCCTCGGCGGCGGCAGTGGCGGGTACGCAGCCGCTCTGCGCGGCGCCCAGCTGGGACTGGACGTCGCCCTGATCGAGAAGAACAAGCTCGGGGGCACCTGTCTGCACAACGGCTGCATTCCCACCAAGGCGCTGCTGCACGCCGGTGAGATCGCCGACCAGGCTCGCGAGAGCGAGCAGTTCGGGGTGAAGGCCACCTTCGAGGGCATCGACATCGCGGCCGTCCACAAGTACAAGGACGACGTGATCTCCGGGCTGTACAAGGGCCTGCAGGGCCTGGTGGCGTCCCGGAAGGTGACGTACATCGAGGGCGAGGGCCGGCTGTCCTCGCCGACCTCGGTGGATGTGAACGGGCAGCGGATCCAGGGCCGGCACGTGGTGCTGGCGACCGGTTCGGTGCCGCGCTCGCTGCCGGGGCTGACGATCGACGGCAACCGGATCATCTCCTCCGACCACGCGCTGACCCTGGACCGCGTGCCGAAGAGCGCGATCGTGCTGGGCGGCGGCGTGATCGGCGTCGAGTTCGCCTCGGCGTGGAAGTCCTTCGGCACCGACGTGACGATCGTCGAGGGCCTGCCGCACCTGGTGCCGGTGGAGGACGAGAACAGCTCGAAGCTGCTGGAGCGGGCCTTCCGCAAGCGCGGCATCAAGTTCAACCTGGGCACCTTCTTCCAGAGCGCCGAGTACACCGCGGACGGCGTGAAGGTGACGCTGGCCGACGGCAAGACCTTCGAGGCGGAGGTCCTGCTGGTCGCGATCGGCCGCGGGCCGGTCTCGCAGAACCTGGGCTACGAGGAGCAGGGCGTCGCGATGGACCGCGGCTACGTCCTGGTCGACGAGTACATGCGGACGAACGTGCCGACCATCTCGGCCGTCGGCGACCTGGTGCCCACGCTCCAGCTCGCCCACGTCGGCTTCGCCGAGGGCATCCTGGTGGCGGAGCGGCTGGCGGGCCTGAAGGTCGTCCCGATCGACTACGACGGTGTGCCGCGGGTGACGTACTGCCACCCGGAGGTCGCGTCCGTGGGCGTCACCGAGGCCAAGGCCAAGGAGCTCTACGGCGCCGACAAGGTCGTGTCGCTGAAGTACAACCTGGCGGGCAACGGCAAGAGCAAGATCCTCAAGACCGCGGGCGAGATCAAGCTCGTCCAGGTCCGTGACGGTGCCGTCGTGGGCGTCCACATGGTGGGCGACCGGATGGGCGAGCAGGTCGGCGAGGCCCAGCTCATCTACAACTGGGAGGCGCTGCCGGCCGAGGTCGCGCAGCTCATCCACGCGCACCCGACGCAGAACGAGGCCATGGGCGAGGCCCACCTGGCTCTCGCGGGCAAGCCGCTGCACTCGCACGACTGACCCTCCACACGCCACCCATCCGCACAGATTGCAGAGGAGCAACCGCAACCATGGCGGTTTCCGTAACCCTGCCGGCGCTCGGCGAGAGCGTGACCGAGGGCACCGTCACCCGCTGGCTCAAGGCCGAAGGTGAGCACGTCGAGGCCGACGAGCCGCTGCTCGAGGTCTCGACGGACAAGGTCGACACCGAGATCCCCTCCCCCGCGTCCGGGGTGCTGGCGTCCATCAAGGTCGCCGAGGACGAGACGGTCGAGGTCGGCGCGGAGCTGGCCGTCATCGACGACGGCAGCGGCGCGCCCGCCGCGGCCCCCGCGCCGGCCGCCGAGCCCGCCCCGGCGCCCGCGCAGCCGGCGCAGCCCGCGCAGGCCACCCCGTCGACCGAGGCCGCCGCCCCGGCGCCGGCTCCGACGGCGCAGGCCGCGCAGGGCTCGTCCGGCGCGGCCGGCACCGACGTGGTGCTGCCGGCGCTCGGCGAGAGCGTGACCGAGGGCACCGTGACCCGCTGGCTGAAGGCGGTCGGCGAGAGCGTCGAGGCCGACGAGCCGCTGCTGGAGGTCTCGACGGACAAGGTCGACACCGAGATCCCGTCGCCGGTGTCCGGCACGCTGCTGGAGATCCTGGTCCAGGAGGACGAGACGGCCGAGGTCGGCGCCCGCCTCGCGGTGGTCGGCGCGGCCGGTGCCGCCCCCGCCGCGGCGCCCGCGCCCGCCGCGCCCGCGCCCGCCGCGCCCGCCCCCGCCCCGGCGGCCCCGGCTCCTGCTCCGGCTCCCACGCCGGCGCCCGCTCCTGCTCCGGCCCCGGCCCCGGCGGCCCCCGCCCCGGCGCCCGCGGCCCAGGCCCCCGCGCCGGCCGCGCCCGCCCCGGCCCCCGCCGCCCCCGCGCCGGCTCCGGCGCCCGCCCCGGCGCCGGTCGCCCCGGCCGCTCCCGCGCCCGCCGCCCCGGTGGACGAGGGCGCGTACGTGACGCCGCTGGTGCGCAAGCTCGCCGCGGAGAACGGCGTGAGCCTGTCGTCGGTGCGCGGCACCGGTGTGGGCGGCCGGATCCGCAAGCAGGACGTGCTCGCCGCCGCCGAGGCGGCCAGGGCCGCCGCAGCCGCGCCGGCCGCCGCTGCCGCGACCGCGCCGAAGGCCGCCCCCGCGGCGTCCCCGCTGCGCGGCCAGACGGTCAAGATGACCCGTATGCGCAAGGTCATCGGCGACAACATGATGAAGGCGCTGCACTCGCAGGCGCAGCTGACCACGGTCGTCGAGGTCGACGTCACGCGGCTGATGCGGCTGCGCGCCCAGGCCAAGGACACCTTCGCCGCGCGTGAGGGCGTCAAGCTGTCGCCGATGCCGTTCTTCGTCAAGGCCGCGGCGCAGGCGCTCAAGGCGCACCCGGTGGTCAACGCCCGGATCAACGAGGACGAGGGCACGATCACCTACTTCGACACCGAGAACATCGGTATCGCGGTGGACTCCGAGAAGGGCCTGATGACCCCGGTCATCAAGGGCGCGGGCGACCTGAACATCGCCGGCATCGCCAAGAAGACCGCGGAGCTGGCGGCCAACGTCCGGGCCAGCAAGATCACCCCGGACGACCTGGCGGGCGCGACCTTCACGATCAGCAACACCGGTTCGCGCGGCGCGCTGTTCGACACCGTGATCGTGCCGCCGAACCAGGCGGCGATCCTCGGCATCGGCGCGACCGTCAAGCGCCCGGTGGTCGTGGAGACCGCCGAGGGCACCAACATCGGCATCCGGGACATGACGTTCCTGTCGCTGTCCTACGACCACCGGCTGGTGGACGGCGCGGACGCCGCCCGCTACCTGACGGCGGTCAAGGAGATCCTGGAGGCCGGCGAGTTCGAGGTCGAGCTGGGCCTGTAAGGCCCGCGGCCGGTCCCGTACGGCACCCCGCGCCCCCGTCCCGGCACTCCGGGGACGGGGGCGCAGCCGTGTGACCTGCCCTCCGGCGCCCCCGGGTGCCGTCCGGTGGGAGGCAAGGGTGCTTCTTCGTCGTATCGTCTAAAGCAGCCACTCGTGAAGGAGCGCGCCCATGGCCCCTGCCGCCGTCCCGCATCTGGTCGTGCACAACCTCCGCGAGCAGATCCGCGAGCACATCCTGGAGGGGATCGTCAGCGGCCGGTGGAAGCCGGGTGAGCGGATCGTGGAGCGCCGGATCGCGGTGGAACTCCAGGTCAGCCAGACGCCGGTACGCGAGGCGCTGCGGGAGCTGGAGACGCTGCGGCTCATCGAGTCGGCGCCGAACAAGGGCGTGCGGGTGCGGGAGCTGACCGCGGCGGACCTCAAGGAGAGCTATCCGGTGCGGGCGGGCCTGGAGCAGGTCGCGGCCGAGCTGGCGGCGCCGCGGCTGGCCGCCGACGCCTCCGTACTGGAGCGGGAGGTGGCCGCGCTGCGGCTGGCGGACGCGGCGCTGGACGGCGAGGCGCAGGCGCGGCACACGGTGGCCTTCCACCACGAGATCGTGCGGGCGGCGGGCAACGCGGTGCTGCTGCACGCGTGGGAGTCGCTGGGCATCGAGGTGTGGACGACGCTGTCGATCCGCTGGCTGAGCCCGGCGCCGCGGGCGTACGCCGCCGAGCACCAGCAGCTGGTGGACGCCTTCGCCCGCCGGGACCCGGCGATCTGCGCGCTGATCAAGGAGCATGTGCTGAGCTGCGCGCCGCAGGTGTAGCGGGCGGCCCTCACGTGGGGTCCGGCTGCCGGGCCGCGGAGTGGTGCTCCTGGGCGAGGCGGCGCAGCACGAGCAGGGCCGGGTCGAGCAGCACGGTGAGCAGGACGGCGTGCTCGGCGAGGTCGCTGCCGGCGGGTGCGGCGGCGAGCAGGTCGAGGTCGACCTCGGCGGTGCGCTCGGCGAGCCGGGCGTACGGCAGCAGGGTGCGGCAGTCGATCCGGACGCCGAGCTGGTCGAGGGCGTCCAGGGCGCGGGCGAGCGCGGGGACGGCGGCCGAGCGGGGGTGGATGCGCCAGCCCATGGCGGTGACCAGGCGGCGTACTTCGGTCAACCCGGCCTCGGAGGCGGCGCGTTCGCGGTCCCGTGCGGTGTCCATGGCGCCGAAGACCCGGCCGAGGACCCGGTGCACACCGCGGCCCTCGCCCCCGGCGGCGCCGTCCTCGTCGGTGCCGTCGGTCCCGTCGGTGCCGTTCTGCGTCCCGGTCTCGGCGAGGACGGCCAGCACGTCCGCGGCGGTGCTCACCGGCAGGCCGCGCTCGGCGACCAGGGCGCGGACCAGGCGCAGCCGGCGCAGGTGGTCCTCGTCGTAGTCGGCCTGGTTGGCCGCGACAGGCCGGCCGGCCGGGAGCAGTCCCTCGCGGATGTAGTACTTGATCGTCGCGATGGACACTCCGCTGCGGCTGCTGAGTTCGGAGATACGCAACGCTCCCCCTGTCCCGGATAGGTAGCTCTGGCGTATCGAGAGCGGCACTGTCTACTATTGATAGTAGAACAATCGAAAGCAGGGCGCACCGCGGGTGCGCCTCCGTCGTTCCGTGCGAGGAAGTCAGCCCTGGAGGAGGACTCAGCCCATGAGAAAGACGGCGGACGAGCGCCGCACCGAGGTCGTCCGGGCGGCGGTGCAGGAGTTCTCCCGGCGCGGCCTGCACGGCACGTCGACCGATGCGATCGCCCGGGCGGTGGGGGTGTCGCAGCCGTACCTCTTCCGGCTCTACAACACCAAGCTGGACATCTTCCTCGCGGCCGGCGAGCACTGCTTCCGCCGCACCTCGCTGGCCTTCGAGGCCGCAGCTCACGGGTGCAGCGGGGAGTGCGCACTCAAGGCGATGTCGGAGGCGTACCGGGAGCTGGCGGTGGACCGCGAGCTGCTGATGATGCAGATGCAGCTGTACGTCTCGGCGAGCTGCGACGAGCAGGTGCGCCAGGCCGTCAGCCGGTGGTGGGACGACCTGTGGGAGCTGGTCACCCGGCTGACCGGGCTGCCGGACGAGGCGGTCACCGAGTTCATGTCGGGCGGGATGCTGATCAACGTCATGGTGGCGCTGGGGATCGCCGAGCGCCGCCCCGTGACACACTGAGCCGCATTGACAGTAAGACTATCGATAGTCTACGTTTCAGTTAGAGGAGCCATAAGACCACCCTCCCCGTGGAGACGGAAATGACCCGAAAGAGTCCGGGCGTGCTGTGGGCACTCCTGGCCACGTCCCTCCCGATGTTCATGGTGTCGCTGGACAACCTGGTCGTCACCAACGCGCTGGCCGACATCGCCAAGGACCTCCACACCAAGCAGTCGCAGCTGGAGTGGGTGGTCAACGGCTACATGCTGTCCTTCGCCGGGCTGCTGCTCGCCGGGGCGGCGCTCGGCGACCGGTTCGGGCGGCTGCGGGTGTTCACCTGGGGCATCGTGCTGTTCACCGCCTCCTCCGCCGCGTGCGCGCTGTCGGACTCGGTCGCGGTACTGGTCACCGCCCGGGTCCTCCAGGGCGCCGGCGCCGCGATGATCCTGCCGGTGTCGCTGACGCTCGCGGTCAACGCGGTCACCGCCAAGCAGCGCAACATGGCGGTCGGCGTGTGGGGCGGGGTCAACGGCCTCGGCATCGCCGTCGGCCCGCTGGCCGGCGGCCTGGTCACCCAGGGCCTGGACTGGCACTGGATCTTCTGGATCAACGTGCCCGTCGGCATCGTCGCGGTGCCGCTCGCGCTGTGGTCGATCCGGGAGAGCAAGGGGCCCGAGCGGGTGCTGGACATCCGCGGCATGGCGCTGGTGGTCGTCGCGGTGGTCGCCGGGGTGTGGGGCATCGTGCGCGCCGCCGACCACGGCTGGGGCTCGGCCGGCACGCTCGCCGGGCTGCTGGCCGCCGGCGCGCTGCTGATCGTCTTCGCCCTCTACCAGCGCCGCGCGAACCCGCCGCTGATCCCCTTGCGGATGTACCGGGTCCGGGCGTTCATGCTGAGCAACTTCGTGTCCTTCAGCATGTACTTCGGCGTCTTCGGCTCGATCTTCTTCCTCGCGCAGTTCCTGCAGGGCCCGATGGGCTACTCGCCCTTCGAGGCGGGCCTGCGGACACTGCCGTGGACGGCCGCCCCGATGATCGTCGTGCCGCTCACCAGCCTGGTCGTCGAGCGGATCGGCGGCGGCCTGCTCCAGGCGGTCGGCTCGGCCCTCCAGGCCGGCGCGCTGGCGTGGCTCGCGCTGATCGTCGCGCCCGACGTGTCGTACGGGGCGATGATCCCGGCGATGGTGATGGCCGGCGTCGGCATGGGCCTGATCTTCGCCGCCAACCCGGCCACCGTGATCGGCTCGGTGCGCGAGAGCGAGCACAACAAGGCGTCCGGCGTGAACAACACCATCCGCGAGTTCGGCGGCGCCGTCGGCATCGCCGTGCTGACCACCGTCTTCACCCACGAGTTCGCCGGCCACGCGGCCGGCACCAAGGCCCAGGCCGCCACCGCCTTCGTCGACGGCCTCCAGCCGGCCATGTGGCTCGGCGTCGTCATCGTCTCGCTGGGCATCGTCGCCGCGCTGCTCATCCCGCGGCACATCAGCGCCGCCCCCGAAGAGGGCGACCCGGCCACCGCCGGCGCCGCCGCGCGGGGCGAGGCCGCGCTCACGCCCACCGAGTGACACCGCCGGTGCGGGGCCCCACCGGGCGCCCCGCGCACCGGCCCCCATGGACAGGTCTGCCGTCGCCTCCCCCGTAGCGGCGGCAGGCCGCCGTGTTTCCCCGTTCCTTTTGCCGAGCATCGAGGACTGTGCACATGACCACGCAGCCGTTAAGGACCCCGCAGCACACCGGCACCGCACCGCACACCGACACCGCACCGCACACCGACACCGCACCGTACGCCGACGCCGCACCGCACACCGTGGCCGCGAGCCGCGCCGGGCACGCCCCGGCCGCCGGCCGAATACGCCGCAAGTCCCGCGCCACGGTCCGCGGGCGGCGTACGTGGGCCGCCGCCGCGGCCTCGGTCGCCGCGCTGCTGGCCGCCGCGCTCGGCGCGCCCGCCGCCGCGCAGGCCGCCCCCGCCGGGCACGGCGGCCACCACCACCCGGCGCAGCCGCCGCAGACCATCAACGCGCAGGCCCATGAGCTGTACCCGGAGAGCATCACCTGGGACCCGACCCGGCACGCCTTCCTGGTCGGCTCGGCCCGCCAGGGCAACGTCTCCGTCGTGGGCCTGGACGGCACCGTCAAGGAGCTGACGCCGAGCCTCGGCCTGGTCTCCACGCTCGGCATCAAGGTGGACGTGCCGCGCAACCGCATCGTCGTCGTCTACACCGACTACTGGGTGCGCCGGCTCATGCAGGTCGACCAGCCGCCGACGTCGGGCGTGGCGATCATCAACCTGCGCACCGGCAAGCTGGAGCGGAAGATCGACACCGGGGTCGGCCGCCCCGACAACTTCGCCAACGACCTGGCCGTCGACGAGCGGACCGGCACGATCTACGTCACCGACTCCGTCTCCGACAGCCTCCAGCAGATCGACCTCAGGGGCCGGGTCAGCGTGCTGCTGACCGACGACCGGTTCTCCGACGACTCCATCGGCCTCAACGGCATCGAGTGGAGCCCGGGCGGCTACCTGCTGGTCAGCCGGCACGACACCGGCGCGGTCTTCAAGATCCCGCTGACCCGCCACCCGGCGGCCCGGCTCGTCCAGGTGCCCGTGTCGATGCGCGGCGTGGACGGCCTGGTCCTGGAGCCCAACGGCCGGCTGCTGGCCGTCCAGAACACGCTGGGCGCCCTGCACGGCATCCCCGGCGGCATCGACGCGGTCACCGAGCTCGCGACCTCCGACGGCTGGCGCACCAGCCGGGTGGTGCACCAGACCGACCCGTGGCCGGTGGAGGGCCCGACGACGGTCGCGATCGGCGGCCCGGCGCCGTACGTGCTCAGCGGGCGGCTGGCCGTCCTCATGACGCAGTCCGGCACGACGGACGAGTTCTGGCTGGAGCGCCTGGACTTCTGACACCCCCGGGCCCGCCTCCCCGGACCCCGGACCCCCCCGGCTCACCTCCCCGGTGAAAAGACCGCCGCCCCGGCCGCCTGCACGGCCGGGGCGGCGGTCTGTGCCGTCCGCCGGGCCTTCAGGCGGCGGCGCGGGCGGAGTCGCCGCGGGAGACCACCAGCGGGTCCCAGCCGGCCGGGCGGGGCGGCAGCAGCGCCGGGTCGCCGAGCACGGCGCCGGCGTGCACCTCGTGCATGAGCCGCCGGCCGGTGATGCGCCCGGCGCAGGAGATGCCGCTCACCGCGGCGCCGGTGATGCCGTTGCCGTGCCGGGTGTCGGCGCCGGCGACGTACAGGCCCTCGACGAAGGTGGCGTTGTCCGGGCGGTTGCCGGGGGTGCCCCAGTGGGCCATGCCGAACGGGGTGCCGCCGGAGGAGAGCGTGTAGCGCTGGTGGGTGAGCGGGGTCGCGGTCTCCACGTGGGTGATGTGGCCGCGCAGCGGGCCGAGCAGCTCCTCGGCGGTGTCCAGGACGGTCTCGGTGAGCCGGGCCTTCTCCCGCCGGTAGCCGGCCGTCGTGCGGTAGTGGCCGCCGGCGGCGTCCTCGGCGCCGCCCCAGGTGTCGAAGCCGGGCGGGCACAGCGTCATGAGCTGGAAGTTGGAGTGGCCGGGCGGGCACACCCGCGGGCCGTGCGGGTCCTTGCCGGAGGCGAAGGACGCGAAGAGGAAGTCCCCGCCGGCCGGCGCGGCGCCGGCCCGCAGGTCGCGGTAGAAGCGCTCGATGTCGTCGCCGCGGTACCACCACAGGTTGGCGTGCCGCCCGAGGTCGCGGTCGAGGGCCACGTAGACGGTCGCCCAGGGCAGCGCCATGCGGGCGTCGCGGGTCTTGGCGGCGAGCCTGCGCGGCAGCTGCTCGGCGCCGACCAGCTCCAGCATGGTGCGCCGGTAGTCGGCGTTGGAGACCACGACGGGCGCCTGCGCGCGGCTGCCGTCGGCGAAGACGACGCCGCCGGCGCGCTGCCCGTCCAGGGTGATGCGGGTGACCAGGCTGCGGGTGCGCAGCGCGCCGCCGTGCGCGCGGATGACCTCCAGCAGGCCCGCGGCGAGCATCTGGCCGCCGCCGTGCGGGTAGTAGGCGCCGCGTACGTAGTGGTCGGTGACGGTGGCGTGCAGGGCCACGGACGCCTCGTCGGGCGCCATGCCGTAGTTGGGCGACTGGGCGGCCAGCAGGGTGCGGGCGCGCGGGGACAGGCCGCAGTGGTCGAAGAGCTCGGCGAGCATCCGGCGGCCCCACGCCACCGACTGCGGCGCGGCCTGCGGCAGTTCGGTGACGGGTACGTCCTCGGCGGCGACGATGGCGTCCCGCCGCTCCTGGCCGAGGCCGGCCACGACGTCGAGGAAGGCGTCGATGCCGGCGGCGTCCCGCGGGCACAGCGCGAGCAGCCGGGCGCGGTACTGCGCCCAGTCGGCGGGCATGTCCAGGGCGGCGCCGGGGATGAGGATGCGGTCAAAGCCGTCGCGGTCCAGCTCGCGGTAGTCCAGCCGGTCGCGCAGGCCCAGGCCGTCGGTGATGGCGGGCAGCAGCCCGCCGGGGCCGCAGTCGCCGAGGTAGTGCACGCCGACGTCGAACTCGTAGGCGCGCCTGCGGCGGAAGACATGGCTGTTGCCGCCGGCGACCCCGCCCTGCTCGGCCACCAGCACCCGGCGGCCGGTGACCGCGAGATAGGCCGCGCACACCAGCCCGCCGATCCCGGAGCCGATGACCACGGCGTCCCACTGCCGGTGCTGCCTGTCGCGGGTCATGGCCCCGACCACCCTCTTTCCGTTTCTCCGGTTTTCCTCTCCCGCGACGGCAGGGCCTGCCGCCGCCGTCCGATTTTCCCGAGCCGGACTGGAAAGGCCGCCCAAGATCGCTGAAAGGGCGGTGAAGGGGAGGTCGAAAAGCGATAGAAGGCCGATGAAAGCGCGGTCGGGAATGCGCGGGGGCGATGTTTCTTCCGGGGGATGCGCTGTGTCTTTGGAGGAGCCTTCCCTTGCTCGCACAAGTGCCCGGAGTTTACGTTTTTCACGCCCAAAGCCACTGGTAGTGCAGCTGGAGAGAGGTACGACGATGTCACATCAGGTCGTGGAACCGAGCGCGGAGTACCGGGACAAGGTCAGTGCGATCGTCATCGAGGAGCTGGAGCTCGAAGAGGGCGAGCTGACCGACAACGGGCACTTCATCGACGACTACGAGAGCGACTCGCTGTCGCTCATCACGGTGGTTTCGCGCATCGAGAAGGAATTGGGCGTCGCCATTCCCAGCGAGGAACTGGGCGAGCTGGTGAACCTCAAGGCGCTCGCCGACGCCGTGGAGCGCTATGCCGGAGGGAACGGGAATGGCTGAGCCCGCCGGCGGTGCCGCGCAGCGGCGCCGGGTGGTCATCACCGGCCTCGGGGCGGTCTCCCCCGTCGGCATCGGCGCCGACGTGTTCGCCTCCGCGGTCCGCGAGGGCGCCGACGGGACCGCGCCGATCCGCAGCTTCGACGCGAGCGGCTTCCCGCGCCGGCTGGCCGGCGAGGTGCTGGACTTTGACCCGGCCGGCCACCTCAAGCGGCTGGACCCGCAGCGCTGGGGCCGCAGCGGCCTGCTGGCCGCCGCGGCGGCCCGGCTCGCGGTCGCCGACGCCGGCATCGACGAGGGGCTGCTGGAGCTCACCCGGGCCGGCGCGATCCTCGGCACCACCAGCGGCGAGTCCGCGGTGGTGCAGGCGCTCGCCGAGCAGTGGCTGGCGGCCGGCCTGCCGGGCCTGGACGGCGAACTGGCCGGCCAGGTGCCGGCGTCGCGGATCGCCAACGCGGTGAGCACCGAACTGGGCCTCATCGGCGAGACCCAGACCATCCCCACCGCCTGCTCGGCGTCCAACTACGCGCTGGGCTACGCCTACGACCTCGTCCGCAGCGGCGAGGCCGACGTGATGCTGGCCGGCGGCGCCGACGCCGTCAACCGGCTCACCCACGCCGGCTTCTACGCGCTCGGCGCCATGGCCGAGGACGTGCCGCGGCCGTTCGCCGCCGAGCGCTCGGGCATCGTGACCGGCGAGGGCGGCGCGGTGCTGGTGCTGGAGACGTACGGGCACGCGGTCGCCCGCGGGGCGCGGATCTACGCCGAGGTGCTGGGCTACGCGGCCAACTGCGACGCCACGCACATGGTGCACCCGGACGCCGCGAGCATCGCCGAGTGCATCAGGGCGGCGCACCGGGCGGCCGGGGTGCGGGCGGAGCAGATCGACTACATCTGCGCGCACGGCACCGGCACCCCGACCAACGACTCCACCGAAGTGGCCGCGGTCCGCGAGGTGTTCGGCGACGCCATGCCGCCGATCAGCTCCATCAAGTCGATGCTCGGCCACACCATGGGCGCCGCCTCCGGCTTCGGGGCGATCGCCTGCTGCAAGGCGCTGGAGCAAAACTTCCTGCCGCCGACCGCGAACGTCACCGCGCCCGACCCGAAGCTCGGGCCCGGCGTGGACTGCGTGCCCGGCACCGGGCGGGCGGCGCGGCTGGACATCGTGCAGAACCACGGCTTCGCCTTCGGCGGCAACAACGTCATCACCGTCTTCGGGAGGGTCTCGTGACATCCCTCAGCGAGGCAGCCGGCACGCCGGCCGGGGTGCGCACCGCCGCCGCCCCGGCCGTCGTACGGCCCCTCTACGTCACCTCGGTGGGCGTCGTGACGTCCGCGGGGCAGAGCCTGGCGGCGCTGGCGTACCCCGACCGCGCGGAGGCGCCGGCCGCGGGGCCCGCGGTGGACGAGGCGGTGCCCTACCCGCCGCGTCCGGTGCGGGCGGTCCACGGCTTCGACGTCAAGGAGCACTTCGGCCGCAAGGGCACCAAGTACCTGGACCGGCTCACCTCGTTCGGCCTGGTGGCGTGCAAGCACGTGCTGCGCGACGGGCCGGTGGACGAGGCGGCCGGGCCGCGTACCGGCGTGGTGCTCGCCACCAACACCGGCTCGACGTCGACGCACAGCACGCTGCTGTACGACACGCTCACGATGGACAAGCCGTACCTGGTCAACCCCGGGCGCTTCCCCAACACGGTCATGAACAGCACGTCGGGGCAGATCGCGATCCGCAACGGGCTGCGCGGCCTCAACGCGACGGTGGCGGGCGGCCAGACGGCCTCGCTGCTGGCCTTCCGGCATGCGCGGCTCGCGCTGACGCTGGGGCGCGCGGACCGGCTTCTGGTGGGCGGCGCCGAGGAGCTGAACGCCCCGGCGGCATGGGCGTGGCACCGCACCGGGGTGCTGCACGAGGACGCGGCGCTCGGTGAGGGCGCGGCGGTCTTCGCGGTGCAGCGCGACCCGGCGCCGGGCGCGCTCGCCGAGCTCCTGGCGTGCGAGGTGCGGTTCACGCCCGACCCGCGGGCCTGGGCGGAGGGGCTCGCCGACGCGGTGGCCCGGGCGCTGGTACGCAGCGGGGTGCGGCCCGAGGAGGTGCAGGCGGTGTCGCTGGGCGCCGCGCACCACCGGGGCCTGGACCGGATCGAGGAGCGCGGGGTGCGGCTCGCGCTGGGCGGCCGGCTGCCGGCCGCGCTGCGGGTCTCGGACCTGCTGGGCGAGACCTTCAGCGCGGGCGGCGCGCTGCAGCTGGCGGCGCTGCTGGCCCGCTGGCAGGCCGCCCCGCCGGCCGGCCCCGTCGCGGGCCTGGTGACCTCCGTCGGCCGGGACGGCAACGCCGCCGCCCTGGTCGTGCGCGCCCCGCACTGACCCCGCGCGAGCCGTACTGCCCGCGCGACCCGGACCCGACGCCCGCGGCCCCTGCCGGCCGCGGGCGTCGCCGTGTGCGCGGGTACGGGGGCGGTGCGGGGCGCGGGGGGGGCGGGTGCGGGAGTCGCGTACGGCCCTGCGGACACGGCGGAGCCGCCGGCCCCGGGGGTGGGTCGGCGGCTCCTGGTGCGGGGCGGGTCAGGCCTGCGTGCCGGTGGGGGGCAGCTGGAGCTGGACCGCGCCGATCTGGGCGAGCAGGAACAGGTCCTGGCGGCAGGCCCAGTGCTCGTGGACCAGGCCGTCGTCGCCGACCCGGTAGATGTGGATGTGCTCGACGTCCACCTTGGCGCCCTTGCCCTCGAAGCCGAGGAAGTTGCCGGTGTGGATGCCGGTGAAGCGCACCCGGATGACGGCCTTGTCGCCGTCGGCGAAGGAGTCGATGTGGTCCCAGCTGGCCTCGGAGAAGACCGAGTTCATCCAGCGGGCGGTGCCGAGGTAGCCGGCCGGGCCGCCGGGCGTCCCGGGCGGGGCCTCGTAGTCGACGAAGTCGTCGGCGACGAGTTCGTACGCGGTCTTCTCGTCGAGGTCGTTGAAGACCTTGCCCATCTGCTGGGCGATCCCCAGCACGGTGTCGTTGGACATGCGCTTCCTTCCGTTGCGGACGAGCGGGAACAAGCGGAACGAACTGAGCGGGCTGAGCGGAGGTTGCGGATCAGTGGCCGACGCCGAGGCCGCCGGTGACCGGCAGGATCGCCGCGGTGACGTACGACGCCTCCTCGCTCACCAGGAACCGGACGGCCGCGGCCACCTCCTCGGCGGTGCCGGGGCGGAACAGCGAGGTCTGGGACAGGACATGGGCGCGCCGGGCGTCGGTGACGTCCTTGACCATGTCGGTCTCGATCAGGCCGGGCGAGACGATGTTGACCGTGATGTTGCGGCGCCCCACCTCGCGGGCCAGCGAACGGCCGAAGCCGATCAGGCCGGCCTTGGCGGCGGCGTAGTTGGTCTGGCCGGGCGCGCCGGCCATGGCGGTCGTGGACGACATCAGCACCACCCGGCCCCAGCGGGCCTTGACCATGTCCGGCACGACCTCGCGGGCGACCGTCACCGCGGAGAGCAGGTTGGTCTCGATGACGGCCCGGAAGTCGTCGTCGGGCATGCCGACGAGCAGGTTGTCGCGGGTGATGCCGGCGTTGGAGACCAGCACCTGGATGGGGCCGTGCTGGATGCGCGCCTCGTCGACGGCGCGCCGCACCGACTCGGGGTCGGTGACGTCGCAGCGCACCCCGAACAGCCCCTCGGGCGGTTCGCCGGTGCGGTAGGTGACGGCGACCTTGTCGCCCTGCTCGGCGAGCAGCCGCGCGGTCGCGAGGCCGATGCCCCGGTTCCCGCCGGTCACGAGCACGGAACGGCTCATCGGTCGGCTCCTTCTCGGTCGGCGTCCCGGTCCTCCGGGGCGGCGGGTACGGGGGCGGGCACGGCGGCGGTGGCCGCGGGGGCGAAGGCGGCGGGCGCGCCGGCGGCGTCCAGCAGCGCGGTGAGCCGGCCGGCCGCGGCCTCGGTGCCGGTGAAGTGCACGGCCTGCCAGCCGGCCGCCTCGGCCCCGGCGCAGTTGTGGTCGAGGTCGTCCACCAGCACGCACCGCTCGGCCGGCACCCCGGCCCGCTCGGCGGCCAGCGCGAACATCCGCGGCGCCGGCTTGCGCGCCCCGACCTCGAAGGACAGCACGACGTCGTCGAAGAGCGCGGGCACGTCGACCATCCGCCGCCAGTGCGCGTCCCACGTCGGGACCATGTTGGAGAGCATCCCGACGAACGCGCCGCGGGCCCGGGCGGTGCGCAGCTGCGCGACCCACGCGTGGTTGGTCTCCCGGCCGTCGAACCAGGCGTCGGCGAGCGTGCTGAGCCGGACGCCGCTCACGCCGTGCTCCTTGTCCAGCACCTCGGAGATCTCGGCGAGCCACGCCTCCTCGCTGACCAGCGGGGTGTCGATGGGCTCCATGATGTCGCGGGTGCCGTAGCGGGCGGTGACCGTGCCGAGCGCCTGCTGGAGCACGCCGGGGTCGATGCCCTGGCGCTTGCAGAAGGTGCCCATGGTGTGGGCGATCGGCGGGGTCAGCACCCCGCCGAAGTCGGACCATACGGCGAGGTGCGCGGTGCGCGTCGGGCTCACGGGGCTCCCCCGGTCGTGGTGACGGTGATACGGGCGATCTCGGCGCCGTCCTGCACGAACCGCACCGGTACGGTCCGCTCGCCGGCCCCCGTACTGCCGGCCGGGGCCTGCGCGCGCAGCGGGGCGTCGAGTTCGGCGAACCGGCTGAAGGCGGCGGTGAACCCGGTGGCGTACGTCGTCAGCGGGGCGCCGGAGGTGAGGACGGCCAGCTGCCGGGCGGCCTCGACGAGCGTCATGGCGGGCAGGTGGTCGTAGACGTGGTCGAACAGCGCCCGGTTGTCGAAGCGCGGGGTGACGGCCGCCGAGACGGTCCCGCCGTCCGCGCGCGGGTCGGACAGCGTGACGTTGACCGGCGAGGAGCGGCCGACCCGCGCGGGCTCGACCCGGACCGGGCCGCCGCCGGCGTCCTCGCGGTCGCGGTAGTGCGAGGTGAGCGGCGCGGGGGTGCCGCGCTGGGCGCGGCGGAGCACGTCGTGCTCGTGGTGGTTGAGGAACAGCACGTCCATCTCGTGCTCGCCGGCCTCGACGGTGCCGCCGGGGCCGTCGCCGCCGGGGCCGCCGTCGCCGCCCGCGATGAGGAAGCGCTGCACGACCTTGCCCTTGCGGTAGCGCCCGCGCCGGGTGGGCTCGCCGATGTAGTCGGTGTCGATCCGCAGCCGGCCGGGCGCCGCGCCGACGAACAGGTGCCGAAAGCCGGGCAGTTCGAGCCGGAAGGTGTCGACGATCATCAGCGTGCCCGGGGACAGGCCGATGTGGACGTGGCTGCCGGCGATGGCGGCCTGCCGGCCGGCCTCCAGCAGCAGCAGCGCGTCATGGGCGGCGGGCCGCTGCACATGGTCGTTGTAGTAGCCGTGGTTGAGCGGGAGCTGGACGGCCGCGCTGACCAGGCGGTCGGCGACGGGCCGTACGTCGGTGACGAAGACCTCGGAGACCGCTTCCCGGTGGACCAGGGAGCGGTCGATGGTGCGGCCGTAGTCGAGCTCGACGGGCACCACGGGGGCTTGCCGGTCCACGGGTGTGGTCATACCTCGTCCTTCGGCTGGGGTGGGCCTGCGGTGCCAGCTTGGCAGCGGCCGTTCGAAGCCCGATGTCACGCGTGTGCAGCGGCGATGGAAGCGGCATGAAAGAAGCGCGGAAGGAGCGCGGAAGGGGGACGCGAGGGGCACGGGAGACGCCGGGTTGCGGCGGCGGAGGGGGGCGTACGGCGGGGGCGTGCGGGGTGCGGGCCTGGGCCCGGGTGAGGTCCGCGCAGTATCCTGGTGCAATGCGTATCGGCGACCTGTCGCGGCGTACCGGGGTACCGGTTCCGACGATCAAGTTCTACTCGCGCGAGGGCCTGCTGCCCGCGGGCCAGCGGACCAGCCCCAACCAGGTGTCGTACTCCGAGTCGCATGTGCGCAGGCTCAAGCTCATCCGGGCGATGCTGGAGGTCGGCGGCCTGTCGGTCGCGGCGGCCCGCGAGGTGCTGGCGAAGGTCGACTCGCCGTTCACCACCATCCACGGCGTGCTCGGGGTGGCCCAGTCCGCGATCACCCGGCCCACGGCCGAGCGCGAGGACGACGAGGGGCGCCGCGCGCAGGCCGAGCGGGAGGTCGCCGAGCTGGTCAAGCGGCACGGCTGGGAGGTCAAGCCGGAGAACCCGGGCTGGAAGGCCCTGGTGCAGATCGTGGTGACCTACCGGGACCTGGACCGCGAGGACCTGCTGGCGCTGCTGGATCGTTACGCCGACAGCGCCGGCGAGCTGGCCGTCGCGGAGCTGGCGGTGCTGGAGGACGTACCGGGCGCGGACGGCAAGGTCGAGGGCGCGGTGCTGGGCACGGTGCTCGGCGACGCGGCGATGGCGGCGCTGCGCCGGATCGCCCAGGAGGACGTCTCCGGCCGGGTCCGCCCGACCCGCCACTCGGCGTAGCGGCGGCCCTACGGCCCAGGGCGGGTACGGGCGTACCGCGTACGGGCGGGCGTACCGGCGGACCCGCTCAGGAAGCGGCGGCGCCGGACAGGATGTGCCGCTGGAGCCGCACCAGGTCCTCGCAGGGCTCCAGGCCCAGCTCCTCGGCGAGCACATGGCGCACCTGGTGGAAGGCCCGCAGTGCCTCGCCGCGCCGGCCGCTGCGGTGCAGGGCGTCGATGAGCCGGGCGTGCAGCCATTCGTTGAGCGGGTCGATCGCGATCAGCCGGTGCAGCTCCGGCACCAGTTCGCGGTGCCGGCCCAGCCGCATCGCCGCCTCGATGCGCAGCTCGTTGGCGCGGGACTGCAGCTCCTCGATCCGGGTCGCGTGCGCGGCCAGCACCCGGCCGCGCGCCACGTCGGCGAGGGTACGGCCGCGCCACAGGGCGAGCGCGGCGTCCAGCCGGTCGAGCGCGACGTCGTAGCTGCCGGCGTGCAGCGCGGCCCTGCCCTGCCCGTACAGCCGGGTGAACTCCTCGACGTCCAGCATGCCGGGGGCCGGCCGCAGCGAGTAGCCGGTCGCCTCGGTGCTGATCACGCCGTGCATGTCGGGCAGTCCCAGCTCCTGGGAGAGCTCCTGGCGCAGGTGGTAGACGTGGGTGCGTACGGTGCTCACCGCGCTCGCGGGGGCGGCGCCGTCCCACAGCTCCTCGACGAGCGTGTCGACGTCGACGATGTCGTGGGCGCGGACGGCCAGCAGGGCGAGCAGCTTGCGCACCTTGGGCCCGCGCGGGCGGTGCACGGCGCCGTTGCCGTGGACCTCCACCGGGCCCAGGATGCGGATGCCGACCGCGGTGGTGGCGCCGGGCAGCAGCGTGAGGGTGTCGGTCATCGAAGTCCCCGTTCGGGTCGTGGTCGGCCGGCGGGCTCGTGGGTGAATCTACGGCACGGGCGGGGCGGTGGAACATGCTCTTTGGGGCGTAGCGGCATCCGTCGAAAGAGGTAATTGCCAAGCGGCCATTCTATTCGGCACCATTATTGCGGCGGTCGCGGCGCCGGTGCTTACGGCCGTTTGATGAGGTGAGCATCCACTGCTTTGTTTACCGCGTCGATACGTGAGACCGCGCCCAGTTTTCCGAATATGTTCCTGAGGTGTCGTTTGACAGTTCCCTCGGTGATCTTCAGCCGGGCCGCGATCTGCCGGTTGCTGAGCGCGGCGGCGGTCAGCGTGAGCACTTCCCTTTCCCGGGCGGACAGCAGCGGCTGGCCGGTGGCGGGGGGTTCGGGCTCGCCGACGCCGCCGCGCGGCACGGCGATGGTGACCTGCGGGTCGCGGGCCCGTACCGCCCGGATCGCCAGCAGCAGGGACTCGCGCGGGGCGCTCTTGTGGAGGTATCCGCGGGCGCCGCGGGCGAGCAGTTCGTACACGAGTCGCGGGTCGTTGTGCATGGTGAGCATCAGCACATGGAGGTCGGGGAAGCGGGTGGTGAGTTCGCCGACGACCGTGGGCGCGTGGTGGCCGGGCATCTCGACGTCCATGAGCACCACCTGGGCGCGGGTGCGCTCCACGAGGTCGGCGAGCCGGTCGGACGTGCCGACGTCGGCCACGACCCGCAGGTCGCGCTCGGAGTCGATCAGCTGGCACAGCGCGCCGCGCAGCAGCGAGTGGTCGTCGACGGCGATGATCCGGATCGGCTCAGCCGTGGCGGACGGCGGCCCTTCCCTGGTCTGCACGTTCGGTCTCCTCGATCGGGATGGACAGCTCGATGGCCGTACCCCGCCCGGGAACGCCGGCGACGGCCAGCCGCCCGCCGAGGAGTGCGACCCGCTCGGTCAGCGACGCCAGTCCCGCCCCCCGCCGCGCGTCCGGTGCGAAGCCGACCCCGTTGTCGCGGACCCCGGCGTGCACCTCGCCGCGCTCGACGCGCAGCGCGACGGTGACGCGGGTCGCGGCGGCGTGCGTCAGCGCGTTGCGGATGCACTCCCTGAGCATGACGAACAGCTCGTCGCCGATGGCGGGCGGCAGCAGGTCCCCGGCGTCGGCGGTGTCGACCTCGACGGTCGTGCCCTCCACGCCCATGGCCTCGGCGAAGCCGGTGAGCGCCAGCCGCAGCGACAGGGTGCTGGTGTGGGTGTCGGTGCGCAGCTCGCTGACGATGTCGCGTGCGGTGTGCACGGTGCCGACCACCGCCTCCTGGAGGCTGCGCAGCCGCGGGTCGTCGTCCGCGGACAGGCCGTGCTTGACCTCGTAGAGCTCCAGTTGGCGCAGCGCCAGGCTGGCGGCGCTGCCGATCCTGTCGTGCACGTCGCGGGCGAGCGCGAGCCGGCTGCGCTGCTCGGCGCCCTGGACGGCGTCCAGCAGCGTCAGGTCGTAGCCGCGGACGTCCTCGGCGAGCTGGCCGGTGACGGCTTCGTGCAGGGCCAGCAGCAGCTCGCCCTGCCGGTCGCCGGCCAGCGCGCCGAGCCGGTCGACGGCGATCCGGAAGAGCAGCAGCCAGGCCTGGACCGACGCCAGCGGCGGGATGTCGCGGGCGAGCAGCACCGAGTGCAGCCGGCCCGCGGCGCGGTCGGCGCCGGTCTCCGCGGCCGGCGGCGGCGCGACGTCGTGGCCGAGCGCGCGCATGCTCGCGGTGAGGATGCGCGCGGCCAGCCCCCGGCAGGTCCGCCAGCAGTCCTGGTCCACGCCAAGTGGATTTCCTGATTCCACCAACCCGCGCCGGAATGCGTCGAGCACGTCGGGGACGAGCGCCTGGAACGCCGCGTCGACCCCACCCCCCGCGGAGTCCAGCGGATCCCGCCCGACACCACGTAATGATTTGTTACGCACCAGCCGTCCCCCGTAACGTTCGCTTTGTCCACCGGCGAGTTCGGCGGTTCGCGATCGAAAGAATCCGGACGTGCAGAAGCAGTTTGAGCATGCCCCCTTGCTGCACTGAGTGTCAAGCCGCACCCAAGACTACCCGAGCAAAGTAATTCCGCTTTGAACAACGCGATATCCGGACGCACAAAGCACGGGGCAACTATCGCGATTGGGTACCGCCCCGGGCACGAAGGGGCAGGTGGGCCAGCGGGGAGGCGGCGGGGGGCGGCGGGGGTGCTGCGGCGATATCCGGACAGCGCGCGCATGCGTCCCGGCACCGCCCCCGGCCGCCTCCGCCGCACCGGGGCGCGGCGGAGGCGGGCGCTCCGCCACCGCGTGCCACCGGCGCACGCTCCGTGCGAATCGAAGGCGAAGCCGGAGCGGCACCGCGTGCCTTGAAGGTTGGCACCGCGTGCCGACTTCGAATTCAGCCTGCGACCAGCATTGATCGATCATCGATCGCGGAGGTATCGTCGCAGCAGAGGGCGAGCCCTGTCTGCCGACGAAAAACCATCGCTCCTCATCACCCCCCTCCGTCCGGAAGGCGGCACCCATGCCTGACGCCGTAGGCCGAACCCGGCCAGGTCAGCTCGATCAGATCCCGGACCGGGACCCGGAAGAGACCGCGGAATGGCTCGCGTCGCTGGACGCGGTCACCGCCGCGGCCGGACCGCACCGGGCCGCGTACCTGATGCGGCGCACCCTGGAGAGCGCCGGCGCCGCCGGCTCGCTGCCCGCGCTGCTGGAGACGGACTACGTCAACACCATCCCCACCGCCGCCGAGCCCGCCTTCCCGGGCGACGAGGCGCTGGAGAACCGCATCACCGCGTGGACGCGCTGGAACGCCGCGGCCATGGTGACCCGCGGCAGCCGGCTGGGCCTGGGCGGCCACATCGCCACCTTCGCCTCGGCGGCCTGGCTGTACGAGACCGGCTTCGAGCACTTCTTCCGCGGCAAGGAGGGCCCGGGCAGCGGCGACCAGCTCTACATCCAGGGCCACGCCTCACCCGGCATCTACGCCCGCGCGTTCCTCGACGGCCGGATATCCGAGGCGCAGCTGGACCGCTTCCGGCAGGAGGCCGGCGGCGACGGCCTGCCCTCCTACCCGCACCCGCGGCGGCTGCCGTGGCTGTGGGAGTTCCCCACCGTCTCCATGGGCCTCGGCCCGCTGTCGGCGATCTACCAGGCGCGCTTCAACCGCTACCTGGAGCACCGCGGCATCAAGGACACCTCCGACTCGCACGTGTGGGCCTTCCTCGGCGACGGCGAGATGGACGAGCCCGAGTCGACCGCGGCCCTGGCGCTCGCCGGCCGCGAGGGCCTGGACAACCTGACCTTCGTCATCAACTGCAACCTCCAGCGCCTCGACGGCCCGGTCCGCCCCAACTTCAAGATCGTGCAGGAGCTGGAGGCGCAGTTCCGCGCCGCCGGCTGGTACGTGGTCAAGGCGCTGTGGGGCGCGGCCTGGGACGAGGTGCTCGCCAGGGACGTGGACGGCGCGCTGCTGCGCCGGCTGCGCGAGGTCCCCGACGCGCAGTTCCAGACGTACGCCACGCGCGACGCGGCCTACATCCGCGAGCACTTCTTCGGCGCCGACCCGGGGCTGCGGGCGATCGGCGGCCGGCTCGCCGACGCCAAGCTGCTGGAGCTGTTCCAGAGCTCGCGCGCCGGCCACGAGCCGCGCAAGGTCTACGCGGCCTACCGCGCGGCCGTGGAGCACAAGGGCGCCCCGACGGTGATCCTGGCCCAGACGGTCAAGGGCCACACCCTGGGCACCGGCTTCGAGTCGCGCAACGCCAACCACCAGATGAAGAAGCTCACCCTCGCGCAGTTCCGCACCATGCGCGACCTGCTGGAGCTGCCCATCCCGGACAGCGCGCTGGCCGGGGACGTCGTCCCGTACTGGCACCCGGGCGAGGACTCCCCCGAGATCCGCTACCTGCACGAGCGGCGCGCCGCGCTCGGCGGCCCGGCGCCCGCCCGCCGGGTGACGGCCGCCCCGCTGCCGCTGCCGGCCGCGGGCGACAAGGCGTACAAGGCGCTGGAGGGCGGCTCGGGCGGCCAGGAGATCGCCACGACCATGGCGTTCGTCCGGCTGGTCAAGGACCTCATGCGGGACAAGGAGACCGGCCGCCGCTGGGTGCCGATCGTCCCCGACGAGGCGCGCACCTTCGGCATGGAGTCGCTGTTCCCGACCGCGGGGCTGTACTCGCCCAAGGGCCAGACGTACGACCCGGTCGACCGCGACCAGCTGCTGTACTACAAGGAGGCGAAGAACGGCCAGATCCTCAACGAGGGGATCACCGAGGCCGGTTCGCTCGCCGACTTCACCGCGGCGGCCACGTCGTACGCCACGCACGGCGAGCCGATGATCCCGTTCTACATCTTCTACTCGATGTTCGGGTTCCAGCGCACCGCCGACCAGTTCTGGGCGCTCGCCGACCAGCTGGGCCGCGGCTTCGTGGTCGGCGCGACCGCCGGCCGCACCACGATGACCGGCGAGGGCCTGCAGCACGCCGACGGCCACTCGCACCTGCTGGCCTCGACCAACCCGGCGGCGGTCTCGTACGACCCGGCGTTCGCCTTCGAGGTCGCGGTGATCGTGCGCGAGGGCCTGCGCCGGATGTACGGGCCGGACGCCGAGGACGTCTTCTACTACCTGACGGTCTACAACGAGCCGAAGGTGCAGCCCGCGATGCCCCCGGGTGTCGAGGAGGGCATCCTCAAGGGCCTCTACCGCTACAAGGCCGCCGAGGCCGCGGCGCCGGGTGCGCCGCGAGCCCAGCTGCTGGCGTCCGGCACCGCGATCCACTGGGCGCTGGACGCGCAGCGGCTGCTGGCCGAGGACTGGGGCGTGGCCGCCGACGTGTGGTCCGCGCCGTCCTGGACCGAGCTGCGGCGCGACGCGCTGGAGTGCGACGCGGCGCGGCTGCGCGGCGAGGAGCGCACGCCGTACGTGACCCGGGCGCTGGAGGGCGCGCCGGGCCCGGTGGTGGCCGTCAGCGACTGGATGCGGGCGGTGCCCGACCAGATCGCGCAGTGGGTCGAGCAGGACTGGACGTCGGTCGGCACGGACGGCTTCGGCCTGTCCGACACCCGCGACGCCGCGCGCCGGCACTTCGGCGTGGACCCGCAGTCGCTCACCGTCCAGGCGCTCGCCGCGCTCGCCCGGCGGGGCGAGATCGCGCCGGGCAAGGTCAAGGAGGCGGCGGAGCGCTACGGGCTCTGAGGGCGCGCGGGGCTCTGCGGCACGTGTTTCGGCACGGTGCTTTTGTAGGTGCGCGGGTGCGGGCTCCGGTACGTGCTTCGGTACGTGCCGGGGTACGCGCTCGGGTACGTCCTTGCCGCCGCCCCGTCGGTTACCGCGCGTAACCGGCGGGGCGGCGGCGTGCGGTGCGGGCGGCGGCCCGCGGGGCTTCCCCCGCGCTCCCGGGAGCTGCTCCCAACGGCCTTGCCACGCGCACGAATTAGCCAGCGCGGTTGGCCCGAAAGGGATTGCGGGCGGCTACACGTACCGGCTAGCTTGCCCCGGATGCCTGCCAACCCCAGCCCGCTGACGGCTCCCACGGCGGAGGACTTCCGCGCCTGGTACCGCGTGCAGTGCGCCGCGTTCGCGCACGACCGGCCGGGCGAGCCGCTGCCGTCGCAGGCCGCCGTGCAGGCCCGGCTGGCCGCGACCGACCGTCACCGTCACGTGCTGTGGCTGCTGCGGGGCACGGCGGACGAGCCGGTGGCGACGGCGTCGCTGCGGCTGCCGGCGCAGGGCACGGCTACGGGGTCCGCAGCGGCTTCGGCCTCCGCTGCGGCTTCGGGCACCCCGGACACGGGCCCGGGCCCGGGCCCGGGCCCGGGCCCCACGGCCACCGGGGCGCGTACCGGCGGGCAGGGTGCCGTCGCGGAGATACGGCTCACCGTCCACCCCGCGCACCGCCGGCTCGGCACGGGCTCGCGGCTGCTCTCGACGGTCACGGAGGCCGCGCTCGCCGCCGGGTGCGGCGGGGTCGTCGGCGAGGTGGTGTGCGGCACCTCCGGCGAGGGCTTCCTGGCCACCCGCGACTTCCTGCCCGTCCTGCGCCGGACGTGGCAGCGGCTGCCGCTGGCGGAGATCCCGGACCCGGTCGGCAAGCTCCCCGGCGTCCCGCACCCCGGCTACCGGCTCACCGCCTGGGAGGGCGCCCCGCCCGCCGCGCTCGCCGGCGGATTCGCCGCCGCCCTGCGCACCCTGCCCGCCCTCCCGCCGGACACCGGCCTCGCACCCGGCGAGACCCGCTGGGACCCCGACCACGTCCCCGACGCCGTGCGCCTGGCCGCGGGCCGCGGCGACCGGCTGCTGACGGTGGCCGCCCTGCACGACGGACCGGACGCCGCCGAGGACGCGGGCGGCCTGGCCGGCCACACCACCGTGCTGCTCCCCGGCGACGGCACCGGGCCCGCGCTCCAGTACGGCACCGCCGTCGTCCCGGCCCACCGCGGCAACGGGCTCGGCCTGTGGATGAAGGCGGAGCTGCTGCGCCGGCTCGCCGCGGCCGGCCCGGGCGTGACCGAGCTGCACACCGCGGTGCCCGACGACAACCGCCACATGCTCGCCGTCAACACCGCGCTCGGCTTCCGCCCGCTGCGCCGCTCGGTCCGCTACCGGCTGCGCCTGCGCCGCCGCTGACGCCGACCCGCACCGCCCGACACCGTCCCGCACCGCCCCCCGTACACTCCCCACGGCGAATGTGCGTAACGACACGGGCCCATCCGGGGGACAGCGCGTGCACCCGGCGGCTGCAACCGGGAAGCTGGACGGGTGATGGACGAGACGCAGTTCTGGGAGATCGTCGACAGCACCCGCGAAGCGGCGGACGGCGATCCGGAGGACCACGCCGACCTGCTGGTGGACCGTCTCGCCCAGCTCGACCCCGACGCGGTCCTGGACTTCGCGCGGCACTTCGAGACCCGCTTCCTGCGCGCCTTCACATGGGACCTGTGGGGCGCCGCCGACATCATGCTGGGCGGCGCGGACGAGGAGTCCTTCGACTACTTCCGCTGCTGGCTCATCGCGCAGGGCCGGCATGTCTTCGAGGGCGCCCTGCACTCCCCCGACGACCTCGCCGAGCTGGTCCCGGACTTCGACCCGGAGTCGGACGGCGACGCCGAGGACGTCGGTTACGCCGCCGACGAGGCGTACGAGCAGCTCACCGCGGTCCGGCTGCCGGACCTGGGCCTGCCCTCGCGCGAGCAGCCCGAGGGCGAGGCGCTGGACTTTGACGACGAGGCCGCGATGTCCGCCCGCTTCCCGCGCCTGTGGGCGCGGTTCGCCTGAGGGGGGCCGGGGCCGTATGCGTATCGCCGTCACCGGGGCGTCCGGCCTCATCGGCTCGGCGCTCACCGCGGACCTGGCCCGCGACGGGCACGAGGTGCTGCGGCTGGTCCGGCGGGCGCCCGCGGGGCCCGGCGAGGTCCGGTGGGACCCCGTCCGCCGCGCCCTGGACCCGCGGGCGCTGGCCGGCTGCGCGGCCGTGGTGCACCTGGCCGGCGCCGGCGTCGGCGACCGGCGGTGGACGGCGGCGCGCAAGAAGGTGCTCTACGACAGCCGGGTGCTGGGCACCCGCACCCTCACCGCGGCGCTCACCGCGATGGACGAGCCGCCGCGGGTGCTGCTGTGCGGCTCGGCGATCGGCTACTACGGCGAGACCGGCGACCGGTGGGTGGACGAGGACAGCCCGGCCGGTACCGGTTTCCTCGCCGAGCTGGTCCGGGACTGGGAGCAGGCCGCGCACCCGGCCGCCGCGGCCGGCATCCGCACCGCCTTCGCCCGCACCGGCCTGGTCGTGGCGAGCGGCGGCGGCGCGTGGGGCCGGCTCTTCCCGCTCTTCCGGGCGGGCCTGGGCGGACGGCTCGGCAGCGGGCGGCAGTTCTGGAGCTTCATCGCGATGCGCGACGAGATCGCGGCGCTGCGGCACATCCTCGACACGCCCGCCCTGTCCGGCCCGGTCAACCTCACCGCGCCCGAGCCGCTGACGAACCGCGAGGTCACGGCGGCGATGGGCCGGGTCCTGCGCCGCCCGACCCTCGCGGCGGTCCCGGCGCCGGTCCTGCGGGCCGCGCTCGGCGAGTTCGCCGGGGACGTGCTGGGCAGCCAGCGGGTGCGGCCGGCCCGGCTGCTGGAGTCCGGCTTCACGTACACGTACCCGGAGATCGACGCGGCGATCCGCGCGGCGCTGCGGACCGGTTGAGGCGCCCCGGCACGCGGACGAGGTGCCTCCGCTGACGGAAGTGGCGTATCCGCTGACGGAAAAGGCCGGTTGACGTACCGGACAAGGCCGGATCGGACCCGTCCTGCCCGCATCAAGGATCTTTGATGGGGGCATGACCCTTACCAGCGTTTCGCGCCGCGCGCATCGCGTGGATTGCCCGGAGCGCCCACGAGCGGGGAGTCGGCCCGACCTCGGGAGGGACATCGTGCTGTCAGCACGCCGTAGGACCACTGCACTTGTGGACGTCATCGTGATCGGAGCGGGCCCCGCGGGCCTCGCCGCAGCGCACCACCTGCTGGACGCGGGCCTGACCGTCACCGTGCTGGAGGCGGCCGAGCGGGTCGGCGGCCGGATGGCCACCGACACCGTCGAGGGCTTCCGGCTGGACCGCAGGCCCCAACTGCTCAACACCACCTACCCCGAACTGCACCGCACCCCCGGCCTGCCCGGCCTGCCGCTGGCCCCGCTCGCGCCGGGCGCGCTGGTCCGGGCCGGCGGGCGCGGCTACCGCGTCGGCGACCCGCGCGGCGTCCGGGCCGGCCTCGGCTCCACGCTGGACCGGGCGCGGCTGGCCGCGACGCTCGGCCGGCTCGCCGCCACGCCCGACGCCCGGCTCGCCGCCCGCCCCGAGACCACCGCCGCCCGGGCCCTGAGCCGCCGCGGCTTCGCGCCCCGCACCGTCGAGGGCTTCCTGCGCCCGCTGCTGGCCGCGCTGCTGCTCGACCCGGAGCTCCAGACGTCCAGCCGGGTGGGCGACCTGGTGCTGCGCGGTTACGCCCGCGGGCGCACCTGCCTGCCCGCCGGGGGCGCCGCCGGCGTACCGGAGCGGCTGGCCGCCGCGCTGCCGCCGGGGACGGTACGGCTGGGCACGCCCGCGGTCAGGGCCGCGGTCAACGCGGTGCGGCTCGCCGACGGCACCGAACTGCCCTGCCGGGCGGTGCTGGTGGCGACCGGCGCGCGGGCCGCCGCCGAACTGCTGCCCGGCTTGCGGGTGCCGGCCTTCCACCAGGTGACCGTCTTCCACCACACCGCGCCGGCCGCGCCGCTGCGCGAGCCCGTGCTGGTGCTGGACGCCGACCGGCTGGGCCCCGTCTCGCACTCCCTGCCCACCACCGCCGTCGACCCGACCCGCGCCCCGTCCGGGCGCCCGCTCATCACCTCGGTGGTGCTCGGCCCGCCGCCGGACGGCGACTCCGACAAGACGGTGCGCGAGCATCTGGCCGAGCTGTACGGGAGGTCCACCGACCGCTGGGAGCTGCTGGCCATGCACACCGACCCCGAGGCCGTCGCCGCGATGCCCGCGCCGCACGACCTGCGCCGCCCGGTGCGGCTGCTGCACGGCCTGTACGTCTGCGGCTCGCACCGCGCCAGCAGCACGCTGCAGGGCGCCCTGCACTCGGCGCGGCGAGCCGCGACGACGCTGCTGCGGGACGTGGAGCCGTCGTCGCCCTCCGCCCGGCCGGCCGCGGCGTGACGCCTCCGCGGCGGGGTCCCAGGGGCTCCGGGGGGCGCAGGAATGCGGATGCGTATCCTGCGTATCCGCTGCCACGGCGGTCCGGGAATTCCGGCGCGGTTAAGGGCGGGGGAATTCCGGAAACCCTGTGACGGAGCGGGTCCGCCGTTACACTTTCGGCAACGGCGGGCCCGCCCGGTCCGTCTCGGGGTCTCCCGGGGGGAAAGAGCATGGGGAGATTGCGCGACTCGCGATTAGCCGTCGCCGCGTGCACGCTGGTGTGCGTGGGGGCGGGGCTCGCGCTGGAAGTCACCGTGTTCGCGCCGGGGGGCGCGGTGGACGCGGAAAGCCTGCGGCTGGTCAGGCCGTCGGACACGGCTCCGGGTGCGGTGCCTTCGCCGACTTTGCCGGAAGTTGGCCCGCGGACGACACCGCCGGTGGTGGTGTCGTCGCCGCCGTCGGGACCGCCGGTCACGAGCGGGCAGGCGGTGGGGGGTTCCGGGGGTTCGGGTGGTTCCGGCGGTTCCGGCGGTTCCGGCGGGGCTTCGGGCGGCGGGTCCGGGGGCTCGGCGGGGGGCGGTACGGGTGGTGCGGACGGCCCGGGTTCCGGGGGCGGGAAGGGGCCGCCGGGGGCGGCGGGGTGCGGTGCGCCGCATTCGGTGCGCGGCTATCAGCTCTCCTTCGTTTTCCCGTGCGAGGGCTCGCCCACGGTCACCTATCCCGTCGTCCGTATTCACGTCTCGGCTTATCCGCCGCCGGACGTCGGCGGTTTCACCATCGTGCAGAAGGTGCTGACCGACAAGGGCGGGACGATCAAAGGGCAGCCGGTGTTCGGGATGATCCAGGGAGGCATCTCGCCGGCCACCGACAAATTCCCCCAGGACCACACATGGGCGCGTGATCTCCAGGTCGGCACGCCCTGTATCGAGGACACCGGGCGCACGACGCTCAGCCTTTACTTCCTGACCCCGGCGGGCGTGCGGGAATCCGAGACCTGGCAGCAGAAGCATGTCGTCGAGCGCATGCCGGCGGGCAGTGAGCTGATGGACCGGGTGACGGTGAACCGGCACGGCACGTGCCCGGCGGACGACGAGCCGGGGCCGGGCCCGGGGCCGACCGAGCCGGCTCCCCCGCCGTCCGGTACGCCCTCCCCGAGCCCGACGCCCGCACCGTCGCAGTCCGGCACGCCCTCGCCGGACCCGACGTCGCCGTCGCCGTCGCCTTCCCCCTCGCCGAGCCCGAGCCCGAGCCCGACGCCTCGCCCGACGAGCCCCAGCCCGTCGCCCTCGACGGAGCCGCCGCGCACGCCCGCCGCCGCGGCACCGACCGCGCGCTGAGCCGCGCGCACCTCTGGCAACCCCGCAGCCGAAAGGACGGCCCCGCATGCCCGAGAACCCCGAGCCGACGCCCGAGGAGCCCGCCACCCCGCCGGCCGCCACCGGGTCGGGCGCCACCACGCCATCCGCCGCGGACGGGCCCGGCGCCGGGCCGGCCGGCGGCAGTACGGCCGGTGACGGTACGTCCGGCGGCGGCGCCCCGGACCCGGACGCCGACGAGCCGCGCCGGACGAAGCTGCAGATCGCGCTGATCAGCGCGGGCAGCGCCCTGCTCGTCGCGCTCATCGGCCTGGCCGGCGCGTTCGTCGCCCGCGGCGGCGGAGGCGGGGGTGACGCCGACGCGAAGCCGCCGGGCCCCACGACGCCGATCGTCACCACCGCGCCGACGACTCCCCCGGCCCCCACGACCACGGCCACCGACTCCCCGTCGCCGACGCCGACCCGCGGCGACACCCCGTGCGTCCCTCTGAAGAAGGCGCACGGCTTCAGCGCGGGCTTCGTCTTCCCCTGCACCGGCGACACGCTCGCCTCGATGTACCCGCAGATCGTGCTGCGGGCGGCCACGTATCCGGAGGAGAAGGGCGAGGGCCAGCTGTGGGTGGTCATCCGCGTCCTGTCCGACGGCAAGGGCATGCCGCTCGCGGACAAGCCGATGTACGCGGCGAGCCCCGTCGATCCCGGCCACGCCCGGAAGGTCAGCGCGACGACCTGGACGAAGGACATCCAGATCGGCTCCCACTGCTCCGACTACGGCCCCGCGCAGATCCTGACCTACTGGCTCTCCGACAGCGGCGCCCGCCAGGCGGCGTCCTGGGCCCCCGGGGTGCCGATCACCGTCCCGCCGGGCAGTGTGCAGCTCGACGAGGTGACGGTGAACATGCAGGCGGGGGCCTGCTGAGGGCGCACCGGCGGGCGTCAGGTGTGCCGGCCGCCGCGGGAGGCGGCGTGCAGCTCCACCAGGTCGGCGGCGGGCGTCCTGGGACGCCGGGCGCCGGAGCCGGCCTCGGTGCGGACGGCCGCCGCGAGACCGGCGGCCCGGGTGACCTCCGCCGCGCCCGGGGCGCCGTCCGGGGCGTAGAGGGCGCGGTCGACGAGGGCGGCGAGGGCGCGCAGTGGCGCGGATTCGGCGCAGGCCGCCACCGTACGGGCGCCGGTCGCCGGGGTCGCCGGGGTCGGCGTCAACGGGCTGTCGCGCAGGGCGCGTTGCCACAGGGCGAGGACACGGTCGCGCGGGCCGAGGCCGTCCCACCAGGCCGCCGCCTTGCGCTCGGCCGCTCGCCGGCGCCGGATCCGTACGGTCAGGGCGGTCGCGGCGGCCAGCAGGACGAGGGCCGCCGTCGCCGCGAGGGCCGGCGGCCACACCGGGCGGCCGGGTGCGTGCGGCGGGGTCGGGGGGCGGGTGGCGGCGGAGGGCGGTGCGGTGCGGCCGGCGCCGGCGGAAGCTGCGCCGCCGGGTGCCGTACGGCCGGGCAGCGGCCAGTAGTCGACCCACCCGCCGCCCTCGTATGCGATCTGCGGCCAGGCGACCGCGTCCCCGGCGACGACCTCGACCGTACCGTCCGCCGCCGGTCGGCGGGTCGGCGCGAAGCCGGCCACCACGCGGCTTGAGGCGCCGAGCATGCGGGCGGCGAGCGCGAAGGCGGTGGCGTACTGGTCGCTCGTGCCGTGGCCCTCGCCGAGGGTACGGGCGACGGCCGGGCAGCCGTCGTCGACCGGGCGGGTCGCCGGGTCCGTACTGCCCGCGGCGGCCAGCACCTGCTCCAGCTCGGCGAGTTGGTCGGCGAGCGGGGCCTGCCTGTCGACCCGGGTGAGGAGTTCGCCGAGTTCGGGCCCCGCGCATGCGGTGCCGGGCGGGGTGGTGAGCGGGCGCCCGCCGCGCGGTGGGGGCGCGGCGAGGAGGGTGTACGTGCCGGCGGGGGTGGCGCTGTGCAGGGCCTCGGCGCGGGCGTCGTGGCGCAGGCCGCCGGGGCGCCCGGCGGTCACGCCGGGAGGGTGCGGCAGCAGGCGGGCCGGGTGCGCGAGGGTGACCTCGACGCGTACGCCGTCGCCGGTGGCCGGCAGCGGGGTGAGGGCGGTGCCGGTGTGCCAGCCGGTGGCCGGGTCGTAGCTGCCGTACGCGAGCAGCGGCCAGGTGCGCGGGGGCTCTCCGCGGGTGCGGGCGCGCAGGACCGGCGCGTCGGGGGTGCGGGCGAGTTCCGGGAGCCGGGCGAGGGGGTCGGCCTCGGCCGGCTCCGCCGTGCTCGACGTCACGGCGTGCCGCTCCGGCAGGAGGCGGGGTACGCGTACGAGCGCGCCGGCGACCGCGAGCCCGACGACGGCCGCGAGGGCGAGCGCGGCCCTGCCCCGGGGGAGCGGCCCGGCGGCCCGGCGGGCGGTGAGCAGCACACCGGCGAGGCCCGCGGCGGCGACCGCGGCCATCAGGGCGTCGGTGAGCTGCCTCACCACTCCCCCGCCAGGTCCTCGGGGGCGGCCACCCTCAGCACGCGGAGGCCCGGGACCTGCGGCGGGGTGCGGGCCGGGGCGCCGGGCGGGACGGCGTGGACGCAGACGGCGGCGCCGTGCGGGGCGCTCAGGGCCGGGCGCCAGCGGGCGGGGTCGCGGGTGGTGGCCACGACGGTGAGGGCTCCGGCGCTGCGGGACCCGGCGGTGAGGGCTCCGGCGGGTGGGGGCGCGGCCGGTGCGCCGGGCCGCGGGCGGACCCGGGTGAGCAGGTCCAGGACCACGCCGGCCGCGCCGGGGCCCGGCTCGATACGCCGGGGTCCGGCGGTGACACCCGCGAGGACCACCGGGCGCCCCAGGTCCAGCACGCTCAGCGCGACGCCGGCCGCGCAGTCCACGGCCGTCTCGAACGCCGGGCCGTCCTCCGCTGCGGTGTCGAGCAGCACCACGGCCGGCGCGGCGCCGCCGTCCCGCCGCTCGCGCACCTGGAGGGCGCCGGTGCGCAGGGAGCTGCGCCAGTCGACGAGCCGGGGGTCGTCGCCGGGGAGATATCCCCGCAGGGCGTGGATCTCGAACCCGGCGGCTTCCTCCCGGCCGAGCAGCCGCCCGACCCAGGGCACGCCCCCCGCGGGCGGCCGGGGCCGCACCCTCACCGTGCCGCCCGCCGGCGAGGTCACGACCCTGCGCACCGCGAGCCCGAGCACGTCCTCGTACTCCGCGACGGCCTCCCCGACCTGCCACTCCCCGCGCGGCAGCGGAGGGCTGACGGCCCGCCACCCCCGCCCGCCGACCTCCAGCCGCCGGCTCCCCCCGGCCTCCCGCAACCCCAGCCTCACGCGGGGCGTGCCACCGCCGCTGCCGGCGGCCTCGTACGTGAGCCGAACCCGCTCCCCCCGCGCGACGCGGTCCGCCCCGCACCCGACCCGCCCGACGCCGGGCCGCCGCCCGAACCGCGCGAGGGCCAGGGCCCCGACGCCCGCGCCGAGGGCCGCCCCGCCCACCCCGTACAACGCGTGCACCCCACCCCCTGCGCCCAGCACGATGCCCACGACCCCGGCCCCGCACACCCACCGCCCCCCTCCGCTGAGCCCCCACCCCGACCTGCCGCGCCACGACCACAGCCTCACGGAGCAGTCACCACCTCTCCGGCACATCGGCGCCGGACGTCGCTTTCCGGGACACGCGGGGGCACCTCCCGGGCGAAGCCCAGGGAGAGAGCGCCGCGACCAGCCGCCCACCGCCACCGGAAGGTGGCCCGCCCTCCAGGCCCGAGCGGCGGCTCACCGTGCGCATGCCGCGTTTTCCGGGGCCGGGACCTCGGCCAGGAGGGCGCGGAGGGCGGGGCCGGCTTCGAGGGCGGCGGCGGGGTGGAGGCGGTGGGAGAGGACGGGCACCGCCAGCTCCTGGATGTCGGTCGGGTCGGCGTAGGGGCGGGCGGCGAGGAAGGCGCGGGTGCGGGCCGCGCGGACGAGCGCGCGAGTGGCGCGGACGCTCACGCCGTGCGTGAAGGCGGAGGAAGTGCGGGTCGCCGCGGCGATGTCGAGGGCGTACCCGACGAGCGTGTCCGTCACCGCCACGGACGCGACAGCAGCGCGGGCGGCCAGGATGTCCGCGGCGGTCAGCGGCGCCGTACCGAGGTCCGCGGGGTCGACGACCCGCCCCGCGGCGATGGAGAGTTCCGCCTCGCGCGCCGGGAAGCCGACCGCGGTCCTGATCAGGAAGCGGTCCATCTCCGCCTCGGGCAGCAGATACGTCCCGTGCAGGTCCACCGGATTCTGCGTCGCGACGACGAAGAAGGGCTCGGGCAGCGCATGGCTGCGGTTCGCCACCGTCACCCGGCCCTCTTCCATCGCCTCCAGCAGCGCGGACTGCGTACGTGGCGAGGCCCGGTTGATCTCGTCCGCGACGACGACGTGCGCGAACAGCGGCCCCCGCCGGAATTCGCCCAACTCGCCCGTGAGCAAGGGGAGTTCGTAGCCGGTGATATCGGCAGGCAGCAGGTCGGGCGTGAACTGCACCCTTCCCCACGCCCGCGCGCCCGCGGCGGGGCGTACGCATGCGGCGAGGGCCCGTGCCAGCGTCGTCTTGCCGGTGCCCGGCGGCCCCTCGACGAGCAGGTGGCCGCCCGCGAGCAGGCACAGCGCCGCCTGCTCCACGACCTCGCGCTGCCCCAGGAACGCTCGCTCGACCGGTTCGACGAGCCCGGTGCGGATGCGTTCCGCCCAGTCCGTCCCGCCGGCCACGGCGGCAGCAGCCATCCGCACCCCCGACCCGCCCCGGCCGGCCCCCCGGCCGTGCCGCTCCCGCGCCCCGGGCGGACTCCCGAGCCGTGACGATGAACATACCGTCCGTCACGGCCGAATGCGGCGGAATCCGCCCCGGGGGCGCACCTCGGCACGAAAGGGCAAGCCGGGGGGCACGCACACCTCCCGTCAGGGCCCGGCGGGCTTCACCGCGGCGGCCTCCACTGCCGCGGCCTCACCTGGGCGGCCTCACAGCGCGAAGCCCAGCGCCACCGCCCGGGTGAAGAAGGCGCGCGCCGCGGCCGTGTCGCGGTACGGGTCGAGCCGGCGGGCGAAGTCGCGGGCGTACTCCGCCGCACGCACCGACCGCATGTCCGCCGCCTGCCGTACGACCTCCGCGCCCAGCGCGCACGCGGTGTCCAGCTCACCGAGGGCGAGCCGCGCGCAGGCCAGCACCGTACGGCAGAAGAGCCGGCTGCGGGCGTAGCCGGCCGCCCGCAGCTGCAGCGAGCGCTCGGCCTGCGCGACGGCCGCCCGGTGCTGGCCGAGGTCGCGGTGGCAGTGCCCGAACTCGTCGGCGAGCTGCGCCTCGTCGAAGAACCGGGCCCACGAGGGCACCTCGTCGCCGGGCCGGGCGGCGCCGAAGGCCCGCTCCGCGCGGGCCAGCGCCGCCGTGCACGCCCGGGTCTCGCCGAGCACGCCGTGGCCGCGGGCCTCCGCCGCGTGCAGCAGCGCCCGTACGGCGGGCGGCGCCGCCGTGCCGACGCCCTGCTGCGCGACCCGGGCGAGCTGCACCGCCTCCCGCCCGTGCCCGAGGTGCACCGCCTGGCGGCTCATCGTGACCAGCACGTAGCCGCCGTAGACCCGGTCGCCTGCCGCCTGCGTCAGGCGCAGCGCCTGCACGAAGTAGCGCTGGGCCAGGCCGTGCGCGCCTATGTCGTACGAGGTCCAGCCGGCGAGCCGGGTGAGGTCGGCGACGGCCGCGAAGAGCCGGCGCCCCTGGGTCTCGCCGTAGCTGCCGCGCAGCATCGGCTCGGCCTCGTGCTCCAGGTAGCGCACCAGGGCCTGGCGGGCGTGGCCGCCGCCGTAGGCGTGGTCGAGGGTACGGAAGAGGTCGCCGACCGCGCGCAGGGCGGCGATGTCGCCGGCGCCGACCCGGCCGGGGGCAGCGGGCGGCACGGCACCGCGTAAGTCCTGCGCCCCGCCGCGCCGGCCCCCGCGGCTCTGCGCGGGGACCCGCGCCCCGGGCGCAGGCCCGCCGGGTGCCGCGTGGCCGGCGCCAGGGGCGCGCCCGAGGGCCGCGCCATGGCCGGGGGCGGCAGTGCCCGGGCTGTTGCCGGCGCCCGGGGCGCGCAGGCCGCCGCCCTGGCCCGTACCCGGGAGGCCGGCGCCCGGGGTCGCCGCAGGCGCGGTGGTGGCCCCCACGCGGTGCAGCGGCTCGTCCACCGCGCCGATGAGCCAGTCCCGGCTCGGGACGACCAGCCCGGCCGGGCTGAAGGCGATCTTGCGCAGCTCCGCCTGGTTGCCGGTGTCCTTGCGCCACAGGCCGCTCACGATGTCGACCGCCTCCGCCGCGCC
This sequence comes from Actinacidiphila epipremni, assembly GCF_012034175.1. Lineage (GTDB taxonomy): Bacteria > Actinomycetota > Actinomycetes > Streptomycetales > Streptomycetaceae > Actinacidiphila > Actinacidiphila epipremni. The sequence goes on from NZ_JAATEJ010000011.1 coordinate 217,220, forward strand.
GGCGGCGTATTCGAGGCCCGCGTACACCGGCGCGCACGCGTCGAGGCCGAGGTCCTGCGCGGACAGCCGGCGGCCGAGCCGCTGCGTGAAGACCTCGGCGATGAGCGCGGGCGTGGTGCCGCGCGGCTGCTGGCCGCGCAGCCAGCGTGTCACGGAGGTCTTGTCGTAGCGCAGGTCGAGGCCGTGCTCCTGGCCGAGCCGGTCGACCCGGCGGGCGAGGCCGGCGTGCGAGAAGCCGGCCTCGGCGATGAGCTCGGCGAGCCGGGTGTTGCGGCGCTGCGTACGCCCGCCGGCCCGGCCGCCGCCGGCGGGCGTACCGGAGGCCGTACCCGTGGCCGTGACGGAGGCCGGACCCGGCGACGTACCGGCGGACGTACCGGAGGCCGTACCGGCGGGCGTACCGGAGTCGGAGGGGGCCCCGGGTGTGCCGCCGGGTGGGGCGGGCGCGGGGTCGGGGGTCGCGGGCGGGCGTGGGCCCGGGGTGGCGGGGTGCGCCGGGCCGGTTGAGGGTCCGTCGGGGGTTCGCTGCGTGACACGGTCGGTCATCGGCGGTGCGGCCCACTTCCTCTGCGGGGTGATCGGATCGGCGTGAATGTAACGGTCACCGCTGCCCCTCTTGCCACAAGAGCCGCATATTCGTCCGATTGAGCGACAACACTCCGCATTGCCGGGCAAGCCGCCCGCACCGGCGCAAGCCGGCGTGCTATGGCCGTCGCCCCGGACCCGGCCGCGCCCGCGCGCCGCCGTACAGTTGACGAGGCCCGTACGCCACGTACGCGGCCACCGCACCGCCACCGCAGAGGAGTCGCCGTCGTGCGTGAGCTGCAGTTCGTTCACCTGGGTTTCGGAGCCGACGCCGTGGAGTACGAGGAGGCGTGGCAGCGGCAGCGCGTCGTGCACGCCGCGCGCTTCGCCGACGAGATCCCGGACACCTGCCTGCTGCTGGAGCACCCGCCGGTCTACACCGCGGGGCGGCGCACCGCCGACAGCGAGCGCCCGCTGGACGGCACGCCGGTCGTGGACGTCGACCGCGGCGGCAAGATCACCTGGCACGGCCCGGGCCAGCTCGTCGGCTACCCGATCCTGAAGCTGCCCCGCCCGGTGGACGTCGTGGCGCACGTCCGCTGCGTGGAGGAGGCGCTGATCCTCACGGCGGCGGACTTCGGCCTGGAGACGACGCGGGTGGAGGGACGCTCGGGGGTGTGGATCCTGGGCGACCCGGTGGAGCAGCGCAGCC